>CAVEXE010000046.1:0-2020 GCA_963619615.1 Senegalimassilia sp. | reverse complement strand
CGAACGAATGGAGCGCACGCCGCTATCTGGACATGTCCCGGCTCGATGACACCCTGCAGGCAGCGAACTGATCATCGCGCCATGGATGGTCATGAACCAAAGTGCGCAACCTTTCGGGCACTACCTAAATTGTCCGACTACTTTGATGAATCGCAGAAGGAAGACATCTTCGACTACGTACCGCCATAGAAAACTAACCAGATTTTCACCCCGCGTACTGTAGTGGTGCAGATGGTTGATCTTTTCGAACGGGAGAATCCGGGCTGTTTCGACAATCCAACGTATACGTTCGCCGACTTATATATGAAAAGCGGCTTGTATATCACGGAAATCATCAAAAGACTTTACCGTAGCGGTGGTATGCGTGTGGCCTTTCCGAATGATAGGGAACGATTGAACCACATTCTGGAAAACCAGGTGTTTGGTGTCGCGCCGACCGAAATTATATATAAGATCGCCACGCATTTCATCCTCGGATTCCATGATGAAGTAGGGCAGGGATGCAAGACCAACTTTGCCATGGCTGATACCGCACGACTTGCCAAGGAAGGAAAGCTCGAAGCCTATATTGATCGTGTATTCGGAGCAAAGCTTGACAAGGTGACTGAACAAGGATGAGTTTATGGTGATGTAGTATCGCATTGGTGTAGCGCTTTGCTTGTTTTCGCACCTCTATTTTATACTCTCTATAATATAGAGGCAATTAATAGAGGGGTAAGGTAATCATGAGTATGGAATATAAGACTTTGGCGCGGTTATTTCATGCCGATAGGAGTGGTGATTCCTATACCAACCATGACAAGCTCGCAATCCAACGTCTACGGGACGACTCCACGTTCGCCACCGGGATCAGGACGCCACTGGGTGAGTTGTTCGTGGCCACTCCGCGTTGCGTCAGTACACTCACGCAAAAGATTCTTCTCACCGAGCGGCACATCTCGATCATGTGGAGAACCATACCGGGCGTTATGCAGTGGAGCTATATTCAGCATGCCATTTCCGAGGAATTGCTTGCCACCAATGAAATTGAAGGGGTCCGGTCCACAAGGAAGGAAACCGAAGCGGCCGTGGCCGCGGCTCAAAAAGCCCGGGATGAGGGAAACGAAGAGAAGGACAGATTCAGTGAATTCGCAAAACTGTATCTTAACCTCACCGAACATGATGTCGAGCTTCCAAAAACGCTCGAAGACATCAGAGGCATCTATGACAAAATAGCCATCGACGAAATCGACGACGAAGACAAGCCAGACGGAGAGTTGTTCCGCAAGGAAGGTGTGGATGTGCATGGTCCGCACGGTACCATCATTCATAGTGGCGTCTCTGGAGAAAACAGAATATCGGTATTGCTCACGCAGATGATGGATCTTGCCAAATCAGACTCAGTTCCATTTCTGCAAAGAGCCATAGCCAGCCATTTCCTATTCGAATACATCCATCCGTTCTATGATGCCAACGGCAGAACTGGGCGTTATCTGCTTGCCCTTTACCTCAGCCGTGACCTCACACTGCCTACGGTATTGTCTCTTTCGCGAATGATTGCGGAAAACAAGAACGAATACTACAAAGCATTCATGGAAACTGAAGACAAACTCAACTGCGGAGAGCTTACATTCTTCGTATATACGATTCTTGGCTTCATAGAACGGGCGCAGAATGCTCTGATCGACGAACTGGGAATTAAAATCGACCAGCTGGACAAGGCTTCTGACCTGTGCGATGAGCTGTGCAAAGAGTGTGCGCTGTCTTCGAATGCGGTGCGTATTCTTTACGCTGTGATGCAGGAGGAGCTGTTCGACACCACGAAGTCCATGACCCTTAATGACGCCGCGGCGGACCTTAAGTTGACGAAGCAATCGGTCCGGAAGTATGTGGAAGAGCTTACAGGTGCCGGACTTATCGAATTCGTGGGGAAGAGACCGCTGAGATTCAGAGCTGCCGAACCGTTACGCATCCGTATGGGAGTTAACGACGCGCACTGAACGGTATTCCGACGTATGAATATGGAAGGAACGAATATGAA
>CAVEXE010000045.1:0-2147 GCA_963619615.1 Senegalimassilia sp. | reverse complement strand
GGGTCCCCCGGTGGGGGTCCCGCCTTTTTTCGTTTCCCGTGTTTGTCGTCCCCGGACCGTTCCCACGGAGTTCCATAGGACCCCGCCTTTTTCCGGACCGTTTTCCGCGGGTCGACGTCGTCTATTCGTTGCTGGCTATGGTCTTGCGCATCTGATGGAAGACGCCGTGTTCGCGCAGATAGTCGCGAAGGTACGGCAGTTTGAAGTCGACATGCCCGTATGACGACTGGTAGATGATGTCCTCTTTGATCAGCTGTGTACGGTACACGTTCGCGTATCCGGGATCGCGCTCTAGCCGTTTGGCTATGTCTCCCGTCGAGGATGGGCCATCATCCTGCGCCATGGCGAGCAGGTAGTCGCGTCCCATGGGGGACAGTCCGTCCAAGGCCGGGCCATGCACCATGTCGCCGAGCTTGATCTTCGCCTGCTTGATTCCCTCCAATGCGTCGGAAGGGGATATCTCCCCATCGCTGGAGGAACGGGTCTGAGAAACGCGCCATGTCCAGTATCCAACGAGTTGGATCATAAACGGGTATCCGTTCGTCGCGTCGGCGAGCATGTCCAACGTGTGTTCATCCGCATGCCTGCCGTTGTCCGTGATTGTTTTCTCGAAGGCAGCGCGTACATCGGACAATGATACGTCGGCGAGATGCATACGTTCAGCTCTGCGCAGGAAGGTCAGCACGTCGTCGTTGATTACGTCCTCGACCATGGATGGCAGGCCCGCGAATACGAATGCGACGTTTCTCTTTTCGCGGATAAGGTGCTGGATCGCGGTGGCCAGCGACCTCATCTCAGTCAGGTTTGACGCTTGGACCTCATCCAAGGTGATTAGGATTCCACGATTCTTGCGCTCGAGCTTACCGAGCCGTTCAGCCATCGCTCTACGGAAATCCAATGCGCGTTCTGGTGCATTGAACCCGACTGATCCGAGACTGACTTCGGCACCGATTGGCATGCCGGCGACCGACATGGATGCGGACGGCAGTGTCACGGAGTCGATTCTGTTACCTGATGGTTTGATGGCTTCAATCAGACGCGTTATAAACATGGACTCCGCGGTCTCGTCAATTACCAGCCAGCCGCGTTCACGGGCTAGATCGCCCAATGCGTTGAGTATGACAGTCTTGCCAACACCCCTTGCTCCGGTCACGTACATGAGGCGACCCGGGGCACCGACGCCGTCGTCGAGTGCATAGGAGAAGTTCTCGAGGGCTTGTTCCCTCCCGACCAGAACCGGCGGAGTCATACCGGCCGTTGGTTTGAATGGATTCGGCATTCCAATCCTCCTTGATTCCTCGGGACGTGTCCTTGATCCCATCATCGTTCGTCCGTAAGGATACCACGGAACTTATAAAAGATATAAAGGATATAAAAAATTATAAAAAAGGAGAATCTCGACATGAACCGCACCCCGGTTGTCGGACGGAAGAAATTCGGAGCAGCAATCGGGCATGCGGATTCTGGACGGGGCGCGTGGATTTTTGCGATGTCGTTCGCATGCAGATGACGAAACGTTCAGTCCCGACTATCTGAGGATCCTTCAAAAAAAGGAAACGGACGGTGGGGGGCCGTCGGGTTGGCCAGAACCGAAATCGAACTGTGGAAACGTCGATGTCATCCCCACGGCGGACACTGCGGGAGAGGTGCGGGTGGCCACGGGCAGAATTCAGGAAAAGTTGATGAAGCCCGTAAACGTATTGTCCTGTTCGACTACAAGACCGATGCCATTCAGGATGGTGAGGATGCCGATGCGTGGGCGAAGCGTCTTCATGATGATTACTTCCATCGGCTGGTTGCTCCAGCGAAAAGCCCTTGTCTCTTACAGTCCCACAAGCGACGCGTCCATGCCGTTCCCTTCCCGCAAATTATCACTGGGTTTTCCCACCCTCAATTTGGCATACCGGCGAGAGATTTCTTTCCTAATAGTGCGCTTTGGATTCAAAACTTGAATTTCATGCGACTCATGGAATGGCAGAACGCCATCAACGAACTGTTCCGCATGATTCTGCTTTATTCGCAGCTTGGACGGTTACACAAAATCGCATGAAAAACCAGATACGGAAAGATGTATATCCCGCAACAAAGGAACTTTGCGACACGCCGGTGGATGTGTGTGTTCGCAAGGGTTTCCGGGGTGTTCGCGG
>CAVEXE010000044.1:0-2558 GCA_963619615.1 Senegalimassilia sp. | reverse complement strand
AGACGTTTATTCCCAAGAACATCATCGTGACCGGTGGATGTGGCTTCATCGGTTCGAATTTCGTGCATTATGTGGTCAATAATCATCCGGATGTGCATGTCACGGTATTGGACAAGCTGACGTATGCGGGCAATCCGGAGAACATCGCCGGACTTCCGGAAGATCGTGTCGAGCTGGTAGTGGGGGATATCTGCGACGCGGATCTGCTGGATCGTATTGTGCCGGGGCATGACGCTATCGTGCATTACGCGGCCGAGTCGCATAACGACAATTCCATCGCCGATCCGGAACCGTTCCTGCATACGAATGTGGAAGGCACGTTCCGTTTGCTCGAAGCGGTGCGTAGGTATGGCATCCGATACCATCACGTGAGCACCGACGAAGTGTATGGCGATCTGGCACTGGATGATCCGGCCAAGTTCACCGAATCCACTCCGTACCATCCGAGTTCGCCGTATTCGAGCACGAAGGCCGCATCCGACCTTCTGGTGCGTGCATGGACGCGCACGTACGGCCTGCGTACGACGATTTCGAACTGCTCGAACAACTATGGTCCGTACCAGCATGTCGAGAAATTCATCCCGCGCCAGATCACGAACATCCTGGAGGGCGTCCGCCCGAAGCTGTACGGCAAGGGCGAGAACGTGCGTGATTGGATCCACACGGAGGATCATTCCTCGGGTGTGTGGACGATTCTGACCAAGGGCCGTATGGGGGAGACGTATCTGATCGGCGCGAACGGCGAGAAAAACAACATCACCGTGCTGCGCATGATCCTGAAGATGATGGGTCAGAGCGAGGATGCGTTCGACTGGGTTGCCGACCGTCCTGGCCATGATCGTCGTTACGCGATCGACTCGACGAAGCTGCAGACGGAACTGGGTTGGACTCCGACCCACACGGATTTCGAATCGGGTCTCAAGCAGACGATCGACTGGTACACCGAAAACCGCCAGTGGTGGGAGGCGACCAAGGCCGCGACCGAGGCGCGCTACAAGGCCCAGGGGCAGTGACCGTAGATACGAATTGAGATGCGGCCGGGAATCGTTGCCCGGCTCGCATCGCTCATATTCGGATGTTTTGATGGATTGGATGGGGAAATATGGATTTTGAGAAGGAACTGAAAGTCACGGAGACGAATATTCCAGGACTGTTGGTGTTCGATCTGCCGGTGCATGGCGACAATCGCGGTTGGTTCAAGGAGAACTGGCAGCGCGCGAAGATGCTGAACCTGGGTCTGCCGGATTTCGGGCCGGTGCAGAACAACATCAGCTACAACGCGAAGAAGGGTGTGACGCGTGGCATCCACGCGGAACCGTGGGATAAGTACATTTCCATCGCTGCTGGCGAGGTCTTCGGTGCGTGGGTGGATCTGCGTCCGGGAGAAAGCTTCGGCCAGGTGTATACGACACGTTTGGATCCGTCGAAGGCGATTTACGTGCCTCGTGGCGTGGGCAACAGCTTCCAGGCACTTAAGGATGGTACTGCGTACACGTATCTGGTGAACGCGCATTGGAGCTTGGAACAGAAGAAGACCTATACGTTCGTGAATCTCGCCGATCCGGAACTGAACATCCAGTGGCCGATTCCGCTTGAGGAATCCGAACGAAGCGAAGCCGATCTGCAGCATCCGATGCTCAAGGACGCCAAGCCCATGGCTCCGCGTCGCACGATGGTGACTGGCTGCAACGGCCAGCTCGGCCACGCGATCCGCGACTATGTGGAAGAGCATGATTTGCAGGGCTTCGAGTTCAACGACATCGATACGTTCGATTTCTCCAACCCGAGCCAGTACGACCAGTTCGATTGGAGCCTGTACGGCACGATCATCAACGCGGGCGCATACACGGCCGTGGACAAGGCCGAGACTGCGGAAGGACGTCCCGTTGCATGGAAGGCGAACGCGCAAGGCCCGGCACTGTTGGCCAAGGTCGCCAAGGAACACAACATCACGCTCGTGCATGTGAGTTCCGACTACGTGTTCGACGGTGTTGAAAAAGAGCATGACGAGACGGAACCCTTCGCTCCGCTGGGCGTGTACGGGCAGACCAAGGCCGCTGGCGACATCGCGGTGGCGAACGCGCCCCGCCACTATATCGTGCGCAGCTCGTGGGTGATCGGCGAGGGGCATAACTTCGTGAAGACCATGATGATGCTTTCCAACCGCGTGGCGGATCCGGATGACCAGCTCAACGAGGTGACCGTGGTGGACGACCAGTATGGGCGACTCACCTTCACCAAAGACATGGCAGCGGCGATCTTCCACCTGCTGGACGCGAACGCCGAGTACGGCACGTATAACCTGACGGGTTCCGGTGCGGTGAAGTCTTGGGCGGACATTGCCAAGGCGGTGTTCGACGAGACGAACGGCAACGGAGAGAAAGTCAAGCCGATCTCGACTGACCAGTATTTCGCGAACGCGAAGAATCCGGTGAGCCCGCGTCCGACCAATTCGGCGCTGGCTCTCGAAAAGATCGAACGCACCGGTTTTGCCGTGCCGGACTGGGAAGAGTCCCTGAACGCGTACATCGCGAAGGAACTTCAGAAATAATTTTATG
>CAVEXE010000043.1:0-2593 GCA_963619615.1 Senegalimassilia sp. | reverse complement strand
CCCCGGACCCGGATTCCGGTTCCGACACAGGATCGGATTCAGACGCCCAATCCTCCGAATAGTCGAGAACACTAAAAGAGGGGCATGGTTCACTCTGAACCGCACCCCGATTATTGGACTGAAGAAATTCAGATTCGATGATTGGAGGTGCGGTTTGAACTGTGCCCCGTTTGTTGGACGTTGTCAATCAGGACATAGGGTCAGGCAACGAAGGTGATATTCCCCGTTGCCTATTTGTAAGTGCAACGCCTTCGTCAGGTTTGAAAGCTTAGCAGCTCGTCGGTAAAAGCCTCGGTGGGTGCACGATAGCCGAGTACACGCATGGGACGGTTGTTAATCTCGTAGACGATCCCCTGAAAATCGCGCGCCATGCCGGATTCGATGACCGCGCGTTTGGGCAGGTGACGATGGAGGATGGAGGATGCCGCCTGCCACCCAGTGGCCGAATCCACTCCTGTCGTCGGCCGCCGCTCAGCAGATGCGACCAGCCGTGGCCCAGCCATTCGGCGCCCCTCCTATAGTCGGTCATATGACAGTCGGCAGGGTTTGCGCAGTTTGGAGCGCCTGCTGACGGTCGAGGAGCCAAGTCCAAGTATCACCTCGATCTTACACGCTGGTGCCGTCGCCGACCTCGATCTGGATGAACTGGTACGAGCAATACGTATGCCATAGGCATACCACCATAATCCAGAAATCACGGGTATTATCGGCGTTGCCTCCATCTTCAATAATTCACCTTTTGACGTGAAGAAAGAATACGTACCACATACATATTGCAAAACAAAAAGAACAACAAATGAGACTATCGCTTAGAACCACAGTTGTTTTTCAAACTGCCACATTCGACAAACAGACTTCTTGAACGTGGGTTTACCGGCACACATATACCACGAGGTTATTCCAAAGAACAGGCAATCGCCCAATCCACCAAAATCGGCCAACAAATCAGCAAATCAACGTACCGGAATGCTGGAGCCGGTAATATGCTTTCTCGCCGCAAAGTGACAAAAATAATCAGCAACATCGCGGCAATACGCAGGAACTCAAAAATTGGAGTTTCTTGACATTTTCATTCCATCAGTCTTTCTCACACAACTCTCTGCAGTAGGGAGCATACCTACATTCCGAATAATGTAGGTATGCTCTGATACGTTAGCTTTGCACTGACAAGTTGCATTGCAAAAAAGGGGGAATATGACGATTTCACCACTCATCAGCATCATCGTCCCCGTATATCAAACGGAACAGTACCTTGATGAATGTCTGAAGAGTCTCTCCGCACAGACCTATAAGAATCTCGAATTTTTGCTCATTGACGACGGTTCGACTGATGGGAGTTCCAAAATATGCGATGAACGCTCCTCCATTGATACACGCTTCCGAGTGTTTCATTGTCCGCATGCAGGAATTGCCGCTTCTCGCAATCGCGGTCTCCAATTGGCCAAGGGAGAATTCATCGCGTGGGTCGATAGTGATGATAACGTTGCTCCAGACTATATCCAGACCTTGTACGACGCCTTGGCAAACAATGATGCCGACATGTCCATCGCAATGCACCGGCTGGCTCCGGATACGCCCAGGACTCTCATCGATTCCACGATTTTGCAGTATCAGCTTGATGACAGACTCGGAGTGCTATGGAGCTCGCTCATCCGAGCATCTCTGTATCGAGGAAAATCCTTCCTTAGTTATTCCGCAAATGAAGATCGTATCATACTTACCCAGATTTGCGCGGAAGCCCGACGTGCAAGCATTATTGAAAATGATGGATATCATTATAGGATTCGACACGACTCCGCCGTTCATTCTCCAAATGCCGAATCGATGACCAGCCGTCTCAAAGCTTTAGAAGCACGTAATGAATGGGTTAGACGTAATTACCCGCGCATGTATAAATACACTCATTACTCAAGTGTACTTGAAGCGACAAAAGTTAATCGAATGCTCCGAAATAACACTGTTGATGGGCCCACAGAAGCGCTGAACCAAGTAATTCATCAAATGATCAGTAACCATATCTTCCGCATTCCGATTGGTTCATTAAGCCGCTCTAGGTTTAAAGAAATCGCAGCCGGATACAAAGTCTTAATCCTTGGAAGATAGACCTTCACCACGTAACAACACCACGACATCCAGAGAAGACAATGACCAATCCTATCGGAATATTGAAATCCTACTTATCGATGACGGATTTAGCGATTCCAGTTTACCAAGATTGACCTGCAGATTGGATGAGCACATCGCGGATACCGATGGTAGCCGCGCGCTTATCTGGTCTGTTGATTATCGGGGTCTGCAGCTCTAAGCAATTCAAAGGTTCTCCTGCCAGACTCCATGGGACGGGGAGTCTTCTTGGATCGATCGTACACATTTTGCAGGCATTTTCCCACACCGGAACGTCGGTAATAGATGTGGTATTCCGAAGAGCCGCCCTCCGGTCATCGAATCTGAAATTCTTTAGTCCAACAATAGGGGTGCGGTCCATTTTTCAAGAATGGACCGCACCCCTATTGTTATTCGCGCACAATCACTCCTTGATCTTATCCTCATAGACGATCTGCGGCTCATACGGCACCGGCGTCTCATCAAGCTT
>CAVEXE010000042.1:0-2915 GCA_963619615.1 Senegalimassilia sp. | reverse complement strand
TCCACACATCGATTTGTCACCACAAGCCGTTAAAAACATAAGGATTTTTACGACCGATCGACATCCAATATAATATAGATTAATTCACCCCGTGAATAACCATCAAAACAGTAAAATAGTTCTGACATGACTAGATGATATTTTCTATATCGAGAAGAAGAAAATGCCTCGTAAGAGAATTCCTACACGCTAGCAGGTAAGGAAGTATATTATGCAATCTTCCCGACGTATCGCATGGGTGGATTACGCAAAAGGCCTCGCCATTATCGGAGTCTTCATATTGCATAGCAATGCCCCGGAAAATATCATCCATACGATAGACACGTTCTGCATGCCGCTATTCTTCTTGCTTTCCGGATTCGTTTTTTCGATCCGCAAATACCCATCATTCCGACCTTTCCTATGGAACAAGCTACGGACTCTGATCATCCCGGGAGTATTTTTCGCGGTCGTGCCATTCGCCATCGAACGCGTCATAGGAATAATTTCCGGTAATACCTGGACCGCAAAAGCCTATGCGGAATGGTTTTTAGGACTTGCTGTCAACCTTCGCGGCCATGAAGGGTTTGGATCCATCCCGTGGTTCCTTGTGTGCCTATTCGTGGTTGAAATCGGAGGCTATATACTGCTTCACATATCCGAACGCTTCGACCTTTCCGAATGGACATTTGTCGGAATCGGTATCGCAAGCATACTTATCGGATACCTGTACAGCACGTTCATCCATATCGTCCTGCCATGGGGAGCAGATATCGCTCTGTCAATGTTCGGCTATTTCATCTTTGGATATGTAGTGCGAGGCCACCATGACGTGATGGAACGCACGATGCACCCTTCCACAGCTATTGTCGCAATTGCGCTGCTAGTAGCTGCCACCATGCTGAATACACGGCAACCGGTCAACGTGTATATGAATACGTATGGCAACATCGGATACTACTTAATCGGAGCGTTCTCCGGCATATGGGCCATAATCGCAGTATGCATCGGACTAGGGCACATCCACGCCGTCCCACTTTCAGCAATCACCTATTGCGGACGCAATACCTTGGTGTTTTACTGTGTGAACGCACCAATCTACGGCATCCTGATTCCGCTCATTTTGAGATGGATCGGACTCGATACCAACGGTGGATCCATAATGAACCAATTGTTATGTATGCTGGGAGCAATTATCATCAATCTGATCATCTGTTCCGCCGTAGCAGAAATCGTGAATCGTTGGCTACCTGGGGTGTTGGGCAAAGCCAAACCTCAACACTCCTGAAACCAAAAAGCGACCGTTGTGGCAGTACAACCCTAAACATGTTGCACTGCCACAACGGTCGCTGGCTTTCGCTCTCAACCAATCAAGGAAATCAGCGGAGCGGATTACTTGCCTGGCGAACCAGTCCGAGGGAAACCTGAAGCATCTGCTGAGCTAGGTACAGCACTTCATCCGCAAAGTCAACCATCTGCTAAACGACGGCCCCGATAACATTCCCTTACAAATCATCTCCAGAAATTCATCCAAAAACGCACTTTTTTATATTGACGATAACACTGGTCTTTGAATCATTTATATCTCTCGTTACCGTCTGTTGGGTAACTTGGACAGAACACGCTTTCGCCAAAACGCCACGTCACCTTTAAAGATGTTCCAACGATGACGCACGATGTCCCCCGTTCTCTTCCACCGGATATCAGCAAAATTGCTTTCAGTGATTTCATCCACTTCAAGAGGCTCGAATGCTCCGGGAAGAATCTTGAACACCTTGGCGGAATCCAACTGGTCCGGAAGACGAACCGCCATATCACGACGTTGAAAATGCATGTACATAAGCTCCGAAGCAACAAAGTTGCCAAGATTTCGAGTGTACCTCGTCAAGACGCCATCATGCCAGACGTATACCGCTTTCGAAGCTTTCTCCGTGCAAAATGTTGTAAGATCATCATTAAAACGGGTGATTTGGAACACCGATTCGCGTGCCCGAGGATTAGCCGAATAATCTCTTGTGAACACAGGAAAACCATGTTCCTTGTAAATCATGTTCACATTGGTCGACAAATAACTTTCGTCAAAGGTAAAGCCACGATTGGATAGCAGCACTTCTTTATAAAGTTCACGTCCGTTCAGAGGAAGCATGAAGCGCATGTTATTCTCAGCATTGTTCTTAAGAATCGAACAATGTCCAAGCACGAAAAGCTTGTCATAATTCTCAAGCATGGCATCAGTAACGAAATGGTCCAGTCGTCCAAACACCATGTCGCAGTCGCAGTATCCCCAATGTTCATAGTCCTGCAGATACTCGGAGAACAGATAACCATACATTGGTCTTAAATCACATAATTTGTACGGTGCATCCAGCGCGACCGGGAAATCAAACTTATTTTGGGCCCGTTCCTGCATATCTTTGAATGCTTCGTAGTGCACATGCACGTTCTGCGGATATTCATATTCCGTGCGGTCATCAGTGAAAATCAGCCAATCATAATCCTCATTAGCCGCGCATGAATTGAGGAACAATTGGAAGTAATTGCCGAATTTTCCATAGTACGGAAGAATGAATGCACATTTTCTCATCTTTTTTCCTTTTTCTATTTCGTATGGCCCAGATAGAATCGCTGCAATTCTGCCGCAACATCATGGATGTCAAAACCCTTATTCCTTACAGTCTCCGAAAAATCCTGACGTTCCTTTTCATTAGTCAACGAACGTCGGCACTCTTCAGCCCACTGCCGTGCCGATTCCTGCAGAGAAACGAATTCCAGTAAATCAGTCACTTTGGCAACCGTAGGAACCGCATCCTTGGTAGCCAGACAAGGCACACCAGCGCATTGCGCTTCGGCATAGACAATGCCAAACCCCTCGAACAACGATGGTAACAAAAACAGGTCCATCGCCTGATACAGATCGGGCATATCGGTACGAGCCC
>CAVEXE010000041.1:0-3099 GCA_963619615.1 Senegalimassilia sp. | reverse complement strand
GCAATGAAGACAGCACTGATTACTTACCATGCTGCCCACAATAATGGTTCGTTCCTGCAGGCGTTTGCCACACAGAAGGCTATTGAGCAGCTTGGGCATGAGTGCGACGTCATTGATTTTTCCACGCCGCGCCAGCAGTACCTGTACGACGTGTACAAGAAGGTATCCGGTCCGAAGGATATCGCCAAGAACCTGTATGCGTTCTTCCACCATAAGCTGATCCAGCAGCGTCACGATGACTTTGTTGACCTGCAGCATAAGGCGTTGAGCCTCACTCCGAAGTTCTACGAGACCGTGGATCAGCTGGAGGAGCTTAACGGCAAGTACGATGTTTTCGTGTCCGGCAGCGATCAGATTTGGAATACGGACGCCTGGGATTATTCTGACGCTTACCTGTTGAGCTTCGTGCATCAGGGACGTAAGATTTCCTACGCTTCCAGTATGGGCGGTCACATTCTCGATAAGAAGGGTGACAAGGCGCTTGCCGAGCACTATACCAAACTGCTGTCTGATTATCAGTCCATCGCGGTGCGTGAACTGACCGCGCAGGAGTATCTGCAGCCGTTGGTGCCGCAGCATGTGGAACAGGTGCTTGATCCGACTCTGTTGATTGATGCCGAAGCGTACGCCCCCATCACCGAAGCGCCGCTGGTGCATGAGCCGTACATCTTCTACTACGCCATTGACTCCATCGAGCTCAATGATTCCGCGGCCAAGGCGGTACAGGCGTTTGCACAGAGCAAGGGTCTGCCGGTATACGTGATGTTCACCGGCAATAAGTCCTATGGCTTGAAGAAATATGGGTTCCACCTGCTTGAAGTGGCCGCGCCGAACCATTACCTCAGCCTGATCAAGAATGCCGACTACGTGTTGTCCGCATCCTTCCACGGCACCGCGTTCTCCATCAAATTCGAGAAGCAGTTCTATGTGGTGCGTGGCAAGCACAACGGCAAGGTCAACATGGACGATCGTATGAGCTCGCTGCTCAAGCTGTGCGGATTGGATAGCAGACAGCTCATCGAGGGTGAGACTTGGGATGATTCGACCATCGATTATCGTTCCACCAACGAAAAACTGGGACGTGAAGTCGAACGCTCCAGAGCATACCTGCGTGATGCGCTGAAGGACTAGAAGGAACGGAACCATGAGAGAGAAGCTGAAAAGCATCGTCCCCGAATCACTGATTGCGTGGGTACGTGGGGTGCAATCCTCCCTGAAACTGAGCCATGAGACCATTCACCAGATGCGGCGTTTCAGGCGAAACTACGCCAGGCGTGGATCCATGAGGAAAGCACATCTGGAAACCCGAATCATCTTTTTCACCCATCAGATTGAAAAAGGATTGAGCCATCGGGACTTTCGTTTCGGATTCGGCAAAGGCGTGCTTGCCCAATTCGCTCCTTTGCTGGCAGCCCTGCGTAAAGTCGACGCGCGGTATGCGAACAATGAGATCTTCCAGTCCGCGATTTGCGCACTGCACGAATATCGTGCGCGTCATGAACGCGAAGGCTACGATCTTGCATACATGCGAAGCCTCTTTTCGGATGACCTGTGGAAAGAGATAGGCCAGGCGCAGGGGCATGTCGGAGGCGTATTGACCATCAAAGCCGCCGATAAAGCGCATAACGCGGAGCTTACATACAGTCAGCTCGCTCAAGTGCGCCATTCCGTGCGCGAATTCAGCGATGAGCCCGTCACAGCCGAAGACATTGAACAAGCCGTGGAGACCGCCATGCGCACCCCCTCGGTGTGCAATCGTCAGCCTACTCGCGTGCATATCATCACCAATGCTGATCTGATCGCCAGACTGATGCCGCTGCAGGGCGGATTCCGCGGATATAAGATGCCCCCGGCGCTTATTCTGCTGACCGCAGACAATCAGGCTTTCATGAATCAGGATGAACGCAATGAGGGGTATACGGACGGCGGCCTGTTCGGAATGTCTCTGCTGCTTGCCCTTGAAGAGCAGCAGCTTGCCGCATGCCCCTTGAACACCATGCTGCCGATGAAGAGGGATGAGGCCACTCGCAAATTGCTGAATCTGCCGGATAGCGAATTCCTGGTGATGTACATTGCGGTCGGTCATTTCCTTCCGGAGGTCGAGACCTGCATGTCCAAGCGTTTCGACGCCACAAGCATTGTGACGGTGCACGCATGAGCAACAAGGTTTCCGAGGAGCCACTGATCAGCGTGATCGTTCCCGTCTATAACGTGGAACGATATCTTGATCAATGCGTTAAAAGCATTGTCGAGCAAAGCTATCGCAACCTGGAAATCATCCTCGTCGATGATGGCTCCCGCGATACTTGCCCGGGCAAATGCGATACGTGGGCAGTGGAAGATGACCGTATCAGCGTCATCCATAAAGCGAACGGAGGATTGTCTTCCGCGCGCAACGCCGGACTTGACCAGGCGCAGGGCGATTTCATCGCTTTCGTGGACAGCGACGACTGGATCGACCCGGACATGTTGCGTACCATGTGGCAGTGGATGCGGGAACAGCGTGAAGTCGACGTGGTGATGTGCGGCACGGAGAAAAACTTTGAAGACGGCGGTACGGAGCATATCGACGGGCATCTGCCAGCACGCGTCTTCACATCGGACCAGGCGTTGCATTCCTTCCTCTACCATCGGGATCGCATGGCCAGCGCGGTGTGGAACAAGCTGTTCGACGCACGCTTCTTCCGAGAAGATGGCATTCGGTTCCCGGAAGGCCTGAATAATGAGGACTACTACGTGCTCGCCCACGTGTACCGTACGATGAACGGAATCTACTTCAACCCGAAGGCGCTGTATCGTTATCGGATCCGTAGGAATTCCATCACGACCGCCAGCCTGAACGAACACAGCTTCGACCGTGCCATCATCGCCGACAAATGCTGCAAATACCTTGCCGAAAGCGGATATCCCGACCGGAACGCGCTCGCGTTCTTCTCCATGCAGGGCAGATATGACATCGTCTACGATTTGGCTTCAAAGCATATGGGCGCGGAAGTGCTTGCCGTCTGGCAGAAGAAACTGGCCAGTGCCGCGAAGAAGGTCTATAAGGATAGGACGCTAAGCATCTCCCGCAAAGCAAAGATATGGATGATGGCGCAT
>CAVEXE010000040.1:0-3102 GCA_963619615.1 Senegalimassilia sp. | reverse complement strand
CAACAAATACTGAGGTAAATAAAACTCGCAAAAGGTGGGCGATGAGGGACTCGAAACCTATCCAGTCGACGCGAGGTTCTTTGTCGCGGGCACGTGGAAAGGAGTCAATTCAGGTCATATCTGGAATGCCGAGGTAATTTCCTCCAATGGTGGGAAAGCAGTGCGATTCTTCGATTGCTAGACCGGAAGCGACGCCTCAAAATATCTCGAACGCATGGCTGATGGAGAGACATACTACATGCGTGTGGATGACATGAGACCAGCCATGTCGGTTCTCGGCGGCAAGCCGGATATAGACGCGAATCTCCCGGATATGACTCCATCCGTCCTGCCATCGACGGTCAAACCTCCGGAACCAGACACCACGGACATCATCATATGGGGGCCGTTGCAAGCGTTCGCTGACTGGGATAAAATAAGCGGCGAGTATTTCGCGTACGACACGAGTAGCGTGCTCGCCCCGGCGGTGAAACCCCCGGATGGCATCTGGTAAGGAGGACACGATGATTGACTTCCACGCCGCGCGTATGCTCGTTGCAGACGCCGAGAACATGCGACTCGATGAAATAGATGAAAATGGTCTTGAAGACAACGAAGCCTACATGGTTTCTTATAGGTCACCGGATGACCCGCTTCTCCGAGCTGGGAATCCCGGTGTGCATTTTTTTGTGGACAAAGTTGCTGAAACCATTCGCCATGGTTTTCCTGGCACACCCGGCACACTTGATTTCGATCGCATATGGAACATGACTCCAGTTGAAGACATGAACCAATGATGCTCAAATACGCATCCGTTATCCAAGGCCATCGCGTTTCCGTGGTGGCCTTCTTCATATCCGAAGGCCATGGAAGGCATCACGTGGGTTCGACTCCCGCGATGGCCACTCGACAAGGCCCTCCACGGCGACATCGCGCACCGCCCGTACCAGAACCTGTTCCACGAAACCGCGCACATGCTCGACCACATGCTCGGAGGAGACCACTACAGGTCCGAACACGCCGCACCGGGCAGGCAGATGCTCGCAGTCAGCATATGGGGCGAGACCATGAACCTCAAGAAGAAGACCCGGAAGGAGATTGTCGACTCGCGGCGCGACGACATCGCCCGCGCGTCCGCGTTGCTCGACTATCTGGATAAGAACCACAGACTGAAATTCGGCGATTTGCGATGGCTGGAAAACGCCGGCATCGTCGGCTCGGCCGAAGCATTCAAAGGCTCCGGACACACGAAATACCTCAGAGACCGGCTCGACGCATACATCGGCAAAGCACTCGAACCAACCGACGACGAGGTGTACCGGAAAATCGCAAACGACATCGGAACATCCATCGAACCGACCGACAGGAACGTGGAGGACATGCTGCAGGGCGCGACCTTCGACGCGTACCAAGGCAGCGTCGGCCACGGCAAGACATACTTCAACGTCCCGGAAGGATTCGACCGCAGGTCGAGCGAGGCCTGGGCGGAGATGTTCGACGCCCAGCTCGCCAACCCACAGGCATGGGCCGCCATCGAACGGTACTTCCCCGAATCTGCTAGACTGTTCGATGAAATGGTCAAGGAGGATGCGACGCGATGACGGGACTTCAAGCGTTCTACGACGGCGACTTCGACCAAGCGATGGAAGAGGCCGGACCGGCGACGAAGGAAAACATCAACGACGCCATGGGGGCGTACATCGCGATGTTCCACGAATCGTTCTTCATCCTCGACGGGCCAAGCATCAGCGTCAGCAAAGAGGAACTGTACCGCTGGCTCAACTGGTGCGTCTTCTACGGGCGCCCGAGAGACGAATATCCGGACGCCGAAAAAGACTGAACACACAGACAGCCACCATCAAGGCCACCGCACACGAAACCGCATCCGAACCATCTACTACAACGGCCGCAACAAGCTCCATGACTTGGGCTACAGCCTCCCACCAATCGCCAAAGACGTGGAAATCGTCGTCGGCTGGCCGGAAAAAGCCATCGAAGGACTCGCCAACCGCGTCGTGCTCGACGGCATCACCACCCAGGACGGCAGCGACCTGAGCAAACAGGTCAGCGACCTGCTCGACGCCAACGACCTCGCGCAGACCGCCGAAAACGCGCACACCGACGCGCTCGTCCACTCCTGCAGCTTCATCGCAGCACTCCAAGGCATGCCCGACAGGGGAGAGCCCGCCGCAATCATCCAGGAGTTCCCCGCCGACGTCGCCACAGGCACATGGGACAGCCGCATCCACGGCCTCACCGAAGCCCTGCTCTACGACGTCGACGAGGACGAGACCTACGGCCGCCAGATCCGCGCATGCTACCTCATGCTGCCAGGCAAACTCATCGGATGCGCACGCGCCGACTGGCAATGGACCGTGTACGCGCGCATCGAATGGCAAGGCCGCCTGCCCGTCGAACTGCTCGCATACCGTCCGGACAGCAAAAGGCCGTTCGGCCGATCGCGCATCAGCCGCACAGTTATGAGCCTCACCGACAGCGCCGTGCGCACCTTCCTCCGCACCGAAGTGCAGGCCGAACTCTACAGCGTCCCGCCACGATACTTCCTGGGCGTCACCGAGGACATGTTCCGCGGCAAGGACGGCACCCTCAAACCACGATGGCAGATCATGCTCGACCAGGTCCTCGCACTGCCACGCGACAAGCAGGGCAACCTGCCACAGGTCGGCACGTTCACCCAGGCAAGCTTCGAGCCGCACGCCGCGCAACTACGCCAGACCGCCTCGATGTTCGCCGCCGCCACCAGCCTGCCACCCGACTCGATGGGCGTGCTCACCGACAATCCCAGCTCGGCCGAAGCGATCGACAAGGCCGTCAAGGAACTCTGCCTCAACGCCGAAAGCTGCCAGCGACGCTTCGGACCCGCATGGGAACGCATCATCGCCACCGCAGTCCGCATCGCCGGCGACGGCCAAGCCACCGCGGTATCTAGCCAATGGCGCAACCCATCCACACCAAGCCGCGCCGCCGCCGCGGATGCAGCCGTGAAGCTCGTCGGCGCCAACATCCTCCCGGCCGACAGCGACGTCACCTACGACATGCTCGACCTCAGCGATCGGCAACGCCAGACCCTCCGGCGCGAGCAAGCCCGCAAACGCAGCCAGC
>CAVEXE010000039.1:0-4221 GCA_963619615.1 Senegalimassilia sp. | reverse complement strand
TCTTATCCTCATAGACGATCTGCGGCTCATACGGCACCGGCGTCTCATCAAGCTTCAAATCGGACGCACCCGCGGCGGTCGTCACGTCATATTCCACAACCGCGGTGCACCCGGGATCTATGAACACGCCAACATTGGTGTAGTACGTGCGCCCATCCGACTCGACTTCGTTGAACTGCTCGCCTTCCGGCAAACTGGACGCGGAGTTGTTGCTGACCTTGATATTGGAGACACTGCCCCCAACAGGAGACTCAATCGCATAAACATTCCAGAACACGCCCGGATTGGTCCTGCCAATCGCAGTGGTCAGGAGGGACCTCTCCTCGTCGGATCTGTTACCTTGCTCGATGAGACGTTCAAAATAGCTCGTTGGGAAGGTGCCCGTAATGTATTCCGGAGTGGATTCCACGTCCGCCGGATCCATCGAATTGGTGATGGTGTAGCTCACATGCCACGTGGCGGTGCCGTCCTGGTTGACCTTCGTCTTGGACACCACGGCGCTGCGCTTGGCGTACCAATCCATCTTCGACCAGCCCATCTCATTGACGAACAATCCGGTTTCCGGCCGCTGCGGATCGTCGGACAGCTCCCCGTTCCATCCGCTCTCGCCGGAATCGGCGAAGCTGACGTTGTAGATGTGGCGCTGCCGGCCCAGCGTAGCCATGGTCTTGACCAGGGAAAGCATGTTATCGGCGCTAAACGACCCGAACGCCTTCTGCATGATCAGCTGGGCGGATTCCTTGAAGAACGCGTCCTGCTGGTTCTGGTCCGGAATATCACGGTAGACGGTGTTCGACAGGTACTGCGCCGTGTTGCTCCCGTCAAGCTGCACCCCGTTGCTGAGCGTCACGCCGCCGAGCACGCCCAGCATGCTCTGCAACGCATAAGGGTCAAGGGACATCACGCCCTTGATGGTGTCGTCGGATCCGAAGGACTGCTGATTCCATGATCCGGCAACATACTTGGCCACAATCATGAAGTCCGGAGACGCCGATGCCAAACGGATATCCCCCATCTCGAACTGAGTGAGCACATACATTTGATTAATCTGTTCGGCACCCTCTACATCACTGGCGACCTGGAACTCCGAATCCGAGTGGAACTCCCCCACGGAGATCCCGCCGTCATTGACCTCCAACGACCCGATGGAACCGGGAACTCCGCCCGCGGCTTCGGTTTCCGCATTGCCCTGCACCATGATCAGGTACTTTCCCTCGCCGCCGTCCACGAGCTGGGAGATCATGGACGCGACCTTCGCCAACTGGCCGCTCTGCTCGGCGACTTTGCCGAACAACGTGGTACCGGACTCCATGGCATCACGGACCTTGCCGATATGCGGCTCGGGAGCATTCTCCAGGGCCTCGGACTGCTGCTGGATCGACGTGTTCGCCCGGGCGATGGTATCCGCCACCGACGATACCACCGCCACGTTCAACGTACCTTCGGACGCGATATCCTGCCGCTGCAGTTCCCGCAACGCATCACCGACGTCGGGAACCACATCGTCGGCCATGGTGTCCAACGCCGTCACGGCCGTCCGCACAGCGGAGAAATCATCCCCGAGATAAGGAATCAACGTGCTTATGCGCCATACAACGCCGTCGGTCTGGGCCCGAGCGGCCTTGGTCTCAGACCGCAACTGCTCCGTTTTATCGGTCAGAGCGGGCAAGGCGGAAGACACGTCCGAACCGATATCGGCCGACTGGACAATGGAGACCGCCTGACCGACATGCCGCTTCACCTGCAACGCGCTGTTGACCAGCAACGCGCAATAGACGACGACAACGCCAAGAAACACAGCCACCGCAATAGCTATTTTCTTTGCCACTCCGCCCTTGCTGTTTCCCCGGCGAATACCATGCCTAGCCACAACAGACCCTTCCCATCACGGTCATCACGGTAAAACTACGCACTCACTCCGTCGCAGTCGCACTGTACTTGTCAATGGCCTCCTGCAGCTTCTGCATCTGGTCCGTATACGTGCTCGGGCTACCGGAAGCGGACGCGGTGGCCACCTGCTGAGAATCGTTCAACGCCACGGACAGATCCTGTCGGGCATTCAAATCCGAGGATTTCACATTGGCAAGCACGCTCTGACCTTCATTGACCTTATCAACCAACTCCGCCTTGGCCACAGCCGTATCGCGGGCGGTCTTGGAACGCTCGATGGCGGTCTTGGCGCTGAGAATGGCCTCGACCTTATCCCCCAACTCGCGAGTGGCCGCGGTGAGCTTCTCGTCGCTGGACTGATTGTCCTCGACCGACGCGGAAGCATCGCAGCTGACGTTGACGTCCGTCTCCTCGTTGGCCTTGTCGACCGCGTCATGCAGGTCGGTCACGGTCTGCGAATTCAACACCTGGTTCTCCGCGATCTGCAAATCATCGGCCGCGCCGTCAACGGTCTTCTTCAAACGTTCCGTGCTCGACTGGTAAATATCGACGGACTGCTGGCAGGAACTCAGCACCTCCTGGCTGTCGACGCGGTTACGCAAGCCAAACGAAACCCCCGACGCCGCAGCCGCGACCACGGCGATGGCGGCAACCGCCACCAGCTCACGACGATGCCGATACGCGAACCCCTCCGGCTTCGCGTTCGCCAAGGCCTCGTCGACACCACCGATCGAAAGCCTGCGAGACGCGTCTCCCGCAGCGGCTCCATCCACTTCCACCAGAGGAAAATCGTAGACCGTCGAGGACTGATCATCATGAGTTCCGCTCGGAGACTGCACTTCCGGCCATTCCCTGAACTCGTTTCCCGCCATACTTCAGCATTCCCTTCCAACATTTCCTGACATTTCTTTCGCATACTACACACACGACACGTCAATAGGGGTACCCCTACGCCCAATGCCCCTCATCGAAGAGGGTATAATGACGCGGGACGATCGCATTACCGCATTCGCGCGGAAGTCTCAAACACCACAAAAGAAGCCAGAGGAACATCGTGACCGCAGCAAAAAAGAAACTACTTATCGTCCAGGAAGCCATGGGTGGCTGCGGACGCAATGTCGTAGACATCGTCAACGGCATCGACCACAACAAGTTCGACATAACGGTCGCCTACGGAACCAGCCGAATCGACGATTATTACCGTAAAGCCATTCCTGAAATGAAGAAGCACGCAACGCTCGTCCCCGTTCCCGAAATGGTTCGGAGCATTTCCCCACAGCATGACATCAAGGCTTGGCTCCAAGTACGCAAACTCATCAGGCAGATCCATCCCGACATCCTGCATTGCCACAGTTCGAAGGCCGGCATCATAGGCCGCGCCGCAGCCATCGGAAGCCGAGTGCCGAAGGTCTTCTACACTCCCCACGCCTATGCGTTCCAGGCGCAGGAGTTTTCGGAATCGAAGAAAAGATTGTTCGCGCTGATCGAGCGCACATTCAGCCGGCTGTTCACGACGCTCACCTTCAACGTCTCTGCGGGCGAGCGTGACATCGCGCTGGAACACAAGGTGGACAAGCCGACCAAGTTCAAGGTCGTATATAACGGTATTCCCGATATCGCATTGCCTTCACGGGAAGAGGCCTTGCACACTCTGGGATTGTCCGATTTGCCGCAGGATGCGATCATTGTCGGCTCGACCGTACGACTGGCCGCACAGAAGGACCCAATGACCTTCGTGAAAATCGCCAAGATGGTGATCGACCATGATCAGCGGGTGCATTTCGTATGCGTGGGTGACGGCGATCTGCAGGATGACGTCGCAAAATTCGTCGAAAGCAACGGGCTTGCCGACAACGTGCATCTGCTCGGCTACCGCAATGACGCGGAATATGTGGTAGCGGCGTTCGACGTGTATTTGCTGACCTCGCTGTATGAGGGGTTGCCGTATTCGCTGGTCGAATCGTTGCGCGCCGGAGTGCCGATCGTCGCCACCAATGTGACCGGCAGCAACGAGGTGGTACAGCCCGGTGTGAACGGGTATTTGTTCCCAGCAGGCGATGTGAAGGAAGGATGCCGACGCGTGGAACAGGTTATTTCCGAACGATCCAACGGAGTCAAATTCTCCCCGGCCGGGGTGCGGGAGACATACCTCGGCAAGTTCACGTCCGCACGCATGCTCGACAGCGTGCAGCAAAGCTATCTGGGGTGAACGGAACTCCAACAATCCCTTCGTTGACCCTGCGGAAAATACCTCTTCGCAGGGTCAACGAGGTAAAATCTCCCCCCTCATCCATATAGTGTAAATAAATCAGAGAGCAAGAGCATATGGGG
>CAVEXE010000038.1:0-4484 GCA_963619615.1 Senegalimassilia sp. | reverse complement strand
TTGTTGAGGGGGATTCCTTTCGGGGGATCCCCCTCTTCGCATATCCGGGTAGAATTCGGTTTGGGGCAAAGGAGCGAATATGTCTTTTGAAATCAGCGAGGATGCCGTATCCGTATTGAGCCAGTCGCACCAATTCATCGATGCGGTGGGCACGGCAATCGAATCCGCTTCGGATCTAGTGGCGCATTGGCCCTTGCAAACAGCGCAGGAAATGGAAAACGACGCCAAATATGCAGAGGATCTGCAGGTGCGTTTCACACGAATGATGGCACGGATTTTGCTTGACTCACAGGAAGAAATCGACTCTTCCGTGGCTGAGGCCGTGTACGAAGGAATGGATTGGATCCCCGGCTGTAGCCAGGAGGTCGTCGATGCGCTTATGGATGCCAACCAAGCGTATGACGATATGAGCGTTTTCAGCGAAACAACCGACACTGAATTATTCTTCGAAGCCGCAAAAACGCTTGGCATCAGCATCGACGCATCGACGGAAACGGAATTACGGGAAACGTTGCCGTGTGCAATCGAATCCATGAATCAAATCTGCATGCTATTCACTGAAATCGATGCCGGAGAACGCCATAATGAGAACGCAGTCGAGCAATACCCGCTAATCGCCCGATATTTGGCTTCTCAAGCGATTTTCGATGTACTTATGAATATTGTGTGCCGTAGAGCGGGGAACAGGCAGGAACGGGCCGTACGTGCGCTTCCAGTGCTGCTGTATATCAATGAGATGCGTGAGCTGTTGGGTGTGCCGCATACGGCGCTGAACGAAGATGAACTTGCACAACTCATTGATTTGCGAGCGTCCGCATATTCCGAAACCGCCCCGCATAATGACTTCAATGAACAAACCTTCTGTGAATCCGTGAAATTCCTTGCGCCCATCGACCGGCAGGAATGGGCCGATCGTGCGCATAAGCTTGAATGGGACCCGAAAAAAGCGGAGCAAGAGGCCAAGGAAGCCGACGAGCTCAAGAGCAAGAAGGCGCTTGAGGAAAAGTTCAAACACGTGAAAGACGATCCAAACAAGCCTCACATCGAACTGTAAATGAACCGTATACAAAAATCCCGGTCGGGTGATGAGCCATTCATTCATCACTTGACCGGGATTTTTTATTCGCAGACCGCGATTATCTCAACCGATTATGCAATCAGCTCTGTTGATTCGAAGCGTCGCCCTTGTCCTCGTTATTCGCGAGGGGAGCTTGCTTGGGCGCAGGCTGCGGTTCGGAGGAGAACGCCGGTGCCGTCTGCTGCATATCCACGGGAGCATAGCCTGAATTGGCATAGTTCTGCGCATACGGGTTCTGCTGCGCCATGGGAGCTTGATCCATCGGAGCATTAGGTGCTGAATATGGAGCGCCGTAGGGTTCCTGCTGAGGAGCGCCGGGGGCATAGTAGCCTGCGGCGGGCGGCATCGGCGCATATCCGGCCGGGACGGTGTATGAGGCATCATAGCGGGCTCCGGCAGGATTGCTCTTCGAAGCCATGAATACGATGTAGATGATTTCCACAATGAGCATGATCACGATGCCGATGAAGAAAAGTCCCATACCAAGCAACGCCGCTTCTTCAGAAGCACCGGCGTGGCCGACATACTTCATGGGCGTGCCGCCATTGACAACAGCCTCGACAGCACCGAGCAGAAACGCACCGGCTATCGCAAGTATGGAACCGATGATCTCAAAGCCGCAGTAAATGGCGAGCAGCCAGCCAGGCTTGTTAATGTCATGCAGTCGACGAACGGATAGCGCCAGCATCGGAATGAACGATGCGATGCTGAAAACATGTTCGATGATATCTGCGAAGTTTTGCATGGTGCTTCGAGCGCCGGCTCCAAATATGCCGAACACATTCGGAATCAGACCAAGCGCCACGCCGATGATGAGCAGCCATACAATCCACCACCAGAACTCGCCGCGGGATGCGCGGCCCTTGAATGTGGCGTACTTCTTCCAGAAGCGGACGAAGGCCTCGCCCATGCCGCAACCGTAGGCCGGCTGATCGAGTGGCGCGGTCAATGCAAAGAAACTGGAGGGCTGTGCCGGGGTTCCCTGGGGAGGAGCGGAATATGGGTTTTGAGAATTATACGGGTTGGAATCCATCGTCGATTGCCCTTTCAAAATACATGCTGAACATAGGGATGTCAGATACCAACAGTACTCTTTCGCCGTCTGCGTGACGGTAATCGCCTTGGAATTGGGCAATATGTTGCTCGTACGTTCGTACACGTCCGGTTTGCGCGGCACAATGGAGCCTATGACTGAAGCTGAAAACACCAAACCAGAACTTCCCGAGAACGTCCGCGTGCGTTTCTGCCCGTCCCCGACGGGCATTCCGCACGTCGGCATGGTTCGTACCGCACTGTTCAACTGGGCCGAGGCCCGCCACACTAAGGGCACGTTCGTGTTCCGTATCGAGGATACGGATGCCCAGCGCGATTCCGAGGAAAGCTACAACCAGATTATCGAAGCTCTGAATTGGCTGGGCATCGATTGGGATGAGGGCATCAACGTGGGCGGACCCGACGGCCCGTACCGCCAGTCCGAGCGCACCCAGATCTACAAGGACGTGGCCGCCAAACTGTTCGAAGCCGGCTATGCCTATGAGTCCTTCTCCACTCCGGAAGAGATCGAGGCACGTAACGTGGCCGCGGGTCGTCCGAAGGCATTCGGCTACGACGGTTACGATCGCGACCTCACCGAGGAGCAGAAGGCCGCGTTCCGTGCGGAAGGCCGCAAGCCGGCCCTGCGTATCCGCATGCCCGATGAGGATGTGGCCTTCGACGATCTGATTCGTGGCCGTATCGAGTTCAAGGCCGGTTCCGTGCCGGATTACGTGATCGTTCGTCCGAACGGTGATCCGCTGTATACACTGACCAACCCGGTTGATGACGCCATGATGAACATCAACGTCGTGCTTCGTGGCGAGGATCTGCTGAGCTCCACCCCGCGCCAGATCGTGCTGTACCGCTACCTGATTGAGCTGGGCGTCGCCAAGCAGATGCCGCTGTTCGGCCACATGCCGTATGTGATGGGCCAGGGCAATAAGAAGCTTTCCAAGCGTGATCCGGAATCCAACCTGTTCCTGCACCGTGACAACGGCTTCATTCGTGAAGGCCTGCTGAACTACCTTGCGCTGCTGGGATGGTCCATCGCGGCCGATCGCGATGTGTTCTCCATGGAAGAGATGATCGAGAAGTTCGATGTTCGCGACGTTAAGGCGAATCCGGCGCGTTTCGACATCGACAAGGCCATTTCCATCAACGCCGAGCATATCCGCATGCTTGAGCCGCAGGACTTCCTGAACCGTGCCGTGCCATACTTGCATCGTGACGGCGTGGTATCCGCCGATTCCTGGGATGCTCTGACCGATCGCGAGCGTGAGGTGCTGCTCGCCTCCGTCGAGCTCGTGCAGCCGCGCGTGCGATTGCTGGGAGAGGTTGCCGGCATGGTCGGCTCCCTGCTGTCCACGGAGGGGTACATTGAGCCGGACGATGACGCTCGCAAGCAGCTCAAGGATTCGGCCGGAGATGTGCTTGACAAGGCCATCGAAGCGCTGGAAGCCGTTGCCGAAGACGACTGGAAGACCGATTTCCTGCATGAGACCCTGAACAAGGCCCTTATCGAGGATGGCGGATACAAGCCGCGTCTGGCATTCGGTCCGGTGCGCGTGGCCATGAGTGGCCGCCGTGTGTCTCCGCCGTTGTTCGAGTCCATGGAGATCGTCGGCAAGGATGTTGCCGTGGCCCGTCTGCGTGGTCTGCGCGAACACCTGTGATGCGATGACGTTGCAATGCCGCTCCTTTTCGATGAAGGGGCGGCATTTTCAAATCGTTGGAAAATAGCGCGACACGCCGAGACTTGCACTTGGATGCAGATTCGCGTATATTAATCACTCGTTGCGGTTCACAGCTCACTGAGAATCACAACGGGAAAATTTAAGCCCCCATCGTCTAGCGGTCTAGGACTACGCCCTCTCACGGCGCCAACACCGGTTCAAATCCGGTTGGGGGTACGACGGACAACTTTTCGAAGTTGCCACGCCAGCCAAATTGGGATGTGGTGTAATTGGCAACACAGCTGATTCTGGTTCAGCCATTCTTGGTTCGAGTCCAGGCATCCCAGCCAATGACCCTCGCAGATGCGAGGGTTTTTTGTTTTTGTTGCGCCTGTGTGGTCTCAGGTATTTCGGGTTGTATGACAAAATTCGTGCTTGAGGGTGGCATTGGGCCGTCCGGTGGGGCGTGTCGGTCTCTTGGTGCGTACGGCCACCCCCTTTCGTGCGCACGACTAGGAGATACGCCTGTTTTCTCGGGGTTGGGGCCGGAAGGGGGCATGCGCCGTTTGGACACGCTTCCCTTACGCCGCATAGGAACGGCGGAACTCCAACGATTCAGGATTTTGACGCCGCGGTGATCCGTGCGCGGTCCGGCCCCAACCGCCAAGATACGCCTGTTTTTCCACGGTTGTGGCTTC
>CAVEXE010000037.1:0-4666 GCA_963619615.1 Senegalimassilia sp. | reverse complement strand
GTGCCCACATTTTGCCCACATCCTTGGCGCACACCCGCACGGCCGCATCGATCACACGCGCCACATCATCCAAGTCCGAATCAAACAGGTCCGCGTAAGTATCCAAGGTCATGGCCGCGCTCTTATGGCCCAGCATGCGCTGCAAGGCCTTGACGTTCGCCCCGGCATGCACTGCGCATGGAAGCAGCCGTATGACGCAGGTCGTGAGGCGGCAACGGCTCCACGCCAGCCCTCCTGCACGCGCTGACGAACCACGTGCGGTTCCAGTCGGCCGACGTGGCCGACTGATTGCGCGGAGGACGCCCCAGATGGTCGCGGAACACCCAATCGGACGGCCCCTTGCCAGCCAACACCGGGAGCAACGCCTCGCCCACCGTCCGCGGCATCGGCACGTCACGCATCTCATGCGACTTCGGAGACGTCTCCTCCCACTTGCTGCCGATCCTCGTCACATTACGCCGAACATGGATACGATGGCGCGCATAATCCACGTCCTCGACCTTGAGGCCACTCATCTCGCCCCACCGCAGGCCGCACAGTCCGAGCAGCAGGACAAGCGCCTTGCGGTCGAGCGGTTGGATACGCGCCTTACCCGCCTCATCCGCCACGGCGAGCAGCTGGTCTATAGTCAGATACCGGTGCAGTCTCCTACCCTCGCGCCTGGGCAATGCAAGATCATCGGTCGGCGCCTTGGCGATAAGCCTGTCCTTGACGGCGAGGTCGCAGATGCCCTTGAGCACGCCGACCATCTTCAGCACCGTGCTTGGCGCCATCGTCTCGGCCTTACCGCTGATAAAGGCCTGCAATTCGCGGTGTGTGATCGAGCCGATCTGCCTGTCCGCGAATTCCGGCTCGATGTGATTGCGCCATGTGACGGCATCGGTGCGCAATGTATTGGCTTTGAGGATTGGTCGGCGGGTGTCCATCCACTCGCGGTAGATGTCGGACACCATAGTGCGGCCTGCTGATTGGTCGACGAAGCTGCCGTCTCTTTTTGCGGCATTGACGTGCTGGTCACCCCACGCTTCGGCGTCCATCTTGCGTTTGAAGCCGCGTTTGCCGGTGGGCGTGCCGTCGGGCTTGCGGTATCTGACTTCGTATCTTCTGCCGCTCCTGGTCTGGTATTGGCGGATCG
Organism: Senegalimassilia sp.; assembly: GCA_963619615.1. Taxonomy (GTDB): domain Bacteria; phylum Actinomycetota; class Actinomycetes; order Actinomycetales; family Bifidobacteriaceae; genus Bifidobacterium. The sequence continues at coordinate 3,531 of CAVEXE010000037.1, read as the reverse complement.
TGTAGGCCATTTGCGTCCCTTTCGGTTTCGGTGGCGTCAAGTCTATCAATCCGCTGGTTTTTTCTTCGTTGTCGTCTTCCAGCTCGCATTACTTTATTTACTATGCTAATATAGTTTATATCAAGGAAAGGAGGTGAACATGAAATGGACGGACATCGTAAGCGCCATCAGCTCGGTGGCAAGCAACATCATCGCGCTGGCGGCGATAGTCATCTCGCTCAGGAGGCCGCCTAGGCACGGCAGGTGGCAAGAGGGTTCCGAGCAGAGCTAGTGCCCGGAACCCCGGTTCCATCCTATTTCATGGCCATCATGAAGACAAGCGCACTGTTCGCCGCATGTGGCATCGCATGCGGCCTGACGTCACTCTCGTTCGGCCTCGCGGGAAAACCGTTGCAGGCAGGGCTCTTCGGGCTTGCGGCGGGCATCTGGAGCCTCGCCACACTCATCATGGACAGGAGGGGCGGCGATGACGACTGAATACCTCGGCGTCACGGACGTGGCCAAACGACTCGGCATCAGCACCGCCGCCGTCAGCGCCTACAAGCTCCCCGAGCCCGACGTCACCATCGGCCGCACGCGCGGCTGGCTCCCCGAGACCATCGACCAATGGAACGCGCAACGCCCCGGCAGGGGCGTCGGCGGAGGCAGACCACGCAAGAACAAGGAAAACGAATAGGACGGGCCCCGGCATCCACACGTCAAGGATGCCGGGGCCTGTCTTTTCGCTTTCATTCATGGCATGGCCGTCACGCGTTTTGCCGGTCGTCTTTTTCCGGTTCGCGCTCGGCGCGCTTTTCCTTGTCTCGACTGCTTTTCGACGCGATCGGCTCGAACAGGTTCGCGATTATGGTCGCCACCGGAACCGCCAGAAAGCCGAACGACCATGGGCTTGACGTGACGAGGAACGAGATGAAGCTCATCAGCAACGTGACCACGAACAGGATGGTGCTGGCCCACATGCCCCTGCGGCTCTGATCTATCTCCGCCTCGACAAGCCTGTCCTGCCGGTTCGATTCATCGACAGTGAAGGCGTCGTTCCATCTGCACATGCGCTCCTGGATGTCGGCCGGGTATTTGTTGAAATCGTCAGGCCGTGGAAGCATGCCGGAATATGATTCCGAGATCCCGGAATGGATCAGCATGGATATGGCGCGGGCCAGTTCCTCGCGTTCGGCGACGCTATCTCGTCTTGTCCCTCTCCACCTTCATCTGGCCGATCACTGACGTCACGAGACGGCTTCTTGTCTGCCGGAACAGGTTCGCCCGCGCGTTCCTCATCGATTCCATGCGGTAGTCCTCCAGCCGGCGTGCTCCGCTCAATCCCGGAATTGTCATCATTCTCATCATTGTTTTCACGCTCATCGGTCACAGCACCTCCCCTTGTTTCGTTCTTCAATCTACCCGCGGGCGTAAGGCTTCGTCAACGTTGACCCGTGTCGGCTGTTTTTTCATCGTCGCGTAATGAAAAATAATGTTACTAATGATTATATATTGTTTACTTATAGATTAAAACGCAACGTTATCTTTATGTAAATCTAACATATGCTTATTTTTAATCTATAACTTGTGTTATAGTTGGAATCGATAACAGAAAAGCCCCCAGAGCTGGTCGAGAGCTCCGGGGGCGAACGGAAAACCTAGCATGATTCTCCACGTGTCAGTGTAACCCGAGGCGTGGAGGGAAAGAGATGGAACCGATGGGATATCGGAATACCAGACTGGTCGAAGAGCTCGCATCTCAAGGGCGCATAACCACAAAACGAGGTGAGACACGAAGCTTCGACCCGATGCAGTTCACCCTGCTCTTCAAGATGGCGTCTGCCACATACGACTGGCCACTGGACGAGGCCGCCGCGAAGAACGGTGCGCTGCCACGCACATACAGGCGCGGATGGCTGGCGATGGCGAACGAGCTCGGCATGACCCTGCCTGACTCCATGGACGAAATCGAGGTCATCGGCGACGAGCCACGTGCCCCGAAGAAGGAGCTCAAGGCCATGCAACGACTAAGCCTCACCGCGAAGAAGCTTGAGGCTGCCGGTCTTATCAAGTGTTTGCGTGCGGGAAGCCCCCAGAAACGCAACAACGCCGTATGGCTCCTCCTCCTCGGCGACGACGAGGAAAACGCCGAAGTCGAAGCATACGTAAGACGACGACTAAGAATCTAACCAGGAACGGCACGACAAACACGAAAACGCCCCTCCCCCAGCCGGAACCGGGAGAGGGGCGATGGCCTGGTCTTAAAGGAGCGTTACTGGAGGGTCAAGTACCAGACGCTCTTGTCCTCGGGGCCGAGCGCGATGTAACGCACGTTGCCCGAGTACGCGGTGTAACGGCCCCAGATATATCCGTCGGCCACCACGCCCCAGGCGTCGAGGTTGACGGTCTGGCCGAGCTGGTACGTGGCCACCACGCTGGACGAGACGGAAGGGGCCTCACGCACGTTCAACGCGTCCACGGCCACACGGTACGTCCCCGCGATGACCGTCGCGTCGCCCACACCGCCCGAGGTGCCGGAGTCAAGCGCACGCGGATGGAAATAGCCGATGACACCCTCGTACCTGTTGAACGTGGTGGACACCGCGTTCGTTGGATTCTGGCTCATGCAGGTGATCGTGCCGCCGTCGCACGCCGTGACGATCGCGACGTGGTTCCAGCCGTCGCATCCCCAGAACGCGACGTCCCCGTAGACCGGAGAGTAGTCCGCGCCCTCACGGACGAACGTGTCCCGCAATACCTGGGACTGGTCGTACTTCATGGTGTACACGGAGGCCGCGTACCCGTCGGTGGTGTTGGTTTCGGACTGCGGAACGCCCCACACGTTCTGCGCGTAATGCGACCACAGATCCCAGCATTGCGCGCCGTACGCGCCGTCCACGTCGACCGGACGGCCGTTGACCGCCGTGATCCATTCCGAGATGTTCATTTCGTCCTCCTGTCAGCGTTTGTCGTTATTGGTCTGTGTGGTGTTGGCGAAGACGCGCATGAAGGGCGCGTCCTTGAGTTCCGGGTTGATCTCGGTGATGTTCTCCAATATCGAGGTCAGCTCGATCAGGCTGATGCCGCCGACCACGCACACGAACGTGCTCAACGGCAGGCCCAGCTGCACGTGGATGTTGACCATGTCGATGAAGTACGAGAGCAGGGCGAGCATGATGTACGCGAACTTGTGCCACAGTCCCTGCCTCATCTTGCGGCTGGTGAGCTGGTCGGCCAGTATCGCCTTCGCGCATCCGGTCACGTAGTCCGTGACGATGAACACCACGAGCGCGAACATGCACCAGATGTCGGCCTCGGTCATTGTCATTGGATTATCCCTTTCTTGTTCATGATTGTTTCCTTATTTGTGTGCCCCGTGGTTGAACAGGACGATGAGCGCGAGCAGCAGCAGGTACACGCCCGCGGCGAACAGCATCCGCATCACGTCCCTCCTTACTTGTTTCGTCTCATGCTTACCGCATCCCACCTGCCCCACGCGGTCTCGCCCAATTGGAGGGTGATGCTGGTGGTGTTGGCGGGTATCGTGTAGTC
>CAVEXE010000036.1:0-6200 GCA_963619615.1 Senegalimassilia sp. | reverse complement strand
ATCTCCCCCCTCATCCATATAGTGTAAATAAATCAGAGAGCAAGAGCATATGGGGAAGAAATGACTGTTTTGAGAACAAGTGCCGAAAGCCGCCAGCAACCGACTATATTTTTCGTGATTCCTTGCTACAACGAGGAGGAGCAGCTTCCCATTACGGCACCGGTATTGCGCGACAAGATCGCCACTATGAAGGCCAATCACCTAATTTCCGGAGATAGTCGTGTACTCTTCGTCGACGATGGATCGAAGGATGGCACATGGCAATACATCAGGCATCTTCATGACACCGACCCATCACTGTTTCACGGTGCGAAACTCGCCCACAACCGAGGCCATCAGCATGCACTGCTGGCCGGTCTGATGACCGCACTCGAAGATGGATGCGATGCCGCCATCAGCTTGGATGCCGATCTTCAGGACGATATCAATGTGTTTGACGACTTCGTCAAACAGTACGTTTCCGGAGCCGAAATCGTATACGGAGTCCGCTCAAGCCGCGCCAAGGACACATGGTTCAAACGTAACACGGCACACGCATTCTACGCGTTGAACGCTTGGATGGGAGCCGAAACGGTTCGTGATCACGCCGATTATCGCCTGATGGGGCGCGCGGCGCTCCAGACGCTTTCCGAATATCAAGAGGTCAATCTGTTCCTTCGCGGCATCGTGCCCGATCTGGGATTCACGACCGCGGTGGTCACGTACGAACGTGGCGAACGCGAAGCCGGAGAAAGCAAATATCCGCTGAAGAAAATGATCAGCTTCGCGATTGAGGGCATCACCAGCTTCTCCGTCAAACCCCTTCGTTTTGTTACCGGTATAGGACTGCTGTCCATTCTCGTCGGTCTCGTCATGTTCATCTATGTCATCGTTTCCTGGGCCGGTAACAATGTGGTCTCGGGATGGGGTTCAATCATGTGTTCGCTATGGCTGATAGGCGGATTGCTCATGCTGTCCATGGGCATTATCGGCGAGTACATAGGCAAGATCTATATGGAGACCAAACACCGTCCGCGCTATGTAATCGAAACCAGAATATAGCCCGGGCAAATCCATACGAGGACATGCAGTGATTCAAACAAAAAACGACTTGCAACGGTTCCTTTCCACGGAACGTGGCGCCTACTTGTATGGTGGACGCAAAGATACGATCATCGCATACCTCACCGGTGATCCAAGGGCTCAAATCTGGCGGTTCCAGAAGCGCCTGCGCATATGCGAGTATCGGTACAACAACCGGCATAAGGGTCCATTGCACTATGCGATGTTCCTATGGGCCCGTAAGCGGAAGAACCACTTGGGAACACGCCTTGGCTTTGAGATTTCCGAAAATATTTTCGATGAGGGACTCCGCCTTTACCATTGCGGCAATATCGTCGTCAATGGGGATTCGCGAATCGGCAAAAATTGCGTGCTTCATGGCGCCAATTGCATAGGAAACTCAGCCAAGGATTTTGCCGCACCCCGATTGGGAGACAACGTCGACATCGGTGTCGGCGCTTCCATCATCGGAGATGTAACGATAGCGGATGATGTAACCGTTGGCGCGGGGGCAGTCGTCACCCGTTCCATAACGCAAAGGAACGCCACTGTAGTCGGCATTCCGGCCAGACCCATACGCTAGAGGGAAGTATATGACTGCCGTCCACGCTTCGCACATCGTCAGGTCTCGAAAACACATGCCGTTGCACATGGCCGTCAATACGCTGGCGGCCATTGCGGCTGTTTTCCTGTTCGACCTTTTCTCACCGTTGCATCAATCGAACCTACGGTTGATGCCCGATCAGGACTTCTTCCAGCTCGTCGGCAAGGTTTGGGCTGAAGGCGGCGTTCCATATCGCGACATATGGGACCAAAAAGGACCGCTCATCTTCTTCGTGAACATGCTCGGCTGGAAGCTCACAGGCAACGGCTACGGCATCGTCATCATCGAATGTGTCTTTCTGCTTGCCACCATGTGGTTCCTATGGCTGATCATCGGTACCATTTTCGACCATGAATGCCACGGCAACCGCGAATCCGCACGACCTTATGCGATCAGCATGCTGGTGCTGTGGATTTGCGTGCTGTGGATTGCGATATGCATGCCCGGATCATGGAACATGACCGAAATGTTCTGCCTGCCGTTTTTGGGCGCAAGCGCATGGTTGTTGTTGAGATCGCTGTTTGCGTATCAGGACTACCCTGCGGACCGTGGTGCTTGGCATATTCCCGGAACATGGGCATATGTTCACGGGCTGGCCTTTGGCGTATGTTTCATGACCCGTCTGAGCAATGCGATGGGCGTATGCGTGGGCCTGCTGGTATTGACCGTTTTGCTCATAATGCGACGGGCATGGAAAAACCTGGGAACCTGCATTCTGGGATTCCTGGCGGGAGTCGCAACGTTTTTCGTTCCATTTGCTGCATATTTCGCCGCGCATGGTGTATTTTACGATTTCATGTACGGCACGGTGCTGTACAACCTGCACTATGCGGGCGGCCTGAGCGCCGCAGCCGGCATTCCCGGACTCACGACACTCATTCTGGTGTTTGCCGTTCCCGCAGTCATGCTGGTGGTAGGTATCATTCGTACAATCCGGAGCAAGTCAATTACTTGCAGCGCGGCTTTCCTTATACTTGGATCCGTTGCGTTTGCCGTGCTATTCTTCCAGATGTTCGCCATCCAGACCGGATCCTATCTTCACTACACGGTAATCGATGTGGTGTTCCTTCCGATGACGCTGATACCAGCCATAACTTTTCTGCGCAACCAGTTGTCGCGCATTGTCACATTGGCTTGCGTAGCCGTTTTGCTGCTCGGATACGCCGGACTGCGCACGCGTCAGGTCATGACTTGGCCGGAATTCGACAACACGTGGGTTGCCCAGCTGACGGAACAGTCACAGGGTTCCATAGCGTTCTACAACATGAATTCACTGGCCTACACGCTCAACGACGTAACCCCGGTCTATCCGTACGCGGTGTTCCAAGACTGGCAGGCGGAGTTCAGCGATGACCTGCGAACCAAAATCGTCGACTCCTACTCACAGTCAAACACTGAAATACTCGTGGTACAGCAGTATGGCGATTTGACCCCGGTGATTACGGACGTGCTGAACGCAAAATATCAATTCGTCCGTTCCATTACCGACGATTTCGGTACATACAGCATTTATCAACGCATCTAGAACATCCCCTAATTCCAAGGAAGTGTCAATGACCATTTCGATTCCCGGGAACGCAACCCCCACAATGGACGCCACGAATCCTCGACTAGCCCGCGCCCACGTTACGCACCGCGCAGTTCCGATAGTGGTGAATTCAATATTCGTCACCTTGCTGCTCACGCTTACGGATATCCTCTCCCCTATCTATCCATTGTTCGAAACCTGGTATTCCGACCAGTACATTTTCGAGCTCACCGGCAAGATGTGGGCCGAAGGCGGCGTGCCGTACGTGGACTTCTGGGATCAGAAGGGTCCCATGATCTTCCTGTTCAATATGCTCGGATGGAAGCTCACCGGATCGTCGCTGGGTATTTTCCTGCTCACCGTAGTCTGGGCAGCCATCACCATAAACACGTTGTATCTCCTTGCCAAGGAATTCGCGCCCAAGCAGTATGGCACGGTGATATCGATAGCTATAGCGTGGATATCCGCCATATGGATTGGCATCCTCTGCGCCCCTTCTTGGGATTTGATCGAGCCGCTTTGCCTGCCGTTCCTGGCTATTTCCTTATTGATTGCCGTCCGATGGTTCAAGCTGAGCGGCAATGGCGCTAAGCCATCGGTACCGTGGTGGCATCCGTTCGTATACGGAATATCGTTCAGCGTCTGTCTGCTGTCCCGCCTGACCAATGCGCTTTCCGTTTGTGTTATCGTGCTGGTCATCACCGTCATGCTGATCGCATGGAAGCAATGGAAGGCGCTGTTCGCATGCGCCTTGTCCTTCATCGCAGGTATTGCACTGCCTCTCGTACCGTTCTGCATTTATTTCGTGGTGCATCAGGCGTTCTATGATTTCCTGTACGGCACGATTCTGTTCAACCTCAGCTACGCCGGAGGCTCCGAAGGTCTGCTTTCCGCACCACTCACTTCCATCACAATCATTCTGTGCGTGCCCGTCGCCATGATAGTCGTCTGCTTGGCCCGTATGCTGTTCAAACGCCACTGCAATCCTATTGACTGCACCGTAGTGTTGTCCGGTCTTCTGCTCATCGTACTGTTCTTCAAGATCAACCCCTACCAGCATTACGCCGCAATAGCCACAATCTTCCTGCCGATTATTCTGGGCACCGTATGCCAGTTTGCCAACGAACGCTTTAACGTACGCTGGCAAACCCTGATAGCGTTGGGACTGATCATGGTTTTGTTGTGCGGACAGCACGCCAAAGTCGACAACAAGCTCATCTGGTCCGAGCGCGTATACAATGAACAGGAATTGGAACAGGTCATTCAGGACGCCCAAGGCGACATAGTGCTGTACAACGTGCTTGTCGGCGCATATCTGAAATGCGATCTGACTCCGATGTACAAGTTTGCTTGGCTTCAGGATTGGGAAGCTTCGTTCAGTGAAAGCTACACGCAACAGCTACGTGATGAATTCTCCACCGCCCGCGCGAAATACCTCGTGGTGCAACCGTATTACACGTTGCCTGAGCCAGCCATCACCGAAATCCTCGAAGACCGGTACACACCCATAAAGACCATTACCGTGGAAGGAATGGAGACCGTCGTATACGAACGCAAGTGATAATTAAAAAAATTGAGCCGCAATATTTTTGCGGCTCAATTTTTTATGCTCGGCTTAAAAATTCCACACATCGTCAATGGCATGAGACATACGACGTACAGCCGAAGAACGCATAATCAACTTTGTAATCGGAGTCACCAAAACAGCATTGATGATCACGGACAGCAACGTCAGAACGACGAACAGCGCTACTATGGCAACCGCATGAATCGCTATCATTGCCGGGCCTTCCACCGATGGGATACACAAATTCACCGCATACCAGAACGCCACAAAAAAGGTCTGATTTCCATGCAGCAAGTACACTCCGAACATTGCCGGGGCAATCAATGAAGACACACGCATCAGTCTGGGGCCACCCGTCCTTACGGGTAATTGCAGCACAGCATAAAAGATGCATGCCGCAATAATCATAGGAAGAACGGGAACGCCACCATACATAGTATGCCCAGACCAGTTAAACCAATCTGCAATAGCCCCATTAGACACGATCTCCACTGAGAAGAGGAAAAGCAATAAAGCCGACGAGACAATCACACCAGTAATTTTCAAATACTTGTGGCTCATACGGATTCGATCAGCATACAAACGAATCCAAGCACCAATCATATAAACAATTGCCGCATACAATAAATAGTTCCAGTACGCCGAAAATTTAGAGAACAACTGCCATATGCTCACACTCGAAAAAACAATGATAACCAACATATGTTGGCGAGCATTAAGACGCGAAATAATTAGATTCAACACCGGCGATATAATCAGCAAAAATACGTAAGCAGTAACAAACCAATATACAGAATTCCACACAGGGAATATCGCTTGGAAAAAGGTAGTAGCCTCAGGTAGGGCATGCCACCGTGGAATAACGGAATCCGGAAACGCCTGCGTCACCATCAACACACAGTAACAAACGCAAAGTATTACACTATAAACCACAGCTTGAATGTCTGTTTTAATTACACGAGCTACTTTAAATGATTTACCAACCATAAAATAACCTGTGATCATCAAAAAGCAACAAACACCAGTTTGACCAGCTAATTTATCAATCCAATATTTTAGAATATGCGCAAACCCTTCAAGATCCGCAAACCGGTAATTAGATGCAAAATAATGACAGACAACAACCAAAAACATTGAAAATACACGCAATATTTCAATGTTCATATTCCGTTTACGATCTCCAACAGCCGATACTGCCATAAACCCATACCTTCAACAAATAACGCGATTCATTCATCACTATTTCAACAACACAACATATACCATGTCATTGGTACTATGACCCGTCCAAGCAACACCCACACTAAGTTATAATCAAAACTTGCCGAAGCTGGACAGAATCAGTCATTAATTTTTAACGGTTATTCACGGGGTGAATTAATCTATATTATATTGGATGTCGATTGGTCGTAAAAATCCTTATGTTTTTAACGGCTTGTGGTGACAAATCGATGTGTGGA
>CAVEXE010000035.1:0-6518 GCA_963619615.1 Senegalimassilia sp. | reverse complement strand
GTGGTTCGCTCCGTTCCTTACGGAGTGGGTGTTGAAAAAAGCCAAGAATCTTTAGAAGTTAAGGCCGGGCGAGGTAATAGCAAAAAGAAGGGCTTTGTCGGTGACTTGTGGCGGCAAATCGATGTATGGAAATGAGAAGGTGAGAACGTGGACGAACAGCCGTTGGTCAGCGTGATCGTTCCCGTGTACAACGTGGAGCGTTTTTTGGACCGTTGCATGCGTAGCTTGGTGGGGCAGACCTATCGTCGTCTTGAGATCATCCTCGTCGATGACGGCTCCCCGGATGGTTCCCCCGAGTTGTGCGATGAATGGGACAAACGGGATGCGCGCGTACGCGTGATTCACAAGTCCAATGGTGGGCCTTCCGAAGCCAGGAACATCGCTTTGGATGACATGCATGGTGATTTCGTCGCGTTCGTGGACAGCGACGACTATGTGGAACCGGACTATGTGGAGAGGCTGTACGCGGGCATCGGCGATGCTGACATGTCCATGTACTCCATTGTCTGTGAAGATTCCAATGGAATCGCATGGTCTGAGGATGGAACTGAGAGTGCCAATGAGACGGTACGGCCGGGAAGCGAAGCCGTCGTTGATGTGCCGACTGTAATCGGTTCTGAGGAGTACATTTACCGAGCTACGTTGGACTGGCGTCTGGTGGTGGTTTGGAACAAGCTGTACAGGGCGTCGGTGTGGGAATCCCTGCGGTTCCCGGTCGGTCTCATCCATGAGGATGAGTATGTCATGCCTCAGGTGGTGGATCGATGCGGAACCATCAACGTTTTGCCGGACGGCCTGTACCATTACGTGGCCAATGACAGCAGCATCATGCACAGCGATTTCGGCATCAAGAACCTTGATCGTCTGGAGGCTTGGGCATGGCGGATGAAATACTGCGTGGACAAGAACTATCGGCGATGCGTGGTATCGACTTTTGATAGGTTCATCACGGACCTTGACCGCGCGTCCGGGCTGGACTGGTCGGATCGGGAGATTCATGCCAAGTTGAAGAAGGTTTTTAAGGAATTGAGGCGTGTGCCGCTCTCCGCCGGGTTCCTCCTGTCGGTCAAACGGCGCCTGCAGTTCTTCGGATTGTGGTTCGCTCCGTTCCTTACGGAGTGGGTGTTGAAAAAAGCCAAGAATCTTTAGTGTTGGTGTCTGGGTGAGAAAGCGGCAAAAGGAAAGGTATCATTAATGGGGAATGGTAGACGCTTGGCGATCAACATGATCGCCAATGTTATTGCGTTCGGCGTGCAGTTTGGCATTAATTTTGTACTTACACCGTACATCATCAATACTTTGGGTAGTGAAGCCTATGGCTTCGTTCCTCTTGCCAATAACTTCCTCAGTTATATCAGCATCATCACTGTGGCGCTAAATTCCATGGCAAGCCGTTTCTTGACGATAGAAATGAGCCAGGGGCACACTGAGCAAGCGCAGGTGTATTTCAACTCAGTGTTGATGGCGAATACGGTATTGGCAGTGATCCTGGCGATTCCGAGTGTGCCGTTCGTGCTGTACATCGATAAGTTCATGAATGTGCCAGCTGGCTTGTTGACCGATGTGCAGTTGACGTTTGCCTACGCGCTGTTGGCAATGGAAATTTCACTGGTGTTGAGCGTGTTCGGCAATGTCTTTTACATTAAGAACAGGTTGGAGCTGAGCGCCAAGCGTAGCATCGAAGGCAACATACTGCGTGCGGTAATTCTGGTGGTGTTGTTCGCGGCGTTTAAACCAAGAATTTGGTTTGTCACCGGAACGATGATGATTGTGACCACCTATCTGGCATGCGCCAACATTTACTACACTCGTAAGCTTTTGCCAGAATTCAGGGTTGATCGTACCAAATTCAGTGGCGCGGCCGTCAAAACCCTGCTGAGTTCCGGGGTATGGAATTCAGTGAACCAGCTGAGTGTGGTGCTGCTCACTACGTTGGATATCTACTTGGTGAATCTGTTTATTAGCGCTCAGGCCAGTGGCGAATATTCCATCGTAAAAACGGTTCCGAATTTCATTCAATCTTTGGTGGGTGTATTAGTGGGAGTGTTCATCCCTCAGTTCACCATTTATTATGCACACAAACAGAAGAAGGAATTGCTGGATTCCATCGACTTCTCCATTAAGGTAATGGGATATCTGATGATGATTCCGATAGGTTTCCTGATGGTATTCGGTGTGGACTTTTTCCGTATTTGGGTTCCGTCGCAGGACGCGCAACTTTTGCAGGGATTGTCTATTCTTACATTGGTGCCAATGGTGGTGACGTGCAGCATCAACACCATCTTCAACGTATATACCGTGACCAATAAACTCAAGGTGCCGGCACTGACATGGATCGCATTTGGCTTCGCATACGTGTTTACTGTCATTCTGTTGATGAAATTCACGGGAATGGGAATATGGTCCGTTCCGGTGGCGTCAATGGTTTGGGGTCTCATCCGCAATCTTACGTTCACTCCCATGTATGCGGCACATTGCTTGGATTTGCCTTGGCATACGTTCTATAAGGCCATTATCCGCGGATGTGTATGTGTGGTAACCGTTGTGGCGGTGTCTTTTGCGTACCGTGCGGTTTTCCCGGTTAATTCATGGTTGACGCTCATTGTCGCCGCTTGCGTATGCGCGCTAGTGGCAGGAGCTATCAACCTGTTCATAGCGTTTGACGGTGCGGAACGTCGTAAGTTCCAGCAACTGGTAATCAAAAAGATACATCGTTGATTTAGTGAATGTCGTTTAATCTGTTGTTCGACTCCAGAAAGGAAATTTGATGTCTCTCAAGATGGAAGCTATCTATTCCATAAAAGAATTAATCGGTGATGGCCGCTTGCGCATGTGGAAGAATCACGATATGTGCGAGGAAGGTCTTCGTTTGCACGGTCCTCAGTTCGAGGCAATCTCGGATAAGCCGAAAAATATTTTGACATGCTGCCCAAACTATTGCAATATTGGAGATCATGCGATCGCGGTCGCGGAACGACGCATACTTCGTTCTTCCAGTGAGCGTCCGTGTCTTTCTTTCGAGGATGATCCCACCACTATTCTGTCATGTCTGCAAAAGTACTGCACGCCAGATGATGTGATTTATTTGCAGGGTGGCGGCAACATGGGAACGTTGTATCGGAAAGAGGAAGATTATCGTCTTCGTCTCATCTCATTGATGAAGCATAATCGAATTGTGCTGTTTCCCCAGACCATAAGCTATGAGGATTCTGAAAGCAGCCAGCGGTATCTCAAGCATACGCAGAAGATCTATAACGCTCATCCGGATCTTCATCTGTTCGCCCGTGAAAAGGTGTCGTACGGACGAATGAAGGAGGCGTATCCGAATTGTGACGTGCAACTCGTGCCGGACATTGTGCTGTCTATTCAAGGAGAAGACAACGCTTCGTTTGGACAGCGTAACGGTGTGTTGCTGTGTATGCGCAATGATGTGGAGAAAGTCTCCGACGATGTAGCTCACCGTCGTTTGGAAGAAGTGGCCGCTTCGGTGAGCGACCAGTGGCGATATACGGATACCACCATCAGTGATGACAACTACCCGGTGTCGCGAGAATTCGGTGAACAGCTTGTTGCCGACAAATGGGCGGAATTCAAGAAAGCGCGTCTGGTCATCACCGATCGTCTGCATGGCATGATTTTTTCCGCTATTACCGGAACGCCCTGCGTTGCGCTGAATAATGCGAATGGCAAAGTTGGCTTTGCCTATGAATGGTTGAAGAACGTGCCATATATTGCTTTCGCGAACACCGTTGAAGAGGTTCCGCAACTGGTCGATCAAGTGATGAAGGTTACGGATCCCAGGTTCCCCGGAGATTGGTTTGCCGAGCAGTTTGCGCCTCTTACGAGGTTGATTGCATAAGCAATGCGATATGACCTGGTGGAAAGACTAATTGACAGGAGAGTTTTAGCGATGATTACGGGACTGGTGGAACATGAATAATCACCTTATGTGGCGTCTGCGAAACTTGCCCTTCGAAGTTGCGTTCAGTCAATGCGAACCTGAAATACGTGAACAGATACTGCAGGATATGTATCGCGTAATGAAATGGTTCCCGGAGAATGAAAGAAACGCTGCGGATAATGTGCGCGTACGCGCCTGCGTGCAGGAGATTCCGTTCAGGAATGTTCTTGTTTATAGACTATCCCACAGTGAGAGGAAAGTGGTTCGTCTCCTTTGCTCAGTGGGCAAAGTGTTGATGCCTCCTTCAGTGGCCATCGAGATTGATGGAGAAATTGGAGAGGGGCTGTATATTTCGCATAATTTTTCGGTCGTTATTCCTCAACGTGCCGGCAAAAACTTGAGGGTAGGCCCTGGCGTAGTGATCGGCCAAAATGCCGGACACTGGCCGATTATTGGAGATAATGTGTATATAGCCGCGAACGCCAGCGTCATCGGCGGTGTGACCATTGGAGACAATGTCATTATTGGTGCTGGATCCGTGGTGTGCAAGTCGATTCCAAGCAATTCAGTTGCTGTGGGTAATCCGGCAAGAGTGGTTCGACCTATTAATGAAAATGATTTGATTCAAATCCAATGATGGCGTAAGCGTGAAGTGGTCTGATTTTTGTTCCTCCTCACTAGGTGAAACAAAAATCAGACCACTTCACGATATCCGACAACGATTGCTATGTGTCTACATATCTACGACTAACTATTGTGCATCCGAAATTCGGTCGTATCTATACACGCTAAAATTCGAACCATTGAAGGAATTCTCATTGGTCATGATAACCTGCGAGTCGTAATGTTCACGAAGGAATGTCAGCATCCTGTAAGCTGTTTCCTCATCGGCGATGAGGCGAACATTCGATCGATTGATGAGATTGCCATAACGATGGGATTTATCAAGATTCTTTTGATTAAGGATGTAGTCATCAGAATTGGTGAAAATCCACCAAGCGCCGGCAAAGATTTCATTGTTTTGGTACCGGCAGGCTTTAAAGGTTTCAAATATATTGTGGTTTTGTACGTAAGGCTCATCGCAGACTAAGTCAAGGATAAAAACTTGATTGGGGTGACTTAACGTATATTCTTGGACCAGATCATGTGTAATGGACGTCCAGTTTGCGTTAACTTTGATGTTTTCATAATGATGCACTGGGATAACGAAAGCGAAGATAATGCAGATAATACTGCTCGAAACTGTAATGACTTTACAAACTTGTTTTGAAGATACGTTGCGTTGCTGTGTTGCCGTTACCGTCGTATCGTAGCAACAGGAGGCGGCGAGAAGGGCGTATACCGAAGTGACAACAAGCGGAAAGATGACTCTGTCGACCATACGATTGCGCAGGGCAAGAATAAGAAGCGTAGCTATAAAGCAGAGGATGATGCCGATCTGAAGAGCCGTGACGGATCGGTCCATATGACGTATGTTGTGAGTAAGAAGCCCTGAGAGACAACACAAGAGAATGACCGCTGCGCCAGCGAGCAAAAAGCTGCGTTTGTCGTTGAGTGGAATATTGGAAAGTGAATATGTCTTTACGGCAGCGGAGACTTTCTGAAAGACGTCGGGGCTGAACACACTGCTGTCGCCAAACCACCAGTCATAAAGCATGAAGACATCGTTTTCGCTAAGATTCGGGGAAACTTCTTGAATCTTGGTTGTGTCTAAAGGCGGCGTATCGGTGACGGCTCGTCCAACCTTGAGAGCCCATGGAAGTTGCTGCCATCCGGGAATGAAGAAGTAAACTGCCATGCCGATCGCATAAGCGAGGCCAGCGGACACGCAAGCTACTATTCCTCGAATGATGGAAGATATACACCGGTTACGAACAAGAACCCAAAGCATGAAGGGCGCGAACAAGATGAAAGTGGAGAATCCGGATTCGGGGCGTAAACATGTGCCTAGGAAAATCAGAATGAAACCCGCGATATCCTGTTTTGTTACATGAGGGACGCGCCTATTGATCGTATTGGTAACAAGAAGCGATAGACCGGATGCGGTAAGCGCAAAGGCGACCGCTGTATAAGTTAGATACGTTGTGAGAAATGATTCGCAGGCAATGAGCGAAGTTATTTGGAAGAGTTTGGCGAGTGGTCTGTTGGACGTTTCAGATATGAGACGAGCCATGAATGTTGCGGAAACAACTATGAAAAATAGCTGGCAAAACGCAAAAATCGGTAAATTGGGGAAAATCTTCCCCAGTAATCCGAGTGGCACGCTGATTGGAGCAAGCGTGTAAAGCATGAGATACGAAGACTGCCCATAATACCCCCCCTCTGGGTACATGGCTTGTGAGACGTCATCAACAGTATAGAAGGCAGGTGTCGCAAATATGCAAATGAGTAGTACTGGAAGAAGCGAGATGACTAGACAAGTAAGGAATCCCCATTCTCGAGAAAGGAATTCAGACAAGAAGGTGCGATCATTGTGTTTGACGGACTGTGGGCGGAGGAATCCGTGTTCGCGTCCGCGCGAGCGAACTGGTTGATACATGGTTGTGCCTTTCTCAACACTAGAGATTCTTGGCTTTTTTCAACACCCACTCCGTAAGGAACGGAGCGAACCACAATC
>CAVEXE010000034.1:0-6682 GCA_963619615.1 Senegalimassilia sp. | reverse complement strand
TTGTTGAGGGGGATTCCTTTCGGGGGATCCCCCTCTTCGCATATCCGGGTAGAATACACGGGCTCCCGGCGGGTCGGGGTGAACTGCGCCCCGATTGTTGGACCGGAGGAATTCGGTTCGGCAATCGGGATGCGGCTTGTTTTGGGGTCGGTGCGGTTTGTTGCGGATTCACCGGTTTTATCGGTTTGATTAGAGTTCGTCCATCCACGCTTCGAGTTTCATATGGTTGAGTTCGACGTTGGGATCATAGGTGTCTTGCAGGCGATCCTGATACATGACGACCAGCTCGTCACGGCGTTCCAAGGCCTCCAGAGCGGCTTCGCGAATCGTTTCCCACTCGTAGGGCACGACTTCCTCGGGGAACATCACCGTGGTCTGATTCGGCTTGTCCCGCTGCACCAAGTCGACGAAATTGATCAGGTCCTGCCAACGTTCGGAAGCCATCAATCGTGCGGCGTACGCGTCGGCGAGCGGTTCGCAGGTGTGGTTGTCGCGAAGGAATCGGTCGGCTTCGTCCGTGTCTCCGCTGATGCGCATCAGATCGTGGCGTAGGAACATCACCGCATGGTCGAACTGGTCGTGCGCGGTAAGGGCGATTTCCTTTTCGGAGAGCAATGTCGAATCGATCATCGCGAGATTGGATAGTTCTTCGTTGGAAAGCGGGTCGTCCAGGTTGGACATGTCGGTCTTGGTGTTTGACGATTCCTGTTCCGCGCCGTCCTTTCCATGCGTGGTCTTGGCTGCGAAGTCGTTCATGGTGGCTATCGCGTTGTTCAACGCATCATAGGCGAACATGCGCGTATCGTCCCACTGTGCGAAGGAGAGGCCGCAGGACAGCAGTTCGATCATCTGCATGGCGTTGAGGCGGAAATCCTCGTTGCATGCCACTTGTGTGATCATGCGGAGCGCCTGTTCGCCGGTTGCCGGATCGGCGTTGCAGGCCACGGCGTCCATGTATACGCGAACGGCCTGGATAAGGTCTTTCAGATAATCGAATCCCTCATTGTCTCGATCGGCGACGTTGCCGACGAACCGCGCGGTCATTTCCACGGCTTTGGCAAGGTTCGCGACGGCATCAAGCCAGCGTGTGCTGATGATCGCATTGCCGACCACCGCGTCCACGCCGGACAGTGCCTGTGATTCGATACGGAACGTGGGCATGTCGATCCGGGGGATTTCCACGCCGTTTTCGTTGCGTTCGGCGGTGGGTACGATCGCCGCGATGGAATCGAAATACCATTGCATGGGCATGCTGATCACGTTGTCGGCGTCGGTAAGCGGCGCTACGGGAGCGTTGTTGCGATTGCGCTCGTCCTCATGGCTCGCTTCGCGGATCAGCTGGTTCCACAGGAATGTCGGTCCGTCGAATTCACCTGAATGCAGCCATCCATTGTTGACGTAATCGGTGAGATCCTCCATCTCCTGCCGACGGTTGATGCCGCTGTTCCTGTTGCCCATGCTTCACCTTTCATGCGTGTGATCACACGCGCTCGTATGAAAGGCTACATCAACCCTTGGGTAAAAATATGAAGAATGTATTACGAGACGCGAATAGTGGTCTGAAGCCGTTTCGAAGCTTAGACCACTATTCGTGAAACGTTGTGTGAAACAGTTGGGGGCGGATTTCGTGGTGGCCGAATATGACGGCCGTATGTCAGTACTTGTTGGCGCCGGAGCCGACGAAGTTGACCTCGAATCCGCGGTGGTAGTGCAGGAACATGTCGGCGCCGTAGCGGTCCACCGGGCGGTGGGTGAAGAGCATGCGGATGGCGAAGGCGGTCTGCACGTCTTCGGGCAGGTTCATGAACTCCTTGTGGGCATCCCAGTACGGGGTCATGGTGATGGCCGCGTCCGGCACGTAGGCGTAGCCGTAGCCGTCCTCGTTCACGTATCCCATGAACGGCAGATCCCACGCGTTGTGTGCGGTGAGGGCCTTCTTGAAGTCCTCCACCTGGGCGAGGGCTTCGTCGCTGATGCCGAGTTCCTTCGCCACCTTGTTGGCCGCCGCGGTCTTCGCGTCGGCGTCCTGTCCGAACATGCTCAGGTCGACGGTGATGACGGTCTTGTTCTCTGCCATGATGGTTCCTTTCATGCTTCGTTGCATTGCAAACATAAGCAGTGTTCGTTTTAATGTTCGTTTCGTGTTGTAATCGAACATTAAAACGGATGGTGATTTTGTCTTGTTGGTGGTCGTGTATTGCGTCCGAGAAATACGATAGCACGCTTTATAGGTGTAAAAGTGTTGAAAAATCAACTATTTGTTTCGTGGGTTGCGAAAAATCGTTGCAATGAAGCCGATTGTGATGTCTGTAATTTTCTTTAAAAAAGTAACATTGAGCGTGTTCTTTTTCTTCTGCAATTACGTGTTACATTTCTGTTCAAATGAACATTTGAGGGTATGGGTCGCCTAACGGCGGCCCTCATGATGATGATTTCCGCCGTTAGGTCAAACTCCGACTCGGCGGCTACAACGCGGATTTGCCGGTGAGATGCCGATACAGTTCAGGATCGACGGGTTTGGCGAGTTTGAGCGTGGAGATGACCACTCTGGACTTTTTGCCGTCTTCGCCGAGATTGACGGACTCATGCACGTCGTGCAATGATGCCGCATTGCCCACGAAATAGTATGAGGTTTCCTTCTCCTCCGCCTTGCGACGAATGAAAATCGGCACAAAGTGGCTGTTCTGCCATGCCGAAGTACGCTCGGTCCCGTCAAGCAGCCACCGGAATTCGTTGGATTTCAACGATCGATTATTCTTGCTGAACCACTCGATTTCACCGGCATTGAGGAAACGATCGCCATATTGGCTGGCTTCATACTTGATGAAGATCGGCAAGGTATTGGTAGGGGAGTCGAGCTTGTATCCTCCGACGTTCTGCGCGACTTGCTCAGCCTGCCATCCACACAGCCGCATTACATCGAAAACGCTGTACTTCTCGCCGTAGATGAATCCGTGATTCGGAATGATTCGACGCTTCGCCGCGTTCCGCTCCAGATACAGCGCATTGTACAAGCCGGCTCCAACGGTGTCGGCGAAGAACCGCTTGAAAGTCGCGTTGTTCAATTGTTCCAGGAATACATCCGAAAGACGGCAACGCTCATCCTCATCGAGGGCGATGAAAGAAGATCGTCCGAAACGTTGGGCGTTCGCGGCGATGAAATACGAATAATCAAGCGTCGCAAACGCGGAACGCCACTGCGTCTCACTATTATCGGCAACGGGAAACAGCACGGACAGCAGCTTCTGAAGATCAGCCAACCCCAACGAATCCGATGCTTTGACGGCATCGAACGCTGCAACCGACCTTTCATCGCACTCAGGATCGATCGTGCGCCAATCCAAACCGCACAATACCGCCAAAATCAACAGTTCATGAGGTCTCAGCCCACGAAGCTGCGTGGAAGTCAGCATCTTCAACATGCCATTATGCACGCTGGAAGTCGGCTCGAGTTGTTCCAAATAAGAAACGGTCGCATTCTTGCCCCGGGAAAGGCTCTTCTCGCGGGCCCTTACGAACGACAAATAATCATCGTTCTTCGAAGCCATGGTGAACACCAGCGAAGCATCGCGTCGCGCAATATCCATGAGCATGGGAATCCGTCCCAACTCATACCTCAATTGCTGATATTGACGGCCCAATAACTGCATATTCGACAAGTCGGCGGTGTCAAGCGAAGCCAGCACGCGCTCGCGGGCTATCTTGTCGAAACTGATGGAGGAGACGCCGATCGTTTCGCGCTGCAGATTCTTGCGCGTCACGTCACGGTCGCCGGTATTACCGTACAGTGCGATCGGAATCAGATAGTTGTTCGCGTAGTTGCCGATGAAATCGATGACGACGACCGAATCCTTGCCTTGCGCCTTGCGCAGTCCTCGACCGAGTTGTTGCGTGAAGATGATGCTTGATTGCGTTTGACGGAGCATCACGATCTGGTTGATATGCGGAATGTCTACGCCCTCATTGAACAGATCGACGGTGAAGATATAGTCCAGTTCGCCGTTTTCCAGCTGTTCCACCGCAAGATCGCGTTCCGCTTGGGAGTTCTCCCCGGTGACCGCTTTGGTACGGTATGGGCGTTCCGCCTGCTGGTTGATCTGCTGATTGAACAGATCCGACAATCGTTTCGCTTCCTCGCGACGGCTGCAGAAAACCAGACCTTGCACGCTGGTGCCGGCCTCGCTGTATGACTGGATCTTGTCGATGATGTAGCGCACGCGGTCTGGGCTGGTGAGCTTTTCGATCCATTGGGACAGGGCGTTGCGCTCTCGGTCGCTCCAATTGTTGGCCTTGATCTGCTTGCCGAGAAGCTCGTCATTCGGAGATTCCTGAATATACTCGTGGACGCCGTAATAATGGAACGGGCAGAGCATGTTCTCTTCGAGGGCTCGTTGCAGACGGATCTCGTATGCAACGTTGTTGCCGAACAATTCGAAGATGTTGGCGCCATCGGTGCGTTCCGGCGTCGCGGTCATGCCGAGCATGAAATCAGGAGTGAAATATTCAATGATCCGCTTGTAGGAATCCGCTGCGGCGTGATGCACTTCGTCGATCAGTATGTAGTCGAAATCGTTCGCGTCGAACTGCGCCAGCACTTCCGGACGAGACATCGTCTGCACTGTCGCGAACAGGTACCGGCGATCGCGTTCCTTGCTGGTTCCGGAAAACAGGCCAAGTTCGTCGTCGGCGCAGCCAAGCACTTTCCGGTACGATTCCTTGGCTTTCTTCAGAATCTGTTCCTGCTGTGCGATGTACAACAAGCGTTTCGGCTGGAATTGACGGACATCAAACGCGGACAGATATGTTTTGCCGGTGCCGGTGGCGGAAATGATGATCGCCTGACTTTCACCCTGCTTGCGCAATTGGGCCAGATTCATCAATGCTTCGACCTGCATGGCGTTTGGGGTGATGGTTTTTGAAGAGACCTGCGTTTGCCGACGTTTTGGCTGGTTTCCCGGCGCGTACTTGTTGAAATCCTCTTCGTATAGTTTGAGCCATGCATCGGTGAGCGGCCTCGACTCGCTGATTTGGGAATCGATCTCGGCGGCAAGCTGTTCGGCCAAACCGCTGTTGTCGGTGGTTGATACCTTCAGATTCCACTCGCGATTGGAATTCAACGCGTTGACGGTGAGATTGGAGCTGCCGATATAGGTGGAGTAGAACGATTCGTCATCGTCTGTGTGATGGAAGACGTAGCCTTTCGGATGATACGGGAAATCGGTGGTGGTTTCGGCGTCGTTGGTTTGGCCCGGTTGCCAGATTCGCACCTGGATTCCCGTTTCCCGTTGCAGTTTCAGCAGTTCCGCGAACGCTTTCGGGGAATTGAAATAGTTGAACGTGGACGTGATGATTCTGCCGGACCGATGGTCGTTGCTGTCGGCGAAATCAAAGAAATCCTGCTTCAACGTCTGCAACGCGCCTTGACTGACGAAAGCGACGGACATGTCGAAATTCTGACTGCGCCTAAGCTCGTCTTTGATCGCGTATTCCATGGTTCTGCCATCATGATTTGCGATCAACGTCGGTTCGTACTGCGCGTCAACATCGTCGTTCTTCTCTACGAATCCGGAAAGCACCGCTTCGACCAGAGAGGAATTTTGCTGCTTGTTTTCGCTTGCTGCCATTGGTGTCACTTCCTTGTGAAATCCATTGCGGAGATCAATCGCACTGCTTCTCGGTCGGCTGGCGCCCAATCCAAACCGGATATTTCGCTCGGGTCAAGCCATTGAATCGCCTGATGTTCCGTCAGCCGGGGAGTGCCGCTCAGCAGATGGCAGACGAATGAGGTGAGCGTCACGGTACCGAAGTCGTAATCGTAAGAGGATGTGCACACCTCGTCGGCGACTTCGACTTCGCACAGCAGCTCTTCCTCGATTTCGCGGTGCAACGCTTCCCGCGTGGTCTCATGAGCTTCGATCTTGCCTCCCGGAAATTCCCAGAATCCGGCCAGCGACTTGCCTTCGCCGCGTTGGGCGCACAATACCTTGCCGCCACGAACAATGACCGCGCCTACAACATTGATGGTTTTACGAGACGGTTGAGTGGAAGGTCCGGTTGCGCTCATGTCGTGCTCTTTCGTCTTCGTCAGAGGAAAATCATGACCAGGATACACAGCGGAGAAGATTTCATTGAAACGGATCGTGGATCTGCTGTGGATCATGATGGGGTGGCCGATGAGCACGGCGCGTGTTGATCATAATCATTATTCGAAATGGTCCGAATATGCGGAAAACAAGAAGGATGACGAATGTTGATTGATGCTTTGCTCGTATTCAATATGGGAGAGGGAACATTGCTGGAATGGCATGCGGACTACTGCCAAATGGTCACGGACGACGGTGAGGAACGGGTGATACGAGAGGACCCGGATTTCGGCGTCATCGCAAGACTCATGTCAACTCATATACCGGAATCCGTAACGGTGATGTTCGCGGGGCCGGAAAACGAATGAGACCACCGCGAATATTGACATGCGCTTGTCCTTCGCGGCCCAGGCGTTTTCAAAAAGCACCATCTCATCGCATCATGCATTTGGTCCTACTATTGAAGATCGTGCCTGAGAGTCAGAAAGGTGATTCTCAGGCACGATCCCGTAAGACCTGTTCCCTTATGCGGCAACGAAATGGTGCTTGTGAACGGCTCCGCTACTTTTCGAACGGATACTTCAGACCCCAGTCGGCGC
>CAVEXE010000033.1:0-6777 GCA_963619615.1 Senegalimassilia sp. | reverse complement strand
CAACAAATACTGAGGTAAATAAAACTCGCAAAAGGTGGGCGATGAGGGACTCGAACCCTTAACGCCCGTTTTTTCAGAGGCTTGATTTTCCGCCGTTTTCCCAGTGTTTCCAAGGGTTTCGGCCACTCTCGCATTTCACTCTAATTCACTGTAAATCACGGCATTTCACGCCGAAACGTGGGCAAAATGTGGGCACGGATTCACCAGACCATCGGCAGGTTGAGGCATTGGCGTGCCCATCGTTCCACGGCCCGGTTCTCCTCATCGTCACCGAGCAGGAGCAGGAAGCCCGCGTTCTTCCCGAGGGATGCGGGCTCAAGCTTCTTGATGACGCCACCACGGGCAAAGTGCCGTTTTTCCCCCGGGTTTATTTCCACAAAAGGGAGGTGACGCCGAATGGTCTCGAAAAACGCCAGAGCGTCATCTTCGACATCCAGACGAACGGTCAAGACGATTAGGAACGCCGCCAATTCCGGAGATCGGCGCAGGCTGCTGGTCGCATTGCGAAACAGGATCGCCGATGATCTCGATAAGGGACGCATAGCGTCACGCGATTTGGCCGCGCTGACCAAGCGCCTGATGGACATCGCCGCAGAGATCGAACGCATCGACCGTGGCTCGGCCACGGGCAATCCGGTGGCCGACGCGTTGGATACGGATGAGGAGACGTTCGATGACGAAAGCGAGGATTGACGGAGCCGCACGCCTGATCCTGCCGAAGGGATTGGCCACCACCGGCGAGCCAAGTCTGAACGCCCTGGCCAATGTGGCCGGCGACTCGTTCGACGATTGGCAGCGGCAGATCAACCGCATCATCCTCGCCAGGGACACCGACGGCTTCTACTCGGCGCGCAACGTGCTCATGTCGATTCCACGGCAGACGGGTAAGACCTACGATGTCGAATGGGTGGCCATCCACCGTGCCGGTTCGAATCCGGGAATACGCATCGTATGGACGGCGCAGCATTTCAGCGTCCTGCACGACACTTTCGAGGATATGTGTTCCCGTGTCCTGCGTCCGGAGATGACGCATCTGGTCGACCCCGAGCATGGGATCTCCCTCGCCGCCGGCAAGGAGGAGATACGCTTCCGCAATGGATCGCGCATCTTCTTCCGGGCGCGTGAGCGTGGCGCCCTCCGTGGTTTCAAGAAGGTCGGGCTGCTTGTCGTGGACGAGGCTCAGATACTGTCAGACGGAGCCAAGGCGTCGATGCTTCCGACGCAGAACCGCGCGTATAATCCTCAGACGATCTATATGGGCACGCCTCCCGGTCCCAGGGATCAGGGCGAGGCGTTCACCCGGCAGCGAGACAAGGCGCTGGCGGGCCGCGCGCATTCGACGTTCTACGTGGAGTTCTCCGCCGACAGGCGGTGCGATCCCCTCGACAGGACGCAGTGGGCGAAGGCGAATCCGAGCTATCCGAGACACACCAGCGAGGACGCGGTCCTCGAACTGTACGACGGACTCGCCGGAGACGACTTCAGGCGTGAGGCGCTCGGCATCTGGGACGAGCAGGGAATGGCTTCGGCCATCGACTGGGCGAAATGGGATGAGGCGACCGTGGACAGTCGCCGCGATGGCGGCGTGGTGAGCTTCGGTCTCGACATGAACCCGACCCGCACGCGTCTGACCATCGGCGCGTGCATGCGCTACGAGGACGGCACGGCTCACATCGAACTCGCCGAATACCGCGACACCAACCGCGACGGTACCATGTGGGCGGTGAACCTGCTGGCCAAGGTCTGGAACGACACAGCGGCCGTCGTCATCGATGCGCAGTCACCGGCGACCGTGCTGCTGCCCGACCTGCAGGAGGCCGGAATCGCGGTCACCGTCACCAACAGCACCGACATGGGGCAGGCATGCGGACGATTCCAGGACATGCTGCGCGACGGCCTGATCTCCCACCTGTCCGAAGAAAAGCAAAAGCCGTTGTGGGATGCCGTGCGCAAGGCCACGGCAAGACCGATCGGCAAGAGCGGCATGTTCGGCTGGAGAAGGCCGGACGAGGACACCGACATCTCGCCGCTGGTCGCGGTGACGATCGCGCTGCACGGCGCCATGACTGCAAGGCGCGATCCGACACGGAAACAGGAGGCATGGTACTGATGTCAACCGATGAAGGCATTTTCAGCACGGCGATCCGCAAGCCGTTGCAGATCGAATCCCTCGCCATGGCTTCCATACCGGGAGTGCCAGATGCGGACATGGACCTCATCAGACTCCTCGCCAAGGTGTGGCGCCAGAAGTATCCGAACAACCTGCTGCGGTCCGGCTACTACTACGCGCACGAAAAGCTTAACGATTTCGGCATCGGCGTCCCGCAGTCCATCAGATCGCAGGTCAAGGCGTGCGTCGGATGGCCGCATAAGGCGGTGAGAAGCCTTGCCGACTTCACGGACTTCGACGGTTGGGAATACCAGGGTGGCGACACCTACGGCATCGACGAGCTGAGCGAGGAAAGCGGATTGAGGCTCGCAATCCAGCCGGCGGTCATCAGCTGCTACATGCACTCCTGCAGCTTCCTTACCGTGGTCTCGGACGATGAGGGGGTCGTGGTCGTGCCTCGCTCGGCGGACTGGTCGGCCGCCCTATGGGATGGCGCGCGCAACCGGTTGAAGGCGGTGCTGACCATCAAGGACGCCGACTCGAACGGCTATGTCACCGCGTTCGACGTGTTCCTTCCCGGGCGAACCTGGCAGATCAGACGCGACGGCTTCTCCATGCCATGGCGTGTGACCTACATGCAGGAGACGCCGCAATGGAATGGGCCGTGCGCCGTCGCGTTCGTCCATGACCAGCAGTTGTCCAGGCCATTGGGCGTCTCGCGCATCAGCCGTCCGGTCATGGCGTTGACCGACATGGCGTTCCGTTCGATGGTGCGCATGGAGACGACCGCCGAGTTCTACGCCGCTCCGAAGCTCTGGTTCCTCGGAGCCGACAAGGGGACGTTCAGCAAGGGCACATGGGACTCGCTCATCAGCGCGATCAACGGCCTGGGGCGCGACGTCAAGGGCGATCTGCCGCAGATCGTGCAGATCCAGCAGGCTTCGATGCAACCGCATTCGGACATGCTCAAGACCATCGCCATGATGTGCGCGAGCGAGATGAGCGTGCCTGTCGACGAAATGGGCATCACCCTCGACAATCCGTCGAGCGCCGAGGCCATGGCCGCCGCGGAGCGCAAGCTCACACGCATCGCGGACAGGCAGAACAAGGCGTTCGGCATGCAGCTCAAACGGCTCATGCAGATGGCCGTGTGCCTGCGTGACGGCATCGACCGCGACGGCATGCCCGACGGTCTCAAACGGATCACCCCATGGTTCGCCCCGACAAGGGAGATCACCGACGCGGCGCGTGCCGACACCTACGCGAAGATCGCCGGGGTCAATCCGTCGTATGCGACCAGCACGGTAGCCTACCGCAGGCTCGGACTGACCGCCGACGAGATCAACATCCTCAAGGCCGAGCAGTCCGTGGACGAACTACGGACGAAGCTCCTGAACGCGTCCGCACAGGAGGCAGCCGATGTCGCGCAGACCACCAAGCAAGACCAGCAGCCTTCCGCTGGACAATCTCAGTCCGAAGCAGCGTGAGGCCTTCCAGACCCATCTCAACGACCTGTACGACGACTACCTCGACCAGATCGCCGACCTCGTCAACGAGGCCAGGGTCATGGTTCCGAACAGCACGTATGACGAAGGCGACCAGCTGGACAACGTCCGGTCGTCGCTCGCCGGATACGCCAAGCAGGCGAACATGATCGCGCAGGACTATTACCGTAACGTGCGCGCCGCATGGGCCCTTGCAGCCGATGTCGACCTGCCCGACTTCACGCCGGCGCAGGTCACGTCCGACAGGGCCGCATGGCAGGTGTTCGGAGGATACAACGATTCGGATTTCGCCGGACTGAAATTCACGGACGTAATCAACGGCCGCGCCAGATCCGGCGTCACGATGCGGGATCTGTGGGCGAAGAAGACCGCCGGATACGATGACGGCCAGTGGGCGCAGCTCGCCAAGGACGTCATCAACTCCACAGCGAGGCTCACGCAACGGTTCACCGCGGAAAAAGACCCCAGCAAACCTCGCTACGCGCGAGTGCCGCAGGGGGCGACGTGCGAGTTCTGCATCATGCTCGCATCTCGTGGCTTCGTCTACTGGAGCCAGGAAAGTGCTGGCAAGTTCAACGGCTACCATCGTGACGACAATTGCCAGATCGTCAGCTCGTGGGGCAAGATGCAGGTCAAGGGATACGACCCCGACGGCATGAAAGACAGGTACAAGGCATGCCGCGAAGGCGTCTCCCGACTGCTGACGAAGGAACGGTACGAACAATACCGGACTCTTGCTAAGGAGAACGGCGAGGACGTCTACAAGTTCGACGAATGGGTCACGCGCCAAGTACTTGCCGAGATGCGTTGGCGCGACCCGCAGTGGCTGTACGACGGCACCGAGTCGCCGATCAGCTTCCCAAGCCAAGCGATGCGGGCGGAAACCGAAAACGCACGGCCCCAGGAGCTGCGAACTGCAGAGCGTCTGCGCAAGCATGGCGTCGTTCCAGCGTTCCAAGTTGATCATCGTGAAATTCGTGATCCGGAAACTGGGCGACTGAACCTTATCGGATTGTCGGATCTGGCTGGAGGCATAGAGCTCAAAACCCCTCAATCTGCCGATAAGTTCCGCACCATCGACGGCTACATGGGAAGTGCTTCAAAGAAGCTGGATTGTCTGCGTCTTATCATCGACAATTCCGAAAACGCCAACATGGGCGACGCGAAGCTTATTGAGTACATCATGGGAAGTCATAGATTCAAAGATGGAATCGTCTACATCATAACCAAGGAAGGACAGTTGCAGAGAATCAAATGAGCGCCGCTGAAACTACCAAGAAGGGCGGTAACAAGGGCGCTCATTGATTTCAGTATAACACGCAAACACGGTGGGTTGGCCCAGCGGCGACGGCAGGAGCCTGTAAATCTCCGACATTGACACATCGCGGGTTCGAGTCCCGCACCCACCACTCACAGCCACCCGGACGGGTGACTAGCCATCCGCACGGGTGGCTTTTTTAATGCCCACACGGGCGGAAGGGAGACCACCATGGCCGACGGCAACAGCGAACCGCAGGAACCGGACAACACCACCGGCGCACAGCAGGAGCCCACCATCGAGGACCTACAGCGGCAGCTCGCTGAAAGCAAGGCCCATTCGCGTGAATGGGAGAAACGCGCCAAGGCGAACAAGAACGCCGCCGACGAACTCGAAGCGCTCAAGGAATCGACCCTATCCGAAACGGAGAAGGCCAACAAGCGCGCCGAGAAGGCCGAGGCGGAGCTCGCCGCGTTCAAGTCCGAACAACAGAAGGCCGACTGGCGCACGTCCGCGTCGGAACAGTACGGCGTGCCCGCCGAACTGCTCCACGGGGACACCGAGGACGCGATCGCGGAATCGGCCAAGGCGCTCAAGACGTGGGGCGACAGCCTCAAGCCGAAGAGCTACGCGCCGAAGATCGCCGACCCTGCCGGCCATCCCTCGAACAACACGAACGACATCAACGCCGGGCTGCTCAAACAGCTGTTCGGCAACAACTGACCTTAAGAAGGAGACATTATGGTTTTGCAGACCACGAACGTGACGCTGCCCACCAGCGTCAGCCTCGCCGTCGTAGAGAAGGCGAAGGACACCAGCACCATCGCATCCCTGAGCCCGGCGGACACGCTCAACGGTTTCACCGACGACGAGTACAACGTGTTCACCGGAGCCGCCGAAGCCGAGGTCGTGGCCGAGGGCGCGAAGAAGGGCGCCTACGACCAGACCATCACCAGCGTGCAGGGCAAGCGCTTCACCGTGCAGTCCACGACGCGCGTGTCCAAGCAGCTGCAGTGGGCCGACGAGGCCGACCAGCTGCAGATCCTCAACGCCATCCAGGCCAACCAGTCCGCGGCCCTCGGACGCGCGCTCGACATCGTCATCTACCACGCGCTCAACCCCAAGGACGGCACCGCGCTCGACGGGTTCACCGCTTTGAACACGCAGGCCGCGCAGGTCACCGCCGGCAAGGACGAGCTCGCCAACATCGACAATCTCGTCGAAGCCGCCCAGGACTGGGACATCACCGGCATCGCCATGTCCCGCGCATGGGCTGCGAAACTGCGCAAGCTGCGCACCAGCAGCACCGGAACCCGCCTTTATCCGGAGATCCCGTTGAACCTGCAGGCCGGAAGCCTCGACGGTATCCCCGCCGTCGTGTCCAACACCGTCAAGGGTGCGAAGGGCCACGACGTTAATCCGGAGATCATGGCGTTCCTCGGCGACTTCACCACCATCAAGTGGCGTCTGGCCCGTCCGATCACCGCCGAGATCATCCCCTACGGCGACCCGGACAACACCGGCATCGACCTCGCCGGAAGCAACCAGATCGCCTACCGCACCGAGGCCGTGTTCTCGTACGCCGTGCTCAACCCGTCGGCCATCGCCGTTCTCAGGGGCGCGGCCCAGTCCACCGGCAGGTGAGGTGACGCATCATGGCAATCGCACCAACACGCACGCTCAAGGTCGTCGGGGCGGACGAGGCCGTGACCCCCACGCTGGTGGAGCCCGTGCGCCTCGTCAATCCCGACGGCAGCGACTACGCCCCGTCCGGTTCCGGTACGGCTTATGTGCTTCCCGCTGCCACGCAGAACGCGCTTGGCGGCGTGAAGCTGCAGGTGTTCGGCGAAGCGATCGGCAACGCCAGACCCTCCGGCGCGAGCAAGCCCGCAAACGCAGCCAGC
>CAVEXE010000032.1:0-7719 GCA_963619615.1 Senegalimassilia sp. | reverse complement strand
GAAGCCACAACCGTGGAAAAACAGGCGTATCTTGGCGGTTGGGGCCGGACCGCGCGCAAATTGCCGCGGCCTCAAAATCGCGGAATCGTTGGGAAATGGCCGTTTTCGGATCGTGCGGAGAACACGGAACTCAATGGCGCATGCCCTCTTCCGGCCCCAACCCCGAAAAACAGGCGTATCTTCCGGTCGGGGCCGGATCGGACGCGGACCGTTCCGGCTTCGGAATCACAAATCGTTGGAAAATGGCCGTTTTTGGATCGTGCGGGAAACGTGGAACGTGATGAATCCCACCCTCTTTCGACCCCAACCCCGAGATACGAGGATATCTTCCGGTTGGGGCCGGACCGGACGCGGACCGTTTCGGCGTGCGAATCCTGAATCGTTGGAATTCCGCCGTTCCTATGCGGCGTAAGGGAAGCGTGACCAAACGGCGCATGCCCCCTTCCGGCCCCAATCCCGAGAAAACAGGTGTATCTCCTAGTCGTGCGCACGAAAGGGGGTGGCCGCACGCACCACCGGACGGCTCGGGCTGGTATCCATGGCGCATGATTCCGTCGCCGAAGTCGTGGATGTGGGAGGCGTTAAACATGCGCGCATCCGAATGAGGGTGGGGAACATGCCGGAGCTCCTTTCGACGCTAGAGTGACACACCGATTTGGTCCGTCATGTGTGTCACCTAATGTGTCATCGATATCGGCGCGTCCAACGTCATTCGAAGGCATTAAACGGCAAAACGGCATATGGGCCAAACTGGTCGGAATCGCTGAAAGGAAGCCGTTCTCGGGCATGAAAAAAGGCTTCCGGACTGCTCCGAAAGCCTTACTGGCGGAGAATACGAGATTCGAACTCGTGAGGCTGTTACACCAACACGCTTTCCAAGCGTGCGCCATAGACCACTAGGCGAATTCTCCAATTATGTAACCTCTCACAACCCGAAGGCGTGAAACGCAACTTGATTAAGATACAACAGACTTGCGCAGAAGGCAAGCACGGCGTGTCGCGACGTTTTCGTTACCACAGTCGCATATCGCCGCGCATACCTCACTACCTCACGTCAGCGGCGGGATCGACGTACGTGATGGAAAGGATCTTTCTCGTGTCGCAATCGTAGGTAATGGAAGTGATGGATGCGAGCGCGGTGCGACGTAGCAGCATATTGTGCTCAGGATGCCCGGTTTCCAACAGATGACGGTAGCTCCAGATCGGCGATTCGTGACTTACCGCCACAATCTGCTCGCCTGGATGCTTCTGCACTTTTTCGAGCGCGAATTTCTGCACGCGTCGCGCGATTGACTGGTAGCTTTCACCCCAACTTGGCTTCCACAGGTTGCGTACGAGCTTCCAGTTGCCGTTTTTCCACAACGCGCCTTCGCCGTAGCCGATGCGCTTGCCGCGGAATTCGTTTCTGGCTTCGATGATGCGTTCGTCGGTGATCAGTTCCAGCGGATCCTTTCCGCGAACCGTGCGTACGGCGTTGAGCGCAGTGAGGATCTCTCCGGCGGTTTCGCGCGTGCGTTCCAGTGGCGACGAATATACGGCGCTCACGCTGTTCATCTGCGGGCTGACCGCGATATAGTGTGCGGTGGTCTGGGCCATGCGTACGCCCACTTGCGAAAGGTGGAATCCGGGAAGTCGTTCGTAGAGTAGATGTCCGGGATTTTCCACTTTGCCGTGACGTACGAAATGAATGGTCGTTGCTGGCATGTTCTCGCACCTTTCGTCGAGTCGAAGATTACGTTCGCGGAACCATATTCGCGGTTCGCGAAAGGCTTCTTCTAGAGCGTTCGAGCCTGTCTCAATCGTAGCTAAAAAATTTACCGAATTTTATTCTTTGGGAATTTAATTTACCGCGTGTTACGGCAGTACCTGCGCATAGAGTTGCCCTTGGCTGAAAAAGCCCGCATAAAACAGCACCAATTCCACAACACACCCCCATGAATCAGTTTGCCTTCAAGTCGAGTTGAAGTGAGACAAATTGATGAGACGAATTGAAGCGACCATCATGAGGCGAGCTGTGGGAACAAGGGCTGAAAGGCACGGAAATCCAACAAAAATCAACATGACCATCAAATCAAACAAAACCGACCTGCGCGCGACGCAAAGCGGCAGGTACAAGCAAAACCGTGAGCAGAAAGGAGCGGCAAAGCATGACCAGTAATGTTTTCGCTGGTGCCAAAAGCATCAGTCATCGTCTTTTTGGAGGGTACGCGGAACTTCTTCGCATACCGCATACCGCGCGATTTTCGGTCGGCGCGGTGATTGCGTGCATGCCGTTCCCGATGGTCGGCATGACGATCACGATTTCCGTGCAGCACTATTACGGCAACTATTCGTTGGCTGGCGCGTTGACCGCGGTGCAGGCGATCGCGTTGGCCGTGGCCAGCCCGGTGCTGGGCAAGTTGGTTGACAAGTTCGGTCAGCGTCAGGTTTCGATTCCTACGATTATTGTGTGGATGATCGCCGCGACCGCCTTGGTTTCGTGCATCACCGCCCAAGTGCCGTCGTGGATTCTGTTCTGCATCGTGCCGTTCATGGCCGCGATCCCGCCGTGGGGCGCTATGAGCCGCCGTCGTTGGACCACGTTGCTGAAGGGTGATTCCGAGAAGACGAACCGTGCGCTCTCGCTTTCCGGCGTGTTCGACGAATGCATGTGGGTGGTCGGCAATCCGCTGGCATCCACGTTGGCCGTGATCTCCGGCGTTCTCGCATTCTCGTTCACCGGCATGTGCGTGCTGATCGGCGCGCTGATGTTCCTCACGGAACTGACCACCGAACCGAAGTCGCAGACGCAGCTGGCTCGCGAGGCCGGCATGACCCGTAAGGAATACCGTGACCACGAGGCCGCACGTTCCAAGGCGCTGCAGGCTGAAGCGGCCGTGGAGTACGCGCGTGACCGCGCCCGTTCCGAAGGCAAGACCGAAGCGGAAGTGCGTGCCGCCATGGAACAGGCCGCAGCCGACGTGCAGTCCGGCCATAAGGAGTCGATCTGGGGTCCGGGTCTGATCGCCGTGTGCGCCACCTGGTTCGGCCTGGGCGCGTTCCAGTCGGCTGCGGGCATCTCGATCGTCGCATTCGCCACGGAAGCGAATATGAAGCAGTACACGGGTTTCGTGTTCGCCTGCTTCTCATTCAGCTCGCTGATCGGCGCACTTGTATACGGCGCGAAGAACTGGACCATTCCACTGTGGAAGCGTTTCTACTTCTGCCTGACGGTGGTCAATCTGGGTATCGGCTCGTTCATGTTCGCCAAGCATCTGTGGGTAATCATGATTATCTACTTGATGATTGGCATTTGCCAGGCGCCGACCTGGGTGAACGGTAACCAGCTGATGCTGCACCTGGTGCCGCCCACACGCTTCACCGAAGGCGTGGCTTGGATGGGTGCCATGAACTCGATCGGCGGTTCCGTCGGCTCGGCCATCGCCGGACAGTTCATCGACCGTATGGGCTCGCATGGCGGTTTCCTCGTGGTCACCGCGCTCGCGTTGACTTCGCTGGCGATCGCGTTGATCGGTTTCAAGCAGATCAAGGATTCTACCGAAAAGCCGATGCTTACCTCCGTGAGCGTGTGATTTCGTACATGTGATTTCATACGTTTTCATGCGATTTTGCACACTCTTGCGATTCGTGGAATTTGCGGGATTTGCGAGATCCGCAGATACGTGGTTTCGCAAGATGAAGCAGGGCAGATGAAGCAAGGCATGAGCATATAGCGCAGGTAGCGCAAGGTAGGAAGCTACAAAGAAGGGCTGCATCCACATTGTTCGGATGCAGCCCTTCGTCGTATTTTGGTCCGGTGTTTAGGCGCCCAGCAGTACTTAGCAGTGCTCGGCAGTACCCTGCAGTGCTCAACGGTCTACCACTACCTGGCGTCTGCCTGATCGACTACTTCGGCCAGCCGTTGGGCGTGTGCTCAAGAGACCAGACTCCCAGCTTGTGCGAGAAGCTGTTCTGCCACTTCTCTTCCAATTCTTCGGGGGTCAAACGGTTCTCGGATTTCTTCAATCGGTTCATGGCGTTGGTGTGGGTGTCATCCAGCAGCCACTTGCGGGTCAGGAAGTTCCACACCATGACCACTGCGGTGGCCACGAGTTTGCCCACATTGGTTCGAATCATGTATTCGGTGTGCTGTGTGATGTACGCGTCGGGATTCATGCCGTATGTGGAGACCCAGATGATGGCGTCGTTCATGAGCAGGCCGATCACGGCTCCGATCACGAAGATCAGGATTTCCATCCATCGGGCCATGTCGTCACGGTGCTTGAACACCAGTTTCATGCTGGCAAGATAGTTGAAAATCAGGGAGATGATGAAGGAGATGGTGGCGGCGAGCACGTTGTGCATGTGGAATACGCCGACGAGAATGTTCAGAATGCCCCAGTCGATGATGAAGGCGATCACGCCCACGAGGCCAAATTTCATAAGTTGTTCAATCAGTTTTCTCACACGTGCCATTTAACACGCGCGCGAAGACCGTTCCCGGTTTTCGGGGGTGCCAAGGCCGAATCGCCGCCAAACTTAGGCCAGTCCCTTAAATCTAGCCTTTTAAACTCAAATCCCGGAACCACTCGTCAAAGTTAAAAGAACGACACATCCGAAACGATACCCATCTTAACCAGCGCAAATCTGACGGTCACCAGCGCGAAGAATGCCGCGACAGCGGGAATATTGCGCATGATCAATGCGATGTATTCGCGGAAGAACGCAGCCGGATAGTAGAAGGCCGCGGTACGTCCGCCTACGCAGACTGCGTTGATGCCAAGTCGCTTGGCGAACATCGCGGTGCGCAGGCAATGGTATGAGCTCGTGGCGATCGTGCAGCGTGAAGCGCCTCCACGGGCTTCCATGATCGCTCGTGAGAACAGCGGCATAACGCCCCATGCGAAGGGGAGCAGGTGGGTGAGCTCATTGTATAGCGGTAGGGGGATGGCTGGATCGGTGCGGAAGACTTGGGGGAGTGGATGTGGGCGTTCGTGAAGAAAGTTGCGAATGGCGTGCATGGTTGGCGTAAATATGTTCGTTCAATGAACATTTTGTGCATAATGGTTTCGAAACGGTGGGGAAGTTGCGTATATCGCTGATTCCAACCATGCCGGGTTGCCGTGTTGCGTTAGTCTCAGAAAGAATGAGCGGGTACGAACGAGGGAGGCACGATGATGGCTGATGAGAATCGATTGGCCGAGCAGTGCCGTCAGGAATCGGATACTCGGGATTCCATGGCTGCTCTGGCACGTCGACGCGCGGACACTATGAATACCGTGGATTTGCGGCAGGACAGGGCCGCCGCTTTTGAAGACACCGCCACCACTCAGGTGCTGCCGCCGAGCTTCATTCCGTCTGCGCGCCCTGTGACGGGTGCCGTCCAGCAGGCTCCGGCAGGCTCTTCTGTACGATCTGCGATGGCGACGTCGTCCACGGTTGACAGGAAGCAGCCTTCTTCTGGTATAACGCCGAGGGTCGCGTCCAGTGCTCCGCATTACGCGGACCAAGCGGACTAAGTTTTTGTCGATTATCGGTTGCCGCTGAATCTTGCCTCTATCGCGCTACCCGCGCTACCCGGATTATTCCATCCGGTTGCCGCAAAAATAGAGATGTTGCTATTCGACTACTTCCGCAGTACCGTCCGCAGCACCTTCTTCCGTACCGTCAGTCGCCTCATCCGCAGAGCCGTCTTCCATGGCTTCGCCGTTGCCGTCATTATTGCCGCCATCCGTATTGACCGGCTGCAGCGCCTCCTCGAATCTTGCGGCCTGCTCATCGTATACGGCAGCGGCTTCAGTGGCTTTGCTCACGGTGGATTCCACGTCGGTGGTGCAGCTCAATGTTTCCGGAGCGGCCACTTCCTCCTGATATAGTTCGGAAAGCTTGTCAAGATCGTAAGTAGTGTCGAAACTGCTGAAGATCTCAGCTATTTTGGCTTTGTCTTGGAACGCCTTCGAATACGAGGTGTTCATGGTGGTCACGGCCTCGCGGCAGCTGTTCATGGCCGCCAGTTCGCGCACCTTCTGCGAGCCGCGGAATCCCATGAGACCGAACGTGATTCCACATACCACCAGAATCGCCAACACCACGGCGGCGATACGGCGCGTAAAAAGCTTCACCTGCGCATTGACCCGGTTCTCACCATCTTGAACACCCTGAATGATGGCGATGTCAAACGAATCGGAAGGATCTGCGGCGAAATCATTCCGTGCCTCGAAATCATTCCGATTGCTAGAGAGCGTGCGTGGTGAATCCGAATTGCCTCTCGGTTTCTTCCCATGACGTGCCATTGACCCTCCAACAGTTGCGCCTTACATTCCGGTGTTCATCGGCGTACACCGAAAACATACAAGGCGTATATTACCGTCTCCACCTGCGCTTTACGTTTCTCCAGTGTCGCCCGTAGCCCCCGTCCTGTGGGTCCAGTTTGCGAGGTAACGGTGTTGACTGCCTGTAATGCTTTCCGTGAAGCATGTTTTCCTGCTTAAATTGACGAGGACATCGACGCTGAAGAAGGATTTCTACCATGGGATTGCTGAAGAAACTCGCCGCCACCTTCGCCGCCTGCGCCATAGCGTGCGTGGGAGTACCGGCATACGCGTTGCAGGATATTGCGATCGACGATTCCTCAGCGTGGAGCAACTCCGTCACCACGGTCGACGAACAGACCACGGACGGCACCCAGGAAAGCATGCCGAACAATCCGGACGCCAAACTACCGGACACGGTAAGCGAGGAAATCCCCGACAATGCCACCGTCGTCTCTGAAAACCTGGCCGTAACCAGTGAAGGCGAAGTCAAAAACATCGAAACCGGCGAAACCGTGACCGACGAGAACCTGGTCGGCACGGAAAACCAGCAGCCGGACCCGCTGGCGAAAACGGACGGAGAATCGTTCATCCCCGTGGACGTCACGAAAGTAAAAAATGCCGTGGAACAGGCAGGCGGCACGCAAGAATCCGATAATGCGCAAGCATCCGAATCCTCCGCAACCACTTCCGGCACGGTAAGCCTCGCCAAATTCGACAGCAACGACTACGGCGCGCACTGGGGTACCTACAACAACACGAAAGCGTTCTTCGACTACCAGAACAATCTATTCGTACAACAAGCCAAAGGCGTGATCGACGTTTCCGTATGGCAAGGAGACATCGACTGGAACAAAGCGAAAGCCGACGGCGTGGAAGGCGCGATCATCCGCCTGGGCTACGGCTCCGGCAACAACATCGACGGCAAAGCTCAGCGCAACATCTCCGAATGCAAGAGACTCGGCATTCCCTTCGGCATCTACTGGTATTCGTATTCGTATGACTCCGCCGGCGCTCGCGAAGAGGGCGAGGATGTTGTCGCCAAATTGCAGCAGCTCGGCGTGAGCCCGAGCGATCTCTCGTATCCGATTTACTACGATCTGGAACAGTGGACTTGGACCGGCCACACGCCTCCCACCGATCCGAACGTGTACAACGACATCGTCAACACGTGGTACGGCGTGCTGCAGTCCAGTGGATACAAGAATCTGGGCGTCTATTCATACACCAGTTATTTGCAGGGGCCTCTGAATCATTCGAATATCTACTCCAAGACCACGTGGGTGGCCCAGTATGGTGCCACCATGGGCTTCGATTCGTTCCCGACCAATGGCCGTGGATGGCAGTACACCAGCTCCGGCCAGATCGACGGCATCGACGGCAACGTGGACATGAACGCCTTCGGCAACAAGGATTATGTGAGTGGTGG
>CAVEXE010000031.1:0-8130 GCA_963619615.1 Senegalimassilia sp. | reverse complement strand
AGCGATCGGCAACGCCAGACCCTCCGGCGCGAGCAAGCCCGCAAACGCAGCCAGCAACGCATCGACCAGCTAAGAGCCACAAGGGGGACGGATGAACCTGAGCAATCTGGACATACCGGAACCGTCGAAAACGCTTCTGATGGAAGCCCTGGAACAACGGCACAAGAACTATGAGGACGATCTTGACAACCTCATCGACGCAGCTACCGATGAAATCGAACGTTCCACACCGATCGATCGCCAGGACCTTGTCATGGACTACACCCGCGACGCCGCCGAACTGGCACGCGAATACTACGCCGACACAAGGCTCCTTTGGCAGAAGTACGCCGGCGTCACCATGCCGGCATACGAAGCGGTCCCATGCGACGAAGACGAAGTACTCTACAGGCAGGTCGGAGGGTTTAACCACACCGACTGGAACGGGCTGAACTACGCGGATCTGGCCGCGGGCAATTCCAGGGCGGGGCTGACGGTGGACGACCTGTGGCCCGACCTCGAAACCGTAGACGACTGGCAGCAATTCATTGCGGAAATGATCGGCAGATCCACCCGACTCACCACGCAGAACAACCGAGACCTCGACCCAACGCACCCAAGATGGGCGAGAGTGCCAAAAGGCGCGAACCCATGCTCTTTCTGCGTCATGCTCGCATCGCGAGGCTTTGATTACACCAGCGAAGACACAGCCAACCTCGGCGGCAGCTTCCACAATGGACGCTGCCGCTGCGTCGCGGTGTGCAGCTGGGGCAAGGACAAGGTGTTCGGATACAACCTGCAGAAGTACAAGACCATGTACGACGAGGCCACGCGCGCGATCGACGACGGCACAATAGCCAAACGATGGGGAGGCCAGGAAAAAAACGTCCGCCTAAGCTCATCGGACCCCAAGGCCGTAACATTCGCCATCCGCCACATGAATCCGGGCGACGTCAGGGATGGCGTCACCATGCAGCGGACAATGCCATGGACGGAGTCGCAAAAGCTGCTTTCTATGAGAGGCCAGCAAAAAGGGACGAAGCGGTCATGGGACGAACGCCAGAAACGGCTCGGCATCCCACCATCCATCGAGGTCCTCGAATGCCACGAAATCGTTTTCCTCGAACGCTTCGCAAAACTGGGGGAAACATTCAAATGGATTCCGAAAAGCGATGTGGGCAAATCCACCAACGACTTCCTCTGGAAAAGCCATGGCACGGAAACCGAACTTAAATCATTGGCCAGCACAAAATACTCAGCGGCCGCACGCCGCATATCAGACGCAGTGACATCTGCTGCCGAAAAGCACCACGTCACGAAAGACGTGTTCATGCTCGACTACGGCGAGAACAAACTGCCGGACAAGCTGCTCTACCAGCTCTCCCTATACAACCAACGGCACGAATCACGGATTCGCGAACTATGGGTGTTCGACATATCGGGACTTCATCAGATCCACCTGAAATAGAAAAACCCGAAGATAACCCCCCGACTGATGTTCCAGTCTTGAAAGCTGGTCGCGTGGGATCTTCGGGTAATCCAATCCTACCACTTCAAGCACCAACAAAACCAAAACCAAGGCTGGCTACCGAAGAGGCCGAACGGAGCCGACTGTAAATCGGCCGCGCCACGCGCGCCACGCAGGTCCGAATCCTGCGCCAGCCACTCACCGCGGACCCCGCACGCCGCGTCGCTAACCGTGCGTAAAAACCAAAGGAGCACCAATGCACTTCATCTTCCGCCACCGCCACAACCTCATGCGCCACCTCCGCCTCATCGAAGGCGGAGAACCACAAGGAGGCGAAGGCGAACCGCCCGCAGTCCAGAACACCAACGGCGAAGGCGACAACGCGAAGAACACCACGACCGACAACGCCAAGGAGTTCAGCCACGCGCTCGCCGCCCGCGTCGAAGAGGAAAAAGCGAAACTCGAAGCCAAATACGCCGGATACGACGAATACAAGGCCAAAGCCGCCAAATACGACGCCAACGAAAGCGACAACGCCGCAAAGCTTGAAGAGGCGGACAAGAAGATCGAGACGCTGACGAAGAAAATCACCGCACTCAAGGCCACCGCCGAACGCGAAACCCTCATCGGCCAGCTCGCCAAGGACACCGGCCTCAGCCGAGACGTCATCTCCCGACTCAAAGGCGACGGCGACGCACTCAAGGCGAACGCAAAGGCGCTCAAGGACAGCCTCAAGCTAAACACCGGACTGCCCACCCCACCCGCAGGCAAAACGGCTACCGCAACCACCGGCAACATGACGCCGCTGCAGCTCCTCTCGCAAGCCTACGCGGCCAAATAACCACCAGAAAGGAATACAACCATGGCGCTCAACCTCACCGAGGTCGCGAAGCTCTCCACCGACACCCTCGCCAAGGGCGTCCTCGAGACCTTCGTGCAGGTCAGCCCCATCCTCGACCGCATCCCGCTCATGAACATCGACGGCAACGCCTACGCCTACAACGAGGAGGCGGCCCTGCCGGGCGTCGCGTTCCGAGGCGTCAACGAGTCCTACACCGAGTCCACCGGCACCTTCAACCAGAAGAGCGAGAAGCTCGTCATCCTCGGCGGCGACGCGGATGTCGACAGGTTCATCCAGCAGACCCGCAGCAACGTCAACGACCAGCGCGCCGAACAGACCACGCTCAAGGTCAAGGCGATTAGCTATAAGTTCCAGGAGACCTTCTTCAACGGCGATTCCACCGTCGATACCAAGAGCTTCGACGGCCTCAAGAAGCGCCTCACCGGCAAGCAGGTCATCGACGCCGCGGAAAACGGCTTGCCGATCCTCGGCGACTCCAACGCCGACATCCACAAGTTCTTCGACAAGCTCGACGAACTGCTCGGCGCAGTCCCCGGCATCAACTCCACCAACGGCGCCATCTATGCCTCCTCGGCCATCATCCGCAAAATCGCCTCCGCCATGCGCCATATCTCCTACGACACCACCCTCCAGCAGGACATCGTCGGCAAGCGCGTCATGCAGTGGAACGGCATCCCGCTGCTCGAGTCCGGGCAGACCGCCGCCGGCAAGGCGATCCTCGACACCGACGAGCAGCAGGGCACCAACTCCACCACCGCCAGCATCTACGCCGTCAAGTTCGGCGCGAGCGAGGGAGACCAGGGCGTCACCGGCCTGACCAATGGCGGCGTGCAGGTCGAAGACCTCGGCCAACTGCAGGAAAAGCCCGCATACCGCACCCGCATCGAGTTCTACTGCGGCCTCGGCGTATTCTCCGGCAAGGCCGCCGCACGACTGAAGGGAGTCATCAATGGCTGACAAGAAGCTCGACGTCACCCCGCAGGAACCGGCCGAGGAAATCGGCGACGATACCCCGGAACAGCCGGAAGAGCCCGTCCAGGACACGGACCCGCAGCCGGAGGAACCCGCCCCGTTCCCGCCCGCTGGACACCGCTCCGAACAATTCGACGCGGTCCGCCCGGACGGCACGCGCGTGACCGTCGCCCGCGACATCGACACCGGCGAGCAGCGCGTCACGGAGGCGTGACCATGGTCGGCTCCTTCGCCTTCATCTCCGACCTCGAGGAGATCTGGCGGACGATCGACGCCGCGGACAGAGCCAAGGCCGAACGTCTCCTCGCTGCGGCGAGCCGCAAAATCCGCCTGCAATGCCCCTCATGGGCGCAGGCGGAGGAAGCCGAGCCCGGCATCTGCAAGGACATCTGCTGCAACATGGTCAAACGCGCCATGGTCGCCGAGGAGACGAACCCCGAAGGACTCAGCCAGGGATCACAGACCACCGGCCCCTTCGCCGACAGCTGGTCGTACAGCAACCCAAACGGAGACCTGTACCTCACATCCAGCGAGCTCGCCGACCTCGACGGCGCCGGAAGCGGCCGCATGTTCACCATCGCCATGACGGGAGAAGACGTATGAGAACGCCACCGACCGAAACCATCACCGTCTCCCGAGTCGGCGACATGTACCTGCGCGACGACGAGAAACGCATCCTCGGCATCAACGGGCAGCGAGCGTTCAGCATCGACATGGCCACGGGGGAGGCTTCCTAGTGGAGACCATCGAGATATGGCGCGGCCCGGACGCGACCGACGCGGACGGCAACCCAGTCAAGGGCGAGCCGGTACGCGTCGGATCCTTCCAGGCCATGGTCGCCCCGAGCGAGCACGACGATCCGACCGACGAGACAGGCCGGCCCGACACCGTTACATGCACCATCTACGTGCGTGGCGACGCCCCCACGGGAGTGCTGCCGACGGACCTGCTCATGGTGAGGGGCGAGCTCCTGCACGTCTCCGGCCGGCCGCTGGTCTGGCATGACCTGCGCGGCCGATACGTCGGCGACGTCATCCACCTCACGGAAAGGAAGGGCTGATGGCCAAGAAGTGCAGGTTCGTTTTCAACCGCAAGGCGTTCAGCGAACAGGTCCTCAAGAACGAGACGCTGCGCGGCCAGATAAGGACCGCGGCCGAACAGGCCAACGACGATCCGGAACGCGTGTGGGTCAGGGACCATGACGGAGCGAACCGAAACGGCGTGGCCATCATCTGCCCCGCGTCCGTCGAGGCCGCGCACGGCACGTTGGAGGACATGATCGGAAGGATGAGCGTATGAGCGTGCCCGTCACCCCGAGGCGCGTAGACGCGCTCCTTCTGGACCCGCTGCGCGAGAGGTTCCCCGACTACACGTTCGGCACGCTGCGCCGCCACGACAATCCCCGGGTGGAGGTCACCCTGGCGGACAGCATGCAGGGCATGTGCACGCCCATCTCGCAGTATGCGCGCCTGCGGGTGAGCGTGCGCTGCGCGGGCGACTGGGACAAGGCCGCGGCGGTCTGGAGCGACGTGTGCCGCGAGATCATACGGCTCGGCGCCACGCGCCCGCTGAACGGCGCGTCCCTGGAATCCGGGCCGATACGCATGGTCGACGACGACGGCGCGCAGACGTACGCGTACGGCGTGCTCCTGCTCGAGGTCACCGTCGGCTGAACCAACAAGACACCACCAAGAAAGGAAGGTTGCCATGACAGACGCGGCAGCCGCCGCCTCGACCGACTACGGGTTCGTGTCGGACGGCAACGAATCAAGCAACGTAAGGCTCATCAAGAACTACGCGCTGTTCCTCTTCCCGAAGGGCGACTCCACGTTCGTGGAGCCGACGGGCCTGACCTGGACTCCGCCGTCGGGCAAGAAGCCGATCGGATACTCCACCGAGGACGGCGCCGTATTGCATCCGGAACCGGGCGACAGCACCGACTACAAGGCGCATAACGGCGATATCGTCCTGTCCGACACGGATCCGGGCTACTGGACGCTCCAGCTGGCCGGTATGGAGGGCCGCAAGGACGTCATCTCGGCGTATTTCGATGTGGACGTCAGCTCTGACGGGGGCATCGGCATCAAGGGCGCGGGCCTGACCAAGGAATGGAACGTCGTGCTCGTCGCGTTGGACCAGCAGGATCGTCCGTTCCTCCTGTACGGCACGAACGCGAAGGTCTCCGACCGTGGAGACGTGAGCCTGAAATCCTCCGAGATCATGAGCTTCGACATGACGTTCAAGCTCCTCAAGGGCAGCAACGGCGAGCAGTTCCACGCGTGGGGACTGGTCACCGAGACGGCCTGACGGACACCATTCTTCCCCTGCGCGGCCTGATGGCGGTCCCGCCGCGCCGGGGAGCATCCTTCGAAACAGGCCGCCGCAAACCCCCATAGAATCTTCAAGGAGACCGCCATGACCGACAACACCTACCATGTCGTTGACATCGACCTGACCGACGCCGAGGAACTCAAGCCGGACGTGCACCTCGAGGTCGCCGGCGTCAAACTCGACCTGCCGAACCTCAACAACGCGGAACTGCCCATCGAAC
Organism: Senegalimassilia sp.; assembly: GCA_963619615.1. Lineage (GTDB taxonomy): Bacteria > Actinomycetota > Actinomycetes > Actinomycetales > Bifidobacteriaceae > Bifidobacterium. The sequence continues at coordinate 2,298 of CAVEXE010000031.1, read as the reverse complement.
TCGTCCAGACCATCCTGCTCGTCAAAAGCAGGCAGGTCCTCTCCGAAGAGGAGACGAGCGCCGCGTTCGCCACGTTCCTCGCGTACTTCCAGCACGTGAAGCCCGACTTCTGGAACGCTTTGCGCTCGACCAGCCGCCCGATCGCCTACCTGACCGCCACCGTCAAGGCATGGGCCGACGAATCCGGACTCGACCCAAAAGCGTTCTCCTCGCCCAACTCTGGAACCGCCACCGCGCGGCCCTAGCCTACGACTGGATCCGAACGTACGGGCGGATCTACAAGCCAGTGCTTTTCCGGGAATGGGTCGAAGGCCGACGTCCACGCATCGACTGGGGGCTCGCATGGGCGTTGACCCGTGAGATCCTCAAGGACCATACGAGCCACTCGTGGATGGCATTGCAGAACGCCACATACGCGCCGGGCGACGCCGAACAGGCCGTCTGGATGATGTCCGGCCAACGCAGACGCCCATGGTTCGACCACGCGCACGACCCGCTCCGCCAGCCCGCCAGGACGCACAACCTCACACGCAGCCAACGTGAGGACAGGGAACGGCTCAAAGCCTACTTCCACATCGACGACGACCTCTGACCTCCGACCTTCCATCGGAGTCCAGGCCACGACCAAGGAGACACGATGACGAAACAGGCGATCGGCGTCGCATACGTGCACGTCGAACCGGAGGCCAGCGGATTCGGCAAAAGCATCGAGGGCGACATCGACGAGGCGATTAATAACGCGTCGAAGAAAGGCTCGTCGAGCCTCATCTCCAAGATCGGCGGCGCGTTCGGCAAGGTCGGCATGAACGCGTACGGTGCGGAGGCCCGCGCGTACTGCACTGCCAAGGACGCGAACGGCGAAGTCGGCATGGTCTCCGACGTCGGCGAAGGCTACCTGTACCTCGGCGGATACCTCGGCGGAATCACCACCCGCCACACGTTCGTCTCGACCAACTGGAGGATCTACACGGGCGCGTCGATAACGGCGGGCTATACGATACCGCAGACCACATGGTCATGGACGCCGTCGAAATACGGCCGCTACTACGGCGTCTGCAACGCCGACCTCAACTGGGGGTCGATCTTCATGCACGTGTGCAACACCGGCGCGGCGGGAAAGATGCAGGTCATGGGCTACAACGCGGGCAACGCGACCTACACCGGCGACATGTACGTCAACGCCATCGCCTGGCTGGTCAAATAAAAAAAAGGGGAATCATGCAGACGGTGGTGGAGGGCGGAAACCTCATCATCCGCGCGGAGGAGACCGGGGAGCAGGGCCTCGTGTGCGATCTGGACGCGCTCGTCGCGTGGCAGGCGCTGCTCGGCACGGCCTCGTACGCGGAAACGTGCGCCGCCATGATGCAGGCGCGTGAATCGTCCGACTCGTACGATCCGGAGACCGGACGCAACGCGTACACCACGGCATACGAGGGCATCGAGGCCGCGTTGTCCGATTCCGCGTCGGCGGTGTCGGTGCTTTCCGACGACGGCGAGGTTCAAAACGATCCCATGACGGCGGCACGCAACCTGACCAGAGCGCGGCTCGGGCTCCCACGGATCAGCAACGATCAGGATTCCATGGTGCAGGCCGCGGCGTTGGCCGATGAGACCACGGAGGATGCGGCGGTCGGGCCGACCGGCATCGACACCGGGATGATCGACGCCACGGCCTTGGCCGCCGTCCTCGATTCCGACCAGGTGCGGGAAAGGCTGGCATCCGCGGAGGAGGGCTTCTACGCGAGCCTCATGCCGCGGGCTGACGACTAATTCGGGAGCCCTCGCATTCGCGGGGGTTCCCTTTTTTTGAAGGAGGTTTGTTTTGGATCGGATTCCAGCCGACGCGAACGAGGTGATCGACTCGCTTTCGCAACAGGTCGGCTTGCTCACGAAGCAGAACGCGATTCTGGCCGGCCAGTTGTCGGCGGCCATGAGGTTGATTCCGGCCGATGCGCTCGACGCGTTGCCGGACAAGGAGGAATCATGACCCTGGTTCGTGTCGATCTTCGCGCTCCGGTGTCGGGCGGTGCCGCGCCCGTGTCGGGGCTGGTGCTGTTCCGTCCCACCGCGCGTGTGGTGTCGGACGGGGCGGCGTGCTCTACTCGATCACGTCGATCGTGAACACGACCACGGTGCATGTGGGCGCGCGTATCGATGACGTGACGTTGAAGGGACCTCAGGGTCCTCAGGGTGAGAAGGGCGCGGACGGCACCGGCGTCAACATCAAAGGCTCGTACGACACGGTGGAGGAACTGGAGAAGGCGCATCCGACCGGCGAATCCGGCGACGCGTATTTGG
>CAVEXE010000030.1:0-8199 GCA_963619615.1 Senegalimassilia sp. | reverse complement strand
GAACCGATGAAGCCACATCCACCGGTCACGATGATGTTCTTGGGAATAAACGTCTCTTCAGCCACATCTCCAGATTTTACAATGCTTTCTCGCGTTTAATATCTCCGAGGGTTTACGTATACGGTGTCATCCTCAATATAGCCAACTAAGTACTAGACTAAGGTTAGTCCGAAAAGAATGTCTCCATAGCAAAGAGATTGTATGCCGCAGATTTCTATCATCATCCCCGCTTACAACAACAGTCGCTATTTGCCTGAATGTGTGTATAGCGTCACCCGTCAAAAATTCGCTGACTTGGAGGTCATCATTGTCGATGACGCCAGCACAGACAACACTCCTGCCGTTACGTCCAGACTCGCTGCAGAAGATTCTCGCATTAAATTCATTCGACATAATGAGAATTCCGGCACACTGGCCTCTCGCAAAACCGGCATCCTTTCCTCCCAAGGAAAGTTTGTCATGCTGATGGACCAAGACGACGAATTGGCAGCCGACGCACTCACAGCGCTTAATGGTTTCGCCGAGAAAAACCAGGCAGATATCTATCATTTCGGAGTACAAGTGCGAGCGGCGAACAGTTCCGCGCAACAGGCGGCTTCGGGTATGACGTCCTTCCTTACCCCAAAACCACGCCAATTGACGAACGAAGAGATTCTGGCCACCCAATTCTCTCCGGATGACGGATTTGATTGGCATGTGCATCATAAGATGTACGCAGGCGATTTTGCGCGTTCCGCGTATGCAATGGCGGCTGATCGACGACTGGTTCTCTCCGATGACTTGTATATGAGTTTCATATTGGACGCCGCGGCTTCAACCTACATTGGCATTCCGGATTCACCTTGGTATATCTATCATTTAGGGCGTGGAGATACACTGGGGCAGCAACTCACGGTAGAGGCATTAGAAACCATGTCACAACGAGATGCCCAGGCTCTATCCATGCTGCGTGACTTTGTCGAACATAACCGAAGCAACATCAGCCGCTCCGATTGGGATGAGCGGCTCACAGACGTGCAGAATCGTCTCATTGAGCACACCATGAACGAATGGAAAGATAATCTTCCCGACAACGCCAAAAGTAACGCTCTGCAATGTATTCTCGACAACTGGTCTCCGGATACAGTGTGCGGCGAACTGTACAGATATGTTAGAGATTATGCTTACGCATATCTCGTCTCCCAAAACAAATCTTCCGCAATCAGCTTGGATGAAAAGGCACAGGCTGAACGATATTTACATCTGGCGCAGCACATCGAGCAGCAAAACGGCTTGCCCGCTGGATGCAATAACAAGCATTACCTGGGATTAAGGGACATCGCATACAGACATCTGAAAGATTCCGGTTTGCTGCCAGCCCAGATACCTCAGAAACCGGTCAAGACAAGTTCCGGCTACTTGAAGGTTATGTTCGAAAGGCTTTTCCTCAGACATCAAGACAAACCCGTTCGCTAGACTTTAATAGATTTAGAACCACCGAGAGGGATATGATGCCGAAAATCTCCATCATTATCGCCGCATACAATGTTGGCGATTACCTACAGCAGTGTCTTGACAGCGTAGCCAAGCAGACATTCGCAGATTTCGAGGCAATTGTCGTTGATGACGCCAGTACGGATGCTACCCCACAAATCATCAAACGAACTGCAGCACGGGATCCGCGATTTGTTCCGGTCACACACGAGCTGAATCAAGGACTCCACCTCACCCGCAAAACGGGTGTTGAAAAAGCAAACGGCGAATACGCATTCTTCCTCGACGGAGACGACGATCTCGCACCAGAGACCTGCGCGGAGTTCGCTAAAGTAATAGATCAATATCCGGCCGATATCCTGCACTTCGGCATAGATGTCATCGGCGAGAACGGCATTCTTGATGATGAATGCCGTGCGTTTTCATCATTCAACAACGCGCCCACCGCAGATTGCGAACACGGCGATATCGTACGCAATATATATGAAGAGGCACGTGGTCAAAAAGTCGATTGGCGTACCACCCAACGTCTGTATCGGACACCTTTGCTGAAAAAAGCTTTTGAGGCAATGAGTGACAACCGTCTGGAGCGTGCTGAGGACGGTTATGAATGCTTGGTCATCTCATCCTTGGCAAACACGTATCATTCCTGCAAAGAATACCGTGGGTATCGTTATCATTATGGTCGCGGCGTGACAGGAACAAGCATGATTCCCGTTCGTAAATATGCAGATTTCTGCGATCAGTTCAATCGCTGTTTCATGGCAGCTCAAGACTATGCCGATCAGCATCCCGAATTGGATCTGCAGGCTTGTGCTGACGGGTATAAAAGAAAAGCCACTGAACTGTTAGCCAATGACCTAGCTGTACGTGTCGAGGAAAAAGACAGGCAGCAAGCCATCCAAGCAATGATCGACGTGTTAGGAGCTGCCAATACAGCACGCGAAATGTGGCGTTTTGTTCGTGATAGCGCTTGGGAAGTGTTAACCGCGAATAGCAGTAAGAACAAACAAGGTTTAGAGATGTGGCGTAATCTCGCCATCTCAATTGATGTGTCAGAAGGGGACACCGTTGAAATGAACCGTTACCATGCAATGCGAAATCGAGCAGAGGAACTGATGCACGACATCGACAAAAAAGAGCTTCGAGAGAAATACGAAAAACAAGATATCCGTATTTTCGTCACGACACATAAAAATGTCGACCTATTCGACAGCGCCATTCTGCAACCTGTGCAAGTAGGGCCAAAAAACGAGCGTTTCTCTTGGGCCTTCCATGATGACGAAGGAGAAAACATCTCCGAACGCAATCCACGTTATTGCGAATTGACCACGCAATACTGGGCATGGAAAAACATCCATGCGGATTACTACGGCTTCTGCCATTACCGTCGTTATTTTGATTTCTCCGAGACGGTACACGAGGAGAATCCCTATGGCGAGATTATGGATGCCTATATAAATCCTGCCACCGCGAAGAAATACGGTCTGAATGATGCGAATATTTCCAAAGTGGTGAAGCAGTACGACGTTATCACTACCCCATTCGGAAATCTTGAGGAAATTATCGACAAGCACGGCACCCCGCGTGCGCTGTGGGAAGCCGCTCCGCTACTGCACGACAATGATTTGAAGCGTTGCTACCAGATTCTGTGCAGCATGTACCCTGATTACAAACAGGATGCTCAAAACTTCTTGAACGGCAACACAGCATGCTTCTGCAACATGTTCATCATGAAAAAGGAGATATTCTTCGATTACTGCGAATGGATGTTCTCCATTCTCGAAGAGTTCGATAAGAACACCGATTACAGCACCTACAGCAAAGAGGCACTGCGCACGCCTGGACACCTGTCAGAACGCCTGCTCAATATCTACCTCATGCATCATAAGCGTGTAGGCACGACTTGGAAATTCAAGGAACTACAGTGTGTACACTTCACCAATCCCGAACCGGAGGAAACGCTTAAGCCTCTCGACATTCGAGATAAGACAACCATCCCAGTCGTGTTTGCCGCCGACGACAACTATGTACCGCAACTGGCCACCACAATATATTCTGCCATGAAGAACGCAGACTCGTCATACTTCTACGACGTAACCGTTCTTCAGCGCAACATCGCGTGGGATAAGCAGGAACGACTTCGCACCTTCTTCAAGCAATTCCCCAACATGAATCTACGTTTCACCAATGTGGATCGCCAAATCGCCGGGTACGACCTATCTACCAACAATGCGCACATCAGTGTTGAAACGTACTATCGCTTCCTGATTCAAGAGGTGCTTCCGTTCTACGACAAGGTGTTGTATCTCGATTCCGACATCATCATTCCAGGTGATATTTCAAAGCTGTACAACATCGACCTGCAAGGTAAGATGCTTGGGGCGATTCGAGACATCGACTTCCTTGGCAACCTCAACGTCAAGCACGGAAAACGCATGAACTATGCAAAGACCGTACTGAAAATGAAGGACCCATACGCGTACTTCCAAGCTGGAGTGCTGATTCTCAACACTAAAGCGATGCGGGAACGCTACAGTATCAAGCAGTGGCTCACCTATGCTTCGAATCCGACGTTCATATACAACGATCAGGATGTACTGAACGCCCACTGCGAAGGCAACGTCATGTATTTGCCGTGGGAGTGGAACGTTGTGCATGATTGCGGCGGGCGCGTAGGAAATCTGTTTACGCAAGCACCGAATGATGTTTATGACGCGTATATGAAGTCGCGCAACAATCCGCAAATCATCCATTACGCCGGATTCCAAAAACCTTGGACCGATCCGGACTGCGACTTCGCATCCATCTACTGGAGATACGCACGTGAGACACCATTCTACGAACGCCTGCTCAAACGCGTTGTCAAAGCCACCGCTCCAAAAAGGGTGGAGATGAGAGTCCCTCAACATGAGCGTGCAGTCGGAGAGGACAATCCGATTCGTAGAATCGTCGACCCGCTTATGCCAATCGGCTCACGACGACGCGATGCCATGAAGGCCATTGCACGCATGATTCGCGGTAGGCACTGATACAAGGATTACGTCCGAAATAATTACATCGGCCTGATCTTATGTTGGTTCGGGCATGGTTCCATCTCCTGGTTTCTAATCGCTTTTGCAAATGAAAATTGTCTCAGGACATAGGCCATGCCCTCCTATACCAAACCGAAGAGCACAGAACTCGACCAGCGCAACGGATATAGTGGGACATATGCCCGATAATTCGAATACTTCCATCGCCGTACTCTTGCCTTGTTACAACGAAGAAGTCACCATCGGCAAGGTAGTACGCGATTTTAAAAGCGCGTTACCCAACGCTGATATTTACGTCTATGACAACAATTCCACCGACCGCACCGCCGAGATCGCGGCGGCCGAAGGTGCGATTGTCCGGAAGGAACCACGCCAAGGCAAAGGCAACGTGATTCGTGCCATGTTCGAAGATATTGACGCCGATGTATACGTCATGGCGGACGGCGACGACACCTACCCTGCCGATGCGGCACCTGCCTTGGTGAATAAGGTGCTCGAGGGCTATGACATGGTGATTGGTGATCGTCTGAGCTCCACCTACTTCCAAGAGAACAAGCGACCGTTCCACAACTTCGGCAATCGTCTGGTTCGCAATTCCATCAATGGCCTGTTTCGCGCGAATGTCACCGATATTATGACAGGCTACCGCGCATTCTCGTTCACCTTCGCCAAAACCTATCCTGTACTCTCGCAAGGTTTTGAAGTCGAAACCGAAATGACCATCCACTCGTTGAACAACAACCTACGCCTATTTGAGATGCCGATTCAGTACCGAGATCGTCCGGAAGGGTCCGTCAGCAAGCTCGACACCATCGGCGATGGCATCAAAGTGATGAGCACCATTTTCCGTATGATTCGCGAATACAAGCCCTTGCCGTTCTTCGGAGGCATTGGATGTGTTCTCGGCATCATCGGCATTGTGCTGTGTGGCATGGTTACCGTGGAATTCTGGGCCACCGGCACGGTAGTGCGATTCCCCACATTTATCGGAGCTGTCATGTTGGTCATCGCGGGATTGCTGTTGATCACGGCCGGCATCATTCTCGACGTCATGGCCAAAAACGACCGCAAAGCGTTCATCATCGACGTCAATAGATTCGCCATGATGCGGCACTAGTCTGCATGCCAATAAATATAGGGTTTGAGAACCATAAATTCGCGGTTCTCAAACCCTATATTTCTATTCCTCAGTTCCGTACCGAATCATTTATCGTCCACAGTTAAAGCTGACGACTCCTTTTTCGATACCAGCAGTCCCCACATCAGAGGAGTCAAGATGATCATCGGCATAACATAACGTATTCCCTCAACAGTTACTGTCGCCGGAGAAATCCACAAGAATAGAAACGATACCGCATAAGGCGCCAAACACACAAAGTCTTTTCTACGAGATCTAATCCACTCATACACAATAAAGAGGAACATCCACGTAGACCAGATAGCTTTGGAGAACACTAAATTCAGAAGAGGAATCTGTTCCACCCTGTTTATGGTATTCTCAACATGCTTTACATGATAATCGTGGCCATGTGCGTTCATCCCCATCTCTTCGGAATGCGTCACAAGCGTATGGTCACTTCCTGTCATGAAAACAGGAAGCAGCAAATTCAACGGATCGTTACCACCGTTTTCACCATACGAGGGCACACCCAACCATCCCTCCTGCAAAGCGATATACGCTTCGATATACGTTATTGGATGCTTCACCAAGCCATGTACCCATGTACGGACATAATCGCCTAGATACTTATCCTTACTGGAATCCCAGGAATACCCTTTAACGTTATCCGCAGCCCACCATTGATATCGATCAGCAACATCATCGCCAAGAACGGCAGTAATCGTATCCAGATCCTTCGTATCCATATCAGCCTTATGTCGCTTGACTTCCAATGCTGACTGTTGGAAAGGAATTGACAGTATTTCCTGCTTTCCACCTTCTTTAATTCCAAAAGCCGGGAACAAAATCTTCGGCATAAAAAACATCATAACAGAACAAACAACTATCAAGATTGCACCTATTTGTATGCGATATTTTTTAAATACAGCACACAGCAAAAGCAGACAACAAAGTACGACAACATAAAAACCTGTCTTCTTTGTTATACTTGCCATAAGTGCAACTAAAATAAAAGCTACTAAAACAGAATAATGCTTTAGAACCTCTCCTCGACTCCTTGCTATTTCAATACATAAAATTGCAAACCAAACAAAGAAAGGCATAAAGATGGAGTCTTTAACAAGACTAATTGAAAAAATAGGAACAACCGGAAAGAGAGCAAAAATAATCATTCCGATAAAACAGCTACGCCAGCTCGCCCCCAGACGTCTGCAATAAATAATCACAGTCGAAAATGATGAAGCAGACAAAACAGATAGCACAACAGAGCATATAAACAGACCGAAATCAACAGAGCCAATTACTTTTCCAAATTCGGCAAATGCTCCGAAAAACAGAGTATCGAAAACCGGATGATGGTCAGACCAGCTACCGCCATCGGTAAACGTATTCTCCTGGTGAAACCACTGCATAAGCTGCTGGCCCGTGTCATACCAAAGAATACCTGGATACGACAGCAACAGATACGGAATCCAGCACAACAAAATAAACGCTGCTATTAACAGAAATTGCCGGCATCCCCATTTAAAGGAAAAGAATCGATGAATTCTAATTAAAACCGATTTATTTGATTCCGAATCCTTGCTAAGCCAAATAATAAATCGCTCACCAAGTAACACCAAAACTATAAATAAGAGAGAAACAATTATCGCAAACCATATGCAACGAAAATTGAATATTAAACTCTGATTAATACGGATGGTGTCTACCATCGCTGCCATTATTCCGCAAAATAAAGCTAGAACAACCAATACAATACGATCAACAGGCACTTTTCCAAACAAAGCTTGCGCCTTTTTGTTATCGTCCATCATATAATCCTTGAAATTCATCACCTTCGAACCATAAAGGTATCTTTATTGTCCGCGTCCCAGTCTCCTGCGTATATAGAATCCCCTTCTTTTCCGTAAGAGAAAGAGACATCCGCGACACCAGTGGAAATCGAATTTTTTACATAGCATACATTTCCGCGGCGGACAGCCAACGTATCTTTCCCATCGCCATCCCAGTCACCAACCAGCACCTGATCATCTGAACGACCATAGTAGATTTCATAATCTGCCGAACCATCAGACATCGTATTCTTAAAAAAGTATTGATTGTCTCGGCGGACAGCCAACGTATCTTTCCCATCGCCATCCCAGTCACCAGTCAAAACTGCGTCGCCAGAACGACCATAGTACACCACGACATCCGCAACCCCACTAGACATGGAATTCTTTATGTGATACTCGTTTCCACGGCGCACAGCCAACGTGTCCGTACCATCTCCATCCCAATCACCAACCAAGACCTCATCGCCCTCACGGCCGTAGTAGAGCACTATATCCGCGTCACCGCCGCTCAACGAATTACGAATATAGAAAGCGTTTCCTCGGCGGACAGCCAAGGTGTCCACACCGTCACCATCCCAATCGCCGACATACACCTCATCACCTGCACGGCCATACCAGAATGAATAATCAGCAGTTCCTCCACGCAACGTATTGGTCACATAAAAGCAAGTACCGGTCGACCCACCACTCACATAATCCTTGTTGCCGAAGGCGTTCATGTCCACGTTGCCGTCGA
>CAVEXE010000029.1:0-8953 GCA_963619615.1 Senegalimassilia sp. | reverse complement strand
TAAGGCAAGAGGCCACCTCAATCGCATCGATCAAGCGATCACTTTTCAGCTCGCTTGAGATTATGCGCACGCTCGACCGCAACGGTGAGCTTGTTCGAATCGAAGGAGATGAAACCGTCAGTCACAATGACCGAGTGACGATTGCCATCGGGATCCACCAAAACGATGGGTCCTTCCTTGATTACGGTCAATACAGGCTCATGGTTGGGCAGGATGCCCATTCCACCTTCAGAAGCCGGAATGGTAACGGACTTCGCCGTGCCCTGCCACACCGGATGGTCGGCGGCGACGATATTCACCTGCATAGTCGATCCGGCCATCACACACCGAATTCCTTCTGCATGTCGTGCCACTTCTTCTCGAGATCCTCGATGCCGCCGATTCCGGAGAATGCCTGCTCCGGAACGTCGTCGTACACGCCGTCGCAAATACGGGTGAACGCTTCGATGGTCTCGCTTGCCGGAACGTAGGAGCCCGGGCGACCGGTGAACTTTTCGGCGACGTAGAAGTTCTGGCCAAGGAACTGCTCGATCTTACGGGCGCGGTTCACGGTGGTCTTGTCTTCTTCGCCGAGTTCGTCGATACCGATCAGAGCGATGATGTCCTGCAGTTCCTTGTTACGCTGCAGAATCGCCTTGACGCGGTTCGCGCAGTCGTAGTGGGCCTGGCCCACGTAACGAGGATCAAGGATTCGGGAGGTGGAGCTCAGCGGATCCACTGCCGGGTAGATACCCTTGGAAGCGATGTCGCGGGAAAGCTCGGTGGTTGCGTCCAAGTGGGCGAAGGTCGTTGCAGGAGCCGGGTCGGTGTAATCATCGGCCGGCACGTAGATTGCCTGCAGCGAGGTGATGGAGTGGCCACGGGTGGAGGTGATTCGCTCCTGCAGCGCACCCATCTCGTCCGCCAGGTTCGGCTGGTAACCCACTGCGGACGGCATACGGCCGAGCAGCGTGGATACCTCGGAACCTGCCTGGGTGAAGCGGAAGATGTTGTCGATGAACAGCAGCACGTCCTGGTTCTGCACGTCACGGAAGTACTCCGCCATGGTCAGTGCGGTCAGCGGAACACGCAGACGGGTACCCGGCTGCTCATCCATCTGGCCGAAGACCAGTGCGGTCTTCTCGAGAACGCCGGCCTCTTCCATTTCACCGATCAGATCGTTGCCCTCACGGGTACGTTCGCCGACGCCCGCGAACACGGACACACCGCCGTGGTTCTGGGCGACTCGCTGAATCATTTCCTGAATCAGAACGGTCTTGCCGACGCCTGCGCCACCGAACAGACCGATCTTGCCGCCCTGCACGTACGGGGTCAGCAAATCGATGACCTTGATGCCCGTTTCGAACATCTGGGTCCTGGATTCGAGCTGATCGAACGACGGCGGGTTGCGGTGGATGGGCCAACGCTCGGTGATGGTGATGGTCTCGTCGTCCTTCTGGTTGAGGATGTTGCCGGACACGTCGAACACGTGGCCCTTGGTAACATCGCCAACCGGAACGGAGATCGGGCCGCCGGTGTCGTACACGGTGGCACCACGAACGAGGCCGTCAGTCGGCTTCAGTGCAACGGTACGCACGGTGGAATCACCAAGGTGCTGTTCGACCTCGAGGGTGATCTTCTTAACGCTTTCGCCTTCTTCGCTGAGCGTGCTGGACAGCTCAACGGTAAGTGCGTTGTAAATGTCGGGCAGGTGGCCCACCGGGAATTCGACGTCGATAACCGAACCCTGGATACGCGTAACGCGTCCAGCGGTCGGATCCGCAGCCGTCTCGGGAGCCGCTGTGGTCTGAGTCTCAGCCATATGCGTTCCTACTCTTCCTTCTTATTCAGCGCGTCGGCGCTGCCGATGATTTCGGTAAGTTCCTGTGTAATCGAAGCCTGGCGCGAAGCGTTGAGCTTGCGGGTCAGGTCGTCGATCAGGCTGCGGGCGTTGTCTGTAGCCGTATGCATGGCGTTCTGTCGGCTTGCAGTCTCGGATGCCGCTGCGGTGAGCAGGCACTCGTGAATACGGGACTGAATGTATTTCGGCAGAATCGCGTCAAGCACTTCGTCGACGCTCGGCTCGAACGCATAAAGCGGAGTCGCGGCATCGGCTTCGGACTCCGGCACCGGGCCGGCATCCGGCTGTTCCGGACGAACGAGCTCAACTGGCAGCATACGCAGCACACGCACCTTCTGAACCACCATATTCACGAATTCGGTGAACACAATGTAGAGTTCGGAAACTCCGCCTTGGTCCGCCGGTTTCATGTAAGCGTCCAGAAGTGCCTTCGAGATGGACTCTGCGACTTCCACGCCGGGCTGGTCGGTATCGCCCTCCCAAGTACCGGCAACATCACGGTTGCGGTACTTGTAGTACGTCACACCACGGCGACCATACACATACAGTTCCGGCTGCTTGCCGGCCTCATCGAGGCGTGCCAGCAGCGATTCCGTTTCGCGGATGATCGAGGAGGTGTACGGGCCTGCCATACCACGATCCGAGGTAAGGGCGAGGACAGCCACTCGCGGGTTATCCTCGTCCTTACCCATGATCGGATGGTCGATATGGGTGTGGGCCACCAGCGCTTGCACGGCGTCGAAAATCGCATCGGTATACGGCTTCGCATTCAAGGCGACGTCACGTGCCTTGGCGATGTGCGAAGACGCGATCATCTCCTGCGCGTTGAAGATCTTCTCCAACGACGCGGTAGAGGCGATCCTAGATTTCAATGCGAGTTGCGAGCCCATGAATCACTTCTCTCCTGCGACGATCTTTTCCTGCTCGACCGGGGTTGCGCTCTTCGCGGCAGGCTTCTTGTCGATGAGCGGCTTGCCGCTGCTGGTCACGAAGGTCTGGCGGAACGCTTCGACGGCCTTATCGAGGGCTTCCTCGGTTTCGGCGGTGAAGTTTTCGGTCTCGCGGATGGTCTTGAGGATATCGGTGTTGTGATCCAGATACTCCAGCATGCCCTTTTCGAACGGCAGCACGTCCTTGATCGGCAGATCATCCATCTTGCCATGGGTGCCGGCCCACACGGAGACGACTTCCTCTTCCATGGAATACGGGGAGAACTGCGGCTGCTTGAGCAGCTCGGTCAGGTGCGAACCGCGGTTCAGCTGAGCCTTCGAAGCCGCATCCAAATCGGATGCGAACATGGCGAAGGATTCCAGCGAACGGTACTGGGCCAGGGAGATCTTCAGCGTGCCGGAGACCTTCTTCAGAGCCTTGGTCTGTGCGGCGCCACCAACTCGGGAGACGGAGATGCCGACGTCAACAGCAGGACGCTGGTTGGCGTTGAACAGATCGGACTGCAGGAAGATCTGGCCGTCGGTGATGGAGATCACGTTGGTCGGAATGTATGCGGACACGTCGTTCGCCTTGGTCTCGACGATCGGCAGACCGGTCATCGAGCCACCGCCGAGGTCATCGGAAACCTTGGCGCAACGTTCGAGCAGACGAGAGTGCAGATAGAACACATCGCCCGGGTACGCTTCACGTCCCGGCGGGCGGCGCAGCAGCAGGGAGATCGAACGGTAGGCTTCTGCCTGCTTCGACAGATCGTCGAAGACGATGAGCACGTGCTTGCCGTTGTACATCCAGTGCTGTCCGATGGCGGAACCGGTGTACGGTGCGATGTACTTGAAGCCTGCGGAATCGGAAGCCGGGGATGCCACGATGGTGGTGTACTCCATGGCACCGGATTCCTCGAGGGACTGCCTCACCGATGCGATGGTGGAGCCCTTCTGACCGATGGCCACGTAGATGCAGCGGACCTGCTTCTTCGGGTCTCCGGATTCCCAGTTACGCTTCTGGTTGATGATCGTATCGATTGCGATAGCGGTCTTACCGGTCTGGCGGTCGCCGATGATGAGCTGGCGCTGGCCACGGCCGATCGGCGTCATTGCGTCGATTGCCTTCAGGCCGGTGGACATAGGCTCGTCAACCGAATGACGGTGCATAACGTCAGGTGCCTGGGCCTCGAGAATACGACGGCCTTCGGTCTTGATTTCTCCAAGACCATCAATCGGGTTGCCTAGCGGGTCCACGACGCGGCCAAGGTAGCCGTCGCCGACGGGCACGGAGAGCACTTCGCCGGTACGACGCACTTCCTGGCCTTCCTCGATTCCTGCGAAGTCGCCGAGGATAACCACGCCGATCTCGCGGGCGTCAAGGTTGAACGCCAGGCCAAGCGTGCCGTCTTCGAAGGTCAGCAGCTCATTGGCCATGCAACCAGGCAGTCCCGTCACGTGCGCAATGCCATCGCCAGCGGTCGCGACGTAGCCGACTTCCTGGGTCGGGGTGTCCGACGGCTTGTACGAATCGACGAACTCGTCGAGCGCCTTGCGAATCGTGGTGGGATCAATGGTAAGTTCTGCCATGATCACTCCTTATTGTTGTTTTTAAATTCAGTCAAGTCTTGTTTCAGGCTTGTTCACCGTGCGGCGAACCGTCAGGCGGTTGCCTTCACCGTGCGCTGAAGATGCTGCAGCTGTGCGACCACCGTGTTGTCGGTGACTTCGTCACCAACCTGGATGCGCATGCCACCCATGACGGTCGGGTCGACCACAGAGTTGATGTGCACCGGATGGCCGGTCTTCGCCGAATAGATGGCGACGAGCTTGTCGACCTGCTTGTGGGACAGTGGCGTGGCCGTGGTAACGGTGATCATCGATTCGCCCATATGACGGGAGAACTTGTTGATCAGCCACTGAATGGTCTGCAGATAACGACGATTGCGCAGATTGCAGGTCGCATGCTCGGCCAGACGCCTGGTCACCTTGGTGAAGTCCGCGTTTTCGATCAAGCTGTACAGCAGCTTGACACGGGCTTCGGAAGGAACCGTCGAGTCGTACAGCTTGGTGCGCACGACCGGAAGGTTGAGCAGCGCGGAGTGCAGCTGGGCAAGTTCGACGGAGACTTTCAGAGTCGTTCCCGTGTAATCCGCGTAGTACATCATGCCGTCAACGCCGAAATCCTCCACGGCGTTGGCGATGTCGGACACGCGGCTCCACCTGCGGCCAACCAGATCGGACATGATTTCCATCGTCAGCGGATGGGCCTGCTTTCCGATCAGGGTCTTGACCACTGCAATCTTGTCTTCGACTGGGCGCGACGGGTCGGTGAGGGCACGTTCAAGCCGAATGTTGTGGTCGAGCACGCTGGTGATCGTGAACAGTTCGTTCCCGATGCGCCACGCGTCCTCGCCGCTATCACGCAGCTTGGGGGCCAGCGAGTCACGCGAAACGCGATCCGCGATACGCGATGCTTCTCCTCGCATTGGTCACCTCCCTTTCTTGAAGGTTTCTATCACTTCTTGTCGCTGTCCAGCTCGTCGAGCATCTGGTCGATCATCGACGACTGCACGTCTTTGCTTTCGAGCTTGCTGCCAAGGATCTTGCCGGCAAGTGCCGTTGCCAGCACGCCGACCTCGCCCTTAAGGCTCACCAGAGCCTGCTGCTGCTGCGATTCGATGGAACGCTGTGCCGTAGCGGCGATCTGTGCCGCTTCGCTTTCCGCACGGGAACGCGCGTCGGCGATGATGTGGGTGGCTTCCGCACGTGCATCGTCGCGAATCTTGGAAGCCTCGACTCGTGCGGCGCTCAGCTGAGCCTCGTACTTGGCCTTGGCTTCGTCGGCATCCTTCTGGGCCTGTTCGGCCTTGGCGATGCCACCTTCGATCTTGGCTGCGCGCTCATCGAACACGGCCTGGAACTTCGGCAGGAAGAACTTGTAGAAGAACACGGCGACGATGATCAGAATGACCAACGACCAGAAAATGTCGTAGCTTTTCGGAAGGAACAATTCCATCTCGCTAGCTGCGGTCACCATAGTGTCTTCCTCCTTTCATGTTCGTTTGCGTCTTCGGTGTTACCTTGAATCAAGTCCTACTCGATGAAGGCGAGCACGAAGCCGAGCAGTGCCAGCACCTCGACGAATGCCAGGCCCAGGAACATGAGGGTCTGCAGACGGCTGCCGAGCTCAGGCTGGCGAGCGGTGCCTTCGATGGTCTTACCAATCAGAATGCCCAGGCCGATGCCAGGGCCGATCGCGGCGAGGCCGTAGCCGATAACGTTCAGATTGCCAGCAACCTCAGCAAGGGTAAGGAGTCCCATGTTTTTTCCTTTCTGGTTATTGCCTCACAAGGAAGCAACACTTTAAAAAGCCGGTGGTCAGTCGATCTCCGGATAGCTCATATTGATGTATGCGGTGGTCAGGATGGCGAAGATGTATGCCTGCAGGCAGGCAACCAGCGCCTCGAACATGAACATGAACATGCCAGCCGCGAAGGTGATCACGCCGAACGGCATGAACATCTTGTTCACCACATCAACGAGGAAGTATTGCGTGGCCGAGAGGCACAGCGCAAGAATCAAGTGGCCCGAAACCATGTTGGCGAACAGTCGGATCGTCAACGAGAACGGGCGGATAATCAGCAGCTCAAGCAGCTGAATAGGTGACAGCAGAATGTAGATCGGAGCCGGCACGCCCTTCGGGAAAATCTCATCCTTCAGGAAGTGGCCAAGGCCCTTTTCACGGATGCCCGCGATCCAATACTGGCAGAAGCACCACATGGCGAACACCAGAGGCAGCGTGATGGACGCGCTTGCCGCGATGTTGAAACCGGGGATGATGCCGCACAGATTGAAGACCAGCAACGTGCAGAACACGGTTGTGATCATCGGCACGTAACGCTTGCCTCGCAACTCGCCCATCACCTGATAGACGATGTTGTCGCGGACGAACTCGATCAGCCATTCGACTGCACCCTGCCAACGGCCAGGGATAAGCTTCGCACGGCTTGCCGTAATGCCGAAAACCAGCAGCATGATGACGGTCGCAAGAATACGAACGAGAATGATGCGGTTGATGGCGAACGGCGTGCCCTGAAAAACGAACGGATCGGGAAGGAAGTCATTGATACTCGGCATCTCGGGACCATCAGCGATGGTCAGCATGCCCGCTCCCAATGCACCAATCATTCACGCCTCCTGCTCTTGTGTCAGCTGTCAGTTTAGTCCAACAACCGAGTCGAATGTGACGTTCTGGTTACCAACCAGTCCGTCCTTCGAAGCATGCGCCAACGTGACCGGAGCCCCGCCGACGCATTCAACTCCGAATGGCTGGAAAGGATTATTGGCCCGTGTCTAGACAAATCTGCACACGCGCTATTTCCCTTACGACCGTAAGGCGTTCCCGGCGTTTCACCTCACCCCGCGGTTACTAGACAGAGCCAGGTTGTTTGTCGGCACGCCAACATCTCACCATCGAAATCACCGTTGATAAAACGTTTCATCAAAGCTTACCACGGACAATACCAAAAATAACACGCGAAAGTGCGATTCCATCGGAAAGAAATCCGGAACAAAATACCGTTCCCGGAAACATTCGGCCATCGGAAAAATCGCGAAAAATACTGCCGACGGTCTTACATTCTGGACGCACGACCATCGGCATCAACGAACTTCCTCGAGTATACTCGACAATCCGCAAAAGCCTTCGCATCGACCCCATGGCATATGGGCAACGATCCGAAGAACACGGCGAAAGGATTCAGCCTTCAATCACTCCATAACCATCCGAAGAGAACGGCACAAACGCGTCGACTCGAGGGGAACCCGGCTCATGACGAATCGAACGATCCGTTCCGAGCCGCTTCTGCGCGCGCAGCTGAGGAACCTCGCTCAAATCGTATGGCGTGGTCTGATACACCCAATTCAGCCAGTTGCGCCACAGCAGATTTGCATGAGCACGCCATGCGAACACCGGCTCCAATTGCGGATCGTCATGAGGGAAATAGTTCTCCGGGAACGGCACATTGGTCATGCCCTTGTTCATATCCCGCTCGTACTCCTCGGCAAGCGTGTACTTGCCGTACTCCCAATGACCAAGCGCGAAGACCTCAGAAAAATCACGGGTAGCGATCAGGCCAGGACCGGATTTCGGCCCCCAGGTAAGCACCTGCAGTTGAGGATTATGCGCGATGTCCCCCTCATTGACGCCCGCAAGACGTGAATGCGGCTGAAGGCTGATTTCGTCGAATCCATTCGTCAGGAAGCAGTACTCATCCTGCAGATACTGCGGAAAAACGCCGAAAAGCTTCTCCGGCAGATTTTCCTTACGCACGCCATAACGGTAATTGAGCGCGCCCATGGCACCCCAGCACAAATACATGGTGGAGAACACATGGCTGCCGGCCCAATCAAGAATCTGCTTGAATTCCTCCCAGTAGTCGACCTGCTCGAAATCAAGATGCTCCACGGGAGCGCCGGTCACAACGAAACCGTCATAATAGTTGTTTTCGAACGCATCGATCGTTTCGTAGAACTTCACCAGATGATCGGCGCTCACATGCGTGCCCTCATGCGTCGAAGTTTTCATGAAATCGATTTCCACCTGCAGCGGACTTTTCGAAATCAGGCGCAGAAGCTGCGTTTCCGTTTCTATCTTCTTCGGCATGAGATTGAGGATCACCAGCTTCAGCGGACGCACACGCTGACGCTCCGCTTCAGGCTTTTCGAGCGCGAAAATACGTTCGGAGTCGAGAATGTCTCTGGCCGGAAGGCCGCTGGGGATCTTGATAGGCATGACACCTATTATGGTGCGCCCCCGGATATAGCGCGCCTTCAAACATTTCCGCGACGCGGAGCAATCCAAGCAGAGGCCCGGCCATGGTCGAAGAACGAACCGTCCAAGCGGATTGTGCAAGACCTGTGGAATCTACATAAACACGCCGAAAATCCACGGAACACATGCGAATTCCCGCAGAACATGTGCGATTTTCCATAGAATTCCGCCGGATTCTCCACACGACAGCCAAAACTCGCGACACGCCGATTTGACATATATTCCGACATGAGTAAATTAGATAGAGCTGTCGCAAAGACA
This sequence comes from Senegalimassilia sp., assembly GCA_963619615.1. Lineage (GTDB taxonomy): Bacteria > Actinomycetota > Actinomycetes > Actinomycetales > Bifidobacteriaceae > Bifidobacterium. The sequence continues at coordinate 84 of CAVEXE010000029.1, read as the reverse complement.
AGCCGACGCGGGGTGGAGCAGCTCGGTAGCTCGCTGGGCTCATAACCCAGAGGTCCATGGTTCAAATCCATGCCCCGCTACCAA
>CAVEXE010000028.1:0-12366 GCA_963619615.1 Senegalimassilia sp. | reverse complement strand
TTTCATGCGAAAACGGCCATTTTCCAACGATTTTCTGGCCTTGAGACGTATGTAGGCGATGTGCCACGAAGGTACCCATAGAGGTACCCATAGGCGGTTTTTAGTCTCCTTAACTACCGTTTTAACTACCGGGTTGACCAGGGTCATCGACAAGATCGCGCGTCATGGAACATCGGATGGATCCGTCGGGCGGGTCATGACGGCATTTCTGGGCGTGTCGCCATCCCATTGCGGCCCCAACCGGGAGATACGCCCATATCTCCCGGTTGGGGCAGAGAACGAAGTGATCTTAAATCTTCGGCCAACCGGGAGATAGACCGGCAGGCCGCTTAGCGGACAGTCTCGTGAATCTTGTCCAGTAGTCTGCGCGCGTCGTCGTTATTGGGAGTGAACGCCGACCACGCCCGTTCAAGGAAGTCAACACGTGCCAGTTGCGCGTCGCTATCGATTCCGTTGACTTGCGACGCCTTATGCATCCATTCACGCCAACCATCTTTTCTCCTGCCACTGGTGCCATCAAACAGAACGATGTCGTTACGGTCAATCACGGTGAACCGGTCAATTAGCGGAGATCCGGCAATCAATCGGACTATGGATGCCAGGTTCCTGACGGTGTTCTCATGTGCGGACGTGGGCGTTCAACGTGATGGCAGTCCTACGGAGCGGTCCCGGTAGTAACGTTCCAGGATTGCGATGCGCGACAGGACCGGCGGCACGGGTTTTGCCTGCGCCGGGTTGTCCGCCGACGAATACCGTGCACGGGTCGCCCGATACGGCCACGCCCTCAATCGTTGGCAGGATGTCTTCGTTCCAGATCCAGTCCACGTCAACCGCAGACTGACGGCCAATCTCATGCCAGGGTTCGGTCATGAGCGCACGGCCCATGCGATTCGAATCGTTCGTCCGTTTCGCCCTGACAAGCGCCTCGCGATCGGCCGGGTCGACCCTGTCCCGGTCGGACAGCAGCTCGTACCGGTTCATCCTGTCCAATATTCCCTGTACCGGTTGCCTTGGCCCGCCGCTAATCGTTGCTGGGCGAGCATCCTGCCGGCAAGCATGGTCGTCGATTCGTAGAACACGTCGTACAGGACGCTGTCAGTCAGATCTTCCAAGCCCCATTCGGGAACGTCGATGTGTCGTTCCCTGTCCCTGATATCTTCCGTTCGCCTTTCCTTCGGTAGTCCCGTTAAAATTCATTCCACCGAATAATCCCTGGTTGCTGGAATATCTGCGAACCCCCATGCATGAGATTTTCTGTTTGGCGGGAGTGTCCGGTTATCCAAATAGGCCCTTGAAAAAGCCGTATATGACGCCGGCGATTGCTCCAATCAGGCTCAATCCGCCAATCACTACAGCCACCGCGAGAAGCGATGATGAATCCGACCATGAACATGACCATCTCCCTTTCCTCTGTCGTTTACGTTCTGGAGACGAGCTCACCGGACAGTTTCTCCAAGTCACTCCATACACGTCACGCAATTGTCCGGTGAAAGGGCTATCACAAGGCACTTGCCAGCTTCGGCAAGTCCTATGCGAAGCTAGTAGTCGAGCAAGATAACACACTGCCTTGGCAGGTGAGGCTCGCCGAGAAGATCATGTTCATCGTGGCCGTCATGCTGCTTGCCGTGCTATTTCTCGGTTACAGGCGGTTTGGAAACTTCTCGGTTCAGCTCCGACGCCATCGCGTCGGGCCGAGCCGGAGAGGAAACCCTTGCGAGAATCATTGTCGGTAGCAACTTGAAGGTCGTGTCGTTCTGGTCCCTATACGGCAAGGATAGTAAAGGCAATCCAACGGATGCTGATGTCGACTGTGTACTCGTGGGTGTCAACAAGTCGGGCAAAGTGCATGTCTGGTTCGTGGATGCGAAGAACTACAAAGGTGGTTCCGATACTAAAGTACGTCAATGTTGGACACGATGAAAATGGACATAATGTGATAGCTCGTATCAGCAAATCCAAGCATGCGCTCATTTCTGGAAAAATGGAAACCCGACCTTGTCGCCTCGGAGAATATGGCCAACCAATTCAATAATTGGCGGCATATGTCGGGAGTGCTGAGAGCTGATTGTAAATCAGTACATCTGCATGGTCTCGACAGGGAAGAACGGTCTTCCAGACGTGGAGAACCTCGTCTGGACTGGTGGTATCAAGTGCGTCACTCCTGAACCCCCTAAGAGGGGTTTCAATATGGCATTTGGGTTAAAAACTTTCCGATGCACCCCATACAAAACCCCCGTTGAAGGCAACGTGTCGTATGATTGTTAAGGCAGAGTGAGATAAACGCCCGCACGAAAGGGAAAAACATTGATTGAGGACGCATTCGAACAGTCCGCAGAAAAGATGCGGGAACATGGAATGACCGATATGGCCATCGCGCAATTCAAGCATCTGTATGATGTTTGGACTACGGAAGAGGAAAGCAGCTGGATCCGCGAATCCGAGGTGGAGCCGCTTTCCAATGTTCCCAGTTTCCATGACGTATATGAGACCATCAACCACGACAAAGCTGTGGATGCGTTTTCGAAGACGGCTTTCCTGAAGCTCAATGGCGGTCTTGGCACATCGATGGGTCTTGACTGTGCCAAGTCGCTGTTGCCGGTGCGCCGTCATAAGGCTCGTCAGATGCGATTCATTGATATCATCATCGGGCAGGTGCTCACCGCCCGCACGCGTCTCGGAGTCGAGCTTCCTCTGACGCTGATGAACTCTTTCCGCACCTCTGAAGACACCATGAAGGTGCTGCGTGCCAATAAGAAATTCCATCAGGAAGATGTGCCGGTGGAAATCATGCAGCATCAGGAGCCGAAGATCAGCATCGAGACCGGGTTGCCTGTATCGTTCCCAGCCAATCCCGAGTTGGAATGGTGCCCGCCGGGCCACGGAGATCTGTTCTCCACCATTTGGGAGTCTGGACTGCTGGACGTACTCGAGGAGAAGGGCTTCAAATACCTGTTCATATCAAACTCCGACAATCTCGGCGCAAGGCCTTCTCGTACGTTGGCGCAGCACTTCGAAAACACTGGCGCGCCGTTTATGATTGAGGTGGCCAGGCGCACTCCCGCCGACCGTAAAGGTGGCCATATCGTACGAGACAAGGCCACTGGCCGTCTTATGTTGCGCGAAATGAGCCAGGTTCATTCGGAAGACAAGTCGGAAGCCCAGAACATCGAAAAGCATCCGTATTTCAACACCAACAGCATCTGGGTTCGCGTTGATGCGCTGAAGGCCAAACTGGCTGCTCATGACGGCGTGTTGCCGTTGCCGGTCATTCGCAACAAGAAGACCGTCGATCCCACCGATCCGACCAGTGAGCCGGTCATCCAGCTGGAGACCGCCATGGGTGCGGCCGTGACGCTGTTCGATGGCGCCACTTGTGTATGCGTGGATCGTATGCGTTTCCTGCCGGTCAAGACCACCGACGATCTGTTCATTATGCGATCGGATCGATTCCATCTAACAGATCAGTATGAGATGGAGGATGGAAACTATATTTTCCCGGATGTGCACCTTGATGCGCGTTATTACAAGAACATCCATGATTTCGACGCCCGTTTCCCCTATGGAGTCCCGTCGCTTGCCGCAGCGAAATCCGTTGATATTGCTGGCGATTGGACCTTCGGCAGGGACGTGGTGATGTTCAGCGACGCCCACCTGTCGGATAATGGCGACGCAAGTTACGTACCGAACGGCGAGTACGTCGGACCTCAGGGAATCGAGCCTGACGATTGGGTCTGATGAGCTCGTAACGAGGGGACTTCCAACACGAAAAACGGTATTTTTTTGCAAAATACGCGTACAACGTGTAAAAACCCTCTATCATGGAATGGTGTGTGGGCTCACAAAGCCCACACTTAAACGTAACGTTAACGAGACGTGAGGACTAATGGCAGAGGGCAGTAACGGAAGGCGTCGTTTCTCCGACAAATGGGGCAAGCATGAGCTTGATGTATTGGCAGTTCTTTCCTCAGCCTTCCCGCAATGGCTCACTTCCCGACAAATCGCGCAACGTGTGAAGGCGTATGCCGATTCGTATGGTGAACTGGCGGACCAAGCGGCAAAGGCAGCGTTCGCCAAACAGTTCCAGCGTGACCGTGCAAAGCTCGCGGCCATGGGAATCGCCATTGAATCGCGTCAGCCGGAGTATTCCTCCAAGTCTGAGGGGCAGGATTTCGCTTCCTACCGTCTTCAGCTTGGAGACGAACCCCGTGTGCGTCTGCTGTTCGGCGATGAGGATCTGCCGATTCTCGCCGCGGCAAATTATCTTGCGCGGTCCATGTCGATTTCCTCCGCACCTTCACACGAGGCGCAACACGCTTCCCGTACTGCGCCTCGTGTGCCGCAGACTCCGATTCCCGGCCTTGGTCTGGATTCCATTGCCCCTGGATTGGGCACGCAAACCATTCCGGACGAACTGGTGAAGGTTGTTGACCAGCGTCGTTTTGCCGCGACCGTTGACGTTGATGGCGAACATCTCAACGTCGCGTACACCGATTCCGATGATTTGGCCATGTTCGTCCTTACCCATCCCGGCGCATCCATCGTCAGCCCGCAGGAGGCTGTGGATGCATTCAACCGCCGCCTTACGGCTGCGTCGCAGTTCGTGCCGGCCGATGAATCCACCGGTTCCGACAGTTCCACGGTTGTTTCTCCGGAGATCAACCGCAACAGCACTGAAGAGACGGAATCCGAGGAGACCAAGGGCAGGACGAAGAAGGGACCATCCTTCCAGACCGGTAGTGAGGTCGACCGCCGACTGAGGCTGATGCTGTTCCTCTCCGCGCATCTTGGTGAGGAATATTCGCTCGAGGAGCTTGCGGAACGCTTCATTGGCAAACCGAAGTCCGATGACGAGCTGAAGAAATTCGTCAACATCATCCACAAAGACATCAACACGTTGACCACAGTGTCCGATGACGGCGAAATGGCCGGAAGCCAATTCTTCGACATCGATTGGTCTTTGCTGGATGCCGAAGGCATCGTCTCCGCCACGAACTCGCTTGGTTTGGAGCGGCTTGCCGGTATTTCCCAGCAGTACCTGAGCATGTTGACCGCATCCGTGAGCTATCTGGCGCACTCATCGCTGTTGCCGGACAAATTGCGCGAACAGGCGGAATCGCTGTACAACCGTCTGCGCCAGCATGTGGAACCTGGTGAAATGCCGTGGCTGAGCCTTACCGGCTACGAGATGGAGCCACGCAATTTCTCCATCGTCAAGAGTGCCATTTCCAAGAGCATGCTGCTCGATATGGAGTTCACCGACGGAGCCGGACGAACGCAGCGCAAGCTTGTTGCTCCGGATCGGATTTTCGTCGACGAAGGCGTTTACTACGTGGCAGTGTGGACCGATGTGGCCAACGCGGCTCCTGAAGACAAGGCCAAATTCGTAAAAAAGGACACGACCATCAACAAAGCCACCGGCGAACCGCGTATATGGCAGGTGCTGCGCATCTCCCGTATCGAAAAGGCCGAGTTGGTGGAGCCTACGGAGAAGGTCGATATTCCCGACGTGCCGGCTTCTGAACTGCGTAAATGGAGTTTCGACAACGGCACTCCGGCCGTGTTCATTACCAATCAGGCCGATTTGCCGTTCATCGATGACTTGTCCGGCGCTACGGTGGAGAAGTGCGGCGAGGGGGAGAAGGTGCACCTGATCGTCTCTTCCGATTCGTGGTATGTGGCGTTCTGCATCTCCCATGCGCGTCATATCACCGCAGTGGCTCCGGAAACGTTGCGTACCATGATCGTTGCCCGAGCCAAGCATGAATTGAGCGTTGCCGACCGCGAAAACGAGGACTGACGGGAGGAACTGATATGCCTTGGTGGATTTGGCTTCTGCTTGCCCTGTTCATGCTGGCCATGATTATCGCGGGAATCGCGTACGCGGGTATTCATGGATACCGGGCGTTCAAGGACTCCGCCAAAGTGGCATCTCGCATAGCGCAACGTTTTGATGCGATGGGCCAGCCTCTGCCGGAAACCACGCAAGACGAATCGCCGTTCTTCACCAGGCCTTTGCAGGATGCCGCGGATCGTTATGCGCAGGCACATGCCGAGGTCATCAATCGTCGTGAGGCCCGGCGTGCGCGCCACGCTCAGCAATGGGCGAGCTGGAAGCATTTCAACGACTGATTCGAAAAGGAACCATGACTCACCATCGTCGCCATCGTCATGACATCAATGACGCACAGGTAACCAGCGAAACGGCGTCGCTCTCACCTTCGCAAAGGTATGCGGCATTCAGGAAAACACAGGCGAAAAGCAATACCGCAGCCGTCAGGTTCGCGAGTTCCCTGCCTTTTGATCTTGATGATTTTCAGATGCAGGCCAACGAAGCGTTGGAGGCCGACAACAATGTTCTTGTAGCGGCTCCTACCGGTGCCGGCAAGACAGTGGTCGCCGATTTCGCCATCTACCTTGCTCAGGAACGCAACGTGAAAGCGTTCTATACCACGCCTATCAAAGCGTTGAGCAACCAGAAATACCATGATCTGGTAGACCTGTACGGTGCGGATAAGGTCGGTCTGCTCACCGGGGATACGTCCATCAATTCCGAAGCCGACATCGTGGTTATGACCACCGAGGTCTTGCGCAACATGCTGTACGAGCATTCCATGACGCTTGATGCGCTACGTTATGTGATTCTTGACGAAGTACATTACCTGGCCGATCGTTTCCGTGGTCCAGTTTGGGAAGAAGTGATCATCCATCTGCCACAGAACGTCAGGATCATTGGATTGTCCGCCACGGTTTCGAACGTCGAGGATTTCTCGTCATGGATTGAATCGGTGCGCGGGGACACCACGCTGGTTGTTTCCGAAAAACGTCCCGTTCCTTTGGAACAGTATGTGCTCGTCCAGGCGGACGACCATACCGAACCGGAACTCATCGATTTGTATCGTCGCGACGCAGACGGTAGCCAGAGCGTTAAGCTCAATGCGCAGCTGGTGAATCGGCTTGACCAGCTTGACCGCCAAGCAGCTCGACGCAGGGGAGAGCAGCGTCCGGACAAACGCAATCGGGGCAAGGGCAAATGGGAGTCCCATCGGAAACCCCAACGGCATACCCCGCGACGTTGGGCGGTGGTCGACGAACTGAATTATCTGGATGCCTTGCCGGGAATCTACTTCATATTCTCCCGCAATGGCTGCGATCAGGCCGTCGAACAGTGCATCAACGCGGGCCTTGAGCTGACCACGGACTCCGAAGTGCGCAGGATACGACGTATCGTCGATGAAATGATTGAGGGACAATTAAGCCAGGAAGACTTGAAGGCCCTGCATTTCTCGCAATTCCGCTTCGCGCTGGAAGAAGGTTTCGCACCTCACCATGCCGGTATGATCGCTCTCTTCAGGCAAATCGTCGAACGACTGTTTGAGGAAGGTCTGGTCAAGATGGTCTTCGCCACGGAAACACTTGCGTTGGGCATCAACATGCCGGCGCGATGCGTTGTGGTGGAAAAGCTGGAGAAGTTCGACGGAACCGGCCATGTAGGACTTACGCCGGGGGAGTTCACCCAATTGACCGGGCGTGCGGGCAGGCGAGGCATCGACACCATCGGCAATGCCGTGGTCGTCGATCACAGCGGTTTTGTTCCGGCCACCGCCGCGGCTTTGTCCAGCAAGCGTGTGTACCCGTTGCATTCCAGCTTCCGACCGACCTTCAACATGGCCGTCAATCTGTTGAATTCCAGCGACTACGAAACCGCACGGGTAACGTTGGACCATTCCTTTGCACAATGGGAGGCCACTGAATCCGCCTGGCAGCTGGAAACACAGATGAGCACGTTGCACGAAGCGCTTGAAGGCTACGAGCAGGCATTCTCCTGCGAGTTCGGCGATTTCACTGATTTCATGCGGATTCGTATGCAGCTGAGCGATCTCGAGAAGAACGAGAGGCGAAAGCTCAAGCATGAAGTGTTCCGTTCTCAGAAGGCACGTAGCCAGGCGTTCATGGATCTTGACAGGCGCATTGCCGAACTTCGCGAGCTGGAGCGCGACCACCCATGCCGTAAATGTCCCGATCTGCAGAAGCACCTGAAATGGGGACATCGTTGGGCAAGGGAAACACGTGAACTGGAACGGGTGCAGCATCGCTACGAGTCTCGTACGGGTTCCGTAGCGCGTCAGTTCGGCCACATCTGCAATATTCTCGAGGAGCTCGGTTACCTCGAATCCACGGGAACGCGCGATGGCCATGAGGATCTGCATCTCACCGAACATGGGCAACTGCTTCGTCATCTATACAGCGAGCTTGACCTGGTATTGGCGCAGGCGATCGACGAGGGAGCGTTCGACGGACTGGATGAAGCCGAGCTGGCGAGTGTCGTGGCTTCGTTGATCTATGAGGCACGTAGGGGAGGCGGGGGAGAACCGCGTCATTACCCCGGTGGCATACAAGGGAATGTTGCGGTCTGCGCGGCCCAGCTCAAAGGCGTCCACGCTTCGATAGCCATGCTCTGCGAGGATCATCTGCTCGAAGAGCCACGTCAGCTTGATTTCGGCATCACCGATATCGTCTACGAATGGGCCAGGGGAGAGAGTCTATCGCGCGTGTTGTATGGGACCGATCTGACCGGAGGCGATTTCGTGCGCAACTGCAAGAGACTTGCCGACGTGCTGCAGCAAATCGCCGTGGCAGGGCCGTATATGGGCAAACGGGCCGAATCGTTGGCGCCTATCGCGAAAAAGGCGTATGAGGCCGTGAACCGCGGTATTGTGGCGTATTCAGGCGTTGACTGATGAATCCTGAGGAATAAACAACACGTCCGAACTGTTCTGTAGCTTAGAGTGAGCAAACAACCCAAGGAGGCAAAGGCAATATGGCAGAACGCAGCCTGCGAGGCATGAGCATCGGCGCGAAGTCGTTGGAATCCGACGACAACGTGGATTTTGCGGCACGTGTGGATGTCGCGTACGTATGCCCGAAGAGTCACCGTACAATCCTGCCGTTCGCCGAAGGCGCCGAGATTCCCGACGAGTGGGAATGCCGTTGCGGCGCCACCGCGCATCGCGAGGGCGACGAGGATCGCGAAGCCGATGAAATCACCAAGCCGACCCGTACCCACTGGGACATGCTGTTGGAGCGTCGTAGTGAAGAAGAGCTGAAGACATTGCTCGAAAAGCGTCTGCAGATGCATCGTGACGGCTGGTTCCCCGACTACGAGTAATCAGAGGTTGGAACCAACACGTGAACACATGCCCGGTCATTAAGACCGGGCATAATTATTATCGTCATTACAAGACCAAGAACATATACAACGATAGAAATCAGGGGAGAGCCGACACATGTCCGAATCATTCGAACATCCGAAAAAAGTCGTACTGCTTGATCTGGACGGTACTCTGACGAAGTCCGACCCAGGTATCATTGGATGCGTCGTCAAGGCCTTCGAGGAAATGGGATATCCGGTTCCGGATGATGATGAGCTGCAGCGTTTCATCGGCCCGGCGATTAGCGAATCCATGCAGCGCAACGGTATTCCGGACGAAAAGCTCGATGAAGGCGTCGCCATCTACCGCAGATACTACGCTGATGAAGCCGTTTTCGACGATCCGAACAATCCTGGCCAGAAGGTTCCCGGACGTTTGAACAACACCATCTACAAAGGTATTCCGGAGCAGCTTGCCAAGCTGCGCGAAGCCGGATATTATCTGGCGATCGCCAGCTGCAAACCGCAATACCAGTGCATCCCGATTTGCGAGCATTTCCACATCGACACCATGGTTGACGGCATCTACGGTGCCAGCAAGGACAATTCGCGTCTCGACAAGGATCAGGTGATCCGATGGGCGTTCGAACATATCGATTTCGACGAATCCGCCGGAGACAAGGCTCTGATGGTCGGCGATCGCTGGACCGACGCAGACGGCGCCAAAGCCTGTGGACTCGATTGCCTGGGCTGCGGCTGGGGCTATGCGGAACCCGGCGAGCTTAAGGAGCATGGCGCATACAGGATCATCGATACCGTCGATGAACTCGCGCAGGCCGTTGAGGAATATTTCGCCTGAGTCAGTCAGACAGCAAATGAGCGAGCCTTCCCAGACAGCAAATGAGCGAGCCTTCCGGAATCTCCGGAAGGCTCGTTTTGCAACCGGTACGATATGGCATTCGATTACTGACGGGAGTATGAGTATGCACGGTTTAAGCGTTATCCACCCTATATATATCTTTGTCCGATAATGTACGTTATGTCAGAAAAGAAATGGGAGTGCATCCTCCGTCACATGGTTGCATCCAATCGTCCGTCCTATCGTTGCTCCTCCGGGATTGACGAGTCCGGGATTGACGAGTTCGATATAGATTGATTGAGTACGTTTAGATATCGTCCGTGATCTTCTGGTTGACCTTGCTGTTGATTCTGCGGTACATCTCGCTTTTCATTCCATTGCGGGCCTGCAGATACATGAAAACGATTTCCGCCGCGATCAGAACGACTATCAGAGCAGCCGACGGCCATCCGACCTGCTCATAGAAACGCTGGAACTTATCGGAGAATCCATCCTTGAACATTCTGTATATCGGATACGGAAGCGCTCCGATCACCAGAGATGTAAAATGCAATGCGACGACCGACCACGGTACGGGATATACGTAACGTTCTTTTTTCGAGAAAAGGTTTCCCCGAATCGCGCTAATCGAACAAATGTTCACCGCAATGACGGCCGCGATGATCCATAGCAGTGCCGGAAGAACGTTCAGCATGCTCCACTCCCCTTCTTTGTGACCGGATTGCATCGTACCAATCCCTCGTTACGTATGCCACAGTCATACTGCCGTATGGATTCCTCGCCGTGACGTGGAACGTTTCCGCTCACGTGTTACCGCGATTTCATCAATCACACTCGAGGCAATACGTGAGTCGGCAAGATCGACATAATCCTCACCATCGAGCCCCTCTTTGATTTGACACCACAACGAGCCTACGGACACGCCGAATACTGCCTTGCCGCTCTGCATCAGGGCCACCATCTGTTCCCCATCCGTACATTCATGCACTTCATCACCGTCGCACATGATGGTAATCCCCTCAAGTTGTTCCGAGGTTCGTTGCATGAGAAAACCGATGGCCGTGGTCACATTCTGGAGGTTGATCCCCGCATCCAACAGTCGTTTCGAAACCGCCAGAATCACCACATCCCTGAATGAATACAACCGCCTGGATCCCGAACCATGCGAAGGCGTTATGGATGGCTCCACAATCTGCTTGCGTGCCCAATAGTCAAGTTGCCTGTATGTAATGCCCGCGACCCTTGATGCCACCGCGCCTCGATATCCACGCATGGCCTGCGTATCAGGAACCGCGAACAACTCCCCTTGCACCGCTTGTTCCACATGCTCAGGAGACGTCACCATTGACCACGCCCCACCCATCGCGTCCTCCCCCCATGAAAACGCCGTTTCATACACACAGACGCCCATGAGCGTCTGCAGTCACTCATGGGCGTAAAGGCATTCGTCAGGCTATAACCACTTTATTGGTGAAATACACCAGACGGAATTTACCGATCATGATCTCATCGCCGGTCTTCAAGGCAGCCTGGTCCACACGCTGTCGGTTTACGTACGTACCGTTCAGGCTTCCGGCATCAATCACACAAAAACCGTTGTTAATCCTGCGGAATACGGCGTGCGAACGGGAAACCGTGGAATCGTCGAGAATGATGTCGGAATTCGAATCACGCCCAACTGTGATTTCATCCTCGTCAAGCAGATAGCGTGAGCCTGACATCGCTCCCCTGGCGGAGATCAACAGCGCCGTGCCGTCCGCAAGACGCATGATCGTATCGAGGTCCTCCTTCGTCAGAGGACGATCTCCAGTGGAAGTAACCGGCACTGTTGTGATTGCAGGAAGACCGATAATGGTCGTTTCGCCTGCACTTGGAATCGGATCAGTCATAAAAGCCATTGTAACCATTACCCTTGCACATGGCTTGCATTGACCTTGTCATAGTCACGAATCATACACCGTGCAAGGCGTTTAATTCTCTTTTCTATCTATGACCGATACGAATTCATCGTGAGGCAGCATATCGTCATAGCTGCGCCAGCGCCTTTCAAGTTCCCTGTTCGCTTCCTCATGCTGCTTCTGCCCCAAATCGGCATATGCTTTCAACTCATTCGGCCCCATGTCTTTGACCGGCTGGTTCAGATTCAATGATTCGTTACCCACAATGGTTCATTGTAGCGGTAAGCGGACGATTCATCGTTACGTTCCCCTAGAAGGAAAATGCTGTCCCTATTGAAGGAAAACTAAGTAGATAAACAAAAAGCCCGGTAAAACCGAGCCATAAACGTGGGTGATATAGGAATCGAACCTATGACCCCTTCCGTGTGAAGGAAGTGCGCTAGCCGCTGCGCCAATCACCC
>CAVEXE010000027.1:0-14340 GCA_963619615.1 Senegalimassilia sp. | reverse complement strand
GTGATCGATGCGGCCGTGCGGGTGTGCGCCAAGGATGTGGGCAAAATGTGGGCACACGAGGGCGCACGGCAGGTGAGGAGTGTTTGAATCGTTGGGATTTCGATGGTTTTGAAAGGTGGGCGATGAGGGACTCGAACCCCCGACATCCACCGTGTAAAAAAGAATCTCGCCTGAAAAACCGCTATTTTTCGTGGCTGGGCAGGATGTTTTCGTTCGTTTGATGCATGGTTTTCGGATAAGGCCATGACAAAGCCATGACATTTTTGGTGCTCTGCATTCCTTCCAAGATGTGCTATGTCTGTGGAGGAAAATGCTGCTAAGCCGGATGGCGAGACAGCCTCAAAATGGCGGTTCCAGGGCGGGGCATTGGATGCCGTTCCGAACGGAGAGCATCCATGCTCCCACCCTCTCGCCATGTTGAACGTCGAGACCGGTGAGCTGGTGAATGTGCGTTGCGGCACGCGTTCCGAGAAGAAGTGCCCTGGTTGTGCCTGGGTATACAAGAAGGACACTGCGAAGATCCTGCGTAGCGGCTTGCTGGATGATGGCGCGTGCCGTTATTTCTTTCTTACGTTGACTGCTCCTTCTTTCGGTGCGACGCATAATGTGCCGAAGAGAGGGGAGCGGAAGAGGTGTCGTTGCGGTGCATGGCATGATGCTGAGAAGGATATGGATCTTCGTGGTGTCCCGTTGGATTGCGACGAATACGATTATTCCGGTCAAGCGTATTTCAACTATCGGATTGGCGGGTTGTGGAATACGACGTTGACGCTGCTGCGGAAGTGGTTTCCGGATCTTTGTTTTGCGAAGGTGTATGAGTGGCAGCAGCGCGGAGCTCTGCATGTGCACATTATTCTGAGGATTCCCGCTGCTGATTTTCTCGGCAAGGGTGATGCCGCTTCTCTTCTGAAGAAACGCGCTTCCTCGGCGACATGCGGTGGCTGGATGCATTGGGGGAGCCAGAACGATTGCAGGGAGATACGTGGTGGTGTCAGCAGCGATAAGGTGATCGGATATCTCAAGAAGGCTGTTTCCTATGTCACGAAGGATGTCTGTGAGGAACGGCCGGAGGGCGAATCCAGGAATAAGAAGCATCTGATGATGCTGGACGAGGCCGCTCGGATGATGCGGTGCGATAAGTGCCTCGCAAAGAGGGCTGAGCTTATTGCGGATTTGGAGCAGCGCAGCCTGTCCGAGAAGCGTGAGGCGATCAGAACAGAGATGAGAAGACGTATCGCTTTGGGAGGGGAGTGCGATGCGGAGATTCCGTTGTATCTCCAGGTGGGTAGGTTCGAGGAGGAACGGAGGCTTTCGGTGAAGGTGAGATTCTATCGGCTGCTCTCCGGCGGTTGCCTGGAGTGCGATTCGTTACCTCATCGTCGTTGGGGTGCCCGGTCCGGTGTCATGTCCGTGTCCAGACGCACGAGGAAGCGCATGGGCTGGTCTGCTACGGATTTGACCCGAAAATTGTTGGCTGAGAGGCGTCATGTCTACTTCGTCGCATCGATGAATCTTGTCAAGGAGACTGCTCAGCGGATTATTGAGTGTGCCGCTGGATTTACGATGATGGTTCCTGGCTGATGCTTGTCTAAGCGTCCATGCTGCGGAGACAAGCGGATATGAGCGATATGGAATGTAGGACGGGTGCATGCATTCGTCCTATTTGGCATGCTCCGAGACGGAGTAGGGGTTGTATTCGTCTTTTCCGGACATGAGTTGAGTGTTTTGTGTATGTGTGCACCGGAAGACCGACGGCTTTGCTGGCGGTCCAGGAGGTGCAGGTCGGGCGCGAAGCGCCCGACCCTTGATCTAGTAAAGAAAAATTCAAACGATTGCTTGTGGCGGGCATGTCTTATTGAAATCTGGTGGATTGCAGGGATAATTCTGTATCGCAGAAAATACTATGCGAGAGAAAACTTGGAGCAGCGGGAGCGGTGGAACAGATGGGGAAAACAGATTGCCGTACTGGAGGTGAGGGTAGGGAGAAAAGCGGTTAAGGAATATTATGGGTTGATGAACTGACTAGAGAAACTACAGGAGAGATGAGATGATAAATTCGATTAACATAAGTGAAGTTGCATCCTATAATGCTGACGATCATGTCATGAAAGACTTAGGGCGGATCAATTTTGTATTTGGGGCAAATGGGACCGGCAAAACTACGATTAGCAGAGTATTGGCCAATCCGGGACATTTCCCAACGTGCAGCATTGATTGGGAACATGGTCAAGTTCAGACACGTAAAGTTTATAATGTCGACTTTGTTAAGAATACTCTCACGAGCCTATCTGAAATGCCAGGAATTTTTACGCTAGGGCAAGATGACAGCAACAAACGCAATGAGATCAACAGAATGCAAGAACTCATAAAAAATGAAAATGAGAAAAAGGTGAAGACCAATATAGCCTTACAAGGTGAGAATGGCAGGGGAGGAAAGCGCGAAGAGCTCGCTTTACTGATACAAAAGTATACGGATAGAATTTGGAAACAAAAAACAAAGTATAGCAAATCACCAATAATAACTGGTCTGGAAGGTTTCCTAGGTAGTAAAGCTCGATTCCGTGAAAAAATCTTAGAGCAATATGCGAAGAAGCAAGAAGCTCCTGTTACATACGATCAACTCTTAGAAAAAGCGTCTACTGTATTTGATAAAAATGTCTCTTTCTTTGACTTTATTCCAGAACCAGACTTTACAAGAATTTTGGAGGTAGGTGAGTCTGCAATTCTAATAAAAAAGATAGTCGGCAAAGAAGACGTGGACATAAGTGAGGTGGTAAAAAAAACTAGGAAACAACGATTGGGTAAAATCCGGTATGGTCTATTTGGATCATAGTGATGGAATTTGCCCATTTTGTCAGAGGACATTAGAAAAAGATTTTCGAGCGAAATTGGAGGAATATTTTGACGACTCCTACACAAGAGCGCTTCAAGAAATTGATGCAACAAAAAAAGATTATAGTGGCGAATGTGAGAAAATAATTCTGCAATTGAAAGGACTTCTTAATCAGAATTTATCTTTTATTGATAATAAAGAACTTAGTATTCAAGTAAATAGTCTGTTGAGGATTTTTGACGATAATTTAAAATTGATAGAATATAAATATTCTCATGCAAGTGAACCGGTGGAGCTTGTTGACTGTGATGCATCTATAAATATAATTAATAATTTAATAAAAATAGCTAATGAAAAGATCTCAAATCATAACGAGATGACTGTAAACATAGAGTCAGAAAAGAAAGAGCTTTCGTCGCAGATTTGGCAATTTGTTACGTATGAAATCAAAGATGATATTGCAGATTTTGTGAAGGAAAGGGTAGAAATTGAAAATGAAATCACAGGATTAGAACAAGAAATAAAGAAAATCGATGAGCTGATTAAAATACATGGGGAAGAGTTGACTCAACTTCAAAATGGAACTACAGGAGTTGAAGCAACTCGAAATGCGATAAATGAACAACTCGAGAAGTTCGGATATACAGGCTTCCGTTTGGGCGAAGGTATAGATAGGTACAGTTATTCAATTGTTCGAGATAACGGGCAAGTTGTGAATGACACACTTAGTGAGGGAGAGCAGAATTTTATTACTTTTCTCTATTTTTATTTTATGCTTAAAGGCAGTTTGGAAAATACTGGTACTGTTGAAGACAGAGTAATTGTCATTGATGACCCTGTATCAAGTATGGATAATGATGCTCTCTTTATTATATCGTCTCTGATACGAGGCCTTTTTGCTGAAATATGTGAAGAAAGAGGCAATATTACACAGTTGTTTGTGATGTCTCATAATATCTATTTTTATAAAGAAGTTTCTTTTAATACAGGATTGCCAGGCGGAATAACTCGACAGATGAAGTATTGGGTTGTGCAAAAAAAGATGGTCTTTCAGATATTGAATTTAAACAACACAACCCAGTAAGTTCTACATACGAGATCTTGTGGGCGGAAGTAAGGAATGCCTATGCGCATCCTAAGTCATGTAATATCAATGGACTTCAAAATAATATGAGGCGTATATTGGAACAATATTATAAGTATTATGGAGGAGTGTCTCTTAATGATATTCCTAATAAAGTTGATGGAGATTATAAATGGATAGTTAGATCGTTGATTTCGTGGACGAACGCTGGATCGCATTCCGGTTTTGATGATGTATTTTGCTCTCCGTTATCGGAAGGTTCGGTTGAAAAATATTTGGAGGCTTTTCATATGATCTTTTCAAAAATGGGACATATTGCGCATTATAATATGATGATGAGAATCAACGATGATGAAGCAGATTCTGGACGAGCTGAAAATATGTAGCCTTGATTTTTAGATGAATTGTGAAAAAAGATTCTGTTATGTGGCAGATGTCGAGAAAATTTAAGAATGGATGCCAAAGGAAAGCAGATGCTTGTTTGTGCCGAGTATGTTTTTGTTGAATATTGCGTGAGTGCCGGAATGGGTTCCAGAAGCGCGTAGGATATAGGCTGTGATGCAGTGAGCAAGGAGTGGAGAGTGGCGGAAAGGCAGCAGATCAAATCCAAAAAGCGTGTAGAAGAGCGCGGTGAAGTGTTCACCAATGAGCGTGAGGTTAACGCCATGTTGGATATGGTTAAACAGGAGACCGAGCGTATTGACAGCCGTTTTCTCGAGCCCGCGTGCGGTGACGGTAATTTTCTTGCAGAGGTACTGCGTCGCAAACTTGATGTGGTTGGCAAACGATACGGCAAAAGCCAGCTAGAGTATGAACGTTATGCTTTCGTGGCGGTGTCATCTGTCTATGGCGTGGACATCATGCAGGATAACGTAGAGGAATGCCGTGAACGCTTATTCCGCGAGATTGATAGGACTTATACCAGTCGTTTCAAGAATGACGCGAAGGAAGAGTTCCGTGCTGTTATTCGCTATGTGCTCTCCGTGAATATCCTTTGTGGCGACGCTCTCACCTTGACTGACACGGCTGGAGGTCCCATCGTGTTTCCGGAATGGTCACTTGTATCAGGCAACAAGGTCAAGCGCCGCGATTACACGTTTGCGTCCCTTCTGGACAAGGTCGAGGCCCAGCCAACGTTCGACATGGTGGAAGACTTTGACGTGGACAAGGATGACCCGGACAAGATCGTCCCTACGCCGATATGCGAATATCCGTTGATGAACTATCTGGAGGTGGTCAAGGATGAGTAATGAGCTGCAATTGGGCAACAAGTTGTACAACCCCGACGTGCTCTCTTGTCTGGCGAATCTTTCTAACGACGAGGTGTTTACGCCGCCTCAGCTCGCCAACAAGGTGCTTGACTTATTGCCTGAGGAAATCTGGCATGACAGTTCCATCACATTCCTCGATCCATTCACCAAGACTGGCGTATTCTTGCGCGAGATTACTAAACGACTGCTCAGGGGGCTTGAGGAAGAGATTCCTGACTTGCAGCAACGTATCGACCACATCCTGAACCATCAGGTATGGGGTATTGCCATCACTGAGTTAACGGCTCTGTTGTCGCGCCGAACCCTATACTGCTCGAAGAAGGCGAACGGCAAATACTCCATTGATGACACGTTCGATACGCCAGATGGACACATTCATTATGAGGCCATTGAACACATGTGGGCAGGCGACAAATGCGTGTACTGCGGTGCCAAACGAGACCAGTATGACCGTAGTAGCGGGCTGGAAAGTTACACTTACGAGTTCATTCATACCTATCATCCCGAGAGGATCTTTAACATGCAGTTCGACGTTATTGTCGGTAACCCTCCGTATCAGCTCAGCGACGGTGGGTTCGGCAAGAGTGCGGCTCCAATTTATCAGAAGTTCGTTGAACAAGCGCAGAAGATGAATCCGCGGTATATTTCAATGATTATCCCTTCCCGTTGGTTCGGTGGAGGTAAAGGTCTTAATGATTTTCGAGCATTGATGCTTACGGACAAGCGTATTCGTCAGCTTGTTGATTTTGAGAACGCTAACGACTGCTTCCCTGGGGTGGATC
Organism: Senegalimassilia sp.; assembly: GCA_963619615.1. Classification (GTDB taxonomy): domain Bacteria; phylum Actinomycetota; class Actinomycetes; order Actinomycetales; family Bifidobacteriaceae; genus Bifidobacterium. The sequence continues at coordinate 8,370 of CAVEXE010000027.1, read as the reverse complement.
TTGCTGGTGGCGTCTGCTATTTTCTCTGGGATCGAGACCATCCAGGACAGTGCGAAGTAAAGAGCGTGGTCAACGGTGATGAATGTACGTCTGTCAGAGATCTTGACGAGTTCAAGATTTTTGTGAGAAACAGTCGTGCGGTTCCCATCGTCAGAAAAGTCCTTGCCTTTAAGGAGCTAACGATGGATAAGCAGGTATCAAGCCGTAAGCCCTTCGGCTTGGCAACCAATGTTCGCCCGCGTCAAAAGGGAGACCTGATTCTTCATTGGCAGAATGGCGAGGGAAAATTCCCCAGTACCGAAGTTACTAGTGGGCGTGAGTGGATTAAGAAATACAAGGTGATTTGCGCGAAGACTGCTTATGATCATGCAGGCAGCCCGGATAAAAATGGTATGAGAAAGGTCTTTACGAAGATTAACATTCTTGCGCCGAATGTGGTGTGCACGGAGACATATCTTGTGGCTGGTGCATTTGATTCCGAAGAGGAAGCTCTGAATCTCAAAGCATATATGGAAACACGCTTTTTCCGTTTCTTGGTATCACAATTTATGGTGTCCCAAGACATAACTAAGGACCGTTTCGCATTTGTCCCCGTTCAGGATTTCACTCAGGCATGGAGCGATGAGAGGTTATACGAAAAATACGGGATTGATGGTGACGAGCAGGCGTTTATTGAAAGCGTCATTCGTCCGATGGATGGAGAAAAGTGATCATGGCAGATTCGTTCTTCCCGCAACGCCCGTCGCTTTCACCGAAAATCTATGCCTACGCCATTGATGACGAGAGTCATAAAGGGCAACTGAAGGTCGGCTATACGGATCGAGATGTTCGTCAGCGTATCGCCGAACAGACCAAAACCGCGCAGATTCAAGTGCGTATCGTGCTTGAGGAAAGCGCAATGCGTAATGATGGCACTGCTTTCGATGACCATGCCGTTCATCGTTTGCTGTCCACGAAATTCCAGCGCATGGGTGGTGAATGGTTCCGATGTGATGTCAAAGATGTTCAACAGGCTATTCGAGCTGTCAAGGAAGGTCGGGAAACGTTGACGGCTCGCACGCAGGATTTCAAGATGCGCCCAGAGCAGCAGGCAGCAGTCGAGAAGACTCAACGATATTTTCATCAGTTCAAGAGGGATAATCCCGGTAAGCCGCCTCGGTTCCTATGGAATGCGAAGATGCGTTTCGGCAAGACCTTCACCAGCTATGAGTTCGCCAAGACCGAAGGATACAGTCGCATTCTTATCCTTACATTCAAGCCTGCCGTAGCGGACTCATGGCGTGAGGACCTTGAATCACACAAGGATTTCGAGAGATGGCAGTTCATCTCTCGCGACACCGAACTTACCTACGACAAAGCAGACAAGAACGAACCCATCGTATGCTTCGGCTCTTTCCAAGACTTTCTCGGCAAGAATGACATCGGCGGCATCAAGGCCAAGAACGAATGGGTACATGAGATCAACTGGGATCTCGTCATCTTTGACGAATACCATTTCGGCGCCTGGCGTGACACCGCGAGGGAATTGTTCGAAGCTGAGGATGATAAGGAACGCAAGGACAATCTCAACAGTGTCGCTGAAATCGTTGGCGAGGGTTTCGCCCAAGGTGACGATGATTTCTTGCCGATCACTACCAGCGGTTATCTATTCCTGTCGGGCACCCCGTTCCGTGCAATAGCTAACGGTGAGTTCATCGAGGAACAGATCTTCAACTGGACCTATGCCGACGAGCAACGTGCGAAGGAAAAGTGGAGCGGTACCGGTAATAATCCCTATGCTTCGCTTCCCCGCGTGGTGTTGATGACCTACCAGATGCCAGACCAGATCCGTGAGATTGCCTCGGGTGGCGAATTCGACGAATTTGATCTTAACGAGTTCTTCGCGGCAGAAGGCACTGGTTCAGAAGCTCAATTCAAGCATGAGAACGATGTGCAGAAATGGCTTGACTTGATGCGTGGTAGCTTGGCCGAGACGTCCATAGACGAATTGAAGATGGGCGCCCGCAAGCCTCCCATGCCGTATTCGGATTCACGATTGAAGAACATCCTTACCCATACATTCTGGTTCCTGCCGTCAGTGGCTTCGTGCTATGCGATGGCGAACCTGTTGGCAAATCGGCAGAACGCCTTTTACCATGATTATCACGTTAACGTCGCTGCCGGAGCGGCAGCAGGCATTGGTCTGGACGCCCTAGAGCCTGTACGCAGATCCATGGCTGATCCTCTGGAGTCCAAAACCATCACGCTATCGTGTGGCAAGCTCACTACTGGTGTGACTGTCAAGCCGTGGACCGGCATCTTCATGTTGCGTAATCTGAAGAGTCCGGAAACCTATTTTCAGGCTGCGTTCCGTGTTCAGTCTCCTTGGACGATCAAAAACCCTGATGGGCAACACCCGAATCAGGTAGAGATTCTGAAAAAGGAATGCTATATCTTTGATTTCGCACCAACGCGTGCATTGCGGCAAATTGCTGACTACAGTTGCTCACTCAACCCCGAGGAAAACAAGTCGCCTGAGGCCAGTGTCGGCGAGTTTATCCACTTCCTTCCAGTGCTCGCTTATGACGGTAGCAGTATGAAGCAGGTCAACGCCACTGACGTACTGGACATCGCCTCAGCTGGTACTTCCGCCACGTTGCTCGCCAAGCGCTGGGAAAGCACTCTGCTGGTAAATGTGGACAATCTCACTCTAAAGAAGTTGATGAACAATCAGCAGGCCATGGACGCACTTATGAGCATCGAAGGCTTCCGCAGTCTCAATAGTGATCTTGAGACCATTATCAACAAGTCCGAGCATGTCAAGGACATGAAGAGGGAGGCCGAGGACAAGGTAACACCAACGAAGAAAAAGGAGATCAAGGAAGAGGAAAAGGAATATAAGAGCCTACGCAAGCAGGTTCAAGACAAACTTATCAAGTTCGCCACCCGCATCCCAATCTTCATGTACCTGACCGACTACCGCGAGCAGACGCTCAGGGATGTCATCACCAAGCTTGAACCGGAACTATTCAAGAAAGTTACCGGCTTGACTAAAGATGATTTCGAGCTGCTGCTCAGCCTGAATGTGTTCAATAGCGCCCGTATGAATGACGCCGTATACAAGTTCAAACGATACGAGGATGACAGTCTTGCCTACGCAGGAATCGATAAACATGAGGGTGAGAAGGTCGGTGGCTTCGACACCGTACTCACCCGGCGAGAGTTCGAGGAGATGTGAATATGGCTGCTGCAGATACTTTGACTTTTCTGGAGAAGCAACCTTTTTTCAAACTCTTCAATCGTGGTGGATATGTCTTGGATTTTTCTACCGAAAGATTTGATGATTTCACCCAAGAAAGCGTGGGTGTAAAGCTATGCGAGAAGTATGGGTTCTCAAAGGGACATTCCTTCGAGAAATTTATTTCCGAAGCGTCCAGTGACCAGGCTTGGAAGCTTCTCACTGATTTACTGACATATTACAAGTCTTTTTACATGCAGAAAGACAACGGGAATCGCCAATATCAGAATCTCTATCAACAATGTTTAAAACTCATTACGGATAATTCTGACGAACATGTTGATAAGGATAACAGCGCTATGTATTTTAACATCATCATTCGTGCTGATGAGTCTTCCCCTGTTGAGAGAAAAAGAGTATTCGAAGACACTGATCCGACAGTCGCTTCGCAATTCAAATATGAGGACGGGACGCCTAATTTTGAACTTCTTCGACAGCTTCCCACTATTGCATCACCTGAATATGATGACAGCAGTTCTGCAACTGCCCAAATTGGTTATCTTGGAACTGGCCCATCCCAGTGTCTTGAAGCGGTTGTTGCTTCTTTCCCGGTAACGAAGCTGAATCATATGCTGTCGTTTTCAAAATGGAAAGGATCGAGAACGCGTTGGATTGTTCTCAGGGGAGATCCGTATCGAATGCTTGGTGATTTACGTAATAATTATAAGCCTATTCAAAATCCAGCGGTGATCCGGTTTCCGACCATTGCCGTTAATGATAGGCAAATTGCGGTAATGATGCCTTTTAATACGACAGCATATCTAAGCCCCTTGGATGATCCTGTCTATAGGGCAGTGAAAGAAGCCGCAAACCAACTTGGATATGAATGTAAGCGAGTAGATGAGATTAAGACTCCTACGGATATTACTCAGGATATCCTTGAGCTCATAGAAAGTTCTAGGGTTGTCATCGCTGATCTCAGTGGAGCTAATCCCAATGTGTATTACGAAATGGGACTGGCGCATGCTCGGGGCAGGATTGTGATTCCAATTTCAAGTGACGGAGAAAAACTTCCGTTTGATAACAGTCATATCCGCACCATTTTCTATCACAAAGGTAATAAATATAGTTTGTTGGGACTTACGGAAGATATAAAAAACACTCTAGAGAATTTGTAAAAGAGATGTGTGTAACATTTTAGATAGATTTCGTCTTTTAAGTATTTGTTAATCCAAGTTTGTACATATTGATGGGTTCGATATAGTATTAAAAAATCGTTTACCTGATTGCTTTTTAAAAAATCTGGCTTCCGGTATATTTTATTTCTTACTCTTCTTTCTTCCTTTTGTAGTTGGCATGAGAAGGCCTAGTTTTCTGGCTGTAGAAAGCCAGCTGCGTATTGTAGATTCTGATATCCCGTTAATTTCCGATTGTATTTTTGCTGGATTGACCGAATTGTATTTTTGTTCGATTGTATTAAATTGTTCTGCGACCAGCGCATAGAATATTGCATCATGTTCAATATTGCGTGGCAGTGGCTCTGAATAATCAATTGGGTCAGAGTGAAACTGCGTTAGATATAGAGTTCTTCTTTTTGCAATTAAGTTAGAAAAATAGATGTTGTTGAGGGAAGATTCTATTTCCGTGAGGGGGAAACTGCTAAGGCTGCTTGTCTTGATTGTACGGTTTAAATTCGTTGGGAATATGATCGATGTGACCGATACTTTTGGCGTTTCTTCGCCGGTATTGCTGTTGACGCGTATGTATGCATGTTGTTGTGTTTCGGTATTCTCGAAAAGATACCAAGCGTGAAAATCCTCATTTGTAGAATTTGATGGGTCTTTGCCGAGCCTTCTGGCAAGCTCTTCATTGATTGTTGCTCCGTAGGATGCGATTTCTAAATTATGTTCTTTGTCCGCCGGGATCAATCCATCGATTATTCCCAGTTCCTCACTGGAGATAGGTTTCCAGGGTGCTGGCCAGCTGATTTCTTCTGAGGTCATGATTTTGATTATACGTAATACGAATATTTGGCGAAGATGTGAAAGTCGTGAGAAGATGTCGTTCTTCCTCTAGAGAGTATCTATTATGAAAAAGATAAACAAATAATAAATAGATATGAAAGGATGGTTTGTATGGTCGGTATGAATATGAAGTTTCAGGGTGTCGCGGTTGGATGTCTTGTGCTTGGGGAGGGACGTATCCGTAAACGTTATGAAGGGGGTGAGCGTACTGACAAGGATGAACTTTTGAACGGCAAGCCTCTTTACCGTTATCCGGCGGCTTTCTCTACGGATGGCATCACCTGTATGGGAGTGGGCACGTTGGATACTACTTCGGAGTTGGTGCCTTCGACGTTTGGTGAGCTCTACCGTGGCGTTCCTGGTCAGCAGGCTGAAGTGTCTATTTCACCGAATGGCCAGTACGATGTCCGCCTGAATGTCCGCATGGAAAGCGTCGTTCCTGCCGCGAAGGCGGATCAGAAGTGATTTTCCTACTTGGTTTCATCTCTGGCGCTGTGACTGTAGCGCTGTTACTGTATTGCCTGTATACGGGACAGTGGTATCGGTTTTCGCTGTACTTCTTTTTTGATGCGGCTGGATTGACCACTACGAGTGATGATCTCGTTCAGTTTGGCGGCAAAAAAGCCGTCAGCAAGAATCGTCCGAAGATTCGTCGCATGCGATTGGAGAATGATCGGCTCACTTTCCTACTGTATCCCGCGTCCGGCAAAAAGCTCGCTGACTACATCGACAAGACCGAGGAGATGGCTCAGGCGCTTCATATGGCGTCTGCCACCATCGAACCGGTCGGTATCGGCGATCATGGGTGTGTGATCGCGTACTTCAAGGATCCGATTCCTTCGAAGTTCTCGATAAAGGATCTCATTGCCTATGAGCGATAGGATGTCATCCCTTGTTCCGCTCGGTCTGACCGATACGGGGACGGTGTTTTACGCGGTATTCTCGCATCTTCTGGTGGTTGGTCAGACCGGTTCCGGGAAAGGATCCGTTATCTGGGCGTTCATTATGGGCGTCGAGCGGATGCTTGCCGGGCAAAATGAGGCTGGCTGGGTGCGCTTTTACGGAGTGGATCCGAAACGTGCTGAACTGTCCGGCCTCAGATACGGCTTCGAACGTATCGGTTTCGACGCTGATGAGCAATTGGACGTCCTCAATGAACTGGTCGGCATCATGAGGCAGAGGCAACGGCTGGGTATGCGTTCCTTCGTTGCTTCCGCTGAACTGCCTTGGCTGGTTCTGGTCGTGGATGAGTTTAATTCGTTTGAATCGTCCGCTGATGCGAAATGGAAAAAGGAGGTTAAGGCTGCCTTGGGCGCACTGCTGTCGCAGGGGCGTTCGGCTGGGATCGTTGTTTTGGCGGCTGCCCAACAGGGGCAGAGGGAAGCGATAGGCCCGTATCGGGATCACTTCGTTACCCGAATAGCGCTTCGTGTTGGCAGTCGTGTTGAAACTGACGTGATTCTGGGTGCTGGAGCGGTTGAACATGGAGCGTTGCCCCATGAGATTCCTCCGGCATCCGTGTCGAATAACTACCGAACGGCTGGTGTGGGGTACGGTTTGTCCCTCGCTCAGCCGGGCTTCGTCCGGTTCAGGGCTCCGTTTGTGTCGGACGAGGATATCCGAATCTGGGATGAGTCCCATAAAGGGAAAGGATTGGGGAGATGAAGGATAAGGATCTTTTTGATATTCCCAAGGAGTTCAGACTGATTTCCGCTGCGGAGGTGGCCGATATTCTTGCTGTGTCTCCGTCGCATCTTTGCGCGATGCGGGATATGCCTGATGAAGGCGGTCTGCATGTTACCTATGTCGGTTCAAAGCGAACGCCTCGCTATGCCATGCGTGATGTGGTGAGTTTCATCGAGCAGGGCGGTACCCCTTTGAAGCGGGGTGTGCTGAGATGAGTTCGACCATACGTAGGAGAGTGGGCAAGTCTGGGAGAATCTCGTATCAGGCGCAGGTGTTCAGCGGCAAAAACGTGTTTGTCGGTTCGAAGACATTTGATCGACGTAAGGATGCGGTTGCTTGGATAGCGGAAAAACAATCGGAATTGAAGGCCGGTGTCGACTTGGCGTCCTCGAAGACGCTTGTCCGTGACGCGCTTGGCGTATGGGAGAGGCTTCTGCCTGGTCAGATTTCCGAATCTACGGTGAAATATTACCGATCCGTCATGAGCATTCATGCGCCGCAATGGTTGAAAAGCAAAAGGTTGTGCGATGTGTCCGTATCGGATATGCAGATTGTCTTGAACGACATTGATCTTTCCTTGGGGTCGAAGCAGCGCATCCGTACCGCTTTCATGTCGTTTTTTACGTGGTGCGTGAATAACGGCTATCTGGCGAAATCTCCGATGAAGGGCACTAGATTGCCAAGGGTGGACGACTCCGAAATGAAGATGAACCCCTTCACATGGAGGCAGCTTGACGCTCTCGTCGGGAAGATTCGCAGGGATTCGGATTCATTTCTGGCTGACGTGGTCCTTGTCCTGGGATATACGGGATTGCGGTGGGGCGAGATTCGCGTACTCAAAGCGAGGGACGTGCAGTTGGAACCGGTCATGCGTTTTTCGGTCAGGGCATCTCAGACGGAAGGGATGCAACCTAAGTATCCGAAATCCGGCAAGGCGCGTCACGTTCCGGTTGCGGATAAGGTCAAGCCGATAGTCTTGGAACATCTGGAAGGCAAGGATCCTGATGATCTGGTGTTCACTACGCGAAGCGGTGCAAAGCTGAACAAGGGAAACGTAAAGCGGGATACGCATTGGAAGGAACTGTCCCAAGGGCGTAGGCTTCACGACTTGCGGCACACTGCGGCAACGGAATGGCTTAGACATGGCATTGACGTGCTGACGGTGAAGGAGTGGCTTGGTCATTCGAGTTTGGCCATGACGCAAAGATATGTCCATTATCTCGGCACGGATGCCGATATTGCCGCCATCAAAAAGCTGAATCGGTGAAAGATAACCGTTGTTGCCATGACAAAAGCCATGACAATTTTCGAATAACAAGACTTAAGAAAGGAGCCTGGAAGTAGTACAGGGCTCCAAAAACGGCATGACCGCAACGAAAGCATACACCGTGGGCGATGAGGGACTCGAACCCCCGACATCCACCGTGTAAAGGTGGCGCTCTA
>CAVEXE010000026.1:0-15802 GCA_963619615.1 Senegalimassilia sp. | reverse complement strand
CTCGCTGGGCTCATAACCCAGAGGTCCATGGTTCAAATCCATGCCCCGCTACCAAAAGGCCGTTAGGCTCAAGGAACTTAGCCGGTGCAATTTTTAGGAATTGCCCGGCTTTTTCCATATCCGAAATCGTCCACGCAGTGGTGCCGTGCATTTTTTGCGAAACAAGGCCGGAGGACACGCCAAGCGCGCGAGACAGGTCTGATTGATTCTTTTTTCGCAGGGCTAACGCTAGTCGCATGTTAGTGGAAATCACTTCCTCTAGCGGAATACCTGAGTTTTGCGATTCTAAAGTTTGTGTAGTCATACTTAAAATTGTATCAGTATATTAAGTATAACTAAGCCAGATTTACATAAGAAGTTGTTAGTCTAGCTAAAGATGGTATATAGTTCTTAGCATGACTAAAAATCTTGAAGTAACGGCGAAAAATATCAATTGCTTGATGAGGTCTAATCGCGTGACACGCACTGAACTTGCACATTACCTAGGCTTCACTTCCTCTGCCATATCTCAAAAATTCAAGTCAAACAGCTTCACACTTCGTGATGTTTCCCGGATCGCTGATTATTTCGATGTGTCCGTCGACATGATCCTCGGCCGAGAATCTTCAAAGGGGCGGTGATGTTGGTTCATGATTCTTCCGGAACCGTCTCCGTGGTGTCGGCTGAGTCTGTGCGCTTGGTCGGCCAGGCGATGGTCCACGCCCGCCGCGCCAGACGTGAATGGGAAGCTCGGGAGTGAAACTTTGGCGTTCCGTCCGGACCGTCCTTCTGTTTCTGTCAAGCCCCTTCACGGTATTCGCGCTGGGGCTGGTGCTCGCGATCGTCCGTCTGGGCGATTCCTCACAGATGACGACTGACAAAACCGACTGACAAAACCGAATGGCATAAGGGGCGTACGGCGTACCCCTGCCACCGCTGAGCCGGGTTAGCGACCGGCGACGCCACGCGCGTGGTTGCCGCGCGATTTGAGAGACGAAGTTCAACCCCCGACCATTTCAGGCCGTCGATTAAGGCGGAATCGGGCGACCATTGACGGCTACGGCCGTGGCCTGACTTGGGACCATTCCCGGCATCTTCGGATGCTCTTGTTGTCGACGGCGCGGCTCCGACCGAAACGTTGTGCGAGACCTTTGGAGTCAGTTGACCTACCCGGCCGAAATCTCGGCCGAGAATTCCCGTCGGCTGGCTCTAGGTCTTGACCTCTCAAGCGCTCACCAACCGAAAGCTACATGAAAGGATTGAGATTGAGCAAGGCAGTATTCACCGATAAGTTGAGGACGCAGATGAGGCTTACGCTTCCACTGCTTGAGTCGAACATGCGTTCCCATGCGAACACGTCACGTCATGCTCTGGCCAAGAAGTCCGGACTGAACGACAATGAGCTGCAGTATGCTCTGAAGCTCGCTTGCGGCAAAAGTCCGAAACCCGTCTACCGTTCGTCGGTGGAAGGCAAGATGTACGATTCCGCCGCCCTGCTGAAATCGGTGGCGGTTTGGTGCGGGATGTGGTCGTATGTCGTCGATTAGGCCGAGTTTGTCCGAAACGCTGCGGTATCCGGAACAGTCGCGCAGGCTGCTCATGGCCGGTTTCGCGGACGCCGTGGACCGCGTCGCGGCCAACAACCGACGCGCCGACATCGAACTGTGGCAGGTATGCAAGGCGCTCGGCGAGCCGAACGTGCCGACGCTGCTCGCGTTGCGCGACTACGGGTTCCCCGCCTACAAGTCCGGCATGCTGTGGCGCATCGACTCCCGTGGATTCCGCCGTTGGGCCACCAGCTACACGCCATACGGCCACGCGCGACGCGCGGCGAACGCGTCCTACAAGGAGGAAGGCCTGTTTTGAAACCTCAGATACGCATCTCGCTGGACGTGGAGGACCATGCACGTCCGATGCCGGGCGACGTGCTGGTCGGCCAGACCATGCTCAGCCCGTCGGGCCCGCGCCTGTACTGGTCCGACGTGTCCAGGGCGGACTGGCCGCTCGTCGCCGCGAAGCTGGAACAGATCGCGCTGCTGCTCCGCGACAAGGCCAGGACATGACGCGCATCAGCCTGCTGACCACGGCCGAGACCGCCGCCCGGTTGCACGTGAGCCAACGCACGCTGATCCGCTGGCGCCAGTCCGTCCCGCGCGTCGGCCCGCCGCCGATACGAATCGGCAACACGATCCGCTACGCGGAACGTGACGTGAACGCATGGATACTCATACAACGAGAGAAAGGAAGATCATGAGACGACAGACGGTTGACCCGCGCATCCGATTGCAGGTCATCGCCCGATACGGAAACCGCTGCTGGCTCGGACTGCCGGGCTGCTCCGTCACCGCGACCGAGGACGACCACATCATCCCGTACAGCCACGGCGGCAAGGACACCGTGCAGAATCTGCGCCGCGCGTGCAAGCACTGCAACGCGATGCGCCAGGACCGCGTGCTCAGCGGATACGGCGCGACCCTGCACGCGGTCATCGGCCCGCCACGCGCGGACTGGGGCCTGCACATGCAGTCGATGCTCCGTCGGGACAGCATCGTCGTGAGCTTCGACAGCCTGCTGCGCGACCTGTGTCCGACGCAGGCCACGGCATCCGACGGCCTGCGTCTCGCGGCCGCGATGGCATGGGACGGCGCGGCGCGCACGCTGGCCAGGAGCTCGGAGCCGTTGGACGTGTGGCTGGTGCGCACACTGCCGCGCTCGCGCAAGCATCCCGACATGCTCGCCGAATGGCTGGCGCTCGACTACGACGTGCACGTCATCGAGACGCCCGCCACGGACACGTTCGCCCGCGACCTCACGCCGATGGAATACCGGACCGCGCAGCAATGGTACTCGCTGCACCTCACGCAGCAGACAGTCGACGCCCGCGCCGCCGCGCGCCGCCAGCAGCTCACCGCCCTCGGCCTGCGCTACGGTTCGGCGGCCGCCCGGCCGAGCTGGTGACGCTTTTTTAAGACACCGCCGGACAGAAGACCCCGCGCCAAGTCTTCTTTCCCCCCAGGCCCACGCAAAAAAGCGCCGAATCGTTGGAAAATCAAGGAAAACACGACTATGAACCAAGGAACGTTGGAAGGATTCGAGGAATACGAGCACCCATACGGACTCGCCGGCCTGCAGGAGCAGGCGACCATGAGCCTCATCAAAAGCTTCGTCGCCGGCAAGACGTTGACGCCGGAAGCGACCTACATCTGCAAGTCGATGCTCTCCATCGCCAGGAACATCGACATCCAGAACAGCAAGGGACGCGAGATAAGCCGCAACATGACATCGCTGCTCACCTGGTTCCAGGAACTCAAGGCGATGTATCCGGAACAGCCGCAGCTCGACCCGGCGTTGACCGCCTTCATCTCAGACGCGCAGGCCGGCCTGTGAACGTGCTCATGCGCGGCGGCACGAAACGCGACGAATCACGTCCCACCGACGGCGCGATCGTGGCCAGGACCGCCGAACTGCTCGGCAAGCCGCTGCTCCCCTGGCAACGCTACGTCGCCGACGTGGCCGGCGAAATCGACCCGGACACCGGCACATACCGCTACGACCGTGTGGTCCTGAGCACACCGCGCCAGTGTGGCAAGAGCACGCTGATCGATACCGAGGACACACGCAACGCGCTGCTCGGCCCGGACCGGAAGATCTACTATCTCGCACAGACCGGCAAGGACGCCGAAAAGCATTTCAAGGACTTCGCACAACAGCTCTCCAGATCAAGGCTCGCGCCGTTCGCGCTCAAGCCGAGGCTTTCCAACGGCGGGATGGAGCAGCGTTTTCGGAACGGCAGCTTCATATGTCCGCTCGCCGTGACCAAAGTGGCCGGCCATGGAACGCAGATGGACAAGTTCACCATCGATGAGGCGTTCAGCCTGGACGACGAGACCGGCAAGATGATCCTCGACGGCATGGCCCCGACCATGAACACGAGACTCCACTTCACCGGCGTCCAGCCGCAGATCTGGATCACATCCACGGAAGGCACCGCCGATTCCACGTTCCTCAACGGCCTGCTCGATTCGTTCCGCGCCGGCAACGTCCCACGGCGTACCTGCTGGTTCGACTTCGGCATCCCCGACGACGCCGACCCCGAGGACTTCCAGGCGATACTGAAATGGCATCCGGCCGCGGGACTGCTCTGGGACATCCGCCAACTGCACGACTTCCGTGGCCAGTTCGCCGGCAACGAGGCCGGTTGGGCGCGCGCGTTCGGCAACCGGCGGGACAACGGAGTGGCCGAGCGCGTCATCCCCGAACCTTTATGGCAGTCGACGCTCGCCGCGCCAGTCACGCCGGAACGGATCGGCGGCCGTCCCGTGGTGGTCGCCGCGGCCGTCGATGTGGACGCCACGAACACGTCCATCTCGGCCGCGATCCTCGACCAGGACGGCACCGTGACCGTGCAACTGCTCGAAGTCCTCGCCGGCACCGGCATGGCACCCGCCGAGATCATGAGAATCTGCGACACCTACCACGCGCCGCTGGTCATGGACGGCAAAGGTCCGAACGCCGACCTGCATGACCGGCTCGCGTCCATGACCGATGAAGCCGGCGACCCGCTGATCGACTTCATCGCCATGCAATCGTCCGACTATCTCGCGGTCGGCCAGGCGTTCGTCAGCGGATTGCAGAACAAGCTGATACGTCACGCCGCCGATACCGAGCTTGACGACAGCGCGGCGAACTGCGCGAGGACGTGGAGCGGCGACGCGTGGCGCGTCACGCGACGGGGAAGCACCGGGCTGACGTCGCCGATCGAATCGTGCATGCTGGCCGCGTGGGGCGCGCACCACCTGCCCCAGAACGGCACTCTGCAGATCTACTGACATGTCACCGTATGTCACCGTATGTCACCGCATGTCACCGTTTTTTTGCCGCGGCGGCACCATGGCCATACCCTCGACGGCATGAACCTCTGGAAACGAATGAAGCTCGCCGGCCGTGTGCTCACGCGCGGCATGGACGGCTCCGAAGTCCCCGACGGCATCAAGCCGCCGGCCCGTGTTCCGGCGTCCGACCCACTACAGCTGTCAACCGTGTTCCGTGGCGTGCAGGTCCTGCAGACCGCCATCACCGGCCTGCCGATCGTGGAGCAGCGCGGCGGCCGCGACCTGCCCGACGTGAGCCCGCTGGTTCTGCAGCCGGACATCAACCGTTCGCGCCGCGACTTCATCGCCGACATCGTGGCAAGCCTGGTCATCGACGGCAACGCGTTCACCCGCCTCATCCGCGACTTCACCGGCGGCATCGTGAGCTGCGATGTGCTGCCGCCGCAATTCGTGACCGTCACCGACGAAAGCGACGACCCGGCATGCCCCGACCTGCGGTTTTCCTATCTCGGCCACGTCTACACGGCCGACGACATCGTGCACAGCAAGTTCCTCAACATGCCCGGCCGGCTGCGTGGCCTCGGCCCCATCTCGGCCGCCCGCGAGGAGATCGAGGGCGCGCAGCTCGCGCGCGACTACAAGGCCCGTTTCTTCACGGACGGCTCGAACCTCAAGGGATACCTGCGCACCACGGAGAACATCACCCGGGAAGCCGCCCAGCTCGCGAAGGAATCCTGGAAGAGCGAAGGCACCGCCGGCGACATCAAGGTGCTCGGCAAGAGCCTGGAATACGTCCCGCTCGACATGAAGCCCGCCGACCTGCAGTTCCTGGAAACTCAGAAGTTCGACACCACGCAGATCGCGCGACTGCTCGGCATCCCCGCGAGCATCATGCTGGCCGCCGTCGACGGCTCGAACCTCACCTACTCGAACATCGAGCAGTCCTGGATCGAGTTCGCCGACTACACGCTGGCCGCCTACACCGGCGAACTCGAGGAACTGTTCAACCGTCTGCTGCCCCGCGGCCGCACGGCGCACTTCGACTGGGACAGCTCGCAGAGAACGAACATGAGCGACCGATACAACGCATACAAGACAGCCATCGAGGCCGGATTCCTCACCGTCGACGACGTTCGGCGCAAGGAAGGCCTGCCGGCATTGACGAACGGAGAAGACCGATGAACCTTGAGAAACGAGAGATCTTGTGGAAGGGCCTGATCCTCCGCTCGGACGCGGACAACGGCGCGGCGGACGTGGTGGAAGGCATCGCGGTGCCGTTCGGCGACGTCATCGACACATGGAGCGGCGCCGAGACCTTCGACCGCGACTGTGTGTTCGACGGCCTCGACGAGGCGAAACTGTGTTTCGAGCACGGCGAGACCATCGGCCGGATCAGCAAGGCGGAAAGCGCCGACGACGGCCTGCGCATCACCGCGCGCATCAGCGACACCACGCGCGGCCGGGACGCGATGACCCTGATCCGCGACGGCGTGCTCGATTCCTTCTCGGTCGGCTTCATCCCGGTCGAATCGCAGAAGGACCGCGACGGCATCACCCACCGCAGGAAGGTCCGGCTGCTCGAGGTCAGCATCGTGAGCTGGCCCGCCTACCAGCACGCGAAGATGACGAAATCCGAAACCACCACCACAGAACAAAGGAAGGAAACCATGGAGGACTACAACGAGATGATGGACCTCATCAAGTCCATGCAGGAGGAACAGCGCGGCATCAAGGCCGAAATCAGCAGGATGGGCGCGAATCCGGCGCCCTGCGCCATCGGCTCCGCGTACCGAAGCCACGGCGAATACATGCAGGCCCTCGCCCATGGCGACGAGCAGGCCATGGACGTGATGCGCGCATGCCGCGACCTCATCGCCACCTCAGACACCGGCAACACCACCACATGGATCAAGGACGACCTGAGACTGATCCAGGAACGCCGCAAGGTCTCCCAGCTGCTGACCCACGACACGCTCCCCGCGACCGGCATGAGCATGGAATACCACGTCGTGACCTCCGACACCACCGGTGTCGGCCAGCAGACGAAGGAAGGCGACGAACTCACGTTCGGCAAGGTCGCCTTCGGCACCAAGACGGCCGACATCAACACCTACGGCGGCTACACGACGCTGTCCCGCCAGGTCATCGAACGATCCACCACGCCGATGCTCAACACCGCGATCACCGCCCTGCAGCAGGCGTACGCGAAAGCCACCGAGAAGGCCGTGCGCGACCACCTGTATAAGGAGATCAAGGCCCAGCGCGACGCCACGCAGGACGCGAACAAGATCGACGTGCCGCAGCTCTCCAAAATGACCATCGACGACTGGGTCGCGCTCATCATCGACGCCGCGGAACTGGCGGACGAACGCAACGTGTCCCTGACCCGCCTCGCCGTCTCCAAGGACGTGCTCAAGGCCCTCGTGCAGCTCAAGGACACCGGAGACCGTTTCTTCAACCTCAGCGGCGCGGGCACGGACACCATCGGAAGCTTCGACCTGACCGGAGTGGCCGGCACGTTCCTCCGCGTGCCCGTCGTGCTCTTGCCGAACGCCGACGACGGCCTGGCCAGCTTCATCGACCCGGCGGCCGTGACCATCTGGGAATCCGGCGGCCCCGCGCAGCTGACCGACGGCGACACCACCAAGCTCACCAACAGCTACAGCGTCTACGGCTACATGGCCGTCGCCACGACACTGTCCGACGGCCTCATCCCCGTGAAGTTCGCGGCCGCATGATGAGCGACGACACCCTCCTGCAACGCCTGCGCGACGAGGTCGGCGTACCGTCCGGCGAGGACGACAGGCTCTCGGCCAAACTCGCGGCGGCGCAACGATACGTCGCCCACGCCGTCGGCGACGTCCAGATCGAGGACGAACTGCTCGCGGACTGCGTCGTCTCATGCGCCGCCGACCTGTTCAACCTGCGCGACGCGCGCCTCGGCGTGATGGACGTCGGCGACGCGACCGTCGAACCGTTCCGGATCTCCACCGACCCGCTCCGCTCCGTCTGGCCGAAACTGCGCGCCGCGGGCGTGCCGTCCGGCGGGATGGTGATCGCATGAGCATCCAGGAACAACGTTCGGCGCTGATGAACACGCTCGCCGACATGCTCGACGGACTGGTCAGCAGCATCAGCACCGACGCGCAGCTCGTCCGCCCGGCCGCCGGCAAAGTCGCCGTGTTCATCGAACCGCCGACCGTCGAATGGCCGACATGGGGGCCTCCGGCACCCACATGGACACTGGACGTCATCGCAGGCACCCCCGCCACGCAGCCGTCGGCCGTCGACGACATCCTCACCGCCCTCGACCGGCTCGCCGAAAAGGGCCTGAACCTCCAGAAGGCCACGCCCGCCAGCTGGAACCTCGCGGGCGCCGGCACGCTGGCGGCCTACCAGGTCACATTGAACGCTTTGGAAATCGAAGAAACAGAATAGGAAGGAAACAATCATGGCTGGAAAGATCCGCACCCTCGGCCCGGGCATCTTCAAAATCACCGACACGTCCGACGGCCGCGACCTCAGCGCCGACCTGACCAAGGCGCAGCTGAACCCATCGAACAGCAGCGACGACCCGACGACCTACCTCGACGGCTCCGAGGAGACGAACACCACGACCACATGGACCTTCGAGGGCACCGTGGGCGACGACTTCAGCGAGGACGGCATCGCCGTATGGCTCTTCGACCACATGGGCCAGACCCTGCCGGCGCAGTTCGTACCGAACAAGACCGGCGGCATCCAGTGGACCTTCGACGCCACCATCGCGCCCATCGCCATCGGCGGCGACGTCAAATCCCAGAACACGAACGACCTGAGCCTCGCCGTCACCAACGTCGCGCACTCGACCTATACGGCGTCATGAGCGACAAGGCGCTGATGGTCGTCGGCCAGAAACGCTTCGTGCAGACGATGCGCAAGGCCGGCGCGGACATGGACGAGCTGAAGGACGTGAACCGCGAGGCCGCCGAGATCGCATTGCCCGCGGTCCGCAACCTCACGCCGCGCGGACAGACCGGCAGACTGGCGTCCAGCCTGCGAGTCGGCGCGACGAAACGGGCCGGCATCATCCGCGCCGGCCGCAAGGCCGTGCCCTACGCCGGCCCCATCAACTACGGATGGCCCGCCAGACGCATCAGGCCTCGGCTCTTCGTCAACGACGGCGTCGCATCGTCCGAAAGCCAATGGCAGCAGATCTACAAGGAATTCGTCGAAAAAACCATGGACCAGGTGAAAGGAAAATGACATGGCGACCACACGAATCACATACACGGACGGCACGAGCGAGACCGTCCTCGTCACGATGCGCGCGACCTGCAAGGCCGAGGCGTACGCCATCGAGTCCGGTTGGGGGCCGATCACCCAGTCCCCCGTCCGCTCCGGCTCATACGCGGCCTACGCGGCCCTGCGCATGGCCGGCCGCAGCCTGCCGGACTTCGACCGGTGGGTCGACACCGTCGCGTCCATCGACCTCGCGGCCCCGAAGGAGGCGGCCGCGGCGGAAAACCCTACGGACTAGCCGAGTGGCCCGCCGACTCGCTCGGCCGCCTGTCGTTCCTGCTGGCCAGCCGTTTCGGCGGCACCCCATGGCAGTGGCGCGACGAGGCCGACGAAAGGGACTGGGGCACCGGACTGGCCGAACTGCTCAGGGAAGCGGAAGAACGGAAGGAATGAACCCATGTCGCACAGCGCTATCATGAGCGTGCGCATCACCGGCAACGCCGACGATGCCGTCAAGGCGCTCGAGAAGACCACCACCAAGGCCGCCGCGTTCGGCAGCGCCCTCGGCGGAATCGCGGTCAAGGGAGTGACCGCGCTGTGGGACACCGTGAAGGGATTCACGAGCGACGTGGTGAGCATGTCGGACAGCACCGACAAGTTCATGAACACCATGAGTTTCGCCGGCATCGACACCAAGGCCGTGCAGTCCGCCGCGAAGGAAACCAGGAAATACGCGGATGACACCGTGTACGGCCTCGACGACATCCAGAACACCACCGCGCAGCTCGCCGCGAACGGCATCGGCAACTACCTGGAACTGACCGAGGCGGCCGGCAACCTGAACGCGGTGGCCGGCGGCAACGCCGACACGTTCAAATCCGTCGCGCTAATGCTCACCCAGACCGCCGGCGCGGGCAAGCTCACCGCCGAGAACTGGAACCAGCTGACCGACGCCATCCCCGGCGCATCCGGCAAACTGCAGGAGGCCCTTCTGCAGGCCGGCGCGTACACGGGTAATTTCCGCGACGCCATGGCGGCCGGTGAGATCACGGCCGACGAGTTCAACCAGGCGCTGATGGACCTCGGCATGACCGACGTGGCCAAGGATGCCGCGACGTCCACCAGCACCATCGAGGGAGCTATGGGCAACCTCGAGGCCGCCGTGGTGGGCGGTCTGACCGACGCGTTCAACCTGTTCAAACCGGCGGTCACCGGCGGCATCAACACGGCGTCGGAAGCCATCACCAGCCTGGCCACCGACGGCGTGAGGAACCTGCGGACGTTCCTCGACCAGGTCAAGGACACCGGAGCGTTCACCTCATTGCAATCCGCCGCGCGATCGGTCGGCGACGGCCTGCAATCATTGTGGAACGGCATCATGGCGGTCGCGGACGCGATGACCGGAGGCCAGTCGGCCGGAACCACGTTCGGCGACGCGCTCAACACCGTCTCGACGGCCGCGCGAACTGTCGGCGGCTGGCTGAAGACCGTCGGCGACTGGATCAGTCAGAATATTGACCTCGTGACCCCTCTCGTGGCCGCCATCGGCGGAGCCGTCGCGGTCGTCACCGCCGTGACCACGGCCATGCGGCTGGCCGCGACGGCCCAGGCGCTGCTCAACGCGGTCATGGCCGCGAACCCGATCATGCTGGTCATCACCCTCATCGCCGCGCTCGTGGCCGGACTCACCTACTTCTTCACCTGCACGAACACGGGAAAGGCGGTCTGGTCGAGCTTCACGAGCTTCCTGTCCGGTTGCGTGCAGGGCATCATCGGCTTCTTCTCCGGCCTCGGCTCCACCATCACCAACATCTTCAACTCGGCCGCGAACGGCGCGAAAAACGCGTGGAACGGCGTGGTCAACTGGTTCCGTGGACTGCCGGGCACCATCAAAGGCTTCTTCGGCAACGCCGGCAGCATCCTGTTCAACGCCGGATCAAGCATCATCAGCGGTTTCCTCGACGGCCTGAAATCGATGTGGAGCGACGTGACCGGCTGGATCAGCGGCATCGGCGACTGGATCAGCGAGCACAAGGGCCCGATCAGCTACGACCGACGCCTGCTGGTACCGCACGGCAAGGCCATTATGGCGGGCTTCGCCCAAGGACTCAACAGCGGCTTCGATGACTCCGTGGAAACCGCCATCGGACGCGCCAACCGCAAGCTCTCGACCATGCCCCTCAACCTCTCCACCCAAGGACAATCGGCGACGCCGACCATCGTCAACACCTGGAACGTGGAGATCACAGGCGAGGTCGTCGACAAGGACGGCACCGCCAAGGCGATCAAAAAACTGCTTTCCGACTATGAATCAAGGAGGTCGTGACATGCAGCAATGCTTTATGTTCATCGACGTCGGCGACGGATGGACACCCGTGAACGACTCCGCGCAGGACGTCGCCGCGCTGGACTCGTTTACGATTCAATGGGGCGCGTCCGGCATCGACGAGCAGCCCGGCCCGGCCGTCATGTCGTTCACGCTGCGCGACAGGACCGGCCGATTGGCGGGCCAAGCATTGACACTGGCCGGCATGAAAGTGATCATGCAGTTTTCCGACCAACCCCGATGGATGGACCTGCGCGACTCGATGGGCAGCTGGTCCGGGCTGCGCATCCCTCTCGACACACTCCACAAGTCATACTCGCCCGACTCGCCCGACTCGCCCGACTCGCCCGCGGAAACCATATTCGCCGGCACCGTCTCGACCGGCGGCAGTCTTGAACCCCACGGCGGGGAATGGCTGCTCAACCTCTCCGCCACGTCAAGGATGGCGGTCTGGAAACGCCTGCAATCGCAAGGTCCCACCGACTCAACCCCGAAATGGGACGGAGCCCACTGGATAGGAACGCCCTTGGAACGCCTCGCGGAACTGAACCGCCGCGCCGCAGCGCAGGGAGCGCCGGAAGCGCAGCTGGACAGTCTGGCGCTGCCGGCATCGGTCGCGCCATACGCGTCATCCGACTATCCGTCACAGCTCGACCTGCTCCACCGTCTGACCGCCGGCCCAAGCCTGCCGCAATGGCACGAGACCTACGACGGCGCTGACTCGTCGCTGCGCCCACTATGCCTCGCCGACGACGTCGCCGTCTACATGTCACGACAGGGCGAGCTCTACATCCACACCGATGCCGGCGACCGTCCCGCGCTCCAGGGCAAGGACATCGAAGCGGACACGACCCTGACCATCACCGAACCGCTCACGCAGGTCGTCATCACCGCGAAACGCGTCAAGGCCGACGACGGCAAACTCGGCTTCGATGACGTCGACATCACGATGGGCGACCAGACTCTGCTGCCCGAACAGCTGACGATCACGCAGAAAAGCCTCACCATCGAATCCGACATGCTCGCAGTGAACGACTCGGGCGGCCTGTGGACCGGCGGCGACGTCTCCACCATCACGGACGCGCAGCGCGCCGACACCGCCCGATGGCTCGAATCACACGACCTGCGCATGGTCCCGACAAGCGTGACGTTCAACAGCACGCGCCTCGACCCCGCGCTGCTGCCATGGCTGTACAAGGCCAGCCCGTCGGGCCCGTTCCTCATCGTCAAGGCCGAAGCCTCGGCCCTGACCGGAAGCGACGGCCGTCCGGCCTTCACCGGCCCTCTCACGACCATCGGCGGCACGCTCTCGTACCGGTGGCGCGACGGCACGCCGACCCTCACCCAGGAAGCCACGCTCACGGCGCTGCGCCCCGCCCTGACGACATCCATCGCATGGAACGACCTGCCCGCCGTCGAATGGCAACGGCTGGCCGGCCTGTACATCTGCGACCTGTCGATGATTCAAAACGTCGACGCTGAATAGAAAGGAAAACAATGACGGCAACCACACCCATATACGGCCTCTCATACCCCGAGGGCACGGATCTCGTGTCTTCCGCGCCGGACTCGTTCAAGTCCATGGTCGAGACCGTCGAATCGGCATTGCACACAGTCGACCAGCGGGCCACGCCCGAAGGGGCCACGCCCGTGATCGCCACGACGCTCGCCACGCTCCAGGCCGAGACCGCCACCATCGGACAGACCGGCTTCGTCACCGACGACGGCGACAACACCGGCCCCTACATATGGGCCGGCGACAGCTGGCATCACGCGTACTGGTACACGGCCGACGACAAAGACAAGACGACCGTCATTCAAAACAGTTCATGGATATGCTGGTATCTCATCAAACGAGGCGTCGTATACGTGTACGTCTTCCTCGCCGACTCAGGCACCACCGGTTGGACGAGCTCCGAAATGCCCGCCACTTTGCCGGAAGAGGCTCGACCGCCGATCGACATGTCGATCGCACCGGCGGTCAACAACAACACGTCGCCTGGGTGGTTCTCTTTCACACACGCCGGTGTCGTCACATATTCACGACGTGGAGGATCTCAAATCTCTGACAACCGGTTCGTCTATACGTTCTGGCCAGCGAACTAGAAAGGAAACATAAATGAGCTCAAGTGAATCGATCGCGATATGCATCACCGCGGCGATGATCGTCATGGATTACGCGACCGGCCTGCTCAAGGCCTGTATGGCACATGACATCAGCAGCGCGAAGATGAGGGAAGGACTATACCACAAGGCCGCATATGTGGCCGTCGTTATCCTCGCCGCGATCCTCGAACAGGCCACGCTCGTCGTGGATATCGGCATCACGATGCCCCTCGTGACCCCGGCCTGCGCATACATCGTTCTGACGGAGCTCTCCAGCATCCTCGAGAATCTCGGCGAGGTGAACCCGGACCTCAAGGACAGCAGGCTGCTCTCTCTGTTCCGCTCGAACAAGGAGGATGATGCCCGGTGACGGATCTCGACCAGTTCGTCACGGCGCACGAAGGCGTCACCACCGACGTCGACGGCATGTTCGGAGGCCAGTGCTGGGATCTGTGGAGCGCGTATGCGCAGGAATGCCATGGCGTCCCCCAAGCGGCAACGAACACGACATCGGGATACGCGGATTCGGTATGGACGACGAAATACACGACGGCCACCGAACTACAGGCCAAATTCGACAGACTGGGCGCGGACGTGTCCGCGCAGCCGGGCGACGTGGCGTTCTGGGCATACGGCAGCGCCGCGTATCCACAGTCGCACGTCGCGATCGTCCTGCAGGACAACGGCGCGTCGCTGCTGAGCCTATCCCAGAACCCGGGCCCGCCACAGCGGCTCAATCTCACGAAATCCGGACTGCTCGGCTATCTCAGACCAAAAAACAACATGAGCACAGGAGGAAATAATATGGCGTTGACCACCGATGAAGTGAAACAGATTGCAACGGAAGTGTGGTCTTACCGGTACGACGAAAGTCAGCCGAACATGTACAACGCGATCCAGTACGAGCTGGGCGGCAAAGTCTGGGGCTACAATCACGAATCGACGGCACCGGGCGGCAATGTGTATAACACTTTGATCTACGAGACCCAGGGCAAGCTCACCGAACTCAAGACTATGCTCGCTGCCCAGACCGCTGCCATCGAGGCGTTGAGCAAGGCCATGGGCGCGGACCCCGACCAGATCGCGCAGTCCGTCGAATCCGCGGTCAAGGCCAAACTCGACCAGCTCGAGATCACCGTCAACGTGGCCGACAGCGAGGGCTGACGCCGCGCCACGTACCACGGCATGGCCTTGCCCCGCCATGTTCGACTGCATGGCATCCGCGACCGGCATGACGGACGGCGCACGCGTATCCATCACCGAATCGCAGGATGGGCAGTGGCACATGGCGGACTGGGACGGATACCAGGCCATATGGCAACGTTCCGGCACGTCGACGGACGTGGTCGTGCGGATTCGATAGCGGTCAGGAGATCACGACGGCGTCCATGCAGGCCCGGAGCCTGCCGGACGGCATGGCCACGTAATGCTCCGTGGTCTCCACCGACTCATGGCCGAGCAGTTCGGCGACCACGAACAGGTCGTAAGTCGCGGCGTAGGCCGTCGTCGCGAACCGATGGCGGAGCGTGTGCGCGCCATAACCGTCCGGCAGCAAGCGGCTGATGTGGTCCCCGATATAGGACTCTTCCACATGGCCGCCGAACCGGCCTGGGAACAGATACCCTTGTGTCTCCATGACGATGTTCGCCAGGTCGTCCGGCAACGGCACGACGCGCTGTTTGTCGCCCTTGCCGCGGACGATCAGCGAATGGCCGACTCCGTCCTCGATGACGTCGTCGCTGTGGACGCGCGCGATTTCGCCGCGGCGTAGTCCGCACTCCGCCCCGAGCCGGATCATGAGTCTTTCCGTCGCCGTGGCCTTCTCCATCGCGGCCGTGATGTATTTGTCCGGGCATGGTCTGGGATGCGCGTGCGGCTTCTTCACCCGTGGCACGTCCAGACTTGGGTCGTCCTCTCTCCGGCCGTTTTTATGGAGCCATCGGAAGAACGACGAGATTGTGTTCCGGTACGCCTTGCGTGTTTCCGGTTTCCATTGCTGGCGTGCGAAAATCCGCACGATTTGTTCCGTGGTCACGTCCTCGGGACCTGATGGCATGAGCAATGTCGCCAGATGCGTCATCTTGTATCGACGGCTTTTGATTGTCTGTGCTGATAGGCCGGCCGCCTTAAGGGAGTCAGTCCACCCTTCGATGCTTCTGCGCCATGGGACCGGTGCGCTGATCTTGTTTCTCATGGTCCATCATGCACCCCTAGGCTGTTAGAATGAGCTTGGATAAGCGCATGGATTTGAACCTTGGACCTCTGATATCCCCAGAGGTCCAAGGTTCAAATCCATGCCCCGCTACCAATCCAAAGGCTAGGAATCATTTGATTCCTA
>CAVEXE010000025.1:0-16616 GCA_963619615.1 Senegalimassilia sp. | reverse complement strand
ACGTGACCGTGGTCAACGGATACAGACGAGTTCCCGAACCACCCGCAAGAATAATGCCTTTCATGACGCTCGCCTCTCCACTCAGCACTTGCAACTCAGTATATTTCGTCAAGGGTAAACCGTTTCCTGAATATCGAGATAATACATTCGGAACCTATACCAAACTTTGAAGACCCTCTATCTTCGAAGTCGTCTGCAAAAAAGTTTCAAACGTGGGGCCTACCACCAGTTTCCCCCCGCTCAAGACCACTCATCCAGCACCAAAACTAGAATATGTCTGTTCGGCGGAAGCCATGTTATGAACAAGCGCCAGAAGGATGTAATGATGCAATCTCGTACGACCGTTATTAGCCCACGACGTAGCCGGATTGTCAA
Source organism: Senegalimassilia sp. (assembly GCA_963619615.1). Taxonomy (GTDB): domain Bacteria; phylum Actinomycetota; class Actinomycetes; order Actinomycetales; family Bifidobacteriaceae; genus Bifidobacterium. The sequence continues at coordinate 16,241 of CAVEXE010000025.1, read as the reverse complement.
AACACCCCGATACATACAGCCCGAGCCAATATCGCGTTACCGCAAAAAGTCATCCATATACGTTGATAAATCTACGTTCAACGGGAAGCGGAAACACTCAACCTCTAAGTCGCTGTACATCAGCGCAGGCTATGGCGAGCGAAAGCCCTACACTCGTCCAGTTCGTTCAGCCTCCAGGCGCAAGGCCATCCACACGTTCCATGACGTATATCCGAAGCACAGCAACGTACAATCTGCTCCCGCCACCCACGTCGCACCACTCCCCCTTTCAAAAGAGGGGGATTTTGAACCGCGCCCTTTTAATCATATAAAAAATACTTCAAAACAACTAATAAAACAAGCCCGCAATAAAATAAAGAAACTATCACAGTTTGGTAAGAGAATAATTACACCCATCAACAAAACATGGGATCAATTCACTAGATCAAATGTTTATAAAATTCTCACTGAGATAGCTAGCAAAATTAGTCCAATTTGGGAAAAACGCCACCGTTTTTCCTACTCCTTATACGCAATAGTCTTCACTATTGTGACAGCCTTTGAGGTTATCTTTATCCAATGGGGCATGTATTCAGAACCCGAATACAATATTGGAGAAGATATAGATGAGACTACAAAAATACTCAAGAGCGTAGCAGGACAAACCACAAAATTTGTTTGCCAAATGTGGCTTGAACAAAAATACCAAGTACTTCTTAATTTTATTATTCTTGGCGTACTATATCTTACCCTCATATTTATATTAAACAGATTCTGGGTTTCTACAGCAATTTTCGGCTCAATAATGACAGTATATGCCGTTGCAAACCATATAAAAATGGAAACCCGAAACGAACCGATATTACCAGCAGACCTCAATTTTATTACCGGCGGAAACACGGGAGAACTAGCTTCTTTTATACCTGAGTCCAGTCAAGCCTTGGTACATGACGCAACCATAGGAGTCATATGGCTTGTTGTTATCTGCATTATTATGCAGTTCGTCGACGGACGTAGAGCATTCATTTATTGCTCTTGGAAACATCCATTTGCCAACGTAAAAAATATAGTAGGCACATCGACTCGTACGCTGGCTGCACTTTTGAGCATTGCACTGGTTTTCTCCTTCACCTGGGGATTCGGCAATAACGATTATTGGTCCACAAATTTTGCGAAGAGCCTATCCGATAGTCCCCAGTTATGGAACGGACTGGCAGATTCCACGAATAATGGCCCAGTGGTTAATTTCCTCCGTCTTGCTCACACAAAAACAATGGATAAGCCTGCAGGATATTCCCAACGAGCTATGGAAGAGATTGCTGAAAAATACGCCAACGCCGCGCAACAGATTAATCAGGACCGAACCGAAAACCTGACAGATAGCACCGTAATCATGCTGCTTTCCGAAACGTTCTCCGATCCGACACGTGTTCCAGGAGTCAGTTTCAGCGAAGATCCGATACCGTATATACGTCAGCTGAAGACCAAGACAACTTCCGGTTTGATGCTCTCCCCCGGATACGGAGGAGGTACCGCGAATATCGAATATCAGGCATTGACAGGCCTATCCATGGCCAACTATAGTTCAACGCTATCCGTTGCCTATCAACAACTTGTCCCTTCCTTAAAATGGTCATATACATTCAATCAGGCTTGGAATGACGCAAATGGGGAAGACTCTTCAGTCGCCTTGCATGCGTACAACCGAAACATGTACTTCCGTGATCTGAACTACAAGAAATTTGGATTCTCCAAGTTCTATGCCACGGACGGCAAACCACAGCTCAACAATCTTCAACCCATTGATTCTGCTTGGTACGCCTCGGACGAGTCCCTCTACGCCCAAGTACTTAAACGTATTGATTCAGACGACACCAATATGTTCTATCAGGTCGTGACCATGCAGAACCATATGCCCTATTCTGATTTTTACGAGAACAACCAATTCAAGGATTCGGACACTTCTCAGAATCTTCAAGATTCCGAGAAGACAAATATCGAGACCTACGCAAAGGGCATCAATTACACCGATCAGGCTACACAAGAATTCCTGAATAAGCTCAACGAAATTGACCGACCGATTACCGTTATTTTCTACGGCGATCATCTGCCGGGCATCTATCCAACAGCGAGCTCTGATTCCCAGAATACTCTCGGTTTGCACGAGACCGATTATTTTATTTGGTCCAACAATGCTTCGTCCTCGGCACAGAGCAAATTGGACGATGCATCATCCGCATACACATCATCAAACTATTTCGTATCTCAGCTGGCCTCACATATGAACGCGAAGGTCAGTCCTTATCTGGCTTTTCTGACTCAAATGCATCAGGTCGTATCGGCTATATCAGTTCCCGCCTCCGGCAATGGCGATGCAGATGAACCAGTTTATCTTGATACTTCGGGCAATATGATCGATGAAAAGGATTTGTCAGAGGAAACCAAAACCATGCTCCAAGAGTACAAACTCATTCAATACGATATGACCATCGGCAAGAACTATCTCAAAGAAACAGGCTTTGTGGATTTGCTGTAACCGAGCGGTTCACCGAGCTCTCTTGCGCATACCCTCTATACATACAATGACCAATAGTTACAGACTGCATAAAACCTTTGAAAGTGAGTGTTTATGAAGATTGCGGTTGCAGGAACCGGATATGTAGGTCTTTCAGTCGCGTTGCTTCTGTCACAGCACAACGAAGTTCACGCATTTGATATCGTGCCGGAAAAGGTGGCTCTGCTCAACGACGGCCGAAGCCCAATCGTGGATTCCGAAATCACTCGATTTCTTACCGATAACGCCAATGGCACGCATCCTTTGGATTTCCGCGCAACGATTGACCCGGAAAGCGCTTATTCTGGCGCCGACTTTGCCGTGATAGCTACCCCTACCAATTATGACGAGCAAAGAAACTACTTCGACACGTCCAGCGTGGAATCCGCGATTGCATCAGTACGTGAGTATGCCCCAGAGGCATGGATCGTGATCAAGTCGACCATTCCGGTCGGCTATACCCAGCAATTACGTGAACGGCTGCATGATGACCGCATCCTGTTTTCTCCAGAATTCCTACGCGAGGGTCATGCGCTGTATGACAATCTGCATCCCAGTCGTATTGTGGTCGGAGCTCCGCAGCACGATGAAAAATCGACAGAAGCCGCTCATGTTTTCGTTTCTCTTCTTGAACAAGGCACTGATTCAGAAGAGCAGACAAGAACGAATCCAGACGGCAGCACCGGTATCCCGAAAATCGTAGTCGGCACTACCGAAGCCGAAGCCATCAAGTTGTTCGCCAACACATATCTGGCACTGCGTGTGGCTTATTTCAATGAGCTTGATACATACGCAGAGAGCCGAGGACTGGACACTCGTGAAATCATCAATGGAGTTTGCCTTGATCCACGAATCGGCGATGGCTACAACAATCCAAGTTTTGGCTATGGAGGATACTGCCTGCCTAAAGACACGAAGCAGCTGCTCGCCAACTACAATCAGGTGCCGCAAAACCTCATTGAGGCAATAGTGGAGGCAAATCGCACCCGCAAAGACTTCATATCCGATGAAATCCTCGCAAAGGTTCGAGACGCAAAAAATCCTTTGGTAGGGATCTACCGCTTAACCATGAAATCGGGATCCGATAATTTCCGCCAATCCGCTATTCAAGGCGTGATGAAACGGCTTAAAGGCGAAGGCGTAACAGTAGTGATTTACGAACCCACACTCGATAAACCTGATTTTTACGGTAGCGAGGTCACCCATGATCTGGCCAAGTTCAAACAGCAATCCGACATTATTGTGGCCAATCGTTGGAATGACGAACTTTCAGACATCGCAGACAAGGTCTTCACCCGAGATCTGTTTAAACGTGACTGATTTACGGTAGTCCTTTTACGGCATTATCCAACCGCTTTCCAGGGGCCCTTCACCGCTTCATTTTCAGAAGGGCCCCTGTACCGGCAAACACCAGATCAGCGATTGTCATGGCGATACGGCTAATCAGCACGACCGCCAGAACACTACCAGAATTAAGAACACTCACGAAGAATATTCCAAGTACGCTTTCTCGGATGCCAGTACCAGCTGGCACAAAAACAACCAGAAAGCCAGCCACCCAAGCCAAAGCGTAGGAGCCAACGGAAAGAGCCAAGCTATTTACCGACGGGCTCACTCCGAAACCACAAGCAAGAATCCATATCTGAACGCCAGAAATAATCCATGCAACAATCGCCAGCATTGTAGCCAATCCCAAACCGCTGAATGTCAAACGGCTTTCCGGAGCAGGCCTTTTTAACAGCTTGAAGCCAAACTCAATCAAACGATTGAGCACTGGCGGCATCAGTAATATCACAAGGAACATCAACAACGCAACAATAAGCCACGTAGGTATCTGAATCGATACGGATGTGCACAATACCGTAATGACGCCAATGCCCGTTCCGGAAAGCAGGGAAATCAGAACGGCAACGGTCATAGCCGTTACCGAACGTCGAGCAGGAATGTCATGGTCACGACCGATTTCCGCAGCCGCAACAATGTTCCACACTCCTCCAGGAATATATTTCCCTATCTGACTAACTCCAAACAGCTGAGTCGCAGTGCTCCAATCAATATCCGAGCCAAGATCCTTAAGAATGGCCTTCCACGACCACATCGTAAAGAAGACATACACTATCGCCAGAACGACGGCAAAGACAGCAACGTACCATGGCAACAAAGCCAACGAGGAAATCAAAGAATCCAGATTCTTGACGACCGCCCAGACAAGGCCGCAAAGCGCAACAAGAAGGAAAATCCAACGCAACAAGGGAGAATTAAACACTTTTTTCAGCTTGTTCATATGATTCCTACCTTCACCCCCGCCATCGCACCGGGTTCTTTTGATTCACGCACGATCCTTGATCCACTGAGCAAGCCCTTCGGTAACGTTTTTATCGGTGAATCGCTTTGAGTTTTCCAATGCTTTTCGTTGCGCCTGCCTCAAAAAACTTGGAGTTGTCACCAAAGATTCAATGGCATCAGCCAATGATTTTGCACTGCCTGGTTTAACGAACGTCACACCATCACCCAGCATTCTGCGCTGCGGCTTGGTGTCGCTGGTAATGACCGCACAACCAGCGGCCATAGATTGATACACCTTATTAGGCACCACATGCAAACCTTTGGGAGTGGTCGAGAAGATGCCTAATGATATGGCATGCGAAGCGATTACCGAAGGCAGTTCCTCCGGTTCCACCCATTCAAGGAACGTAACATTATCAAGGTCCTTGCAAATTGTGCGAACTTCCCCGTAATCTTGCCCTTTTCCGATCAAGGTGAAATTCAGATCAACACCTCGTTGCGCAAGTATCCGCGCAGCCTTGGCGATCACCGGTGCACCTTGCAATGGCGTATACAGGCCATAGAACACAATATCCATCGTTCGATCGGACTTTTGCGTTTCCGCCACCGAATACCACTCGTCAGACGCACCAACAGGGACCACCATGCTATGGATTCCCTGCCGAAGCATTCGCTGATGTTCCTCCGTGTCCAGCACCACCAGACTCGCGGACTTCGTAGCGATACTGTCAAGCCCTTTCAGAAGGCCGACCTTCAATCCCTGAGCCCCCCTATCCTTTGCCGTATCACCGGCAAAGATAAGATGATCGAGAATAATCGGCACTCCTTTGAATACTTGACGGGCAAGGAGCACATCAAAATGGCCCATATAGCCGACTAACACCGCATCCGGTTTACCATTTGACTTCATCCACGCTTTGGCACGTTTGACAAGCAAGTACCACAATTTCAGCAGATTCCAGCCGAATCCAAACACCTTCCACGGTTTTTTAAGAATTTCCACGCGTTGAGCGGTGCTGAGCTTCAAAGGCTCGTTAATCTCTTCGACTTGGCAACCGTTTTTGCGCAGACCGTCGATAAGGATGCTGACCCGTGGATGCTTGCGCGCGTTATACGTGCCGAATGCCAGAACTCGCGGCATGGAAAAGACCTCGCTTCCCAGTCTCAAAAGTCAGTCAAGTGTCTGTGCAGGCGGAAATTCACCATACTCGTTTTGTTGAGCCCATATCCGCTGATATTCAGTCGAGTAGAGGATCTCTTTCGTACGCTCCAACTGGTCTTCCACCAACTTACGTTGAATACGTTGCACTTCCGAGATGATTTGCAACGCAATACAGAAAGCGCTCAACATCAGCAAAGCGACGCCAAGCAGAAGCGACTGCACGTGGCCAGCGCTATTACCCATACAAGCAAGCACAAGAAACCGTACGAATGGAATGAGACCCAGAACCCCGAGAACAATGGCGGACCATTTAAAGATGACGTTCGATTTGAACATCAGGAAACTACGGATTATCGCTCCACCCGACTTGGCCATATGCTCGAAAATGTTGCTGAACAGACGAGATTCACGGGTTTTGGGATTGGTCTTGATGGCATACGAAGTGATGGCTATACGCTTATTGCCCGCCTGGATAATGGTCTCCATGCAATAGCTGAATTCAGTCACGATATTCAACTTGAGTAGGGAATTTTTAGAGTAGGCACGGAAACCACTGGCGGCATCTGGAATGTTCGTACCTGCAGCTTTGTTGACTACCCAGGAGCCGAGGTGCTGCATCTTACGCTTGAACCAGCTGAACTCCTTGATAGTCGCGGTTTGTCTATCGCCAACCACAATATCGGCCTCATGACGAATGATGGGCTGCACCAGCTCCCCGATGGTTTCGCTTGGGTACTGGTTGTCTCCATCCGTATTAACGACAATGTCCGCACCATGTTTAAGCGCATAATCCACGCCATCACGGAAGGCACGAGCCAAACCCATCGGTTTGGCGTGATGCACGAAGTGGCGAACGCCAAGATTCCGGGCCACTTCGACCGTCTTGTCAGAACATCCGTCATCGATGATCAGCAGCTGAATGTCGTCAACTCCGGGGATCTCAGTAGGCATCTTCTCCAACACCATCGGCAACGTCTGTTCCTCATTGAGGCATGGAATCTGGATAAAAAGTCGCATACAATCCCTTGCATAAACAGTCTTAATCAACTTTCGTCAATCCTACGCACCATCGCAGACCATACTTTAGCCGGCAAAAACCGTCAGCTCCGGCGCATGGTACAGGAACGAAAGAATATACCCGTCCAACATCAGCATGAGCACGAACAAGCCGCAGATCCAACTTCCGAAAGATGTCAATGTCCGTTCCTCTATTCCAGAACCGGGCTTCGTCAGGAATTGCCATATCAAAGCGATGATAGCGAACGCAAAGACCACAATCACGCATAGATAATAACGGCTTTGGAACGCACCGGTATAACCGTTACGATAAAACCCATTCAACGCGGACCAGAATTGGTACAACGAAACCAGCCACATGCCGACAACCCCAAAAGATATGTATCTGGAAACCCGGGTTTTCGCACAAATAACAATTCCAATCGGCAGCAGCAGCGTGCAGGTAATGGCAATGGCCTCGAGACTGAACGATGTTAGGGTCGGACGCTGAATATCAGACGCATACGGGAAAGAACACCAAGAACGGGTGAAATTAGTCCAGTAGTACACAACATACTGGCTCAGGGACATATCCTGGCGTTCAGTAATCGGAGTGTAGAACGGTCCTTCTAGGTATTCCGACAAAGCCAGCTTCTGATAGCTTGGTTGTACGGTACCATAGCGTTTAATAAGCATTGCGTAGTATGCCAAAGGAACAGCATAAATCGGTAGAGAGATAGCGAATTCCTTACGCAGCAACGCTTTCGAGTCGCGTTCTCGCAGCAGCGCATAGGCAACTATGACTACCGCAGTGAAGCAAACCACCATTCCTGCAGTGAGTTTTGTCAGCAGAGATGAGGAAATGCCCAAAGCTATAAGGAAAAACGTAAGTTTCGTATACCGCCGCTCCACAAAACGTACGCAGCCAAACACAAAAACCGTAACGCAAGTAAAAGCTAGAGTGTCATTGTTCAGCCCGCTCATGATAAAGATCAAATTAGGCGGGCTGACGATAATCAGTGCAAAGACAAGATGCAGCAATGGAATCTTAGGGACTCTTGTATATCCCATGTAAAAACACAACAGAATACCGACCAGACCCAGACAGAACGATTCGCAACGCAACAGACCAAGATGATACGTCACGTTTGTGCCTACGTTACTGATGCCTGGCATGTGACTCATAATGAGGTAGTACAGCGGAGGATGGCCCAGCTGATTAAACTGTACGAAGTCCTTCAGATCTATATGCCCCGTCGGATCCACCGCATCCGCATAGATACGTATATTTTCAAATGCCGGCAGCAACTGATTATGCACCCGTTCATAAGCCACATATGAAAGATGGGCCATCTCGTCATTGGAATGCGAATAGTATTTGAGATATACCAAAAACTGTCCGATGGCGAATATCGTCGCTCCTGCGTAATCGGCGAGACACACCAGGCCACGTCTGGAAGCTGACGCATGACGGAACCTGTAGTTCACACCAATCAGAGCCAATATCGTCACGACCAGCAATGTGACAATAGTCTTGTAAGGAAATCTGCTCGTTGAGAGGTCAGCTCTGCCGAACCACAGATATGCCAGGAAAAGAACGACCCCAGCCACCACGATGCCGGATGCCACGAAATATCCTCGTCGTACGTTCCGGAAGACAGTTAACCTAGTTATGATCAGCACATAGAACAGGCCAAGCACCACTAACATCGCGGCCTTTAGCGCGGATTTTTGCCGAATCAGCTTAACAAAGCGAGCGAAATCATGCTCATTCACATCGAACGTAACACCATCCGGTCCACGCTCCGAGTGAATTGAGTCAAGGTATAGCGTTGCGACCGTACACCAGTCTCTTCCACCGCTACGGATTACTGCGACAATGGAAGATATCTGAGCGTCATCGCCGACATCTTTTAAGCCAAGAGACATATTCGATGACGCGAAGTTCACTGGATCCACACGTATGGACACCGTTGCCCCATCAATATTAGCGGATTGCGTCGAAAGAGAAGGCTTGGGGTCATATGAATCGAAAATGAATGAAGCGGATTCCGCCGATACATTATCGTTGAAGTTCGCCCTGTAATAAATATTGACGGGCATAAATGGCATGATTCCGACGATTACCGCAATCACGGCAAAAACGATCGATATTGTTAAACAGCAATGCTTTCGAGCACGCGCTACAACCTTTTCCCAAAAACCCACGGATTTACTCCCAAACGCTCTACAGCAATACGTCCTTCAAAATTTCTTTCATCAAATATGATAGCGACCGAACGCAAACCACAATTTTCTCCATCGAGCTGGGAACTGTACGCGATGAACGATAAAATGACGCACGTTCGAAAGACATGCGAAAGAAGCATTTCTTTAATGGCTGGGCTCACCAACGAAAGAGGCATGATGTCTGTGCAGGTTCTTGGATTATGCCGGGGAGACGGTAAAGGATACGTAAAAATCAATACCACTGTCAATCCCGTCAATCTTAAGGCTTCCATTACCATGGATGACGGCTCGCCATTCAATTGCCCGGTAATACCATTAGACTTTCCCGGCGAGGATGAGTCCGCGCGCTGCCGGCATCGCAGCGTTTCCAACAGCACATACGAATCCGTAGTGGTCGTACCGCTACTTGATAATGCGAAACTCACCATACTTGTTACAGACACCCAGACAGGTACCGAAGTTGGGGCGATTCCTTTCAACCCATTGACCACGAAAATCAAATCGAGACTAACTTATAGGCATCATCCAGAACTCGCATCGCAAATTCGTGATATTGAGCGGCGCCGCGGTTCTGGGCTGCCGCAACTACACATAATCGGCATCTTCCCCGCAGGAAATCAACGTTATTCATGCAGATTCCAAGTCAGATACCCGTACCTAGCGGAAAATGAGCGGTGTACTGTCAGCATATACGATGACACCGCCCACAAGGCTAATCCAGAAATCATCCTTCTTGGGAATTCGGTAGTCCCAAATCCCCAAGATCCTGCGAGCCGGTTTCATGAGCTCACATATTCCATCATTGTGGATAGCAATAGAACGCTTTGCATCCAAGCCAAGCCTGATCAGCAGGATGCTTGTTTCACCTGCGTTCTTCCTCCAATGTTTGACGGCTTGGTAAGAGATGCCTATGAACTCACCAAGCATGCCTCGTGCGACGAGTCATATCCCCAGTGGTTTGAGCATCATCGCGCTACTGCCTCCGATATTCACAACCAACACAAGCTCTGCGCATCATGGACCGACGCGCAAAAACCGCTCATCAGTATCATTACCGTCGTCTTTCGACCACCAGTAGAATATCTGCAAGCACTAATCAATAGCTTTACAGCTCAGTCCTACGACAATTTTGAAGTCGTTTTCGTTAATGTCAGCGGTAACGAAACTTCAGCCGAGCCGATCAATGAGTTGCTCAGCCAGCTTTCAGACCCGCGTTTTCACGTTATCACCGAGACCAACAGAAGCATTGCCGAAAACACGAATATAGGCATTCGCGAAGCCCATGGCGATTACATCGCGTTTGTCGACCATGACGATGTGATCGAACCGGATGCACTGTATCGATACGTCTGCGCCTTGCATAATGAGCCGACAGCAGACGTGCTGTATTGCGACGAAGATCTGCTCGACAATGGCCAGTACAGGTGGCCTACGTTCAAGCCATCTTACAACGTTGATCTGCTTTATGCCCATAACTACATAACGCATATGCTGATGGTCAGTCGGCATGTGCTCGAACAAGTAGAGCTTTCTCCTGCCGACGTCAGTGGCGCTCAAGACTACGACCTGACGCTGAAATGCTGCGAAAAGGCACGTGCGGTGGTCAACGTGCAATACATGCTATATCACTGGAGGGTGCATCAGAATTCAACCAGTACCAATCCCGACAGCAAGCCGTACGCACACGTCGCAGGAAAAATTGCGCTGGAACGACATTTTGAACGCATCGGTCTACGAGTGGATGTTCAGGAAGAAGAACGGCCTTTCAACTATCGACCTCGCTATATCGCTGATTCTCAGCCAAAAGTGAGCATTGTCATCCCCGTTCGGAATCACAATAAGTCTTTGCACGATTGTGTTGAATCCATACTCACAAAAACGGAGTATGAGAACTACGAGATTATTTTGGTTGAAAACAACAGTCATCAAAAAGACGCTTTCACGTGCTGCGGTGAAGACCATGGGCACGATAGCAGAGTGAGCGTAGCCATTTGGCCCGAAAACGGATTCAATCGATCCGCCATGTACAACTTTGGCGCCACCCAAAGTGATGGAGAAATCCTACTATTCCTTGACTATGGTATGGACGTAATCAATACAAATTGGATTAATTCCATGTCCGATTTTTTCGCACGTCCTGAAGTCGGTGTGGTCGGAGCCAAATTAATAGCCCCCGACGGTCTCGTACATCATGGAGGCATATGGGCATCCTCTAATTACGTGACCTTCTTAAATACCTTTATTCCCATGGAAGAAAATGGGTATATGGAAACACTTCGCTACCCCAATGATTGCACAGCAGTATCCGCCGCCTGTCAAATGATACGGCGCACAGCTTTTAATATCGTTGATGGATTTGACGAAAAAATGACTGGTTTTCTCAGCGGAATAGACATCTGCCTCAAAATCAACATGAGTGGATATCTTACAGTATTTAATCCAGAAGCACGGTTGTACTGGAATCAACCGCAAGACACAATACCTCAAATTCATAATAGTGAATATATCGAAGAGGAAAATTATTTCAGTTCTAAATGGTATCAAAAAATAACAGGTGATTTATATGTTAATCGCAACATCAATCCCCGTGATACCGGAAATTACAAAATTGCATAGCTAAGCCATTTCAGTTGACCTTACTTCTGGATTTCCATTAAAAGAGACCCTGATTAACCTAGTATTGAACATACACAACAATAAGACAAAACCAACAAATAAAGGCTGCTTATCGCAATATTTGAAATACGCAATAAGCAGCCTTCATTTTCGTATATTTACATCTTTTGCCTAGTGGCCAAATCTTTATCTAGGCTTTCATACGACATAGAAACCTTGTTAATTAACGCAAAGTTATCTTTGCCTTTAGCATAACGCAGAGAAAAATCGCATGAATTTTTCTCATTCGTAAACGCAATCATTTTTGCAGTATCCGGGTGAGACCCATCCCACGTATGCAAAGATGCGACCAGACGGAAATCACTGTTGTTAAACAGATCCATAGGCACTCGGAAATGCACTACATGATGTCCTTTTTGAGTCAAATCAAAGCTATCCCCGTACGGGCGCCCGCCTCTTTGGATATCGTTCATAGCCAAAGCAACATAGAAGTTCTCATCGCCGCGATAATCGTACTCGACTTCAAAGTTAAAGCCTTCTTCGAGCGTGCATACCGGCTCTCCGGAAGGACGCACCTTCAATACGGGCACGGTTTCATTCAGCCCCAGCGGATACTCCGATTCCGGCTTATCTCGCTTATCGGCCTTCTCCTCACGTCGAAGGTTTTCCAACGTATATCGATCCGCGACGTCATCCTTGTTGCCGGAAACAACAATCTCGCCGTCCTTGATGAGGATTGCCTTATTACAGTATTTCTTCACGGCGTCCATGGAATGCGTCACAAGAATAACGGTCTTGGATGGGTTCTTCCTGATTTCCGCAAAGAAGTTATCGCACTTACGCTGGAAGGCCTCATCACCCACTGCAAGGACCTCATCGAGCACAAGGATGTCTCCCTGAGCCTTGATCGCCACAGAGAAGGCAAGACGGACCTGCATACCGGAAGAGTAATTCTTGAGTTTCTGGTCCATGAACTCTTCGAGCTCGGCAAACTCCACGATATCGTCATACATCGCGTCGATTTCCGACCGAGCGAAGCCCAACAAAGCACCATTCAGATACACATTTTCACGGCCCGTCAGTTCCGGATTGAAACCAACGCCCAGTTCGATGAACGGCACCAGCTTACCGTTGACAGTCACCGTACCCTGTTCCGGAGTGTAAATCTGAGAAATAATCTTCAGCAGCGTGGATTTGCCCGAGCCATTACGACCAACAATGCCGAAGAAATCACCTTGGCGCACTTCGAAATTAATGTCACGAAGCACATGCTGTTCGGTGTACCCCTTGATGCCCTTTGTCCAATTCAAGAAGGCCATCTTCAGACCAGTGGCCTGTTCCGTAGGCAGTCGGAACATCTTAGCCACGTGGTCGACTTTGAGCACTACAGGGCGTTCATCCACATTCTTTTCCTCAGTCATCGCAACCTCAGTCATGTTTTTAGAGCACCTCCGCGAACTTGGAGCTGTACTTGCGGAATACGTGGATTCCCAACCATAGAATGAACGCAGACAGTGCATATGGCAACAAGCAAAGCAATTTGTTATCAACCATGCTCCACACGGTAGGAACATATTCCGGGGAAAGCAGATTGTGTCGAATGTCCATGATCACCTGTGTGGAAGGATTAAGCATCAACAAATCCGCGGCCCAAGAAAACTCTTTATTATTGGCGACCATGGAAATCGGGTAAATGATAGGAGTCGCGTAGAACATAGCCTGCAGTATGACTTCCCAAATATGCGCCACATCACGGAAATACACGAAAAGCGAAGCCAACAGCAGAGCCACGCCAAGACCAAGCGCATACAACTGCAAAATACTCAGAGGCACCAAAAGCACGCGCCAAGTGTAATGGGCGTGGGCAAAGAAGCCGAAGCAAATCACCACAAGCAGGTTGATTCCCAACGAAATCATCGATCCCATGGTTGTGGACGCAACGATGATGTAGTTGGGGAAATGCACCTTACGGAGCAAATCACCTCGACCTACGATGGACTGCATGCCCATGCTCGTGGATTCAGAGAAAAAGCTCCACAAACAGGTACCGCACAACAGAGAAATCGGGAACGTCGGAGTGCCATCGGAGAATTTCAGGAATTTCACGAATACCACGTACATCACCGCGAACAGCATCAGCGGCTTCAGCACGGACCAGACCATGCCAAGGAATGAGCCTTGATATCGCAATTGGAAATCAGTTTTCACCAGTTCCTTGAATACCACCATCGCATAGTGGTACCTCTTTTTGAGGCTGTCGAAAAAGTTCTTCACAAGCGTCCTATCCTACTAGTGCGAAGCGTTTGGACACAAAAACTTACAGTGCGCCCACCTTCAGCAGTACTCTCATATATTCTATTAGGGAAAGGACGTTTGCTTTAGTAAGGCGGAATATCTCACATGGTTCTCACTGCGGAACATCAATATCCTGATGTAAAGATCTTCGTGTCGGCTCATAAGCAGGCAGCTTTCCCGGAAGGATCAAGCATTCTGCCTGTGCAAGTAGGAGCGAAGCATGCGAAGGAACGCTTCGAAAACATGCTGCATGATGACGAAGGCGAAAATATATCCAGCAAAAATCCGCGATATTGCGAACTAACGGCTCAATACTGGGCGTGGAAAAATATAGACGCCGATTACTACGGTTTTTGTCATTATCGTCGTTATTTCGATTTCACTGAAACTTCCCATAAAGAAAATGATTTCGGCGAAATCATTGATTCATATATAGATGACCACGCTGCCAACGAGTACGGGATCGATGACAAGACCATCGCCGAAGCCGTCAAAGGATGGGATATCATCACCACGCCGTTAAATGACGTCCGTCGCATCGGCGGATTCTCCAACCTCAAGCAGCATTGGGATGCAGACAAGCACCTACGGTTGAAAGATCTTCGCCACATGTATGACATTCTGTGTGCACGTCACCCTGAGTACAAAGTGGATGCCGATGCCGTATTGAACGGCAGAAAAGCAGCATTCTGCAACATGTTCATCATGAAGAAGGAGATTTTCTTCGAATACAACGAATGGCTGTTCCCGCTGTTGGACGAGTTCGCGGAAGCAACCGATTTCAGCAGGATGGACGTACAGACCACACGCACGGTAGGTCATCTGTCCGAACGACTGTTGAATATCTTCATCGCGCATAAAAAGCGAACTGGCGCAAATTGGAAGACCAAGCAGCTCCAGTGCGTGCACTTTACGCACCCCGAGCCCTTCAACAAGCTAGCGCCGCTTAGCAACAAGTACCGTAACATCGTACCCGTGGTCTTCGCCGCCGACAACAATTACGTCCCGATGCTTACAACCTCGATTTATTCGATGCTGAAGAACGCATCATCGAACCATTCCTACGACGTAATCGTATTGGAACGTGACATCACCGAAGAGAACAAGCAGTACATCAAACAGTTCCTCTCCCGTTTCTCGAATGCCGTAGTGCGCTTTTACGATGTAAGCCGTTATATTGACGGCTTCAACCTGACTACCAACAACGCGCATATCAGCGTGGAAACATATTATCGTTTCATCATTCAGGAGGCGCTGCCGTTCTACTCAAAACTCCTGTACCTGGATTGCGACCTAGTGGTGGACGGCGATGTTTCTCCACTGTTCGACACGGAACTTGGACATAACGCCATCGCCGCAGTGCCTGATATTGATTTCATCGGAAATCTCAATATGAAGAACGGCGAGCGCGCGGAATACGTAAAGAAGCAACTGCATATGCGTAATGCTTATGGCTATTTCCAAGCCGGAGTGCTAGTCATGAATCTCGATCGTATGCGCAAAATCCACACGGTGCGAGAATGGTTGGAAATTGCTTCCAAGCCAGGTTACATCTACAACGATCAAGATATCTTGAATGTGGAATGCGAGGGGCAGGTCACATATCTGGACTATTCGTGGAATGTGATGCACAATTGCGCAGGCCGTGTTAATGGCGTATTCGATTTTGCTCCGGCGGATGTGTACAAGGCTTACATGGAATCTCGTAAGGCACCGAAAATCGTTCATTACGCCGGCTTTGACAAGCCGTGGAAAAATCCATGGTGCGACTTCGCCCCGCTTTATTGGAGCTACGCTCAGGAAACTCCCTTCATCTCACAGATGATTGCTTCCATGAGCGGAGTCGAAAAGCCCGCTCCGGTAGAGCATCATGAGCGTGCCCTCGCCGAAGACAGTCCGATCCGTAAATACGTGGATGCACTAGCCCCATCTGGTTCAAAGCAACGCGAGCTGATGAAGGTGGCAGCCCGCAAACTCCAGGGCAAGAAGTAATCCTTCACCCTCTAACGAGTGAGGCGTTTGGGTGAGCCAGTATCAGTGGTTCACCCAAACGCCTCATGTCATTGGTGCATAAAATTATTTCTGAAGTTCCTTCGCGATGTACGCGTTCAGGGACTCTTCCCA
>CAVEXE010000024.1:0-17337 GCA_963619615.1 Senegalimassilia sp. | reverse complement strand
CTGCAGAAGTACTGGCAGTCCGGTCTTTCCGCGGGCGCGGTCAAGGAATAGGCGACACGGCAAACACAACGATAGGAGGGGCAACATGCGGCGTGCGTTCAAATGGCCGAACCTGCTTACGGGCGGCGGACGGGCGATAGCGTTCGGTGGTGATTACAATCCGGACCAGTGGCCGGAATCGGTATGGGACGACGACATCCGACTGATGCGCAAGGCCGGCGTCAATACGGTGGCTCTCGCCATCTTCAGCTGGGACCGTATTCAACCTGCTGAAGATCGGTGGGATTTCGGCTGGCTTGACCGTATCATCGACAAGCTCGGCAAGGCGGACATCGCGGTGGATCTGGCGTCCGCCACCGCTACCGCGCCACTATGGCTGTATGAATCGCATCCGGAGGTTCTCCCGCGAGACAAGTACGGTCATGCGATCGGTGCGGGAGCGCGCCAGTCGTGGAGTCCGAATAGTCCGGTATTCAAGGAATACGCGTTGACCATGTGTCGTAAATTGGCCGAACGTTATGGCGACAATCCGTACGTGACCGCATGGCACATGGGCAACGAATACGGTTGGAACAATCGTCACGATTATTCGGACGACGCATTGAAGGCGTTCCGAGTATGGTGCAAGGCCCGCTATGGAACGATTGACATGCTCAACAAGGCGTGGGGAACCACTTTCTGGGGGCAGGAGGTCCATTCCTTCGACGAAGTGCTGCTTCCGAGATTCATGGGCGCCGATTCCATGGTGAATCCCGGTCAGCAGCTCGATTACGAACGTTTCGGCAACGATTCCTTGCTTGACTTCTACAAAGCCGAGCGGGACGCCATCGCCGAGATATGCCCAGACAAGCCATTCACCACGAATTTCATGGTTTCCACCGACCAATGCTGCATGGACTATGCGGATTGGGCCGAGGAAGTGGATTTCGTGTCCAACGACCATTACTTCCACGAAGGCGAGTCGCATCTTGACGAACTGATCTGCTCCGACGCGCTCATGGATTCGCTCTCCCTTGGCAAACCTTGGTATGTGATGGAGAATTCCACTTCGGCGGTGCAGTGGAAACCCCTCAATGTGCGCAAACGCAAGGGTGAGATTATCCGTGATTCCCTCGCGCACGTGGCTATGGGGGCCGATGCCATCAACTTCTTCCAATGGAGGGCTTCCGCATTTGGGGCCGAAGCGTTCCATTCCGCCATGCTGCCGCATGGCGGCGAAGACACCAAAATATTCCACCAGGTATGCGAGCTTGGAGAGATGCTCAACGGTCTCAGCGTCTCAGGCGTGCCGGGAAGCACGCTTGAGCGCTCGGACACGGCGATTCTCTTCAGCGCCGAATCCGAATGGGCCACCCGTTGCGAGACCCTGCCGAGTCAAAAGCTCAACCATTGGCATGACGTACGTGACTGGTATCGTGCGTTTCTGGACGCGGGGGAACGGGCCGATGTGGTGCCGCTCAAATACGACTGGAGCATGTATTCCACGGTGGTGTTGCCGAGTGTGCTGCTGCTGAGCGCGTCCGATACGCAGCGGCTTGCCGATTTCACGGCTTCCGGTGGTCGGGTGGTCATCGGTTATGCCACGGGTTTGCTTGATGAGCATTTCCACACTTGGCTTGGCGGATATCCGGGTGCCGGTAATGGTTTGCTTCGCAAGATGCTTGGCGTTCGCGGCGAAGAATTCAATATTCTTGGACGCGAGGCGGAAGGCGAGCCCTTCGAAATCGAGTTGGGTGGCGGTATGGAAGGTGCCGTGACCCGCCTGTGGCAGAACGACGTGAATGTGGAAGGTCCCGACACGGAAGTGCTTGCCACATATTCGGGAAAGGCCGCGGACGAGTGGGAGTTGGACGGCTCGGCCGCCATCACCCGTAATCCATACGGCTCCGGTGCCACCTATTTCGTGGGATGCGATTTGAACACGGCTGATTTGGCCAGGTTCATCCGTGCGAATCTCGCAACCTCCAGCGGTGGAGAAGTCATCCAACGAAGTGATGTGCTGCACACTGTGCGCAAATCGGCGGACGCTACCTTCGATTTCTATATGACCCGAGGTGAACGCGAAGTTGTGCTGCACGGCATTGAAGGTAGCCCAATCTGCCTGTTCCGTGCCGAGTCAACCGAGTCAACCGAGTCAACCGAGTCAACTGGGCCGGCCGGCGCGGAGAAATCAAGTTCCTACGTCATTCACCGCAACGGCATGCTGATTACCAAGCGGCATGCGTGACGGTGCTTGTGGTAGCGCTCGTGGTGACATTCGTGGTGGCACTCGTGACTGACAAGGGAACGCCACCACTCGATGTATTTCGCTTATAGATGGCGGATGAATCGTCTATACCCGAGGTATTGGCCTTGCAACAGCGCGGTAATATTTCGGTTTAGATTTAAAATCCGCCATCTATAGGCTAGAAAGTACGCGAGGGACTTGAAATGAGCGAAACGAAACAGGACAAGAGGCGCATCACGTTACGCGATGTGGCTGAGGAGGCCGGCGTTTCGCTTAAAACCGCGTCCAATGTGATCAACAACAGCGGCCGTATGTCCGAAAGCACGAGGGAGAAGGTGCAGGAGGTCATTGACCGGCTGGGTTATAGGGTGAATGTGGCCGCCCGCAACCTTAATCGTGGCAATACGGGTTTCATCACGTTGGCCGTGCCGAGCCTTACGGCGCCGTATTTGGCTGAACTGGCCAATCGGGTGATCGATACGGCTCGACTGCATGATTATTCCGTCTATGTCACCACGTACGCGGAAGGTTCCGTCGGTGGGATACGCGCACTGCTCGAAGGATTCAACACCACTGTGTCGGACGGCATGATCCTTTCCATTTCCGAAGTTGAGGATCTGTCTCCGGAGGATTTCGACGTCGACTATCCTCTTGTCTGCGTCGGCGCGCGTGGCACGTACGGCAGAGCG
This sequence comes from Senegalimassilia sp., assembly GCA_963619615.1. Taxonomy (GTDB): domain Bacteria; phylum Actinomycetota; class Actinomycetes; order Actinomycetales; family Bifidobacteriaceae; genus Bifidobacterium. The sequence continues at coordinate 14,421 of CAVEXE010000024.1, read as the reverse complement.
GATCACGTGACCCCCGATGACATTCTGGCGGCAAGGCAGGCTGCGGAACATTTGTTTGACCGGGGCGCGACCCGAATCGCCGTGGTGGGAGCCAGAACCGCTCCTGAGAATTTGAGCGGCCTGCTCGATTCCACGGAGGGTAATGCACAATTGCGTATGCGTGGCGTGCTTGAGGCGTGCGAGGCTCGAGGAATCGCCTTTGATCCGCGTCTGCTCGGCAATACCGGCTATGACTGGACCATCGGCTCCGGTGCCCGGGTGACTCAGGAACTCATCGATTCCGGCGTGCCGTTCGATGGCATTGTGGCATTCAACGATCAACTGGCGTTGGGTGCCTTGTTTACTTTGGCCGCCAACAATATCGGTGTGCCCGACCAAGTGCAGGTGATCGGTTTTGACAATATTGAGGAAGCCGCGTATTTCCAGCCGCCGCTGACCACCATGGATTCCTGCCTTGATTGGACCGCGCCTACCGCGTTCAATCGCATCGTGGACCGTATTGGCGGGCGCCATCTTGAACCGGAACTGATCACCACCCAGTCGCGTGTTATCGCCCGTGCCACCACTCGCGCCATCCCTCGCGACACCACTCGCGCCACTGCCAGCGCGTAGAAACGGCCGGAATTGGGTTAAGCTGTAACGCAGCACTTCCAGACGTGAAAGGACGCGAACCCATGGCCGTTTTCCATACTCCGATGATCACCCTGAACGACGGCAATCTGATTCCCCAGATCGGCCTCGGTGTTTTGCGTATTGACGACGAAGGCGTGACTCCGGTGGTGGAAGGCGCTCTCGAAGTGGGATACCGCCATATCGACGGCGCCGCCGGGTACAATAATGAGGCCGGTGTGGGCCGCGCGCTGAAGAACATGGGCTTCACACAGGGTGAGAATCGTAAGAATCTGTGGGTCACCACCAAATTGCGCGATTCCGAGCAGGGGTATGACTCCGCACGCAAGGCTTTCGACCGCCAACTCGGCCTCCTGCAGCTCGATTACGTTGACATGTACATGCTGCACTGGCCCACTCCGTTCGACTGGCGTTCCGGCGAGACGTGGAAGGCGTTCCAGGAGTTCCGCTCCGAAGGACGCGTGAAGACGTTGGGTGTGTGCAATTTCCTTCCGGAGCATCTTGATCGCTTGCATGCGGAGACCGGCGAGTATCCGGCGGTCAACCAGATTGAGTTGCATCCTACCTGGCAGCAGCGCGAAGTGGTCGCGTACTGCAAGGAGCACGGCATTGCCGTCGAAGCGTATTCGCCGATGGCCCGCGGTGCCGATTTGAATGCGGGAAATGGCGTGATTGAGCGCATCGCCGAAGCACATGGCGTCACTCCCGCACAGGTTATTCTGCGCTGGCATATTGAAAACGGTACGATCATTATTCCCAAGTCGGTTCATTCGGACAGGCAGAAGCAAAATCTCGACCTGTTCGGTTTTGTGCTCGACCCGTCCGAGCATGCCGCGATTGATGAGCTGGATGGTCCGACCCGCGCCGGCCACGATCCGCTCACTTTCACGTACGCCTGATTCAGTCCGGTCCGGTTTAATCTGGGCCAGTCCGGTTCGATCCGGTCGGTCCGGTTCGATCACAACACCACCAACAAGGAATTCACATGTCACGCCGCCGCAAATCGTCCCGTTTCCGTAAGAAGCGTTTCAACGTGAATGGTCTGATCGAACGTTTGCTGAGTCTGCTGGTGATCGCGGCGGTTGTTGGCATTTCCCTCGGCTGGTTCACTCCGAAGATCAGTCCGACCGTTGGCGAGATCACGGGCGAGTACACGGCGACCGGCAGCGCTGCGGAAACGTTGGAAACCCTCACGATTGACGACCAGCCCAGCACGGACGGCTACGATCGCGATTTGTTCGGCTACCGTCAGACCGATGAGGACGGCAACGGCTGCGACGTCCGTGAGGATGTGCTCGCCCGTGATCTTACGGACGTGCAATACAAGGGTACGTCTTGCAGTGTCGAGTCGGGCGTGTTGAACGATCCGTATACCGGTCAGACGATTTATTTCCAACGTGGTCGGGATACGTCGAGCGCGGTGCAGATCGACCATGTCGTGGCCCTTGAGAATGCCTGGCAGTCTGGCGCGAGCCAGTGGGATCAGTCGAAGCGCTATCAGTATGGCAACGACATGTATAACCTGCTGGCCGTCGACGGCCCCGCGAACCAGTCGAAGGGGTCAGCATCGGCCGCATATTGGCTGCCTACGAACAGTGATTACCGCTGCGAATATGTGGCTCGCCAGATTGGTGTGAAAGACAAATACGGTTTGACGGTGACCACACAGGAGAAGCAGGCGATGCTTTCGGTGCTGCATAATTGCCCGGCGCAAGCCATACCTGAAAGCTGACGTTTCTGCAGAGTCGCGCTCGCGGGTGACTCGCGGGTGACTTGCGGGTAAGCAGTTGGTTCCTTCCCGTGATTAGTCCTATGAGAGGGTTTGTTGCCTCCGAAGAAAACGGTTGCAGGGGTGGCAAGGTGCCACAGCAACCCCTTTGTCGGGGTGAACGGTAATATAGCCTATGAAGTATTAAGCGTTTCTCATCAGTTGGGTATTTTGCTTCAACATGGGAATGAGAGGGAATATGACTATATCGGACGTGCTGAAGGCTGTCAAGAAGCACTGGATCGTGGAAATTATACTGTTTTGTGTGGTGATGGGTGCGGTCGCAGGTGAGACGTTTACCACTACGCCAGTGTATGCGACAAGCTCCAAGATTCTTGCACAGTACAATTATGTCTCATCTAGCGGTGAAGTGACCGGAGCTGTGCAGCAATCAACCAATACATCTTCTCCGACGAAGTTGTATTCTGATTTTGCGCAGTCCGATAAGGTTTTGCAGGCTGTCATAGATAATCTGGGTCTTCATACCTCGGTGTCTGCGTTGCGCTCCAGCGTCAGTGCGTCGGTTGACACTTCATCTTCCATTGTCTACCTTTATGCCCGTGATGCCGATCCGAAGCAGGCTGTGGACATAGTCAATGAGTTGGCCAGGCAGTTGAAAAATCAGGCGGACTCGATGGCTGATTCCGGTGTGAGCGTCACTTTTACCGTTATTCAGGCGGCGGTGGAACCTAGCGTCGCGTCGTCGCCCAATATCAAATCGAACCTTGCCATAGGTTTTGCCGCGGCTGTCATCATTGCGATGCTGGGCGCTCTGATTTGTGAGATGCTGTCCAAGGATGTGAACGATGTTGAAACGGTGCAGTCCATCGTTCGCGATCCTGTGCTTGCTTCCGTGCCGAAAACGCATGATGCTTCCAAGGGTGTTCCTGAGGTTATCGCCAAGCCTCGTGGCCGTGCGTCCGAGGAGATTCGCCGACTGATTGCGAATGTCTCTTTCGTCGCGCCCAAGGATTTGAACCAGCGAAACGTCATCATCGTGACCTCCTCCAATCCTCGTGAGGGTAAGACGACGATGTCCGTGAATATGGCCGCTGCGTTTGCGGAAAAGGGAAAGAGCGTATTGCTCATCGATGCCGACGTTCGACATCCGTCTGTGGCCGGCATGCTTGGTCTGAACAGTGGCATTGGCCTGTCCTCGCTTTTGGAAGGGGATGTATCCGCCAGTGAGGCTATCCAGCCGTACTGGAAGCCGTATCTGCACGTTCTCCCCTCTGAGGAGCGGAAGACCCCGTCCGGCGTCATTCTGGGATCTGAAGCCATGCATCAGCTGATTGATCAGGCTTCCGAGCGTTACGATTACGTCATTGTTGATACCGCGCCTATGACGGTGGCCAATGATGCCGCTGTCTTTGCCAAGCAGGGTGGCGTGCTGTTGCTGGTTGTGGGCCAGGGTGTTGCGAAGAAGTCCGCACTGCGCGAAGTGGTGAGGGAGTTCCGTGTGTCCAGGGCCACCATTCGTGGCGTGGTGCTGAACATGGTTCCTGTAAGCAAGGGCAACCGATCCAGCTACTACTATTACGAAGACAATAAGGACGACAATAAAGACGATGCCTCTTCCAAGAAGAGCGATAAGTCGCGTGTCAAGAATTCCCAAAAGTGATTGTTGACCTAGTTGACTTATTTGTCAGCTCGTGAGATAGCAAGAGGATCCGATGGTAGTGGTGAAGTTGTGGTACCGGTTTACCGGTGTGCTGTTGAAGGCCTTGTACAAGGTCATTTACGGCAAATCCATCCGTTGGGGCAAATCGTTGCATTTCCGTAGGGGATTGCAACTGACGGCTGAGATGGGTGGCACCATTACCATCGGAGATAATGTCTTCTTTAATAACGATTGCGCCGTGCACGCCATTGAAGAGATTCGAATCGGCAGCGAAACGATTTTCGGCGAGAACGTGCGTGTGTACGACCACAACCATCGTTTCGCCGATTCCGAAGAGACCATCAAAGGGCAGGGCTATTCCACCGCACCGGTGGTGATTGGCGAGCACTGCTGGATTGGCAGCAACGTGACGATTCTCAAAGGCGCTTCCATTGGAGATAACTGCGTGATCGGGGCCGGCTGCGTGATAGCGGAAGCCATTCCTTCCAATACCGTGGTCCGTTTGCGCCAACAACTGGTTAAGGAAGAGGTTCGCCATGGCTGAGAACACTCCGCTTCGAGTGCTGGTGCTCGACACTGTGATGGATCGTGGCGGTGCCGAGACCATGATGATGAACTATCTTCGTCATTTTGACCGCAGTAAGGTCACCTACGATTTTTTGGTGAACCGTGACTACCGTGCGGCCTACGAAGATGAAATCGAGGCGCTTGGCGGGCGTATTTACCGCATGTGCCCGATGTATCCGCAGTATTTCGCGCGGTACAAGCGTGAGTTCCGCGCATTTCTTAAGCAGCATCCTGAATATCGGATCATTCATTCGAATCTTGAGGAACGCAGCTACTTTCCGTTGCGTGTGGCGGCTGAACAGGGTATTCCGGTCCGCATTGCGCACGCGCACAATCGTCCGGTCGGCTTCAATCTGAAATCCATTTTCCGTGAGTATTTCCGTATGCGTCTGCCGAAATATGTGACCCATATGTTCGCCTGCGGTACCGAGGCGGGGGATTGGCTGTTCGGCGAGAACAATCGTGGCAGGGTGATTCAGCAACGCAATGCCATCGACACATCGGCTTATCGGTATGATTCCGCCATTGCCAGGCAGGTACGTGAGGAATTTGGCGTCACCGATCCGAACACTTTTGTACTCGGCCATGTGGGGCGCTTCTTCCCACAAAAGAATCATGTGTTTCTGATTGATATCTTTGCGCAAGTGCATAAGCAGCATCCGAACAGCGTTCTGTGGCTTGTGGGCGGCGGAGAGCTGAATGATGAGTTGAAGAACCAGATCAAAGCCAAGGTGAAAGAGCTTGGCTTGACCGATGCCGTGACGTTCCTTGGCGTGCGTTCCGATGTGAACCGATTGGTTCAGGGCATGGATTCCTTTGTTCTGCCGAGCCTGTATGAGGGATTGCCCGTGACCATGATCGAGGCGCAATCCTCCGGATTGCCTTGCACTATTTCCGACCGCGTGCCCAAGCAGTGTGATGTGACCGGCAACGTGCAGATTATCGGTTTGGACGATTCGCCTTCGCAATGGGCCAAGAAGATATGGGACCAGTATTCCGCACACGACAAGTCGGAGCGTGCCAATGGCGCTGACATCGTGACCGATGCGGGGTTTGATATTAAAGCCAACGCGGAGTGGCTGCAGAAGTTCTATGTGGATGCGTTGGCTGGTTCCGCGCGTATTTGAGGTGGTTGTGATTCATGGGCAATGAGCTTGAACTCGAAAAGAAAGTCGGCTGGTGGGAAAACCGGAATAAAAACGCGACGCTTCTGCTCACTTTCGTCGTAATGGTAATAGCCAAATTGATAACTTTGATGCTTCCGGCGAAATACTTCTACGACAACAGACGTATTTTGGGTATGTCTATCGGTGATAGGAATGTAAAGGCGTGGGGTGGTACCTACGTCGTCGCATCGAATTTTTTCAAATCTATCAATATCTTTGGTTTTACCACGATGAATCAGTGGAGCACCTTCCTTGGCCTCGTACTGACGTTGCTGGTGTTTGTCATGCTGCTCAGACTTCCTGAGCCCGATATGATACAGACCATCTTTTTCTTGGCCTGCATCGGTTTGTTGAATATTTACGTGTTCAACATAGGCAAGGATTCCATTCAGTTCCTGTTCTTCTTGGCGGTGTATGCGGTATTGCTCCTGCCGATTGACATACCCTTTGTGAAAATCGGCATCGCTGCGGTGATTCTGTATTATGAAAGCAAGGTATTCCGTTCGTACTACGTGTTGATTGCCGCGCTCGTTGTTGCCATTTACTGCGTTCTGCTGTTTTTCCGTAGCCGGCATAAGATTCCGCCTGCGATCAAGATCATCCTCACAATAGTGGCGATGTATGTGCTGGTCTGCGTGATGATGGTGGCAACCAGCGTGGTCCTGCCGGGCGAATATCAGCAGATCATGGGTATCCGAGACTACAGTCTTGCAGGGCGCGAGGATGACGTCGATAGCGTTACCGTCATCAAGAATTGGGTCGGTGGAGACAATTCCACGAATCTGCCGTTATTCCTGTTGAATTACCTGATCAACGCGGTTCGTATGATGATTCCGTTCGAATTGGCTGTAATGGGTGTTCAGTACATTCCTTTCGTCTGCTTCCAGGTGGCGGTGACCGTATATTTGGCGCACCTTTTCGGCAAGATTGACGAGGTGGATGACGAAAAGCAGTTTTTGGCCACTGCGATTTTCCTGGGCTATGTGCTTGCTTCGGTGCTGTTCGAACCGGATTTCGGTTCGTGGGTTCGCCACGAGGCGTCCACATTCCCTGTGTTGCATTTGCTGGTGATGTCTCCGAACCAACGCCTGTCCCAATGGAAGGTGGATGTCGAGAAGATCAAGAAACGCAGAGGCAAGCATTCGGGTGTGATTAAAAAGGTGACATCCTGATGCACATTGGATTTTTCTCTGGTGACATTACTCGTTCAGGCGGCACGGAAAACGTGTCCATCATGATCGCCAACGAGCTTGCGGCGAGAACGGGCTATGAGATTTCCTTCATCAGTCTGTTCGAGGAGAATGGCAAGCCTTTCTTCTCGATTGATGAGCGTATTCGTCGGTTCACGGTTTACCCCACCGTTACGCACGGCATCCAGCATTACTTCGATACGTGCAAGCGTCTGCGGAACGTTGTCGAGAAACAGCATATCGACGTATTGATCGATATCGACGGCATTCTGGATATGTACTCCCTTCCCGTCAAGAGGAAGACCGGCGTCAAGGTGGTGTCGTGGGAGCATTTCAATTATCTGCAGAATCCGGGAGTACCGTACCGTAAGTTGACCCGTCGCTGGGCCGCGCGTCGCGCGGACGCCATCGTTACGTTGACGGAAACCGACAAGAAGCTGTATGAAAGCAATCTTTCGCTGAAATGTCCGATCAGAGCGATTGCGAATCCCATGCAGATGTCTGAAGAGCCTGTTTCATATGATGTGGATTCTCGTCTGATTGTCAGTTCCGGACGTTTGACATACCAAAAGGGTTTTGACCTGCTGGTTGACGTTGCGAGTAAAGTCCTGCCGAGCCATTCGGACTGGCAGTGGATGATTCTCGGAGAGGGCGAGGACAGGGCTGCGCTGGAACAGCGGATTCATGATGCCCATCTGGATGGTCAGCTGATGCTTAAGGGCCGTGTGGACGATGTCGACTCGTATTACCGACGGTCCGCCATGTTCGTGATGACTTCCCGCTTCGAGGGACTGCCGATGGTCCTGCTTGAGGCCAAGGCTCATCGGTTGCCGTTGGTGAGCTTCGATTGCCCGACAGGACCGTCGGAAGTGATTGAGGATGGTGTCAATGGCACGGTCGTGCCCTTGGGAGACATCGATGGCATGGCCAAGGCCATCAATATGTTGATTGACGATAAGACCAAGCGTATCGAGTACTCGCGTATGAGCGATAGCAACGCCGGACGCTACGGCATGGCAACGATTTGCGATGATTGGATACGGCTGTTGGAGTCTTTCGCATCGGGTGATGGGAGGCTTGTCCGATGACTGGCCGACCGGTGGTTTCTGTGGTCATTCCCGTATACGGGGTGGAGCAATACCTTGACCGCTGCCTGCAGAGTGTGGTGGAACAGGATTACGAATGGCTGGACATCGTTGTGGTGGATGACGGTTCTCCCGACGATTGCCCACGGTTGTGTGATGAGTGGGCGGCCCGTGATTCCCGTATTCGCGTGGTGCACAAGAAGAATGGCGGCTTGGCTTCAGCACGAAACGCCGGATTGGACGTTATTGCAGGCAGCATGGTCACTTTTGTGGACAGCGACGACTATGTAGAGCCGAATTACATATCGGAACTGCTGCGTTGGCACGAGCAAAGCGGTGCGGATGTGGTGATGTGCTCATGCCTGCATGATTTGGAGGATGGCCGCGTCATCGCTGATACACGAAGTACTCCCGAGGGAACCATGGACCGTGAAACGGCTATGGTCCAATTCTTGTATCACATATCGTTGGCGGGACCGGTGTGGGGCAAGATGTTCGACGCGCGGTTCTTCAAGGGGGAGCATGGCGTTCGTTTCCATGAAGGGCTGAACAGTGAGGATTATTACGTGCTCACCCAGGTTTTCATGCAGATGAACAAGATTTTTGTACAGATGAAGCCGTTGTATCATTACCGCATCCGGCAAGGCTCAATCGCACATGCAAGCGTGTTCAATGCGCATTCGTGTGATGAGATTCAGATTGCGGATCTGTGTTGCGATTATCTTGTGCGGCATGGTTACGCCAATCGGAAGGCCCTGAACTATTTTCGGTTGCAGGGGCGTGCTGACGTTTTGTTCAATATTTTTCAGAGCGACGCCCCTCGTTCGGTATACCGCCAGATCGCACGCGATATGAGGCGTTTTCTCTGGCCTGTGTCGCAAGACGCGATGGTACCGGTTTCACGGAAAATCAAGTTCCTGCTTCTGTCTTTTGCTCCCCGGGCATATCGGACGTTGCAACAAGTAGTCGGAGGTCGTTCATGAATAGTGATACCAATCCGCTGGTGAGCATTATCGTCCCTGTGTATAACGCATATGACTACTTGGATGTTTGCGTCAATAGTCTTGTACAGCAGACATATACCAATATTCAAGTGATTTTGGTGGATGACGGCTCCACTGATGGCAGCGCCGGTTTATGCGATGCCTGGGCCGGTAAGGATTCCCGCATTGTAGCGATTCATCAAACCAACGCAGGCGTTTCCGTTGCAAGGAATACCGGTCTTGATGCAGCGAAGGGGGATTGGCTGGAATTCGTGGATTCGGATGACTGGCTCGAAAAGGAGACCGTCGAAGAATTGGTTGAACTGGTGCAACGTGAACATGCCCAGATGGCCATATTCAATTACCGGAGTGTGCTGGACTGGGACAGCCCTTCCACCGTTTACGGGAAAGCGGCTGATTATCGAATTTCTTCAGGTATGCTCTCGCGAAAAACCGTATTGGATGTCATCCTTGCATATTCCGGAGTGAAGGGGTATGCGTGGAACAAGTTTTTCTCGCGTGATCTGATAGAGCAACGGAATCTTCGCTTTGATTCGAAAATCACCATGTGTGAGGATTTGCTGTTCTGCGTGCAGTATGCGTTGTTGGCAACGATAACGGTGAGTACGAACCGTTGTCTGTACAATTACCGGAATAATCCCAATTCCGCTTCCCACAAGTCGAATCTGGAATCGGTGGCGACAAGCTTGGAAGCGCACAAGCGCATGATGTCTATTGTTCCGCAGGAGTCGAAGCCGTCGGTGATGGCATCGTATGCCATTCTGGCGGAAGAACTTCTATTACGTACCTACGATAACGATAACGAGACTCATCGTGCCGAATATCTGGCGATTCTGCGTAAATATTGGTGGCATGCGCTGAAGCGGCTCCGGTCGCCCCGTTACTGGATGCGTATTCTTGGTGGAGTTTTCTGCCCTTCATTGTTCTACCCCATCTGGGTTCGCGAGAAGGGGAAACGTTATGCATGACACGTCTCGTAAGCATATTGCTGTTTTGTGCGGTCTCGGCGATGGCGGTATGGAAATCGCTTTGACACGTCTGCTACGTGCGCTGGATTACGGCCAGGTCTCCGTAACGTTGTTGACCGCTGAGCGTGAGGGCCCCCTGCTGAAGATGATTCCTGACCAGGTTACGGTTCGACATTGCCGTTTCGCTTCGGAATTCGCTTATGCCATCGGTCTTAACGATTTTTCGGACTGCAATGCGGTGCAGCGTGTTCTGTATCGATTCGGACGTAAGCTTTTGACCCTTTGCAGCAATGAGAATCGCAATCTGGTATATGATTTTGCGGCTTCCCGCATTGTTGATTTGCCGAAGGAACATTTCGATGCCGTGCTCGATTTTCGAGGTTACGGATCTTTGACCACTACCATCGGAACCCGTTTGAACGCGGGTTTCCATGCGACGTGGATGCATGACGAGCGTATGGAATGGCTGCCGTTGGCCATGCCGTACCTGGGAGGGTACGACAAGGTGTTCTGCGTTTCGGAATCCGTGAAACGCAGATTCGATGAACTGGCCCCCGCATATGCCGACAAGGCCGAAGTGCTATACAACGTGCTGGACGTGGACGATATCAGGCGCAAGGCATCTCAGCCGCTGCCTGACGATTTCGCCCAGCATGCGAACACGATCGTTACGCTGGGAAGGCTGCTTCCGCAAAAGGGCATTGATATAGCGGTGAAAGCCGCAGCGCGGCTACGTCAGCAGGGAGTGGATTTCCTCTGGCTTGTACTTGGTGAGGGAGACCAGCGGGCCGAACTGGAAACGATGATTCGTGACCATGGGCTTGAGCAATGTTTCATGCTGAAGGGACGTGTCGATAATCCGTACCCATACATCAGCGCTGCCGACATCTACGTGCAGCCGTCACGTTATGAGGGGTACAGCCTCGCGTTGCAGGAAGCGAGGATTTTGGGCAAGCCAATCATCGCATCCGACATACCAAGCTCCCGTGAGCAGATTACCGACGGGTGTGACGGAATTTTGGTTCATCCTGATGAGGAATCGTTGGCCGGAGGCGTAGGCCAACTGCTCAGCGATAAGGCCTTACGTGACTCTTTGACCGCAGGTCTTCGCGATCAACGGTTCGACTATGACGATCAAGTGCGGCATCTGATGTCCATGATCGATGACGGAAGGAGGGGATGAGCTATGAACTCACAGCCTATTCATATCCTCCAATGGGGAATGACCACCGGTCTGGGTGGAATCGAAACCTTCATCATGAATGTGTACCGTCATATGGATCGCGCCAAGGTGCAGTTCGATTTTCTGCAGGACCATCATGACGGTCCGCTGCAGTTCGAAGATGAGATTCGAGACATGGGAGGAACCGTATATCGGGAGCTCGTTCCGCAACGAGATTCCCTGATTCGTTCACGTACGTGTCTGCCGAAGTTCTTCCGGCGGCATCCGGAGATCGTGGGCGTGCACATGCATGCGAACTTCCCCTATGCGTTGCCGTTGAAGTACGCGCAGCGCGCGGGTATCGAATTGCGTGTTCTGCATTCCCATAACATCGAGGAATACCAGCATCATGAAAACCCGCTGCGAGCATTGCTGTGGGACATGCGGGGCCGGTCCATCGCCAAAGACATCGACCGATATCCCACCCATTATTTCGCATGTTCGGACTTGGCTGCGAACTTCATGTTTCCCGATAAGCCGTATACGTGGGTTCGTAACGGCATAGACAGTGCGCGGTTCGCCTACAACCCCGCAGTCAGGAAAAGGCTCCGCGAAGAGTTGGGGATCGCCGAACACACTTCGGTTATTGGATTCTGCGGCGGTTTGCGACCACAGAAGAACCCGATTTTCCTGTTGAACATGTTCGAACGCTACCATGCCATTCATCCGGATTCCGTGTTGATTCTGGTGGGCGACGGTTTATTGCGAGAGGACATCGAACGCAACGTTACCGAAATGAATTTGGAAGGCTGCGTACGGTTGCTCGGACAGCGTGCCGACGCTGCGGAACTCTACCAAGCCATGGATGCCTTCGTGTTGCCGTCGGTGGCCGAAGGACTGGGCATCGTATATATCGAAGCTCAGTGTGCCGGATTGCCCTGCCTTGGTTCTGCCGGCGTGGTGCCGGAGTCGGCCCGGGTGTGCGACCTCATGCATTTCGAACGTTTGGAGAGCGGTCCGGAGATCTGGGCCGAACGACTCAACGACATGCTCGAGAATGCTTCCGAACGCAAAGACAGGACCGCCGAGGTACAGGCCAAGGGATACGAGATGTCTGATGTGGCAGCTCAGCTGCAGGAATTCTATATAAGGAATGCGGGGAGATCATGACTGGCAACACTGAATCGCTCTCCTTACCATTGGTAAGTATCATCGTGCCGGTGTGGAACGCGGGGAACTACCTTGATGCTTGTGTAGGCAGCCTGTGCTCGCAGACCTACCCGAATCTTGACATCATACTGGTCGATGATGGATCTACGGACGGATCATCGGAACGCTGTGATGACGCCGCAAAACGTGACCAGCGTGTTCGCGTGATCCACCAAACCTGTAAGGGAGTGTCTGCTGCCCGTAATGCCGGTTTGGACGCCGCCACAGGTGAATATGCGCTGTTCGTCGACAGCGATGACCAGTTGCGCGCCGATGCGGTCATGGGGGCTGTGCGATGCGCTCGCGATTATTCGGCCGATATGGTGGTATGCGGCTACGACGTTGTTGAAGTGCTTGATGATGGCAGTACCGTCAGTCGAGGAAGCAAATCCGTACGTCAGGAAGAAGTGCTTGACACGAATCAACGTCATGAGAAAAATGTGGCGAATCGGATATGCGCCCTTGACAATGATGGACTGCTGTACCAATGCTGGGGGAAACTGTATCGACGCGCGACCATCGGAGACCTGCGGTTTGCCCGTGACGTTGCGTTTGGCGAAGATACGGTGTTCGTCCTGGATCTTCTTGCTCGTGGTATTCGCATGGTTTGCTCGCCACAGTGTTCCTACCTGTATCTGCAGCATGCTAACAGTTTGGTTCGTGGATTCCGTCCGGGGAAGGCACGTGATCTGGAATATTCCCATGGCAGGCATTTGACGTTCTACCAGGACATGCCTATCAGCAGTGCGCATAGGCACGGTCTGTATCTGCGCGTAGCGAATGATGCGTTATGGGCTGTTTATGATGCGGGCAAAGCAGCTGGGAGTGCCGATGAGTCGGAGCTGTTGCGTTTTGTCCGGTGTGTAGCTTCGTCACCGTATCGCGGCGTGTACTTGCGGGAGATCAGGCGTGTGGCCGTGGATCGACGCACTAAGGTCGCGTTCGTTGTGAATATGCCGTTTTTATGGAAGTTGTATTGGAGGTGATGGTACGTGTCGGATTTGGTGAGTGTGATTATTCCTATATATGGGGTGGAACCGTATCTTGAGCGTTGCGTCTGTAGCGTGGTGAATCAGACATATCGCAATCTGGAGATCATTCTGGTGGATGATGGTGGCAAGGATCGGTGTCCGGCGATGTGTGATGCATGGGCTGAAAAGGATTCCCGCGTTCGTGTAGTTCACAAGCCTAATGGAGGGCGTTCTTCGGCCCGTAATGCCGGATTGGAAGTGGCTGCCGGTGAGTTCGTCGCCTTCGTGGATGGCGACGATTATGTGGAACCGGATTACATTGCCGTCATGGCGGGTGCCGTGCGGGATGCCCAAGCCGATCTCGCCATGTGTTCGGTGTTCCATGAGGATGCCGATGGCCGTGCCGTGGCACAGACCGCTCCGGTTTGGCGTGAGGAGTATGCCACGGTTACGGATGTTCGACGAACGTGCTCAGGGTTGGACTGTTTGAGACAGCGCGGAGACGAGAACGGCATGGACGATGTGGTGGTGTGGAACAAGCTCTACCACCGTTCGTTGTGGAATGATGTCCGCTTCCCTGTGGGAAAGGCCTATGAGGACGAGTTCGTGACATATAGAATTCTGGGTCGGGCTCGTACGGCGGTGCTGTTGCCTGAGCGTTTGTACCATTACATCGAGCGCGATGGCAGCATCATGCATTCCGGGTATACCTTGCGTTCCCTTGATCTTATCGAGGCGTTAATAGGCAAGGTGCGTTTTCTGTTGGACGCGGGCGCCGTTGATCTGGTCCCGGTGTTTTTCAGCCAGCTTAAGGATTCGATATATCAGGCGCGGCAGCTGGACTGGTCGGATGGGCAGGTGCGTGAGAGGTTGGAAACGCTATTTCGATTGTTCCGCACGCTTCCGTGGAATACCATACGTTATCTGCCTGCGAAGGACAAGGTGAACTATTTGGGAACAAGAATCTGCCCGTTTTTATTTTGGCGGCGTAAGCCGTACGACGAAAGCGCTATGAAAGGAGAAGCGCAATGAAGACAGCACTGATTACTTACCATGCTGCCCACAATAATGGTTCGTTCC
>CAVEXE010000023.1:0-21087 GCA_963619615.1 Senegalimassilia sp. | reverse complement strand
GCAGCACACGGGTCTTTGGAACCCTTTGTCTTGGTTCGAGTCCAGGTGGGGGAGCCCGATACGGGTCCTCGCGGAGAAGCGGGGACCCGTTTGCATTTCCGCGTCCTGCAACGGCATGACGAAGGTGCGCGGACCGACCGCGCCATGCGATCTGCTCTCACCCTCGTCCGGCTTGCGCAGGTAACGCGCACCGATCGGAGCGGCAGACTCACGGGAAATATCGACCTCAACATTATGTTGAGGTCGATATTCTGTGGAGAACAGTGGCAAAGGTGTGACTATCTCGGCAAAAGATAGGTTGAAATAATTTGCCAAATTAGCAATATCTGAGGCTGACCAATCAGTTCTGCGATTCACCTTTCGGCTGAGTCCGCTCTGAGCGATTCCTAAGGCTGTGGACAGATCCTCTTGGTTTACATTTTCTGCAGCTATTAATATTCTGACATTTTTTGTCACGATTTCTTGTAGTTGGTTTGCAGAGGATGAATTTACTTCAGTTGAAACTCGCATATGAATATGCTATCCAAGTTTGATTCCATTATCTACAACACGTGCTATAGTTATGCGTATGACGCATATCAATGGATTAAATAGTAGGATTGATGTACTGCGAAAGCAGTCTCACATGAGCCAAACCGAATTCGGAGTATTCCTAGGTGTCAGTCAAGGGACCGTTTCGAAAAAACTGAATGGTCAGATTCCTTTCAGTGTTGAAGAGGTTTTCGAGTGCGCCGAAAGATTCAATGTGTCAACTGAATATCTCTATGGCAGAGAAAAGGAGGAAGCTTTGGCACCTGTGTAAGGCATTCGAAGAGCTCGTGGACGAATTGCAGTTCGCATCCGGGCGGCGGAGGAAACCCATCCAGCACTACCAAGCTGAACAACAGAAGAGAGACAGAACGCTAGGCCGGCATGTGCGCCGTCAATCGCGGTGAGCCCGGTAGCCATTCACCACGGCGACCACAGAACGCATGAACCGGCAGGAACCACCATCATCGAACAACACAGTCAACAACAGGCGACCGAGCAGGTCGTCGTCCTCAAGTTCCGAATCCGAAAGACCGAAACGACGGAAGCCATGGCCCGGATGGAGCGCATCCAACGTGGCCAGCCAGCAATCATAAGCGGCCATCACGCGATCCAACGGAACGGAATCGTCAAGACTGCAATCTTCGAAGGACACGACCGCAAGGGCGATCTCCAACACGGAGACGTCATGCTCCAACAAGAACTTGGAATCCGATGCAAGGGGATCATCTCTTGTCATGCCATTCCAATCTTTCGTCGGGTTTTATACCGACCACTCAACGATGGGCCGATATCGAGCAGACAATAATGCCCGCACATGAGTTGCAGCTCACATGCGGGCGGCGAGTCAATCCCATCCAGCACTACCAAATACCTCGGCTCCACGGTAACCAGCCGGAGGGCCAAACAGAAAGAAGGAACCGAAATGAACGATTTCGCATTCAATCCAATCAATTCCAATTCTGAGGAAAGGACCAGCTCAATGTCTGATTATTCCACATCCACCACACCGACCGAAACCCGATATCGGGACTCCGGCCAGATCATCACCCCCGAGATCGTGCATGCCGGGAGCGGACTTGCGACTTTGGATGCCGACAATCCAATCGTCCTGTTGTCCGAAAAATTACCGGAGTCCGACGAGCATCATTTGTCCGATGATGAATGTGCGTTCACCCGCGAAGAAGCCGAGAAGCTGACCCAGGATCTCCAGTTGAAATACCATTCCGCGGTCGAGGCCCAATACGACCTGATTGTGGCTGTCCGAAAAGCGCACGATGGTCACATCTGGCGCGCTTTGGGATATCCGGAAGGCGCGGCAGGCTGGAAGGCTTACTGCAACGACTACTTCCAGTCCTCCGCGATCAAATTGACCAGAGAGCAGCGCGACAACCTGATTTTGGGACTTGTCGAACCGAAATCCGATGGAACTAGGGTCATCAGCAACCGCGACATCGCTGTTCTGCTTGGAGTCAGTGATATGACTGTGTACCGCGCCAAAGCAAAAGCTGAGATTGCTACTACGAAAGGTAAGGTACGTGGTGCGGATGGCAGGCTACGGCACGTGGATACAGGCCGCGCGTCCAGTGAGGAGCGTCAGAAGAGGATCGTGGAATTGTCCGAGCAGGGCATGAAGCAGAACGACATCGCCGAGCTCGTCGATGTCTCCCAATCCACCGTGTCCGACACGCTGCGCAAGGACAGGATCCGCCGTTGGAGCGACGGCCTCGACCCCGCGGCACTCGACGACGAGTCCTTCGACACCGTGGACGACGACCAGCCGCTCGCCATCGACATGGGCGACGCGGACGACAAGGCGCGCAGCTACATCGAGGCGTTCGACGCGATGGCGAGGGACGCGGCAGGAGCGCTCGAGAGCCTCGTCGAGAAGCTCGAGAGCGAGCATTGGCAGCCGGGAAGCACGACCGTGGACGAGATCGTCGCACGTGACGCGGACACGATCTTCACCGTCATGGACCTCATGGGCAAGTTCCTGCGTCTGCTCAACATCGACGCGGAGACCGTGTTCGGCGACATGGAGGACGAGCACGGCAAATGGGCGCGGTTCATCGACGGGACCGACGAGCTCGGCACCGTGTGCGCCGAGATCGTCGATTGAGCCGAGGGGAAGAACGAGAGGGGATCTGAACAATGAACGACAACGAGGAAGAGACCCGAGCGCGCCGCGCGGGCGTGAGGATGTGGCCGGGCGTGACGGCGGGCGTCGTCATCGGACTGATCGCGTTCGTGCTGAGTTTCGACGCGCTGCGCCTGGTGTTCGTGGCGTGCGGCATCAACCCGTGGCTGAGCTGGGGAGGGCCCGTGTGCGTGGACGGCACGATCCTGCTGTGCACGTGGGCGACGTGGGGATTCCGCAAGGGACACATCCGAGGCGGCGCCTACCCGTGGCTCGGCCTGGTGGCCTTCAGCCTGTGCTCGATCGCGGGCAACGCGTTGCACGCGGTCCTGAACACCGGCTACCAGCTGCCCGCCTGGGTCGCGCCGGCGGTCATGAGCATCCCGCCGGTGGCGTTGCTGTACTCCACGCACCTGATCGTCATCATCGCGGGCGACCGCCTCGACAAGATCAGCGCCCTCACCGCCATGGACGGACCGGCCGGGGATCCCACCGCGCACGAGCACGAGCCGGTCGAAAGGCCGGCGGACATGTCCGAACCGGTCGTGGACCCGATGCCGGAACGCCACCCTGCGGCGGCGCGTCAGGCCTTGCCGGACATCCAGCCCATGCCGTCCACCCCGACCGTGGCATCGACACCGATGACGACGCCGGAACTCCTGGACGGCGCGCGGACGGCGGTCCCATCCGCCGAACCGGAGGAGACGGCCATGGCGTGGACCCCGTCGGACGAGGGACGGACGATCGCGGGCATCCCGGACCTGCGCGACTGGATGGTGCCGGTGCCGCCCATGGAGGCCGATGCCGACCCAAAAGACGTTGAGGCCGAGGCGGACGCCGCCGACGCCTCCGAACCGGAACCCGATGCCCCGACCGTCGCCGACGCTCCGGTGATGCGCGAGGACGTCACGGTGCCGACGCTCACCATCCCCTCCGGCTCCATCCCGCCGGCCGACCGCATCGAACCGGAGGAGACGGCCGTGGCGGAACCCTCCGAACCCGAACCACGTCCGACCGAGCCGGAACCGTCCGCCGACGCGGCCGGCACGGGCACGGAAGCGAAGACCGCGGTACATGGCCATGGCGGGACGGCCGATGGCGACGGGGCATGGCTCGACTGGGTCGACACGCTGGCCGCCACGGACGCAAGGCCCACAGCCGCGAAGGCCGTCGACGCGGGACTGGCCGCCAGCATCAGCACCGCGAAACGCCATCTCGCGCGGCTGAGAAGAGAACATCCGGAAAGGTTCGAGCCATGGAAAGCATGAGCGACAAGGACTTCGAGGCACGCTACGGCGTCACCCCGCAGCAGGTCCAGGACGCGTTGGACGACAACCGCGGCGCGGTCGTGCGCAGGATGCGCGAATGGGGATACGGATGGGCCGTGGACGAGATCATGTGCGACGTGGCTGTGGACCTGCTGCGGGGCGGCCTGGCCAGGTGGGCGACCTACGAGGACCGCAAGCCGTTGGCCGCGTTCGTCAACGCGCTGCTCACCATCCGCATCGGCGAATGGATGCGCACGGACCGACCCAAGTACCGGGCCGGCATGACCCACGCGCCCGGAGGACGCCACAGCAGGCCGCGACGGGCCGCAGCCGCCGCGCTGGACGCGCTGGACGCCGACGAGGCCAGAAAACGCCTGCGTGAGACGGCGCGCGAGGGCGCGCCGCGCCTGTGTGAGGAGGATGACGTGTTCGGCGGTCCGGACACATCGTCCACGGGAGCGACGGCCGGCGACCGGTCCAGCTACCGGGCGTGGGTCGCCGCCGGCACGGGCGCCGACGAGACGGGTCCGCTGGCGAGCGACCTGTACAAGGCCGATCTGGAGTACCTCAAGACCCAGGTCGAGAGGGCCGGCGGCAGGGAGGCGTGGGGCGCGTTCCTGCGCCAGTGCCTGACCACACGCTCCGGCCCCACGCTGCGCCGGGAGACGCGCCGTTTCCTGGAACACAGCCACCGCGGCCTCGCGCCGCGCATCAAGGACTATCCGGGCATCCTCGGCATCGTGGCGCGGGCCGAGGGCAGAAAGACGATAACGGCCGTTATCGACGCGAGCACGCGTGGTAAGGGCAACGGAAAGACGAACAAGACAAACCCAAGCCAAGGAGAAGAACGATGAGAGACATCGAAGAGGCCGTGTGGACGGTCGCAGGTCTGGATCCGGAGGAGAAGCTCGTGCTTCTCGCCCTCGCGAGGAACGCGCGGCGCACGCCGTTCGGACTCGTCGCCGTCGTCGGCACGCGCGCGCTGCGGGGGATGGCGTGCGCCATGACCCCGGCGGAGCTCGACATGGTCCTGTCCAGTCTGGAACGCCAGGGCCGCGTCACACGCCTCGAGGACGGGCCGGCCGGCCGCCGTGCGGCCGTTCTGGAGCGCGAGCATGCGCAGGACGGCCCGTGGAAGGCGTGGAGGCTCGATCTCGATGTCGAGGAGGTGTCGGAGCGATGAGCGTCAGGGCGGTGTCATGGGCCATCGACCAGGCCCCGGTGGGCGGCAACACCACGGCGAGGATGATCCTCGTCAGTCTCGCCGACAAGGCGGACGAGTACGGCAGGGACGCGTACAAGTACGTGTCCGCGATCGCGGACGGCATCCGCAAGTCGGACAGCACCGTGTCGAGGACCCTCGCGTGGATGGAGGAAATCGGCGTCATCGAGCGTGGCGACCAGCGTCTCGTGGACTCGTATCCGTGGTACGCGCGTCCCGTCGTCTACAATCTGCGCCTCGACCTCGTGCAGGAACCCACGCCGAGGCAGGCCCAGAAGGCCCGTCCGGGACGTCCGCGCAAGATCGTCAAGGACCCGCAGCCCGGCATCGGAAAAACCCTCTCCCAAAATGAGACCGGGTTTTCCGAAAACGACGAAAAAGCCCCTGAAGCCAATGATTCCAACGAAAATAAAACCCTCTCCCAAAATGGGACCGGGTTTTCCACGGAACCAACGAAAGAAGAAAACCCGGGTGCACCAGTGCACCTACCCTGGTCCCACCAGTGCACCCACCCTGGTCCCACCAGTGCACTACATAACGTCCAAAAACACCCTAAAACATATAACCCCTCTCTCCCTACGGGAGAGCTCCCCGCAAGCGGGAAGCGCCCCGGCAAGGAGGACGGAGGGAACGGCGACGCGGAACGGTCTTCCGAAGCCGTGGCCGTGGAAGACCGGCTCACGTCCGTACGCTCCGGGCTGTCGCTGACCACGACGGAACCGACCGGACGAGACCACGCTAGGATCGCGAATCTCGTCGACCGGCTCGCGAAGGCGCACGGCGGCGACCGTGAAGCCGCCGTAACGGCCATCTGCGCGGTCGTCGACTGGCTGCCGTCGAACGCGTTCTGGCTGTCCCGCGTCGACTCGGCACGGCGTCTGGCCGACAACTGGGACCGGATCGCCAACGACTGGACCATCGTCCAGCTCGAACGCCGCCGCGCCCTCGACACCGAGGCCCGCAATCGCGACCGGAAGCAGGCGGCCAAGCCCACGCCCATGCCGGAACGCCATTCGGACCGTCACGTGCATTCGCTGACCTGCGAACACGTCCTCGCCGACATGAGACCCCACGAGGCGGAATACGACCACGAGGGAAGCCTACGCCGCGGAAACCCATCCGAATGGCAGACGGCGTGCATGCGCCGGGCGGACGAACTCAACCGGCGCGACGGCATCGACGCCGGTTGAGCCGGAGCCGGCCGCGAACCGGCGGAACGGTCCCCGCAGGCCGTGACGGACGCCGTCCGACACGGGATCGAATGGCCCGCCCGCCCATATCGGAACCCGTGCATGTGGGTATGGCGGGACGCCGCCGGAGGGTTTCCGCGGCGACCATCACGAATCCATCAGCAACGGAGGGAAGACACATGTCCGAAAACGCGCAGACCATGACGGAATTCACGTTCGCACCGGGGGAGAGGAACGTCGTGGGCGACCGGTTCAGCCCCAGCGTCGTCATCTTCTGGCTCAAGACCTCAATCGCGGCGTCCAGCACGCGCATCCAGTACAAGGCCCCGAACACCCTGTTCGGGCTGATCCCGTTGGGAGCGTCCACCAAGACCATCCCACTGCGCAACGTCGCGAGCGTGGACACCGACACGAAATTCAACGTCGGAAGCCTCGTATGGGGACTGGTGTTCCTGCTCGTCGGACTGTCCTCGTTCGGCTCCAGCGTGTTCGTGGCACTTCTTTTCCTGCTGCTGGCCGCCGCGAACCTCGCGAACGTGATGAGCGCGAGCCTAGTGTTCCGCGACCCGTCGGGAGGCGCGAACGCCATCACCGTGAGCGTGCTGGAGAAGGACAGGCTCATGGGCCTCGCCCAGGAGATCCAGACCCTCGTGTTCGCCGACGACGACCAGCTGCGCCACGAGGAAAGCATGCGCATGGCCGAGAAGCAGTACACCGCGCAGACCAACAGCGTGCTCATCCAGCAGCAGATGCTCGCCGGCCAGCAGGCACGCCAGGCGACGGGCGGAGCCGACGGAATCCAGGAACCGCAGCCGCAGCGGGACGGCGCGGACGGCACGCTCTGAGAGAGGCGACGCGCGACGGGAAAGGGGCGTGGTTCACATCGGGCCGTGCCCCTTTCCCGTATCGGCATCGGAAACGGGGGAGCGATATCGAACCCCGCGCCTGTGGATGGCATGAAGGAAACACACCATCCACAGGAGGCGCCACATGAACCGGCATCAGTACGCGGAACTTCCCAGCTGCCTCGACCTCGGCGACGCGGCCGACATGAGGCGGGAAAGCGAACTGGCCCTCGCGAGGGCGCGCATGCTGGGCAGATCGCGCAGGGCGTCTGCGTCCGCGGCCGCGGTCCTCCTCGCCGTGGCGGCCGTGCTGTGCGCGGCGGGCTCGTGGACCGCCATGCCATGCGCCGCGGCATCCGTCACGCTGCTGGCCGTAGCCGCGGCCGCCCACGCGTGCGAGTCGAGGATCCTGCGCGAACGCGCCGAGACGCTGGCCATCCTCGAACACGGGCTCGACGCCGTCGACTGGCGCGACATCATGGGCTGCGAGCATCCGTGGAAGACGTTCTGACGGACACGCGGCCGGGGGAATATCGAACATCCGTCGTGTGGGATGGTCGGGGATCCGGCCTGAACCGACCGAAACCGACCGAAAGACGGAAAAACAGACTCACCATCCGGCCCGGCCGGACCTCCACACCTCCACCGCACGAAAGGAACGACATGGAAACGCTCACGGAACAGACCGTCAGATTCGCGGGACGGCTCGGAGCCGCCGTCCGCGAGGCGGACAGGTTCGACACCGGCACCGTATGCGGCATGCAGGCCGCATACGACAGGCTCCGGGACACGCTGAGGGAGCTCGGCCTGAAGGAGGACGCGGACGGCCTGGAGGAGCCCGTCGACAGGGACCAGGCCACGGCCACGGCGGAACGCCTCTACCACGGGCTCGTCGACGCCGCGCACGGCAACCACACGCTCATCCGCCTCGCCCAGACCATGAACCGCGTATGGGCGGAACTCACCCTCAGCGACGGCCATGACCCGAACGGTCCGCGATGACGCGGCCGCGATGGGACGAGGACGCGCCGACGGTCCTGTCCGCCGTCGCGGACAGCCACGCGCGCGTGAGGGAGCTGTGCGCCAAGGACCTCGAGATGAGGGCCGTGATCGAGGCCATGGAAGGAAGACTCGACGACATCCGCCGCCAACTCGACGGAATCGCGGGCAAGGGAAAGGAGCCACGCCGATGAGGGACGACGCACTGTTCTCCATGGGGGAACGGCCGGACATCGTCCGATGTCCGCCGGATCCGGCGGGAGCCGGCGAATACGTCCGCCGGCGGGCGGTCGACACGCTGCTGGACGCGCGCCTGACCGACGAATCGGTCGCCGAGGCATGGGTCCTCGCGTACCAAAAAGGATGGAACGACGCGTTGGAGTTCTGCATCAGGGCGGAACGCGCGATGAACGACAAGGAGGAATGAGCATGGACGGACAACGATGGGAGGCAGCGCCATCGGAAAGCCTCGGCGCAGCCAACGAATACGCGCAATGGGTCGCCGAACGCTACGTCGTGACCGCGAAGGACGACGGCGACGACCGGACGGCGGATGTCATCGGCAGCGCGTTCCTCGCGGGAGCGGAGCACCAGGCCGCGAGGAGAAGGCCGCGATGGGAGGCCAAGGCGCGAAGGCGCGGGCCACGACCGCGCAACAAGCCGTTCGACGAGGACGAGATACGGATGCTGCTCGAGCTCGACGCGGTCGAGACATGCAGCAAGAAACGGATTACCTGGAACCACGAGTTCATCAAACGGGCCAAGAAGGAACTCGCCGAGGGGGAATCGCCGACCGACATCTTCCGCCGTGCCGGCGTTGGCCCCGAGATCGTCGGGCACAAGCGCATCGAACGGTGCGCCGCGCGCTGGCGCAGGCAGATGGAAAGGGAAAGGACGGGGAATGAACAGGCATGACGGCAGGGTCAGGGCCGCGACCATCATCATCGCCTGCCTCGCGGCGGCTGCGATGGTGTGCGCGCAGTGCGTCCTGCTGCCGCGGTTCGGATGGCTGTGGGCCATCCTGCTGCTGGTCCTTGGGGTCGCCGTCGTGTTCTGTGCGGCCGTGATCGCCAAAACATGGATCGACGAAAGGAAGGGACGGAAATGAACGACGGCAGGGAAAGGTTCTGGATCGGCGTGTGCACGGGCCATGCCATCCCCATGGCGCGCACGGCCCTCGCCGGGGCGCGTGTCACGACGTTGGACGGGAACATGGCGGCCATGGAAAGCTTCCTCGGATGCATCGGGGAGGAGGACGCCGGCCTGGCCGCCGACGCATGCAAGGGCATGGTGGCCGTGCTGTGCGGCGGCGAAGGCCGGGACGAATGGCGGGACTCGTGGGACGGCAGCGTGGTGCTGCCCGAGGCGGTCTGGCTCGAACCGATGGGCTTCGACGAGAGGCCGGACAGCGGGGACTACGTGATCGCCGCGGACATGGCCACCGGCGACTACGGCTACGACCCGCGACTGGAGGAGGACGCCGCCCTGCGCGTGGGCGTGGCCCAGTGTCTCGACCAGCTGGGCGAATTCATCGAAACGCGGACCGTCCGGGGGCGGACGCGCCGCGCCGCATGACCACGATCGAAGAAGGCCCGGGAGGAACCCCGGGCCTTCTTCGCATGGACCCCGTCCGGGCTGGCGGACGGCCGGAAAGGAAAGGGAACGGGAATCCGCCGGAAGGATGAACGTGGACCATTTCGCAAACACGGGAATCCCGCATGGGTGGAAACGCCGGCGGAACCCGTCCCGACGATACCACGCGTCCGCGCGGCGATATCGCGCCCCTGCCATGGCACGGCAGGGGAGGAGACCCACCTCCTTCACGCATGGCGGAACCATCCACGCCCGATCTTCCGCCGATCGGAGGCCACGCCGATATCGCCCATCCCCGTACCCGGCGCGTGTGGAATACTGGGCCGCCGCCGACCTCCGGAAGGGACCGGCCCGAAAGGAGCGACAATGACAATCAAACCAGCGAAGGCCATCCTGGCCTCCATCGCCGCGGCCGCGGCCCTCGCGGCAACGGTCGCGGGCGGCGCGCAGGCGACGGAAACGACCGTTGCCGCCGCCGACCTCGCGAAGTCCCAGCCCCTCACCGTGCATGCGGACGCGGACATCAGCGGCAAGACCCTCGCCGCGGTCCAGCTCGCCGCGTACACGGCCGCGCAGACCGACGGCACCGTCCTCACCGGAGTCGACGTCAAGGACGCCGGACTCGCCTCGGCCATCGACGACGCGCTCACCAAGGCCGGCATCGGCCACGACGGCGCGACGGAGGTCACCTACGACGCCGCGAACCCGATGGCCTGGATCGTGGCCAACCTGCTCGACTCGCAGTCCAGCCCGTACGCCGGCCAGCTGCGCGACTTCCTCGACCAGCTCAAGAACGAACAGGCCGTCAAGGACGCCGCGGGCACGACGCTCACGGCCGGCACGGACACGACCGTCATGAGCGCCGACGTGACGCCGGGCGTGTACGTCATCCTCGACCGCACGACCGGCGGTGAGGCGTCCATCGCGATGATGACCGGCACCGGCGTCAACGGCATGGCCACGCTCAAGGCCGTCGGACAGGACACGGGAACCACGCTCGGCGAGGTCGAATACAAGGTCCACGACGCGGCCGCGCCGACCAAGAAGATCGTCGACGGCGACCGGCTCGTGGACACCAACGAGACCGCGATCGGCAAGACGGTGAACTACAAGGTCACCGCCAAGGTGCCGAACTGGACCGGATACGACCACTACCACCTCTCCCTGAACGACACCATGGGCGCGGGCCTGACGTTCAACGACGACGTCAAGGCCACCGTCGCCGGCGAGACCGTGACCGTCCGGACCGCCGTCGACGGCGACGCGGTCGGCATCCTGTTCGCGCCGGCCGAGGACGGCTCCAGCGATATCATCGCCGCCAAGGACGCCTACCCCGTCGACGCCGACATCGTCGTCACCTACAGCGCGACCGTCAACAAGGACGCCGTGATCGGCGGCGACGGCAACCCGAACGGCATCGAACTCGAGCATTCGAACAACCCGAACACCGCAGGCGAACACGACACGGTCCCGGGCAACACCGTCCGCACCTACGTCGGCGCGTTCGACCTCGTCAAGCAGGACGCCAAGGGCGCGGCCCTCGAGGGAGCCGAGTTCGAGGTGTACGAGGCGGGCTCCGCCACGCCGCTCGAATTCGTCAAGGACGGCGACGCGTACCGTCTCGCCGACGCGACCGAAACCACCGGCACCACCACGACCGTGACGGCCGGCACCGCGTCGATCACCGGCGTGGACGGCGCGTACGACGTGGTCGAGACCAAGAGCCCGTTCGGCAACGCCATCAAGGCCAGGTTCACCGCCACCGTGAGCGTCGACCAGACGTCCGGCACGTACACCGCCGCGCTCACCACGGCCGACGCGAACGACCTCGTCGCGTCCGACGGGTCCTTCACGTTCACCGTGACCAACTGCCGCAACCTCGCCGAAATGCCGAAGACCGGCGCCACCTGGCTCGCCGTCTACACCACGGCAGGACTCCTGACCTGCGCCGCCGGATGCGCGATGTACCTGCGCCGCACGCGCAAGGCGCGGAACCAGTAGGACCAACGGAAAGGAACGGAACGATGGGCACGCACGGCGCACCGAGGACCACACGGATCCGGGCATGGATGAGAAGCCGGACGTCCGCGCTCATGGTGATCGCGCTCGGCGTGCTCATCCTCACCATCCCGCCCGTCCTCATGGGCGCGAACATCCACTCCGCCACGCGGACGGCGAACGCCCACACGGACGCCAGCCTCGCGCTCAAGGGCGGGACGCGCGACCGGATCGTGCAGAACGCGCGCGAATACAACCAACGCCTGTTCCAGGACGGCCAGGACATCATGGGCGAGAGCGTCGACCCGTGGAGCGGCGACACCGCCAGCCTGTCCGAACAGGACGCGGAATACAACGCGCAACTGTCCGAACCGGACGACGGGATCATCGCGACCGTCGCCTATCCGACGCTCGGCATCAACCTGCCCGTCCGCCACGGCACCGGCAAAAGCACCCTCGACGCCGGCGCCGGCCACATGTACGGCACCAGCCTGCCGGTCGGCGGCACGAACACGCACACCGTCATCAGCGCGCACACCGGCCTGGCCGACCGGATCATGTTCGACCCGCTCCAGGTCGGCAGGGGAGCCCGGGAAGGCGACCTGTTCACCATCAGCGTGCTCGACAGGACCCTCACCTACAAGGTCGTGTCCATCACGACCATCGACCCGGACGACTTCACCGGCCTCGAGATCCAACCGGGCCGCGACCTCGCCACCCTGCTGACGTGCACACCGTACGGCGTCAACACCAAACGCCTCCTCGTCACCGGCGAACACGTCGCCACCACCGACGACGGCACGGACGGCACGCGGGAGACCATACGGAACCCGAACCTGCCATGGCTGGCGGCATGGATCCTGCTGCCATGGCTGGCCACCACCACACTCATCCTCCACGCCAAAGGCATCATCCCGAAGGCCGGAAGGGCCACCAGGAAGAGAAAGGAAGAACATGGCAAGCACCTCGCATAGCCCCGTCGCCATACTGGCGGCCGTGGCCATGCTGGCCGGCACGCTGGCCGCAGGCACCGCCAACGCCGCCACGCAACAGGCCGACGACAAGCCGGCCTACGCGACCGCCAGAATCACCAAGATCGCGGACGGCACCGGACACGGCACCAGCTCGCAGACGTTCATCAACTCGAAGAACGGCTTCACGACCGGCGACGACTCGCCGACCGACGGCATCGTCGCATCCGGCGACACCGTCGAATACGAGCTGCGCCTCGACTTCACCGCCGCTGGCAAACGCGACGTGAAGGTCGGGTTCGACACGTCGAACGCGCAATACCTGGAACCGGTGTCGGGCGGCAGCTTCTGCTCGGCCGGCAAACAGGTCACCGCCCAGACGGACGGCACCTCCTGCACGTACACGGTGCCCGCGGGCGTGGTCGAAAGCCTGACCCAGACGTTCTACATGAAGGCGAAGGACACCGGCGGCACCGTCCAAAACGACCAGGTGCTCGACGTGACGGTCGAACGCGGCGACGGCGGAGGGAAGACCTCATACCGCACCAGCGCCGTCACGGTGGTGTCCGCGCCGGCCGCCGACGTCGAGGTCGACAACGGCGGCATGAAGGACAATCACTGGCCGTCCGAACGGATCACGAAATGGACGGAGGGCGAGAGCCTGTCCGGCCATTTCGACCTGAAGGTCGTACCGCTGCACTACAAGGACTGGTCGTCCAACGGCGCGAGCACGTCCGGCACGTGGAGCGGCACGCTCGACGTGAGCGGCTGGCCAGCCGGATCCACGTTCAAGGTCGCAGGCGAGACCGTGGCCGTGAACGACGGGAAGATCCGCATCGTGGACGCATCCGGCGACCAGCAGGTCGACTGGACCATCCCCGCCATCACGGGATGCTCCACCACGGACGCCGACGACTCCGAATGCATCCACGACGGCGAACTCAAGCACTGGGACGTGAAACTCGACGTGGACGCCGACAGCTTCAAGGCCGAAGGCGACGACGCGCCGCTCAACATGGGCGACGGCAGCGAACCGGGCACCGGCACCGCCAAGAACAAAAGCACCGAGAACAAGGACACGGGCAGCATCAAGGGCTACCCGTACGCGAACAACAACGCGTCGCGCGCCCTGGTGAAACGATGGACCCAGACCATCCCGCAGGGCGCCATCTACGGTTTCGACAAGACGCTCGAACGCCCGTACTCGGACGGGCGCACCATCTTCGACGACGAAAGCCTCACCTTCGACGCGGCGGACGGCAGCAAGACCGTCACCCACGCCACATGGGGCGGCAGCACGGACACCACGGGCCTCGTCGCATCCGGCAGCGTCGTGCGCACCGTCCTGACCGGCGAACAGATGCTCGACAGCTCCTGCACGACCATCAACGACAGCACCGACAAGGACGGCCAGCAGCGCCTTCGCGCAGGCTGCTCGGTGACGTTCTGGGACAGCTGGGACAACACGCAGCAACAGTACGCCGGCAACCTGGAAGCCACCAGCGACGCCGACGGACTCGCCACCATCCCGTCCGACTGGATCAGCGTGTACTGGAGCGAGACCGCCGACGAGAACGCCTCCATGAGCGCCGCCACGGACAAGCTGGCCTCCTGGCATGAGGGAGAGCCGACCGGAGAGGACGCGGCCAAGGCGCGCACCATCAAGATCGTCATCACCCCGCAGGACCGGGACAACCTTCCCGCAGGCGCCATCAACGTCAGATTCGAGATGCTCATGACAGGCAAACCCACGGTCGGCACCGGCAACATCAGCGCGCACGACTGGATGCGCGGCGAATACGACGCGTGGGGCGACTGGTCCGACAGCGACTACGTGACCATCGTCGCGCCCGGCAAGGCCACGGCTTCCATCGACTACCAGGCCACCATCCGCGACACGGCCGGCACCATCCGCTCCGACGCCCGCCCGGGCGACACCGTCACCTGGATCGCGAATCCGTCCGTCGGCAACGTCCAATCCAGCGCCACAGCCGTCACGCCGTCCATCACCGTCTGCGTGGACGCGAACACCACCAACCCGGTCAACGACAACACGGAATGGACCATGGAAGCCACGGCCGCCACGCAGGACGGCCCATGCTCCGGCTACAAGACCCAGCTGACGTTCACCCTCGCGTACGACGAATCCGGATCCACCATCCCCGACTACGGATCGTCCGGCGGCGCGACCCTGCCACGGATCGTCTGGCACGGCACCACCTCCAACCTCGCGGCCGGAACGGCCACCTCCACCATCGGCCTCGACGCAGGCTTCGCCAAGACCGGCCAGATCGCGGCCGGCCACGCCACCGCCACCGCCACCGCGGCCTACACCGTGTCCGACGAGGCGGGCAGCAGCGGCATCATCAGCGCCGACCAGGACAAGGCCGAGATCGACGACGCGATCGGCTACACGTGGAGCACATACGTCAAGGACACGAACATGAGCGGCACGATGCGCACCGTCATCAAACTGCCCGACAACACCGACGCCGGCATGACCGGCAAGGACGACACCGGCCTCGACGGATCATGGAGCGAATACGACAGGGGCTCATCCAAATACTCCGGCACGTACACGCTGGCCGACGAGCCCACGGTCGACGCGGACGATTCGACCGCGACCACGCTCACCTACGCGACCGAAACCAAGGACAGCCTCACCCCGGACGACTACACGTGGAAGACCTGGGACGAGATCGACGACAAGAGCCTGATCCGCGCCATCCTCGTGACCTCCGACCTCCAGGAGACGCAGTCCGACGGCGACGACAGGATGATGGTCGCCGCGTCCACCGGCACCATCACCATCACGCCGTCCGGCAACACGGAACACGACCAGTACAACATGTGGCTCGGCGCGAACCACGTCGAACGGTCCGCCGACACCGAGGAACACATCCCATGGCCGGCCGTGACCCGCGTGGTCATGGGCTCCATCGCCGGCACCATATGGTGGGACCAGGACCAGAACACGCTCATCGGCAAGGACGAGGAACGCATCGAGGGAATCCAGGTCAGCCTCTACCGGACCGACGCGGACGGCAACCCGACCGGCGACCCGACCGCCACCACCAACACGGACGCGGACGGATCGTATAGGTTCGACCGACTGCACTCCGGCAGCTACGTGACCGAAGTGAAACGCAGCCAGGGCGACACCACCGACGACGGCGTGCAGACCACGACCGCCACGTACTACGGCGACGAAAGGGACGTGGCGAACACGCGCAGCTGGAGCAACCAGCTCAAGGACCAGGCCCGCGACCGGTCCGACACCATCCAGCTCACGGTCGGACAGGACCTCGCCCACGTCGACTTCGGCTACGCGAAACCCGATCCGAAGGCCACCGTCGACAAGACCCGCACGTCCTTGGAATGCGACGACGCGACCTGCACCGTCAACTGGGACGTCACTGTCGAGAACACCGGCAACACGAGCCTCGACGCGTCCAGCACCCTGACCGACAGGACAAGCTCCAACGTGCGGGACGTGACCGCCACCGCCGGCACCGTGAACATCGAATCGGGCGGCGCCGCGCAGGTCGCCACCAGCGGCGAACACAAGTTCGCGCTCACCGACGAGGGAGTGCTGTACGCGTGGGGCAACAACCGGTACGGCCAGCTCGGCTTCGCGCCCGACACGACCTCGAATGCCACGGCGGCCAACACCGCGAAACCGACCATCGTGGCCGGCACGTGGAGCAGGATCGCGGCCGGAGGCAAACACTCCGCCGCGATCTCGACCGACGGACACCTGTACGTGGCCGGATGGAACGGCGCTGGCCAGCTCGGCCTAGGCGATACCGACAACCGGAGCGAATGGACCGAAACCGCCGCGGACAAGACATGGGTGGACGTGGCGTGCGGCGACGACTCCACCATCGCCATCGCATCCGACGGGACCCTCTGGTATGCGGGATGGGACTCCTCCGGCACCACCGGATGGACGCTCCTGACGGACGGCACGTTCACCCAGGTCAGCGCCCACGGACGCAACTGGGCCGCCGTGACGGCCGACGGCACCGTCCGTTACGGCATGAACATCAAAACCTACGCCTACCGAGGCGACACCGGCGTGACCGACGTGCGCACCCTCGAGGGAAGCTACACGCGGGTCGCCGCCGGCGGGGACGGCATCCTCGCCCTCACTACGGACGGCACCGTCACCAGCATCGACGGCGGCAACCTCCACGGCGAGGGCAACACCGGCAGCCTGACCGGCGTGACCAGCATCGCGGCCGGCACGTCGACCGGATACGCCATCACCGCCGACGGCCACCTGTGGTCATGGGGATGGAACGGCGACGGCCAGCTCGCCAACGGCCAAGCCGGCGACGGCACCGGATGGACCAACGGCACCGCGAACACCACGTCCGACGTGACCGAACCCGCAGACACGGGCATCACCGCATCCGCCGTGGCCGCGGGCGACAGGGACGCGCTCATCATCTCCGACACCGTCCTGGTCGCCGGCTACGACCCGTACGGCGACGGACAGGCCGGCACGGCCCGCACCACCGGACTGAAAGGCATCACCGCCACCAGCGACCCGGACGCCACACCCGTCACCGCGGTCAGCGAGACCGACGGCGACGGGGACACCACCCGCGTCTACCAGCTGCCATACGCGCTCGAAAAGGGAGGACGCGTCGTGTTCCACCTGACCGGCACCATCGACCGCTCCGACGCGGACCAGACCATCCACAACCAGGCATGGTTCGACTCGACGGACACGCCCTACCAAGGCACGCCGAACGCGCGCGCGGCGGGCGCGAGCACGCCGGACAAGCCGACGGACACGAACCTCGACACCAGCTCGAACGACATCACCGGCAACCCGTCCTGCAGGACCGGCAGCGACTACCAGAGCGCCGCCAAGGAGCACACGTTCACGGACGGACA
Source organism: Senegalimassilia sp. (assembly GCA_963619615.1). Classification (GTDB taxonomy): domain Bacteria; phylum Actinomycetota; class Actinomycetes; order Actinomycetales; family Bifidobacteriaceae; genus Bifidobacterium. The sequence continues at coordinate 3,431 of CAVEXE010000023.1, read as the reverse complement.
CGAGGACTCCTGCGACCAGGTCGGCGACATCATCCCCGCCGCCACACGGGAGACCACGACCGGCACGATCAGCGGCCTGATCTGGAAGGACTCCAACCGCGACGGCATCCGGCAGGACGACGAGACCGACCGGATCGGCGGCCAACGCGTGGTCCTCTACGACACGACCGGCCGGCAGGTCGCGTCCACCACGACCAGCGAGGACGGCTCATACGAGTTCACCGGACTGAAGCTCGACACCGCCTACACGGTCCAGTTCGCCCGCGTGGACGACGCCGAGTTCACCAGCCCCGACCAAGGAGACGCCGACCCGAAGGACGACCGGTCCGGCACGGACAGCGACGCATCCGACGACGAGGACGACTACGGGCGGGCCACGGCCACCATCATCCTGACCGAAACCAACCCGGACAAGACCCACATCGACGCCGGCGTCAAACCATGGATGCGCAGCATGCCGATGACAGGCATGGGCATCCTGCCCGTCATCCTCATCATCGGCATCGCCTGCACCGGCATCGGCCTGGGCATGTACGCGAGGGACACCAGGAACAGGAAGAAGAAGGAGGACAAGCAATGACAACAAGACGCCAACAACGCAGACAGGGGCGGAAGACCCGCATGCGCCGTCTCGCCGCGCTCGTCATGGCGGCCACGGTCGCGTGCGGCGCCGGCATGGCGACCAGCACCGCATTGGCCGACGAGCCCCAACGATGCGGGACCGCGGACAGCGTGTGCTACGCGGGCTACAACGCCAACGGACTGAAACAGATCGCCGACGACCTGAGCGAACACGGGAAGGACAGCCAGTACTACACGACGATGTACACGAGCATGCAGTACGGCAGGAGAGGCGAGATCACCCTGTCGGACGGCTCCACCCTGCCGTTCAGACTCATCGGCATCCTCCACGACGACCTGGCCGACGGGTCGGGACGCAAGGCCGGCCTGACGTTCATCGCGACCGCAGCCATGCCGACCGCCTACTGCATGAACGGCACCATGCCCGACGACGACACCACCACCTGCACGGACGGCAAGACCTCGGCGGGAGGATGGCGCGACAGCGGACTACGTGGGTGGATGAACGACGACAACGGGCCGATATGGTCCATGTTCCCGCAAAGCTTCCGGGACAACGTATCGACCGTTGTCAAACAATCCGGCTGGTCAGTTCTGTCCGGCGACGGCGAGACGGACGCGTCGGAGGCCACGTCGGACCGCCTGTGGATCGTCTCCAAACGCGAGCTCGTCGGCGACGGCATATCCTGCTCCTACGATCTGTCGGATCCCGAGAACTCCCAACGCGCGAAGGGCTGCCAGGCTCGACAGCAGGAAGGCGACCAGTACGAGCTCTTCGAACGGGTCGGGGTGGTCAGCGACGGGTACAACTCGATCCTCTCGGGAATGTACATGTCCTCCGCCCTGAGCATGCCGGCCGGATCCAACGGCACCGGATGGTGGATCCGTTCGACCGGCCAGAACATGTATTATTCCGGGTTCCTGAAAGTGGCCGCGGGCGGCGCCGTCAGCGACACAGGCGAGATCGGCTATAATGACGCTCCCCGCTTGTCGGTCGTGCCGGCCTTCTCCTTCTGACACGGCGAGGCCACGGGGAATGACGGGCCAAGGGCCGGACGCCCCTCCACAGGGATACGCGTCCGGCCCTCTGCATTGTTGGAGGTTGCCCCGCCGGCACGACATATTCCAGTAGTGTGATATTTCCGGATCCACGAGACGGATTTCGGCCAGTTTCGGTCGGACGGCACGGCCGACCTGAACGGCTCCTACGGCGTCTACTCGGCCAACGGGATCGTGGTCTTCGAACGATGGTGACCACGCCACGGACGGCATGAAAACCCGCGGGCGATATCGCCCGCGGAACCAAGTGGAATAGGTGGTTCGTCGGAAGAGGACGGACCACCCGAAAGAAAGGACCAATGATGGCGACCATCAATCAAATCCCCATGACGGTCATGGGCAACCTCGTCTCCGATCCCGAATCCAAACGCACCGCGGGCGGCCGGACTGTCGCGCGTTTCCGGGTGGCGCAGACAAGCGTCACCGAACGGGACGGCAGGTGGGAGGACGGCGAGACCACGTTCATCCGCTGCGTCGCGTACGGCCCGCTGGCGGACCATATGGCCGCGTCCGGTATCCGCAAGGGCTCCAGGGTCATCGTCACCGGACGATTCGTGCAACGCGACTGGCAGACCGAGACGGGCGAGAGGCGCAGCAGCCTCGAGCTCAACGCCGACGACATCGGCGCATCCGTCCGCCATGCGACGGTCCAGATCACCAAAGCCAACGAACACGCCGCCTCACAGCCGCAGCCGGTCGAACCGGCCCGGTCCACGCAGGACGATCCATGGTCCGTTGACGAACCACGGTTCTGAAAAAGGGGATGCCCAATCGGGCCCATGGCGATCGGTTGATCGCCATGGGCCCGAATCATTCCCGGACCTCGGGAGACAAGCCGCGGGTAGAATGAACGAAGCGAAAGACAAGGAGACAATGGTGACGGCGAGTGACGAGAACCGGACGATGGCGGTGGAATTGGCAAAACGTCAATTGATCGATGTCATGTGGAAGACCGCCAGCATCGAAGTCGACGGAATAACCTTTCCCGACACCCAGGAAATCCTCGAAGGCCGCGCACCGGCAGGTATGGCGGTGAACGACATCATCGTCGTCAACAACATCAAACACGCCTGGATGTTCCTACTCGAGAACATCGATCGACCCGTCGACTGGCAATACGTATCCGAATACAATCGGATTCTCGGCGCGGGACTCATCCGCGATGCCGGTAAGCTCAGGACGAACGACGTGCGTATCGGAGGGACCGATTGGATCCCGGATCTTCCGACCATGGAATCCTCCCATGACGAGATCGGCTCATTGATGGAAATCGAGCCTCCGGAGGACCGCGCCCTGCTCATGTTCTGCCGGATCACACGTGGACAGTGGTTCAACGACGGAAACAAACGAACCGCGCTCATGACGACGAACCATGCGCTCATCAACGCCGGCATCGGCGTGTTCTCCATAAGCCCGTCCCTGAAACGAGATTTCACGGCCAAGCTGTTGCGCTACTACGAGTCGAACGACGACGCGCCATTTCGTTCATGGTTGAGGGACAACGCCATCGGACGGCTGCCGGGCGGCATCACGTCCACGGAATCACGACGCCTCGAACTCAAACGGAACAAGGCGGGACGATGTGACGCAGGCCTCCCATCCCCGGACCCGATGGACGACGCCGGCACCGGAGGGCCCGACGTCCGATCGTCCATGAACAGGTAGGGAGCCGGACACCGGAATCGGAACACCACGATGGAGTGGCCCGTCCGATATCGGTCCCAAAGTCCCATAACGGACCATGGTTCGGTTGGACCAAGGACGGACCAAAAACGAATATCGACCTCAAC
>CAVEXE010000022.1:0-24287 GCA_963619615.1 Senegalimassilia sp. | reverse complement strand
TTCGAGTCCCTCATCGCCCACCTTTTGCGAGTTTTATTTACCTCAGTATTTGTTGTGTACCTGCTGCCGTGCGGATTATCACAAATGGACGTATCAGCCGTGCGGATTTTTGCAATACTTTGCGGATTTCATGACAGCCGTGCGGATTATTCAGTAGCTTTGCGGATTTTCAGAAAGTTGTGCGGATTTCTAGACGACTGTGCGGATTATTCGAAAGTTGTGCGGATATCAAATCTCAACATCAATCAACCCCGCGAACACATCAAAAAAGAATCGTTGAAATTCCAACGATTAGCATCGCACCTTCCAGATTCACAGGCTCAGACATACAGTTTTCCGAGGAAAATAATCCGCACGACCTTAAAATAATCCGCACAACTTCCAGAAAATCAACATGACCGACGAAAAATCCGCACGACCTTAAAATAATCCGCACAACCTCCGGAAAATCCACACAGCCTTAAAATAATCCGCACACCTGTCTCAGAATCCGCACGACTTCTAGAAAATCCGCACAACCTCCGGAAAATCCACACAGCATGGAACCCATCGCGGATTCAGGTATTCTCGTCCGACACAAACGGAGCTCCGAACCGGACACGAAGCCCGTCTGGGCGGGAGATAAACCGTACCGTCACCGAGGCTTAAGCCACGAGATGTAAGCATCCTAAGAAACAAGCCTCCACACGCAAAAAAAGTGGATCGTCCGCGCACACTCTGCCATGAGTACCCAGATGTTGGCGACTGTTTGCATGATCTGGGATCGTCCGCGCACACTCTGCCATAAGCCATGGCGGAAATCATCGAATGCAAGAGTGTCAAGGGTTGCCCGCACGCGCTCCGCCATGAATCGCCAAGAAACAAGCCCCACCCCCACCCCCAAAAAAACAAAAAGAGGTGGGAGCGCACAAGTGGACGCTCCCACCTCCGGGGCAGTTCACGTAGCTGAGAACAAGGAGATCATCATCTACGCGGAATCATCAGGAATGAAGATCGGATGCGGATCACATCATGCGACTCATGCGACTCATGCGACCACATCGCCGGCATCAACGTCTACGAACGTCCGCCTTCACCGTTTCCCGATTCAACGGAAACGGAAATCGACTGACGCATGTATTTGCGAATCGCAATCACTTCAAACCCGACAATCAACAGACCAATGACCACGTCGACGCCAATCGTCACCTTCATCCAAGATTCCATACCGGTCTTGATGTTTTCCGGAGCGTATGCACGACTATTGACCACGGTGTAGAAAATATCATGCGCGGCGCGGCGCATGTAATTGACATACACGGCATTGTCGGTATCGGAAACGTAATTCGTGCCGATATCGAAGGTCGACAGGCAGTTCGCGCCGCCAGCAGCTATGACCTGGTCCGCGCTCATGTAGTACGAGCCCGCAAAGTAATCGGTATCCACGAAGCCTCTGAAGCCCCACTCGTCGCGCAGAACATCGGTCAGCAATTCCTTGTTGCCTCCGGCCCACACATTGCCGATGTAGTTGAAGGAACTCATGACCGCAGTCGCTCCGCCTTCCTTCACGCTCATCTCGAATGGCTTCAGATACAGTTCACGCATCGTCTGCTCCTGAATCCAGGAGCACAGCATGGACCAGCGATTCGTCTCCTGCTCGTTGAGCGCGAAATGCTTAATGTACGCATACACGCCCTGTTCGGCGGAGCCCTTGACCGCCTTGGATGCCATCACACCCGAAAGGAGCGAATCCTCGGAGAAATACTCGTAGCTGCGTCCTTCAAGAGCGCTGCGGTGCAGGTTCATGGACGGCGCATACCAGCCGGATGCACCCAACTGATCGGCCATGGCTCCCATATCGGAACCATAAGCGTATGCAAGTTCGCTGTTCCAAGTCGAGGCGATCATTACGGCAGACGGGAAGCCAACAGATCCAGCCTTGGTAAAGTTGTTGCTCAACGCAGAGGGACCGTCAACGTCAACTGTGCTGACCTTGCCCACCGAAGCGGCCGCAGCGGTCTGGAAACCGCCGTGGGCAATCAAATCCTGCATTTCGCTGATGGTCAACTGATCGAGCAGCTTGTCCCAGGACTCATCGTCGTAGTCCTTGCCTCGCATATCGGCCAGCGTCATGCCATTTTTGGCACCTGTGGTCGGCATTTCAACGGAATCATCTTTCTCCTGTTTGTATGAGGAAGTGTTGATGAAACCAGCTTTGTCGCTGCTCGGCATCTCGAAATCAGACGGAGCGGCAGTGGCCTCCCCATAGTTTGCGAAATGGTTCGAACGAGACAGATAGGTCACATCACCAACGGCGTAATCGAACTTGTTGGTGGCCACCACAGCATCGCCGTTATGCGTATTCGAATCGGAATCGTAGACGATGTCATCATCCACGGTAATCGTTTCGCTCGCGATTACATGGTGAGAGTCGGACTGGATGGAAATATTGTAATCGCCCTTTTCCAGAACGTACGCTTTCGCGCCATCCTGATCATAGGAGGCCATGTCATCGTCATCGAACTCGATTTTCACGGTTTGCGACGCACCTGGCTCAAGCATGTCGGTCTTCTCGAACGCAACCAGATTCTTCGAGGACTTCTCGATTCCACCATCGGTGTACGGCGGGTTGTAGTAAACCTCAACAACGTCCTTACCGGCCTTTTCACCGGTGTTGGTCACGGTCACATCGAACGAGATCTTGCCATCGCCATAGGAGACCGCACCCATCTTCTGTTCAAACTGCGTATAAGACAAGCCGTATCCGAACGGGAACTGCACAACCGAGTCGTAATCAATGGCACCTTCATCGGAAGCCGTCTCGTAGAAACGGTACCCCACATAAATGCCTTCGACGTAATTCACGAACGTCGGAACGGCACCGCCCATGTACGGATCGCTTTCATCGACCATAAACTCGTCCATATTGGTGTACTTGAAATCTCCAACGTTATTCCACCAAGGAGTCGAGGTCTGATCATAGACGATTGTGTCCGGAATCTTGGCGGACGGATTGGTCTCACCGCTCAGAATGCGTCCAAGCGCGTTGAAACCGGTTTGCCCAGGTCCGGCGCACCAGATGGCGGATTTGATTTGCTCATAGTCGTTCAGGAAACCCATTTCCATCGGGTTGAAACCGTCGTAAACCACAATAACGTTGGAGAAACGTTCGCACACCATGTCGAGCAGGTTCTGCTCGGTCTTTGAAAGATGCAGATAGCTTTCCCCTTCGGAGAAATCCTTGTATTCCTCGGAGTTGTCGGTGTATTGCGCCTGGCTCATGTCCGAAGGCAGGTCGGCGCCTTCACCTCCCATTCGTGCCAATACGACAACGGCCGTATCCGAGAACTTCTGCGCGCCGTCGAGCAGAGATGCATCATACGTGCTGACGGCCGGTTCCGGCAGCGTCCAATCCTGACCATACGTACCACGCTGCTTGTCGTACTTCTGATAGAACTCCTGCAGATCCTTGTTGACATTGAATCCGGCATTGGTCAGTCCATCAATCAGAGAGACCTTTTCATACAGATCGTTAAGGGATCCCGCTCCGGAACCGCCGTATAGCGGATTGGTACCGGCCCAGCCGAACACGTTGATGGACGAACCCTGCTTCAGGGGTAGCGAACCGTCATCATTCTTCAACAGCACCGTACCCTCATCGGCAATCGCTTCGGTATCGGCATTGGATTGCTCCGTGGTCTGCGTACTGATAGTGCCGCTTCCTCCGGTAGACAATGTCAACAGAGTGCTCATAGGGCCGAAACAAACGAGATTGGCAACAACGGTGATTGCCGCGATTGCCACGATTATCGATTCTTTGCGAATCAGCGAGCGCAGCGGTCTGTTGACTTTCATGCATGCCACGCTGATGATGATTGCCAGTGCGATGATGACGCCGAGCGTAATAAGGTAGTTTCTGCATGATGACAGAACACTGACCACGTCGCTCATATTGAGCTCGATCATGGTAAACTCCTTCGTTCTTCATATGGGCGGATGTGTTGGCATCACGCCGCGTTATGAAACATAAGTTTTTTTGCGAATCGGCAGTGTTCGTGAAACGCAACCTGTCGTTTTTTCTTCGTACTCGGAATGGTTGAACGCTATTTGTTTCAACTGAAGATAGAGTTTCCCGTAAGGAATCCTTTTGTTGACTATACGAGGAAAACGACGGTTCATGGTGGAATTGGCGATTGTGGAAGACAACGAGGCGACGGCGTTCTTATTGCGTGATTACGCCTGTCGTTTTGCGCAGGAGCGTGGCTTTTCGTTCAATGTAACGTTGTATTCGGATGCCGAAAGTCTGCTGCAGCGGTACACACGCAATCTGCAGTTGGTGTTCATGGATATCCAGCTTCCCGGGATCGACGGGATGGAGGCCGCACGCAGGCTGCGTCTTGTTGATAAGGATGTCGGTCTGGTGTTCATAACCAGCCTTGCACAGTATGCGATTCAGGGATATCAGGTGAATGCCGTCGATTATGTGGTGAAACCGGTACGCTACGAGTTGTTTCGTATCAAAATGGATCGCATCATGCGTTTTGTTCGGAAACGTGACGAACCTTCGATCGTTCTTCCTGTTTCGAATGGCAGGAAGGTGGTTCGTGCTTCTCAACTTCGGTATACCGATGTGCGTAATCATGATTTGGTTCTGCATCTTGTGGATGGAGACGCGCATGTTTCCAGCAGCCTCACCAAGATGGAGTCTTGCTTCGAGAATTTAGGATTGGTTCGCATCAGCACAAGTTGTATGGTCAACCATAGGTTCATTGTGCTGATCGGTTCCGATTACGTTGAGTTGGACGATGGCAAATCGTTGCGTATTTCCCGTGCCGGGCGCGGCGATGTCAAATCAAAATTGCTGAGATTGATGGGAGGCGCGGCATGACCGCCACATCGTTGTTGAATGCGCAAATCATGCTTGAGGTTCTTATGGCGGGCCATCTTGTTGCTTGGCCATTGCACCGCCGGCCTCATTATTGGCTTCGTCTTGTGTTGAGCGGCGGAGCGTGTCTGCTTGTTATGGGTTCGCTCCCGATTTCCGATGATTTTTCCATCGGCATCGATTTGTCTCATATGATGTTCGTCGGAACTGCGGCCTATTCCCTTACGGCTTTGCTGCTGTATGGCGCGCTTCGTTGCTGTTATGAGGATTCTCGTTCTGCCATGATGTTCTGCGCCGTAGCCGGCTACACGATTCAGCATCTGCTCTCGGCCTTCAATTCCGTTTTCTCATATTCCGGTTTCTATGAACGGTTTCCACAGCTTGAAACGCCGACATACCTGTTGCTGATCGCCGGTATCGGCATTGGATGTTATGCCACGTTATGTCGTGGCATTCGAAAACTTGGGACCATTATTGTGGAGAATCGGACGTTGGTGGCCGTGGCGTTTGTTGCTGTGCTCGTCGACATCATGGTTGGGTTGTACGTGTTTTTCTTGAACATACACACGCCTCAGCAGCGGTATTTGACCTTGGTTTCCGTATATGATGCGGCCGTTTGCGTGTTTCTGCTGTATGCGGTGTTCGAGCTTGCTCTGAACCGTTCTTTGCGTATCGAGAATCAAATGATGGCAAGATTGCTCGACGAGCAACGGAAACGTTACGAGATTTCCGCTCACGCGATAGAAAGCGTCAATCTTAAATGCCATGATCTCAAGCACCAGATTCATCAATTCGCCAATCGGTTTGACACCGGAGACACAACGTTGATCTCCGATTTGGAACGGACGGTCAGTGACTATGACTCCATGTTCAACACGGGTTGCGACGCCTTGGATGTGATATTGGAGGAAAAACGCGCGACGTATAGGGAATGTGGCATAGAGCTTGCGTGCATGGCCGACGGAGACGCGCTGAACACTTTGCCTCCAAATGATGTGTACGCCCTGTTCGGCAACATTCTCGACAATGCGATCGAAGCCCAGACACACGTTCCGGAGGAAGATAGCCGTTACATTGTGATCACGGTGCGTTCCGTAGGCAAGATGCTGATCATTCATGAAGAAAACCGCATGTCCGGGCATTTGCATTATGAGAATGGACTGCCGAGGACTACCAAAAACAATGACGCAATAAACCATGGGTTCGGCACGAAGTCAATTCGGCATATCGTCACGGAACATGGAGGCACGTTGACGATGGAAGACCGTGACGGCTGGTTCGTGTTGGATATCGCGATTCCACTGCCGTAACAGTCCTTCACATACGGAAGCGTCACGCGCCCCCGTAAACCAGAAATGGCTCAAATCCGGTGGATTTGAGCCATTATGCATCTGCTCCCACGAAACATGCCTGTCCGCCGCCGAACATCCATCGTCCGAGGCGAACCGCGCACGCAGGCAAAACAGATGAAAGAAAAGAAAACGGACGAAAGCCTTACTTGCCCTTACCGAAGGCGCGTAGACGAATGCCGTTCCAGTCGCCGCTGACGGTCAGCGGCGTGGCTGCGTTCATACCAGCCGTCTTGGCCGCGGACTGCACGGTGCTGGAGCTTGCGGCACCCGGTCGTCCCGGCTTCGGAGTCAGCACCCACAGCGGACCGTCGTCGCCAAGGACCGCGTATGCGTCGACGATGGTGTCGGACAACTCGTCCTCGTCGTCGCCGTCACGCCACCAGATGATCACGCCATCAACGGCGGAATCATAATCCTCATCGACCAGTTCCTCGCCGGTCAGTTCCTCGATCTTGGCGCGGATCGAGTCGTCTACATCGTCGTCCCACAGCCATTCCTGTACCAGGTCGCCGGCGTGGAAACCGAATTCTTCAGCGTTATCAGATGCCGTTTGATTCACGTTCGTCAATATATCAAAACTGCTCGAACATATACGTTACAAACACCGTCATCTCTCATTTTTCGAGATTGGAAGCGCATCTGTTTTAGCGCTCCAAACCTATTCGACGGTACATTGCGGCAGCGAATCCCCCTTACCGTCGCGGATGGCCACCAGCGCGTCGTACGCCTCCTGCAGGGTGGAGACCTTCACCACATTCAGGCCTTGCGGGATGTTCCCCACCACACTGGAACAGTTGGATTCCGGCGCAAGGAACCAGGTGGCACCGTCGCGTTTGGCACCCAGCATCTTCAATCGGATACCGCCGATCTCACCGACGTTGCCGTCTTCGTCCATGGTGCCGGTTCCGGCGATGATCTTTCCTCCGGAAAGGTTCTCCCCCGTAACCTTATCGATCAGGCCAAGCGAATACATCATGCCTGCGGACGGACCGCCGATATCGTCCACATGCATGCTCACCTTCATGTTCGACACGTCATAGCCCTGCGATTCAAGAAAGCTTGTCGCCGCCGCCGTCGCCGAATCCTGTGACGACGACATCTGTTCGTCGCTGGATTCCTTGTACTCCTCGGCGGTCTGACCGACCGGCACCACGGCTTCCTGCGGCATCACCGTGATTTTCGAACTAACCCACCCTACGAGCGCCTCGAGATTGGTCACCGGATATCCCGGCACGCCGGACGCGTTGACCGTTACCAGCAACAGTTGTCCGGAATCCTCATGCGTTTCCACACCGGATACATCGATCACCTGCTGTCCGGACGACTCACCAAGCACGTTCTGCGTAGGTCCGGGCGATTGAACCGCATAGGCGCTCGGCAATATCAGCACGCACAGGCACAGAACCACCGCAAACAGCCCTGCCAGATACCGCCATGAACGCACTTCGAACCAGCGGTCGACTCGTTTCCATCCATTACGGACACGCCCGAAGACGTTATGACGTGTGCTTTTGGCGTGTACTTGACGTGTTTGATGCATCTTGGGCATACCTCCCATAGTATGGAACCAGTCGAACTTGAAAAAACGCTTAACGCAAGAACAGGGGAACGACAATGGACGAAAATGCGATCCACCAATGGTTTATCGATTGCTTCGGACCTATTCAAGGCGAGATGGCGTGGAATCAGGTCTCCAATCTTCCAGAGGAGCTGCGCGAACAGCTGCTGCGGCAGAATCCCGAAAATCTTCCCAAGCCCACGGAAGTGCAGGCGATGATGCAGGCATTCACCGCCGGAGGCCTCAACACCTTCGGAGACATGCAGCGCATCACCGAAGAAGGACCGATCAACGTCGAGCTGGCGAAATCGCTCGCTTTGCAGAAGGCCGGCGATTCCGAATCGCAAAGCAACGTCAACGCGGAAGACGCGGAATTGGCCCGTCGCGTCATCAGCGAAGCCAATCTGTGGCTTGACACGGCTTGCGAGTTCAACCCGGCCGAAGGCGAGACGCAGGTGCTTACCCGCACCGGATGGGTGAATGGCGCGATCGATTCCTGGGCACAATTCGCATCCCCTGTCGCCGATTCCATGAACGAGGCTCTGGCTTCGATCCTGTCGTCACGTTTCGGCGACGGCCAACAGCAGCCTGAGATTTCCGGCTTCTTCGCCGGTCCGGTACAGATTCCGATTCCGGAAGACATGAAGGATCCGGCGCAGCTGATGCGGCTCCTCGGCAACACGTCGTTCGCCATGCAGCTCGGACGCGCGGCCGGAGACCTTTCCCACGAGGTTCGCGGCAGTTTCGATCAGGGAATCGCCCTGTTGAAGAATCCGGCCGGCGGACTGATCGTCCAGAACGTCATCGAGTACGCGAAGTCGCTGGAAATCGACGTGAACGAGGTTATGAGCTATCTGGCTTTGCAGGAATTGGCCCACTCGCGCCTGTATGCGTCCGTGCCGTGGCTGATGCCGCGCTTCGAGGCGTTGCTCAGCAAGTACGCGCGCGGCATAGCCATCGATATGGACGCGATGGAAGAACAGATTCGCGACGCCGAAAGCATGGATCCCGATTCCATGGCGAACGCGGTGAACATCACCAAGGTCGCTTTCCCTGATACTCCGGAACAGAAGCAGGCCATGGCTTCCCTGGAAACATTGCTCGCCCTGGTTGAAGGCTGGGTGGATGCCGTGGTATGGCGTGCAGGCATGGCGCATCTGCCGCATATCGAACAGCTCCGCGAAATGCTTCGCCGTGAACGTGCCATCGGAGGCCCTGCCGAGCGTACGTTCGAAAGCCTGGTGGGCATGCATCTTCGACCGAAACGCATGCGCGAGGCCGCTGCGTTGTGGGAATCCATCTGCGCGCAGGAAGGTCCCGAGGCACGCGACGCAAAATGGTCGCATCCGGATCTCCTGCCCCAGCTCCCCGACGAGAACACAACGTCGATCGAGAACGCTTCCGCCGTCGGCACACAAGATGCCGCAGGCGCGACGATTAACGGTTCCACCACCCAGAACGGCATTTCCGACGCCGCGGACGCATCGGTCGAAATCGACTGGGATGCCGAGTTGAGCAAACTCCTTGATGAGGAAAACAGCAAGGACGACGGCAACGAGTCCGACCAGAACGACTCCGGCCAAGAAGAAGCCGGATCAGGCGACCCTTCGGAAAACAAGGCCGAGTAATCGCCAATTGTTTCGATGTTCGCCGATCGACCGGCTGACGATCAATCAGTAGCCGGTCGATCGTCAGCGGAAGAAACGCGAGACGCTACGCCCTCGTTCGCCCGAATCCCCTTCTCGGGAACGTGCGAACGAGACGTCGAGCGTGTCTTCCGCACGCGTCACGGCCACATACATCAGCCTGCGCTCCTCTTCCAAAGCATCGCCTTCCGGCGGCGATCCGTACGGTAACAGGCCTTCCGAACAGCCGATCAGAAACACATGCTTGAATTCCAGACCCTTCGAAGCATGAATCGTACAGATCGTCGTTCCGCCCAGATCAGCCCTCACGCCCATGGCTTCCAGCAACGCGAGACGAGTCTGGGCATCGTCGGCGAGCGCCGAATTCTGCCATCCGCTGTCTCGGCGTATGCGGTATCGAATGTGCTGTTCCTTCAATGCCTTGCAGAATATCTGCTGTTGCGCGTTGACTCGGGTCAGGATCGCGCAGTCGGCCGGGGATGCGCCCGAATCCACGAGTTTGCGTATGCGTGCCGCGACTCCTTGCGCTTCTTCCCAGTCGCTGGCGTAGATGGTTTCCCGTACGCGGCGTCCCTGGCTTCTTTCGGAGTTGAGTTTCAGGTAGTCGTCTCGTTGTGGTGACGCTTTGAGGATGCGGTTGGCGTAGTTTACGATCTGCGGTGTTGACCTGTAGTCGTTGTTCAGGTTGATGTCGGCGCTGAGCTTGCCGAATTCGGATGCGAAGTTGAGCAGATTGTAGCTGCTCGCCCCTGCGAACGAGTAGATGGTCTGTGCGGGGTCCCCCACCACGCATATATTGCGGTTGCCGCCGAGCCAGAGTGTGAGCAGGCGGTGTTGTAGGGGTGATACGTCCTGGTATTCGTCGACGGTGATCCATTGTGTGGTGGAGCGGATTGCCGCCGCCGCTTCTTCTTCGCTTTCCAGAAGATGGCAGGCGATGAGGAGGATGTCGTCGAAGTCGATTTCGTTTCGTGAGGTTTTTTCCGTTTCGTATGCCTGGTATGCGTCTACGAATTGCTGGGGCTCGAGTCCTGACGGCGGTTGCCTGTGTGTGGCCGCGCATACGCGTGCGTAGTCGGAGGGTGCGATCAATGATATTTTGCACCAGTTGATTTCCGATTGCAGGTTGCGGATGGTGTCGTCGTCCACTTGGAAGGTGGTCACCCTGCGTAGCGCGCGTTCCACCAGTTCGCGTTGGTTGTTGGTGACGAATGGCATGGGGCCTTCGCATACGTCGGGCCAGATGCGGCGGAGTTGGTGCAGTGCCGCTGAGTGGAACGTCATGGCTTTGACGTCTGACGCCACGTCGAGCATTGAGAGCCGGTTGCGCATTTCCGCGGCCGCTTTTACGGAGAAGGTGACGGCGAGGGTTCGTTTGGGATCCCATTGTTTTGTGGTGCAGGCATAGGCGATTCTTCGGGTGATGGTTCGCGTTTTGCCGGCTCCCGCACCTGCGATGATGCGTACTGGGCCGTTGACGGCGGTGGCCGCCGCCCGCTGCGATTCGTCCAGTCCGTCGAGGATTTCTTCCGCGCTTGCACTCATGCGCTCCATTGTGGCAGATTGATATGGCCATCGTTGATGGGAAGCCGGATGATTTTCGTTTTCTTTGATTGTTTGCCTGTAAAACGTCGACGTTTTGCCTCTTCCATGTTCTTCGATGTATTAGTGTTGACTGTGTGACTGAACGAAGCAAACTCATGATGGCCGCCTTGACCAGTGCGGCGATGCCGAAGGCCGCCATCGCTGGCGTACGTCCCAGCGAGCAGACCAATTCGACCGACGAAAGCTATGGCATTGACCATGCCGTCGTTCAGGATTCGACCGGCAGGCTGTATGATGTGTTCGTTTCCAACGATGAGAAGGGACGCAAACGTCTTGAAGGTCGTGTGAGGGCAGCCCAGACGCTGGCTCAGGCACGCGAACTCGCAGGGTTGGGATTTGAGCTCGATCGGATCGTGGCGTTCTCCAATGCCGATCAGGAGCGATGCGCCACCGGAGACACGTCCGTCATGGTCACCGCCCACCATTCCGGTCAGGCCCGTCGGCTTGATCTGCTGACGTTGGATGATTGCTCGAGCGTCGGCACCACGCTGGGTGCCATTCACCGGCTCCGCCCGGATTTTCTGCAGGCCGCGCAATATCCGACATATGCCACCGGCCAGATTCGCGCACAGCTTATCGCTTGGATCAAGCGGCTTCGTCAGGCCGGTCATGTTCCTCAGGAGATCACCAACAGTTGGGCGAATATCATTGAGACGGATGGTCTGTGGTCTTTCGCCACCTGCCCTGTCCATGGTGGACTGCATGACGGCGATCTGCTGTTTTCCGGATCGACGATCACCGCCGTCACCAATTGGCAGGATATGCAGGTCAATGATCCCGCGCGCGATTTGGCTTGGATTTTCGCCCGTCTCGATGAGAATCACCGTAACGCGCTTCTTTCGGCGTACGGTCGCATACTCGGCAATCGTCTTGATGATCTGATCATGCTTCGAGCGAACCTGTGGATGCAGATGGAGCAGGTCGGCGATTTCATTTCCGCGTTGAACCAGGCCGACAATGCCAAGATCATGATGTTCAAGGCCCAAGTGGAACGTTTGGCGCATCAGCTTGGCGTGGCCACGTCAAGAAATCGAACAACGAACGCTCCGCAACGTGCCGAAAACGCGAATGGCAATCGTCCGCCGAGCACGATCACCGTCGGCACATTGCTGGACGAGTCCGCCCGCAAACGCAACGCCGCCGCGCATAACGGCATGGCCGATGCGGCCGCAGACCGCCGGGCCAGTACCGTCGGCATCAATGACATGGCCGGGAATTCCAACAGGCCCGGCGTCCGACCGACCTACACCGCGAACACGGTTTCGAATGAGGCCACGGAAGTGTTCGACCAGCCCGATCCCGCCACGTACGCCGATTCGCACATCGATTCGCAAGCCGATATGAATCTCGGCCAGAGTTCGACCCAGAACGTTTCCGCACCGTCCGACGACACGAACGACCAGGAACGTACACCGATCAGCACGTTCATCCCGCAGCATTCCGCAAGAGAGCTTCATGAGTCGATGCCGTCGAGTTCCACCGCCGTGATCAGCAGGTTGGAAACGGCCGACGGCTTCGACGCGGCCGGAGGACACATTCCCGCATCTCACAGCGAAGCCGCCACCATGCTCATTCCTCTGCTGCAGCGTGACGAAGCCACCATGCAACGCGCGCAGGAGCAGATAAACGAGTGGGAGGCCCAGGACGCCACCGGCGAGACCCAACGTACAGCAAACGCGGCAAACGTGGCAGAAGTTGATTGATCCACGCTGGCCCGTGACATGAATCAATCAACTTGATTAGTCGAGCGGTTGGAATATGTTCCGCACATAACCTGTTGTCACTGAATAGGAAACCACTTCAAGGAGAATCATGGATATCGAATTGGGCATTCGCAATGTAGTGCGTCCCGTCAATTTCAGCACCGATCAAAGCGCAGAAGAGGTGAACGACGCCATCACGCAAGCCGTTGACAACGGCAAGACCATCAGCCTCACCGACTCCAAGGGGCGCCGCATCGTAGTACCGGCCGGCGCTCTTGGCTATGCCATCATCGGCTCCGAAACCAAGCACGCCGTGGGCTTCAACAATCTGTGATTTCCATCCGGCCGTCCGCCTACCGGAGTAAGCGGGCGGCCGGATAATCCAATATCACGCGGTCACTTCGTCGCAGAAGACGCGTTCGGATGGCGGTCGTATCCTCTGCGGATGATTTCGGCGACAGTCTCATCCGACGTAAGGTTCTCGCCAAGCAGGTTCGGCTTGCCTTTTCCATGCCAATCGGATCCGCCCGTCACCAAAAGATCATGCTTCGAAGCGAATGACAGCAATCGTTCGCGCTGCTCGTTCGGATTGCCACGATGCCACACTTCGAAACCGTCCAATCCTTCTTTGATCAGATTCTCGATCTGCTGGTCGGAAAGCAGCGTCGTGTTTCTGCGCAGATCTCCCGCATGGGCGATAACCACCACTCCCCCGGCGTTCTTCACCGTCGCCACCACATCATACGTGGATGGCGAAGGCGTTGGAATGTAGTACTTTTTCGACACGTTCACGGCATCGGCGAACGCGTCGGAACGTGTTTTATACACGCCCGCGGCCACCAACGCATCCGCTATATGCGGCCTTCCGATGGTGGTCCTCTCCCCCTCACGTACCTGCGCGAGCACATCCTCCCACGAAATCGGATAATACTCGGCGATCAACTCCACCATACGTTTCGTCCGCTGAATCCTGGATTCCCTGGTAGCTGCGAACAAGTCGGTTATCTGCGTGTTTTCGGGATCGTACTGGTAGGCAAGCATGTGTACGGAAACGTCGCCGTCCACAGCTGTGATCTCCGTGCCGTGAAGCAGCGGAAAATCCTCCTGTTTACTGGCCATATCCGCGTCGTCCCAACCTGCGGTCGTGTCATGGTCGGCGATCGCAATGCCGTGCAATCGCAACGATTTCGCCAATCTAACCATGGCAAGAGGTGTTTCCGTACCGTCCGAAAATACGGTATGGCAATGAATATCCCAACCTTCTGCAGGCTGTGTGTCGGCACCAATGTAAGTCATGCCATCAATCGTAAGCGCCTCTTCGACACAACATGGCCCACAGCCGCGTACACTATGACGTGACGACGTACGATTTTCGATTTCGAAGGCAATTTAAGGCAATACGATGAGCGAATACGAAAACATTGAAGCCGTTGACGATGATTACACGAGACCGCGCGGGTGGAGGCATGGCTCCACATGGACCTATCTGATCATGCTGCTGGCTTCCGCCGTGGCGCTGGTCGTCTCGTTCGTATTGTCCGCGGAAACGTTGGAATTGGCACGCAACCCCGGCCAGAAGCTCAGCTGCGATGTGAACGCGGTCATGTCGTGCTCCACGGTTGCGCAATCCTGGCAGGCGGAGATCATCAAATTCGCGGGACTAAGCTATCCGAACGCGTTTTTCGGCATCGCCGCGGAATCGGTGTTCGTCACGATCGCCGTGATCGGATTGGCGAAGATTGCCGTGCCGCGATGGTTCGCCCTGTGCACGTGGCTGGGCGGTTTGTGCGCGTTGGCGTATTCGTATTGGTTGACGTCGCAGTCGTTGTTCGTCATCAACGCGTTGTGCCCGTGGTGCCTGTGCCTGATGTTCTCCACCACGATTCAGTTCATGGCGCTTTCCCACGCCACCGCCGTAGTGCAGGAACTGCCCGCGAATCATGAGGGGTTACGCAAGTATTACCGGCTGAATTTCGATCTTATGCTCGACCTTGTGTGGATCGTCGCGCTCATAGTGGTCATCCTGGTGAAGGACGGGTCGATGATCTTCTCCTGACAACGTTTGATGCCGGAACATCAGCCATTGACGATGTTCCGGCATCAAACATATGGGGTGCGAATCGTATGGGTTCAGGATTCACGCAAGCTGAATCTTGCCCACAATGGTTGCGGAACCGGTGAGCTTCACATCCTCATCGCTCACATCCACCCGCAGCGTGCCTCCGCGCACGGTGATGGTCCAATGGTCCAGACCGGTTTTGGCCCGCAAAGTGATCGCCGTGGCGCACAATCCCGTACCGCATGAAAGCGTCTCGCCACAGCCACGCTCGTTGACGCGCATGGTGGCGGCGCCGGCATTGTTGGCTTCGTCTCGCTCGTCCACGCGCACGAATTCCACGTTCTGATCGCTTTCGATCTTCGGACTGACCACCGGCTTGGCCACCAGATCCAATTCCTCGACCGCCGGCAGGCTCGCGATGCCATCCTCGACAAGCGCGACCACATGCGGATTTCCCATATCCACGAACGTTCCCTTCGCGCAGCCTTCCGTACCTGGGATCGTCACCTCGTAATCGTCGATCCCACCGCGTTTCCACGCACCCATCTCAACCTGGAACACATCGTCTCCAAGTTCCGGAACGTTGCCGAGGGCCGTGAGGATCTTCACTCCCGCACGCGTGCCCAAACGGAACGGCTCCTCGCCCGGTTTTCCGGCAATCCCCTGCCGTTGTGCGAACAGCGTGATGGCCCTTGTGCCGTTGCCGCACATCTCGGCCAGGGACCCGTCTGCGTTGCGGTAGTCCATGAACCATTCGGCATCGCCGTCGACGCAATCGGCCAGCTGACGTTCGTTCAGATCCGACACCGCCTTCGGGTGGGCAAGACGGATCAGGCCGTCTCCGCCGATGCCGAAATGACGATCACACAGGAACCTCACTTCGTCGGCGGTGGGCTCGTATTCTCCGTCCGTATCCAGATAGACCACGAAATCGTTGCCTGTGGCGTGCGCTTTGTAAACAATGCTTGGGATGCTCATACCGATTCACTCTACACGCGGTAGGCTATTGGAAGCGGGTGCGCCGTTGGACGCATCCACATTGCGATACATCACGCAGCACCGCCGCGTTCCGACGGCATGGGTTTCGGGAGGACTTATGACTTCAACTGCGCCTATTGGCGTTTTCGACTCCGGTTTGGGCGGCATTTCCGTAGCCCGCGAGATTCGCCGCGATATGCCGAATGAGCGAGTGTTGTATTTCGGCGATTCCGCGAACGCGCCTTACGGCACGAAACAGCCGGAACAGGTACTCGAACTGTCGGAACGCATCGTGAAACATTTCGTGGAACAAGGCATGAAAGCCGTGGTGATCGCATGCAATACGGCGACTTCCGCGGCCGCCGACGCGCTGCGCGAACAGTATGACATTCCGATCATCGGCATGGAACCCGCGCTGAAGGTGGCCTGCGACCGCGGCCACGGCGAACGCCAGCGCGTGATCGTGGCCGCCACTCCCCTGACGTTGAGCGAACACAAGTTTTCCGTGCTGATGGACCGGTTCAAATCGGACCATACGATTTTTCCGCAGCCCTGCCCCGCATTGGTCGAGATCGTTGAACGGGGTAGGTTGGACGATCATGATCTGGTGATGCGCACGTTGCATGAATATTTCGACCGATACGATCTGAGCACCATCGACTCGGTGGTGCTCGGCTGCACGCATTTCGTGTTCTATCGGAATTATTTCCGTGAGCTTCTGCCATCGTCCGCACAGATCGTGGACGGCAATCCGGGAACCGTCCGCCATCTTTCGGTGGTGCTTGAATCACTCGGCAAACTGGCACCGGATGACGCCGAAGGCAGCATCGTGCTGGATAATTCAGACACTTGCGAAAGAATTGCGCGATTAGCGCAATCGCTGCTTATTCGTTAGGGAATTTGTCTCGTCAGCGCGCGTAGAGTCGAACGGATTACGAATTTGCGAGTGGATGGAGATTGATACATGGCCAACAAGACCGCGATGATTGATGTCGGGGGCGGATTCCGTGCGATTTTCGGCGCCGGCGTGATGGACCGCATGCTTGAGGACGGCGTGCATGTGGATCATTGCTACGGCGTTTCCGCAGGCAGCGCGAACATGGTCTCGTTCATTGCCGGGCAGAAGGGCCGCAACCACAAGTTCTATACGGAGTATGCGTTCCGCAAGGAGTACGCGAGCCTCGATTCCTACGTGAAGAACCACAATTACGCGAATCTCGATTACGTGTACAGCACGTTGAGCAACCATGACGGCGAATATCCTGTTGATTTCGAGGCTTTCGAAGCGAATCCCACGGGTTTTACCGTGGTCGCTTGCAATGCGGAAGACGGGTCCACCAAATACTTTGATAAAAGCGACGTCAGCTTCGATAATTTCGACATCATGAAGGCCTCCTCCGCAGTTCCGGTCGCCTGCGAACCGTATGTGATCGATGGGGTGCCGTATTTCGATGGCGGCATCGCCGACCCGGTCCCCGTGCAGAAGGCGTTGGATGACGGTTATGACCGCGTGGTCGTGGTGTTGACCCGCATGCAGGACGTGTTGCGCGAGCAGAAGAAGGACATCGCTCCCGCCAGGCTTCTGAAGCACTCCTATCCCGCCGCAGCCGAACGTCTGCTGAACCGTTACAAGACATACAATGACGAAGTGGCCCTGGCCAAGCAGTACGAGAAGGACGGACGGGTGCTGATCATCGCCCCCGAAAGCCTGTATGGATTGAATACGTTGAGCAAGTCGTATGAGGGACTGGAACGCATGTATCGCGCCGGATACGCCGCAGCGGATGCGATTCCGGAGTTCTTCGCGAGCTGACGTGCAGCGCGACTGATGTTCCGCAGATCCGATGTTCCGCTCGATCCGCGCGGCGCAACCGACGCTTTCCGAAAGGAGCCGAATATGGCCGGTTTGAACCCCCAGGTGTTGGTTACGTTGTGGAACATCGAACGGCTCGGATCGTTTTCGGCGGTGGCGCGAGAATTCGGCTGGTCGCAACCGGCGATCAGCCAGCAGATCCGCAAATGCGAGAACGACATCGGCGCGCAATTGGTGCATCGCACCTCACATGGCGTCGAATTGACGCCGATCGGCAGGATTCTGGCCCGTCACGGCCAGCTGATCGACAACCGTCTGGCGCAGGCCGTAAAGGACGTCGAGGAATACCGGCGTAACGGATCGACCCACATTCGGCTTGTGGCACCGCCTTCGGTATGCTCATCGTTCGTGGCGCGCGTACTCGTGCATATCAGCAAAACGTCCGACATCCGCGTGAGCCTTATGCAGATGGAGCCGCCCGAGGCCATGGATGCCCTCGAACAGGGACTGGCGGACTGCGCGATCACGTTTCAGTACAATTCCTTGCCTTCCGGCGGCGAACCCGACGATTTGCAGGTGGACTGCTTCGGCATCGACCCGTTGATGCTGTTGGTCGGTTCCGCCAGCGCCATTGCCCGCAATGCGATCATTTATGACGATGGCGCCCAATCCTACGGTTCCGTATATTTGGCGGATGCCGCCGGAGAACAGTGGATAGCCGGTTGCGAAACATGTCAGGCGAATCTGGTCTCGCTGGCCCGCGCGGCCGGTTTCATGCCGGAGATCACCCATTCGACCGACGATTATTGGGCCACGCAGAATCTTGTGGAGGTTGGTATGGGCGTTTCCATTGTTTCCCGTCTGGCCACCACCGCGGGATTGCAGCCGAATCTGGCGGCATTGCCGATCGCGGATGACAACGCGTTCCGTAAGGTCTGTTTCGTGACGCGCAAAGCGGATGATCGGCCTGCGATCGCACGGGTCAAAGAGGAAATCAGCAAAGCGTCACGTCAATATTTGAATAACGCAGGCCAGTGATATAAGCAAACTTCATAACACTCGTATTTTTCCGTACAAGAACACGCTGTCATCGCAACCCACGTTTCGCCATGCTGGAATCATGGAAGAAGAATATCGCAATGATTCCGGCTTCGACGCCGACGCAATCGACCGCACCACCGCTGCGGACCTCGCCGAAATCGGCTCCGACAAATGGACGCGTTTCCCCGGCTGCATCGGCGCGTTCATCGCCGAAATGGACTATGGTCTGGCACCCTGCATCCAGCAGGCCATCGATTCGGCCTGTGACCACTGCAAGCTCGGCTACATTCCCGAGCCCTGGAAGCATCGCGTGGCCGAAGCGTGCGCCGGATGGCAGAAGCGCAATTACGGCTGGAATGTGGACCCGAACATCATTCGGGTGGTGCCGGACGTACTTGAGGCCTACGAGATCTTCCTGCGCGAACTGGTAGGTTTCGGCAATTCGATCGTGGTGCCGACGCCCGCGTACATGCCGTTCCTGAGCGTGCCGAAACTGTACAACATCAACATCATCGAAATCGAAATGCTGAAAGATTCGGACGAGAATACCGGCAAGGCGCAATGGCTGTTCGACTTCGACGCGATCGAACGCGCGTTCGCGGGCGGCTGCAGTGCGTTCGTATTGTGCAATCCCCATAATCCGATCGGCAAAGTGCTCACATTGGAGGAAGAACAGCGCATCTGCGACCTTGCGGAACGCTATCATGTACGCATCTTCAACGATGAGATACATGCGCCGTTCGTCTACGACGGCACGCATATCCCCTACCCGACCATCAGCGAAGCCGCAGCATTGCAGTCGATGACCGCCACCAGCGCATCGAAATCCTTCAATATTCCCGGAACGAAGTGCGCGCAGGTGCTGCTCACCAATCCGGACGACCGTGCGCTGTGGGATCAGAAGGCCGAATGGAGCGAGCATCAGACCGCGACTGTCGGAGCGATCGCCACCACCACCGCATACAACGAAGGCGAACCATGGTTCCGGGATGCACGCGCCTATGTTGAACGGAATCTGGCATTGTTCGACCAGCAGATGCGCGAACGATTCCACGGCGTCGGCTACATCAAGCCGCAGGGCACGTACATCGCTTGGCTTGATTTCAACAGGCTCGGTATCAAAGACCCGGCCACGTATTTCCTTGAGCACGCGAAGGTGGCGTTGACCGATGGCGTGACCTGCGGCAAGGTCGGCGCCGGATGCGTGCGCGTGAACGTAGCCATGCCCTATCCACTGTTGAAGGAATGCCTGAACCGCATGCACGACGCTCTTCATGCGGACGGACTGCTGTAATCGCATCGAATCACCCGGGGCATGATCCTCGGATTGCATACGAACCGCACCTTCTGATTGTCGGACTGAAGAAATTCAGATTCAACCAATCAGAGGGTGCGGTTTCGCGTTTTATGGAGTACCAACTCGACCGATGCCAAAATCAAATGCGTTTCGAATGCATGCCGGATGGCATATGAACTTCCCATTGCGGCTCTGCCTCGTATGTACGGACGCTTATAAGAATGGCCAGCCACCAGTGGCCGGCTGTCGGGATTTCCACGACGTTGATCGGCAACATGAAAAATGTCCGGTGGCATGGAAGCAACATTTGAAAACACACGAAAGAACTATCCGGCGATACAGAAGCGGCGCTTGGCGCACGGAAATTCCGGATTGAAGAATTCAGCCATACGGATGAAAGGAAATCGATATGAACATCGAAGAATCGATTGGCACGGCATTGGAGCTCAGCGACACGGAGTACCGCTATCTCCTGTTCGCACACGTATATCACCATTCCCCTGTGTTCCGCTCGGACGGACGCAAGGAGGCCGCACCCGAGGACGGAGTCGCCGACCGTCTGATCGCCGAAGGATACGGCGATGCCATGGAACAGGACAATGAATTGTGGTTCATTCCCAACGCGAAAGCCGAACAGTGGCTGCTCGCGCATCGTGGCGAGTACCGAGTTCCCGCCCTGTTGGTCTGGGATAGGATTCCGTTCCAGCAACTGTGCCGAAACGGCCGCTACCGTTTGCCGATGCGCGATGCCGACGGCTACTCCAATTTCCAGACGGCGCATTTTTACGTGCTTTCCGGACTTGCTTCCTGCACGATCTCCGATGATGGCTTTTTCGATTTGCGTCTTACGGAGTTCGGCGCTCGACGTGCGGTTGATTGGGATGTTCCCAATCGCGATTACGTGACCGAGAACGGCCCCCTCGATAAGGTGGCCGCAGCCGGGTACGGCACAGAACCGGAGGAATTGCACGGCCCACAAATGACGAAGAACTATTACAAGAATGACCCGGACGATGAATACACCGACCCGCTCCCGATCTGGCTCACGGAATTCCTGGAAAGATCCGCAGATGTCGATGTGTTCACACCGTACCTCGGCGGCATGGTGGAGAACAACTGCTTTGACCTCGAATGGCAGGACGCGTCGCCAATGCTGTGGCAGCTGCTTCACGAAAACGGAAAAGACACGTGGAACGATCCCACACCGTTCCATCCGCTCGAATGGTATGTGGCAGTACATCGCTATATGTGGCAGCGTGAGAAGGAGCTCATCAACAACGAGATCATGGAACGTACCGGATATGCGGACCTTTCCAGGGAGAAATGGGGCGAAATGTTTGACGGCATCGCCAAACGCAGAATCGCGGAACGTGCGGCCGATCCCAATGCGCGACGCAACATCTTCTCCGACCCTTGGTATTACAGGTCTTTGGTCGAATACGGCTACGTTGAAGAATTGGGCGACGATTTCCGCTTCCTTATCAGAAAGCGCAGTCAGGGACTGATTCAATCCAGCGGCCCGTACAAAGACCTCATCAAGGATGTGGTCGAAAGGAACCGAGAATGGGACGGCGACCTGTTCGACTGAAACGCATTAATTTCCGCACACACTGAAATTGTTCACACATAAGAGACCGGGCCCAAAGGAAAACATCACAGGCCCGGAGAGAGCATAAGGAGAGAAAAATGCTTGAAGCGCTGCTGCTCGGCTTGGCCACCATCGTCCTAGGCATCGTCCTGATGGGTATCGGCTTCTTCGGAAGCGACATGGGAATGGCGTTCACGGACGTAGCCAACTACATACTGAACCTGAGATGGCTGGCGGACCCCCTGACCGTCATCTTCACGGTGGCGGGAGTCGCCATAGTCCTGTTCCTCATCTGCCTTCCCCAGCTCGTTCTGGCCGGCTGGAAGACGAAGAGATACGCGGAGAAGGCTCCTGAACGTCTGGGGCTGGAAATGTTCCTCACCGCCGTCGAATGCGTGGTCGTGCAGGCTCTCGACGTATACGTGGTGGGAGTCGCGGTGGGCACGGTCGTAGCGGGCGTAATCGTCTGCGCCTTCTCCGTCCTGTACCTGTGGTTGGAGGCCGACGACGCGTGGCTCAGAAGTTAGCGAGAACCGCAGAACGAGGACTCCGAACGGCCTGAGTTGAAACAATGAAGGAGTACACAGCCTGTCTGCGTTACAACTGATGTCGGCAAAAGGTCTCACTGACACCATTCGGTGACATTGCGGCCTTTATCCTACCCTGACCACATTGACATTGATATGGTAGTGCCGACGTTAAGGGAGTCCCTGTGAAGACTTGAAATAACAGCTGAAACTCGCAGGATCGACTCCCTTTTTCTTGTCCGTTATTTAGGGTGATTTCCCATATAATCGGCGGACATCATCCATGGAGCCATAGGTCAAAAGACACATGGCAGATATCGGATTCTCCATAACACTCGAACGAAACCTGGACGATAATGGTATCGAGCATTGCGATTACGCATAACAAGACGAAACGGGGAGTGGCATATGCGGCTGCAGATGATCGGTAATGTCGATTTCAACGAAAACGACCGTTCAAACGAGACTCGAGATACCGCTAAAACGCCTGCGACAGGCAGCAATCTGCTCTTCCTTGGATTCCATGGATACGGCAACGACGAATCCGAAATGGTACGCATCATCGAAGCGATCTGCGGAAACAACCGCAACGACCGTGGAAACGCACACTCCCCTGCCGAACCAAACTATCTGTCGTTCCGAGCGACTTATGCGCGTCCGTATGTCGGAGGCAACTACTGGTATCCCGATGGATGCGGAGTCGACGAGCGCCGACGTGAATGCAGCGCCGTTGGCAACAACATCGTACGAATGATGCAATCACCGGTATTTCAACGTTTTCGCAAGATTCTGATCGGATTCTCACAAGGTGGATATCTCTCGTACCGTATGGTCATGGAACATCCGGAAACATTCGACGGGGCGATCCTGCTCAGTCCGTCATTCAAAGGCGAAACCGACAGCCTCCCCGTCGCCGGCAACACTCGATTCGCCCTCTGCTACGGCAGCGAAGACCATACGATTCCCGTCGCCGACCAGCAGTGCGCACGAGACAAGCTCAACGCCACCGGCAATTGCACATACTTCGAATACCCCGGTATGGCGCACGCCATCTGCGATCAGGAAATCACGGACCTGCGCACTTGGTTGGGTTTATGGTGAATTTCTAATAGGACCGATGCCTGAACGTATCAGGATACCATTGAACATGAAAACCTTGAAGGAGTGTGGCAATGGGCAGCAGAATCGTGGAACGACTCATATCGGAAAGGGATAGCGGCTATTCGAACGGCATCTACGTAGCCACCCAGCTACAGTTTGCGTGGAATTCTAACCACATGGAGGGATCCACTCTCACTCCGAAGCAAACCGCCCAGATTTTCAACACAGGAACATTCACTATGGATGGGACAGAACGCGTTAGCGTCGACGATGCCGTCGAGACCAGAAATCACTTCATCGCCTTCCGTTGGATTCTCGACCATGCCGATGACACTGTTGACAAAGATTTCGTCTGCCATTTGCACGCCATCCTCAAGAACGGTACAAGACAGGCCGATGCGCCCATGTATAACGTCGGAGGATACAAGACGGAACCAAATATCATCGGCGACGCGGTCACACCGACATACGTGGCACTTCCCGAAGATGTCCCGCAGGCGATGGATAGGCTATTCGATGTCTACGCATGCATGAAGGATGACCCCTATCAGATAGCCCGCGCACACTGGATGTTCGAGAAAATCCACCCCTTCTCTGACGGAAACGGTAGAGTCGGCAGGCTCATCATGTTCAAAGAGCTGTTGCGCATCGACGCACTGCCCGCCATCATCCACGACTCACTTCACGACCGCTACACGCGTAACATGAGCAAATTCCCTGAAGAACCCGGATGGCTCGTAGACCTGATACTCTTCGAACGCGACCTGTATCAAGACAAGGTCCTTGACCAAGTACGTGCGGATATCGACTACACATACAATGATCAATGGAACGAAGGAGACTATGCCGACCAGCTACGTGAGGATGCAGAATTCAAAACAATGCTGGAGACCAGATCGAAAAACGTCGTTGCCCGACTTCAGGAAAACATGGACGATCTACTCTGGGGCGGGACCGACGACTTACCCGGCTTAGACGCCAATGAAGACAGTGCTGATCTATGACGTCGATTTGTGTTTTGTTAAGTGAAGGCACCCCAGACACCCTGTTGTTTTGGATTGGATGCTAATCGTTCTGATTCAGATAAACAAGAGTCATGTAATTCTGCCATCGTGTCTAATGTCTGAGGCGGTTGACCCGACAGGCATCTGAAAC
>CAVEXE010000021.1:0-29480 GCA_963619615.1 Senegalimassilia sp. | reverse complement strand
CTGCAGAAGTACTGGCAGTCCGGTCTTTCCGCGGGCGCGGTCAAGGAATAGGCGAAGAAAGGATGATGGAGATGTCTCAGCGTAGGAAGCATCGTTGGCCGCGACCGTTGGATGGTCGGTCGGAGCGTGTCTGGTTTGGCGGTGATTACAATCCGGACCAATGGACCGAAGATGTGTGGGATGAGGATGTCCGGTTGATGAAACAGGCCGGCGTGAACCTGGTATCCGTAGGCATTTTCTCTTGGGCTCGGATCGAGCCTGAGGATGGCATATACGATTTCGGCTGGCTTGACCGTATCATCGACAAACTCGGCAAGGCGGGCATCGCGGTGGACCTGGCGTCCGCCACCGCTTCGCCTCCGATGTGGCTCACCCAGGCACATCCGGAAGTGCTGTGGAAGGATGAGCGCGGCAATGTGTGCCAGCCGGGCGCACGCCAACATTGGAGGGCGACCAGCCCCGTCTTCCGCGAATACGCGTTGAGGTTGTGCCGGGCGATGGCCGAACATTACAAGGGCAACCCATATGTGGTGGCTTGGCATGTAGGCAACGAATACGGCTGCCATAACCGATTCGACTATTCCGAGGATGCCGAACGCGCATTCCAAGAATGGTGCGAGGAACGCTACGGCACAATCGAAGAAGTGAACGATGCGTGGGGAACCGCGTTCTGGGCGCAACGGATGAACGACTTTTCCGAAATCGTCCCACCTCGCTTCATAGGCGACGGCAACTTCATGAACCCGGGTAAGTTGTTGGATTTCAAGCGGTTCAGCTCCGATGCGCTGAAGGCCTTTTATATGGCGGAACGCGATGCTCTTGC
The DNA here is from genome assembly GCA_963619615.1 of Senegalimassilia sp. Classification (GTDB taxonomy): domain Bacteria; phylum Actinomycetota; class Actinomycetes; order Actinomycetales; family Bifidobacteriaceae; genus Bifidobacterium. Next base: position 28,657 of record CAVEXE010000021.1, on the reverse strand, counting down.
CGAGATCACGCCGGATTTGCCGTTGACCACCAATTTCATGGTCTCCGCGGGTGGTACCGGTTTGGACTATGACGATTGGGGTGGTGAGGTCGACTTCGTGTCCAACGACCACTACTTCACTCCGGGGGAGGCCCAGCTGGACGAGCTGGCGTTCTCCGCATCCTTGGTGGATGGTATCTCACGCAAGAATCCGTGGTTCCTGATGGAACATTCCACTTCAGCGGTCAACTGGCGTCCGATTAATTACCGCAAGGAACCCGGACAGTTGGTGCGTGATTCCCTTGCACATGTGGCGATGGGCTCGGATGCGGTGTGCTACTTCCAATGGAGGCAGTCGAAGGCGGGTGCGGAAAAATTCCATTCCGCGATGCTTCCCCACGCGGGCGAGGATTCGCAGGTGTTCCGCGACGTATGCGAATTGGGCTCCGATTTGAAGACGCTGTCGGATAACGGATTGCTTGGCACTAGGCTGGTGAAATCCCGTGTGGCCGTGGTGTATGACTATGAGTCCGAATGGGCCAGCGAGCATACCGCTACCCCGAGTCAGAAGGTCCGTCACGTCGACGAGCCTCTTGCTTGGTTCCGCGCATTTGCCGACAACGGTGTGACCGCCGATGTCGTTCCGGTGCGTTCGAATTGGGACGAGTATGAGGTGGCTGTGTTGCCGAGCGTATACATCCTCTCGGAGAAGACCTCAAACCGCGTGCGTGAATACGTGGCGGGCGGCGGCAGGCTGATCGTTACGTATTACACGGGCCTGTCCGACGAGCGGGATCATATCTGGCTTGGCGGCTACCCTGGGTCGATTCGTGATGTGGTCGGTGTGAAGGTCGAGGAATTCGCTCCATTGGGGGACGATTGGCCGGGCGCTCCCGAACATCTCGATCTAGACAACGGTACGACGGCGCATGATTTCGCCGATGTCATCACATCCGTGGGCGCGGATGCCACGGTGCTCGCGTCGTTCGAAGATGATCCATGGACGGGAATGGGTGGACGTCCCGCGATCGTCGGCAATGCGTACGGTGATGGGCGCGCGGTGTATGTCGGGGCCCGTCTGGGACGTGACGGCATCGCAAAGAGCCTGCCGACGATATTCTCGTCGCTGGGAACGGAGGTTTCGGAAGCCGGAAATCCAGGCCTGCTGCGTGTCGAACGTACGGACGGCGAACATGCATTCGTGTTCCTGTTCAATCGCACGCATACGGTAATCGAAACCGTGGAAGACGGTCGGCCGATCGTCTCGTCTTTTGCCGATGCGGATAATGGCAGGGTGGCGATGCGGCCCAATGGCGTGATCGTGCTGAAAAAGTGATGTAGACCATATGAAAACGGAGGTGGCCGTTGAAGATTCGGATTTGCTGAATCTTCAACGGCCTCTTTTTCGATGAACCTCGGTATTCTCAGGTTGGTTTCGACCATCTGACGTACACTCGAGACGTATTGTGAATGAGTGTCATAGCGCAGAACGAGGGGAGTGGGCGTGAGTCTGAAACTGGTGAGACGACTGATCGCTGCATGCTGTGCCGCCCTCATAGCCGTGGGCGCCGCGGCCTGTGGGTCGGGCCAAGACGACCGCACCGAAATCACCGTGTGGTCGTGGGAGCCGAGCATGCAGTCGGTCATCGACGCCTTCGAAAAGGAGAATCCCGACGTCCACGTGGTTTGGGAGAACACCAGCGGATACAACAAGCTCAACAACGCCATTCAAGACGGATACGGCATCCCCGATGTGGTGCAGCTGGAATATTACGCGCTGCGCCAGTACGCGGTCAGCAGCCAGCTGGTGGACATCACCGACCGTACGTCGGCCTATGAGGATTTCTACACACCGGGCACCTGGGCGTCGGTGAGGCTCAACGACCGTGTGTACGGACTTCCCATGGACTCCGGTCCGATGGCCTTCTTCTACAATGAGGACGTGTTCGAACAGGCGGGCGTCGACGCCTCGCAGATCCGCACGTGGGATGAATATTATGAGGCAGCCAAGAAACTCAAGGAGATTGGGGTGTACATCACCGCCGACTCCGGCGACGCCAGTTTCTACAGCGCCATGATCTGGCTTGCCGGAGGACGTCCGTTCTCGGTGTCCAACGATGGCAAGAACGTGACGATCAACCTTACCGAGGATGCCGGGACGAACTCCTTCACTGAATTCTGGCAGAAGATGATCGATGAAGGACTGGTGTACACGGCTTCGGACACATGGGCCGATAAGTGGAAGGAAGCCGTGGGCGAGGGGAAGGTGGCCTCGCTGTTCGCCGGGGCGTGGATGCCTTCGCTGCTGATGTCCAATCTGCCCGGAACTGCCGGATTATGGCGCGTGGCGCAGATGCCCACGAAGGACGGCAAGACCACCACATCCGAAAACGGCGGTTCTGCACTGGCGGTATTGCAGCGTTCCCGTAAGCCGGAAGCGTCCTACCGATTCGTGGAATACGTGTGCCATAACGCGGACGGCATCAAAAAACGTGTGGATGGCGGTGCGTTCCCTGCGGATAACAACACGCTGTCCGACTACGATTTCCTCGGCAAAACCACGGTGACCGACAGCAGGGGCCTTGAAATACCGTATTTCGGCGGTCAGGAATACAATCGGGTGCTTTCCGAAGCTGCCGAAAGCGTGTCGACGGGCTACCAGTATCTGCCGTTCGAAGTGTATGCGCGAAGCGATTTCGAAAGCACTGTAGGCAAGGCGTACAAGTGGTCGAGTCTGCTGGTCAAGGAACAGGAACGACTTGACATCATCGCGGCGGGCGGCAAGGTGTCGAATAAATCCGATGCGGAAGACAAGATCGAAAACACGGCTTCCTCCGACCGGCTGAAACTGAAGAACGCGATAGCGCTCTGGCAGAAGGATCTCAAGGAATACGGCGCCAACCAGGGCTTTACCATTCAGTAGAGGACGGGGTGCGTCCCCGGCGATAGGCGGAACCTGGCGGTCTTTTCCGAGGTACGGCCGGCCTGAAGCCCCCTTTTTCCGGCCCCAAGTGGGAGATGCGGGCGTAATTGCCGACTTGTGTACAACGTAATCGCTGGCGTATTTTTAAAAACGTTGGAAAATCAAGGTTTTTAAAAATCGAATAATCGATTTCGAGGCCCCCTTTTGTGCACAACCCGGAATATATGCGCGTAATTCCGAGTTGGGGCAGACCAGCGAGCGATATCGCATCGCGGCGTCGTCGTCACTTGTTCCTAGTCGTCACCTGTTCCTGCATGCAAGACACGCTTGGCCTCGCACGCAGGAGCAACTCATCCGCCGCGAAATGAACGTTCAGCGGGAATTGCGATTGTAGATATGCAGCATTCCCTTGAAGATCAGATCAGGGTCGTACACGTCGATCAGATCGGTGTCGTTGATGAACACGCGGCCCAGTCCGCCGGTGGCCACGACGCGGAAGTCCTCGTCGATCTCACGTTTGAACTGCATGATGGTGCGTTCGATTCCGCCGAGGAAGTTGTAATACAGTCCCGCCTGCATGGCCTGCCTCGTGTTCTTGGCCACGATCGACTTCGGCCGGGTGATCTCCACTTCCGGCAGTTGCGCGGTCTCGTTCCACAGGGCCGCGGCTCCGGTGCGTATGCCGGTGGTGATCAGTCCGCAGATGATCGACGCGTCCTTGGTCACGTAATTGAACGTCGATGCCGTGCCGAAATCCGCCACAAGCAGCGGTCCGCCGTACTCGTAGTAGGCGCCCACGCAGTCGGCGATGCAGTCGGACCCCATGGTCTGGGGATTGTCGATGCGAATGTTGAGGCCGGTTTTGATGCCCGGTCCTACGATCATCGGGTCGATGTTGAGGAATTTCACCATGCTCGCGCGGAACGAATGCATGACCTTCGGCACCACGGAGGAGATGATCACGTCGTCCACGTCTTCCGGTGCGTAGCCGCTCAATCGCAGGAACTGCATGATCATCAGACCGTATTCGTCGGACGTGTGGTTCGCCTTCGTGGTGATGCGGTACGTGCCGGTGGTCGTTCCGTCGTCGATGAATCCGACCACCACGTTCGTGTTGCCGATGTCAACCGCGAGCAACAGCATGCTTGCCTCCTTGATTCGCCGCGCCGCCGCGCAGTTCGGACAGTTCCATAAGGATTCGTTCGGCCAGGTCCTGCTTGCTCATCTTGCTCCAATGCTCGATGAGCGGCTCCTCGGCGGTCGGTCCGGGCTTCAAAATGGTGACCACGTTCGTGTCGGTGCCGAATCCCGCGCCCTCGGTATGCAGATTGTTGGCCACGAGCATGTCGCAATGCTTGGAAGCGAGCTTTTTCGCGGCATTGGCTTCAAGATCCTGCGTTTCCATGGCAAAACCGCACAGTGTTTGCCCATCACGTTTGTTCTGGCCCGCCCATGCCAGAATATCCGGATTGGCCACGAGCTCCAGTTCCATGCTGGTCCGCCCGTTTTTCTTGATTTTCTCATCCGAGCGTCCGGCCGGACGGAAGTCGCCCACGGCGGCCGCCATGATGGTGATGTCCATATCATGGAAGCGTTCGCTCACCGCATCGAACATGTCTTGAGCGGTGGTCACATGCACGGTGCTGACGCCGTTCGGCTCACTCAATGACACGGGTCCCGACACCAACGTCACATCGGCCCCCAATTCGCGTGCCCTGCGTGCTATGGCATATCCCATTTTTCCCGTGGAATGATTCGTCAGATAGCGTACCGGATCGAGCGGCTCCTGCGTCGGTCCGGCGGTGACCATCACGTTGAGCCCGTTGAGCGGAAGATCGCCCGTGAGCAGGGTCTCGACGGCCTGTTCGATGATCTGCGGCTCCTCCATGCGTCCTTTACCGACGTCGCGGCAGGCGAGCATTCCCGCCTCCGGTTCCACGATCCGCCATCCGAGTTCACGGCAGACGGCCAGATTGCGTTGCGTCGCGGCGTTCTCATACATGCGCACGTTCATTGCCGGGCATAGGATTTTCGGGCCGTCATTGTATGCGAGCACGGTGCTGGTGAGTTGGTCGTCGGCGATGCCGCATGCGATTTTCGCGATGATGTCGGCACTGGCCGGGGCGATGACGAGCACGTCCGCCCATTTCGCATCGTCCACATGATTGATCTGCAGCGGATTCGACGGTGGCACGGCGACATCGCCGTCATCCTGACGGGATGTGAACATGCTCGTACGCGTCCGCGTATGCGTCAACGAGCTGAACGTCAACGGGGTTACGAACTGCTGTGCTGCGGCGGTCATCACCACGCGCACATCATGGCCGGCCTTGCTCCAATCGGAAGCGAGATGGCAGGCCTTGAACGCGGCGATGCTGCCGGTGACCCCGAGGAGAATATGCGCCATGGACGTCCCTTCCGTAAATCCTGTCGGCAACTTGTCAAGTATATATCGCGGGCGACGGTCCGACGGGTATACGGGCCGCTAGAATCGAACGCTGGTGGTCGACTTGACCGGCAAGCGGCCAACCGGCAATAACAAAACCAAGAGGAGCAACAATGTCTCAATCTTCTGGTGTGTACGGCAACGCCGACGCAACCGCAACGAAGAACGAAACGGCGAGCACCGACGCGACGCTCAACGCGCGCGTCAAATCGCCGAACGGCAAAGGCCCGAAGAAGTGGGTCTACGCAATCATCGCGCTCGTAGTGGCGGTCGCGGTGGTCGTGGGCGTCATCGCGCTGCGCAACAACGGCAACAACGGCGCGCAAGGCAAGGCCGACACCGTTACCATCGGCCTCAAGCTCGCCCCGGTAAGCCTCGACATCCGCCACCAGTCCGGTTCCGCGATCGAACAGGTGCTCATCGGCAATGTATACGAGGGACTGCTTTCACGCGACTCCGACAACAAGGTGCAGCCCGGCCTGGCCAAAACGTGGGACATATCCGACGACGGCAAGACCTACACCTTCCATCTCAACGAGAACATGCGCTTTTCCAACGGCCACACGCTCGACGCCGAAGACGTGGCCTGGTCCATCAACCAGCTCAAGGAACAGCAGTACTACAACGCCAACCAGGTCTCCAGCTTGGACAAGGCTGAAGTCGTCGACTCCAATACCGTGAAACTCACGCTGTCGACCCCCGACTCCAACCTGCTGTGGTACCTGACCGGACGTCCGGGTCTGGTATTCGACAGCGAAGCCGACTACGACGCGAAGACCGAAGCCATCGGATCGGGCCCGTACACGGTGGAATCCTTCGACTCCAGCAGCAAGATGGTGCTCAAAGCCAACCCGAACTACTGGTCGAACGACCACAAGGCGGCCACCGAAAACATCATCCTGCGATTCATCACCGACGACAACGCGGCCATCAACGCGCTCAAAAGCGGCGACGTCGACATTCTCTCGCCGGCCAACGCGACCCTCGCCAAGGCACTCGACACCAACACCTACCAGGTATCCGCGGCCGACGGCAGCGACAAATACGTGCTCGCATTCAACTGCACGAACGAGAAGCTTTCCGACAAACGCGTGCGCCAGGCCATCCGCTACGCCATCAACCACGAGGAGATCATCGCATCGCGAGGAGATGTGGACTACGCGCTCGCCGGCCCCATCCCCTCCGTCGACCCGGGCTATGAGGACCTGACCAGCGAATACCCGTACGACGTGGACAAGGCCAAATCCCTGATGGAACAGGCCGGATATTCCACCGACAACCCGCTCACGCTCACGCTCACCTACGCCAACACGTACGGAACCGAACTCGGCGACCAGCTGCGCAGCCAATTGTCGAAGATCGGCATCGACCTGAAGATAGACTACGTGGAATTCTCCACCTGGCTGCAGAACGTGCACGCCAACGGCGATTACGAACTTTCGCTGGTGGACCATGCGGAAAGCCACGACTTCTACAAGTGGACCACGCCCGACTACTACTACCATTACGACAACGCGCAGGTGCGGGAGCTGTACGCCAAGGCCTTGGCGGCCACGGACGATTCCGAAACCGAGGATTACCTGAAGCAGGCGGCAAGAATCGTCAGCGAGGATTCCCCGGCCGACTGGCTATTCGGATACCGCGTGACCGTTGCCTACAACAAGAACATCTCCGGATTCCCGGAGAAGCTCAGCCAGACGGTGCTGCCGATGTGGGCCATCTCCAAGGCGCAATAGCGTTGCGGACGGTGATGTTGCGGACGGTGGCGCCGCTGACGGCCGTGCTTCGGACGGCGCCGCCACGATCCGCACAATGAAACGTTGTATACAGGAACCTGCACTGAACCCCTTGAAGGAGACGGATTCATGAGATTCTTGGGAAAGCGTCTCCTCCTGTTCGCGGGAGCGCTTGTGGGATTGTCTCTGCTGGTATTCGCGCTATTGCGGATTCTGCCCGGAGACGTGGCCGCGGTGGTGGCCGGCACCGGAGCCACGGCCGAGAAACTTGCGTCGCTGCGCTCGCAGATGGGGCTCGACAAGCCGTACGCCCAGCAGTATTGGGATTGGATTTCGGGATTGCTGCATGGCGATTTCGGTGTTTCGGTGGTCAGTGGCAAGGCGGTGGCCGGTCAGGTTGCGTCCCGTGCGTCCGTGACCCTCCCGTTGGTCATGCTGAGTCTGGCGATCGCGTTGGCTATCGGCCTGCCGCTCGGCTGCCTCGCCGTTCTGACACGCAACGAACGGTTGGCCGACACCCTTCGTGCGCTGGCGATTGTGGCCGGCGCGATTCCGGCGTTGTGGGGCGGTCTGCTGCTGATCCTGCTGTTTTCGAAGGGCAGCGGGTTGCTCGGCATCCTGCCTTCGCAGGGATTCCCCGATGCGGGTTGGTCCGATCCGCTGGCCTGCGTGGCCGCGTTGATGTTGCCCGCTGTGGCCACCGGCATCACCGCGGGGGCGTCCATCATGCGCTATACGCGGGCGTCGGTGGGTGAATCCGCTTCGTCTCAGGCGGTGGCCATGGCCATGGCCTGCGGCATGACCCGTAAACAGGCGGTACTGCGCGTGGCCCTGCGGCTCTCCACCGCGCAGCTGGTATCGGTGGTCGGTCTGATCTTCGCCCAGATGGTCACTGGAGTGATGGTGGTGGAGAACCTGTTCGCATTGCCGGGCCTTGGCGCCATGCTGGTCACCGATGTCGGCAACCGCGATCTTACCGCGGTTCAAAGCGAGCTGTTCCTGCTCTGCGCGTTCTTCCTGCTACTCGGCTTGGTGGTCGATCTGCTGCACAGAATGCTCGATCCGAGGCTCAACGACGATTCCGCGTCTTCTCGCAAAGGGCGGTCATGATGAGATTTCGTACCGTGAAAACCGTATTCGCGTCCATGTGGCGCAAGTCGAGCGGCAAATACGCGATTGTGGTCGTGGGATTGTGGCTGTTCGTTTCCGTCATGTCGCTGCTGTGGACTCCGCATCCTTTGCTGGAGACGGATGGTTTCAACGTATGGTCGTCGCCGTCCATGGCGCATCCCCTCGGCACGGATGGCGTGGGCGCCGATGTGCTGAGCTGGCTGATGGCCGGATCGCGGACGAATCTTATGATCGCGGTCCTCACCGTGGTGGTGGCTGCGGCGTTCGGCCTGCTGATCGTGGCGGCCATGGTGTCGAGGAACAGCGCGCTGTCCTCCGCTTCGGTGGTGGTGGTCGACGCGCTGATCTCCATTCCGACGGTGTTGGTCGCGTTGATTCTGTCGGTGCCGTTCGGAGCCAGCGCGGCGGTGATCGTTGCGGCATGCGGATTCGCCTACGGGCTTAATCTGGCCCGAATCCTACGTCCCTCCGCACTGCTTGCTGCGCAGTCGGCGTATGTGGAATCGGCGTTGTGGTCCGGTGCCGGTTCGGTCCGGGTGTTTTTCACGCATATCGTGCCGAATACATTGCCGGTGTTGTGCGTGCAGTTGTCCATAAGCGCCGGAACCTCTCTGCTTGCGGAGGCGGGATTGACCTATCTGGGTGTCGGCGTGGGCGCCGGCGTGCCGAGTTGGGGGCATTCGCTTTCGACTTCGGTGCGATTCATCAGCATCCATCCGACCGCCGTGCTGTGGCCCGGATTGGTGGTCACCGTGGTGGTCGTCGCCTTGAATCTGCTGGGCGACGCGTTGCGTGATGCCGTCGATCCATTGATGAACCCGACGTTGAGGGAGGCCTCATGAGCGTTTCCATTCAGGGACTTACCGTCTCCATCGGCGGCAAAAGCATTATCGACGGCGTCGATCTGAACATTTCGGATGGCGAGCGCGTCGGTCTGATCGGCCAGTCCGGTTCCGGCAAGTCCATGATCGGCAAGGCCATGATGGGGCTTTTGCCGTATGGCACCCGAGTCGGCGGCAGCGTCGAGCTTGGGGGAGTGCAGGTCGTTGGCGCGTCGGATGCCACGGTGGCCGATCTTCGGGGCCGGTACGTCGGTATGGTGTTCCAGAATCCGGCGGCGGCGTTGAATCCCGTGATGAGCGTGGCGAAGCAGGTGGCGTTGCCGTTGGCCTTGCATTACGACGTTTCCGCCGATGAACGTATGGAACGTGTCGGATCCATGTTGTCGAAGGTCGGGCTTGGGCGGGATGTGCTGGACAAGTATCCGCATGAGCTGTCCGGAGGCCAGCAGCAGCGTGTCGGCATCGCGACCGCGCTCATCACGTCGCCGCGGCTGATCGTCGCCGATGAGCCGACCACGGCGTTGGATTCGATCACGCAGCGGCAGATTGTCGATCTCTTGACCTCCCTCGTCGACGAATCGGGGGCTTCCATGCTGTTCATCACGCATGATTTCGCGGTGCTCAAACGTGCCACCACGCGCAGTTACGTGTTGCATGAGGGTGCGATTGTCGAATCCGGGGACACGCTCGAATTGTTGGCCTCGCCGCATACCGTGCAGGCCCGAAGGCTGGTGCGTTCCGCGAAGGCGTTGTCGTTGCCTTCGCAGGTTGGCGGTGAGGTTTGCGACGATTCCGGTGTTGGGGAGGTTTTCCGTGGGTGACGTCGTGCTTGAGGGTCGTGGTCTGACGAAGTTTTATGGCGTGAAACGCCAACGCGCCCAAGTGCTGTTCGGCATTGATGTGCGGGTCCATGAGGGAGAGTGCCTGGCCGTGATCGGTGGTTCCGGTTCCGGCAAGACCACGTTGACGCGCGTGTTGCTTGGCTTGGAGCCGATGGACGGTGGCGTCGTCTTCTATGAGGGGCGTAAGGCGGTCGGCGAGGTCGCGCAGGAATTGCGGCGTCGATCCGGTCTTGTGTTTCAGGATCCGTTCGGCTCCCTTGATCCGAGATGGCGGATCGGCGAATCCGTCGAAGAGCCTCTGCGTCTGCATCACCGTGACTGGACGGACGGGAAGGTCGCCGAACGTGCCGATGAATCGTTGCATATGGCAGGGCTTGATCCATCCGTGTTCCGCAATCGTTTTCCCTTGGAGCTTTCCGGAGGTCAGGCGCAGCGGGCCGCGATCGCCCGTGCCATTGCCGACCGTCCGAAGGTGCTGCTGGCGGACGAGCCGATGAGCGCCATCGATGTGGAGGCGAGGGTGCGCATCCTCGAATCGTTCGAGGCCGTGCGTAAGGCGAATCCGCAGATGGCGCTGATCATGGTGTCGCACGATCTTGGTGTGGTGCGTCACATCGCCGACACCATCATGGTGATGCGTGACGGGCATGTGGAGGAGACCGGTAGGGCCCGGGACGTGCTCGTCAATCCGTCCAGCGACTATGCCAAACGATTGGTCGCCGCGGCGTCGCTGTGATTGGATGTGGGTTCCCGCCTCGCCGAAGTCAGCGTCAGCACGGTCGTCTCCGTGTCTTTTCGCGCGGTCAGATCGCCGTCGCAGAGCGTTTTCATACGGTCGCGGACATTGTTGAGATCGATGATCGCCTGGGGATTCTCCCGTAGGCAGGAGGCTGGCGCGTTGGTCTTCACCTGTACGTACCAGCCATGACCCTTTTTGCTTGCATGAATCGTCATATGAAGGTCCTGCTTGGCGGTACGGCCATATAGCAGCAGGTATTCAAGTACGGTCTGCATCGCCATCGGCGCTATGGAAAAGTCGGTGCGGTCCGTTTGCCAGCTGATGTCCACTTTGGATGGCGAATCCACCTGTTCGAGCGCTATATAGGCTTTGCAGAAGTCCATTTCCGCGGTGAAGGGAATGGACTCCTCACCAAGCAGATACAGGTTGCCGTGAAGATACGAAGAGAAATCCTTGATGATGGCACGTGCCTTCAGAGGATTGTCCGCGCATAATTCCTGGATGGCGGTCAGTGAATTGAAGATGACATGGGGTTGGCCCGACATGGCTACGATTCGGTTTTTGACGAGGTCTATTTCCGCGTGCAGCCTGCGATTGGAGCGCTTCTGCTCGTATTTCATGATCAGCAGAATGGCGACGGCCAGCATGATGGTGATGACGATGCAGAGGATCGGGCCGAGCGGATGCGCGAACGTGCCGGTTCGTGCGGGCAGACCGGTGTGCGCGCAACATACTGCGGTCGAGACTGTGGCCAAGAACACGTCTTCCCCCTTGCTGCGCTCCGCTCGACATGCCCGGGCATGCTCGTATATGTGTCTTTTCCGCACTGTATCGCCGTATGCGTATCAAAAACGTATCGCTCCCGCGGGGGAGGGTGGTGAAAAGGGGATATTGTCATGGCTGAATCCCCCGAAGTGCGCGGTTTCGAAATGCGACACGCCGATGTCTATTGGCGTGGTATTGTTTGACACATGTTCATTTGCTCATGTTGTTGTCGCTGACCAACCGCCCGAGGGGCGCGTGGATCATCGACGCATAACTTGAGACAGGACATTCTTTCGACATCCAAACCGCAGGTCCGTGAATACGAATACGAGCATATGCCGGTATGGACGATTGCGAACGGTCGAACCTTCATTCCGATACCTGCATGAATATAGCGGTTGGAAACAGAGCGGAACGAGTAAGGTTCAAGTCATCACGGCAAGTCCCGTTTCAAAACAGCACGTTGCATCGCGAGCTTCTCGAAACAGATCGACAATCGAAAAGCCCACGAAACGTACTGTAAAAGGAACCGACATGACCATCCACCATTCAATGTCCGAACTGATCGGCAACACCCCTCTCGTCAAGCTCAACCATGTGACCGAAGGCGTCAAGGCGACGATCGCCGTCAAGGTCGAATATTTCAATCCGGGCGGCTCCTCCAAGGACCGCATCGCCGAACGCATCATCGACGCGGCCGAAAGAAGTGGCGAGCTCAAGCCCGGCGGCGTGATCGTGGAGCCGACTTCCGGCAACACCGGCGTGGGATTGGCGCTGGTGGCCCAGCAGCGTGGATATCGTACCATCTTCACCCTGCCCGACAAGGTCTCCGAAGCCAAACGCGCCGTATTGCGTGCGTACGGCGCCGAAGTGGTGGTGACTCCGACCGACGCGGGCCCGGACGATCCGCGCTCCTACTATCAGGTGGCCGAACGCCTAGCCAAGGCGATTCCCGGAGGATACCGTCCGAACCAGTACGACAATCCGAACGGCCCGGAAAGCCACTACCGCACCACCGGACCGGAAATCTGGGAGGCGAGCGACCATAAGGTCACGCATTTCGTGGCGGGCATCGGCACGGGCGGCACCATCTCCGGCACGGGGCGGTATCTGAAGGAGGTCTCCGAAGGCGCCGTGCAGGTTGTGGGCGCCGATCCGGAAGGATCCATCTACTCCAATCCCGACGATGTTCACCAGTACAAGATCGAAGGCGTGGGCGAGGACTTCTATCCGGGCGCGTTCGACCAGAGCCTACCCGACGAGATCGTGCAGGTGAACGATGCGGAGGCATTCGAAATGACACGCCGACTCGCATCGCAGGAGGGTCTGCTTGTGGGAGGTTCCTCCGGCATGGCGGTCATGGCGGCCATCAAATACGCCCGTGAGCACGATCTGGATGAGAACCAGCTCGTGGTCGTGCTGCTTCCCGATTCCGGCCGCGGGTATATGGAGAAGATCTTCAACGACGACTGGATGCGCGCCAACGGATTCGCCGACATCGTGGAACGCACCACCAAACCAAGCCTGGCCGAGCAGTACCTGTAACCGATCCGCCGACCATCATGCCAATCATTCGTTCAACCCAGACCATCCGCTATTTTCAAGGAGTTCCGATCATGACCATCTCCACCAACGCCAAAGCACTGAACGCCACAGCCCGCGCCACCCGCGCGATCCATGCGGGACAGGAGCCCGATCCGACCACCGGAGCCGTGGTCACCCCCATCTACATGACGTCCACCTTCAAACAGGACGGCGTGGGCGGAATGCGCAACGGCTACGATTACAGCCGTTCCGTCAATCCGACCAGAAATTCCTTCGACGAGCAGCTCGCCGCGGTGGAAGGCGCGAAGTACGCGTTGAGCTTCTCCTCCGGACTGGCCGCCATCGACGTGTTGCTGCGCGCCACGTTGAAGCCGGGAGACAACATTCTGCTGGGCAACGACGTATACGGCGGCACCTACAGGCTGCTGTCCAAAGTGTTCGTTCCCTGGGGAATCGGACTTGACGTGGTGGACATCACCGACGTGCAGGCGGTCTCCGACGCGTTGGGTAGGAAGCAGTACCGTTACATCTGGGTGGAAACACCGTCGAATCCGCTGCTGAACATCACCGACATCGCGCAGGTCTCCGCAGTGGCGCACGAATACGGCGCCAAAGTGGTGGTGGACAACACCTTCGCATCCCCTGTGCTGCAGCATCCGTTGGAGGATGGGGCCGACGCGGTGGTCTACTCGACCACCAAATACATCGGCGGACATTCCGACGTGGTCGGCGGCGCGGTGGTGCTCAACGACAAGGACGTGCGCGACGAAGTGGCGTTCCTGCAGAACGCCGCTGGCGCGGTGCCGTCCCCGTTCGACTCCTGGCTTGACATCCGCGGACTGAAGACCCTCGATCTGCGTGTGAAGCAGCATAGCCGCAACGCGCTCGAAGTGGCGCAGTGGCTCGAAACCCGTCCTGAAGTGGAACGCGTGTGGTATCCGGGACTCGAATCCCACCCGGGGCACGAGATCGCCGCCCGTCAGATGCACGGCGGATTCGGAGGCATGATCTCCGTGCAGATCGCGGCCGGATTCGAAGCCGCGAAGAACTTCGCCGGAGCCACCGAGATCTTCACCCTCGCCGAATCCCTGGGCGGTGTGGAATCGCTGATCGAGCATCCGGGCGCCATGACCCATGCGTCCGTGGCGGGAACCACGCTTGAGGTGCCGGCCAATCTGGTTCGACTTTCCGTCGGCCTCGAGGATGCGCAGGACCTGATCGCCGATCTGGAGCAGGCGTTCGGACGAATCTGATTGATAGACTGGAGCAATGGCTGAACACGTGGATCCCCGGGCTCTTGGAGCGTTGCGACGATATTTCGGATACGAAACGTTCCGTCCCGGGCAATCCGGCGTGGTCAACGACATTCTCGCTGGAAATGACGTTCTCGGCGTCATGCCTACGGGGGCCGGAAAATCCGTATGCTATCAGATTCCGGCCACGATCCTACCGGGAACGGCCATCGTCATCTCGCCGTTGATCTCGCTGATGCGCGACCAGGTGGACGCGCTGAAAGACATCGGCATTCCGGCCGCGTTCATCAACACCACGCAGACGCCGGACGAGCAGGCCACGGTGTTCGCGCAGGCCGCAGCCGGGCAGGTCAAACTGCTTTACGTCGCTCCGGAACGCTTGGAAACGGAACGATTCCGTAATTTCGCATGCCACACGTCGATCTCGCTGGTGGCCGTGGACGAGGCGCACTGCGTATCGCAATGGGGGCAGGATTTCCGATCATCCTATCTGGGGATCGGGGAATTCATCGCAAGCCTGCCGGCCCGTCCGACAGTAGTCGCCTTCACAGCGACGGCCACGGAGCGCGTGCGTCGAGACATCGTCGCCATGCTGGGACTCCATGATCCGAAGGTGACGGTCACGGGATTCGACCGACCGAACCTGTATTTCGACGTCATCAAAACCGAGAACAAGAACAAGACCGCGTGGGTGGCGAAGTACGTCGCCGAACATGCGGACGAATCGGGAATCGTATACTGCGCCACCCGCAAGGAAACGGAAGAGGTGGCCGCATCGCTCAACCATGCCGTCGCCGGATTGCGTGCGTCGTGGGGGAGCGGGTTCGAACGCCTGGGCCGTGTGGCCGTCTCCTACCACGGCGGAATGTCGGCACAGGAACGAGACGATGCCCAACGCGACTTCGTGACCGATCGCGTGCCCGTGGTGGTCGCCACGAACGCCTTCGGCATGGGCATCGACAAATCGAACGTGCGGTACGTGATCCACCACAACATGCCCGAATCCATCGAAGCCTACTATCAGGAGGCCGGCCGTGCGGGGCGGGACGGGGAGAAAAGCCGTTGCACGCTGCTGTGGAGCGAATCCGACATAGCCAAACGACGCAGACTGCTCGATACGGACTATGAGAACGAACGATTGACGCCGCAAGAGCAGGAAATCGTGCGCATGGCCAAACGACGACTGCTTGACGCGATGGTCGGATACTGCCGCACCACCGACTGCCTCCACCTGTACATGACCCGGTATTTCGGAGAAACGGCGGGCATCGGCGAGGAAAAGTCCGGAAAATGCTCCGGAGGCTGCGTCAACTGCGACCACACCTTCGAAACGGTGGACGTCACCGAAGTCGCACGGGCCATCAGCCGTTGCGTGCACGACGTGAACCAGAACGTGGGCAGCGGCAAAATCGTCCGGATATTGCGCGGTTCGAAGGCGCAGGATCTCAATTATCTACATCCGGAAGGCATGCCGACGTTCGACATGCTGCATGACGTTTCGGAGGCGCGCATACGCGACGTGCTCAACCAGATGGTCACGGACGGATTCCTACAGGTGAGCGAGGGACGCATGCCGATCGTGGGATTCGGAACGCGTGCCGCGGAGACGGTGCGGCCGGATTTCCATTACGAAATCAAGAAAATCGAACGGAAATCCACCCCGAAACGCGGCTCAACGGGATTTGCCTCGCAAAACGGCGCTTCGCCGGACGGATACGGATCGGAAGCCGACGAGCCGCTGTTCCAGCGATTGCGCGCCCTGCGATTGGACATCGCAAGGGAAATCGGCAAACCTCCGTATATCGTGTTCTCCGACAAGACGTTGCGCGACATGGCCAGGCTCAGGCCGACCACGGAATCGCAATTCATGGAGGTCAACGGCGTCGGGCAAAACAAACTTGCGTTGTATGGCGAACGCTTCATGAATCTGATACGTTCGTTCGATGCGTGAATGGTAAAACGTAAATATTCAACGTTCATAAACACATGAAACATGAAAGGAACAATGATGGCCGAAGAAAAGCCGACGGTGGAAAGTTTCGAATTGGACCACACCAAGGTCAAGGCTCCGTACGTGCGCTACATCGACACCCAGACCGGTCCGAACGGCGACGTGATCTCCAACTACGACATTCGCCTGGTGCAGCCCAACGAGGAGGCGATCCCGACCGGTGGCCTGCATACCATCGAGCATACGATCGCGGTGCTGCTGCGCGAGCGCATCGAAGGCTATATCGACTGCTCCCCGTTCGGATGCCGCACCGGATTCCATCTGCTGACCTGGGGTGAGCATTCCACCGAGGAAGTGGCCCAGGCATTGAAGGAATCCTTGGAATTCATCGCATACGAGGCCACATGGGATGACGTTCCGGCCACCACCATCGAAAGCTGCGGCAACTACCGCGACCACAGCCTGTTCACCGCGAAGCAGTGGTGCAAGGACATTCTGGCCAAGGGCATCAGCTCCGACGCGTTCGAACGCCGTCTGGTCTGAGATCCTCGCCGTATTCTGAAGATTAACGACCTCTTTCGATTCCTTCCGATGGTTCCGGCGATTTCATATCGTCGCACATGGACTTGCGGAGGCGTTGAAAGAGGTCGTTCGTTATGCTGTCCTTGAAGGTTCCGCATCGCATGCGGTCTGTCATACGGCCTGTGCAGTTGCCGTGGTAGTTTGTACCTTCGGAAACGTTTGAACCAGTGAGATGAGGTGAATGGATTGGGCGAGGTCACTCCCGAACGCAGGTTCCGCCGAGCCACCATGGACGATTTTCCCGTCATGTTGGGCATCTACGCGCATGCGCGCGAGCTCATGGCGGCCAACGGCAACCCCACGCAATGGGGGAACACCTTCCCTCGTGAGGAAGTGGTACGGGAAGACATCGAAGCCCGGCGCACCATACTGCTCGTCGATACGGTCGACGGGCGTGAGCGCGTGCTCGCGCAGTTCGCGTTGTGTCCGGGCGTCGACCCCACATATATGAACATCGACGGCGCATGGCTTGACGACGACCCGTACGTGACCATCCACCGCGTGGCCTCGTCCGGACTGGCCAAGGGCGCAGCCAGGGACTGCATCAACTGGTGCATCGAACACTACGGCAATGTGCGTGCCGACACGCATCCGAACAACAAGGCCATGCAGCACGTTCTGGAATCCAACGGATTCGCGCGCTGCGGACTGATCCAACTGCTGGACAGGCCTACGGACACCACGCGAATCGCGTACCAGCGGCATGAATGGTAATGGATGGAACGACACCATATATATAGTGTGCGCTGCTGGCGTGCGCTGTGAATGGCATAACACGACAAGACGGCCTGCGGAAGGCGCGTGCGATTGTGGTCGCACGGCTCTCCACAGGCCGTCCTGTCTATGCGCGCCTGCTGGGCGGTTCTGAGGACTAGACCTCGGAAGCCGGCAGCTCCGGTCCGTTCAGCTTCGAACGCTTGCGGCTGTAGGTGAAATACACCAGCAGGCCAAGTGCGAACCATACGGCGAAACGCAGCCAAGTCTCCCAGTTGAGGCCGAGAATCAGCACGAAGCAGAACAGGATGGCGCAGATCGGAGTGAACGGCACTCCAGGGGCGCGGAATCCACGATGTGCGTCCGGCTGGGTCTTGCGCATCCACAGAATACCGGCGGACACGATGATGAACGCCGACAACGTGCCGATGTTCACCAGTTCGAACAGCACGTTGATGTTGATGAAACCACCGGCGACCGCCGTCAGAATGCCGAAGAACCACGTGCCCTTGAACGGGGTGCGGAACTTCGGATGAACATCGCCGAAGAACTTCGGGAACAGTCCATCACGGCTCATGGCGTAGCAGATGCGGGACTGGCCGTACAGCTGAACCAGCATGACGGTAGTCATGCCGATCAGCGCGCCGAGATTGACGATGAACGCCAGCCAGTTCAGACCGGTTTCGAGGATCACGCCGGCCACAGGGGCGTCGATGTACTTCGCGAACTCCTGATACGGCACCACGCCGGTCATGATGAGCGTCATGATGATGTACAGCACGGTGGACAGCGCGAGCGAGATGAGGATGCCGCGCGGCAGGGTCTTGTTCGGATTGATGGTCTCCTCGGCGGAAGACGACACCGCATCGAAGCCGATGAAGCTGAAGAACACGATGGACGCGGCCGGCACGATGCCGTATGGCTGCGTGGAACCCGGCTGGAACGTGTATATGCCGTACGGGGAGAACGGCTTCCAGTTGCTGGGATTGACGTACCATACGGTGCACACGATGAACAGCACGATGATCGCCAACTTGATCAACACCATGATGTCGTTGGTCTTCTTCGTCTGATTGATGC
Source organism: Senegalimassilia sp. (assembly GCA_963619615.1). Classification (GTDB taxonomy): domain Bacteria; phylum Actinomycetota; class Actinomycetes; order Actinomycetales; family Bifidobacteriaceae; genus Bifidobacterium. The sequence goes on along the minus strand of CAVEXE010000021.1, from coordinate 10,129 downwards.
CGATCGACAACACCCACGTGATGACGAGCACGATGACGAAACCGGGCAGATTGAAATACGTGGTCACGCCTTCGGTGGTGCCGTACGCGGCGGTCAGCTCGACAGGCAGATGAAGTCCGAAGCCTTCCAGCAGTTTGTTGAAATAGCCGGACCATCCCGCGGAGACGGTGGCGGCCTGCAGCGCGTACTCCAAAATAAGATCCCAGCCGATCACGAAGGCGATCAACTCGCCGAACGCAAGATACGCGTAGGAATATGCGGAACCGGACACCGGGGCCATCGCGGCGAATTCCGCATAGCACAAACCGGCGAAACCGCAGCAGATGGCGGCCAACAGGAAGGAAACGCACAATGCCGGTCCGGCGGTCAGCGCGCCCTTTCCGGTAAGCACGAAGATGCCGGTGCCGATGATGGCGCCGATACCAAGCATGGTAAGGTCAAACGTCTTCAACGTTCGTTTCAGTGGAGTCGACTCGGATACAAGCTGCTCCACGGATTTTTTACGAAACAGATCCATGGTCACTGAATTTCCCTGTAAATCGGATTTATATGGGCTGGACCGGACGGATTTCCGGGACTCTGGCACGCCTCAAACGCCAGAAATCAAAAAAGGCTATGCAAGCCGTATGTATCGGAATTGTAAAAACCGGGTTCGGACAAAAACGTGAAAACACCGTGAAATGTCTCATAATCCGTGGGAAACGCTTAAAACCGGTCACATGAAGGCGCAACAATAGAGGCCATGACTCTGAACGCTACACGTGAATGGTATTTTTCCAGCGAACAAGGCAAAGCGAACTACGAAGCGGCACGCCGCCAATACCCGGCCCAGGCGATCGTAGATCTTGCCGCATTGCGAGACAATATGCGCCATCTGGTGAGCGTTGTGGGCGGGAAGGGCTCTTCGACGGCTGTGATGGGCGTGGTCAAAGCCGACGCCTACGGCCACGGCCTGATCCCCTCCGCACTGGCCGCGCTTGCCGGAGGCGCGACATGGCTCGGCACCGCGCAGTCGCATGAGGCGTTGCTGCTGCGCAAAGCGGGCATCGGCTCAGAGCGCTGCCACATTCTCACGTGGGTATACAACGGTGCGGCGGTGCCTTTCGAAGAACTGATCGCCAACGACATCGACATCTCCGTGGGCTCCCTTTCCGGAATCGACGGCATCGCCGCTGCCGCGCGCAGACTCGGCAAAACGGCGCGCGTGCACGTGAAGGTCGATTCCGGTTTCGGACGCAACGGCTTCACGGAGGAATCCTTCGACGAGGCGTTGGCCAAGCTGGTGCCCCTCGCCAAAGAGGGCGTGTTGCGCATCGTGGGCCAGTGGAGCCACCTGGCGGTCGCCGACGCTCCGGACGTGCCGGAATTCGTGCATTGCACCGATCTGCAGGTGGAACGTTTCAAAGACTTCACCCGCCGTATGGAACAGGCCGGAATCGCGCCGGAGATTCGCCATCTGGCCAATACCGCGGGAACGCTGACCCGTCCGGAGATTCATTTCGAACTGGTCAGACCCGGCATCGGCCTTTACGGTTATGAGGCGGACCCGGCCATGGGAACGCCCGACACCTATGACCTTCGCCCCGCCATGACCCTGCAGGCGCAATTGGGCACGGTCAAAGACGTGGAAGCGGGCCACGGCATCTCCTACGGGCGAACCTATCTGACGGAGGAGAGCACATCCACCGCCATCGTGCCGGTCGGCTATGCGGACGGCATTCACCGTTCCGCATCCGGATTCGACATGGAAGGCGCCAAACATATGGTCAAGGATGGCGGTCCGGTGCGCGTCATGACGTGTGAGGGACCTCGCCTGTACCGCGTGTCCGGCCGCATATGCATGGACCAGTTCATGCTCGACCTGCATGGCTCGGCCAGCGAACTCGGCATCCACGAAGGAGACACAGTCGAACTGTTCGGTCCCGGCCGTGGCGAGGATTACGCCGAACCGACCGCGGACGACTGGGCCCGCACCGCGGACACCATCAGCTATGAGATCTTCACCTGCCTGCGCAGCCGCATCCCGCGACTGTACGAGCATGCCACGCAGGTGCTTGACGAAGGCGATCTGAGCAAACTCGACCCGGCCAGCATCCTCTAGCGGGTTTTCCGGCGGGTTCTTTGGAAGTTCGCCCGAAACGGATTGGCGCAGAGCATCGAGGCCTTGCGCCAATCCGCGGTAACCGGAGGGAAGCGGAGACGGTCGACATCGGCCATAGGTCGAGCCGATGGCCGCCGATGGTAGTCTGGAATGCATGCCGGGAATGATTCTGAAGGAAGATATAGAAAAGGTACGCGCCGTAGCCGATTTGTATGACATCGTATCGGCGACGGTCACACTCAAACCTTCCGGCACCGGCACTTATGTAGGGCTATGCCCGTTCCATGACGAGAAGACCCCGAGCTTCTCCGTGCGTCCGGCACTCGGCGCATGGCATTGTTTCGGATGTGGACTCGGCGGCGACGTGTTCGGCTATGTGGAGCATCAGGAGAACGTCGACTTCCGCGACGCCGTGGAACTGCTGGCCGACCGCTACCACATCGAACTGCGCTACGACCAGACGAACTCCAAGACGGAACGCGAAGGATCGAAACGTTCACGTCTGCTGGAAGCGAACGAGGCCGCCCAGACGTTCTTCGTGTCCCAGCTGATGACCAAGGAGGCGCTCGCCGCCAGAAAGCTTCTGGACGGGCGCAACTTCAGCCAGGCGGACTGCCAACGGTTCGGATGCGGCTATGCGCCCCAAGGCTGGGACAATCTCGTGCGCTATCTGGCCGGCAAGGGATTCACGCAGAAGGAAATGCTCGACGCGGGGCTTGCCAGGCAAGGGCAGCGCGGCGTGTACGACTATTTCCGAGGCCGCGTGACCTGGCCGATACGCGACTCCACCGGCCGAACGCTGGGTTTCGGCGCGAGGAAGCTGTATGACGACGACGCGATCAACGCGAAATACATCAATACGCCGGATACCCAGCTGTATCACAAGAATCAGGTGCTGTACGGCATCGATATGGCCAAATCCGCGATTGTGAAGAAACGTCAGGTCGTGATCGTCGAAGGCTATACCGACGTGATGGCCATGCATCTGTCCGGCATAGATACGGCCGTCGCCACCTGTGGTACGGCGTTCGGTGCCGAACATGCCAAGATCGTACGTCGTCTCATCGCCGACGATTCCCTCGGTGCGGTGCAGCTGGTCGGCCCGCTGAAGGTCGAAGGACAGAAGATGAGCTCGCGCATCGTGTTCACGTTCGATGGCGATGCTGCGGGGCAGAAGGCGGCCGTCCATGCGTTCGGACTTGACGCGGCGTTCCTCTCGCAGACGTTCGTCGCCGTGGCGGACGACAATCTCGATCCTTGCGATTTGCGCATCAACCGTGGTCCGGAAGCGGTGCGTTCCCTCGTGGAACAGGCCAAGCCGCTGTATGATTTCGTGATCGACGCGGCGATCGACCGCTTCGACACCTCGTATACGACGGGTCAGATGGGTGCGGTCAAAGCCGCGGCGCCGCTGATCGCGCAGATTCGCGATCGGTCGCAGCTTGACCTGTATTCACGCAAAGCGGTTCGCAGAATCGGCGTCGATTTGGAGGTCATGCAGCGTGAGGTGCGTGACGCGCGACGTAAACTCAACGTTCGCGACGAGGACGCATACGCTCCGAAACGCCGTGCCGCAGGCGGTTTTACTACCGGCACATCCGTGGAACACCACGTGGAACACGGCGCGAATCCATATGGCAATCCGGCGGCGCGTAGGGATCTGGAACACAGAAACGCCATGGAGCAGACGTATTACCGCATCGACGACGCCGTGTTCATCTGCGAACAGCAGTTCATGGCCGCGCTGATTCAGATGCCGTTGGCCATCGACCGGCAGCTGTTCGCCAGTCTGAATCTGGAAAGCTTCATGACTTCCGTGTTCCGCACGCTGTATCAGGCGGTGATCGCGGCGGGAGGATTGCCCGACGTGAGTGTGCCGCAGGGTCTGTGGATGCATAATCTCACCAAGGCGGGCGGCCCCATGCTCGAATCGGTCATCAACGAATTGGCCGTTATGACGTTGCCGTTAAGCGAGACCGACGCCAACAGGGCACAGCAGCAGTCGCAGGAAGAAAACGTGCAGCTTCGCAAGCCTACGGACGACGAGCGCAGATATACCTCCGAACTGATGACCCGTCTCATCGACACCGGCATCATGCGTAGAATCGGCTCGACGAAACGACGGATGGCGCAACTGCCGGATGGTGCCGAAAAAATCGAACTGCTCGGCAAGATCACGCAATTGGAGGCCTTGCGTAAGGATCTGCAGGCGCGTGTATTCGGCAACGACATCGCGTGAGCTGCGCGGAAGACGCTGCATAAGACGCTGCATAAAACGTGTGTGCGGTGCGTAAAAGGGAAAGCCTTGCGTGGACGTTCGCGCCGTCGTGGGTAAACCGGTGGATAACGGATGGCATGCGGCAGGCGAACTCTCGATGAAATCTCGGTATTGCGGTGTCTCAATAAGGCCTCGGAAAGCGTGAAAATTCGGTTTTGCCGGTTCGTGAAGTCTTAGGGCAGTAAGGCGCGATGGGTGAAAATCGTTGGAACGGTCGGAAATTCAGCACGCCGAGGCCTTATGCTAGGTGGGCTTTCAGGTAAAGTAAGTACGGCATTTGAAAGCAACAGCCCACCTTGGCGAAGGGTTCGCGGGCGGGATTTACGGAGGAACTGGATGCGACAATTGGTGGTCAAAATCCTGAAAAATGAGACCATTCTCGTGGTAGCTTCCATATTGGCGATTATTTCCTGTTTTATTGTTCCGCCTGATAAGGAATATCTCGGATACATTCATGCGAGCACCATCTCGCAGCTGGTCTGCCTGATGCTGGTGGTGTGCGGATTCCAGCGCATCGGCGTGTTCCGCATCATCGGCTCTCGTCTGCTGCACCATGTAAGCACCGCGCGCGGCCTGGTGATCACGCTGATCTCGCTCACCTACTTCTCCGGCATGCTGATCACGAACGACGTGGCGCTGGTCACGTTCATTCCGTTCGCTCTGGCCGTGCTCACCATGGCGCATATGGAGGAGCATGCGGTGCTCGTCGGCACTTTGATGACCGTCGGTGCGAACGTGGGCAGCATGCTCACCCCGATCGGCAACGCGCACAACCTGTATTTGAAGGCCCTGACCGGTATGCCCTCGATGGAGATGATCGGCATCATGGCTCCGTATTCCGGACTGGCCGCAGTGATGCTGGTGATTATTTCCTGCGTGGTGTTCGGCAAGAAGCCGGTTTCCGAGTTCTCCTCCATCGACGGCGCCGATATCGAGCAAAGCGTGCTCGCCCCGCATTCCGACCAGCCCAGGCCTGATGAGATTCGTGTGACGGGTTACGGTGCCGGCTATGGCGGATGGCGTACGCTGGTGTATTCCGCGCTGTTCATCGTCTGTCTGCTTGCCGTGAGTGACTTCATTCCGCTGTGGGTCATGTGCGTGATCGTGTTCGTGGCATTCGTTTTCTGCGATCGTAGGGCGTTCTTCAAAATCGACTGGGGTCTGCCGCTCACGTTCTGCATGTTCTTCATCTTCATCGGCAATATGAAGCGTGTGCCCGAATTCTACAATCTTGCGGCCGCGTTCGTGGGTGACCATCCGCTGGAAGTGTCCGTGGTCTCCAGCCAGTTCATCTCCAACGTGCCTACCACACTGCTGCTTTCCGGCTTCTGCGACCAGTGGCGTCCGCTGATCATCGGCACCAACCTTGGCGGTATGGGTACACTGATCGCGTCCATGGCGTCGCTGATCGGCTATAAGAACGTGGTGCGTAAGTATCCGGATAAGAAGGGCCGCTATTTGGCGGTCTATTCCGCGGTCAATGTGCTGTTCCTCATCGTACTCGTCGGCTTGAGCTGGATCATCGAGCCGTGACGTATGAGCCGTGAAGATAGGCGCCGTCGGAATCTGTGACCGGAATCTGCGATTCGTGTTTCCGGATTCCGACGGAATCGCCGTACGGTTGCCGCGCGTTCGAGTTGGCAAGAACGCGTAGTGTGACTATACTGAATCAGGTTTGGCCCTGTAGCTCAGCTGGATAGAGCATGTGACTTCTAATCTCAAGGTCGCCGGTTCGAGCCCGGCCGGGGTCACGATTGAGTCCCTCGTATCTCGGATGCGGGGGACTTTTTGTTTTCCCGGCATCCTGGTCGGCATCCTGATGATGTCGACGCGGTCTGGTGCTTTCCGTTGCGTCGTTTTGGGTAGAGTGCTGTGCGGCTGCTATCTTCATACCGACGCAAACAGGTGCTTTGACGGCGTTATGGGAATACTCTGACCTGTGAACTATTCCCGTACCGACGCAAAGTGGTTGGTTTGCGTCGTTATGGGAATAGTTGGACGGGCTGAATGCTCCCGGAGCGTAGGTATAGTGTCGTACTGAAGGGGAGATAGAGGCGAAATATGTTGCAATTGCTGTTGGGTGTTTTTTCCGGCGTCATCACGCCTGTGCAAACGGCGGTGAACACGCGGCTGGGGCGTTCCGTGGGCTCGCCTTTGCGTGCGTCGATGGTGTCGTTCAGCGTGGGGCTGCTGTCGATGCTGGTCATTGTGCTGATAACGGGGCCGTACCCGTTGCTGCCGGACATGGCTTCGGATGGCCCATGGTGGATGTGGTTTGCCGGTGTGTTCGGCGTGACGTTCTTGACGGGCAACATATTGCTTTTGCCGAGATTGGGCAGTCTGAAGGCCGTGATCATGCCGGTTATGGGGCAGATCGCCATGGGATTGCTGATTGACGTTTTCGGCTGGTTCGGTGCGCAGAAACTGGCGATCTCACCATTGCGCGTGTGCGGTACGATTCTTGCGTTGGTAGGTTTTCTGCTTGCCGTCGTAGGAGCCAATCGGCGGTCGGGAAGACGTGTTGCGGTCGGATCCGGCAGCTCCGATGGTCGGATCGAATCGAAAGATCTGAAAGATCTGAAAGATTCGAAAGATTCCAACAGTGCGATTCCAACGACGCTATGGAGCTTGGCTGGAGTGGCGTTCGGTATGTGTTCGGCCATTCAGACGGCTTTGCTTGGCAAACTGGGTGTTTCATTGGGTTCTCCCGCCAAGGCTTCGCTGGTCTCCTTTGCGGTGGGACTTGCGTCCTTGGCGATTGTGGTGGGTCTGGCCGACCATACCTACAGTCTTGGAAACGCGTTGGAAAAAGGCAATCCATGGTGGATGTGGATCGGCGGATTGCTGGGGGCGACTCTGGTGATGTGCAACGCATACCTTTCCTCGGTAATCGGTACCGGTATGACGGTCATGCTCGTACTGCTCGGACAGGTCGGCGGAGGCCTTGCGGTCGACAGATTCGGTCTGTTGGGCGTTCCCCGCAAGCGTGTGTGGGCAATCCAATATGTCGGGGTGCTTCTCGCCGCGCTGGGCATTGTGCTCAAAGCCCTGTGATTCGCGTCGGTGAGTGCGTTTCGGAACGTGCGTAACGGCCATTTCAGCTCAATCTGACGTTCAGGGTCGCCGCCGGTCCGCTGCCAGACCGCTAGCGGGCTGCTGGTAGGTTGTTGGTAGATTGGCCGAGATCTTGCGGGAGGGATCATGAAACGAATCGTCACCGGCATTCTGGCGCACGTGGATGCAGGCAAAACAACGTTGTCGGAAGCGTTGCTCTATACCACCGGACAGGTGCGTAGACTGGGCCGTGTGGACCATGGTGACGCGTTTCTCGATACGAATGCGATGGAACGTCAGCGGGGAATCACCATCTTCGCCGAACCAGCCGTCATAAAAACCGAAGATCTTGCGCTGACCTTGCTCGACACCCCGGGCCACGTGGATTTCTCCGCCGAAACGGAACGCACCCTACGTGTGCTCGACTACGCGATTCTGGTGATCTCCGGTGCGGACGGCATCCAAGGCCATACCGAAACGTTGTGGCGTCTGCTGGCGCGGTATCAGGTTCCCACCTTCATCTTCGTCAATAAAATGGACGCTCCGGGCGCCGACAAGGACGCGTTGCTGAACCGTCTTAAGCAACGTTTCTCCGACGGATGCGTCGACTTCACCGGTTCGGAGGAGTGGGGAACCGGCAATGCCATACCGGCGGACATTGCGGAGGAAATCGCCATGCAGGGCGAGTCCGCGATGAACGCGTATCTTGAGACCGAAACGATTCCGGATGAGACGATTCGGACGATGATCGCGAATCGCATGGTATTCCCGTGCTTCTTCGGCTCCGCGTTGAAGATGGATGGCATCGAGGCGTTCGTTGCGGGCTTCGAGCATTATGTGGAAGAGCCGCATTATGACGATGCGTTCGGCGCACGTATATATAAGGTATCGCATGATGCGCAAGGCAATCGTCTGACCTGGTTGAAGGTGACCGGTGGCGACTTCGCGGCGAAGGCCATGCTGTCCGGCACGTCACGCCCCGGTTCCGCGTCGCGTGAGGACGATGGAACATGGCATGAGAAGGCCGATCAGGTGCGCGTCTATTCCGGCGCGAAGTTCACGACGGTCGATGCTGTTCCGGCTGGCACGGTATGCGCCGTCACCGGTCTTACGCAGACTTTTCCGGGGCAGGGGCTCGGAAAAGAGCAGGATGGCGATAATCCGGTGCTGCAGCCGGTGCTTACGTACACGTTGCTGCCGGGGGAGTGCGACATCCACAAGTGCCTTGTTGCGTTACGCGAGTTGGAGGACGAGGATCCGTTGCTGCACGTTGTGTGGCAGGCGCGTCTTGAAGAGGTGCATCTGCAGTTGATGGGCGCGGTGCAGTTGGAGATCATCCAGCAGATGATGCATGACCGTTTTGGTCTGGATGTTACGTTCGGGCCTGGCGGCATCCTCTACAAGGAGACGATTGCCGGGCCGATTGAGGGTGTGGGCCATTTCGAGCCGTTGCGCCACTACGCCGAGACTCATGTGCTGCTGGAACCGTTGCCGCAGGACAGCGGCATGCAATACGCCACCGTATGTAGCGAGGACGTGCTCGACCGTAATTGGCAGCGTCTGATCATGCAGCATTTCGCGGAACGCGAACATTTGGGCACGCTTACCGGTTCTCCGATCACGGATATGAGGATTACGTTGCTGACGGGTCGTGCGCATCTGAAGCATACGGAGGGCGGTGATTTCCGTCAGTCCACATATCGTGCGATCCGTCAGGGCTTGATGGAGGCGAAGAAGAGGGGCGATTGCCGTCTGCTGGAACCGTGGTATGGGTTCCGTTTGGAGGTTCCACAGGATATGGTCGGCCACGCCATGGCCGACATTCAGCGTATGGGAGGCTCGTTCGACCCTCCTGAGGGAGATGGCGAATATATGGTGTTGAACGGCACCGCGCCGGTTTCCGAAATGCGTGATTATGCGATGGACGTGAACGCGTACACGCATGGCCGTGGACATATAAGTTGCGTGTTCTCCGGCTACAGACCGTGCCATAACGCCGACGAAGTGATTGAACAGAGCGACTACGATCCGGAATCCGACTTGGAGAACACGCCGGATTCTGTGTTCTGCGCGCATGGAGCCGGATATCCGGTCAAATGGTACAAGGTGCCGGAATTCATGCATCTCGACTATGTGTGGGAGGGAATGGGCGCATAAGACGGCTCGCATGGCGACCTCATTGGCGTGTGTGGGGTGTGAATCGCAGGAAAAACGGCCGTTCCTGGATTACGCGGAAAAGCGTGGTGGGTGACGGGCGCCCTTTGATCCCCAAGTGGAAGATATGCCCGTATCTTCCCACTTGGGGCCGCATCATGTGCCAAGCTATTGTGATGTGCAAGGCTTGAATCGTTGGAAAATAGCCGTTTTGGAATTATATGAAATGAGCTGGGCATAATGATGGATGCCCCCTTTTGACCACAACCAGTGAAATATGCCCGTATCTTCCAGTTGTGGCTGGAAAAGGGGGAATACTGGAAAATTGTGGCTGGAAAAAGGGGCGTCGAAAAAGAAGAGGGGAATCATCGAGAGTGTCGAATCCTACGCTCTCGATGATTAGGTAATCCCGATAATTCGTCATGAGAAATAAAAAACCTCAGAATCGAAATCCTGAGGTTTTACTGGAGCGGACAACGGGACTCGAACCCGCGGTCTCAACCTTGGCAAGGTTGCGCTTTACCAACTAAGCTATGTCCGCA
>CAVEXE010000020.1:0-37345 GCA_963619615.1 Senegalimassilia sp. | reverse complement strand
TAGATTGTGGAATGGTGCTGCTTTTGCCTTTGCTGATGGCATATTCTCTGGTGGGAGAAGCCACCCATGAATATCTTGGCATTGGAATGTTTCTGCTTTTTATTGCCCACCATATTTTGAACATTGCGTGGTGGAAACATATTTTTCGTGGAAAGTACAAACCCTTCCGAATTTTAGGAATAACTGTAAATTTAGCCCTTTCAATTATTATGCTGACATTGCCAATCAGTGGAATGATTTTGTCCCGCCATGTGTTCCGCTTTTTACATTTTAACGGAGCCTCTACAGCCAGAACAGTTCATCTGCTGGCATCCTATTGGGGGCTGGTACTGATGAGTTTTCATGCCGGTATGCACGGACAGATGATAGCAAAAAGACTTTTACGAAAAAACAAAAGTACATTGCTAAAAACAATATCATACATAAGCGTCAGTTTATTGGTTGTGTTGGGTGTTTTTGCGTTGAAACGAAAAAACATTGTTGATTACTTATTTCTTCGTTCTCAATTTGTTCTTGTTGATTTTTCTCAGCCTGCAATTTTAGCTGTCGTAGATTATTTGCTGATCAGCATTCTGTTCATGATTATAGGGAATTATATAGCAAAATTTACGAATTGTAATTTTGTAAAAATATTACAGGTCTTAGGGCGTCCCTAACAAGAAAATCACCGTTTGAATAACCAACCGGTCTGCTCGCTAAGATTATATATTTTAAGCAAACAAATAAAATTTAGGCACAGCCTACGGAATATTATCCGTAAGTTGTGCCTTTCTCTTAGCTATAGATCACTTGTTCATTAACGATTTCTGTTGCTCGACTACGAATATTGTTCATTTTCCGTACCCACAACATAATATTTTCGGCTTTGAGTTGTTCCGTAACTTGCTCCTGTTTGGCAAGTGATTTTACTATCTGTTCAAATAAATTTTCTGCTCTTTCTTCGACATTGGCAAGGTAATTGTAAAGCTTTTCATTCGTCAAAAGATTGTAATACCGAACCTTGTGATGTTCCTTAAGGTGCCACCTGTGGCGGTTTGCCCACATGCCTAAATGTAATCTTTCTGTTCCTTTGTTCTTATGTAAGAGACAAGGTAATTTCCTTGTTGCTCATACTGCACATTCATAGTCAGCCCTCCTGATGGATTATTTTGAAATTCTTTGCTCCAATAAACTTCACAAGTACATCATCGACCGCATCGGTAAATCTTCCCTGTGCGACTAAATTATTTCTCAAGTCGTTTAATGATTTGATGATTAACTGTATTCGTTATCGGTAAGTGCAAGGTGGTATTTGATTTTTTATCGTGAATCTTCCCTTGACTATATTCTACTCGGCTGGCTTTCAAATTGCGAGTGTGCGGTTTTTTAAGCGCAGAAAAAAGGCTCTGACCTTTTACGGTCAAAGCCTTTTTCTCATCTTTACTATGCCCTATAAGGTTTTATTTATTGATTCTTAATTACTGCCTTATGTGGCGTCATCAAAAATGAGAAGATCCCTTTCGCCTTGAGTTCGTGTTATACGTGGAATTGCTTACTTGAGCACTTCCACGGACACGATGCCGACCGGTTCAGTCGGGCGATCCATGCGATCGGTGTTCACGGCCTCGAGCTTGTCGACCACGGCCTTGGACTCGTCATCAGCGACCTCACCGAAGATGGTGTGGTGGCCGTCAAGCCACGGGGTCGGCACGGTGGTGATGAAGAACTGGGAACCGTTGGTGCCATGGATCTTGCCGTCCATGCCGCGACGCAGTCCGGCGTTGGCCATGGCCAGCAGATACGGATGGTCGAACTTCAGGTCGGGGACGATCTCATCGTCGAAGTTGTAGCCCGGACCGCCGGTGCCGTTGCCCAGCGGGCAGCCGCCCTGGATCATGAAGTCCTTGATGATGCGGTGGAAGGTCAAGCCGTTGTAGAACGGTTCGTTGGAAGGCTGGCCGGTGAGGGGGTCCTTCCATTCCTTCTCGCCGGTGGCCAGGCCAAGGAAGTTGGCCACGGTCTCAGGGGTCTTGTCGTCGAACAGGTTGATTTTGATGGCACCTTCGGAGGTGTTCATGATGATGGTAGTCATGGCCTTAAGTGTCTCATGGGCTTGAGACCGGGAGGAAACCCCAATCCCGCCATGCTCTGAGGGCCTGGACGAGGAGCCTGAGCCGGATGGGACCACGGACGGTACGAAACTGGCCAGGGGCCATCGGCGTAATCGTCGTCTCCGTCATCGTCCGCGCCATGGAACGGGTTGCCGTGCAGATCTCCGGTGGAACGACGATGTAGCAACTGTAATAATGGACTGTGCAACCGGAACATGAAAAGAGAAGCATGATACCAATCCCGAGCTATTGCAGCGCATCCGCGCCCTTCCCAGCGAACTGAGCGGCCTTGAGAACGAGCAGGGAACCGCCGAACGTCTGCGTCGGATCGATGAATTGAAGGACCAGGCCCACGCGCTGGAGCCGTTGGATGGCGTCGAGAATATGGCGCTGGCGGATTACGATCGCGACTGGCTGGTGCGCTACACCTACAACTCGAATGCCATCGAGGGATCCACATTGACCTTGGAGGACACGTCGTTGGTGCTGGAGGGTGAGTTCGTTCCTTCGGATTCGCCGGCCAGATATGTGTTCGCGGCGCGTGGCGTCGCGGATGGCATGGCTTACGTGCGCAAATATGCTTCAGAGAACCGTAAACTGGATCTGGATTTGATTCAGAGGATTCATGAGGTGACGGCATTGGACTTACAGCCGTTCGCTCGTGGTGCATTCCGTCCCTACGGTTATCTGGCAAGGATTACAGCGACTCGCGTCAAGACCGCCGACCCGCTGGAGATCAGGGATGACTTTGAGTCGTTGATTGACGTCCTTTGTAACAGCGGCGTACACCCGTTGCTTAAGGCGGCGGCGTTCCACACGATGTTCGAGAACATCCACCCGTTCATGGACGGCAACGGGCGGACCGGCCGCCAGCTGCTCAACTTCATACTGCTCGGGCATGGATACCGTCCCGTGGCCATCAAATATGATGCGGGCCGGGCTTATGCGCGCAGCCTGGAAACTTGGCAGGTGGACGGCGATCCTACGGTGTTTTGCTCTATTTTCCTTGACTGCATGGAACGGGAGGAACGCGCTTTCGTCGATCTGGTCGAGGGGCTGCGCCGGAAACCGGAGCCGAGCCAGGGCATCCGCAGCAAAACGGATCTGCTGGACAAGTTCGGCGAAACGTTGCAGAAGAACCTTGACCAGTGTGATGAGGGAGGTAAAAGCGCGGAATCGGCCCGGTCGCGCCGAGACGCCACCTGAACCGTTAAGGCGACGGAACGCGACTGGAATAACCTAGTTTTTCTATCCCGCATCATTGCCCATTTGATTTTTCTTATCGGGACGCCGGTCTGTCGACCGTGCCATTACTCATCCCGCCAATGGTATCAAGAGCGGAATCAGACGCGGCTCTGTCTAGGGGTCGTCGGTTTTGCTAGAATCGAGGAGAAAAGGAGGCATGATGTTCGGAACGATATCTGAATCCGAGATGCGCCGCCGCACGGAGAACGTCGGACTGTCGGTGCAGTCCGTGCGGCTGGAAGGCGGCGACGTGACGAGGGCCTTCATGCGCGATGCCGGAGAATATGCGCGGGGGAGCATCGGCAGCGCCGAGCTTCTTTCCCGCACCCGTCGCCGTTACGGATTGGAGTGACGATGGCGCGTGTCTTCGATCCCTACCTGATTCCGGGAACGAACGTGCTGCGGAACCTTGTGGGAGCCACGGACGAGGATGCGTTGGCGGCTGCTGAGAACGATCTCTGCTCCGCCCGTGCCGCCATTCTGAGAGAGAATCTCCCGCCTGCGGAGGGGACGCTGGAACAGCTTCGTCGCATACACCGGTTCCTCTTTCAGGATGTGTACGACTGGGCGGGGGCGATACGGACCATCGACATAGGCAAGGGCGAGGGGCTTCCCTTCCAGCCGTTGGAACTATTCAGCATAGGGGCTCGCTACTCCGAGGAGGTGCTTCGCGGTGACGATCTTCTCAAGGGCCTCGGTCATGAAGAATTCGTGAAGCGTCTGAGCGTCAGTTACAACAACTTCAACATCCTTCACCCGTTCCGTGAGGGTAACGGGCGGACGCAACGCATTTTCTGGGAGATCATCGCGCGCGAGGCCGGCTGGCATTTCGACTGGGGACTCATCGATAAAAGGACGAACGATCAAGCCTCGATCGCGGGGATGCAGCGAAACGACCTGTGTCCCCTCGAGGATATGTTCAGAAGAATCGTCAAGCCGTTGTCCGAACCGTTGACCATGTCGAATGACCTGGCCCATCTTGGTGAGTATGCGCAACCGGAGAACAAGGCATACGACATGTCTCTCGAGCAGCGCCGTCACGTGTACGAGCATTATTCCTATCAGCGCACCATCGTTTCTCCAAGGCAGGAAAAGCCGAAACGCAGACGCCGGTCGAGATGACTTTCGAATGCGTCGGGCCAGGATACCGGAACATCCGAATCGGAGCATAGAAACTGTTCGACCATCTCTTCGGAGAGGGCCGTGACATGACAAAGTCCGAGGACTGAAACCAATTCTGTTACCTTGGTATCCGGTTTTTCGGTATTTTGTTCTTTCAACATTCCGGTATTTCGGTAAACCGGTGTTTCGGTATTCCGGTCTGCTGGTATCCCGGTGTGTGCCGTGGGCCGGTCAGTCCTTTTCCCGCAGGATCATCCTGAGTCTGCCCACCTCGTCGCGGAGTCTGCCGATCTGACGTTCCTTCTGGGCGATGACGGCGCGGATCGCCGCAGGGTCGTCCGTTGGCATGTACTGGTAGGCGAGCAGTTCCACAGTGTCGCGGTGGTGCTCCTTGACGACCCACTGGTAGCAGTTCACCGCGACGGAGACGCTGGTGTGTCCGAGCTCGTCCATCGTCTCGCGCATGGTCCTTCCCTCGAGGACGAACATGGTGCGTGCATGGCGCGAAGTGAGTGGAAGGTGATGTCGGGGCGGCCGATCTGTTCGCGGGCCACGCGGAACGCCCGTTCGATGGTCGTGGGTGGGAGCAGCCATTCGTCCAGCATGATTGAGTGGAACAGCATGGTGTCGGGCTTGCGGTCCTTGCAGAACCGGCTGATATGGTCCTCGGTGAGCGGCGCGAGCGGCCGGGGAATGGGCACGACCCGCTTGCTGCTTTCGGTCTTGGCTCGCACAACCGGTATTTGCCCCTGTCGTCCGGTCCTCGGTTGACGGAGTGTCGGACGTGGAGTTGCAGGGTCTCCAGGTCGATGTCGCGCAGTTGCAGGGCGCATACCTCGCCGAGGCGCAGACCTCCAACCAAGAGCGAGAGCCAGAGCGCGAGCCGGTAGTAGTCGGGGAACAGCTCGGCCATCCTGTTGATCTCGTCTGCGGTGATTGGCGGCTGGTCGCGTCGTTTGGATTGCGGTTTGGTGACGCGGTACCTGCACGGGCTTGCCGGGATGAGCGGTGGAGCCCCGTTGTCCTGTTCACTTGCCGCGGCGAGCATGATTCGCTTGAGGGTGCGTGCCGTGTGTTCGAACGTGCTGGGTGTCAGCTCTTCCTTGGCCTTCGCGTACCATTCGTCGATCATCTGGCTGGTGATGTGGTCGAGCGAGATGCCGCCGAAGGTCTCATTGAGCCGCCGCAACGAGATCGCGTTGCGGCGGTTGGACCGGCCGGACAGTCTGCTGCCGTCGTATTTCCGGTAGTGGTCGAAGTAGTCCTTGGCGTATTCTCCGAATGTGGGCATGGTCTCGGTGCGTCGTTGCGATGGGTGGACCCATTGCCTGATGCCCTTGTTGTGGAGCGTGACGAGGTAGCGTTCCTCGTCGAGCCATCTGTATGCCTCGGCTTCGTATTCCAGGCCGAAGTTCCGGCTGACTTTTTTCGATGGGTCGAGCGGGTTGACGTATCGCGCCTGCAGGGAGACGGGGTTTCCGTCCGCGTCCTTGCGGATGATCACCGATCCCCATTCCCTGCGTTTTCGCGCGTGTAGCGTGTTTTCCGTGTCCTTCATTGGCTTTCCCCCTTCGGAAGTGGTGCGGTTTGGGATGCGGACGCCTACTTCCGTTGTTGGCCGGCCAGCAAGGGGAAAATCAGTCGAGGTTTTCTCGGGTGCCTGTAGGTGCCTCGTGGAAAACGAGGGTAATCGGCAGGCTTCCCAAGAATGAAAAAAGCTGGAATAAAGCCACAAGCATTTGACCATGGTTATCATGCGAGGTGTTCATGATGATGGTAGTCATGGCTTTAAGTGTCTCATGGGCTTGAGACCGGGAAATCATGAGCGGATAGTTCGCGCCCGAGGTCGTCCATGGTCATAGGACGGTAACGATTATGGTCAACGTAGCAATAATATTGTTGCCATGGCATGGCGTCTGGCCCACTACCATCAAAGATTCTGTGATGTTTGGTATATCCGCCGATCTGACAGATGTCCCGATCAACCGTGTCTCCAAAACATCCTCGAACGGTCAGATGACCCGGATCTAGCCTGCCCTGCGCTGTTCAACCTAGTGGTCGGGGCGTTCACCTCTTCAATGGCAAAGCCACTCGACCGATATCTTCCGGCTTCAGTGTTTCCTCAGTCTTACGAGAATCTCGGTCTATAGCCGCGGGACCTCGTGCATCATTTTTTCATGTCTGGTATTCGATTCCGGTGAACGTCCAGCGGCGTTCGGCGTGATCTTCGTTGTTCCGGTGGTTTGTGCTTACCTGGGCCTCCTGCCGGTGGGGTAGGTGTTGCAACAACCGCTAGAATTCGCTCATTCCGGTTCTTGTCTGGGGGGTAGCGTGATTTGCGTTTGTTTGATCGTTGGAACAAGCTGGGAGAGATTATGGGACGGGCAGTTGGTATTGACCTTGGTACGACGTATTCGGCGGTCGCATGCCTTAATGAAAATGGCGAGAACAAGGTCCTCATCAATATGGCCAAGCATATGGCCGCGACCAGCCCCGATGATGTGGCACAGTTCGTCAAACGGCAGATGGGCGATCCAAACTGGGTGTTCTATTCATCCACCGGGACGAAGTACACAGCCGAGGAGGTCTCGGCAGTTATCCTCAAGAAGCTCAAACAGGACGCGGAACTGGCATTGGGCGAGCCCGTCACCGACGCGGTCATCACCGTGCCCGCGTATTTCGACGACGCGCGCCGCGTGGCAACAAAGCAGGCCGGCCGCATTGCGGGCTTCAACGTCATGCGCGTCCTTAACGAACCGACAGCCGCGGCCATCTCTTACGGCCTCAACGCTGAGGAGAACGGCACAATTCTCGTCTATGATCTCGGCGGCGGCACATTTGACGTGACAATCCTGAGCAAAGAGGACAATAAGTTCCGTGTAATCGCCGCCGATGGCGATCGTAATCTTGGTGGTTTTGATTTCGACAACGCGCTGATGAACTACGTTGCTGGCGAGGTTGAGTCGCAGGGTGGAACCGGCATTAGGGATGACTTCCAGGCTTTGGCCGATTTGCGCGAGAAGTGCGAGCTGGCTAAGCGCACGCTGAGCAATGTAGCCAAGACCCGCGTATTTGTCACCTATAACGGCGAGAACTACGGTGTCGCAGTGACCCGCGACCAGTTCAACGAAATGACGAAGAATCTGTTGAACCGTACTGAGATTCTCGTTAACGATGTGCTTGGGGCCGCCGATATGACATGGAGCGACATCGATCATGTGCTGCTCATCGGAGGCTCGACCCGCATGCCCATGATTCGTGAGCTTGTTGAGCGCATCAGTGGCAAGACGCCGGAGGCCGGCATCAACCCGGATGAGGCTGTGGCTCTCGGCGCTGCTGTACAGGCCATGCTCGAGGTCGCCCACGCAGCTTCGGACGCCGACGATTACGTCGGAGGCGACGGTTCCACGGCATCGTCCGCCACTTCGTCCGCCGTATTGGACTCGTTGCCGGAGAATGTGCGTGGCATCGAAATCCAAGACGTGACCAGCCAAGCCCTCGGTGTGGCAGCTCTTGAGGGAGGTTCGGATCACCTGTTCAACTCTATTATCATCAATCGCAACACCCCGATTCCTGCATCAAGCTTTCGTGATTTCTCAACCATTCGGGATAACCAGACCGAGGCCAATATCCAAGTCTACCAAGGCGACGATAAAGATCTGGACTATGACGTGCTACTTGGTGAGCAGATGTTGACAATCGACCCGCATCCGAAGGGTGCTGGCATCAGAGTCACGTTCCACTATGACATCGATCAGACGGTACAGATCGAGGTCAAGGATCTTACGAACAGCAAGGACATGGGCTTCTTCGAGATCGAGCGCGTCGCGAACATGGACAATGCCGCCGTTGACAAGGCTACGGAGCGCATGCGCCAGATCACTGTCGAGTGATGTCTACTTTCAAGTGTTTTAGCGACAAAAAGAAGGGCACTGATGGACGAGTTCATTGATTATTACGAAGTGCTTGGCGTGGACAGAGGCGCCAGCGCGGACGAGATTCACAAGGCTGGCATCACTGCCATCCGCAGAGCCAGTAAGTTGAGCACGCATCCTGACATGGAGAAGCAACAGAAGGGCCAGAGGGATCTCAAGGCAGCCGAGGAAGCCATGGACATCCTTACCGACGAGGCTAAGCGCAAGGCATACGACGCTTCGTACAATCGGAACAAGGCCGCCGCCGAGAAGGAGGCCCAGGCCGCGAATGACGCCGCGAAGCGTCAGGCCGAGTCTGATACCTCAGGCGACTTCCTCCAGGATGCAATCGATTACATGGGTAGCGGCCAGTGGCGCAATGCGTCCATGGCAGCTAAGGAAGCTACTCGTCAGAATCCGAAGAACGCCAAGGCGTGGTTCGTGCGTGGCACGGCCGCTGTGAATCTTAGCGACTATGCCGACGTGGCATTCTCGCTGGCTCAGGCCGACAAACTTGACCCTGACAATGCTACGATTTTGTGCGCGTTGGGTGAGACATATGACTATGAAGGCAAGTCGAAGGTGTCGGAATCCTATTTCCGCAGGGCATATCAGCTGCAACCGAATGATTCCTACTACGGATGCCGCATTGCGTGGTCGCTGTCCGACCAAGGTCGTCTTAAGGAGGCCTTGGACTTCTGTACCGAGCTGTACAAGAAATTCAAAGACGACAGGTATATCCGTGGCACGTATGTCAATATACTGCTCAACGACATCGAGACGAGTGGTCGTCAGATGCCCAACGGTACGTATCTGTATGTCTCCAAGGAACAGTTGGCCTACGCTCAGGAACGCTTTGCTGAGATTGATTCCATCGGCATACCTGACGACGACAGCTACAAGTCCATGCGTGAGCGGCTCGCACAGGACAGGGCATACATGGAGAAGTGCTCCCATCGCCGTTTCATGTGGCAAGGTGTCGGGTTCTATGTTCGACTGTTCGGCATCTGGTTCGTCGCGGGGTGCGTGCTGTCCCTAGCTAATCTGCAAGGCTTCGTTGGTAACCTCGCTTACATCATTCTGACAGGTGGCCTGATTGTCTATGCAATCGAGAAGACCTTCCCGTCGCAGTTGAAGCTCAATGCCAAGGTCAGTTGATATGAACGACAATGATTTGCTTCAATCCATCGCCAATGACGTCGCGGAGGTTAAGAGTCTGCTGAACCGGAGACTGCTCGTGGACCGGAACGCGAAACTCTCCATCGAGACGATGGGTCAGAGCCTTGAGCGCCGTGACGCCATTGACAGCTTCCGCGCATTCGCTCCGTTTGTCAAGGAGTTGTTGCTGGCGATGGATCGTCTTGTATCCAATGAACCGAGTGCCGCGCTTAATCAGTCCATCGCCGACGAAATTCGTGGCATCATGGAGACCCATGGCATCGAGCGTGTCTCCACTGATGGCAAGGTCGATCCTCAGATTCATCAGATTGTCGGTGTGGAGCCTGACGTCGATGGTTTGGGCTCTGGTGTCATCGTCAAGGTCGAGCGCGACGGATACACGTTGGACGGCAATGTGTTGAGGCCGGCCAGAGTCATTGTCACCAAGTAGTGCGGCACAGGGAGTTTTTAGGGCATGAGTGAGATCGAGGATGTCACCATTCATCTTTCAGGACTCGTGTAGGTCGTTGGTCGACGTGCAAGGCAAGCTATTTGGCGCGATTGCCAAGCGCCTGAATGCCTCGACGCCATCCGGACCCAGCTGGTAAAGCGCATCGGAACGACTCGTAAGATCAGGGAAAGCAAAGACTTTCATATTTCCGGTTCAATCCGTAGTAAGGTGGGTTTGCTGGACGGGCTCGGTAAGACGTTGCGGGAAAACCTCGATCCTTCTCTCCTGCGTTTTCGTGTGAAGAGCTTGTTTTCCTTGTCTTTCATTACATTTGGGGCTGCTGCACGGCACTACAATCATGCTTGGAGACATACTTGCGTTGTAATAGGGGAGACGAGTATGAAGAGTGTGAGAAATTTCGTGAGTGCCGTAGTGTCGTTGTTGATGGTCCTGTCGGTGATGACGCCGATCACGGCGTATTCCGCGGATGAGACGGACTCCGATTCCGAACAATCCGCAGCCACCGTCCTGGAGTCGTTACCGGTTAAGGGACGTGCCGCAAAGACGGGTTACAACCGCAAGGCCAAATTTGGCACCGCTTGGAAGGATGTCGACCATAACGGATGTGATACCAGAAACGACATTCTGAAGAGGGATTTGAATGACGTGAAGTTCAAATCCGGTACCAAAGAATGCGTCGTGCGTTCCGGCACACTTTCCGATCCTTACACGGGTACCAGCATTAAATTCGTGAAGGGTAATAAGACCAGTTCCGCAGTGCAGATCGATCATGTGGTCGCTTTGTCGGATGCGTGGCAGAAAGGTGCGCAACAGCTAAGCCAAGAATCCCGTGTCCAATTAGCGAATGATCCATACAATCTGCTTGCGGTGGATGGAACTGCCAATAAGCAGAAGTCGGATTCCGACGCGGCCTCGTGGCTGCCGTCGAATAAAAGCTTCCGTTGCGAGTATGTGGCCCGGCAGATTGGAGTGAAAGCAAAATATTCGCTTTGGGTAACCCAGTCGGAACATGATGCCATGGCAAACGTTTTGTCCTCGTGTCCCACGCAGACCGTGCCCGCGGATGATGGTGTGCAAACGACGGTGAAGGACCAAGACGAACAGGAAAGCCAGACCGAGACCCAGCAACAGGAGCAACAGTCGCAGGAGCAGACGTCTCAGGAACAGTCCCAACAACAATCGCAACAGCAGTCAGACGTGTATTACAAGAACTGTACGGCCGCGCGGGCTGCCGGTGCCGCGCCCATCCACGTGGGAGAACCAGGTTATGCGCGGCATCTTGACCGCGATGGTGATGGCGTGGCCTGCGAATAACGAACCTTCAGGAGAGGATATAGTGTTCATTCCGACATGGAATGAACTACGAGACTCGATTGACGTGTGAACGTGGCCGAGTCTCGTGAGACAACGGAACGTTTTCTTTTTCATACAGTGTGTTCCGACGCTTCTAGAAGAGTCGGAACACAAGCGTGGAATCACGCGGTCGTGGTCCTTTCTTGTACTTCTTCCACACGCGAGTGTTGCAGTTTCGGAAGGAAAAGCTGCAGCAGAATCGCCACGGTACCTCCCACCGCGATTCCGGAGGAAAGGAAATACTGGATGAACTGCGGTGCCGCCTGCACGACATCGTCCGGCAAAATCATGGTACTGACCCCGCACATCACCGATACTCCGAGAATCATGGTCGCACGATCATCCATGACGGTGTCTTTGACCATCTTCACGCCATTGGAAATCAATGTCATGCAGACCATGGCGAATACGCCATTGATAACAGGTGTCGGCAGCGAAGTGATCACGGTCATCAGTTTCGGGCAGAAACCCAGCAGTATCAGAATCGCGCCACCAGCGATGACGACGCGTCGTGATGCGACCTTGGTGATGGCGATGAGACCGGCATTTGACGAATACCCTGTCATGGGGGTGCCTCCGAAGAATGCTCCGGCAAGGCATCCGAAACCTTCTCCTATGGTGCCACGGTCCACTCGTTCGTCTTCCATTGGTTCTCCCGTGATTGCCTGAACGGTGAACCACGTTCCGGTGGTGTCAAGAAGCACAAACAGGTACACGACCGCCATCAACAGACAGGCTTCGAGATTGAATTGCGGCATGCCAAAGTGGAACGGTTGGGGAAGGGAGAGCCAGGCGGCTGAACTGACGGCGCTGAAATCCGTGCCTCCGAGGACCCATGCGGTCAGAGTCCCGACGGCTAGCGCGATGATCACGGAGAACATGTGCAGGATTCGGCTGTTCTGCAATTTGTATTGCGCAACCATGCACACCAGAAGCACGCCGAAGGTTACGCAACCGCTAATGGAGTTGATGGTCAGATTGCCGGTCGTGCTGAATACGCCTTCCACGGCGGTCGGTACGAGAGTGAGTCCTACGATGAGGATGATGATTCCTCCAATGAACGGTGGGATCGCCTTGCGGATGAACTTGGAAAACGCTTTGGTCGCACCGAGCAGCATGATGATCACCGCGCCTGGAATGAGGCTGCCGATCATTGCGGGAATACCCATCGTCGCGCCAATCATGCATAGCGCTCCCAATGGAACGTATGAGGGGCCTTGAACGATTGGGTATTTCATGAACAGACCGCTTTGCAGCAAAGTCGCTATACCGCAGGCGAAGAAGCTCATCTGCAGGAAGAATGAAAGCTCTCCTCCTTGCAATCCGATGGCTCCACCGAGAATGAGAGGCATGATGTACAGGTCCATGGACAGTACATGCTGCAATCCCAGGACGATGGATCGTCCGACCGGAATCTTATCGTTCACCCCCGCCACGAGTTGTGGCGTCTCTTCTTTGGACATGGTTTTCTCCTGGATCAAAAGTTTTTCTATGCGTGAATTCAGTCATTGATTTGTTTGCGGAGTTTGACGAGTTCCGCATCGATCTTGTCGGACAGGTCGCGTTCATCGATGCCGCAGGAGAATTTGCCGTTTTGGTATACGACTTTGCCGTTGACGATAGTTGCGGCGACGTTTTCCTGCGAAGATGAATAGACCGCCGTGGCATACGGATCATGCATCGGTATCGATTTGAGTTTGCGAGGCTCGAACAGGAACATGTCGGCTTTCTTTCCGATCTCAATACTGCCGAGCTTGTCGGCCATACCTACGGCTTTCGCCCCGCCGTTGGTGGCCATGGAAATGGTTTGAGGTGCGGTGATGCGGGCCGCGTCGCGGGTGAATCCTTTTTGGATAAGGGCCGCAAATTTAAGACTTTCGATATAGTCGGTGGTGTTGTTGCTTGCCGCACCGTCGGTGCCTACGGACACGGTCACTCCGGCATCAAGACATTCACGGATTGGTGCCGCACCCGATCCCAGATACATGTTGGACACTGGATTGTAGCTTACGGACACTCCGTTATCTGCGAATCTCTTGATTTCATCGGTTGTGAGATTCACGCAGTGCACGCCGAGCATCTTGTCGGTCAGAAATCCCATTTCGTCAAGCATGGGAACGATATCCTGCCCGTAGTTCTTCTGGCACATGTCATTGTCGACCTCGGTCTCGTCGATATGCATCGCATAGCGGACATTTTCGGATTGGCAGTAGTCGAGCATGGTCTTGTAGCCGTCCTTGGAAGTGGACCATGTAACGTCCGGACCGGTCCAGATGGACAGCATATCTCCCCGGTCGGCGTATTCTTTGCGTAGCCTTGATACTTCTTCCATGGCCTTGTCTGCCGGCTGAATCATGCAGGGCGGCATACCGTAATCCTCGCCTCGATCCTGGAAAGTTCGGATGAATATGCTGCGAATGCCGGTATCTTCCATGCCGTTAATGCAGCCGTCGGCAAGATCGGGGTTTTGATCGGTGTAGAAAAACTCGCACAATGTGGTGCAGCCGCTGCGGAGCGCCTCCATACAGGTTAATTGCGCCGCAAGGCGATGTTGGTAGGGCGTCATCAGCGCGCCGTAGGGGAGTGCGGAGCGGTTGAGCCATTCGATGAGCCTGTGGTCGGCGCCCAGTCCCTTGAGAAAAGACTGGAAGATATGCGTGTGAGTGTCGATGAAGCCGGGAAAGAGTACTTGTCCGGAAGCATCGATGATCCTGTTTGCGGTGATATTTTCCGGAGCCGGCCCAACACCGACTCTTGCGATGTTCTTGCCTTTGACCGCGACATATCCGCGTTGGATGACGTTTTTGTCCACATCCCTCAACCGATAAGAAATTCTGCGGAATAAAAAAAGCGGGGCTTGGCCATGCTGGTCCAGCCCCGCTGCGGAAACGCGAATGGTTTCAGCGTTCGTGATGGTCGATGTGGTTCGAGACCACATCGCCGATGGTCTGCACGATCTGCACGAGAATGACGCACAGAATCACGGCTACGGTCATCACGTCGTACTGGTAGCGCTGGTAGCCATAGCGGATGGCGATGTCGCCCAGTCCGCCCGCGCCGACGGTGCCTGCCATGGCGGAGAATCCGAACAGCGTGACGAATGTCAATGCGGCGCCGCGAATCAATGACGGCAGGCTTTCGAACAACAACACTTTGAACACGATCTGCAGGTTGCTTGCGCCAAAGCTTTGCGCGGCTTCTATCAGGCCTCCGTCCACTTCGGCGAGCGATTGCTCCACTACGCGAGCCACAAACGGCGCGGCGGTGACGACCAGTGGCACAATCGCGCCGGGAACGCCGAGAGAAGTGCCCACGATGAGGCGGGTCAACGGAATCAACGCCACCAGCAGGATGATGAACGGTACGGATCGTACGATATTCACGATCCAGCCGAGTACGGTGTTGAGTCCCGTGTTCGGGCGGATGCCTTTCTTCGCGGAGGTGATGAGCAGCACGCCGATCGGCAGGCCTATCACGTATGCCAGGAACGTCGCCACCGCGGTCATGATGATTGTGTCGCGCACTCCTTCGATTAACAGTTCGCCGTAGTCGGTGATGAATTGCGAAGCCACCTGTCCCATCTCACTTCACCTCTTTCTTGGTCGCAGCATCGACATGACGGTCATGACGATTGTTCGTTATTTCGGCGTCGGCGATCAGGGTTTTGAGAATATCGCTTTGCGGATTGGCGAACAGTTCTTCGGTGTCACCGATTTCCACGATTCTGCCGCCATCGATCATGGCCACACGATCGCAGATGTTGCGTGCCACGGACAGTGAGTGCGTGATGACGACCATCGTCACGTTGAGTTCGCGGTTGATGCGGCGCAACAGGTCGAGAATCTGCACCGTGGTGGTGGAATCGAGTGCGCTGGTCGCTTCATCGCACAGCATGATGGACGGGTTGTCGGCCAATGCGCGTGCGATGGCCACGCGTTGCTGCTGGCCTCCGGAAAGCTGGCTGGGGTAGCGGTCGGCAAGATCGGCAAGGCCGACGAGGTCGAGCAGATAGCGGGCTCGTTCCTCTCGCTTGGCTTTCGGCGTGTGGTTGAGCTCAAGCGGGAATGTTACGTTGCGCAGTACGGTTCGCTGTTGGAACAGGCTGAAATTCTGGAAAATCATGCCGATTCCGGACCGCACTTCGGCTAGTTCCCTGCCTTTTGCGTTGGTGATGTCTTTGCCGTCGATGAGCACTTTGCCTTTCGTTGGGCGCTCCAGCAGGTTGATGCAACGCACCAACGTGGATTTACCAGCGCCGGAGGAGCCGAGAATGCCGAACACCTCGCCCGAGTCGATACTCAGGTCAATGTCGTGAAGCACTTCGTGCGCTTCGGCCCCACTGCCGTAGCTTTTATACAGATGGTCTATCTGAATCATGTTGTCCGTTCCTCAATCGTTATGTCGCCAAACCGTCGGTCGTGTGAAAGCTTTGACGGATACGCCGGAATAGCAGTCAATGCCGCAAGGATGATATCCCGCGGCATTGAATCTGTGCTTGGCGTATGGATGGTTAGAAGACCGGCACCACGGCACCCTTGTAGGTTTCGTTGATGTAATCGCGTACCTCGTCGGACTTCAGGGCCTTCTTGAGTTCCTTGGTCTTGTCGGTGTTCTCGTTGCCTTCCTTCACCACGAGAATGTTCTGGTAGGTATCCGCGGCCAGGTCTCCGGCCTTTTCGGTTGCCAGCGTATCCGTGGTCGGATCGAATCCCGCCTGGATGGCGTAATTGCCGTTCAAGGCCGCGATATCGACATCGGCGATGACGGTCGGCACGACGGCGGCTTCAAGCTCCTTGAATTGCAGGTTCTTCGGATTGGAGGTGATATCCTTCGTTGTGGCGTTGATGTCTTCCGGATCCTTCAGCTCAATCAGTCCGGCACTCTGCAGCAGCAGAAGCGCGCGGGCCTCGTTGGTGGCATCGTTCGGCACGGCCACGGTAGCGCCGTCCTGAAGATCGCTCAGGCTCTTGGTTTTGCCCGGGTACAGGCCGAACGGTTCGAAGTGGATGCCTTCGACGGACACCAGATGGGTACCCTGCTCCTTGTTGAAATTATCAAGGTATGGCTTGTGCTGGAAGTAGTTGGCGTCGACTTCGCCTTCTTCGGTGGCGGTGTTCGGCTGCACGTAATCGGTGAATTCCTTGACTACCAGCGTGTAGCCATCCTTTTCAACGAGCGATTTGACGACGTTGTTCAGAATCTCCGCGTGCGGGGTCGGGGATGCGGCTACGGTGATCGTCTTGTCATCCCCTGCAGAGGAGCTGTTGGAGCTGCCGCATCCGGCAAGTCCGAAGGACGCGAGTGTGGTGACGGCGAGCAGCACGCCGAGAATCTTCTTGTTACGCATGATTTGGGTTCCTCTCTCAATTCATTCGGGTCCGGTTACTTGCCGTAATGGACCAACGATTGGCAATATAGAGGAAGTTTCGCCGTCAACACGTCGTTCGACTATCGGAATTATTTATAGAAGGTATGAAAATCGCGGAAAATGACGGGAATCGTAATCGCATATCGTAAGAAAATCCGACTGGATAAATTTGTTCAGGGTTGACTATAGGGGTTAGAGAGGTAATTCGCGGTAAATCAGATCGTCGCGAATCGCAAAGCCTTGTCTCTCCCAGAACTCGTTGCCTGTGGTATTGTCGGCAAGCACGCCGACTGCGACTTTCTGCAATCCGAGCGAGCGAAGGGCTTCCGCCACATGATTGACTAGAAGCGTGCCGATGCCCATGCCTCGCGTGTTGGCGTCGACCGCGGTGTGGTAGATGCGGGACCGTCTGCCGTCGGTGCCGGCAAGAATCGCTCCGACGATATTGCCTTCGGCGTCTTCCGCCACGAAGCATGTACTCGGATTGCGATTGAGGAATGCGAGAATCGCTTCTTCGGAATCGTCCGACTCTTTCATGGAGAAGCCTGTGCATCGGGACCACAACGCGTGCACGTTCCGATAATCCTCGGCAAGCATGATTCGAATGACCGGGGCGATCGGTGTCTGTTCCGTCACGACATTCTCCTTGGGTGTGTTGTTGATGTACTACGAGTGTAGGACGTGGATGTCTGTCTGTGGGGTTGGTGCAGAACGGAAAATGTGTAAATATGTCAAAAATAGACAACTAGCCTAATTATGTTGATGGCGCAAATTAGACATCTTGCCTAGAATGATGGTCTTGACGAAAGGGGCCATCATGAGCAATGCGAATTTCAATCCCGAAAATCCTGACAATCCCAACAATCAGCAGAATCCGCAAGGTCAGCCGGAATACGGAGCCTATGCGCCGAACCAGCAGTATCAGCAAAATCAGCAGTACCAGAACGACGCGCAGACCCCGCGCTACTTCAACGGGCCGTATGACTATTACGTGAATTCCGACACTGGACAGCCGGTGAGTCCCTTCCGGCTTGTGGAGGAATGGCTGCCGAATCAGGCGAAGAACGCCATTCGCGCGATTTACGGAGTGCTTGGGGTGGCGGCTGTCGCGCTTGGACTGGCTCTGCTGATCTGGCCGGGGGCAACGCTGAGGGTCGCGGCCATCACACTTGGGTTGTACTTCATCGTTTCTGGTGTGATCCGCATCGTCACCGCGATCGTCGAACTCGGTCTGCCGGGTGGCTGGCGAGTGCTTGACATTCTTATCGGCTTGCTGTTGTCTGTGGGAGGCGTGGTCATGCTGAAGAATGCGACGCTTTCCGGCGCGACGCTCGCGGTGTTGGTGACTATGGTGGTTGGCCTCGGCTGGATGCTTGAAGGTGTGATGGCGTTGGTGGAGTCGTGGCGTATGCCGAGTTCCGCATGGGCTGTCGTGTATGCGCTGATTTCCATCATTGCCGGATTCGTGATGCTGTTCAGTCCGGTGGCGTCCGCGGGGTGGCTGATTCTGTTTGGCGGTTTCGCGTTGGTGGCGCTCGGTGTGGTCGCGATTGTTCGCGCGTTCACCTTCGGCAAGGTCAGGAACAAGTAGGCGCGAGTCTGAGGGGTCTTGAGTCGACTGGTGCGGGTTGGCCCGACCGGCCTCGCCAAGGCCTCCTCCGACCTGTTCGGGAAGGTCCTCAACAAGTGCAGACTTCCGCCAAAGGGGTCCCATGGTCCACACGGCCACGGGACCCCTTGCGTATGCCCGCACGTGCAAAGCGTCGGTACGGGGATACCGCAGGCCCCTCACCATCCCCAAACCATCGCAAACCGCACCGCAAGCGTACGCACGGGGATACCAAACGATCCACACTATCTCCATACCGACGCAAACCACACCAATCGCGTCGGTATGGAGATATCGGACAAACCCGACTATCCTCAAACCGTCGCAAATCAGCACGAAAGCGTCGGTGTGAAGATAGTGGGCGGCCCACAGTATTTCCGTACCGACGCAAACGGAACCTGATGCGTATGTATGTGAATATCGCCAGCCACGCAGTATCCCCAAACGTACGCAATATATGTCACCGCGATCGTCGTGGAACGTGATGACACCGGATGCGGCACAATCCATCGATCCGAATGCCGCAGCGGTCATGCTGCGGTTTGGCTGTACCTGCTGATAGGCCGTGGTGTGAAAAGGGAGGAAGAAAAAAGACTCGACTTCCAGTACTTCGTATGAGTGGCGGGTAGGTGCGCAAAAAGGAAGAAGACCCGCTTTCGGCCACATGGACTTTCAAGCGGGTCTTCTTTTGGGTTGGGATAGGAAGCTGGCTGTTACTCTTTGGCGGACTGCGGTTCGTTGTTGATCACTTCAACGTCTTCCACTGTTTCCTCTTCAACGATTTCACCGGAAGCGAGCTTGGCCTTGAGTTCCTTGACGATGTCGGCGTGCATCTTCTCGTCGATCTTGACCTTGAACCAGAACACCAGCAGGCTCAGGACGATGAGCACGAGCGGGATGTAGAACGCGCAGGTCTTGAAGGTGTTGATGTTGGCCGCGGTCATGTCCGCAGCGGTGGCGTGGCCGGTCATGCCGGCTGCGATGGCGACCGCGCCGACGACGCCGTTGGACATTGCGCCACCGATCTTGTCGAGCATCGGGCGGACGGACAGGGTGACGGCTTCATTGCGCTTGCCGTTCTTGAGCTGGCCGTATTCGATGGAATCGGTCAGCGACAGGATGGCGGTCATCTGGATGAACTGCGCGGGTACGTAGAAGAAGATGAGGGCGGCGATCACGGCCGGCAGGCTGCTGGAGAACAGTGCGAGCATCGTGTATCCGATGATCATGGAGATCATGCCGCCAGTGAACAGATAGCGGCGCGGAATCCAACGGTTGAGGATCGGGTAGAGCGGCGCCATGATGAAGCCGGCGACCAGAGGGATGACGCCGGTGATGGAGAATGCGGCCGGAGCATCGAGCACAAAGACGAACAGGTAGTACATCACGCCGGTGGTGATGACGTTGGCGATGGCGTACAGCAGGTAGCTCAAAGCGACCCACAGCAGCTGGTCGTTCTGGAACAGGGCCTTGAACGCCTCAAGCGGGTTGCCGTTCTTCTGGGCCTTGGAACGCAGGGCGCTGGAGCTTTCCTTGGTGCCGAACGCGACGGTCCATGCGGTGATCAGGCCGAGAAGCGCGACGATGAAGCCGAAGGCGGTCCAACCTGCCTGTCCCTGTCCCTGAACACCGGTGAGTTTCCAGGTGAAGTAGCTGACAATCGGGATGACGACGACGGTGATGCCGTTATAGCCGATGGATCCGGTGAAGGTACCAAGTGCGGTGTAGACGGAACGTTCCTGGGAATAGGAGGACATTGCCGGAATCATGCCCCAATAGGAGATGTCTCGCAGCGAGTAGAACACGTCAAGCACGATGAACGTGATGACGAACAGCACGATGAACAGGGTGGAGTTCACGTTGACCAGTCCGAACATGCCGGAGAAGATCAGCAGAATCAGAACGGAGGAGATCAGGCCGCCGAGGAACTGCCATGGGGAAGCGTCCCCATTTGGTGGTGGTGTTGTCGATCAGGTTGCCCAGCAGCGGATCGATGAAGATCTCCGCGATGCGGATCACGACGATCAGGCCGGTGATGATGGCGATCATCTTGGCCGCAAGCGTCTTGCTGTAGCTGGCGAACAGGCAGCTGGTGACGTAGGTGACGAAGTATGTGCTCATCGCGTTGTAGAAGGCGGCTTGGCCGAGGTTGCCGCACGCGTATGCGATTCTCTGCCCAAGCCTCTTTACTTCCTTGTTTGAATCGCCCTTCGCTGTGGTGGCTGCATCGGCTGCACGAAAAACTGGAATACGGCGTGTTCATCGACATCAATCCGACGCCGGGACTCTTCGATTCGGTACGCCCCGATCTCGAACAGACCATTCTGGACGCGTTGGACGCGCTGATGGAAGCGGGCAACGAGCGGATCGGTTTCATCGGCGGTTTCGGCAACATCATGGGAGAGCACGAATATCCTGAGGATCCGCGCAAATTCGCCTTCTGCAACTGGTCGCAGCGTCTCGGTCTTGACATCGATGGCCTTGTGCTGGCCGAAGGGCCGTTCACCGTGGAGAACGGCCGGGAATTGGGGAAGCGGTACGTGCATGAGCTGCAGGGGAACCTGCCGGATGCGATCATCGTCGCGGCTGACCCCATCGCGGTGGGCGTGCTGCAGGCTTTCGCCACTGAAGGCGTGCTGGTGCCGCGCGACGTCAGGATGGTCAGCATCAACAATCAGGAAATCGCCGAATACACGTCCCCGGCGCTTTCCTCGTACGACATCAACAAGGACGAATTGGCCAAGGCCGCGGTGTTCATGCTGTCCGAGGCGTTGTCTACCCGTAGAAAAGTGCGCCACCACATGCTTGTCTCCACAAGCCTCGTGGTGCGGGACAGCTTCAACCCGGAAGCGGAGTGAGCCGACCGAAAACGGAATGAGCCGAAGGCCCCGCACGCAACGGATCTACAACGAATCTACAAAACGTCGAAATGCCTTAACGCGTTGAGAATGCCGTCGTCGTCGACGTTGTCGGTGATGTAGTCGGCCGCATCCTTCGGCTCGGCCGTGGCATTGCCCATGGCCACGCCCACCCCCGCGTATCGGAGCATGTCCACGTCGTTGCCGCCGTCGCCGAACGCGATCGCGTTGCCGCTCGTCCAGCCGAAATGTTCGAGCACCACCCGCATGCCGACGGCCTTGCCTCCATCGGCGGGAATCAGATCGGTGAAACTGGGATGCCATCTGACGCCGCGCACGTTGCCGCACAGGGCTTCGATGCTCGCTTCCGTTTCCGGATCGATATACGGGCTGATCTGGAACGTGCGATGTTCGCCGATGCGTTCGCGCGGGTCATGCACGTTGATTTTCGGTGCGGTCTTGCCGAGGCTCTTCCACGTGCGTTCCAGCGATTCGTTCGTGCGATTGAAATATCCGTAGTCGCTTTCCGCATAGTTGGCGATCACTTCGGGATGCTCCTCCAGCCAGGCGGTGATGATTTCCACGTCGGCCTGATCGATGGGATGACGATAATTCAAACCGTCGCGAGTGGTGCAGTATTGCCCGTTGAGCCCCACAATGCCGTCGAACTCCACCGGAATGGCGTCCAGCACCACGCCCATATAGGAGGGTGCGCGTCCGGAACAGATGAACACCTTCACGCCCTTGCGCTGCAATGCGTGCAACGCGTCGATCGTGGACTGCGGCACCACATGCGTGACGAAACTCGTCAACGTGCCGTCGATATCGAAAAACGCCGCCTTGATGCTGTGGGCCATGCCAACCGCCTTTCCGCAATCATTCCGAAATCGGTGAACACACGCCGTCCA
This sequence comes from Senegalimassilia sp., assembly GCA_963619615.1. Lineage (GTDB taxonomy): Bacteria > Actinomycetota > Actinomycetes > Actinomycetales > Bifidobacteriaceae > Bifidobacterium. Next base: position 15,248 of record CAVEXE010000020.1, on the reverse strand, counting down.
TTGCGCGGCTCACACTGAATCCGCATTCAGCTTACGGGCGTACATGTCTAAAAACGCCGGCGGAAACAAGGCAAACCATCCGAATACGCCTACAATCGTCAAGCATGAGCGAACATATCGAGATCACGCCGGAAATCATCGAAATCCGGCATTACCTGCACGCGCACCCCGAACGCAGCTTCAAGGAATACGAAACGAGCGCCTACATCGAAAAACTGTTGCGCGCACACGATATCGAAGTACTCAACAATCCGCTGGAAACCGGTGTGGTCGGCCTGATCCGCGGCGAACAGCCAGGCCCGCGCATCGCATTGCGCGCCGACATCGACGGCCTTCCCATCCAGGAAGACACCGACCTGCCGTTTTCATCCGTCAACGACGGCGTCATGCACGGATGCGGACACGACCTGCACATGGCGTACATGCTCGGTGCCGCGTTCTGGCTCGCCAAACACCGCAAACACATCAAAGGCTCCGTCAAACTGCTGTTCCAGCCTGCCGAAGAACTCGGCCTCGGCGCGAAAGCCATGGTCGACGCCGGACTGTTGGCCGACGTGTCCGCCGCGATCGGCGCGCACAACAACCCGAACTACGCGCCAGGACAGATCGCGGTCGGCCCCGAACCGATGATGGCCGGATGCGTGAAATTCCACGTCACCCTGCACGCGGCGGGAACGCATGCCGGCTACCCCCACAAGGGCACCGGTCCGATCGAGGCTCTCGCCACCATGATCCTCGCCTTGCAGACCATCGTGAGCCGCAACGTCTCACCATTCCATCCGCTCGTGCTGTCCATCACCGAACTGCACGGCGGCCACGTATGGAACGTCGTGCCCGACAAGGCAAGCTTCCAAGGCACCGTACGCTACTTCCACAAGGCGGACGGCGAACTCGTGGAACAACGGTTCAGGCAGCAGGTGCAATCCATAGCCGCCGGATACGGCATCACCGCTGACATCGACTGGGACGACTTCCAGAATCCGCTTGTCTCCGACACGGACCTGTCCAAAATCGTGGCCGACGACGTACGTGAATACGCGCAGCTCGAACCGATCCGCCCGTCGATGGCGGGGGAGGACTTCTGCGATTTCATGCCCGTAGCCCTGCCCATTTTCGCCTTCATCGGCTCCAACGGCGAGGAAGGATGCCCCGACTGGCACAGCCCGCACTTCGTCGGCCTCGACGAATCGCTGCAGACCGGCGTGGAATTCTACGCCAACGCGGCACTGACCGTGCTCAATGAACTGTCATGACGCGCAACGGCCGCAACCACCAATAACAACCCAATCGCACACAACAAACACGATAGGCTAGAAACCATGACAAACGTACGCTTCGCCCTCGCCCAGATAGATACATGCGTCGGAGACCTCGACGCCAACGCCGACAAAATCATGCGCAACGCGCACCTGGCCGCGCAAAACAACGCCCAAGTGGTGGTCTTCCCCGAAATGACCCTCACCGGATACCCGATCGAAGACCTCGCACTGCGCGCGACCTTCCGCGAAGCCGCCTGGAACAAAGCCAACTGGCTCGCCACCGAACTCGCCGCGAACGGACTCGGCCACCTTTACGTGGTGGTCGGAACCGTGGGAACCGATCCGAAAAACTCCAAGCCGCGCAACCGACTCGTCGTACTGCACGACGGCGTGGTCTGGGCCGGATACGACAAGCACTTCCTGCCCAACTACGGCGTATTCGACGAATTCCGCATCTTCAGCCCCGGCAACAAATCCATGGTGCTCGACGTGGATGGCGCCCGCATCGGCGTGGCCATCTGCGAAGACATCTGGCAGGACGGCGGACCGGTGGCGGAACTCGCCGAACAGAACATCGATCTGCTGCTCACCATGAACGGATCGCCATACGAGGAAGGCAAAACCGACACCCGCTACGATCTTGCGGTACGCCGCGCGGCCGAAGTGAATGCCCCGATGATCTACCTCAACCAGGTCGGAGGCCAGGACGACCTCGTGTTCGACGGCGGCAGCTTCGTGGTGGACGCGGACGGCACGCTGCTGCAGCGCTCGCCGATGTTCATGGAGGATTTGGGATTCTTCGATCTGGACACGTCTGTGGAACATCAGCAGGTCGGTTCCATCGCGGCCAAGCTTGATCCGGACGAGGAGGTGTACACCGCCTGCGTGCTGGGCCTGAAGGATTACATGGCCAAGAACCATTTCAGAGGCGTGTGTCTTGGACTGTCCGGCGGCATCGATTCCGCGCTGGTGGCGGCGATGGCCGCGGACGCGGTCGGCGGTTCGAACGTGTACGGCATTTCCATGCCGAGCATGTATTCATCGGACGGATCCAAGGATGATGCCGCCGATCTGGCCGCGAACATCGGTGCCCACTATGATGTGCAGCCGATTGAGCCGCTGTTCGTGTCGTTCCAGAAGCAACTTGATCTGGAGGGCGTGTCCGCCGAGAATCTGCAGGCGCGCATCCGTGGCGTAATCGTGATGGCATATTCGAATTCCAAGGGTCTGCTGGCGGTGGCCACGGGCAACAAGTCGGAGCTTGCCTGCGGATATTCCACGATTTACGGCGACGCCGTCGGAGGCTACGCGCCGATCAAGGATCTGCTGAAAACCCGTGTTTGGGAGATTTCCCGCTGGCGCAACAAGGCTGCGGCGGCAGGCATGGGCATCGGCGGACTGCATATCGTCGGCAACGAGCAGGGGAGTGCCGGAACCGCTTTGCCGGACGGTGTGATGATTCCGGTCAATTCGATCGAGAAGGCGCCGAGCGCCGAACTTCGCCCAGGACAGAAGGATTCGGATTCCCTGCCGGAGTATGAGCTGCTTGATCAGGTGCTGGCCATGTACATCGAGCATGCGCATGGGCGCGCCGACCTGCTGGCGGATGGATTCGACGAGGAGACGGTCGATACGGTCATGCGGTTGGTGGATCGCGCCGAATGGAAGCGCCGTCAGTATCCGTTGGGACCGAAGGTCACGGCCCTCGCGTTCGGACGCGATCGCCGTCTGCCGGTGACGAACGCGTTCCGCGAATAGTTTTATTACCGTCCGTAAAGAGATGCGTCCGGGTTGGCGGCTTGACATACGCCGACCCGTCTGATGCATGCGATTCGTCGGATTGCGATTGATGGATTGAGGAGGATTCTCCATGGAACGTCAGTGGTACTTCAATACCGTGACCGAGCAGCCCGAGTTGGGTATGATCTCACCGGCGAGCCATCGCATGGGCCCGTACAAGACCCGTGAGGATGCGCTTGACGCGTGGAAGATCGTGCAGGAGCGCAACATCAGGTGGGAGGAGCAGGACCGCGAATGGAAGCGTTGGTCGCACGATTCGCAGGATTCCTCCAATAAGTAGGCGGTCGTTCTTTCCGTAGGGGCTCCCATGAAAATCATCATCGCTCCGGATTCGTTCAAAGGCTCACTCACTGCGCAGGAAGCGGTGCAAGCCATCAGGACGGGTATTCTCAGAGCACTGCCCGAAGCCGAATGCGTAGGCGTTCCCATGGCGGACGGCGGTGAAGGCACCGTGCGATCGCTGGTGGACGCCACCGGCGGCCGCATCGTGCGCGTATCGGTCGCCGACCCACTCGGGCGCCCGACGAATGCGGAATACGGCATTCTCGGCGATGATCGCACCGCGGTCATCGAAATGGCCGCGGCAAGCGGCATCCAGTACGTCGATGAAACCACGCGCAATCCGTTGACCGCCACCACCTACGGCACCGGCGAACTGATCAAAGATGCGTTGGACCGTGGCGTGACCGACGTCATCGTTGGCTTGGGAGGTTCGGCCACGAACGATGGCGGGGCCGGCATGGCGCAGGCGTTGGGCGTACGGCTTCTGGACGCGTCTGGCATGCCGTTGCCTTTCGGCGGCGCGGCACTGGCCGAACTCTCCACAGTCGACACGTCGGGACTTGATCCAAGGCTTGCGGGCGCACGCATCCGTCTGGCGTCGGATGTGACCAATCCATTGACCGGCGCACGTGGAGCGTCGGTGGTGTTCGGCCCCCAGAAAGGTGCGACCGCCGACATGGTCGAACGATTGGACGCCGCATTGGCCCACTACGCCGCGGTGATCCGCGAACAGTTGGGGCGTGAGATCGAGTCCGTGCCGGGCGCGGGCGCGGCAGGCGGACTTGGCGCGGGCTTCCTGGCCTTCACCGAAGCAAACATGCGATCCGGCGTCGATCTGGTGATCGAAACCACCGGATTGACCTCGCTTGCCAAAGGAGCGGACTACTGCCTCACCGGTGAAGGGGGTATCGATTCACAGACGCAATACGGCAAAACGCCGATTGGGGTCGCCCGAGCGGTCAAACGGGCGTCGCCGAACTGCACGGTGGTGGCGTTGGCCGGCTGCATCGGACCTGGCGCAGATCGGCTGTACGATCTGGGCATCGATGCCATCTTCGGCATCACACCGGGCGTCTGCACCATGCGCGACGCCATCGACCACGCGGCGGACAATCTGTCGCGCACCGCCGAGAACGTGGCCCGTCTGCTGGCGCGCAGGATATGAACGCGCTGATGGATACGCAAGTGAGCGCGCCGGGCCGTTTGATTCGTGAGAATCCGAAGAACGCCTGATATGAGCGGCGAACAACCATGGTGTGTGATTTATATCACGTTAATTCGGGCCGAATCTCAGCTAGTTTTCAGCCAAGGAACGATAGAATTTTGAACCAGCGACGACGTAACGATGCGTCGCCAAACCTACACCCAGAAGGAGTGGATATGGCAGCAGTTGATGCAACGGCGGTCTCCCCGGAAGAGCTTCAGGCCAAGGCTTGGGAAGGCTTTGCCGAGGGCAACTGGCAGAAGGACATTGATGTCCGTGACTTCATCCAGAAGAACTACACGCCTTACGAGGGCGACGAGTCCTTCCTGGCTGACGCCACCGACAAGACCAAGCATCTGTGGAAGTACCTGGACGACAATTACCTTGCCGTCGAGCGTAAGCAGCGCGTCTACGACGTCGACACCCACACCCCGGCTGGAATCGATTCCTTCCCGGCCGGCTACATCGATTCCCCGGAAGTCGACAACGTGATCGTCGGCGTGCAGACCGACGTTCCGTGCAAGCGCGCCATGATGCCGAACGGCGGCTGGCGTATGGTCGAGCAGGCCATCAAGGAAGCCGGCAAGGATCCGGATCCGGAAATCAAGAAGATCTTCACCAAGTACCGCAAGACCCACAATGACGGCGTGTTCGGCGTGTACACCAAGCAGATCAAGGTCGCCCGCCACAACAAGATCCTCACCGGTCTTCCGGATGCCTACGGCCGCGGCCGTATCATCGGCGATTACCGTCGTGTGGCCCTGTATGGCGTGAACACCCTGATCAAGTTCAAGCAGCGCGACAAGGATTCCGTGCCGTACCGCCACGATTTCACCGAGCCGGAGATCGAGCACTGGATCCGCTTCCGTGAGGAGCATGACGAGCAGATCAAGGCCCTTAAGCAGCTGATCAACCTCGGCAACGAGTACGGCCTGGACCTGTCCCGCCCGGCTCAGACCGCTCAGGAAGCCGTGCAGTGGACCTACATGGGCTACCTCGCCTCCGTCAAGAGCCAGGACGGCGCCGCAATGTCGTTCGGCCGCGTCTCCACCTTCTTCGACGTGTACTTCGAGCGCGACCTGAAGGCCGGCACGATTACCGAGACCGATGCCCAGGAGATCATCGACAACCTGGTCATGAAGCTTCGCATCGTCCGCTTCCTGCGTACCCAGGATTACGACGCGATCTTCTCCGGCGATCCGTACTGGGCGACTTGGTCCGATGCCGGCTTCGGCGATGACGGCCGCACCATGGTCACCAAGACCTCGTTCCGTCTGCTCAACACCCTGACCCTCGAGCACCTCGGACCCGGCCCGGAGCCGAACATCACCATCTTCTGGGATCCGAAGCTGCCGGAAGCCTACAAGCGTTTCTGCGCCAAGATCTCCATCGAAACCTCGGCCATCCAGTATGAGTCCGACAAGGAAATCCGCTCCCACTGGGGCGACGACGCCGCAATCGCATGCTGCGTTTCCCCGATGCGCGTGGGCAAGCAGATGCAGTTCTTCGCAGCCCGCGTGAACTCCGCCAAGGCCCTGCTGTACGCCATCAACGGCGGCCGCGACGAGATGACCGGCATGCAGGTCATCGACAAGGGCGTCATCGAGCCGGTTCAGCCGGAAGCCGATGGCTCCCTGGATTACGAAAAGGTCAAGGCCAACTACGAGAAGGCTCTCGAATGGCTGTCCGAGACCTACGTGCTGGCTCTGAACATCATCCACTACATGCACGATAAGTACGCATACGAGTCCATCGAGATGGCTCTGCACGACAAGGAAGTGTACCGCACCCTCGGTTGCGGTATGTCCGGCCTGTCGATTGCTGCCGACTCCCTGTCCGCATGCAAGTACGCCAAGGTCTACCCGATCTACAACAAGGACGCGAAGACAACTCCGGGCCACGAAGAGGAGTACGTCGAGGGCGCTGACGACGATCTGATCGTCGGCTACCGCACCGAGGGCGAGTTCCCGCTGTACGGCAACGACGACGATCGTGCCGACGACATCGCCAAGTGGGTCGTCTCCACCGTCATGGGCCAGGTCAAGCGCCTCCCGGTCTACCGTGGCGCCGTTCCGACCCAGTCCATCCTGACCATCACCTCCAACGTGGAGTACGGCAAGGCCACCGGCGCCTTCCCGTCCGGCCACAAGAAGGGCACCCCGTACGCTCCGGGCGCGAACCCGGAGAACGGCATGGACTCCCACGGCATGCTGCCGTCCATGTTCTCCGTCGGCAAGATCGACTACAACGACGCTCTTGACGGCATCTCGCTGACCAACACCATCACCCCTGACGGTCTTGGCCGCGATGAGGAGGAGCGCATCGGCAACCTCGTGGGCATCCTGGACGCCGGCAACGGCCACGGCCTGTACCACGCCAACATCAACGTGCTGCGCAAGGAGCAGCTCGAGGATGCCGTCGAGCATCCGGAGAAGTACCCGCACCTGACCGTGCGCGTCTCCGGCTACGCGGTGAACTTCGTCAAGCTCACCAAGGAGCAGCAGCTCGACGTGATCTCCCGTACGTTCCACCAGGGCGCGGTCGTCGACTGACGATTGAACCACGCCGTGTGAAACGGTAAAACGGCAAGGGGCGGGGCTGAACGAAGCTCCGCCCCTTCGCATGTTCTTCCATCCTGTCCTTGTTCCGACACGGGCACCGGGCATTGGAGGGAAGGCGATAGAACGGGCAGACCGGCAAAACGGCAATCGCAGATGAAAGGACATTGATGTCTGACAACGTGCAATTCCGCACTACAACAAGGCACATGCTCAAGGAATCGAAGAGCTATGCGAGCCAAACGTTGATGGGAGGCCTCTCCGGATTCGAATCGCCGATCGGGCTCGACAGGCGCGACCGTATCAACGCGTTGAAGAGCGGCGACATCGGTTTCGTGCACTCGTGGGACATCAACACGTCCGTCGACGGACCGGGAACCCGTATGACCGTGTTTCTCAGCGGATGCCCGTTGCGCTGCCAGTACTGCCAGAATCCCGATACGTGGAAGATGCGCGACGGCAAACCCGTCTACTACGAGGCCATGATCAAGAAGATCGAACGGTACGCCGACCTGTTCAAAGCCACGGGAGGCGGCATCACCTTCTCCGGCGGCGAATCCATGATGCAACCCGCGTTCGTGTCCCGAGTGTTCCGCGCGGCCAAGGAGATGGGAATCCACACCTGTCTCGACACATCCGGCTTCCTCGGAGCGAGCTACACCGACGACATGATCGACGACATCGACCTGTGTCTACTCGACGTCAAATCCGGAGACGAGGAGACCTATCACAAGGTGACGGGAAGCGTGCTGCAGCCGACCATCGACTTCGGCCAGAGACTCGCCAAGGCGGGCAAGAAGATATGGGTTCGTTTCGTACTCGTTCCAGGGCTCACTTCTTCCGAGGAAAACGTGGAGAACGTGGCGAAGATCTGCGAATCCTTCGCACCAGCGGTGGAACATATCGACGTGTTGGGTTTTCACCAGCTCGGCCGTCCGAAGTGGCACAAACTGGGCATCCCATACCCATTGGAAGACCAGAAAGGTCCGTCCGCGGCTATGAAGCAACGTGTGGTGGAGCAGTTCGAGGCGCACGGATTCACCGTATATTAAGGCGAGTTTCGAACACAGACTGGGCAATACTTGAAAACCTCATGTAAGGGGGTTGATGGCGGGGTCCGGCGTTCAAGGGAACGTTTCGCCGAACAAAGTCGCGTCGAATGAAAATCTTCACATTCGACGCGAACGAATTTTCCGCCAAATACCACGGAAAGCGGATGTTTTGCCGTAGCCTTGAACCATGGCGGACATTTATGCTTTCCCGAATGGCACGCCCATCGATGTGCGTGCAGACAAAGGGGATTCGCGCGCTTTCGACGAGTCCTCTGAAAACGTGCGTCAGTCCGGTCTGACCCGTCCGTACGGCGTGCCCGACGTGGTCTGGCAGGCCGTGTTGAGCGTACAGGACATGCCACGAATCAAGGGAATCTCCTACAGGGAGATTCCGGTTCCATGCGCCATGGCGAATTTCGGCATCGGCGTGGAACTGGAATGCCGTGATCCCGACGGCGTACCGGCAAGCGAATTCGGCGAAGGACTTGCCGGATTCAATCCGGCCGGGGCAGGAGGAGCTGGCGGGTGGATCATGGTGCTGTATTCGCACAAATTCCGCAAGGATTGGCGCTCCCACTGGCGGTGCACGGCTTTCGCGACCCTGCCGTCGCCCAGTTCGGAAGACGACGTGCTGACGCCTTCCATGTATTGGGAGTCCATGATGGAGAACCTTGATTCCGATGCCGTCGAGGACGTTTCGGGAACGGTCACCGTAACCCAGAACACCATGTTCGGCATCGATGGGAACACGCCAAGCACGGGATGTGAGATTCGTGTGTCATGGACGCCGTTAGACTATGCCGATGGAGGGCTCGACGCCGGTCGGCAAGTTGGAATGTGGGCAGGCTTCCTCCACACCATGACGCAATCCGAGGAGGAAACACCCGTTGATTGACGACGAGCCGAGGCTGTTGTCCGAACCGCGCGAAGGCGTGCCGAACGTAATCGACACCGCACAGGCGTTCCGCGATTATTGCGATGATCTGGCTGTCTCGACCGGACCTTTGGCTGCGGATGCGGAACGCGCGTCCGGCTATCGGTATGGTCATGAGGATTGGCTGGTGCAGTTCAAACGAGAGGGCGCCGGCATCGGATTGCTCGACCCGCAGGCGTTGAACAAGGCCGGGGTCGAATGGAACGATTTCAATCAGGCAGTCGGCGATGCCGTTTGGATTCTGCACGATTCGATGCAGGACCTGCCCGGTTTCGCGGATCTTGGATTGAAGCCGCGGCGATTGTTCGACACGGAGATAGCGGCACGGCTTCTGGGCCTGCATCGGTTCGGTCTGTCTTCGGTCACGGAGCATTTTCTTGGAATCACGCTGGCGAAGGAACATTCCGCCGCCGACTGGTCGTACAGGCCTCTGCCCAGGGATTGGCGCAACTACGCGGCTCTGGACGTGGAGCTGCTCATCGAGCTTGAACGGTGCATGCGGGCGGAACTCAAGCGCCAAGGCAAAATGGAGTGGGCCGAAGAGGAATTCGCCTATGCGCTCGAACAAGGGCTGGGGCCACGCAAGGAGCATCCCGTTCCCTGGCTGCGTATTTCAAGGATCACGGGAATCATGAAGGACCGTCAGGCCTTGGCCGTGGCGAGGGCGTTATGGACGAAACGAGACGAACTGGCGCGTGAATACGACATCGCGCCTTCGCTGCTGCTGTCGGACGAGTCGATCATCGAAGCGGCGAAAAGAAAACCACATAACGCTGCGCAGTTCCGCGCGATCCGCTCACTGAACGAGCGTGTACGCATCCATTCCGACGCGGCCCGGGAGAAGATGTTCGAACGGTACGCGCCGATCCAACGCAAAATCAAGCCGAGCCTGTGGAAGAAGGTCATCCAGGAGGCGCTCGACCTTCCGGAAAGCGAATGGCCGGTCCTCGACTCATCGAAGCAGAGAACCGGCGAATCCCAGCAAGGTGCCGCTCCCAGGTCGGTGAGGGAGTGGGAGTCGCGTTATCCGAATCGTCTGGAAACCCTGAACAAGGCGCGCAAAGTGGTTTCGCAAATAGCGGAAGACACGCGAACCCCGGCCGATATCATCATCAAACCGCAGTACATTCGCAACCTCTGCTGGACCGACAGCCCGCGCAAACGCGACGTGGCGGCTTTTCTGAAGGAGCAGGGCGCGCGCGACTGGCAGGTGTCGCTGATTGCAGAGTCCGTAAGTCGCGCTATCATGTAGAGGTTGCCTAACGGCAGAAATATGAAGAACCGTATTTTTCAGGAGCGCAAGCGTGAAAATCAGCGTCAGGAATCTTGAGCCGACCAAGGTGAAGCTCACCATCACCGTCGATCCGGAGGAGTTCAACCCGTATCTCGACGAAGCCCGCAAGGAAATCGCCAAGCAGGTCAACGTGCCTGGCTTCCGTAAGGGTCACGTGCCCGGCAAGATCATCGACCAGCGCATCGGCTTTGGTGCCGTCGCTGGTGAGGCCGTGAACAATGGTGTGCCGGAGCTGTATTCCAAGGCTCTCGAAGAGAAGGGCCTCCACCCGATGGCCCAGCCGGAGATCGACGTTCAGGAAGTCCCGGAATCCGCCAAGGATGAGACCAGGCTGAAGTTCGTAGCCACCGTCGAACGCCGCCCGGACATCGAACTGCCGGAAATCAACGGCATGGAGATCGAGGTCGCCAAGGCCGAAATCACCGACGAAGACGTGAACAACCGTCTGGAAGCCCTGCGCCAGCGCTTCGGCACCCTCGTGGGTGTGGACCGTCCGGCCGCCAAGGGCGATTACGCCAACATCGACCTGACCGCCGAGATCGACGGCGAAGTGGTCGATTCCCAGGAAGGCGTGAGCTACGAGCTCGGCTCCGCGACCATGCTCGACGGTCTGGATGAGGCTCTCGACGGCCTGTCCGCCGGCGAAGAGACCACCTTCGAAGGCACCCTGGAAGCTGGCGAGCACGAAGGCCAGAAGGCCCAGATCAAGGTCAAGGTCAACTCCGTCAAGGCCGAAGAGCTGCCGGAGCTCAACGACGACTTCGCTTCCGAAGCCTCCGAGTTCGACACTCTGGACGAGCTGAAGGAAGACATCAAGAAGGCCGCCGCTCAGGACGCCGAAGGCCGTCAGGCCACCGCGGCCCGCGACGCTTTCATCGCCAAGCTCGAAGACGGCCAGGAGATTCCGGTGCCGAAGGGCGTCAAGGCCGATATGGTCGAGCAGCAGCTCAAGAACGTGACCGCCGACCCGGCCTCCGCCACCGAGGAGCAGAAGGCCGAAGCCGAGGCCATCGTCGAGAAGGAACTTCGCGACCAGATGGTGCTCGACGTTCTCGCCGAGAAGATGGACGTGAAGGTCTCCCAGGCCGACGTGTTCAACTTCCTCGCTTCCATCGCCCAGCAGTATGGCATGGATCCGAACGCCTTCATCCAGGCCATCATGCGCAACGGCCAGCTCGGCTCCGCAGTGCAGGAAGTCGGCCGTTCCAAGGGTCTGCTTGCCGGCATGCGCGCCGTCACCTTCAAGTCCGAAGGCGAGACCCTGGATCTGAGCGCCTTCCTTGGCGAAGAAGCTGAAGATGAGGAAGCCAGCAGCATCGAGGCAGCTTCCGCAGCCGCAGCAGTCGCCGACGAGCTCGCCGCTGACGAGAACTGATTCGTGAACGTTCCGATTGAACGCGATCGGACGTAACAGCAGCAGTGGGGGCTGAAACCTGAGAAGGGTTTCGGCCCCCACTGCTGTCTTCATGCAACGGCACAAGAGACCGCCATCAAAGGAAATCGATGAGGAACATTCCGGAAAACAAGCCAGAGGAAGCGATTCACACCAAGCTGGAACGCAAGATGAGCACACGCCATTTGAGAATGATTTCACTGGGCGGTGTGATCGGCACGGGACTGTTCCTCAGCTCCGGATACATCATCAACCAGGCTGGCCCGCTCGGGGCGGTCATAGCCTATGCCATTGGCGCGGTAATCGTATACCTCGTCACTCTGACCCTTGGCGAACTTTGCGTGGCCATACCGGAATCCGGCTCGTTCCACGTCTACGCGACCCGATTCATAGGCCCGGCCACCGGTTTTACGGTGGCGATTCTGTACTGGCTGAACTGGACGGTCGCTTTGGGGTCGGAATTCACCGCAGCTGGCCTACTCATGAAAAGATGGTTTCCGCAAGTACCGGTCTGGATATGGAGCGTGCTGTTCATCGTTGTGATCTTCATGTCCAACGCGCTCTCCGCAAGATTCTTCGCGGAAACGGAATTCTGGTTCTCCTTCGTCAAAGTGGCGGCCATCGTGCTGTTCATCTGCGTAGGCGGTCTGGCCATATTCGGCATATTGCCGATTGCCGGATACGACCATGCGCCGCTGTTCGAGAATTTCACGAAAGACGGATTGTTCCCCAACGGTTTCATGCCGGTGTTCACCATGATGCTGACCGTGAATTTCGCATTCTCGGGAACCGAAGTGGTCGCCGTGACCTCCGGTGAAGCCAAAAATCCGGAAAAGGCGATCCCCAAGGCAATCCGCACCACACTGTTCAGACTCGTCCTGTTCTTCATAGGATCCATCGTGGTCATGGCCGCGCTGATTCCATGGCAGGACGCCGGCGTGGGGGAGAGTCCGTTCGTCCTGGTGCTCCATTCCATCGGCCTGCCATTCGCCGGCGACGTGATGAACTTCGTGGTCCTCATGGCGGTCCTGTCCACGGCCAATTCCGGACTGTACGCGGCAACACGCATGATGTGGTCGCTGGCCAAGGAGAACGTAATCAACCGCAAGATCGCCGCGACCAACAAGCGAGGAGTGCCGATGCGCGCGCTTTGCCTGAGCATGGTCGGTGGCCTTCTGGCATTGCTTTCCAGCGTGACCGCCGCATCTTCGGTATATCTGGTACTGGTATCGATCTCGGGACTGTCCAGCATCATCGTGTGGATATCCATCGCAGTATGCCAGATACGCTTCAGAAAACAGTGGATCGCTTCCGGACACACCGCGGCCGAACTGAAATACCGTACCCCCGGATATCCATTCGTGCCATGGGCGGCGCTCGTCACCAGCACCCTGTCATGCGTGCTGGTGGTGTTCGACCCATCCCAAAGGCGCGCCCTACTGTACATGATTCCGTTCATAGCGCTTTGCTACGCCGTGTACTTCATCAAACAGCACCTGCAGAAACAAGACGCGACGAACACGTCGAACAACCAGTGACGCATATACTGGCAAATGTGATGAATTCCAAAGGATACGCGGTCGTCGACTTTGAGACCACCGGATTGAGCCCGGCACGCGGCGACCGTGCCATCGAAATAGGACTGGTCCATGTTGCGCCCGACGGCACGCTCGAAGACGAACATGAGACGCTGATCCGCGTACACCGCGATATCGGCGCACAATGGATACACCACATCAGCGCGGCCGAACTGGTTCACGCCCCGGAGTTCGAAGGCATCGCGGCAAAACTGCGCGATCTGCTCGCAGGGCGAGTCCTCGTGGCGCACAATGTGGCGTTCGACTCGAAATTCATGCTTGCCGAATACCAAAGACTCGGCTTCGACATTCCCGTGAACCCCCATACCATGCTGTGCACGATGAAACTGTCACGCTCACTGATCGGCGTCGGCAGCCTCGCCGACTGCTGCCGCACGTTCGACATAGACAACGAGGACGCGCACAGCGCCTTAAGCGACGCGCACGCCACCGCACTGCTTTTAGGCAGACTCATGGAAGCCGACCACGAATGGCAAGGATGGAACCACAGACTCGCCGCCGCGAAACAGGCGGAAGAACATTGGCCGGACCTTTCACACTATGCGAGGCTCGAATGGGTTCCACGAGGCAGCCACACGCAAACGAACGGCCAAACAGCCCATCAAACGGTTGATCAAACAGACGGCAACACACACAACGAAACCAGAGCCGACGATTTCAACCCGCACCTTCCCAAGAATTTCCGGCTACGCATAGGGGACAGCGTGGTACTCACGGGGGCAATGCGCCAGCGGCGGGCCGACTGGGAGGACGAGCTGGAAATCATGGGACTCGACGTCAAACCATACGTGACCAAACAAGTGAAGCTCGTAGTGGCGGCCGACCCGTATTCCGAATCAACCAAAGCACGCAAGGCACGCGACTACGGCATTCCGATCGTAACCGAGACATGGCTGGAACAAGCCGTGGAAAACGGCATCGACTACTAATAAGTCTGACTCATTCAGCGAGTATAATCCGTAACGGATCCAAGGGGGAAACCGGGCACTTTCAAGGGTGTAGCGAACGGTCGGCGAACGCCCCGCAGTCAGCTGGCCAGCTCGAACATCGTATACGAAAACGTTCGGACCCCTCCGCTATAGAAGAATGAGAAAACATGAAGAAGCAGCAGATGAAGAGGACCGCAGTGGCGCTCGCCGTCACTGCGGCCCTTGGCTTGGGCGTCACAGTGCCGTCCGCCTACGCGGAACCGCTAACGGATGACGTTCAATATGGAGGAAGCTACGGTGCCGGCAATCTTAATTTGCAGGCATTGCGCAATTATTCCGCGGATGAGCCTATGGCTCTTTCCGAAGAAAACCTACCCGAAACATACGATCTGCGTAACGTGGACGGCGCAAAGTACAGCACAAGCGTAAAGAATCAGCATCGCTGGGGTGTGTGCTGGACGTTCGCCACCATGGCATCGTTGGAAAGCAGCATGCTCAAGCATGGTGTGACCGGTCTTGATGACCAGAGCGAGCCTGATCTTTCCGAACTGCAACTGGCCTGGTTCGCGAGCACGCCGTTGAACGAGGATACCTACGAGAAGACCACACTGCTGACTTCGCCGATGGATCTTCATGATCAGGTTGGCGAGGGCTCTTCGGTGAAGGTCAATGAGGGCATGGAGGAACCGCTTGTTCAGCAGGTGATGGACAAGGGCGCGAGCTACACGGATGCCATCGCGGCTTTGGCCAGCTGGCAGGGAGTCGTATCCGAAGAAGATCTTCCCTACAGCCTGGTTCCCTATCCGGGCAGCAGCGACTATTCGGATGATGAGCCGGGATTGAGCGAGGAATACCGTAACTCTTCGTCGATTCACGTGCAGAACGTTGACCAGCTTCCGAGCCCGGCCACGTTCAGCGTGCCCATTACTTCCGAAACGACGGATT
>CAVEXE010000019.1:42902-44562 GCA_963619615.1 Senegalimassilia sp. | reverse complement strand
AATCCGCACGGCATGCAAAAAATCCGCAAACACCGTGAAAAATCCGCACAACTAGCGAAAAATCCGCACGGCATGGCCATCGCACCATACGCGGCGCACCGTCCAGTCTTCCGGATCGAGCAGCAGAACATCCGCCGCATAACCCGGCGCAAGCAGACCAAGCGGATGCCCGGTAACACAATTCGGCTTGTCGAAACGGAACGCTTTGGCTGGAGTCAACGTAGCCGCCTCGACCGCATCCCGCGCAGCCATACCCAATCGCAGCACGGCACGCCGCACGGACTCCTCCAACGTTAAGGTCGAGCCGGCGATGGCCCCATTGGATGCCAGTCGCGCATGCCCATCAACAACATCCACATCCAACGCCCCAAGCAAATACCGACCATCAGGGCAATCGGTGGCAGCCATGGCGTCAGTAATGAAGGCGATGCGATGCGGAGCGAAACCAAAACCGAGTCTCACCATCGAATCGTCCACATGAAAGCCGTCGTTGATCAATTCGATGATGACCCGCTGATTTTCCACGGCTGCCGGAATGGGGCCGGGATTCCGATGGTGCAGCCCGTTCATGGCATTGAACATGTGCGTCATAATGCCGGCACCGGCAGCAAATCCCTGACGCGCGATCTCATAGTCGGCATCGCAATGGCCGATTGCCGGAATCACATTGGCTTCGACATCGCCACCAGCATTGGAAAACCGACGAATCGCGCTCAGGCCATGCGACAGCTCCGGAGCGATGGTGACCTGCCTCAAACAGCCATCCGCGGCCTGCAAAACGGCATCCACCAAATCATCCGTGGGATCGAGCAGACATTCCGGATCATGGGCGCCCTTACGGGATGGCGCAAGGAACGGCCCCTCAAGATGCGCGCCAAGAATATCGGGACGCGCATCCATCTGCTTGCGGACAATACGCAGATTGCTGCAAATCGTATCGAACGGATTGGTGATCAGGCTAAGCACCTGCCGCGTAGTGCCATGCGCCAGATGCCCGGCACGAGCGATTTCGATTCCTTCCGCACCGTCATCGAACGACGCGCCCCACGCACCATGGGCGTGAATATCAACATATCCGGGAGTCATGATGGATCCAGCAGCGTCCGTAATCGCAGCAGATGCTGGCATAGCGTCCGCGGAGACAACGTCTGTAGTTGCAACGTCTGTAGTTGCAACGTCTGTAGTTGCAACGTCTGTAATCGCAGCATCGGCGGCCGCGGCAGCATTATCTGAAGTTGTGGTATTCGCGATGTTAAGATGACGGCACGCAACTTCGAAATCGTCATCGGAAGTACCTGTGGCGACAATCGATTTGCCGTCCGACACAATCCACGTATGATCCCGTACACCGCGAGCATCGATTTTCCGCGCGTTACGGATGGCGAACGGTCCAGCCGGTCGGAGAAAAGATCGTGCGACGCCCC
Organism: Senegalimassilia sp.; assembly: GCA_963619615.1. GTDB lineage: Bacteria > Actinomycetota > Actinomycetes > Actinomycetales > Bifidobacteriaceae > Bifidobacterium. The sequence continues at coordinate 43,138 of CAVEXE010000019.1, read as the reverse complement.
GCGCGAAATCATGTCGCCGTTTCGAGTGGTCCATATCGGAACTCCTTCCTACGAAAGGTTCGCATGCTACCTTACGATCCACACGGCATTCGCAATATCCGCACACTCGCAGTATCCGCGCGGCATTCGCAATATCCGCAGAAGTAATCATGATATCCCGTTCACGCGTATAACGGACGCACAACGGCGCACAGGCCAAACCATCGGAAGGATTGCACAACGTACATTGCGAATTT
>CAVEXE010000019.1:0-42181 GCA_963619615.1 Senegalimassilia sp. | reverse complement strand
TGTTTAGCAGAACAACTAATCGAACCGAACAACCAATCGAACCGAACAACCAATCGAACCGAACAACCAATCGAACCGAACAACCAATCGAACCGAACAACCAATCGAACCGAACAACCAATCGAACCGGATAATCAGTCAAGCTGTTCGGAGAGTTCCATCCACTCCATCTCAAGTTCTTCCGACTCGTCGATGACGGCCTGAAGCTGTCCGTTCAATTCGCCAAGACCGGTGTAATCGCTTGGATCGCAAGCGGCCATGCGGGATTCCAGATCGGTTTTCTGCTCTTCCAATTTGGCAAGCTTGCGTTCTATCGCCGACACCCTCTTGGACGCCTCGTGGAACGCTTTGCCGGTCAGCTTCGGGGCGGACGAAGAAGCTGCGGAACCTGCGGAAGCTGCCCCAATTCCAGTCGAGCCAGTTGAGCCGGCCGCAACGGAAGCCACATCACCGGAAGCAGCATCATTAGACGCGGCATCACCAGTCCCGGCAGCCTTGCGTCCCTTTCCACCGGCAGCACCAGCCTTCTCCCCCGCAAACGGATCCTTGCCGTTCTTGATGGCTTCGGTCATATCGAGATAATCCTGCACGCCTCCGGGCAGGTGCCGCACCTTGCCGCCGATCAGCGCATACTGCTGATCCGTGACTCGCTCAAGCAGATAACGGTCATGGGATACCACGATCAGTGTACCCGGCCAGGTATCGAGCAGGTCTTCCATCACGGCAAGCATGTCGGTGTCGAGATCGTTGCCGGGCTCATCCATGATGAGCACGTTCGGCTCATCAAGCAGAATGAGCAGCAGCTGCATACGGCGTTTCTGACCACCGGATAGATCCTTGATCGGCGTCATCAGCTGCGCCGATTCGAAACCGAGACGCTCCATCATCTGCCCCGGCGTGGTCTCCTTGCCATCGACGATATAGCTCGGCTTGTAGCGGCTCAGCACTTCCTTGATCTTGTATTTGCCGAGCTTCTCCAGCTCGTCGAGACGCTGCGAAAGCACCGCGAACTTCACGGTTTTACCGATGTTCACATGGCCCGCGGTCGGGGTGATCGTGCCGTCGAGAATCTTCAGCAACGTCGATTTTCCGGCACCATTCGCTCCGACGATGCCGAAACGATCGCCAGGGCCGATCAGCCATGTCACGTCGTCGAGAATCTTACGACCGGTGACGGTGATTTTCTGCGCCGCCGATGTTACCTGCAACTCCTGCGATTCCGACGTTCCTTGCGATGCGGAAGCTTCCGTTTCGCCAATTCCCGACTTTTCCGCCGCTTGCGCAGCCTCCAGCGCGATTTGCACGGCCGATCGCGCGGAAGCCACGCCGGCATCGACCAGACGCGGGTCGGTGAGATCGTCGACCGCCACTTCCACGGATCCGTGCACCTGCGGTTCGGCGTACATTGCCGGAACCACGTCGACGCGCGATGCGGAGGCTTCCATCTCGGCCACGTCGGGATCGTAATCGGCTTCTCCCTGCATGTGTTCGAAAATCTGCGTCACATCAATCAGATCGACCACCTGCTTACCAAGACGGGAAGTGGCCATCTGCTTCAGTTCCAGCGTATTTCGCACCGGTGGCACATCGGCGATGAGCTCGCGTGCGGCCTTCACATGGAATTTCTGTTTGGTGGAACGCGCGCGAGCGCCACGGGTCAACCAGGCCAATTCCTTGCGGGCCAGGTTGCGGCGTTTCGTTTCTCGCACGTCCGCCTGGCGGTCGCGTTCGACGCGTTGCAGCATGTATGCGGAGTAGCCGCCTTCGAATGGTTCGATTACGCCGTCGTGCACTTCCCACATCGATTCGCAGACTTCGTCGAGGAACCAGCGGTCGTGGGTGACGAGCAGCAGTGCGCCGGAGCCTGCCGACCAGCGGTTTTTCAAGTGTTCGGCCAGCCAATGGATTGTGACGACGTCCAAATGGTTGGTGGGCTCGTCGAGGGCCAGAATGTCCCAGTCTTTGAGCAGTAGTCGCGCAAGGTCGGCACGGCGGCGCTGGCCGCCGGACAATGATCCGATTTTCGCTTCCAGGCTGATGCCGCCGAGCAACGCTTCCACGATTTCTCGCGATTTGGTTTCCGCCGCCCATTCGTAGTCTTCGCGGCCTTCGAGTGCGGCTTCGCGCACGGTTGCGTTGTCGTCGAGAGGGTCGCGCTGGTCCAGCATGCCGAACGTGAGTCCTCCGCGAATCGTCACTCGGCCGGAATCGGGTTCCTGCGTTCCGCGGAACAGGTGCAGCAGTGTGGATTTTCCGTCGCCGTTCTTGCCGACGATTCCAATGCGGTCGCCTTCGAAAACACCTTGCGTGACGTCGGTGAAGATCGTTTTCGTGGCGAAAGCGAGCGATACGTGTTCAAGTCCCAAATCATAAGTCGGCATAATCCACCAATGTAGCTTAACGGCGGAACCTCGGACGTGCGCACATCCCGACGACATCCCAGCGCCGGCTCAACAGAGGCCCGGCACGGACTTGACACCGGTTCGTCACAATCCCGGCACAGGCATAACACCAGCCCACGCCGGCCCATACCCATCCCGGCGTGAACTTCACGTGAGGAGAACAGCCTCAGTCCGTCATCGACTGCGCGTAGGAGTTGCAGCGTGCCGCAAAACCGGAGAATACCTGGTCGGCGAGGGGCTGCAGCTGCGGATTGCATTCTGCGAACGCCTCGCGCAGCTTCGATTTCGAACCGCCCACGGCTTTCAGATCCTTGACCATGCTCGGTTCTTCCAGCCACTCCTCCAGCAATGTGGGAGTGACTTCCAGATGGAACTGCAGTCCCAGGGCGGAACCGAACCGGAATGCCTGGTTCTTGGTTTTCTCACTGCGTGCGAGCGGTTGCGCTCCCTCTGGAAGCGTCACCACATCGTTGTGCCAGTGGAGCACGTCCGCGGTTTTGTTCCACATCGAGAAGAAGTCATGCTTGTCGACCCGCTTGATCGGGGCGAATCCGATTTCCGGCGATTCCCCTACCTTGAGCTTCGCGCCGAACGCGGTGGCGATGATCTGGTGCCCCAGGCACACGCCCAGTATCGGCTTGCCCACGCTCACCGCGGCACGGGCCAGCTTGGCCTCCGCCTTGAGGCCGGGATATTTGCCGTAGTCGAGCGCACCCATCGGCCCGCCCATGATCACCACACCGGAAACGTCTTTGAAGTCGGGCAGGTCGGGCTTTTTCTCCTTGACCACGTTCATGATCTGATATGACAAACCCAAGTCGTCCAAACTATCCAAAATCCGTCCCGGCTTCTCCCACGGAACGTGCTGCATAATCAACACCTGCGATTGCGTCATGCAATCATTTTTACATCATTTGCGTAAATAACATTCACAAATTCGACAAAACGACTTCCGACGTACTGTTCGGAAGGCTGTTTCATGAAGCGAATCCGAACCTGATTATGTCCGATTCAGGCAATACCCTCATGCTTATGACGAACACGCAAGAACCGCAGAATACCAACACTTCCGGCGTCACCGACGCTGTTCCGGCAGTAGCCGAGGCGGCGGCTGGTCTGAAGCTGTATGACACCGCATCGCACGCGGTGTCGAATTTCACTCCGATCAAGCCCGGTCAGGTCGGCATCTACGTGTGTGGCGCCACCGTGCAGAGCTCACCTCATATCGGCCATATCCGTGCCGCCGTGGCTTTCGATGTGGTCCGCCGCTGGTTCGAACGCCTCGGATACAAGGTCACGTTCGTGCGCAACGTCACCGACATCGACGACAAGATTCTCGACAAGGCCGCCGCCGCTGGCCAGCAGTGGTGGGAACGCGCCTACATCTACGAACGTGAGTTCACCGAGTCGTACAACACGCTCGGTGTTGAGCCGCCGACCTACGAGCCGCGCGCCACCGGCCACATGATCGACATGATCGACCTGATCAAGCAGATCATCGACAACGGTCACGGCTACGTGGTCACCGACGACAACGGCAATCCGACCGGCAATGTGTATTTCGACGTGGCGAGCTGGCCGTATTACGGCGAACTGACGCATCAGAAGCAGACCGCGATTTGCGACGAGGCGTCGAAGGTCACCGACGCGATGGGCCCGTCCGTGGATAACGCCGGCAACGACAAATACAATCCCGTCGACCCGGCCGACATGTCTCCCGACAAGCATGATCCGCGTGATTTCGCGCTGTGGAAGGCTCCGAAGGATTCCGACCCGCTCGACGCCCGTTGGAACACCCCGTTCGGCACCGGACGCCCGGGCTGGCACATTGAATGCTCCGCGATGAGCCACCGCTATCTGAAGGACATGTTCGACATTCACGGCGGCGGTCTCGACCTGCGATTCCCCCACCATGAGAACGAGATGGCGCAGACGCGTGCGGCCGGCTACGATTCGGCCGCCCGTTGGATGCATTCCGCCTGGGTTACCGCCAAGGGTGAGAAGATGAGCAAGTCGCTTGGCAACGGCCTGTCCGTTCCGGCGGTGCTGGCTCAGAATTCCGCTTGGGTGGTGCGTTACGCACTCGGTTCCGTGCAGTACCGTTCCATGCTGGAATGGTCGGATCAGACGTTGACCGAAGCGCAGTCCGCTTACGACCGCGTGGCGAACTTCATCGAACGTGCGGCCGCCGCGATTGGAGAGCAGCCGTCGCATGACGAGATCTCCGCGATCGGCGCGGATCAGCTGCCCGCCGATTTCGTTGCCGCGATGAACGACGACATCAACGTTTCCGGCGCGACGGCCGCGATTTTCACCGCGATTCGTTCCGGCAACACGTTGCTGGCGAAGCTGGCCGACCGTGCCGATTCGGACGCGGCGAAGGCCGAAGTGCGCACCGCGCTGGTGAACGTGCGCGCGATGCTTGACACGTTGGGATTGGATCCGATGGCCGAACCGTGGGCGAACGGCGGCGCGGCTTCGGGCGCAGCCGGCTCCGGCAATGAATCCGCCGAACATGACGTGCTCAACAAACTCATCAGCGAGCAGTTGGACGAGCGTGCGCAGGCCCGCAAATCCAAGGATTTCGCACGCGCCGACGCGATCCGTGACGCACTGAACGCGGCCGGAATCGCGATCGAGGACGGCCCGCAGGGGTCCACGTGGTCGCTGAAGTAGTCAACCGAACGCTAAACTGAGGAACATTATGGCAGCATTTAGTTCTTTGACAGACAGGCTCTCGAATGCCTTCAAGCATCTGAAGAGCAAGGGTAAGCTTTCCGAATCCGATATCGACGGCACGATCCGCGAGATTCGCCGTGCGCTGCTCGATGCCGATGTGGCGCTCGACGTGGTGCGTTCCTTCACCGGTCGCATCCGCGAGCGCGCTCTCGGCACCGAGGTCTCCCAGTCGCTCAATCCGGCGCAGCAGGTGGTGAAGATCGTCAACGAGGAGCTCACCGCCGTGCTTGGCTCCGGCGTTGACCGCCCGTTGAACTTCGCGAAGAATCCGCCGACGATCATCATGCTTGCGGGCCTTCAGGGTGCCGGTAAGACCACTCTCGCCGGCAAGCTGGGCTACTGGCTGAAGGATTCCGGCCACACTCCGCTTCTGGTCGCGGCCGATTTGCAGCGTCCGAACGCGGTCACGCAGCTGCAGGTCGTCGGCGAACGCGCCGGCGTTCCGGTGTATGCCCCGGAGAAGGGCGTGCAGTCCGATGGCGGCGAGGCCGTTGCCTCTCCGGGAATGACCACCGGCGATCCGGTGAAGGTTGCCCGTGATTCCATTGCTTTCGCCAATCAGAAGCTGTATGACACGGTGATCATCGATACCGCTGGTCGTCTTGGTGTTGACGAGGAGCTGATGAAGCAGGCTCGTGATATTCGCGATGCCGTGCAGCCGAACGAGATTCTGTTCGTGATCGATGCGATGATCGGCCAGGATGCCGTGCAGACCGCCAAGGCGTTCGATGAGGGTGTGGATTTCACCGGCGTGGTGCTTTCCAAGCTTGATGGTGATGCTCGTGGTGGCGCCGCGCTTTCCGTGGCTTCCGTTACCGGCAAGCCGATTCTGTTTGCGTCCACCGGCGAGGGTTTGAAGGATTTCGAGGTTTTCCACCCGGATCGTATGGCTTCCCGCATTCTCGATATGGGCGATATTCTCACTCTGATCGAGCAGGCGCAGAAGCAGTTCGATGAGGAGGAGGCCCGGAAGGCCGCCGTCAAGATTTCCGATGGCTCCTTTGGTTTGGATGATTTCCTTGATCAGCTTCAGCAGGTGCGTAAGCTTGGCCCGATGAAGAATCTGCTCGGCATGATTCCGGGTATGGCCGCGCATCGTAAGGAGCTTGAGCAGTTCGATGAGAAGGAGATTGACCGTACCGAAGCCATCATTCGTTCGATGACTCCGGCCGAACGTCGTGATCCTTCGATTATTGACGGTTCCCGTCGTGCGCGAATCGCCTATGGTGCGGGCGTTACCGTTTCGCAGGTCAACGCGCTGCTGCAGCGTTTCGAACAGGCCGCGAAGATGATGAAGCGCATGAGCAACAAGGTCGGTGCCGGTATGCCGGGCTTTGGCGGGCCTTCCATGGGTGGCGGCAAAGGCAAGGTCAAGAAGGGCAAGAAGAAGGGTTCCAAGTCCGGAAACCCGATGAAGCGTGAAGCCGAGGAGAAGGCACTGCGCGACAAGCTTGCCGGCAAGAACGCTGATGGCAAGTCGAGCGGTGGTTCGGCGTTCGCCAAGAAGCCGCAGAATCCCGCGCTTCCGGCCGGATTGCAGGAAATGATGGGCGATTCCGGAGAGTTGCCGCCGAATTTCGGTGGCGGTTTGGCCGGTCTGCTGCACTGATACGGGTCTCGTGCATGTCTCGTCTGATTCGTGCAAATCATACGGTTCAGGCGAGGCATGCTTAGCGTGGCTTCTTACGTGAACTCTTACGTAATCTCTTACGAAGGCGGGCGTCGGATTTGATTCCGATGCCCGCCTTCGTTCATCCGTTGGTTTGTGTTGCGAGCAGACTACTTCAGCGTAAGCGTCGCGGCCAGAGCCAGGTGGTCCGAGCCTTCGACGACGAAGGAGCTCACTTCGGAGGCCGTCAATCCGGACGTGAACAGAATATGGTCGAGGATGATTCGCGGCCATGTGACCCATGACGGGAAGGTGGCGTGGCGGCCCCTCGCATCGACCAGTGCGGCGTCCTTGAACCCGGCCGCCATCAGCTTGCGGAAGCTCGGATGCCCGGTACCCGAGTTGAGATCGCCCAAAATCACGGTTATGTCGCCAGCTTTCTGCGTGCTGGCCAGTTCCGAAAGACCGATGATTCCATCCGACCATTCACGGCATCCACGCATCGGGGATTTCGGATGCGCGGAGACGAACGTGATGCTGCGCATCGAATCGATCGGGAAGCATACCCCGGGCACGTCTGCCGCGGGAATCACCGCCGTGACCGGAGACATGTCGCTCGGTTCGACTCGAATCCAAACGCCATTGAATCCGCCGTTGTCGGTCTCCTTGTTCTCCCCCAACTGCCGGTATGGCAGCAACTCGTCAAGTCCGGCCTTGTGCAGGGATTCGATCAGGTCATCCGTCAATTCCTGCAACGCAAGCACCGCAATGTCATGCTGTTTGACTGCCGCCACGATGTTTTCCGCGTTCGCGCGACCGAAACGGCAGTTCAGTGTCATGACACGGAAACGGCCGTTCCGCGTCGATTCCACACTCTTGTCGACATCTGTTTCACGAGATGTTTCACGTTTTTCGGCGATTTTCTCCGCAACCAGTTGCGCGGTATTGTGCGACTCAAGGTTGTTGGACCAGTACGCGACCTTGCGCAGCAGCGACGCCACGCAGATCGCGGCCGCGACCACGCCGAGACCCGTTTCGTGCAGAGCGAAACCGGCGATGCTGATCGCCAACGTCGGAATCCACAGAAACGGCAGGAACGCAATCAGATACGGCATCGGCATGCGGCCATCCCAACCTGCCGGCACCTCGCCCAACGCAACCCAAACCACGCATATCAACAGCACAATCCACAGTGCGACAATCATTCCCCGGAAACCCCTTTCGGCAAATCCTCAGCACTACAATCGCAATAGTCGGCCGCATCGACGGCCTTCGCTAACAACCGGCCCTCAGTGTAGCGAGACGACCTGCCACGAGACTGAAAAGCATCTGAATCCACCCAAACATCACACAGCCGTACGAGTCCAGACCTTGCGGTTATAATTGCTAGGTTATTCGCGCGCGCGAGGCCCTCTAACTATCGCGTGACGTGAGGAACACGTGGGTTTCGGATTCCGTGCCCCACACAGAAAACGAAACGCACACCCCTAGATTACAAGGAGAGCCATTTTGGCAACCAAGATTCGTCTGAAGCGCATGGGTAAGAAGTTCTACGCGTTCTACCGCGTGGTGATCATGGATTCCCGCACCAAGCGTGACGGCCGCGCCATCGAAGAGATCGGTACCTACAACCCGAACACCCAGCCTTCGACCATCAACATCAATTCCGAGCGCGCTCAGTACTGGCTCGGCGTCGGCGCACAGCCGACCGACCAGGTGCTGAACCTGCTGAAGATCACCGGCGACTGGCAGAAGTTCAAGGGTCTCGACGGTGCTGAAGGCACCCTGAAGACCGTTGAGGCTGGCCCGGATGCCGCTGCTCGCGTCGAGGCCGTCGAAGCCCAGGCTCAGAAGCTGAAGGCCGCAAAGTCCGAAGCCGCCGCCAAGGCCGCCGCCGAAGCCGCCGCTGAAGCAGAAGCCGCCGAGGAAGCCCCGGCTGAAGAGCCGGCTGCGGAAGCTGAGTGATCATGCTCGCCCAGGCTGTGGAACATCTGATCAAGAACATCGTCGATTTTCCCGATGATGTTTCGGTGAAGTCTCACGAGAACGCGCGTGGCGAACTCATTCGTGTGCGCGTGAACCCGGAAGACATCGGTCGCGTCATCGGACGCAGCGGACGCACGGCAAATGCGATTCGCGCCGTGGTGCAGGCATTGTCCGACCACAAGGTGCGCGTCGACATCATGGACGTGCGCAGGTGAGATCCTAGCATGGTGCTTGATATGCATTCTGACGACCCTCAACAGCTTGAGCTGCTGAGGGTCTGTCGTATCGGACGTGCGCAGGGGCTCAAAGGCGAAGTCACCGTACAGATCTTTACGGACGAGCCGGAATACCGGTTCGCTCCCGGTGCCGTGTTGTACACGAAAGACGGTGAGGAAGAGTACGTGGTGGAGCATTCCCGTACCTTCAAGAACCGTTGGATCATCAAGTTCGAAGGCATTGACAACCGCGACGATTCCGAAGCCGCCAACGGCGTTGTGCTGTATGGCGAGGCGGACGATCCGGAAGACATGCTGGAAGCCGACGAGTGGTATCCGAAAGACCTGATCGGTCTCGAGGCACGCCTCTCCGAGAACAATTCCCTCGGATTGGAATCCGGCCTGGTGGTCGGAAAAGTGGTGGACGTGATCGAAGTGGCCCAGTGGCTGCTCAAGATCCGTCTTGCGAATCCGGTGAAGGACGCTGACGGCGTGGTTGTGGAAAACAGCGCGTTGGTGCCTTTTGTGGACGATCTCGTGCCGGAAATCGATCTTGAGGAAGGGTATCTGACCATCAATCCGCCCGGAGGGCTGATTCCGGGGCTCTGAATCTGCTGATTCGAGCCGAAACCAACTTCGATGCGGGGTTCGGGAAGCGATTTCCGGACCCCGCATTCGCTTGGCAGACGTTCCATTATTCTGGAACATTATGAAGATTGATATCGTCTCCGTATTCCCGGAATACTTCGAAGTGCTGAACCTCAGTCTGCTGGGCAAAGCGCAAGACAAGGGTCTTGTGGAAGTCCATGCGCACAATCTGCGTGATTGGACGCACGACGTTCACCACTCCGTCGACCATGCCCCCATCGGCGGCGGTGCCGGCATGGTCATGAAGCCGGAAGTATGGAGCGAATGCCTCGACGAGCTGCTGGATCTCGAACCGACCACAATCGACTGCGATCGCGCTGCCGCCGACGGCAGTGCCGAAAATGGTGTTGAAGACGGTGCAGTTGCGGAAGCTGCGGCAATCGCAGAGAATACGCCTGTGCTGATTTTCCCGAATCCGTCCGCACCGCTGTTCACGCAGCAGGACGCCACGGAACTCAGCCATGCCGACCATCTGTTGTTCGGATGCGGCCGATATGAGGGTTACGACGCCCGTATTCCGCAGTATTACCGTGCGCAGGGCATCGATGTACGCGAATACTCGATCGGCGATTACGTGCTCAACGGCGGCGAAGTCGCGGTATCCGTCATGCTGGAGGCGATCACCCGACTGCTGCCGGGATTCATGGGCAATGCCGAGTCGATCGTCGAGGAATCCTACACCGGCGACAACGCGCTGTTGGAACACCGTCAGTACACCAAGCCGGCTCAATGGCGCGGTATCAAGGTTCCCGATGTGCTGCTTTCGGGAGACCACGGCAAAGTGGATCGTTTCCGTCGTGACGAGGCCCTGGCCAAAACGAACGAGTTGCGTCCGGACCTCATCGAGGCGTTCGACTGCACCAAGCTCAGCAAAGCCGATCGCAAAACGCTGATGGCGTTGGGCTGGGAGGTTTCCGGAGCGCATCCTCGCAAGCGCTGATCGCCTTCGCATGTCAGGGCGTGTTGGAACGTATCCAATAACCGCGTTCCGACACGCCCTAACATATCCCGTCTTTTGAAAATGCGCCTAGTCTTCCTGCGCAATAGGACAGATATAGTAGACGGCCGTTTCGCCGTAATCTCGTCGGTCGACGATCTCCCATCCATCGGGAGGAGTCGGCTCGTCCGAGCGGGTGGAACGTTCCAACACGATGACCGAACGCTCGTCGGTCAGGTCACGATCGGCCAAGTCGGCAAGCAGCTGGTTGCATTCCTCGGTTGCGAACGCGTACGGCGGATCGATGAAAATCACGCCGAACGGCACCACCGAGGCGGCCGAGGACGCATACTTTTCCGCCCGGGCCTTGATTACACGGGCATTCATGCCTGTTTCCCACGAACGGTTGTGCTTCAATACATTCAGGGTCTTTGCGATCAACGCCGCCGCCGGAGCCGAGGATTCCACGGCGACCAGATCACATGCGCCGCGGCTCAACGCTTCGATGCCAAGAGCGCCGGTTCCGGCGAACAGGTCCAGCACATGCGCGTCCTCAAGCGCTCCCCACGAGTCGAGACGTGAAAAAATAGCCTCTTTCGTACGGTCTGTGGTCGGTCTGGTACCTGCCTTCGGTGTGGTCAACGCCACGCCCTTGAATCGTCCGGAAATAACACGCATGGTTTCTAGACTAATTGCTGGTCAGGAAGGTCTCGTTGCCGCGCGTGAAATCAAGTACAGCCCCGGCAAGCTGCACATACTCCCGTAATTCCGGATCGTCGGCGACCAATTTCACGGCTTCGGCCCGGGCCGTCTCTATAATCTTCACATCCTTGACCACACGAAGGAGCTTCAATCCCGATTTTCCACCGGATTGTGCGTCTCCCAGCACATCACCAGCGCCACGGAATTCCAGATCGGCCTGCGCGATTTCGGCGCCATCCAGCGTACCTTGGATTACGTCCAACCGGCGTGCCGCATCGCTGCCTTCCAGAGCTCTGGAAATCAGGAAGGCACCCGATTCGGTACCGCCGCGTCCCACGCGTCCACGCAGCTGGTGCAGCTGAGACAACCCATATCGATCAGCGTCGAAAATCACCATGCAACTGGCCTGTGCCACATCCACCCCGACTTCGATGACCGTGGTGGACACCAGCACCGGAGTTTCCCCGGATTCGAAGCCCGCCATTACCTGCGCTTTCGTAGTATCGTCATCACGTCCGGTCAGGGTGGCTATGCGAATGCCTGCGAATTGCGGCAGCGACCGCAGACGGTCGGCGATCTCCGCGACGGAGTGCAACGGAGGTCGCTGCTCACGTCGTTCATCATCCTCGCCGAGATCATATGACGCGTCGAATGCGGAACCTACTTCCGCATTGTCCGCACAGTCCGCCGTATCCGCATCTTCGGCGTTGGCGTCGATACGCGGACAGACCACGTACGCGCGCTCCCCCGCGTCGATGCGATGGCGAATCAGGCTGAACATCTCCGACATCAGGGCCCCGTTCTCTTCGGGCACGATGAAGGTGCGGATTGGTTTCCTGCCGCCGGGCAGCTCGGTCAGCCAGGAGATGTCAAGATCGCCGAACCAGGTCATGGCGGCAGTACGCGGAATCGGCGTTGCGGTCATGACCAGCAGGTGCGGCGCGTTCGACGCTTTGGAATTCAACGATTCGCGTTGCTCCACGCCGAAGCGATGCTGTTCATCGATCACCGCCAACGTGAGGTTCGGCGCTTGAAAGGTTTTGGAGAACGCGGCATGCGTGGCCACCACGATGCAGGGCACGCCTGAGGCCGCCGCCGCAAGCACACGTCGGCGTGCGGCGAGCTTCATGCCGCCGGTCAGCAGCAACACCGGAATGTCATCGGCCGTCGAGTCGACTTGTCCACCTTCATCCACAGGAGCGTTGTGCATTGTTTCGTCTTCGGATTCCCCGGATTTCGACTGGTTGTCGGCACTTTCCCACTGTTCTGAGGCGTAATGATTTCGCATCCGTTCCACCATGCCACGGATGCTTACGTAATGCTGCTCCGCAAGCACCTGTGTCGGCGCCACCAGAACGGCCTGCCCTCCCGATCCGACGGCCTGCATCATCGCAGCGACGGCCACAACGGTTTTGCCGGAACCGACCTCACCCTGCAGCAGACGTTGCATGGGGTAATCGTGCGCCATATCGTTGGAAATATCGTCGATCACCTGCCGTTGCCCTGCCGTCAACGAGAACGGCAGCGACGCCACGAACGCATCCTTCCGCCGCGTATCGGCGCAGGCCGTCGCCTTGGCCTTGCGTGACGAATCGCGCGACTTCACCAACGCCGTCTGGCAGATGAGCGCTTCCTCGTAGCGCAACGTCCACAATGCCTCATCAAAGCGGCGGCGATCCTGTGGATCGTGAATCGCCATGAACGCCTCGGCACGGTGCATCAGCCCATGCTCCACGCGGAATCGTTCCGGCATGATGTCCGGAATCGCCATGGCCAACGCCTCGGTCCGAGTCTCGCGGTCGACTTGAGGAAGGCCGAATTCGCCGCTTTGCGCAGTAGTTGGTCCGTTCTGCTGCGCGGCACGCTTCGCATGACCCGCCACATAATCGTCGCCACGCAACGCATCCATGTATTTCTCAATCGATTCGTGGATATGTTCGCTGGAAATCCGCGAATTCGCGTGGTAAACAGGCCGCGGACGGCATACATGCCGCAACGCATCCGAAGTCGATGCTGCATCATATTTCAAGGAACTTGCGTAAGTGTTCGCCGTAGCTGGATTTCCCGTGGAATCCTTTCCCATGGAATCCTTTCCCGGGGAGCCCGCTGATTCCCCACTTCCGAAGCCATCATCCCATTGCGTACGTTCGCTGTTCGTCCGCTCGCAGACCGGATCGACGGTCAGCAGGTCGGGATGTGTGAATTGCAGACGATCGTTATATACGCTCGGCTCCCCCGCAACCACCAACAGCGCGCCCGGCTGCAGTTTGCGCTGAATCCAATCGATATACGACTTCCTGTAGGAGAAGAAGACAAGCGATGCCGCGGAACCGTTCGCATGACGGGCTACAGCGAAATCGCCATCATCCACATCGGCGATCAGACGGAAGCCACGACGGGCCATCGGAAACACATGCACATTCCGCACATGTGCGGCGAATGCCATCTTCTCCCCGATTTTCGCTTCGCTCAGGGACCGCGCCGGCACGGGATCGGTGACACGGAACGGATAGTAGGTCAGTGCATCGCCGACCGACACCACACCCAACGATTTCAGCGCGCCGACTCTGCGACGGTTGCTTTCGATGGAAGAAATCGGGGTTTCCAGTGTGGTGCTCATAGCATTCCATTGTGGCACGAACGGATGATTGGCAGAATTCGCACAGCCGTTCCAGAATCCGCACGGTTCGTTTCCCAATGACACGAATCGCGGACAACCTCTTTACGCATCACGCAAAAGATTCGGAGCACGACGGGCCTTCCCCGCCCCAACCGCAGAGAAACGGGCATATCTCCCGATCGGGGCAGAAACAGAAGCGGGCTGCTCCGATTTCAAAATCGCAAATCGTTGGAAAATGGCCGTTTCCAGATCACGTAAGAAAAACGATACACGATGAAGCACACCCCCTTCCGACCACAACCCGCAAGATACAGGCCTATCTCCCAGTTGGGGCAGGCCATGGACTCAGACCATACCGGCGCGTAAGTCACAAATCGTTGGAATTCCGCCGTTTCCACATCTCGTAAAAGAAACAGAACACGACGGGCTACACCCTCTTTCAACCCCAACCGCCAAGAAACGGGCGTATCTCCCAGTTGGGGCAGGAACGAAAGCCTGACGGCTATATCCGCTATTGCAATAAGAGACGAAAGAAGAAGTCCTTGGGCCGGAAGAGCCCAGAGGAGCATCGAATGTCACTTGAATATGCAGCCTAAGGCGTCCAGGAAATCGCCCGAGGCCCCTCAGCCACACATTTTGACCCGCAGCCCGTAATTTTCCCCATTATCCGCCATACAGCCGCTTTACCGTCTCAAGCCCTTCATTCGTATCGACGATGCTTTCTCAAGAAATGCAAAACCCCGGCGACCAAAGTCTACCGGGGTTTCAAGCTGTTATTTCGCGATTCACGCTTCAACGCGCTGAACCTTGCCAGCCTTGAGGCACTTGACGCAAACGCGAACGCGAACGTTCTCGCCGTCGATGGTGGTGCGAACCGGCTGCAGATTCGGGCGGAAGGTGCGCTTATTGCGAATATGTGAGTGCGAAACGGTGAAACCGGTCTGCGGTCCCTTGCCGCACACTGCGCAACGAGCTGCCATAATGGACTCCCTATAATTACTATTGACTTGCAAGTCTGCGCGTTCGAGACCCCGCATATGCACGCGAGGCAGAACACACAACTTTTTAACTATACAACCAGCCCCGCCCAACTGCAAACGACATCCGGCAAACCGTTCTCCCGCCTTGCATGGGCATGATCATCCCAGCACATATCCAGCCGCTCACCACCCCACGTCAAGGTGTTGTTCATAGGCTGTTCATGTCGCATGGCCCCAGCCATGGCCCATCTCCCCCTACGATGAAATAAGATGGATTCATAATTGACATTTATTTAGAAAGAGTCAACGAATGACGGACAGTTCCAGTGTCGAAACGCCTCGATCACGCGTGGCCGGATTCATGGAAGGCGCACGATTGACCACCCGCGAAACACAGTGGATCGCATACGACATCGGCAATTCCGCATTCGTGCTGCTCTCAACCGCCGTGGTGCCGATCTACGCCAATTCTTTGCTAAAAGCGGCTGGCGAAACGAACATCATGTCGACTTGGGGATATGCGCAGACCATCGCATCGCTGATCATCGCCGCCTTGATGCCGCTGCTTGGCTCCATCGCGGACGTTCAGGGCATGAAGATTCGATTCTTCACGGGATTCTTCCTGACCGGCGTGGTCATGTGCTGCGCGATGGCGATGCCGCTCGGCTGGCTCGCGTTTCTTGTTGTGTACGTGCTTGCGACCATCGGATTGAACGGCTCGCTCACGTTCTACGATTCGATGCTGGTCGACACCACCTCGAACGACCGTATGGATCGTGTATCCTCCCACGGTTACGCATGGGGCTACATCGGCTCCACAGTGCCGTTCATCGCATGCATCGCGCTGATTTTCGCAGGTCCCGCGCTACTCGGCATGAGTACGGTCACCTGTATACGCATATCGTTCTTGGTCACCGCCGCATGGTGGGTGGCGTTCACCATTCCGTTGCTGACCAGCTATAAGCAGACGCATTACCGCGCGACCGCAAGCCAGACCGGCCAGGCAATCCGCAACACGTTCGTGGAGCAGGCGGCAACGTTCAAGGCCATCCGCGCGAACAAACCGCTTTGGATGTTCATGATCGCGTTCTTCTTCTACATCGACGCCGTGAACACTGTCATTTCCATGAGCACCTCGTACGGAACCCAGCTCGGCATCGACTCCACCCAACTGGTGGCCGCACTGCTGGCAACACAGTTCGTGGCGTTTCCAAGTTCCATGCTGCACGGAAGGCTGGCCGGACGATTCGGTTCCAAAAACATGATCCTTGCGGCCGTGATGGCCTACATGTGCATCGTGTTCTTCGCCGCGTTTTTCCTGCGTTCCGCTGCGGAATTCTGGATTCTTGCGATTCTTGTAGGTATGTTCCAGGGCGGCATTCAGGCGTTGTCGCGCTCTTACTACGGCAAGATCATTCCGAAGAACCACGCCAACGAATATTACGGTTTCTACGACATTTTCGGCAAGACCGCTTCGATTCTCGGCACGTTCCTTGTGGCGACCACCACCGCGTTGACAGGCAGCGCCTCCATCGGCGTGCTTTCCATCGCACTGCTGCTGACCGTTGCGCTGTTCTTCCTTATTCGACAGAAGGACCCGACCCGTGCCTGACGCGGTTCATTCCCGCACAACGTACCCGGTATTGCGCCCGGAGTCGACCTTGCGAATACGACCTTCGGCAACAAGTTTGGCAAGCGTACGCTCGATGGTGACCATGCTGATATCCGGACATTCCTCATGGATCATGGCCTTGGTCACTTTGCCAAGTCTACGATCGAACACATCCGCCACACGCTGCGTCTTGGTACGGCGCGCATTGCCGCTTACCGACTCCACCCGATCAGCGAAATCACGATACGCGGCCAATATAATTCCCAGCATGAACTGCACGAAGGGTACCTCATCATTATTACTATCTTGCCAGCCTGAGGAACTGACGGCAAGAGCTTCGTAATACAGCGCTTTATTGTCCTCAATCAAACGCTCGATGCTGACGTATGCGCCGACTTCGTACCCAAGCCGCTCCAGCAACAACACTGTCAGCAACCGACTCATGCGACCATTGCCATCGTTGAATGGGTGAACGCACAGAAAATCGAATATGAATCTGCAGACGGTAAGCAACGAATCTCCGTCACCTTGCGCAAGTCCTTCATGGAGCGCTTCGCATAGCCGCTCCATCGCGTCTGCCGTGGCAATCGCCGGTGTCGGCACAAAACGAGTAATCCGCTCACCTTTGGCGTTGACACCAGCAATCACATTATTCGTGTCTTTCCAACGGCCACCGAAAGAGAATGAAGTATGACGCATGAGATCGCGGTGCAGTTGAAGAATGACGTTGGGGGTTACCTCAATGTAGTCGTGCTGCTCGTGAATGAGCGCCAGCACATCACGGTACCCGGCAATTTCCTGCTCATCGCGTCCCCGTGGCTCAGTGTCACGCAACACAATGCCTTGTAGTCGTGGTTGGGTTGTCGCAATGCCTTCAATACGATTCGACGCACCCACACTTTCCACCTTCGCTACCTCAAGCAAAGACCGCAACGTTTCCGGTCGGGCCGTCAACCACAACGATTGACGCCCCTTGCATTCTCGAAGTTCCAACAGCAACCTGGTGATCGCAGGCGAGCAAAGGTTTTCCGGCAATGAGAGGTAATCAAATACGCGCATTGCCATCGCCATCCCGTCTTTCTGCATCATCTTTTCCTTTTCTGCATCATTTTATCGCCAAATGATGCAGAAAAAACGGGTGTGCGACGGAGAATCCCCGCCGCACACCCGGCATTGCGCACCCGAGAAAGGGAAAGCGGATGCTCAGTGCGTCGCTATTTCGTCGATCTTGGTGACGTGACCGCCGAACTGGGCTCGCATGGTGGAGACCACGCGCAGAATGTCGTCCGCACCGCCACGCGAAGCCTGGCGGGCATACAACGCGGCAGCCGTGGCCGGAGTGGGTACGCCCAGCTCAAGCGCAGCCTCAATCATCCACTTCGCCTCACCGGACTCATTGGCCACCGGCGGCATGGATTCGAGCGTCGGATCGGCCTTGAAGGCGATGGCCAGCAGATCCAGCAGCCACGACTGCACCACGGAGCCGTCCCGCCAGGACGACATCACAGCAGCCGGGTCATTGATCAGTTCGGATTTGACCATGGTGGCAAAGCCCTCGCCGAACGCCTGCATCATGCCGTATTCGATGCCGTTGTGCACCATTTTGGCGAAATGCCCGCCGCCGACCGGACCGGCCAGCACCAGCCCGGTCTCGCCTTCCGGCTTGAGCGCCTCGAAAATGGGCTTTACGGATTCGAAGTCCTCCTCGCTGCCGCCGACCATCAGGGCGTATCCACGATCGATGCCCCACACGCCTCCGGATACGCCGCAGTCCATGAATCGGATGCCCTTGGCGGCGAGTTCCTTTCCATGTCGGGCATCGTCGGTATAGCGGGAGTTTCCGCCGTCGATGATCATGTCACCCGGCTCGAGCAGTTCCGACAGCGCGTTCACGGTGCTGTCGGTGGCCGCGCCGGCAGGCACCATGACCCATACGACTCGCGGTGCGTCAAGCGCCGCCACAAGCTCGTCAAGGCTTGCCACCGTACGGTCGGATTCAGGTGATTGGTCGTAACCCACGACCTCATGCCCTGCGGCCGCGATGCGCTTCGCCATATTGCCGCCCATTCGGCCGAGGCCGATCATTCCAAGCTTCATGATGTCCTTCTTTCTACATTGATTCCCGACGGCCTTCGACAAGACGTTCAACGAATTGCCGTCGGGATTGTGAGGTTTCTACGATTGCCGTATTGAATTATGTTGAGTTGAGTTGGCTTGAGTTGCGACGAGTTGCAGGAAAAACCGCCGCCACATTCACAGGACCAGCGAGAGCAGCATCACGCATCCAAGGCCGACCACCGACAGCACCGTTTCCATCAGCGACCAGGTCTTAAGCGTCTGCCCCACGCTCATGCCGAAGTATTCCTTGACCAGCCAGAATCCGGCGTCGTTCAGATGGGAGAAGAACACGGATCCCGCACCGATGGCCAGCACCAGCAACGCCAGGTGGGTCGGGCTCATGCCGGTGGCGAGCGGCACCATGATGCCGGACGCGGTGACGGTGGCCACGGTGGCCGAGCCTGTGGCGAGTCGGATGAGCACGGCCACCAGCCATCCCGCAATCAGCGGATTCATGGCCGATTCGGTGATCGAGTTGGCGATCACGTCACCGATGCCGGAGTCAACGAGCGTCTGCTTGAAGCCACCGCCGGCGGCGACGATCAGGATGATGCTCGCAACCGAGCCAAAGGACTGTCCGACCATGCCGTTGACGGCGTCACGGCTGAATTTCTGCAGGTATCCGAGCACCACCATCGCGAAAATCGTGGTCAGCAGCAGCGCCACAAGCGGAGTGCCGATGAATGCGAGCACACGGCCCCATGCGGTTTCGCTCTGACCGGTCAGATCCACCACGGAAGATGCGAGCATGAGTACCACGGGCAGCAGGATGACCGCGATCGCGGTGGCGAAGGAGGGACGGTTTTCCTTGGATTTCGGAGCTTCCGCCTCGGCCTGGTTTTCAGGAGCCGCGATCGGCACCCACTTGGCCGCAAGACGGCCGAACAGCGGACCGGAGATGATGACCGTCGGAATGGCCACCAGAAGGCCAAGACCAAGTGTGACACCGAGATTCGCATTGAGAGCGCCGATCGCGGTGAGCGGACCGGGGTGCGGCGGCACGAATGCGTGCAGTGTGGAAAGTCCGGCAAGAGCGGGAATGCCCAGCAAAACGACAGGCGCTTTGGCTCGTCTTGCGGCGAAGAGCACGACCGGAATGAGGATGACCACGCCGACTTCGAAGAACATCGGAATGCCGACGATGAACGCGATGAGCGCCATGGCCCACGGCAGACGTTGCAATGGGGTCTTGTCCATGATGGTGTCGACGATCGTGTCGGCTCCGCCGGACTTGAACAGGATCGTGCCGATGATCGAGCCGAATGCGATCAGCAGGCCCACATTGGAGATGGTGGATCCAACGCCCGATGTGAAGCTCGTGAACGCCTGGTCGTATTCCACACCGGCGCACACGGCCATGACGAAGGATCCGGCCAACAGGGAGAGGAACGGATGCACTTTGCATACCGCGATGAGTAGAACGATTATGGCGATGCCGATGACCGCCGCCGCTATGAGATTCATGAATCCTCCTTGATCCTGAATTTCCTATGATTGGCGCCTGTTACGCGGCCTGTTCCTGCGATTTCGCAGCGATGGTCGCCGCATATGCGTTCAATGCGTCGAGTGCGCGTTCCACCATGTCGTCGACGCTGCCCTCGATGGAGATCTCCACGCCGTTCTCGTCTGCCGCGAGCGGCTCAAGGATGGCGAACTGGCTTGGCAGCAGCGCCGGCGGCATGAAATGCCCCTTGCGTTCGCCCAGACGCTGTTGGATGAGTTCGTGGGTTCCGCTGAGATGGATGAAGAAGACGGGAACGTCTTTGGCGAGCACTTCGCGATAGCCGCGCTTGAGGGCCGAGCTGGACACGACCGTGTTCTCACCCAGCGCCTCGCGTGCCACCATCCATTTGTTGATGACCTCCAGCCAAGGCCAGCGGTCTTCGTC
Source organism: Senegalimassilia sp. (assembly GCA_963619615.1). Classification (GTDB taxonomy): domain Bacteria; phylum Actinomycetota; class Actinomycetes; order Actinomycetales; family Bifidobacteriaceae; genus Bifidobacterium. Next base: position 21,725 of record CAVEXE010000019.1, on the reverse strand, counting down.
GGTCAGTGGAATGCCGGCGCTCATTTTGTCTATGTTGGCCTGCGGATGGAAGTCGTCGCCTTCGGCGTACGCATAGCCCAGTCGTTCGTGAATCGCTTCGGCCACGGTTGACTTGCCGCATCCTGCAACGCCCATCACTACTACGTGAATGCTCATTGTCGCTCCTTTGAAATGATTTTCCGCCGCTGCCTCGCGACCGGAATGAGAATATCATAAACCTTAAAAGTACTATCTGTCAACTCAAAAGTACTACTTTTTTGAAAAAACATATGACTTGGTATGATTCAAAGGAGTCCGACAAGAAAGGGAACAATGACCGAGAACGCTGAAAACACGGGGGGAGAGCTTCTCCAGGAAGCCGTAAGTCGCACCTTGGCCATTGAAATACTCGACGGCGTTTGGCCGGCCGGTCAAAGCCTCACGCTGGAAGACCTGCAAAGCCGGTTCGGAGTCTCCCGGACCGTGGCCAGAGAGGTGGCCAAAACCCTCGAATCCATGGATGCCGTACTGGTACGCCGCCGTGTGGGGCTCGTGGCCAGACCGTTCAACGAATGGCAGGCGCTCAATCACAAAGTGATCGAGTGGAGGCTGCACTCAACGCAACGCGAACAGCAACTGTCGTCACTCACCGAACTGCGCCTCGCCGTCGAGCCCGCGGCGGCGGCCTCCGCGGCACGTCTCGCGCCAATCGAAGTCAAGGCGAAATTCCCCGTTTACGCATCGCAGATGAGGCAATACGCCGAAGCCAACGAGGAAGGATCCGCAGGACTGGCGAAATTCCACGACCTGGACGTGGAATTCCATACGCTGATATTGCAAGAAAGCGGCAACGAACTGTTCGCGGCACTTGCCGACACCATCGCCACCGTGCTGCGCGGGCGAGTGGAACTCGGCAAGTACCCGATGAAACCGAAACCGGACGCGCTTGACGCCCATGACGCCGTAGCCGACGCGATCGCGAAAGGCGAGCCGGAGCGCGCAAGGGAAGCCATGTTCGAAATCGTCGACGAAGTGGCCCGGGCACTCAAATTCTTCTAATCAAGTTCTTCTAAAACACCTGCGATCGCAAAATCACGTACAGCCGATCGCAAACGCAAAAAAGGCGTCCCAGCCGTCAACAAACGGCCGAGACGCCTACAAAAACCGCATTCAGCGGCCATACACCTCGTGTACGAACCTCTCAAGGGCCGCGATGGAACGTTCCACCTTCTCCGTATCAATACAGTACGCCATGCGGAAGTAGCCCGGAACCCCGAAGCTGTCGGACGGCACAAGAATCAGATCGTAATCCTTGGCCTTCATGCAGAATGCGTTCGCATCCTCCTCAAGCGCCTTCGGAAAAATGTAGAACGTACCGCCCGGACGCACCACTTCGAAGCCAAGACGCACCAACGCATCGTAGAGAAGATTCATGTTCTTCTCATACACGGAGAGATCGCTCGTCTCGCCCACAACCTTCGCCACCGCCAGCTGCACGCTGGAGCCCGGGCAATTATGACCGGTGCCACGGCTGATCTGGCCGCACATGGGAACGATCAGCTCCGCATCGGTGGCACGCGGACTCACCGCCACATATCCGAGACGTTCGCCCGGCAGACTCAGCGACTTGGAATACGAGTAGCAGGAAAGCGTATTGTCGTAGAACTTGCTCGGATACGGCTGCTCGCCGCCGTCGAACAGAATCTCACGGTACGGCTCGTCGGAGATCAGGAAGATGTCGTGGCCGTATTCGCGCTGCTTGTCCAGCAGAATTTCCGCAAGTCGGGTCAGCGTCCGTGCGGAATACACGGCTCCCGAAGGATTGTTCGGCGTATTGATGAGCACCGCCGCGGTACCCGGATTCAAAGCGGCCTCGAACGCCTCGAAGTTGATCTGGAAGTTTTCCGTATCGGCCGGTACCACGGTCAGATGAGCGCCGGTTCCGTTCACGTACGGCTGGTATTCGGGGAAGTACGGCGCGAAGGTGATCACCTCATCGCCCGGAGCGGTCACCACGCGCAATGCATGGGCCAATGCGCCGGCCGCACCGGTGGTCGGGAAAATATGGTTGGCCGTGTAGTCCATGTCGAAGCGTCGGTTGAGGCTGTCGGCGATCGCCTCGCGCACCGACGTGATGCCCAGGGAAGGCGAATACCCGTGCAACGCCACCGGTTCGGAGGTCTTGTACAGGTCGACCATGGCATCGGTGAAGCTCTGCGGACATGGCACGCTCGGATTGCCGAGAGAGAAGTCGAACACGTTCTCATAGCCGATTTCAGCGCCACGCTTGGTGGCGTATTCACTCAGCTCACGGATAACGGACTTGCCGCCGAGCATCGCCTTGTATGCCTCGTTGATCATTGCAACCTCCCTGTCATGCCTTTCGGTTCGCCTTAAAACACCATATTCCACGCACCGTGCCATACACCAGCACAGTCTCGTGCCCGGCTCATACGTTGAATACACATCAACAAGCGTTCGGCGAACACACTACCCACGGTTTTACCACTGAAAAGTCACTTCAGAGCGTGTTTGGCTCACTGTGCGAATCGGCATTGGCCTCGGATTCGGTGCTGGCATCCCGCCGAGGGACCCGCTCCCCGGGCACGAATCCGTTGCTGAAAATACGGCGCCAGTAGTCGAGCATATTGGCTTTCGACATCGACATGAACATTCCCGCCGAAAGCACGGCGATGTCCTCATTGAACACCGCATCCAACGGCAACTGTTCACTGAGCTTCGGCCAGCGTTGCAGCACCGCAAGCATGCCTCCGACCGTGAAATCGAGCATCAGATCGGTTTTGAGGTCCACGCCGTCAGGCTCAAGACCCAGAACGTCGATGAGCGTGAGCCTGCCGAAATCACGTAGCGACGCGATGAGCTCCGGTGAGCTGTGCGGGCCGGCAAGCAATGCCAATCGACCAAGACGCTGCCTTTGATCGGGATCCCTCAGCAGCGCGGTCACATGCTTGCGCCATTCGTAATCCGGATCCCAATCCGCGTCGGGAAGCGTCGGCCGCGGCGTGTTCTCCACGGCGTGCTGAATGGCGGAATCGGCAAGTTCCGGCAGTCCCGCGAAATGGTAGTAGAAGGAATTACGATTCACCCCGGCCGTACGTACGACGTCGGTCACGGTGATCTTACGGTATTCACGTTCGGAAAGCAGCTCCCAGAACGCGTTCTCCAAACGTTCTCTGGCTGGCAGTATTTCGGAATCTCGGCGCGGGCGTGGCATGTCAGCCTCCTGTAACAAATTAGTCACGCTGTCTACAAACATGATTAATTGTACAGAATGTCTACAACAAATCGTGTTACTTCCGCTGCACCTTGGGATTCCTCGCGAGCGCGGCCTGCAACAGAATCATCAGCGCTTGGTTGATGTTCTTTCGTTCCTCACCGTTCAGTCCGACGTAGGTGCCGAGCATTTCGGGTATGACTTTAGGCCCGGCCGCCATCATTCCGGAGATGCTGCCCGCTCCGGACGCTTCCAGTACCGAGAACAGCGCGTCCACGGCATGTTCGCGTTGTTCTTTGGAAAGGCTGGAAAGCCAGTTGTTCAACGATTTGTTGAATACTACGGAGCTGTCGGCCACGTCTTCCACTTTGGCGAATTCGATGCCGTGCATCTGCCATGAGAACGCGAAATGCTGCATGATGCCTTCCACGTTCGATTTGACCACTATGCATCGTTCCGGGGTTTCGAGGACCATGCCCACTACTGAGGAGTCCGGCACGATTTTCGTGATTCGATCGCATACGCTTGCGTATTCGTAGCCGCGTACCACCGCTTCCGGGAATCCCGGTCCGTCCAGTGAGTAGATGTGTTCGATGCGGTCCTTGATTTCGTCGGGCGCGTTCATCGCCGCGTATACCGCCAGATTCCCGCCTTTGGAATGGCCGGTAAGTATGATCGGCCCTTGCCACAGGCTCGCCACGTCGTTCAGGTATTGCGCTGCGGAAACCTGTGCCGGCACCGGGTATTGGAAGGCCATGTTGAAGTCTTCCTTCCATCCGACGAGCGAGTCGTCGGTGCCTCGGAACGCTATGATCAATGCGCCGGAGGGAATGCGATAGGTGATCGCGGCGAATTGCGTCTGCTCTTCGTTGTCGAATTGCTCCCGGTATCCGCTCATCTCGATATCCGCGAATCGCGGGTTCGCGGCAACCGCGCTGTAGAAGTCGTGGGTGACCTGCGGGTCGACCAATCCGATGCTTTCCACATCGTGCTCTTCCCTATCCGCGACATGGTGCAGTTCGTCGTCGGCATGCGCGATGGTCACCCCGCAGTAGGGCGCATGGCGCAGCGCACGCAGCGACGCCACCGGACGGCGGATCGAAAAATCCATGGTGAAGGTTCTTGCACGACGTTTGAATGTGGAGTATTTCGTGATGAGGTCGTCCAGTTTTGCGATGGATCGCGGTACGTCGTCGTAGGAAAGCTGAGCCAGAACGAGCGCGTCGGCGGCACGGAACGGCAGCGCCACGAAGTTGCGCGTTTCATTGCGTGCGTAGTCGATGATATTGCTCATTTTCGCGCTTCCTCCCCTTCCGCGTATGCATTTCCCCTTTATTATGCGCCGAATCGATGAACGCCCCACGCATGTTCACTCATATTGGAATCGTGATTTCGCCGCATGCAGGACGTTCGGTTTGCGCCGAATTCGCTCGTGTACACTTGGGCCGCATGAATTCGTTTGATTTCCTCCTGCAGTGGCTTGCCTCAAATTACAACAAGCTCATACTGCTGCTCGTCATACTGGTGGCCGCCTTCGTCGGCGACAAGGTTCTCTCACGCGTCGTGCGCAAGGTCCTTTATAAATCGCAGGTGCCGAACGCTTCCATATTCGTCAACATCCTGCGCGCGGTGGTATGGGTTCTGGCCATCGCCACGGTGCTTGAACCGGTGTTCGGCGTGAATCCGAACAGCCTGTTCACCGCTCTTGGCATCGGCGGTCTTGCCGTCTCCCTTGGTTTGAAAGATACGATAGCCAATGTGATCGGCGGATTCGGACTCATGGTCGGCCGTGTCATCCAGCCGGGAGACCTGGTCAGCGTGGCCGGCACCAAGGGTGTGGTGCAGGACATCAACTGGCGGCAGACGATCGTCCATGAACGCAACGGCAACGAGATGATCATCCCGAATTCCATTCTGAACACCGCTTCGCTTGAAAAGCTCGACCCCATCAACGAGTGTCTGGTCACGGTGCCGTTCACCGCGAAGTCCGGTTCCGACGCGAAACAGGTCGAACGGGATGTGATCGCGGCGGTGAATGAGCGGGCCGGCGAGTTTTTGAATCCGAATTATCAGACGGATGTTCGCTTGAGCGGTTTTTCGCCGTATGGCATCGAAGGCAGCGTATACGCGTACGCCAAGGATGGTCTGCAGCTTTCCTGGGTCGCGGACGTCGTGGCGCTTGCGATCGCCGACTGCGGCTATCTGGAACACCGCGCGGTCAATCAGTGACGTCAATCGGAACGGTATTCCCAAAAACAATATTGCCGTGCCACAACAGTTACGTCGTGGCACGGCAATATTTAATTTATGCGAAGACCCACTACAGCAGATAATAAAGCGTTCCGCCCATCGTGATGAGGACGAACAGAATCGCACCCACGTTGCCGAGTACGGCTTTCACGCGCATTCCCTTGGGCAGCTCTTCCGGCGCGGTATAGAATTCGAAATTCCTGCGCTCTCGAATAAGCAGAATCGCTCCGACTACGATCAATACTAAATATGCCAGGAAATACACGCAAAACGCGGTCATGCTGCCCATGTTCTGACTAATCCATTGCGCGCCCGCATCGATCTGTCCGTTTTCGATGTTCCTCTGCGCGGCTTCCAGCGAGTCGAAATCCATGTTCGAGAATATCCATGGCACCAATACGCCCCCATTGAAGTTGATCAGCATGTGCATGGCCACCGAATAGCGCAGTCTGCTGGTACGCATATACACGTATCCGAATATGAGTCCCAAACCGAACGCGTAGAAGAACTGGAACATGTTCAGATGGAACAGGCCGAATGCCACCGCGGAGATCAGAATCGCGGTTTTCTCGCCGTATCTACGCGTATGGTCGATGAGCTGCTTGCGGAACATCCATTCCTCGAAGAACGGTCCGAGAACCACCATGAACACAACGTTCCACACGTCCGGAGTTAGCGCCAGTTCGGAGACTCTGTTGGTCGCCTGCCCGCCCGACGCCGCCATCGAACATACCGTGCCGATAATCGACCCGAGGCACATGATCGGGAAGCACATAACCAGCAGTTTGAAGAACATTCCCGGCTTCATGTCGAACCGTTGCGTCCGCACCGTCGATACCTTACGCATGATGAGCACCACAATCGGCATGGCCACGAAATACAGCGGCAGACTCGACGATACGTATACGCCCCAGTTCGGCAGATCATCCACACCCAGATACAGGTACAACACCGCCGATACCGCCATTGCCAACGCGAGCCATAGCACAACCAGAACGCTCAATCCCACGCCGATGCGGGAGAAGTCACGTCGCGCGTTCTTCAGCAACTCCATATACGGATTGGGATTCCCATGCTGCGGCTGATTCTCCCACGGCCGTCCAGTCCACTGCGTATTGCGCGGCCGATGGTTGGATGGCGGGGCCGGTGGATTCGGCGGAATGGGAGCCTGTGAGTTCGGGGCCGGTGGATTCGGCGGAAAAGTCATGTAGGCCTTCTCTCAATGCTGAAGATACTGTTCCAATAAAAAAAACTGATGTTCAGAATCGTTATATCACCATTCTGAACATCAGCTCGAGATCATTGGAATCGTCGGCTTCAACAATCGCCGGTCACACGGCGGCGAGGGAGCCGGCGGTGACCTTACGCAGAGAAATCATGTTCGTCCTTGTTGTCTTTTCCGTATCGCTCCGGCAAACTTTCGGTTAGCCCGATTGCGTCCGCTACTCCAGCACGCCTTCGATGAGGGTGGAGATGAGATCCGTGTAGTTCAGACCGGTGGCGTCCCATGCCTTGGGATACATGGAGATCGGGGTGAAGCCCGGCATGGTGTTGATTTCGTTGACCATCACTTCGCCGTTCGGCGTCACGAAGGTGTCGACTCGGCTCAGACCTGCGCCGTCCACCGCTTTGAAGGCTTTCTTGGCGGTTTCGCGCACGATTTCAAGGGTTTCCTTGGGCAGGTTGGCCGGCACTTCCACATGGCTTGCTTCGGAATCCACGTACTTGCTGTCGAAATCGTAGAATTGGTCGCCGTCTTCGCTTCGCTTGTCGAGCACGATCTCACCGGGCCAGCTTGCCTGCGGTTCGTCGCCGGCTTTCGGGCACAGCACCGCGCATTCGATCTCACGCGCATCGATGCCCTGTTCGACCAGGATGCGCCAATCGTGATGGGAGGCTTCGAATACCGCAGCCGCGAGTTCGGCGGCATCGTCTTCGCGCTCCACTTTGGTCACGCCGAAGCTGGAACCGGCACGAGACGGCTTGACGAACAGCGGATAGCGCAATCCGGCTTCCTTCACTTGGGCGAGCATGTCCTCTCCATTCGAGGAGAAGGCCGAATCCGCATCATAGGAGCGTGCGTCGAGTGTGATGCCCGGAGCCACGGGAATTCCCGCGGCGGCAAGCAGCACCTTGGTATAGTGCTTGTCCATGCAGGTGGAGGACGCGAGCACGCCGCATCCGACGTACGGCACGTCCATCATCTCGAACAGTCCCTGGATGGTACCGTCCTCACCGTACGGGCCATGCAATACGGGCAGGACCGCGTCCACGTGCCCCAACGGGCTTAAGGTGCCGTCGTCCTCACGGGCGAAGAATCCATCTTTGCCGAGGGCCACGTCCAGCACAACGTCTTTGGCTCCATCGACCTTTTCGACGGTCGGCATGCCTTCGCTCATGTTCCATCCGCGGGGGTCTTCGCCGTCGACTATCCACTGACCGGTTTTGGTGATGCCGATCGTGATGGCCTCGAATTTGTTCTGGTCCAGCGCACGCAGCACCCCGGCTGCGGAAATGCACGAGATCGAATGCTCGTCGGCTTTGCCGCCGTACATTACGACAATACGTTTTTTCGTCATGGTTGTCTTACTCCTCGCTGATTGCGTCGTCGAAAAGTTCGGAAAGCATCTGCGCGCAGGAGATGCCGTCGGCAAGCACTCGGCTCATGGCGGAGGCAAGAGGGGTGGCCACGCCGTACTGCTTGCCGAGCGCCACCACCGCGTCGGTGGTCGGCACGCCTTCGGCGACGCCGTTGCTGGCCTTGGTGGCTTCCTCAACGCTCAGTCCCTTGCCGAGATTCGCGCCGAACGTGTAGTTGCGGCTCAACGGCGATCCGCAGGTGGCGATCAGGTCGCCCACGCCGGCGAGTCCGGAGAAGGTCTTCGGGTCAGCGCCCGCGGCCTTTCCCAAAGCGGTGAGTTCCGCCAGCCCTCGGGTCTCGATCATGGCCGCGGTATTCTCGCCGTAGCCCGCACCGCGTGCCATGCCGACGGCCAGTGCGACCACGTTCTTCAGCGAGCCGCACATTTCAAGGCCGATCACATCACGGGTCACGAACGCGCGGAAATAATCGGTGGTGCAGGCTTTCGCGATGGTACGTGCATTGTCGATATTCGTGCAGGCCACCACGGTTGCGGCCGGTTCGCGATCCGCTATCTGCTTGCTCAGGTTGGGGCCGGAAATCGCCGCGAAACGTTCCTCCGGCAGATCAAGCGTTTCCATGACCACTTCGTCCATGCGCTTGCCCGTGGTACGTTCGATGCCTTTCATCAGGGATGCCACGAGTGCGGTGGGAGGAATGAGGTCCTTGAATTCCGCGAGCGCCACACGTGCGAACTGCGCAGCGATCGCCACGATTACGATATCGGCGTCCGCCACGGCTTGCGCACGGTCTCCCGTGGCGGTCATGTTGCTTGGCAGCACTTCCACGCTCGGCAGGCGTACACCGTTGCGATGGTGGTCTCGGATGCCTTCCACGATTTCCGGTTCGATCGCCCACATGGTCACATTGTTGCCGGCATCTGCCAGTACTTGGCCGAAGGCCGTTCCCCAAGCGCCCGCGCCCAGTACCGTCACGTTCGTCATTGTCTCGCTCCTTGGATCACTCCCGCGGTTTACCGCCTTTAACGTTGCCTTCACTATGCTACAGCCGACTCGGTATGGACTCCGGCATCCATGCCGTGCCTCAGGAGACCATCCGCTCTTGTACACGTTTTTATGTAATTTCGTGTACAAACGCACTTATTCCAGCGTTTTCGCCATTGCAGCCGATTGATTGGCGTGTTCGTCTCGTGCGGAGGACCGCGCCAATCAATCAACCGTCAAATATGCTGAAGACTACTCCTTCACACGCTTCATGGCACGGTAGTCCCAGTAGCCTTCCGGAGCCTGCTCGCCGCGGATTTCGGCCATGATTTCGGTCATGCGCACACGGATGCGCCTGGTCAGCTCGTCAGCCAGCTGCTCGGGCACTTCCTCGCCCCATTGCTCGCAATCGGCCAGCAGGTCCGAATAGTCCAGCGCCTCATCGAAGCACATGACCACGTTCTTGCGAGGCCATGGCCACCAATGGTTGATGCTTGCCGCGCCCCACGTCACGGAACAGTACAGCGGAATCTGGTAGCCGAGTCGTCTGGAGGCTTCGAGCGTGATCACGCCGACGCCGTTCTTCATGCTCATCGGCCATTTCTGCGGGTCACGTGTCACCGTTCCTTCCGGCCACACCGTCAGCGGACGACCGGACGTAAGAATCTCAATGGATGCCGCCTCAATGGCCTTGGCCTGGCCGGAACGTCGCTGCACCGGCTGCATGCCCACCAACTGGAACCATTTGCCGATCAGTGGCCACTTGGCCATTTCGGCTTTGGCCATATATCTTGGTCGGCGGCCCTGATGGAACAGCCCGACCATCGGCACGAACACGTCGTACATGGTCACGTGCGTTGCCGCAGTGACGAACGGGCCGGTTTCCGGAACATGTTCGAGTCCCCAGGCCCGCACTTTGCTTCGGTTGCGCATGACGATGTCGCAACCGGTCAGCAGCCGGTGCGTGGCCTTGGGATTCTGCGCTTCGATTTCCGCCGTGTTCGCCGTTCTCGGCCCGGTTGGGAAGTCGTAGGTGGGATCAACAAGATGATGTTTTTTGGCGAGCTTCGCCACTTGCTCGTCGCTGAGCGGCTTCACTGCGGAGCGCGGCGACGGTTTTCCTTTGGATGCCATGCGTTCCATTGTGCCACGCACGCCGGATGCGGCCTATCCCGGAATCAGCCTTTCGCATACACGCATATACACGCATATACGTGCATATACACGCATATACACGCATATACGCAAAACGGCGGAGTCGATGGCCGCTTCACTTTCCATCGATTCCGCCGTCCCGTTCAGTCTTTCAACCGTTCGCTTCACTTCGGTTATCGCTTCACTTCAGTTTTGCCATTCTGGTAGTCTCCGGACCATTCGTCCAGGTTACGCGAGATCATCCCACGATACTTGGAATCTTCTCCGCACCTGCCTGACTGAAATCGTCAATCTTGCTTTGCAGCCTGTTGACCTGTTCCTGCAGTGCCGTGATCTGCTGCACCTGCTGATAGATGATCAGATCACGGACGTCAGGCATCTCTCGTCCGTTCCTGCCCGTGCCGATGGCCGCAAATGCCGCGGTAGCGATGTCGTAGCCATCAAACACAGAGCCTTTACCGGACCGGCCCTCACCCGTTCCATCGTTCCCGACGGAATCAGACCCCTCATCGCAAGGCTCGCGCCTGACCGCCTCGTCCATGATGGACTTGGTGTTCTTCCAGCGTGCGACGCAGCGTTCAATTCGCTTCGCCCCGATGAGGGATGGGTCAAGCCCCGCATCGCGGAAGATCCTGCGGGCCGAATCTCCTTTGAGATATCGGCGCACGCACTCGACCTTGAATCTGTCGGAGTAGGTGATGCGGGTCGCGCTCACTTCCTTGACCGCCGGAAGAGACCGCAGGTATGCGGCTTCCTTCAACGTGAACAATCCCTGACTACCAGTCATGAGCACCCCCTTGAACTACCTATGAGACAATCATGCCCGTCAAGGCGTATCAAAAGCGTATCTCATGGGCATTTCCATCCACTGAAACCCCTATTTTCCTGAAGACGTTCATCCAAATCGGAAATCAAATGCAAAAGGGGCTGGTATTCCAAAGAAAATACCAGCCCCTGGAAAGCTCACAAGGAAAGCGCGAATCAGTCGAAATCGGCGCCCAATGCCTCCAACTTGCCACGGAAGTCGGCATAGCCTCGATCGATCAGAGAGATTCCCTGCACGTTCGAAGGGCCTTCCGCGGTCAGCGCCGCAATCAAGTGGCTGAAGCCACCGCGCAGATCCGGCACATCGATGTCGCGGCCGGTCAGCGGAGTCGGCCCGAAGATCACCGCGGAATGCTTGTAGTTGCGCTGCTGGAATCGGCATGGCAGGGAACCGAGGCATTCGCGATACAGCTGAATCGTGGCACCCATCTGCACCAGCGGCTTGGTGAAGCCGAAACGATTCTCATACACGGTTTCATGCACGATGGAAAGGCCCTTCGCCTGGGTGAGCGCCACAACCAGCGGCTGCTGCCAGTCGGTCATGAAACCGGGATGCACGTCGGTCTCGATGGCGACCGGCTTCAGATCCCCACCCGGATGCCAGAATCGAATGCCCTTGTCGGTGATGTCGAACTCGCCGCCGATCTTGCGGAACACGTTCAGGAAGGTCATCATCTCCGGCTGGGTGGCACCCTTGACGAAGATATCGCCATGCGTGGCGAGCGCGGCCGAAGCCCAGGATGCGGCCTCGATGCGGTCGGTCAGCGAAGTGTGCGTATACCCCTTGAGTTCCTTGACGCCTTCGATACGGAAGGTGCGGTCGACGTCGACGGAGATGATCGCGCCCATCTTCTGCAGCACGCACACCAAATCCATGATCTCAGGCTCGGTGGCGGCACCGGAAAGTTCCGTCTTGCCTTCGGCCAGCACCGCGGCGAGCAGGGTCTGCTCGGTAGCACCCACGGACGGATACGGCAGGTTGATCTTGGCGCCGTGCAGACCGTTCGGAGCGGTGATGTGGATGCCGTCCGCATGTTCCTTGTCGACGTTCGCACCCAGCTTGCGCAAGGTTTCCAGATGGAAGTCAATCGGGCGTCCGCCGATGTTGCAACCGCCGAGAGCCGGAATGAACGCCTCTCCCAAACGATGCAGCAGCGGGCCCGAGAACAGAATCGGAATGCGGGATGAACCGGACAGCGTGTCGACGTCGGCGACGTCGGCCAACCGCACGGTGGAGGCGTCGATCGTGACGATGCCGTCCGCTCCGTCCACGTCCACGTCCACGCCGTGCAGTCGCAGCAAATCGGAAACCACGTGCACATCGCGGATTTCCGGGACGTTCTTCAGCACGGACTTGCCCGGGGCGAGCAATGCGGCCACCATGGCCTTGCTCACGAAGTTCTTCGCGCCACGCACCTTGATGGTACCGTTCAGCGGCTTGCCGCCGACGACGTGCAGAATGTCGCTGTTCTTCTCAGCCACGCTCCACCTCTTTCGCTTCTTTACAGGATTCAAGCATGAAACACACTACCGCCAAGTTTGCCACAAAGACTGTAGCGGAACACACAAATGCCGCATTCGGCGCAGTGTCTCCCAATTTCGTACGATTCCATGCGGTCAAAACGGCCGAATCATACTGATGGACGGCCGGAACGTCCCGGTCAGACCACGGCCTTAATCCTACGCGCCAGGTTCGCGTCCCACATGGCTCCGGTGGCGCTCATCACCGCGTTGGCACCGGCATTACGGTATGCAAGATAGTCTTCCGGGCGAATCACGCCGCCGACGCCCACAATCGCAAAATCAAGTCCCAGCCGCTCACGGATCGCGCTCAGGCGGCCGACCATATCGAGGCCGGCGCCGCGAATCGCATTGCCGCACACTCCGGAACGGTCTCGTCCCTCCCCCGGCAACGCCTGGTTGCCATCGGCATCGACAAGCTTCGCGGAAATCGTATTGATTGTGGAGAATCCCTGCACCGCACCATGCGTCACGGTTTCCTTCACCATGGTTTCCAGATCGTCGTCGTTCGGAATGTAGGCGAGTTTCACGATCAGCGGACGATCGCCGATCTCGTTCTTCACCGCTTCCGTGATGCGACCGACCAGATGCGGATCATGGCACAGCAGACGATTGTGTCCTTCATTCGGGCAGCTGGTGTTCATTTCCATCAGACCGGCTCCCGTTTCGGCGACCAGTCGCGCGGTCACGACATGATCCGCGATGTACGCTTCCTGATCCATGCCTTCCACGCGGGATCCCTGGAAACTCGGCACCAGCAGCTGGCCGTCCCCGGCCGCGGCGATCGCCCTCTTCATATCCGGCTGCCATTCGTCCGGATCACGCGAGGGAACGCCGAAACTGTTGGAAATCGAAATCGGCAGTTCATAGCGGGTATCGGCGAGCACACCCTCATCCAACTCGTCGCTTCCCGGAACCAGGGAGCCGTCCGCATTCTTCGGATGCACCGCCAGCACGTTGGGGAAGGCGTTGCATCCCCAAGCGCGCGAGCGCACGGTCTTGTACACCGCCAGATCGAATCCCATACGGAACGCCGCGGTGGTGAATTTCTCATTGAGCAGCGGCCCCGCAGGAATGCCGAAGGGCAGGTTCACCCGGAATCCGAGGAATTCTTCGGCGGACGGTTCGGTCGTCGACTCCGCAGTTCCCGCACTGGTCGAATCATTGTTCAACGCTTCGGCGAACGCGCCGAACGGGCCTTGCAGGTAATTGTCTTCATACGTGCGGTTGACATCGTAGAACGGGGCGAATTCCTGGCTCATACTTCTCTCCGAATGCTTGGCTATGCGGCAAAAACATAACCACCATACCGCGTATCGACGAGCGAAGGGGCTTTCCTCTCATTCGGAGGAACCTTGGGTTTTCGGAATGGAAATGGTGATTGTGGTGCCCCTCCCCGGCTGGCTTGATATGGCGATGGTACCGTGAGACATCAGTCGCAGTCGTTCACGGACGTTCGCCAGGCCCACGTGGCTTCTGCCGTCGCCTTCCATATTGTCGATTCTCTCGATGGTTTGCGCGATGTTTTCCGTCAGGCCGTTGAGTTTGCTCTCATCCATGCCCACGCCGTCGTCGGAGATTTCCACGTGGATCATCCCCTGCCTTTCGCGCGTGCTGAGTTTGACCACGCCACCTTCCTCTTTGTTTCCGATGCCGTGTTTGATCGCGTTTTCGATGATCGGCTGCACGCTCAGCGCCGGAATACGGAAATTCGTGGTTTCGATGTCGTACAGAACGACGAGTTTGTCTCCGAATCGCATTTGTTCCAAGGAAACGTAACGTTTGACGTGCTGCAGTTCCATGGAGAAAGGGATCGGTTCCGTACGGGCCACCGCATCCGTGTTATCCCGCATATACGCGGAGAACAGTCCAAGCGCTTCTTTGGCTTTGTCCGTGTCCGTGTCGCACATGGCCTGAATGGTGGCAAGCACGTTGCATACGAAGTGCGGATTGATCTGGCTGACCATGATCTGCACACGTGCGGCATGCTGCAACGCCTTGAGTTCTTTCTCGTTCGCCATCATCTGACTGAAATGGATACGGGACTTGTACCATGCCGCGCATGTTCCCAATACCGACGAAACAGCAAGATCGAACATGTTCGGAATGATCGAAGGATCGCCCATATAACGCATGACCAAGTACAGCACTGCCAGATAGAACAGATATGCGGTGAGATTGTCGAGCGGCCGGCTGTCGAACAGCGATCCGACCACCAGGATCGCCACACAGGTCATGACGCAAACGGAACCCGAATAGACCACGAGATCGTAGTATCCCGCCAAGATGATCGATACAGCCGAGAACAATATCGTCTGCACATAGGAGTGGAGTATCACATTGCCTTTGTCGGCGACGCGGTTGTTTACCATAAGAATGGCTGTGATAGCCGCGCAGGCCGCGACGTACGGCAAAACATTGCCCCAGCTCAAACCGGTCATGAGATTGCGCAGCACGCACATGACGACCAGGAACGGCTGGCAGAAAATACACGCCCGACGCACCATGTCGAGATTGTCATACGCAAGCCTGCGAATATATTTCGTCTGATTGAATTCAGGGTATCCAAGCGTGTACCAGTGCTCCAATACACGTCGCATGTAGTTCATATTCCCGCTCACTTTCAGTCAGCCTCTTTAAGCCGCCCCCTTATTGTTTACGAAGTATGGCAGAAGGAGCGGATGTGGCATTCCGTATGCATGCAACGAAAAACACTGGAGATATGCCATGCTTCCCGGATTAGAGTGTGAACCATGTATGTGATTGCCGTAGACGATGAGCCGCTGATTCTCAAGAGCATGGAACGAACCTTGACGAATGTGTTCCCCGAAGCGCGAGTGGAGGGATTCTCAACGTTTCAGGAAGCGGAATCCTTTGTGCAGAGGGTATCGGCGCAGGATACGCCGGCATTGCCTGATTCCCCCGAATATCATGCCGAAATCGCATACGCGTTCCTTGATCTGCGAATGCGCGGAGAAAACGGCCTGCAAATGGCGAAGACGATCAAAGACATCAGTCCGCATACGAAAATCGTTTTCTCGACCGCGTACGCCGGATATGCGTTTGATCTGCGCGGAGACGCCAGCGTCGGCTATGTAATGAAACCCGTCACGGAAGACGATGTACGCGACTGTGTGGCCTTGCTTGACCGCGCGATGCGGCAATACCCGTCATACAGATACGATCGTTCGACGGATGCCGCGAACAGCGGTCGCAAACAGTTGATAATTCGTACATTCGGCACATTCGAGGCATACTCCCGGGGAGAGCCGATTATTTGGGATTCGCAGGAAGCCAAGGTCTTGCTTGCCATATTGATCAACGCTTACGGCAAACCGCTCACCAATAGCCAGATTGCGGACATGCTATGGCCGGATGGCGACGGCAGGCCGAACAACGATTTTCTACTTGCGATTCGCATCCGAGGCATCGTCAAATCGTTGCGCCGGTCGTTGGATGCGGTGCACCCGACGACCGGAGAGATGATTCATCATGCCCGCAACACCACGAATATCGTGAAAAAGCCGATCGACGGCCTGGTCACGCATTGCGACGTATGCGATATGCTACGCGGCAGCGCCTATGCCGCCAACACGTATTACGGAGAGTATCTGCCGGATTATCCGTGGGCTGAATTCCCGACGGAACGGCTTGATCCGGACAGATGATCGGCCGCGACGCATACAACGCAAAAAAATTTGCCGGCAGCGCTATGCCGCCGGCAAATCCAACGTTCGCGAAAAACCTCGCTCAGGCAGCACCCTGCCGGCGGTGCACAGCACCACCGACCGGCCATCACGGCTAAATAACGCCGCGATCGGCCAACGGGCCCGTCCCGCAAGCACGGACTGCGCTACGCGCAGACCAACATCACCTTCGCTCGGCTTCCGCCTCGCTCAGGCAGCACCCTGCCGGCGGTGCACAGCACCACCGACCGGCCATCACGGCTAAATAACGCCGCGATCGGCCAACGGGCCCGTCCCGCAAGCACGGACTGCGCTACGCGCAGACCAACATCACCTTCGCTCGGCTTCCGCCTCGCTCAGGCAGCACCCTGCCGGCGGTGCACAGCACCACCGACCGGCCATCACGGCTAAATAACGCCGCGATCGGCCAACGGGCCCTGCCAGTCAGGATATTCGCCTTCTCGGGCGGATTCGATGGACTGCACCGGCTCGCGCTTGACCGGCAAGGTCTTCGGCTTGAACGGGAACTTTTCGGCACGCATCTTCTCGTACGCAACGATATCGTCCTCATACTGCAGCGTCAGGTCGATATCGTCATAACCGTTCATCAAGCGCCAACGAATGTAGTCGTTCACTTCGAACGGCAGCGTAACGTCACCGCAGGTAACGGTGCGCTCCTCCAGGTTCACGGTCATTTCCCGGCCCGGCTCCTCGTCAAGCAGCTTCCACAGCAGTTCGACGGATTCCTGCGGCATGATCGCGGCCAGCACGCCGTTCTTGGCGGTGTTGCCGTAGAAGATGTCGGCGAAACGAGACGAGATGACCACACGGAACCCGTAATCGTGCAATGCCCACACGGCATGCTCACGGGAGGAACCGATGCCGAAATCAGGGCCCGCGACCAGAATCTGGCCCTGCTTGTATTCAGGCTGGTTGAGCACGAACTCCGGGTCACGACGCCATGCGTAGAACAATGCGTCGTCAAAACCGGTTTTCTGCACGCGCTTGAGGAACACTGCGGGAATAATCTGGTCGGTATCGACGTTGGAGCGGCGCAGCGGCACGGCCACACCGGTGAGGGTAGTCAGTTTTTCCATTTCAAAAGTCCTTACGATTCGCGGTTTCGCGATGGTTTACAGATCGGCCGGGGAGCAGATGGTTCCGCGGATGGCAGTAGCGGCCGCGACGGCGGGCGATGCCAGATGCGTACGCGAGCCCTTGCCTTGACGCCCTTCGAAATTACGGTTCGACGTGGAGATGGAGCGTTCGTGGGCCACCATCTTGTCCGGGTTCATGCCCAGGCACATGGAGCAGCCTGCGTTACGCCACTCGGCGCCGAAGTCCTTGAAGATCTTATCGAGGCCTTCCTTTTCGGCCTGCAGACGCACGCGGGAGGAAGCCGGCACCACGAGCACACGGTGGATGTTCTCCGCCTTGTGATGGCCCTTCATAATAGCCGCGGCCACACGCAGATCCTCAAGACGACCGTTGGTGCAGGAGCCGATGAACACGGTGTCGACCGCGATGTCCTTGATCGCCATTCCCGGCTTGAGACCCATGTATTCGATGGCTCGCTGGGCGGCGGTGCGCTCAGTCTCGTCGTTGAAGGATTCCGGGTCCGGAACATTGCCGGAGATTCTGATGCCCTGGCCCGGATTGGTGCCCCACGTCACGTACGGTTCGAGGTCTTCGGCCTTGATGGTCACTTCCTTGTCGAACACGGCGTCGTCGTCGGTCTTCAGCGTCTTCCAGTATTCGACGGCCTTGTCCCACATCTCACCTTCCGGAGCGTGAGGACGGCCCTTCAGATATTCGAACGTCACTTCATCCGGCGCGATCATGCCAGCGCGCGCACCGGCTTCGATCGACATGTTGCAGATGGTCATTCGAGCGTCCATCGAAAGCTTCTTGATGGCTTCGCCACGATATTCGATGACATGCCCCTGGCCGCCGCCGGTGCCGATCTTCGCGATGATCGCAAGGATGATGTCTTTGGCGGTGACGCCCTTCGGGAGTTCACCTTCGATGTTGACGGCCATGGTCTTGAACGGCTTCAGGCTTAGGGTCTGCGTGGCCATGACGTGCTCGACCTCGGAAGTGCCGATGCCGATGGCCATGGCGCCGAACGCACCATGCGTGGAGGTATGCGAATCTCCGCACACAATGGTCATGCCCGGCTGGGTCAGGCCAAGCACCGGAGCGAACGCGTGCACGACGCCCTGGTCAGCGTCTCCGAGCGGACACAGACGGACGCCGAATTCCTCGCAGTTCTTCTCAAGTGTGGTCAGCTGCAACGTGGAGGTTTCATCCGGATTCGGACGATCGATGTCGACGGTGGGCGTGTTGTGGTCCTCCGTGGCGATCAGCTGGTCGAGATGACGAGGCTTGCGTCCTGCCAGCCGCAGCCCTTCGAATGCCTGCGGGCTAGTCACCTCGTGCATAAGCATCAGGTCGATGTACAGCAAGTCAGGAGCTCCGTCGTTCCCCTTGCGTACCAAATGATCGGCCCAGACCTTCTCGGCCAATGTAGTTCCCATTGTGGAACCTCCTCGATTTTTCTCACTATTTTTCACGCGGGTATTGCCTTCCCGCATCGTTCGTGCTATAAGCCTATGGGGTTATGTATGCGTTGCAACCCCAACATGCCGGTATTTGAGATACCAGAACCGTTTTCCCAACTTGAGTTCGTTGAGATTCCAGCGTCTTTTCAGATTCCGTCACAGCACGGCCGTCCTCAAAAACGCAACACATACAACACTACGACATCACATACGTTTTGCATTTCAATATGTGAGATGGCATAATCCGTCTTATGACCTCATCGAACACGCAAGACATCATGCCGAATCCGCAGCTCGGCGGCGCCGAACCCGAAACAACGCAATCCTATCAGACAACCGTAGGCAGCAACGAAATTCATTCCGGCGTAGGGGTGCTCGATAAGACCGTCAAAATCCTCGACGCGCTTGAATCCGGCCCGGCAACGCTCGGACAACTGGTTTCCGCAACCGGACTGGCACGACCGACCGCACACCGTCTTGCGATCGCGTTGGAACGCCATCGTTTCGTACTGCGCGACCAGCATGGCCGATTCGTCCTTGGCTCACGTTTCGCCGAACTCGCGGCGGCAGCCGGCGAAGACCGACTGCTGACGGCGGCAGGACCGATTCTGCAGACGCTGTTGGACCGCACCGGCGAATCCGCGCAGATTTACCGCCGTCAGGGAGACATGCGCGTGTGCATCGCGGCAGTGGAGCGCGCCTCCGGCCTGCGCGATTCCATTCCGGTCGGCGCCATGCTTTCGATGGAAGCCGGTTCCGCCGCGCAGATTCTGCTGGCATGGGAAGATCCGGAGCGATTGCACCAGGGATTGCGCCACGCCAAGTTCACCGCAGCCAAACTGTCCGCCGTACGCAAGCGCGGATGGGCCGAATCGGTCAACGAGCGAGACGAAGGCGTATGCTCGATCTCCGCACCGATTCGCAACGCGTCCGGCCAGGTGATCGCCGCGATCTCCATCTCCGGACCGAACGGCCGTATGGGAGCCAATCCGGGACGCCGCTACGCTCCGCTGGTAATGGCCGCCGGCCGATATCTCACCGAAGCCCTGATCAAGGCTTCCGCAGGACGCTGACGGCACCGTTCACAATCAACACATCCATACGCAACAAACATAGATAAAGGAAATGCAGGTGAGGCCTCATCGCCCACCTGCATTTTCCATATGCCCATCGCACGCCTCACATCACGTAAGACCCACAGCCGGCAAAAGCGCCGCAACCATATAAGGCAATACTCAGAAAAGCTTCATAAATCACGCCATTCCGAAACGTTCCGCAATCAAACTCAACAAAGTCGGACGATGCAGCAGATCCACGCCCTTGCTGTCGGATCTGGACACGCTCGTCATGCCATACGCATAAGGCCTGCCAAGACTCGGCTTGCCAACCAATTCGCCGTACTCGAGCAGCTGCGTGCGCGGTTCATACGGGTGACGGATGTCAAATTCAATCAAACGGGCGGCCCTTCTCTCCGGAACCGGCCCATACGAGCCAAAACCGCTCGTAGGAGAGGCGATCATCGTCAAACCCTTATCCGTACCGGCAAATGCGTTACGGTGGTCATGGCCAGCCGAAATCGCGAAAAATCCGTTGTTCAGCAGAATCCCGTGTTCGCCGCTATCCGTATCAGGGCAGCTGATGCCCTCACCCAAGTAGCCGCCTGGCTGCGTTTTGCTTTCATCCAGCACGTAATACCTGCCCGCGAAGTTACGGTATCCCTCAATCGCACGAGCCGCATTGTAAGCCGCCGGTTTCAGCAGATCATAGTATTGCGGAATCGCAAAATGCTGAAATACCATGCAAGGCAATGGCGCACCGTCTTTCGGCCCCTTGGCCGCATCATCCGACTGCGCCGCAGCCCGCTCAGGAAGCGGAGAACCTCCCATCCGATACGGCACATCAGCCAGGAAATTCAACGTGGCTTCGGATGGACTCCCATAACCACCGGAAGGCGCATAGTCACCGGAATCGGCCAACACCAACCCCAGCACGTTGCCCTTACGCTCACAGTCCATCACCGGCAAGGCGAAGGTACCCGGCTCACAGGAATACACACGTTGCCCCGGCAGCATACGCGTATACGATTCGCGGATGGACTCCCCTTCGCTGCCACGAGGCAACGCCGGATTCAAGCATCCCGGAAGTTCACGGCAGATAGCGTTAATCTCCGCGTTGTCCAAACCACACTGAAAATCATGATTGCCAAACGTGGCCACCCAAGGAACGCCTCGCCCCGAAATCGGCCCGGTAAGCCGTTCCATCGTGGAGCGAACGAGATGCTTGGTACGCTCCATCGCGATCTCAGAACGTTCCCGCGCAGCCCTTCTCACAATATTACGCACAACGTCTTCCGCGCCGTACGAAGCATCCGACTCCGTGCTGGCTATTTCAGACGCCCTCGTCCCGGTATCGCTCCAACGACGCTTACGGGAGGTGGCCGAATACGCGGAATCGTAGCCGGCAATCTGATTGCCGGTGAAAATCACGATATCCGGTCGAGTCGCGTCAAGCGAGGCTTCGATAAGCCTGATGGTGTCCTTGCTTACTTCCGGCCCTTCTTGAACATCCGTGAATTGCAACATGCGGAATTTGCCGGAATTATGGAACTGCAGCTGCCCCAGGCGGACGGATATGGATAACGGACGATCGTCCCCCTCCTCTGCGGGTTGAATACGCGGCCGTGTGAACACGGCCTTCGCTGCGTGCTGCAATTCAGTCATATCTACTAGGGTAATGCACTTTTTCCGGTTTGCCCGTCGACAGAGAAGGAACATCACTGAGTCCGAACAATCCCGTAAAACCCATATGGACTGGATGTGGCGCTTATGATTCCACCGCAAATAGTGCGCCGATGGATTATATGCCAGAATGCGTGTCTGCGATCGGTGTTCGGTCCTTGTGCCGCGTGAGGGTTTTGGAGGGGTTCAA
>CAVEXE010000018.1:0-44817 GCA_963619615.1 Senegalimassilia sp. | reverse complement strand
CACGCCAATCCGCATGGTGCTTGTTGATCCGGGCCGTCGCCGAATGCGTCGGCATCGCAGCATTTGATGTCGCTTGAGTCATTAATTGCTTCTTTCTTGACTGTTCGTTTGAATCACGAACGTTTTGCCGACCTCATCGTCGGCCGCTTCATCGCAAGCGCTTCCTGCATTTTCAGGGGATTTGCGAAGGCAGACGCGACCGCCTTCGCAAATCATTATCTTTATGTGTCTTTATGTGTTTTTATGTATGACGCCGATCGGACGCCACAGGGAAATCAATCAGCTTTTATTGGTTACGGTGTACCCTTGCTGAGTTCCATGTTCGGCGAGCGCATTGCCGTAGTTGGCGAACGCCTCCTCCAAGGTGATTTCCTTGTTGTATGCCTTGGAGATCTGGTCTCCGAAGCTGGACTGCGCGAACGGGTTGTACGGCAGGTAGGAGAATTCGGTGACTTCGCGCTGAGCCGCTTCGGAGAGGATCTCGTTGACGTTCTGGCCGCCGAAGTAATCGTTGACCTTCTTGTTGGCTTCCACGTCCGGGTCGGTGAAGCTGTCGGAGGTCAGGATGCTCTTGAGGCTCGGGAAGGTGCCGGTGTCGGCCATGGTCTGTGCGCCGTCGCCGTGGGTCAGGTATTCGACGAACTTGTAGGCTGCGGCCTGTTGGGCGGACTGGCTGACCACAGCGAGAGCGGAACCGCCGTCTTCCGCGGAGACCTCATCTCCTTCATTCCACTGCGGAAGCTGGGCCACACGCCAATTGCCGGACTGGTCGGGAGCGCCGTTCATAAGGTTGACCGGCATCCAACCGCCGATGGTCAAAGACGCGATGGTGCCGTCGTTGAGCTCGCGGTTCCAATCGTCGGACCAGTTGGCGGTCTTGGTGTCGATGAGATCTTCGTCGATGAGCTTCTGCTGGAATTCGATGTACTTCTTCATTCCGGAGTCGCCGGTCATGTCGATGGTGAGGTTTTCGCCATCGACCTTCCATGGATTGGCTCCCGCCTGCCATGCTTGGGCTGTGAACGGCTGGTATTCCATGGAGGAACCGGAATTGTTGGTTATGTAGGAACCGATGGCCCTTATCTTTTTGGCTGCCTCGTAATAGTCGTCCCAAGTTTTGATCTGACTGCCGTCGACGCCGGCCTTCTTGAATACCGCATCGTTATAGAAGAACATCTCCGGACCGGAATCGATTGGGAGAGCGTACGGCTTGCCGTTGTACTGCAGCTTGTTCCACGGTCCGGCGGAGAAGTCGTCGGCAAGATCGTCGGCACCGAATTGACTCAGATCGGCCAGGTCTCCCGTGACTGCGAATTGCGTGACTGTCGGGTCTTCAAGCATGACGACGTCCGGCGCGCCCTTGCCGGCCGCGATGGCGTTGCTCAATGCCGTCTGCGTATCGGACGCGGTGCCGGTGTTGTTGAATTTGACCGTGATTCCCGGGTTCGCTTTTTCGAAGTCCGCGATCAGATCGCTCATGGTATGGCCGGTATCCCAGCCCCAGAACACGAGTTCGGCATTATCGGCGTCACCGGTGTCGCCGCTGCCGGAATTCGTGCTTCCGCAAGCAGCCAGACCGGTAAGGGTTGCCGCCGCCGTCAGCGCCGCAAGAACCTTCTGAGAGTTACGCATATCTCCTCCTTCGAGAGCCGCCATCGGGTCATCTTTGTCCGATTCACACAGAAATTTCGCTTGGTACACCGCTATACCAGCGACAGAAAAACCATCTTGGGCAATCCTGAATTATCTCTGCTTTGACTCTGTTTCCTCCTGGTACAACCGTGTACCATTGCGCTCTATGATACACGGTTGTACCAACTTGTCAAATCACCCCGATTTTTGCCTTTCACCCCTGAAAGAACCTTCTTTACGCCGGACTTTTTTCACTCCAACCTTTCATCCACACAGGTTCTTCATCCGCACAGACCCTTCGCCCACAACGCTCCACCCCACGCCATACTTTCCGACCATCTCAGCTTTTCACCTATTTCAACCCTTCGCCCACACCACCCCGTTAGACCCCCGCAAAACCCATCCCATTTTTCCGCAAAGAACCCTCCAGTCCGCAAGCGGAAGACTTAACGTCACAGCAACCACATCGCAACCTCCACCCCTTCGCCCCCGGAACACCCTCTTCCCTTGGCCACAAGTGGGAGATACGAGCATAATCACCGACTTGTGCACAACTCAATCGCCATCACTTTTTCAAAAACGTTGGAAAATCAAGGTTTTCAAAATCACAAACCCCAATCCACATGCCCCCTTTTGTACACAACCCACAAAATACGTCCATAACTCCGAGTTGTGGCAGCCAACCAATCTTCGACGACACCAACACACCAACCTGACAGTCCGAACCCGACAACCCAAGCCCCAGCAACACTGAATCCAAGCCCGGTAAACCAAACCCGACAGCCAAGGTTCAAACCCGGCAATCCAGCACATCCCAAACTGATCCCGGCAAGTCGAACCAGACGGCCAATCCCCAACAACCCCAGATTCAAACCCGACAAACCCGACCCCACTCCAGGCCCAAACCCGGCAATCCCAGATCCGAGCCCAAATCCAAACCCGGCAGGCACGAATCCGAACCCAGCAAACCAAAACCCAGCAAATCCGGATTCAAATCCAAACCCGGCAATCCGGCACATCCCCCAAACCGACCCCGGCAAGTCAAACCAGACGGCCAAGTCCCAGCATCACCGAATCCAAACCCAGCAAACCAAACCCGGCAGGCACGAATCTGAACCCAAACCCAAGGCGGATGGACCAAGGTCATATATTCCAATCAGACAACCTCAAGACGCGGTAACCACGCCCCAATCCCCATGACAACAGACCAACCCAACCACCACACACCACGTTCCAATCAACGAGCCGAGCGCCACAATCGCCGGCGACGATCCGCCAAATCGTGCCACGGCAACGGCGTATTCAGCGCAACCGGACGTCCAGATTTTCTGGCACGAATCATAGCGACGCTCATCGCAAGCGCTCCCCTATGCGCCTCGTCCGATAAATCAAGCTGCGTCACCGAAACGATCGTCCACCCCATACTTTCCAGCTGCCGCCGCTTCCACGCATCGCGACGCCACTGATTCCGATCCGTTCGATGATGGTCACCGTCATATTCAACACCAATGAGCAACTCCGGGTCAGCCAGGTCGAGCGTCATCGGCGAACCGTTGTCAAACGTGGCATTCGACACGACGTAATTAACGACGAACCGTTCCAAACCATACGAATACAGGCACAAACGTAGCTGCGTCTCTTTCGGCGAATCACTGCCGGATTCCATCAGGCACAGCGCATCGTCGCACTTGCCGCGGTGCCGAATCGCGGTCTCTTTCAGAAAATCCCGCAATCCCTCCTTCGATGTCATGCCATGTCGGATCATCGACTCCCCCAACTCGGCCAGCGCGTCGATCTGCAGACTTCCGGCCATCAGCGTCCACGCCGGTTCCGGGGCAAGTATCGCAATGCCATCCCGCGTGTAGCGCACATGCTCCGGAAGCAAACCACCCCAGACATGCGATCGAACGGCTCGAAAATTCCTTCGACGGCAAGCCTTACCCGAAACGGTCACATGCACAACGGGATCGCGTTCCGAGTACCAATCGGAAGATGAGCACGATTCCGGAATCTCAACACCAAGGAACGCGATAGCGGACTCATGCGACACCGCTCCGTACAAATTGCCCTTATCTTGCAACGCGCGGCAGGTACGCCAAATCCTCTGCTGTCGCTCGCCCAAGGATTGCGCCGCAAGTGGCTTGTAATCGTTTTGCCCGTTCATATAACGACGGTAGAACGATGTTTGACGATTACGCCAGTCGAACCGGGGGTTGTGGTCGGAGGATACGATTTCGGCGTGTCGTTGTGGATAACTCTTTCTCAACAGGGCGATTGTGGACAACTCCGTGGATTCCGGAGAATACTTTTTTAAGGGAATTCACCACATTGCGCCACGGGGAGGCGATTACAAACGTCAGATTCATATCGAACGGCACTTCCGCCGGAATCCATTTCCGCACTCTCCCAAAAAATGGCGGGCTCGGCCAGCGGTGCGTCTGCGTACGGCCTTGGCCGCGCACCATCCGCCAAACATACGGGGCTTACTCAACGAATTTGAGGCTACGACATGCGAAGCAAATCACTCTCTAACCATACGGGGGCATGCCACGTTCGGCATATCGTATTGGATGAGGCTATTGACCACCCCTAACCATACGGGGGCATGCCCCAAGTGGGAGATATCGCCGTAATTCGAAGTAGGGGCTCGCAATCTGGCTCTCAATCAAAACAGCAAAGTCCAAAATCGTTGGAAAATGGCGGATTTCAAAATCGTAAAGATTTCCACACAAGCCCCCTTTCAGCCACAAGTCACAGAAAACGCTCCTTTCTGCGACTTGTGGCCGGAAACCCAACGATCCAGAACCTGAACCAGAAGCCACCACCGAAGAACCAGACGACCCACAGCCGGAAACCCAACGACCTAGAACCCGAACCACAAACCACCACCGAGGAACCAAACAACCTACAGCCGAGAACCCAACGGCCCAACACCTGAACCAGAAGCCACCACCGAAGAACCAGACGACCCACAGCCGGAAACCCAACGACCTAGAACCCGAACCACAAACCCACCAACAAGCCAGACGACCCACGAACGCAAACCTAACGACCCAACACCTGAACCAGAAACCACTACCGAGGAACCAAACGCCCTACAGCCGGAAATCCAACGATCCAACGCCCGAACCGTAAACCCCTCATTGAGAAACCAGACAAATCGCGACCAAGAACTGAGCCCCAATCCCACCCATCAGCACCACACAAAATACTTGAAGCCCGCAGACCACCACGACCAGAGAAGTCTTCCGACGTGGTTGAACCATATCCGCGAGCCATCGAGACCGTGCGAATCGTCAGAGCATCACAAAGCGAGGAACAACTCGTGGATACGGGTGTCGTCGGTGAGTTCAGGATGAAAGGCGGTGGCAAGAATATTGCCCTGGCGCAAACCGACCACATTGCCACCCACAGACGCCTCCACAACGGCATCCGCCCCAACTTCGGCCACGAACGGCCCTCGAATGAACACCAGCGGAAAATCCTTGAGCACGACATCATCCGAAACACCCCGCCCAACATGATCACCCGGCTCAACCACCACAGTCCCACCGGAAGCAGAGCCAAAATCGGCGACAGCGGAGAACGAGCCAAGCTGGCGACCATATGCGTTGCGCCGCACGACGGCGTCAAGCGCACCGAAATACACGTTCTCATCATTGTCGAGCTTGCGCGCCAGCAGAATCATGCCGGCGCACGTACCGAACACCGGCTTGCCCGCGGCAATATGCGCGGCAATCGGCTCAAACAGGCCGGTCGAACGCAGCAACTTGCCCTGCGTGGTGCTCTCACCCCCAGGCAGAATCACCCGGTCGATCGAATCATCGAAGTCCTCGGCCGCACGCAATAATTTCCATGGCGCACCAAGACGATCCAACATGGCGGCATGCTCGGCGAATGCACCTTGCACCGCAAGAATGCCGGTCACGCCATGCTTTGCGGATTCGGCGCCGGCGGACACATCGGCCGACTCTTCCTTTGCGATATACTCAACGGCTACAACCATTGAATCTCCTTATACGATTATTCGATTCACGCGACTCATAAGCTTCGCCCGGCAAGAGTGGCGGGCCAAGCATTCGCACCCCAACCCACCGCTCCCGCCCAACATGACAGACACCACAGCAACGGCAAGCACCCATACCGAATCGGCGAAAATAGCACGTCCGCGCAATTCCACGGATGAGGATTCACTCGCCCCTGGCAGCCATAATGGTTTCGATCTCGTCCTCGTTGATTCCGACCATGGCTTCACCCAGATTTTCGGAGAGACGCGCAAGCAGGTCGGCATCACGCCAGTTCGCGGTGGCCTGCACGATGGCGGCGGCACGCTTGGCGGGATCGCCCGACTTGAAGATTCCAGATCCGACGAACACGCCTTCCGCGCCCAGCTCCATCATGAGTGCCGCATCAGCCGGAGTGGCCACGCCACCCGCCGCGAAGTTGACGACAGGCAGGCGGCCGTTGTCATGCACGTACTTGGCCAGTTCGTACGGCACCGCCAACTGCTTGGCGGCTTCGAACACCTCGTCGTCCCGCAACGAAACCAGCTCGCGGATCTGCTTGTTCATGGTGCGCATATGGCGCACGGCTTGAATCACGTCGCCCGTACCCGGCTCGCCTTTGGTGCGAATCATGGATGCGCCTTCAGCCACGCGACGCAACGCCTCGCCCAGGTTCTTCGCACCGCACACGAACGGCACGTCGAACCGGGTTTTGTCGATGTGATAGACGTCATCAGCCGGACTCAGCACCTCGGATTCGTCGATGTAGTCGATTTCGATGGCCTGCAGGATACGGGCTTCCGCAACATGCCCTATACGCACCTTGGCCATGACGGGGATGGACACGGCTTCCTGAATCCCCTTGATCATGGCCGGATCGCTCATACGGGACACTCCACCGGCGGCGCGGATATCCGCAGGAATTCGTTCGAGCGCCATCACCGCGCACGCACCGGCATCTTGCGCGATTTTCGCCTGTTCCGGCGTGGTGACGTCCATAATCACGCCGCCTTTGAGCATCTGCGCAAGATTCTTGTTCAGTTCGTTCCTGTTGTCGGTCATCCGCCAGCCTTTCTCGAAATATTCTTTCGAAGCAGATACTAGCGATTTTCAGTCACGAAATTATGTGAAATGAATAATTAGACGTTCAAAAAATTGGTTTCACCAAATTTAGACCCTATTTTTCGACGTCTTCTAATTCATCTGCGATTTCGATTCCTGCGATACCCGACATATTTTCACCCGTTTTCTTGCCTCACCTGCGATTCCCGCGTTCGATTCGTCCGTTCGCACGCGTCATAGAAATACGGATATCCGGAAGGCCTTTCCGCGACCACATTGCGGACATCGCCCGCAATGCGCACGCAAGAACCCCGCAATGCCCGCACACAAATCCAGCAATACGCGTACAAGAATCCGGCAAAATCCACGCACGAATCACATGCCGATCACATATGAATCACATGCCGCTCACACGCGAATCACATGCTGCGCGATGCGCATGGTCGAATCCCGGTGCGAGACAAGCACAACCGCGCTTCCATCCTGCGCCAGCCTATCTATGGACCGCAGAATCACGGATTCGTTGTAGGAATCAAGACGGCTCGTCGGCTCGTCAAAGAGCACCAAATCCGCATTCCGCAGGAAAATGCGGGCCAAGCCGATACGCTGCCGCTCGCCCTCCGACAAACGGTCACCCAATTCTCCGACGCGAGTATCAAGACCTTCAGGCAACGAATCAACCAAATCGAGCGCGGATGCTTTTTCGAGAGCATCTCGCAGCATCCGATTAATCCCGTCAGCGTCGACGCCTCCGAAACCAACCCCACCGGAATCGGCAACGCAAGAGGATATAGCATCGGTCACGGAAACATTAGCCATGGAAGTCGGCAAGGCAATCATGAGATTTTCACGAATCGTGCCGTCAAACAGGTACGTCTCCTGCCCCATCATGGTCTGCACGTCGCGACGCCAAGACGCATCGACTTGCGGCAGCGGCACGCCCGAAAGCTCGACCACGCCGGATTGCGGATCCCAGTAGCGCATGAGCAGCTTGAGCAACGTGGACTTACCTCGCCCGGAAGGCCCCTGAATACCAAGGATTCCATGTTTCGGAACGTCAATCGAAACATGCGAGAGCACCGGAGCGTCGGAAGCGGAGCCCGTTCCATACCCAAACGTCACATCCCGCATGGCCATGCCATGATATTCCGGCCGCAAAGTACCGGTTTCCTCCACTGCCGGAGCCTCATCCATCAGCGCGAACAGACGACGTGCCGAAGCGAACGTCTGCGTAAGGTTCGCAGGCAAGGCGCTCAACGCCAGAGTCGGACCGAACGAGCTGGCAAGCAGTACGAACGCGGCCACGATCTTCGCCGTATCCAATCGCACCGCAACCTGCATTCCGAAGCTGGAGTACATCACGAAACTGGGTACACTGATCGCCAGGAAGGCGGCAATTGCGGTGAACAGCATCACCAAAACCGCACCCAGGCCAGCAAAATCGCCATTTCGAGCGCTCAAACGAGCACGGTTGGCCCACAGCGAGCGCGTGTGCGCAACAATCACGGCAAGACGGGATTCCCCCTGCCCGAAACGGATGATCTCCCCGATTCCACGCATGTCATCGAGCATCTCATCGTCGAGCGCGGCGGATTCCGCACGAATCTGGGCACCCAAGCCCCTTACCGCAAGCGCAAAGAGTTTGGGAAGAACGATTCCGACCACAATATGCGCGATGATGAGCGTGACCGCGAGCGCGGGGGTAAGCGTGGCGAGTGCGATCGCGTATAGTACGGTGGTCGTCACCGCTATGACGATCGGCGAAATGGTGTGTGCGAAGAAGATTTCCAGCAGTTCCACGTCGGTGGTGATCAGTGCGATGAGATCGCCTTTGCCTTTTTCGGAGAGTTTCGCGGGCGCGAGACGGCGCAGCGCCGCGAATGCTTTGGTGCGGAACAGTGCGAGCAGGCGGAATGCCACGTTGTGGTTCATGTATTGTTCGGCGTAGCGCATGCCTCCGCGGATGAGCGCGCAGACCGTCATGCCTGCGATCGCGGCGGGGAGGCTGAGGTTCCAGACGCGCAGGCCCAGTACGGCGAAGGCTGCGGCCACGCCGAACACCGGCAGGAATGTTGCGGCGAGATGGCCGAGTATGCCGCACGCGCAGGCGATGATCATGTATTTGCGTAGGGGGCCTACTTCGCGCAGTAGCCGCAGCGCGACGTGCAGGTCGGATTGCACCGCTTGCGATTGCGGATTGGATTGTGCCGCTTGCGCTTGCAGGTCGGATTGCACCGCTTGCGACTGCGCGGCTTCGCATGCATTTTCCGCAAAGGACGTATCCGCGTCTTCCGAAGAATCGATTTCCGAAGAATCAATTTCCGAAAGACCATTTTCCGAAGAATCGATTTCCGAAGAATCGCCTTCCGCCGAAGCGTGCTCCGTACCGAATCGTTCCACGACTTCCTGAGCGTGGAACAGCGAGGCATACACGCCGTTCAGTTCCATGAGATCCGCATGATTGCCTTGTTCGACAGTCCGGCCATGGTCGAACACGACCACGTGGTCCGCCGCCATCGCGTTCGCCATGCGATGCGTGACCATGATTACGGTTTTGCCGCTGTTGGCGAGATCCCGAATGGTCTGCAGGATCAGCGCCTCGCTTTCCACGTCCACACTGCTGGTGGCTTCGTCGAACACGTAGATCGCGCTGCCTCGCAGCAGTGCGCGGGCGATTGCGATGCGTTGACGCTGCCCTCCGGAAAGATTCGCCGCATCCTGTTGGATATGCAGGTCGAGCCCCTGCGGATCGGCATGTACGAAATCGGCTATGCGGGCCGCATCGAGCGCCCTCCACAGGTCTTCGTCGGTGGCATCCGGGCGGGCCATGAGCAGGTTCTCACGCAGTGTTCCGGCGAAAAGGTGGCTTCGTGCGCCGACCATGGTCAGGTTCCATCTGAGCGAATCCAAGGTGAGTCCGTTCAATTCGCCTACGACGCCGCTTCCCCGGACCGCCAATGTCACCGATCCTTCATATCCGGTAAGCGCGCCGATGATGATTTCCGAAGTCGTTGTTTTTCCGGATCCCGATTGCCCCACGATCGCGGTGAGACATCCCGGTTCGGCCGTGAAGGACGCGTCTTTCACCGCGCATATTTCCGCCTCGGGGTTGTATCGGAACGAGACGTTGCGCAGCGAGACCGCGACTCCGCTGCTGTATGCGGGCAGGACGGTCGTTCCCCGTTCCGGCTCACGCACGTCGAGCAGCGCGAAAATGCGTTTCGTCGAGGTCATGCCGTTCATCGCAACATGGAAGAAGGAGCCGAGTTGACGCAGCGGAATGAAGAAGTCGGCGGACAGCAGCACGATCAACAGCACGCCGGAAATCGGCAGCACGCCAATATTCGTGAATCGCAGGAACGCAGGAAGTCCGGATGCCGAATACGCTCCACCGATCGCATACTGCCATATGGCCACGCCGATGCCGGCCGCGGCACCTCCGTACGCCACGACGTCCATCGCGGTAAGCGAGCGCAGCTGGATCTGCAGCACGTTCATGGTCATCGTGCGGAAATGCTCGGCTTTTTCGTCCATATCCTGGGCCGCGCGCTCGTCCGCATCGAAGGTTTTCAACGTTTCCAGCCCTTGCAGGTTGTCGAGGAACGCGGACCCCATGTCGGTGTATTTGCCCCAATATTGTTTGAATACGCGTGCGGCGCGCATGGCCACGAATCCGACGATCAGCACGATGAGTGGCGCGCAGACGAGCAGCGTCACGGCCGATGGCAGGTTGACCGGCGCCACCACGAAGAACAAGGTCACGGGAGCCAGCACCGCGTAGAACAGTTGCGGCAGGAACAGTTCGAAGAAGCTTTGTATCTGTTCGATGCCTTCGCCGGCGGATTGCACCACGTCGGCGGTGCTGGTCCTCTGGGAATATGAGGGGCCGAGCGCGAGCATCTTATTGAAGAGTTTCTCGCGAAGGGCGAGTTTGACGCGTTCCGACGATTCGGTTCCGAAATATGCCGCGGTTCGCATCATCAGGAATCGCACGATTGCCGACACGACCATGACGATTACGCACTGCGCGTACGATACGGCTGCGATTCCGCTCGTCCCGGATTCCAGCAGAGACAGATTGGCGATGCCGTTGCGCCATGCGAACATCGTCATTTCCGTGCCGAACAGCAGATTTTCCAGCAAATGCACCACTGCGATCACGAAGGCGATGTTGGCCAGCAATCCAATCCACATGCATACCACTTTTGCGGCGACCAGCCTGCCTACTCCGGGAGCCAGGGAGAATAGCCTTTTATCGAACATGCAGCCTCTTTCATATAACAGATACATAACCGGACGATCGCGCACCCGCTCATCGCAACGCATACCTCACTTCAGGCTAGTGGAGCAAACCTGAAATAACAATGGGAAATCTCACGACGGCCCAGTCGACAACCCAACCGACGGTCCAACCAACAACACAACCAACAACACAGCCAACAACACAACCAAAATGCCACACATTCCGGCAACACGACCAGAATCACCTTCGCCTTGCAAAAAACAGCCACGAAATCGGTCCCATGATTAGGGGCTGGATGTTCGCCTTTGAGCACACAGCCTCGACGCAAGGGTATTGGTTGCGTCACTGGCAAGTCTACCCGAAAAAGACCTGCTTCCACAACAGCATTTTTCCTTGCGATGTATGGTTTCACCCCACTTTGAAGCACCTTTCCAGACACCCACTCTCATCAGCGTCAAACCTTTTGCAGTAGGAATCACTCCCCCTTGCCGATGCCCTCCAAGTAACACTTTCAGACGGTTTGTCAGTTCACACAAAAACCATCGAATGTTTCTTGTTGCTTCTCACAATGCAAACTCCAAGCAGCGAGTCTTATAATGTGCGGGGCGCTCAAAGGAGTGCGGCACCAATCGACGGACCGCACGCTCCGGGCGCGAGACACGCGGGGATCCGCGAGAAAAGAGAACGCTTCATGCTCACCGAGTACACGACCCCGGGCGCTTCCGTTGAGGTACGCGACGACGAAACCATCTACTCCATGCTCACCGAACGCATCGAACGTACCGGCGAAGACACCATCATCGCGGCACGCAAGACCGGGCCGGGAAGGTGGGCCAACATCACCACCGGCGAATTCCATCAGGCCGTGATCTCCGCGGCCAAGGGCTTGATCGCGTTCGGAATCGGCAAAGGGGACGCGGTCACCGTCTTCGCGTCCACCAGCTACGAGTGGGGCGTGCTCGACTTCGCCCTGGCCGCGATCGGAGCGGTGAGCGTACCGATCTACGACACGGATTCCGCGGCGCAGGCCGAACGCATCATCAATGATTCCACCGTAAAACTCGCCATCGCCGACAATCGCGAACGCTTCGACCGCCTTGATTCGGTGATCGACAACTGCCCGAGCCTGCAGCATATCCTCATGCTCGAAGCGAATGCGATGGGTGCATTGGAAGGCATGGGCGTCACGGTCTCCGACGAGGAGCTGGCCGAGCGCGTCGACTCGGTGACCGCCGACGATCTGGCCACCATCGTGTACACGTCCGGTTCCACGGGTTCCCCGAAGGGCGTCGAGCTTTCCCACCGCAACTTCGTTTCCATCACGCGTGCGGCAAGCCTCGCGCTGCACCCGATGATCACCGATAACCTTCCACGTCTGCTGCTGTTCCTGCCGCTTGCGCACTGCTTCGCACGGTTCATCCAATATGCTTCGATCGCATCCGACGACGGCGTGGTCGGCTACCTGCCCGACACCAAGTCGCTGCTTCCGGATGTGCGCTCCTTCGAACCGACGTACCTGTTGGGCGTGCCGCGCGTGTTCGAGAAGGTGTACAACGCGGCTTCGCGCAAGGCCGGCATGGGCTGGAAGGGACGCCTGTTCTACAAGGCCGCCGAGGATGCGCGCGAATGGTCGCGCACCCAGCAGGCGGGCAAGAAGCCGACCATGAAGCAGATCGCACGCCATATGTCGTATGAGACTTCCGTCTACCGTTCCATCCGCGGCGCGCTCGGCCCGAAGATTCGTTTCGTGGCATGCGGCGGCGCTCCGTTGGACGAGTCGCTGGCGCACTTCTTCGCGGGTATCGGCCTTCCCATGATTCAGGGATACGGCATGACGGAGACCGCGGCACCGTTCGCCGCAACCCGCGTCGACGACAATGTGATCGGC
This sequence comes from Senegalimassilia sp., assembly GCA_963619615.1. GTDB lineage: Bacteria > Actinomycetota > Actinomycetes > Actinomycetales > Bifidobacteriaceae > Bifidobacterium. The sequence goes on along the minus strand of CAVEXE010000018.1, from coordinate 31,988 downwards.
ACCGTAGGCCAGCCCGCTCCGGGATCCTCCGTTCGCATTTCCGAAGACGGCGAACTGCTGGTGAAGGGTCCGAACGTGTTCGTCGGCTACCATAATCTGCCGGAGAAGACCGTCGAAGCGTTCACCGAAGATGGTTGGCTGAAGACAGGCGATCTTGCGACGATCGACGATGAAGGCCGCATTGCGATTACCGGACGTAAGAAGGACATCATCATCACCGCGGGCGGCAAGAACGTTTCCCCGATTCCCATGGAGCAGGAGATCGCGAAGTGCGGCATCGTCGAGCATGCCGTGCTGGTTGGGGACAACCGTCCGTTCATCGGCGCGCTGATCACGTTGGATCCGGAAGGACTGGCGGCCTGGCTGCCGTCCGTCGGGCTTTCCGCCGACACTCCCCTTGACCGTGTGGCGACCGCGGCCGCGGTGCGCGACGAGATTCAGAAGTACGTCGACCGTGCGAACGCCACGGTCTCGCGTGCCGAATCCGTGCGCAAGTTCGTCATTCTGGACACGCAGTTCACCCAGGAGAACAAGTGCCTGACGCCTTCGCTGAAGATCGTACGCCCGGCAATCAACCGTGAGTTCGCGGATGTGATCGCGCAGCAGATCTACTCCGACAAGCGCTGAGTATGTTGTGGTTCCGGTACGAGCGGGACCACAACGCATAAAAAATGGCGGATGATGATGGGACCAATCTCATCATCATCATCCGCCATTTTTGTCGTTTATCGTGCTACCGTTTCGTTTGCCTTATCAGGCGTTCAGGCTTTCCGGCTTGGGAATCAGGAACGAGCAGGCAAGGGCAAGCAGCAGAATCACCGCGCCGCCGATCATGCTGGACATGTAGCCGGCCGTGGTGCCCGACGATTCGGCGAACGCATCCATGATGCCATACAGAATCGTATAGCTGATGCCCGCGCCAAGGTTGAACGCGCCGGCATTGAATCCCGGAAGGTATCCGGGATTGTCTTGCGGGGAAAGCACGATGCCTAAACCGTTGAGCATGATGTTCGCGCAACCCGCATAGCTCAGGCCCATAACGATGGACATGACCAGCAGACCGGCAAGGCTTGGAGAATGCGCCACATACACGCCGAACGCGGCCGCGCCTACGCTGACCAGCAGACCGCAGCGCAATACCTTCAGATATCCGAACTTGGTCGCCAGCACGCCGCAGATCGGACCGAACGCCAAGCCCACGAGCGCGTACGGAGTCAGGGTGACGAAGGATGACACACTGGTCGCGATGCCGGCACCGAACTCGGTGTCTTGGGCGATGGCCGGCACCACGCCGTTCATGATGGCGAACACGCCCGACAGCGTCAGAAATGCGGTGAGCAGCAATCCCCATGTACGACGCTGCTTGATGTAGTGGACCGGAGACAGCGGATGGGCGCTGCGCTTCTCAACATTCCAGAACACCACGAAGGCCACGACCGCCACAAGAAGCAGCGCGCCGACGAACAGCCAGTTCACTTCGGAGATGCGCTGCATGGAATTCACCGCCGTCAGAGCGGTGCCGACGGCAAGCACCAGGAAGATGGCCCCAGGCCAATCCATCTTGTCGTTTTCACCGGCGGAAACGGCTTTGCTGTCGTCTGCGACGATGGCAACGAGCACTGCGGAAACGAGGCCGATAACGGCCATGGTCCAGAAAATCGGGCGATAGCCCCAAGTACCGGCGATCCAACCTCCGGCGATCGCATCGACGCCCGCGATTCCGCCGTTGACGGAGGTGATGATGGCCATCAGCTTCGTATATTTCGCTTCATCCGTCACACGAACATGCAACATGATCATGCACAGCGTCACGATCGGACCAGCCGTGCCCTGCAACAGGCGTCCGAGCAGCAGTATCGGAACGTTCGGCGCGAGTGCGGCAACACTGCAGCCGGCCACGGTGGAGACGAGCATGCCCATAAGCACCTTCTTACGACCCACCAAATCGGCCAGACGAGGCAGGAACAGCGAGAATAGCGCCGACGATGTAAAGAAGACCGTTTGAGACAGGCCGATTTGGGTGGCCGTGGTATTGAGCTCCGTCTGCATGGTGACCAATGCCGGCGAAAGCATGGATGCGTTGAGCTGGAACGCGAATGTTGCGGTAAGGAACGCGACCATCAGAAACGCGATGGATTTGCCGCTTTCTTTCCTCATTGAAAACTCCTTTGTTGTTGCGGATTACAACATCTTCGTCGACGAGTAAGATGATGATAAATCGATTTATCACTACTGTCAAAACATAATTACAGTAAAGGAGCGCATAATTGCGGAAGCGATTCCCGATTTTTCAACGAAATGAAGGCGGATAAGCACGCAACACGCCGACAAAAACACGGCGCATGAAGTTTTACAGTATTCCCAAATCGATTTAGCAAGTTATGTACTTGCCATCACGAGTATGCAACAACAATCCCAACACAACCGGAAAGGACCATCCATGGGCATATCCGACTCATCCACGAGAACCACAAAGTCGCCACTCTCACGGAAACACGGAAACGTACCGCTCGCCGTTTCCATGCTCGCATTTCTCATCGCCATCTTCTCATACCAGTTCAATGCGTCGATGCTCTCCCCCGCATTGCCATCCATGGCGACAGAACTCCATGCCAGCGCCGAACAGATCAGCTCCACGCAAACCGTCTTCTTCGCATCGTCCGCGATATTCTCGCTGTTCCTGCCATCTTTGGGAGATTCCATCGGACGCAAGAAAACCACCATCGCCATGCTGGCCATCTCGACAGTGGGATGCATCATTTCGGCGACCGCCCCGAATCCGGCCCTGCTTATGCTTGGAAGGGCGCTGCAAGGCGTAACCGGCCCCATCATCTCACTATGCCTGCTCATGCTGCGCAACCAAGTGCAGGACGATCGTCAGTACGCAAGGCTGCTCGCCGTCGTCACCTGCACCAACGGCGGAATCGCGGGAACCGACGCGCTTGCGGGAGGCTGGCTGGCCAACGCATCCGGATACAGACCGGTATTCTGGACCATGGCCGCCACCGGAATGCTGGGAATCATCCTGATATCGCTGTCCACACGTGAAAGCTCGTTACCCGAACCAACACGCATGGATTGGCCAGGAATCGGGGCGCTAAGCGTGGCGGTCAGCACACTACTCGTGGCCCTGACCCTGCTGCGATCCGAAAACGTCAATTTCGCCGTACCCGCCGCACTTTGCCTCATCTCCATCATCGGATTCGCGACTTTCTGGAGAATAGAACACGCCAGCACACACCCTTTGGCACCGATTCCGTTCCTCACGCGCAGATCAACAACAACGTTCCTGCTCACCACAACCATCGCGATGTCGGGTGTTTTCGCTCTGATGAACGGCATCATACCCGCATTCGCGCAAGACAAGGGCAACGGCTTGGGAATGGATGCGGCTTCATCCACACTCGTCACTCTGGTGCCCTATGCGATCACCGGCATGGCCATGGCGATTCTTTCGGGAATACTGGCCAGCCGGATCGGCTACATCAAGGTGTTTCGAATCGGCCTCGCCGCAACCGCCGCAGTGGCGGCATTCGGCATATTCGCCGTCATCACACCATCAAAAGGAAGCGTCGTCGCGCTTTCGGCGCTACTGGGCATCGGATACGTCGGCGTGGTCAACATCATGATCAACGCATTGGCTGTTGACCTATCACCGAAAACCAGCCCGGGACTGTTGCCGGGACTCAACGCCGGCGCGTTCAACCTTGCGTCGGGAATCAGCTATCTGGTGCTGTACGGCACGCAATCCGCAACCGGATACGCAGGAAGCATGGCCGTAAGCTCGGTCATACTACTCGCCGCCTTCGCGTCTTCCCTTCTGATCCGCCGCGATTGATGTGGCATGATCCGTCCGACACCGGTACAACCGCCATAACCGGCATATATCGACGCCGGACGGATCGCCTACCGTCAGCGCACGCGGTAAGGAGCCGTACTGGAACGCACCACAAGTTTCGGAACATGAACCTTCACCATGCGTTCGGCCTTCGGCTCGCGCACACGGCGAATCAGCATCTCCGCAGCCTCACGGCCCATCTGCTGCAAGGGCTGGCTCATGGTGGTCAACCCCGGATTCATCAGTCCGGAGAAAAACATACCGTCATATCCGATCACGGAATAATCCTCCGGAACAGAATACCCCATTTCAGAAGCCACATTGCACACCGCAAGCGCCATGAGATCGTTGAAGGCGAACACCGCCGTGAATCCGTTCCAATCCATCATTCTGGACACTTCCATCGCGGTGTCGTAGGTGTAGTCACCCTCGAAAACCAGATCGGAATCGAACGTCAAACCATTGAATTCCAACGCTTGACGGTATCCTTCGAGTCTGCTGCGCGAACCTTCAAGATACCGGGGACCCGTAATGCAGGCTATGCGTTTGTGCCCGAGACGTATCAGGTATTCCGTTGCCGTCCGCCCACCGGCGAGATGGTCTCCGGTGACCACATCCGCATCGCCTTCTCCGGAAAAATCAAGCATCACATGCGGTATGCCACGTTTCGAGAGCACGTTCATGTTGTCGGCCTCCTGGGACTCGTCCCCCGCTGCGCTGGCCAGGATGATGCCTTCGACGTTTTTGCCGTACATCAGTTCGATATACTCACGCTCTCGAGTCGGCTGATTGTCGGAATTGTTGAGCATAACGCCCCAGCCCCGTTCCCGGCATTCCCGCTCCACGCCTTTGGCGAATGTCGCATAGAAGTCGTTGCCGATGTCCGGCACGATCAGGCCGATGGTGTTGTTCACTCCCATACGAAGGTCGCTGGCCGCGCGATTACGCACATAATGCATGTCTTCCGCCGCTTTGAGCACCTTCTGTCTGGTCTCTTCCGAGACCCTAAACGGTTTACCACTCAGAATCAAAGAAACCGTTGGAACCGATGTGCCGGTTTCTCGAGCTATGTCCTTCATGGTTACGCGCATTTCCAATACCTCCCGCCTCATTCTAAGGGATGGGGGTTACGGCGTGTCCCACATTTGACTTCCATGGTGAACAATGTTAAAAATATGTTTGCCAAATCGATTTATCAACAAAGGAGTTATTATGGCAGCTCAGAAAATCATCCTCGATTGCGATCCGGGACACGACGACGCCGTCGCCATCATGATGGCGGCCAAGCATCCGGACATCGAACTGCTGGGCATCACCACCGTACGAGGCAATCAGACCTTGGAGAAGGTAACCAGGAACGCGTTGAACGTAGTGCAGTACCTCGGCATCGACGTGCCCGTCTACAAGGGCATGAGCGTTCCGATGGTCATCGAGCCGCGCCCTGTCGAAGAGCGCGTCCACGGTGATTCAGGACTCGACGGCCCGAAGTTCGAAGAGCTGACCCGCACCATCGAAGACAAGCACGCGATCGCCTTCATCATCGAGACGCTCATGGCGTCCGATGGAGACATCACCCTCGTTCCAACCGGTCCGCTGACCAACATCGCGATGGCCATGCGCATCGAACCGCGCATCGTGCCGAAGATCAAGGAAATCGTGCTTATGGGCGGCTGCTACCAGCTCGGCAACGTGACCCCATCCGCCGAGTTCAATATCTGGGCCGACGGCGAGGCCGCGCATATCGTCTTCTCCAGCGGAGTCAAGGTGACCATGATGGGTCTCGACATTACCCGCAAGGTTCTGGCGCTACCTTCCGTCATCGAGCGCATGAGCAAGTACGACAACCCGGCCGGAACGCTCTTCTGCGACCTGATGACCTTCTTCAACAAGGGACAGAAGAAGACCTTCGGATGGGAAGGCGGCCCGTTGCATGATCCGACCACCGTGGCCTACCTGATCGACCGCTCCATCGTGACCGTCAAGAACATGCACACCGATATCGAAATCTCCAGCGAGCAGAGCTACGGCCGCACCAACTGCGACTACTTCCTGCTCACCGACGAACCCAAGAACACCGACATCGCCATTGATGTGGACGTGGAAAAGTTCTGGGATCTCGTGGAGCACTGCATCTCGCTGTACGACTGAGTGCATGGTGCATGTTCGAACGTGCGGATGCCGCCGTACGGTCGAACAGACACCAATGCGTAAAACCTCACATTGCCAGATTTCAGCCTATGGGCGGCCATAGCCGCCCAATACAAAGTGAGCGTCTGCGAATCGGGAATCATCCTGATTCGCAGACGCTCAAAATTTTGTCAGCACTGGTGGACCGGAAACCCGAATCCACCGATGGCCGACGCAACTAACGCATCTCAGTGACGGTTGTTGAGACGGTGGTACATCTCGCTGATCTCGAGGTCGCGCTCAAACTCGCGGGCGGTGGTGTTCTCGTCGATGGTGGCGAGCTCCACGCCGGCGATGCGTGCGAAGTCCTCCCAAGCCTCACGACCGACGGAAGTGGTCATGCAGGTGTGGTGCGAAGCGCCGGAACGCAGCCAGCACTCGGCGGAGGTCTTCAGGTCCGGACGCGGCACCCACAGGGCGCGGGCGCACGGCAGATCCTTGAGGGATCCGTCCGGCTCGACGATGTCGACCACGTTCATGGTCAGACGGAAGCGTTCACGCACGTCGGACATGGACACGACCACGGCGTCCTTCTTCGGAGCGCCGGTGAAGACCAGACGCACCGGATCGGCCTTGCCGCCGATGCCGAGCGGGTGGATCTCCAGCTTCGGCTTGGCGATGGTGCCGATGGCCGGGGAGGTTTCGAGCATGTGGGAGCCGAGGATCTTCTCACGGCCCGGCACGAAGTTGTAGGAGTAGTCCTCCATGAGGGATGCGCCACCCTCAAGGCCGAAGCCCATCACGGCGCCGATGCGCACGAGCACAGCGGTCTTCCAGTCGCCTTCGGCGGAGAAGCCGAAGCCGTACTCGGACGGGAAACGCTGCGGGCCGACGCCCGGCAGCTGCGGCAGGGTGCCGAGGTCCTCGAAGTTGTCGACGCCCGCGGTGCAGCCGTTGGCACGCATCATGTTGACCATCGCGGCCTCTTCCTTGGCCGCGATGAACAGGGAGTCGTACTTGGCGTCAAGCAGTTCCGGATCGATGTCGTACTTGGCCTTGTAGTCCTCGATGAGGTCCTTGACCTGATCGTCCTTGACGGCTTCGTAGGCCGCGCACAGTTCGTTGACGGCCCAGGTGTTGATGGAAGCGCCGAAAACGCGCTCGGCCTCGGTCTTGTCGCCTTCGGTGACGGCCACGTTACGCATGTTGTCGCCCCAACGCATGACCTTCATGTTGTTGGATGCGTCCCAACCGGCGCATGCGCGGGTCCAGGTGGCGATCTGCTCGGCGACTTCCGGATCGGTGTAGTGGCCGACGACGATCTTGCGGTTGATACCCAGACGGGTCAGGATGTAACCAAACTCGCGGTCGCCGTGTGCGGCCTGGTTCAGGTTCATGAAGTCCATGTCGAGGGTTTCCCACGGAATCTCGAAATGGTGCTGGGTGTTGAGCTGCAGCAGCGGCTTGGTGAGCACTTCGAGGCCGCGGATCCACATCTTGGCCGGGGAGAAGGTGTGGCACCAGGTGATCACGCCGATGACGTTCGGGTTGGCGGAAGCCTCGACCATGAAGGCCTTGACGCCGTCGGAGGACTTCAGGGTCGGCTTGAGCACGATCTTGACCGGGATCTTGCCGGTGGCGTTGAGCGCGTCGACCATTTCGCCGGACTGCTCGGCCACCTGGCGGAGGGCTTCCTCGCCGTAGAGGTCCTGCGATCCGACGCCGAACCAGACTTCCTTACCCTCGAACGGGTTTTCCATTGCCATGTTGTTTCCTTTACTTCGTTGTTGGGGTTTGTTTAACGTGAGTTGACGTGAGTTGCGGAACCGACGCGCGTCAGTGCTGTCCGTAGACGTTCTGATAACGGTCGTTCAGCTTGTCGATGTCTTCCTGCGGAATCGGGATGATCTCGCCGAGCTGCTTGGCGGCCCACATGGTGTGTGCCACTTCCTCGGTCATGGCAGCGGCCTTGACCGCGCCTTCCGCATCCTTGCCGATGGTGAACGGACCATGGTTCTGCATGAGCACGGCCGGGGACTTCGGGTACTTCTTCAGGGTTTCCACAACGCCTTCGCCGATCGCCTCGGAGCCGATGAGACGGAACGGTCCGACCGGCACCGGGCCGCCAAACTCGTCGCCCATCATGGTCAGGCCACACGGAATGTTCTGGCCGGTAGCCGCCCATGCGGTGGCGTAGGTGGAGTGGGTGTGCACGACGCCGTACACGTCGGGCATGTTGCGGTAGATGTAGCAGTGGGACGCGGTGTCGGAGCTCGGGGATTCGGAGCCGTCGACCACGTTGCCGTCGAGATCGCACACGACCATGCTGGACGGGGTCAGGTACTCGTAGCGCAGGCCGGACGGCTTGATCACCATCAGGTCGGCGGTGCGCAGACGCTGGGACACGTTGCCGGCGGTCCACACAACGAGGTTCCACTTGATCAGCTGCTCGTGCAGGGTTGCTACGATTTCGCGCACCTGCTTGACTTCGGCGCGTACTTCGGGGCCGTAATCAGCCAGAGTTGCCATGGTATGTTCCTTTCGTCAGGTCTTGTTTACGGTTTTCGTTCGATTTGTTACTTGGTTTCCAGCGGAATGGATTCGATTGCCGCGTGCTCGATCGGCAGTCCCTTGCGGAAGCGGTCGAAGAATTCCTCGAAGCCTTCCACGTCGCCGGAATCCGGTTCTTCCGTGGTGGACGCCGCGTCGGCGAACACACGGGAGTCGAGGAATTCGTCCAGCGGCTGGTCCGCATGGAACAGGTAGTCGGCAAGCACGGCCATGCCCCAAGCGCCGCCTTCGGCTGCGGTGGACATCACCTTGATCGGGGTGTTGAACGCGGCCGCGAGGATCTTCTGCGCCACCTTCGGAGTGGTGAAGATGCCGCCATGCCCCACGAGGGAGTCAACGGCCACACCTTCATCCTTGGTCATGACGTCCATGCCGATCTTGACCGGGGAGAACGCGCTGAACAGCTGGGCGCGCATGAAGTTGCCCAGGCTCATGTTGGCCTCCGGGCCGCGTGCGAACAGCGGACGGCCTTCCGGCAGCCCGGCGAGGAATTCGCCGGAACGGAACGGGTAGTTGATCAGGCCGCCGCAGTTGGAGTCAACGTCGTCGGCGATCGCGGAGCGGAAGAGCGTTCCGTACAGGGTTCCGGCGTCGACCGGCTGGCCGATCGCCGCGGCGAACTGTCCGAACAGGCCGACCCAGGCGTTGAGGTCGGAGGTGAAGTTGTTGGCGTGGCTCATGCCGGCCAGATCGCCGGCCGGAGTGGTGACGAGGTCGACTTCCGGGTGCAGACGCGCCAGCTTGTGCTCAAGCACGACCATGGCGAAGATGGAGGTTCCCGCGGACACGTTGCCAGTGCGGACGCGCACGGAGTTGGTGGCCACCATGCCGGTGCCGGCGTCGCCCTCCGGCGGAGCGAAGGTGATTCCCGGCTGAAGGGTTCCGGTCGGGTCGAGCAGCTTGGCGCCCTCTTCGGTGAGCTCACCGGCGGGAGTGCCGGCGACCAGCGGCTCGGGCAGCAGGTCGGCAAGCTTCCACGGCTGTGCGGCGACTTCCGGAAGCGCGTTGAACTTATCGATGAATTCGGTCTCGTAGGTGCGGGTGGTCGGGTCGATCGGGAACATGCCGGAGGCATCTCCCACGCCGAGCACCTTCTTGCCGGTGAGCTTCCAGTGCACATAGCCGGCGAGGGTGGTGATGAAGTCGACCTTGCCGATGTGCTCCTCATTGTTGAGCACGCACTGGTACAGGTGTGCGATGGACCAACGCTCGGGAATGTTGTACTGGAAGAGCTCGGAAAGCTTCTCGTGGGCGGCGGAGGTGTTGGTGTTCTGCCAGGTACGGAACGGAACCAGCAGTTCGCCGTCCTTGTCGAAGGCGAGATAGCCGTGCATCATGGCGGAGAAGCCGATGTGTCCCACGCGGGTCAGCTTCTCGCCGTAGGCGCTCTCGACATCCTGCGCCAGCTTGGCGTACGCGGTCTGCAGACCGGTCCAGATCTCTTCCTGGGAATAGCTCCACAGACCATCCTCAAGATGGCTTGCCCAACCGAAATCGCCCGCGGCGATGGTGGCGTACGTGTCGTCCACAAGCACGGCCTTGATTCGGGTGGAACCGAACTCAATGCCCAGGCTCGTCTTGCCGGCACGAATCTTCTCGGCGGTCACTGCCACCTGATCGTCAAGCTTGTGCTCCTGCACCATACAATCTCCTTGTTCCAGAGCGCATCTCAACCACGTTGTCGATGGGATGTTAGCGCTCACTGTTAACGCTCACTATTCTAAACGCAATAAGCGACCCACACAACCTCGCGTGTCAAGCACAAAAAGGAGAATTAGCGACGGAGGACCGGCCCCAGGGAACTGCGGTTCATCACCTTCGCGGGAATCAATCCCACACCATGCTGCGAGGATGCGAACGACGTCTCGTCACCCTCCCCCAGCAAATACAACGCCTCACGCATGGCGGCCACGCCAAGCTGCTCGAAATCGGGCTGAATCGTGGTAAGAGGCGGGAACATATTGTCCATCGCCGGCATATCGTCGAATCCGACCAAGCTCACATCCTGCGGAATGCGGACACCATGCTCATGCAGGGCACGCGCCACACCCACCGCCTGACTGTCGTTCGCGCACACCACACAGGTGGACAGCCGCCCTCCCGAACGACCGATGTTGTCAAGCACATGGTTCATCCTGCCGTACGCCTCGGAGGACTCCCACGTCTCGCACTGCACCGTCACCGTACTGATGGAGTTGCCCGCGCAAAGCTTGTTCCAAGCAGTCAGACGAGTGGCCGCATCACGCCAGTCCTTAGGGCCTGCGAAATACAGCACGGAACGATGTCCATATTCGCTGACCATGCGCATCACATCGTTCATCGCGCCCCACTGGTCCAACCCCACAACCGAAACGCGACGGCGGTCAGACGCCTTCATCAATCGCAGTCCGTCCTGCACGCCGACGCCGCCGTGGGTGGACGTGACGATGACGCGCGGCTGCGTGATCTGCGCACGGCAAGCTGCGGAAAACATGACATCGGTCGGCGTGAGGAAAATGAACGCATCCACGTCCATCTCGTCGAACGTGCGGCACAGGTCGTCGAACTCCTCCTGCGAGCACAACGCCTCATGCACCATGCTCACCGTCATGAACAAGCCATGTTGACGCGCCATCGATTCAATCGACGAAATAGCGGAAATAGGGCCGTAGAAACGTTGTCCGCCGGCGATCAGGCCAATCGTGCGCGACCTGTGCGAGGCAAGTGCACGCGCGGAATTGCTTGGCCTGTAACCAAGCTCGTCGATCGCTTTCTGCACCTTTTCTCGTGTGGCGTCGGAAACGTCCGGGGAATGGTTGATCACCCGGGAGACCGTCTGATGGCTCACCCCCGCGAGCTTCGCCACTTCAAACATCGAAGGACGCTTGTTGACTGAGTTACGCCTGCCTGCCATGCCCCATCGCCTTTCGTGCACAATCCTCGCCACCGATGCTCCTTGACCACAACCGTAATCCGGAGCCATCTCCTTCGACTATTCTACACAAAAGTTCAGTTAGCGCTAACAAGCGTTATTTTGCAGCCAATTGCCGCAGTCGCGCCGCGAAGTTCGGCCAGTCGGTGCGCATGGCGGTCAGCAGCTTGCGATTCGGCACCTCATCGATGGGAATCCATTCGATCTCCATGCTTTCGTCGTCGTTCGCCCTGGGTTCGACATGGCACCCCGGCTTCTCGAACGCGAAGACGGTAGTATACGCCCATGGCCCATGGTCCTCACAGTAGGTTCCGACGACCTCGATGTTCTCCGGAGTGATGTTGGCTTCCTCATACGATTCGCGCAGCGCCCCCTCGATGGGGCTTTCGCCGTCCGCCGTGGCGCCGCCCGGGATGCCCCATGTTCCGCCTTCCGCGCTCCATGCCGCACGATGCTGCATCACCACATGCGTGACTTCGCCGGTATGCTCGTCACGCCGCGCCAGCAGCACGCCGGACGCGCCGTTGATGCCCCAATGCTTGCGGCCGCAGGCGCAATCCACCCAACCGTCGCCAGGCTGCAGCACGTTCTCCTTCGGCGGCAACGTACTGCTCGGAGCGCTCTTCTCCGAATTGGCCGGACCGACATTCCACAAGTCGGTCCATTCCACGCCGAGTTCGCCCGCCAATGTACGCGCCAACGGCAGACTCAGGCCGATGATGCCGTGCGGATCGCCTTCGATGGAATCGATGAACGCCCCGCCGAACCCTTCCAAGGTAAAGGAGCCGGCCACTTCCAACGGCTCTCCGGTAGCGATGTAACGTTCGATGTCCCGATCGGAATATTCACAGAAGTGCAGGATGGCCTTGCTGGCACCGCAAACCGTGCGGCCGGTGGCGAAATCAATCATGCAGTGGCCGGTCCACAATTCCCCCGTGGCTCCACGCATGGCACGCAGGCGCTCCCGGGCCACATCCTCGCTGTGCGGTTTGCCGTGGCATTCGCCGTCAAGCAGGAATATGGAATCGCAACCAAGAATCAGCGGTCCAACCTGGGAACGCGTCAATCCCGGCTTCTTCCGTGCAACGTCGTCAATCGGCTCGACGACGGTCGGCACGGCGATTCCGGAAAAATCGCGGGTACGCACGTCGGACTCGGACTGGACCATGTCGGCACGCAACGTAACGACCTCATCGCGCGAATCGCAATCGTCCGCGATCTCCTCCGCCCTCAACGGATATCCGGTCACCTGCTCCCCGGACGCGTCCGCCGCGGCCTGCGCAACGTTGAGGTATGCCTGATATACCGCCTGCGCCTTGGCCGAGGCCAGTATTTTCACGCGCTGTTCCACGCTCAGATCGTCGACTGTGACCCCCGCCTCGATTGAGGCGCGTTCCAGCGCAGCCGGCTCGTCGACATTCGACACACGGATGGTCGGGCAGATGCCGGCCGAGAACAGCACGTCACGGCGCGGCTTGGACTGTGAAGCGAGAATCAGCGGAACACTCATAATTTCTTACACTAAACGATTCTTGAGACCACAATCAGATGGTTCGCCCGATAAACGGTTCCGTACATAAAAGAAACCTCTTCGATCATTGAAAGGAAAATCAACGATTGAAGAGGTTCACAAGATCTCGACGATTGCGTTCCTGCATTCCACCCGCAGACGAAATCAGGAGCGTTCCACCTGCACGCCCTTGGTGTCGACGCCAAGATGCAGCACACGCCAATGACCGGAAGCGAGCTCGTCCGCGGCGATCCGCTCAAGCTCCTCGCGAGCGTCGCCATGGTGCAGCACCAGTACGCAGGGGCCGGCTCCGGAAACCGTGGACGCGAATCCACGGGCGCGCATCTTCTCGATCAATGCCCACGACGGTTCCATGAGACCGGCACGATACGGCTGATGCAGACGGTCCTGCGTGGCAGCGAACAGCAGCGCATTGGCGTTCTGGCGCTGACCGACGGTAAGCATGGCCGGGTTCATGGCGGCGGGCAACAGGCTCACGCGGGACACGTTGTGCACGGCATCCTTGAAGCTCACCTCGCCGGGCAATGCCTGACGGGCCTTTTCCGTGGACAGTTCGTAATCCGGTACGAACACGGCTGCGGTCAGGTCGTCGGCAACGCGGTAGTTGACGGTATGGAATCCGTTGTGCAGCGGGTTTCCTCCAGGAATGGGAACGGAGCCTATGCCTTCGGGGATCTCCATGTCCCAAGACATGGTCAGTCCGCCGTATACCGCTGGCGCCACATTGTCGGGATGACCTTCGATTGCCGCGGCCAGTTCGAACACGGCGTCTCGGTTGAGGTCGTCATCCTGCGCGAAGGCCGCCGCGGCCGCGATTCCGGCTACGATCGCTTCGGCGGAGGAGCCCATACCCCTCGCCTGGGGAATATTGTTGTGCGCCTGCAGGATGAATCCCACGCGGCCAAGACCGAAGGTCTGGCATGCACGACGGAAGGTGGAAACCACCAAGTGGGTTTCGTCACGCGGCAGGGTGTCGGCGCCTTCGCCTTCGATCATCACCTGCGCCGCGGTGTTCACCGGATCGGCGCACAACGTGAATTCGAGTTCGTCGTGGTAGTCCAAAGCCAGTCCGACCGTATCGAAACCGGATCCGAGGTTGGCGCTGGTGGCCGGAACACGTACACGTACCTTGCGAGCAACTGGGGTCATATCTCGTTGTCCTTCGTCACATCTTCTCTACAAATCATGCACCGTATACCCGTCCGGCACAAGAGTCAAATTGGAGAGGAAGCCTGGGTAGCATTAAATCAAATGCGGGCCTACCATTGCAATCGCTTGCAACCGTAGGCCCTCATCATCTTGCGATCAGTTCATCACGCGCAGAATCGACGGTTCGCCGACCACGCATTCGAGCTTGCACACATCCTCGATGGTTTCGCGTAGCGTCAGCTCGTCGGTCATATGGGTGACCACGCGCAGCTGCTGCAGCTCGCCGTCGTAACCCGGATCCTTAAGGGTGGGCTTGAGATCCTGGTTCACACCGTTGATGGACACGCCATGCTCGGCGAACTTGGCCGCGATGGCGGCGAGCACGCCGGTGTTGTCGTGGATCACGAAACGTACCGCGAACTCAGCCCTGGACGCCTCGATCGGAGCCTTCTTCAGGTCGTTGTACAGCGGAATGACCGGACCGGTGCAGCCCTTGGCGATATGGCGCGCCTCAGTGACCACGTCGCCGACCACTGCGGAAGCGGTGGGAGCGCCGCCTGCGCCACGGCCGTAGAACATGAGGTCGTCGGCGGCTTCGGCCTTGACGAACACGGCGTTGAAGGAACCATGCACCGAGGCAAGCGGATGCTCGTTGGAGATCAGCGCCGGATACACGCGTGCGGAGACGCCGGATTCGCCGTTCTCCACGACGGCCAGCAGCTTGATGACCTTGTTTTCGGCGGTCGCCGCAGCAATGTCTTCGGCCGTGATCTTGGTGATGCCTTCGACGGACACGTCGTCGATGGTCACGTTGGTATGGAAGCCGAGGGTCGCCATGATGGCCGCCTTGTTGGCCGCGTCATAGCCTTCGATGTCTCCTGTCGGATCGGCTTCGGCGTAGCCCTTGGCCTGGGCGTCCTTGAGCACGTCGTCGAAGTCGAGGCCCTTGGTGGTCATTTCGTCGAGGATGTAGTTGGTGGTGCCGTTGACGATGCCGAGCATGCTCGTCACCTTGTCTCCCACCAGCGATTCACGCAGCGGCTTGAGGAACGGAATGGCACCGCCCACGGAAGCCTCGAAGTAGATGTCGACGCCCTTGGCTTCGGCGGCGGCATAGATTTCCGGACCGTACTTGGCGAGCAGCGCCTTGTTGGCGGTCACCACGGAAGCACCGGATTCGATTGCCGCGAGCACGAACTTGCGTGCCACTCCGGTACCGCCAATCAGTTCGACGACGATGTCGGAATTGGTGGCGACGCTCATGGTGTCGGTGGTCACGATGGACTTGTCGATCCACGGGAACGGATCGGTTTCCGCGGGGTCAAGGCAGGCGACGCCGGTCAATTCGATCGGACGACCGATACGTGCCGCAAGCTCATCCTTCTGTTCTACAAGCAGACGAGCGGTCTGCGAACCGACGGTGCCGGCTCCCAGCAATCCAACGCGAATCGGCGCAACATCTTCCTGTGCCAAGGCAACCTCCCTTGAATGTGAAGTATTGGTGTAACCCTGCACATTGTACGGTCCCAACATGACGTGAAGCTGTGTTTTCGCTAGAAAATGGACGGCTTGCACACCAATCGCGTGCAAGCCGTCCGATACGTGAGATTCGAGAGCGAAATCCGTTACTCGCTGACGTCCCAATCCAGAAGATCGTCGACGCTCTGCCGACGGATCATCACATGCGCGCCAGCCTCGCCGACGCTCACGACGGCGGGAATCAGCGCCTGGTTGTAGTTGCTGGCCATCGTGCGTCCGTATGCGCCGGTAACCGGCACGGCAAGCACGTCGCCGCGGTGGATATCGGCCGGAAGGCGCACTTCGTTAACCACGATGTCGCCCGATTCGCAATGCATGCCGACCACGCGGCACAGCTTCGTCTCGACGCATCCCTCGCGATTGGCGAGACGCGCGGTGTAATCGGAGCCGTACAGCGCCGGGCGGATGTTGTCGCTCATACCACCGTCGACGGACACGTACACACGTTCCGTGACCGGCTCGCCATCCTTGCTCTTCGTGTCCCCGGTCAATCGGACCGGCTTCACCGTGCCCACGCGGTACAGCGTCACGCCGGTGGGCGCGACAGTCCAACGTCCCGGTTCGAAGGAGATGACGGGGGCCGGCATGCCGAGCGCACGGTTCACGTCGGTGACGGCCTGTGCGAGACGGCCGAGTTCCATGTCGATGTCCATGGAATCCTCACCATCGGTGTAGGCCACGGAATAGCCGCCGCCCAGATCGACCTCCGGCAACGTGTACGCGTCGGTGGCGTAGAAGGTCTTGCGTAGGAGCATCATGCGCTTCGCCGCCTGGATGAAGGCGTCCGCGTCATGGATGTTGGATCCGATGTGGGAGTGGATGCCGACCAGTTCGAGTACGTCCTGATGGCCGTAGATGCTCTTGAGCACGGAAAGGGCCGGTCCGTCCGCGATCATGGTCATGGCTTCGGCCAGCCTGCGGTCGGATTCGGAAACCTTCTCATGGCTCATGTCGTACGGATACCTGACGTCGTAGCGCAGCTCGCGTTCGTCATGGCTCTCGCCGATACGCGCGTTCGTAACGGCCGGAGTCACGCCGGTCATGTCGTCGAGAATGTCCAGCTTGCCGGCATCGGCGCCCACCGGCAGCAGGGCGACGCCGAACTTCTGATCCTCATGGGCTGTCGACACGAATTCGTGCCCGCCCGCATGAATGCCGGAAGTGACGCGCAGCATGACGCGGGCCCGCTTGCCGAGACGCTTCGCGATCTGTGCGATGCGTTCCGGCTCGTCCGGCTCATCGACCACGATTTTCGCAAATCCCTGTTCGATGGCGAGTTCGATTTCCGCGTCGGACTTGTTGTTGCCGTGCAGCACAAGTCGCCTGCCGGGAACGCCCGCGGCGAGCGCGATGCGCATCTCGCCCATGGTGCAGGTGTCGATCAGCATGCCGGATTCGGTGACGATACGGCAGATTTCCTTGGAAAGCAACGCTTTTCCGGCAAAGCTCACGTGCGTTACGGTGTTGTTGAACGCGTTGGCTGCGGCTTGCACGAATTTGGTTGCGCGGGCGCGTACGTCGTCGGTGTCGACCACGTAGAGCGGCGAGCCGAATTCGTCGAGCAGGCTTTCGGCGGTACGTCCGTGGAAGGTGATCTCACCTTCGGTGTTTACCGCCGATCCTGCGGGCCAGATTGGTGTGATGGGCATGGGTTCCTCACATCTTGTCGGGGGCGGTGACGCCGAGAAGGTCGAGGCCTTCGGCAATCACGGTGCGGACTGCGTCGTTGAGCTTCAGTCGGGCTGCGGCGCGTGCCGGTTCCGGCGCCTTGGCGATGCGCAGCGCTTCGGCCTGTTCGTCACGGGCTTCCGGATCAGTGAGCTCCATCGGAACCACACGTTCCACGTTGTACCACTTGTGGTAGGTGGCCGCGAGGTCCTCGAGATAGTGCGCCACTCGGTGCGGGGCACGCAGGTCGCCGGCTTCACGCAGCAGTGCCGGCCACTGTGCGAGGGCTGCGAGCACTTCGCCGTCCGCCACGGTGTCGAGCAGGCTCACGTCGGCGCCTTCATAGCTGATGCCCGCCGCGGCCGCGTTGCGGTCCACGTTGCAGGAGCGTGCGTGCGCGTACTGCACGTAGTACACCGGATTCTCGTTGGAGTGCGAGGCCAGAAGGTTCAGGTCGATGTCCACCGGGGAGTTGTAGTCGGTACGTGCCAGCGAATAGCGGGACGCGTCCACGCCGATGGCGTCGGTCAGATCGTCGATGGTCACGACGTTGCCGGCACGCTTCGACATACGCACGGCCTTGCCGTCCTTCATGACGTTGACGAGCTGGCCGATGAGGATCTGCATGTTCTTGCCCGGCTCGTCTCCGAATGCGGAGCACATGGCCATCATTCGTCCGATGTAGCCGTGATGGTCGGCACCAAGCATGTAGATGGCGACTTCGGCCGGATCGTCGCTACGGTGGCGCTTGTTGCGGTAGTAGGCGATGTCGGCCGCGAAGTATGCGTAGTTGCCGTCCGACTTGATGATCACACGGTCCTTGTCGTCACCATGCTTGGTGGATTCGAACCAGGTGGCGCCGTCCTTTTCGTAGATGTCGCCGCGCTCGCGCAGGTCCGCGATGGCCTGGTCCACTTCGCCGTCGGAATACAGGCTGTTCTCATGGAACCACACGTCGAAGTCCACACGGAAGTTCTTCATGGACTTGCGGATCTCGTCGAACATCATCGGCACGGCGCGCTTGCGGAATTCCTCACGCTGCTCGGAATCGCCTTCGCCAAGCGGATTGCCGTCGTTGTCGACTCCGCCGTCGACGCGCGGAAGGTCGAGGATCGCGATGCCCTCGTTCTTCGCTTCGTCGATGACGCGCTGCGCGATTTCATCGATGTAGGCGCCCTTGTAGCCGTCGATCGGGGTTTCCTCGCCGTGGGCCGCGGCCACGAGGGACTTGGCGAAGCGGTTGATCTGCTCGCCGTGGTCGTTGAAATAGTATTCGCGTACCACCTTCGCGCCGTTGGCTTCGAGCACGCGGGCCATGGAATCGCCCACCGCGGCCCAACGGGTGCCGCCGATGTGAATCGGGCCGGTCGGGTTGGCGGACACGAATTCGAGGTTCAGGGTCTCTCCGCCAAGATGGTCGTTCTTGCCGTAGGAGGAGCCTTCCTCAAGCACGGTGTCGACGACCGCGGCCGCGGACGCGGAGTCGAGCACGATGTTGATGAAGCCCGGGCCAGCCACTTCCACGGACTTGACGCCGTCCGCCTTGGTGAGTTCGGCCGCGAACAGCTCGGCCAGGTCATGAGGCTTCATACCGGCTTTCTTGGCCAGCTGCATGGCCGCGTTGGAAGCCCAATCGCCGTGCGCGCGATCTTTCGGGCGCATCACGGTGAGTTTGGCAACCGGAGGAATCAGCTCGTCGGTCAGGGAACCGGCTTTACCGGCCGCAACGAGGCTATGTGCAATCTTGGAAATCAGTTCACTTAACGCTTCTGGACTCATTCTCACAAGTCTACCGGGCATGTTGACAGAACGGCCTTCGTGCGGGCCTCCGTCTCGCATCATGCTCACGCATGCCGACCTGCATGTCCGGATACGCAAGAAAGCCATGACGACACCCGCACTGCTTCTCTGACTTCTTTCAGTTTGGGGGTACATAATCGGAGCCAGTCGCGCTCATCGTGGAACGTGACCGAGCGAAGAGGCACAAATCATGAACCGTCTCAACATACGTAAGTGGACCGCCATGCTGCTGGTCTGCGCAATCACCCTGCTTTCCTTCGCCATCTGCGCACGCCATGTCGTTAAACTCATGAGTTACGTGCCGATCGCGCACTCCCCCACATTGATCGCGCATCGTGGCGATACCATCGCGGCGCCCGAGAATTCACTGAAGTCCATCGTCGCGGCCGGAAAAAGCAATATGGATTATGCGGAAATCGACGTCCGCTTGACGTCCGACGGCAAACCGGTCCTCTTCCACGATCGCAAGACGGGAAGGCTTTCCCATAGCGGCATCGACCGCAAAATCAACAAACTGACGTATCGGCAGCTTGGAGCCATAACGATGGGCTCGAACGACTCCAGCTACACCGTACCCTCGTTGCGTCAAGCGATCATTGCGGCGCGGCAATCGAAAAAACTGGGGTTGCTGATCGATCTGAAAACCGATGACCGCCATGCCCTGAAACTCGTCCGTGCGGTGGCGAAGGAAATCGAACGATACGATTTCTCCGACCGTGTGATGCTCATGGCGACCAGCCGCCGCGCCATCAATATATTGCGCACACAGCACCCGAACTGGCGTGTCGGCTGGTGTCTCAGCGGACAGGCGAGCCGTGTGAGCTGGTGCCAGAACATGGATTTCGTGGTGATTCGTTCGCAAGAGGCGACCCAGGATTTCATGGATAAGGCGAAAGCACGCAATGTGGACGTCTATGTGGGCGGAGTAAGCAGCGGAGAGGATGCGATACGGGCTCTGCAGCTTGGTGCGCGCGGCATACTCGGCGATGACGTGCACAGCGTGAGGCCCGCCATCAGCGATTATCTTGCGTTCGGCGCGCAATACGCCCAATTGCTTGGCTTGCGATTCGGCCGGCACTGACGGACGTGATTCCCGCGGAAGGCCTTTATCGGCGACGCATAGGCCGGACGCAACGAACGAGATATCCACGGAAGGCCATTTCGAAAATACCGGCAATCTCAGCACTTCCGGCATTTCCGAATACGAAAAACGGCCCGCTGGACGGGCCGTTCACATTTTTTACGTCAATCCGTTTTCCGGATTGTCCGACGATTCTTTCGAAACGCCTCTCAGAGCACCGCGATGGCGTCGATTTCGACGAGGGCGCCCTTCGGAATGTCGTTTCCGCCGAACGCGACGCGGGCTGGCTTCACGGAACCGATGAACACCTGCGCGTATGCGGCGTCGACTTCCTTGAAATCCTCGACGTTCTTCATGTAGATGGTGGCGCGGCACACGTGTTCGATTCCGGTGCCCGCGGTGTCGAGAATGTGCTTGATGTTCTTCAGCGCCTGTGCCGCCTGCTCTCCAGCGGTCTCGCCGGCAAGCTCACCGGTGGCCGGGTCGATGCCCAGCTGTCCGGACACGAACACGAAACCATTGGCCTTGACGGCCTGAGAATAAGCGCCCAGCGCGGCCGGGGCTTCAGAAGTTGCCACAGCTTCCATCTTCTCGCTCATAATATGCTCCTTAGCATTGCTACGAGTGGGCTTGATGGGGATCGAACCCACGACCTTCTGTTCCGGAGACAGACGCTCTATCCACTGAGCTACAAACCCGTGCTAACCACACTTTACACGCTCGGCATACGTGCGCGACACGAAACGTCAAAACATCGCTGCCGAAATACGGCTGCGCAATACCGAATTTCGCGGATTTCATGAATTTTCGAATTCCACAGATCTCATGAATTTTCCCGGAAATCGGTACCGAATCCGTATCGAAGCGACACTGGATCGATACTGGATCGGCACCGATAGCGGCACATCAGTACATCAGCGTTGCCAGGCGGCGGCGCGCACGCTTCAATCGTTCATCGGTCGGCTCCGGAATGGCGAAATATTCCAGCAGACGCTGACGCACCGGCTCGATCTGGTCCTTATGGCCGGTCGCGACGAAATCAAGAAGACGGTCGAACGCATCCTGAATCTGGCCACCGATCATATCCACGTCGGCCACCGCAAGCTGCGCGTCCACATCGTTCGGATCGGCCGCAGCGGCCGCGCGTACATCACGCACGTTCGCCGTGGCGGAACGGGACAGCAACAGAGACTTCGCACGCTCCCGGGCTGCGAGGGAATCGTTCGGATCGGCTTCGAGAACCTTGTCGTATGCCGCGGCCGCACCGGCGTAATCGCCCTGCTGGGCCAGCATGTAAGCCTCCTGATGCTCCGGTGGCACTTGATCGGCCGTATTGGTGTCGGAAGCGGAACCGGCCGCATCCGGATCGCCCGAATACGGAGCCGTGCCGGTCACACCGGCCTGCTGCGCGGCCGCGATCAGCTTGGGAAGCACCACTTCCACGATCTGCTGAAGCTCCGCATCGGACGGCAGCCCCTGCATAAGCGGCATCGGACGGCCTCCGATCAGTGCGAACAGGGCCGGAGCGCCCTGCACCTGGAACGCCTGCGCAATCGACGGATTGGCTTCGATATCGATACGGGAAAGCTGAATCTGGCCGTTAAGCTTGTTCACCGCATCGCCGAGGGTACGCGCCATGTCAAACAGGCGGTCGTCGGTCGGAATCCACAGCAGCAGCAGAATCGGGAACGTGGCGGAGGTCTGCACCATGGCCTGGAACGTGTTCTCGTTGGTATCGATCACATAGCCGCCCGCGGCCGGAGCACCTCCCGCCTGGCCCGGCTCAGCTTTCACCTGGTGCTTGAGCGCTTCAAGATCAACGGCTCCCGCCAAGGAAACGCCCGGATTGAACGGCCTTTGTTCTGCCATAATGCCTCCTAAAAACAAAAATCGTTGCTGACCTTCACTATAAGCGTCAACAACGATTAATGTCTTGAAATTTTTTACAGCGCCTCGACCTTGATGGGCTGGCGTTCCGACCCCACCGCGGTGATCTTCTCGCCGCTCGCCGCGGTCGGAATGTACAATGCCACAACGTTCACATACGTGGTTTTCATTGTGCTTGTTGCCGTCCCGTCGCCGAACAACGCCTTTTCCGCATCCGACGCGGGCTGCGATTCACGTCCCTCACCCGCGCTGCGCGTCCATTCGGAATTGATCTGAGCCACCACAAGGTCTCCGCCATCAGCTGAACGCATCACGCATATCGAATCCTCCACAGGCGTAAAAACCTGCTGCTGGCTTCCGGCGTTGAGTTCCATGGCAGCCTGAACCTGCTCGGTGAGCGCCGCAAGCTTCGTACGCAGATCATCGTCCGCAAAACTATCCGCGGAGCTGCTGGCGGAACCGTTCTGCAACAGATCGGCATACGCGGCCACGGCCTCCTTCGGAGTCATGACCAAGCCGGAATCGTCTTGCGTGCCCTGCTGGCTTCCGGTACTCGCCACCTCGAAGCTCGGCATCGTAACGCCGGAGAACAGTCGGGCCACTCCCCACAGCTTGTAGTTCTGACGTGCCGAATCCTGCTTCAGCACCAGAAGCCTTTTGGACTGCTGGTCTTCGGTGGTGGTGGTTATGGAGAACACGGTGCGAGGCCATCCGGAATCCGTGGAGATCACGGCCTGGGCCAAATCGGTCGGAATGGTGGTCTTGCGATCCAGATTGCCCGTGGCGCGCGCCACATTCAGCTCACTGGTTCGAATCTCCAGTTCCGGACCTTCCAGAATCGTGCCGAGGGCATCGGTATTGCGATCTTGATTGTACTGATCGAGGGTCTCAAGAATCTTGGTGCGAATCTCCTGCTCCTGATCAACCGTCAGATTCGCGGTGGTCTGCTGCGAGGACGACGTCTGCAGTTGCGGAAGCTCTCCCTCGCATCCGCACATGCTCACCACCAATCCGGCAGCGAGCGCGGCCGCGGCAAAAACGTTGATGCGTTTCCTCATTATTCGGCCTCCTTCTCGCTTGTCTCGGTGTCGGACTTCGACTGTTCGCTTTCTTCCTGCGCCAACCTGGCGAAGTATGCCATCAGTTCCTCTTGGGAGATGACGGATGTGGTTTCGCCATCCGAAATTCCGTTTTGGGTTCCGCTTTGGTTTCCATCTTGGGTGGAAGCGGATTCCTGCTGGTCGGCCACCAAATTACGTGCCGACGGATCCACGATCGTCGGCTGCGATTCCGTCTTTGCCGTGCCCGACGCATGGCGACGGCGACGTGGCCCCTTCTTCGGCTTCTCGTTGCGTGCCGCGTTTTCCAAAGCGTTCTGGGCCCATGCCGCTGTCGCGGTCTCCTCTACCGTTTCGGCTTCCTTGGCTTCGTCGATTGCATGGGGGTGGCGACGCTTGTGCGGAGGCATCGCGAACACGGAAGCAGAGAGCACCGCAAGTACCGCGAGCAGACCGCCCGCGAAGTAGAACGGCATCGCAAAATCAGGAACCGTGCTGCGAGTCCAGTCGAACGTGACCGATGATCCTTCACCATCGCCGAAATCGATCAGCGCGATGACGGCTTCGTCACTGGACGAGGATGAATTCTTGATCTCCATGCTCACAGTACCGGTGTCGCACTTGGAATCGCGCCACATATCGGAGTCGGCCAGCGCGACCTGATTCTCCGAATCATCCGCGCTTCCTTGGGCCGAAGCCTTTTGCGCGGATAATGTAGTCCAGTCGGAAAGTCCCGTGATTCGCGTGTATTTCGAGCCTGCGATCCAACCGTTGACGTCTCGTGCGGCTCCGGTCACGATGCATACGTTCGTTGAACTGTCTTTGGCTTTCGCGGAAACGGTGACGGTATCGTCGACTTGGGAAAGCGTTCCGGGATCGGTGACCACATACTCGGAACCCGATACGGACGCGGATGCCGTGATCTGCGTGCTGGGTTTCCATGTGGTGGCGTTCAGAACACCAAGCACCACACATGCCACGGCAAGCAGTCCGAAAATGGGCGTGACAATGCCGCGCATGATCTTGGCATGGCGAGTGGGGCCCGCCTTGACCTGCGGCTGTTCCTGTTCTTTTTGCAATAAAGTCATAGCGGTTCCCATTCTACAGTCCAATGCTGTGAATGCTCTTTAAATGCCAGAAAATCAAGGATTGCCACTAAGGTTGGGCTCATGCGTAGAACTTCCTTTCTCAAAGCCGCCGCTGCCGTCTGCACGTTGACCATGTGTCTCGGCGCCGCTGCCTGCGGTAGCGATTCCAGCTCGGATTCCAGCTCGGATTCCTCTTCCTCCTCTTCCACCAAGATGAACCAGATTGCGGGCGTGACCGCAACCGGAAAGCTCGGAGAGAAGCCGACCATCTCCTTCAAGACCCCCATGACCGTGGAGAACAACAGTTACGCGGTACTTCAGGAAGGTGATGGAGATCAGCTCGAAGACGGCGATCGCGTCTGCTCGCAAGGCATCGCATACAACGTCAAAGACGGTTCCGAACTGATGAGCACCTGGGAGGACAACACCCCCGACTGTTCCACCGTCATTTCCTCCGACACGGATGAGATGAACGCGGAATACTTCGAGTTGTTCACCAAGCAGAAGATCAACTCCACCATCGCCATCGGCGTGAACGATTCGAGTTCCTCCGGCTCCTCCTACCTGATGGTGTTCACATTCGTTTCGAAGTCGAAGGATCTGACGAAGGCTACAGGCACCAAGGTTTTGGATGTTCCCGCGGACCTGCCGAAGGTCACGCTCGACAAGACCGGCAAGCCGTCGATCGATATGAACGGCTACAAGGGTTCGGACACCCTCGTCGCGCAGGATTTGATCAAGGGAGACGGCGCCGAGGTCAAGGACACGCAGACCGTTGTGGCACATTACACCGGTTGGCTGCTTGACGGCACGCAGTTCGATTCCTCATGGGATCGCGGCGAATCCTCCAGCTTCTCCCTCGACAGCGTGATCACCGGCTGGAAGCAGGGCTTGGCCGGCCATACCGTCGGCTCCCAGGTTCTGCTGGTGGTTCCGCCGGATCTTGGCTATGGCGATCAGGAGCAGAGCTCCATTCCGGCGAATTCCACGCTGGTGTTCGTGGTGGACATTCTCGCCGCATACTGATTTTCCTATCCGGTTTCCCCTTCCGGTTTTCGAAGATCGTCCGGGCGCCGTCCCAAGCAATATGTCAGCGGACGGCGCCCGAAGCGAGAAGGACCGGAAGAAGGAAGTCGAAAGATTAACGTGAAGGGCGTCTCTCATTTGAACTGCCTCCCATTTCTTGGACACGAGAAATGGGAGGCAGTTCATTCATTCGAGGGCGCCCTTCACGTATTCCGGCAAATCCCAGCAATCAGCATCGATATGCCCTGCAAACCCCGACAAGCATCGGAACAATCGCGGAACATATCCGTGGATTACTTGATGGAGATCCGCTCACCATCAACAACCACACGTCCTTGCCGTTTCAACACATCCACGGCCGTGCCCATCGCTCTGTTGACGGAATCAGTAAGACGAGTCACTCCGCACAGATTTGCCACATCCCGGTATAGGCCCTCCTTATCGCAGGATATGCTCCGCTTCAGAAACTCGAACATTCCATCCGCCAGTTCCTCCGGGGCGATATCACTGATGTCTCGCCTAGTGTCGCGCTCGACCGTATCCTGCCGCCTGAATCGGATGTCCCTTCCGTCGTCCAGATACAGGAACTCTTTTCTACGGCTGATGCCGTAATCAGCGCATCTGCGTATTCGTCGTTCGAATTCCTGCCGCACGACGGACGTGACCTTCTGACGACCGAAATACCAGACGATGCGTTTCATCAGCAGTTCTTCGGAAAGCGGCGACTCGACTTCCAGAACAGCTTTTACGATCCCCATGAAATCAGTCGGACACCGCTTTTGTATCTGCTGGACATCCGCCTTCTCGTACACGGGAAATTCGAAATGTTCCTCAGCCACGGGTTCTTCAAACGTTTCCGTCGAATAACCGATCGCAGGCTGTTTCACCACTCTCACGGGGCTTGCGACAGCTTCCTCGACCGCTTTCAAAAGACGGTCCTGCGCAACCGATTTGTTCCGGAACCAATCCGTGGACCAGATACGGTAGAACTTCCACCCCATGCGTTCCAATATCTCCTGGCGCAAGCGATCACGGTCACGTGCGTTCTTCGAGGAATGGTAGGTCGCGCCGTCGCATTCAATGGCGAGCACGTAATCGGAGCTGTCCGGCAGTTTCAGACCGAGATCGATCCTGAATCCGGAACAGCCGACCTGCGGATCCACGCAATAGCCCTTCGACCTCAGGAACTCACATACCTCAAGTTCGAACTCGGAATCGAACTGTTCGAACTGGTTGACGGAAATCGTTCTCTCCAGCGCAATATTGCCGTTTTCCGCATAATCCAAATACTCTCGAAGCAGTCTTGCGCCCTCCGAGCCAGTACGTTTCAAATCGATATCCGTGTAATGCATGGAGGAGACCAACTGAATGTTGTATTTCGCACGAGTGACCGCAACATTCAATCGCCGTTCACCGCCCGTCCGATTCAATGGGCCGAAGTTATGAATCAACCGTCCCTGCGAATCCCTGCCATAGGCAACGCTGAAGATGATGGTGTCGCGCTCATCACCCTGCACCGTTTCAAGGTTCTTGACGAAGAACGGTTCCTCTCCATCGTCCCTGAAGAAAAATTCCTTTTCCGGAGTGTCCTGCCTCTTTTTGGAAAGCAACCTGTCAATCAGATTCTGCTGTTTAGCGCTGAACGCAACCACGCCAAGACTGCGGTCAGGATATTCCTCGATATGCCGATAAATCAAATCGACAACACGTTCCGCTTCCTTTCGGTTGGTTTGGGACTTATACACACCGTCCACATGGTAATAATCCACGCCAATTCCGGGAGCGTCGGCCTTGGACGACGGGAACGTCACAAGATTGCCGTCATAGAAATTCTTGTTGGAGAAGGCGATAAGCTGTTCGGAACGGCTTCGGTAATGCCAACGCAGCTGAAGCGACTTCATACTGGCCGAACATATATCCAGAATGGATTCGAAGTCCGTCACATCGCCGGATTCCTCATCACCGTCTTCCATGTCAATGGAAGAATTGAAGAAATCGCTAGGCGGCATCTGCTTGGAGTCGCCTACAACAATGAGTTGATCCGCCCGATAGATTGCGCCAATCGCATCCTGTGGGAAGATCTGTGAAGCCTCATCGAACACAACAACATCGAAATGAATGGCATCCCGCTTCAGGAAGGTGCTGACACTCAACGGAGACATCAGGAAGCACGGCTTGATTCGTTGGACAAACTCGCCCATTCCCTTTTCTCCGAATAAGGCATGAATGCTCTTCCGCCTGCTTTTTTTCTTGTACTCACGTGTCAGACTCTGCAGTGGACTTCCGGACGCGACTATATCGGACGACGGACGCATGGATGAAAGCTTCGCACGGATCTTCGCCTTATTGATCTCGAACTGCTCAACGTCTTTTTCGGAAAAGGTACGTACCGCCTCGTCTTGAGCGGTCCAATCAAACGAAGACAGCACCGAACTTCTGGACACAATCGAGTCAATCCACTGGTAATAGAACTGCTTCTGGAACGCACCGACAATATGCTCCGGTTCTATATTCCGCTCGATGACCGCATGCACGTAGGGCACAAGCTGCTTGTCATCCAATTTGGAAAGCAAGCATCTGAAATGGCACCAGTTATCCAGCTTGTCTATTTCGTTCAGACAGCCCCGCAATTTCTCGGAAACCTGAAGACAGGAATCAACGGGAACATTCAGGATTTTCTCATCGAAATATCCTACGGTCCGATTGAATACGTCAGTGCTGCAATCCTCAAAAACCGATTCAAGTCTTTGATGGAAATCCGCAAATGCCTTGCGTTCTTCAGTGGAAAAATCGTCATAGTCCGTCAACTGGCCAAATGCGATGTCGGTAAGGAGTATCTGCTCCAACGCCGACATTTGTTCCGTCACATATTCCCATTCGGTTTCAACACCCTGATACGCTTCGCCAAGGAACACTTTGACCGGCGCCTCCGTTTCACTGAACTGCGCAATATTACGCTGATAGGAAGCAAGCTCTTTGGTCAGAGTCACCGCTGTATCGTATGAAGGCTTCTTCTTGTCCTTTTTGCACAGGCGCAGGCGACGAATGAGCTGCTTATATTCATCATTGAACAGTCTGGAGGACCAGCTTCCAAACCGTTCGACCAGCTTCTTGTAGCAGTCAGCGCCATCGAGTTCGTAGATGTCGGCATCGAACGCTTCGTCCAACACGGAACGGGACGCAAGAATATCAGCACTCAACGCCTGCAAATCATGCAGTACCGAGTCAATCGTGTCGAAATGCTCACGGTTCAAAAGCAACGGCGTAATAAGTTTGGACGTTGCCGCGAATCCGAGGAATTCGTTCCAGACGCGCGCATCCAGCATGCTGGCACACTGCACTCCATACCGGTCGGAAATCTCCTTCTGTACGGGAACCAGCGCTTCCAAAGACTTCAGGACCGCGGAAAAATCATTCTTCACCTCAATCTTCGTTTGGTAAGAGGTGTCTTGATGGATATACCCGTACCAAGGATTCTTTCTATAGTCATATCCGACGGACTCGATGTACCTTACGTACTGCTCCAGAAGAGTAACCACTTCCTTCAGATATACTTCATTTTTTGAATCAAGCTGCTGAATGAGGTACTCAACATCTGGTTTCGAGCGGAATGCGGCATAGGATTCATATAACTGGTACAGGCTCTTTCCAATCGAACGCTGCTTATGAAGCTCAGTCGCATAGTCGTCTAACTGACGTATCGCCCTTTCTTTAAAGGCGATTTCCGTGTCCGCTTTGGAGGAAACGTCACTTTTCTCCATCTCCACCGTGTAGCAGATATCATCAACAACGTCCTTCTTGTTTGCCTTGTAGCTAAGCTGCAGACAGAATTCGGCAAGCCCTGCCTGCTTGAGCTTGTCGTAGACCACATTCAGTGCGGCCAGCTTTTCCGCGACGAACAAGACCTTCTTACCATCGCTGAGGCATTCCGCAATGATGTTGGTAATCGTCTGGCTCTTACCCGTTCCAGGAGGTCCCTGCAGAACGAAGCTCTCCCCCGACTTGGCCATCTCGATAGCCTCAATCTGGCTGGAGTCCGCATCAACCACGTTATGCAGCTCGATCAACGGCTCGGTAACGGTATGGGCGCCGCTGCCACTGCCTTGATTTTCTGTGTCGACCGGCTCATTCATGAGACGAAGGATGTTCTTGTTGGCAAGAATCGCATCCGCATTATCTTTCAAATCGCGGTACATGCTGTTTTTGGTGAACGAGAAAATGCCGATCTTGCATTCCTCAGTAACCGTCCAATGAAGGTTCCTTACAAGACGTTCCACCTTGTGGAGGTAATCGGTCAGCCCTTCCTCGTCATCATATTCCGGAAGCCCAAACCCGTATTCCGCTTCCATCTTGTAGGAGAAAGTCTTATTGACACTGATGTCATCTTCCATCCTGCTGATGGACCACTGCTTAGCAGCGGACTTTGACTTTTGTTTTTGTTCCAATCTGATCGGCATCAAAAGAACAGGTGCGCAGTAAGTGCAATTCGAAGAGGAACTTTCGTTCCAATGAATGAAGCCAAATGCCATATACATGACACTGACACCGGTTTCCTCAATGTATTCCCGCGTTTTCTTGTCAAGGAACGATAAGTGCGTAAAAGGATTAGCTGTTTCGTTGTAGATCAGAACCTGTTCCGGCTTAAGCTTTTCGGAATATTTGACGATGAATGCGTCTTTCTTTGACAAAGCGTCAGAGCCCTCAAGCTCTGCCCCCCGCTCTGAATCAGACTTTTTTTCTGCCGTCAAGGAAGGCTCGGTTTTCTCGGATGATTCAGACGGCTCTTCCGACGCACCTACCTGGTTCCGAGCAACCCCAGATGAGCCTTCCGACACCTTGGCTTGGTCAGGTTCGACTTCGGAGAAATCTTCCGATTCTTCATCTTCGTATTCATCCTCATCTTCATCTTCGGGAAGATTCGGATCGAAAATTTCGACCTTTCCATGAGTTTTCATCTTTTCGAAGAACTTGTCAGAGCACGGATACACCACTTCCACTGTCGATTTCTTCGTGTCCTTGAAATCGATCAGATGGTTGCGCTTCCCTGTATCCAACAAGCGCCGAGCCCACGTATCCAGCTTCTTTTCAGCTTCTCTTTGTCCCACTATTCGCCTCACCTTCATATTTCGCTTCGCAAAAGGCTTAAAACGGAATCCAGTATAGTTAAGAGGAATGTTGTAGCCCAAATGCAACCAAAATTGCCCGGTACTCGTTTGCGCACGGCTGGCATACGGTAAGAGGCCACGACTCAACCACAGAGATTCAGACTTTATCAATCGATCCAAGAGGTAATTTCAGCGCAATCTACACCCAGCACCTGCTCTCGATGATGAGCCGTTGAATAGGACATAACGCATCATAATTTTTTCGGCTCCATTGTCCTGTTTTCTCCACCCGCTGGAGGAATCTCCCATTCCGAAGCACGTCAGCGTACGTATTCCGCCAGTCACTGGATAATTCCTCCTTCTGAGAGGCCCTTCAGCGTCCCAATTTCTCCAGTGACTGGATAATTTTGGTCTTTGCGGGGTCCCTCAGCGTCCAGAAATATCCAGCGACTGGATAGACATCCCTATCAGAGGCATTTAAGCGTACTGATTTATCCAGTCACTAGATAATTTAGGACGCTGGTTGACGCCCAAGTGTCCGGAAATATCCAGCGACTGGAGATTTCATCCCGTTGAAGGACTCCTCGGACCCTCAATACCGCTGCACCGCTGCACACCTGCCGCTCCTACAGCGACTTCAGCTCCTGCGAACACCATCGCTCCTGCAGCGAAAAGGAATCAGAACAGCCTCAAAGAATCGTCTTCCGCGCCCTTCATCTCGTCATAGTCGAGGATAAGGCATTCGAAACCACGATCCTGCGCAAGTACGCGGGCCTGCGGCGTGATGGTCTGCGCGGCGAAAATACCACGTACCGGCGCAAGCAGCGGATCCCTGTTCAGCAGCTCGCAATATCGGGTAAGCTGCTCCACACCATCGATGCCGCCATTACGTTTGATCTCGATGGCGACGTGCCTGCCCTCCGCATCGGTGGCCATAATATCGACCGGACCAATCGCAGTCGGATATTCCCTACGTACCAGCTTGGCACCTTCGCCGATGCGCTCGATCTGCTCGGCAAGATATTTCTGAAGATGATCTTCGACACCGTCTTTGATCAATCCCGGATCCTCGCCGAGGTCGTACGACTCGTCGGAATAGATATGCTGCAACGTCACTTCGAGCACATCGTTGGATTTGTCGGCCGATGCCCGAATCACTTTCTGGGGAATGTCGGTCTCGACATCATCGTCGGCATTCTCTGGTGTGATGTCTTTGATCGTGCAAGGCGCGGACATCCAGTTGAGCGGTTTATACGAGCCGAGTTCGGAGAATATCAGCAGGCTGTTGTCTGCCTTGATGAGCAGCACACGCTTGGCCAGGGGCAAAGAGGCATTCAATCGGCCGGAATATTCGGCGGAGCAATCAGCAACAATAATTCGCACGAGCCACTACCCTACCATGCACGGACAGCAGCCAGGCAGACATCGCCATCCAGCTATGACGCGGCACCTTCTGCGTCCATGAAATTCAGCTATCCAGCGCAAGTCAGAGAAAGTCAGCAAAAGTCCATCGCGATTCAGCAACAAAGCAAAACAAAAAGTGGCCTCCCGCCATAAGGCAAGAGGCCACCTCAATCGCATCGATCAAGCGATCACTTTTCAGCTCGCT
>CAVEXE010000017.1:40256-49198 GCA_963619615.1 Senegalimassilia sp. | reverse complement strand
GCTCCCCCACCTGGACTCGAACCAAGACAAAGGGTTCCAAAGACCCGTGTGCTGCCATTACACCATGGGGGAACGGCGGAACCCAAACGTTTTCCGCCAAGAACTCATTATGCCACATTCCGTCAACACCGCGTGTCGGAAGTGTCGCGCACTCAAAAACGACTTCCTTCAACCAGGCAAAACCGGCTTCAGCCGTTAGTTTTCAACGAATTCCGGACCTGTCCGGTGAGGATAAAGCGGATTCCTGAATGAGGGAATGGATTTTCATCGATAAATCCGTCTCTACATCGGCCGGAAACCATTATGAATACAGCAAACAGGAAAGGATATCATCATGATCGGGAACAGTGATAGCATCGAAACGGAACGCGAGCAAGGAGGCATCGAGTACGCGGTGATGCGCATCTCGGACGGAGCGCTTCTCTGGGACGACGATTTCAACGGCGTATACCAGTCATGGGAGGACGACGAGGAGAACGCCTCGTGGGTGGGCTCCAAGGATGACGCGATGAGTCTTGCGGATTATGCCGGACTGGTCACAGACGACGGACTTGCGCAAGGCTACGAGATCACGGAACGTCCTTGGTATTACGAGGATGATCTCGAGGAGGACGATTTCGAAGAAGACGAGTAGCTCCCGTTACTGTCGTCATATCTCCAACCGCAACATGGAGGTATGACGACAGTAGTGCTTTCCGCCTTATGGACCGCGTATCAAAGAACCACCGGAAACGGAAGAAAAGTCGGGAAGGAAGGCCGTGACGATGATTCCAAAGGAATACGAAGGACAACGGGTCGGTGTGAGCGGATACCGTGTGCTTAATCTCGATCTCGATGGAGTATGCGCGGATTACGTGGGCGCGATGCGTGATTGGCTTGTGGCCAATAAACGTATGGATCCGAATGCTGTACCATCCTGCGATGAATATAGCCTGACCGCAAACGGTGGATGGCCGTTCACCAGCAAGGATGATTACCTCGCAGCTCACAGGGCCGCCGAGGAAGACCACTTGTACGCCACCATGAAGCCGATTCCGGGGGTCTCCGACGCACTGCAACGCCTGGCATCCGAACATGTGTACATTCGCATCGTCACGCATCGTCTGTTCGTGTCCGGCCAGCATCGCATGGTCGTCTCCGACACTGCCAGGTGGCTCGATGAGCAGCGGATCCCCTACATGAGCCTATGCTTCGCAGGATTGAAAGACAGCATCCAGGCGACCGTGCACATCGACGATTCCCCCGAGAACATCCGCGTGCTGCGCGAGGTCGGTCAGCATGTCGTCATATTCGACCAGCCATACAACCGTGATTTTGGCGGGCCTCGCATGACCGGCTGGAATGATGAGAACGTGGATCGCCTGCTTGAATGGTTCGACCATTGGCCCGCAAACGGTCACGACACCACCCTATATGCCCCCGTGTCGGATGGTTCCAATGGTTAGAATCTTTTTTGTCACCCAAAAACAAGGGAGAAACGGATGAGCAAAGGGAAAGTCGCGGAACGCAACAACATCTCCTTGACATACAAACCAGCCATGATGGTCTTACCGGCACCCGGATCATCAGCCAGAAGAAAACGCAACGGCACCTTCGGCAGCATATCCCCATAAACCGCACGAATCTGATGCGGCAGCGGATTAATATCAGACGAATAAACAGCCGACATAGGATCATACAAAGCCGCGTATCTGATACGCAAAGCCTCCGCAGCCAACCGAAACTCATCCGGATCAGCATCAAACCCCAGTCCAGACCTGAGACCATTCAACGAAAGCGCGTCATCCATGCCGCCACTCCCCTCACATATCGCTCTATCAGACGATGAAACATCCATCCAAACAATGAACCCTCTAACAAGCGGGCCCATCAGACACGACAGTACACCCCCTCAAAGCAAACAAAAAACGGGCTCCGAACAAGTCGGAACCCGTATAAGCGAAAAATACGCCAACAAACCAGAAAATCAGGCGAACAGGAAACCCTGCCCGTGATGCTCCGGATACGTGTCGAACAGCTCCGCGACGGAACCATCCTCGAACACGGCGTGAATCGCACTCGCCAGCAGCGGGGCGATCGACAGCACGGTCAGGCCGTCCCAACGCTTCTCTTCCGGAATCGGAACGGTGTCGGTGAGCACCACTTCGCGTGCGCCGCTGTTCTTCAAACGTTCCACGGCCGGGCCGGAAAGCACGCCATGCGTGGCGACCACGGTCACGGACTTGGCTCCGGCGTTCATCAGCACGTTGCAGGCTCCCGCGATGGTTCCCGCGGTATCGATCAGATCGTCGACGAGCACGCAATCCTTGCCCTGCACGTCGCCTACCACGCGGTTGGCAACGGCCTGGTTCGGTCGGGTGATGTCACGGGTCTTGTGCACGAACGCGAGCGGTCCGCCGCCAAGACGCTGCGCCCACTGTTCCGCCACGCGAATACGGCCGGCATCCGGGGAGACCACGGCAACGTTGTCAAGCTGGTTGGAGAAACGGTCACGAATGTAATCGACCAGCACCGGCATGGCGATGAGATGGTCGACCGGACCGTCGAAGAAGCCCTGAGACTGCGCAGCATGCAGGTCGACGCTCATAATGCGGTCCGCGCCCGCGGTCTTGAGCAGGTCGAACATCAGACGGCAGGAGATGGGCTCACGGCCGCGGTGCTTCTTATCCTGGCGGGAATATCCCAGCAACGGGCAGACGGCGGTAATGGATCGTGCGGAGGCACGCTTCAGCGCATCAATCATGATGAGCTGTTCCATGATCGCCTGATTGATCGGATCGTAGTGGCTTTGCAGCACGAACACGTCCGCACCGCGTACGGATTCGGTGTAGCGCACGTACATCTCACCGTTGGCGAAATCGTATGCTGTGGTTTCCAGAATGTCGATGCCGAGCTGTTCCGCGACTTCCGCCGCCAGCTTCGGATGCACCCTGCCTGTGACGAGGATAAGATTTTTATCCGGCTTTCCTTCGAGGATTGCGCTCACCATGTCTCCAAACGTGTGTTTTAGCGTCAAGTTGAACGTGACCATACTAACCGTTTACACAGACCATGGGAGTCTCGCGTGTTCCCTCATGGCCCCTTTCGCACAGGCCACACTCCGGACGCCGACCGTCACGCCGGTAGACAAGGAAAAGCGAAATCCCGGACTCCCCGCCTACCGGTACAACCCGTGCTTGCCTATGTACTGCACCACGCCGTCAGGAACCAGATACCATACCGGCTCGCCGTGGGCGGCCCTTCTGCGCACGTCGGTGGATGAGATCGCCAACGCCGGAATCTCCAGAGTGTCCACTTTGCCTTCAGGCAATTTCACGCCTTCGGGCGAGGAGTATCCGGGGCGGGTCACGGCGACGAAATGGGCGAGGTCCCACATCTTGTCGGCGTCCTTCCACTGCATGATCTCGGCCACCGCGTCGGCACCTGTGATGAAGAACAGTTCGGCGTCGGGATGCTGGGCGCGGATGTCACGGAGCGTATCGATGGTGTAGGTGACTCCCGGACGATCGATATCCACGCGCGACACGGTGAATTTCGGGTTCGACGCGGTCGCGATCACCGTCATGAGGTAACGGTCCTCCGCATTGGTCACCTTTTTGTCGAGTTTGAACACCGGACGTCCCGTCGGCACGAAGATCACCTCGTCGAGGTCGTAGACCCAGGAGACCTCAGACGCCGCGACCAAGTGGCCGTTGTGGATGGGATCGAACGTACCGCCCATGATGCCGATGCGCGGTCTGCTGTGCCAGTTGCCTCGTGCCGACCTTCTGCCTGTCGACACCGCCGAGCCTGCGGATTCGACGGAAAGATCAGACATGCGGCGCTCCGGTTCAAGTACGTAGCTGACCGCGATTTCGGAGTCGGCTTCCGCGGATTCGGGGCGCATGCTCTTCGGTCCCGTCATGCGTCGGCCTCACCCTGCCGCTCACGCTGATCGGCGTCCGCAGTCTCACGTCCGATGCTGTCCGCCGTCGGCGACGAGCTATCAGGATCGATCTTGCCCATGTCCTCATCCCATTCGTCCTGCACGACGCGTCTGATCTCCGCGAACGTCGGCAACGGGAAGTCGGGCTGGTATGTGCGGCGCACGTCGGCAACACGTTCCGTGACGCGGATCAGAGTGTCGGTCATGCCTTCGATGTCATGCTCGCTTTCCATCGTCCTGAACTTGGCGATGTACTGTTCCATGAACCGCATCTGGCTGTATACATTCCTCAACTGTTCGTCGCTGATGTCGACGACCTCGGGAGAATCCGTTTCGGGCCAGCCTATGAGCACCGCGTCCGCGTATTCGAGCGAGGCGCGCTGCTCCGCCGTCGCGATGCCGTCCTCAATCTGCACGAGAAACACGTAGCGCACAAGGCTCAAACGTTCAGAAGCCAGACGAAGCCACAGCCGTGGATCTTCAAGGTCGGCGTTCCATGGGTTCCTGACGTCCATATTCTGCTCGCTCATGCTCGCACCTGTCCTGTTCCGTATCCAATCCATTTGGTTGTCGTCATCTCACGCAGCCCCATCGGGCCCCGCGCATGCATCTTCTGCGTGGAAATGCCAAGCTCCGCTCCGAATCCGAACACTCCGCCATCGGTGAACCTTGTTGACGCGTTGACCATCACCACCGCCGAGTCGATTCGTGTCGTGAACTCCTCGATGGCCGAATAGTCTTCGGAGATTATCGATTCGGTGTGTCCGGTGGAATGGCGGTTGATGTGTTCGATGGCTTCATCCAACGAATCGACCACTTTGATGCCGATGGTCAATGCAAGATATTCGGTGTCCCAATCCTCGTCGGTGGAACGGACCAGTTTCACGTCCTCGATCGCCGAATTTTTGATGATCTCATACGCGGATTCGTCCGCATGCATCTCGACGCCGGCCTGGGCGAGTGCCGCGGCCGCCATGGGAAGGAAATCAGCTGCGACGTTGCGGTGTACGAGCAGTTTTTCGGCGGCGTTGCATACGCCGACACGTTGCGTTTTGGCATTCAGGAGGATGGGTATCGCTTTTTCCGCGTCTCCGGATTCGTCCATGTAGATGTGCACGTTGCCCGCGCCGGTTTCAATGACGGGGACTTTCGAGTTGCGCACGACCGCTTGGATGAGACCGGCCCCTCCTCGCGGCACCAGCACGTCGATGTGTCCATGAGCTTCCATCATCGCGGTGGCACCTTCGCGTCCGTATTGGTCCACGGATGCGATCAGCCGCTGTTCGAAGCCTTGTTCGGCCAGCACGTCGCCGATGACTGCGAGTGTGGCGTTGTTCGTCCGTTCGGCCGCATGCCCGCCTCTGAGCAGGACCGCGTTGCCGGATTTGATGCACAGTGACGCAACGTCCACGGTAACGTTGGGGCGTGCTTCGTAGATCATGCCGATCACGCCGATTGGAACGCGCACCTGATTGAGGCGCAGCCCGTTCTCCAGACGGTATCCACGCACGCTCTCCCCCACCGGATCCGGCAGCGAAGCCACGTTGCGCACGCCTTCGGCGGCAGCGACTACGCGGGGAACATCGAATTTGAGTCGGTCGAGCTTTCCCACGGACATGCCGGACTCCTCGGCGGCCTGCATGTCGAGGGCGTTGGCCTGTTCAATTTCTTCGGCCCTTGCTTCGAGAGCGTCCGCGATGGCGTTGAGCAGACGATTCTTGTCTTCCGTGCTGGCTTGGGCGAGTTTGGATTGCGCGCGTCGTGCGGCGTCCCCCATTGCGCATACGGCATCGAGCACGTCGTCGTTCACGCCATTCTGTTGCGTCTGGTTCGTCATAATTCCCTAGATTAGCGCGAAATCGCGCTCCGTCTGAATCGGATGTGGAAGTTGATTCCCCACCAAGACTCAGACGAAACGCGATTATTCCGTCATTTATACATGTTTGAGTGGTGTCGAACGGGCTTTTAATCAGTGGATCTGATCGAGGCCCGGATACAGCGGGAAGTCTTCCGCAAGCTTGTCGACGCGTGCCTTGAGTGCGTCCACGTCGGCGTCCTTGCCTGCGGCAAGCGCGGTGCCGATGATATCGGCGACCTCTTCATATTCCTTGGGACCGAAGCCGCGGGTGGCCAGGGCGCTGGTGCCGATGCGCAGGCCGGACGCCACGGATGCCGGACGCGGATCGAACGGGACTGTGTTGCGGTTGATGGTGATGCCGCACTGGGCAAGGAGATCCTCGCCCTGCTGTCCGTCCATCTCGCTGTTGCGCAGATCCACCATGACCAGGTGCACGTCGGTACCACCGGTCAGCACGCTGATGCCGTTGTTCTTGACATCATCGGCGGTGAGTCGTTCGGCGAGGATCTTCGCGCCGTCGAGGGTGCGCTGCATGCGGTCCTTGAACTCTTCGGACGCGGCGACCTTGAAGGCGACCGCCTTGCCTGCGATCACGTGCATGAGCGGACCGCCCTGCTGTCCGGGGAACACCGAGGAGTTGAGCTTCTTGGCATAGTCCTGCTTGGCGAGGATGAATCCGGAACGTGGGCCGCCGAGGGTCTTGTGGGCAGTCGAGGAGACGACGTCGGCGTACGGAACCGGGCTCGGATGCAGTCCGGCTGCAACAAGACCTGCGAAGTGAGCCATATCGACCCAGAACTTGGCGCCGACCTCGTCGGCGATCTCCTTCATGGCCTTGAAGTCCTCAATGCGCGGATAGGCGCTCCAACCACCGATGATCATGGCCGGATGGGTTTCGAGCGCACGCTGGCGGATGATCTCCGGATCGATGCGGAAGGTCTCGGGGTTCACGCCGTAGGCCTCGGCATGGTAGAAGCGGCCGGAGAAATTGATCTTCATGCCGTGGGTGAGATGTCCGCCATGGTCGAGAGCCAGACCGAGAACGGTGTCTCCCGGCTTGACGAGCGCCTGGTAGACGGCCGCGTTGGCCTGGGCGCCGGAATGCGGCTGCACGTTGGCGTATTCGGCACCGAACAGGCTCTTGGCACGTTCTCGGGCGATGGTCTCGATCTTGTCCACCTGCTCGCAGCCGCCATAGTAGCGGCGTCCCGGGTATCCTTCGGCGTACTTGTTGGTCAACACGGAGCCCTGGGCTTGCAGGACCGCGCGCGGCACGAAGTTCTCGGAAGCGATCATCTCCAATCCGTTCTGCTGTCGCGACAGTTCTGCGTCAAGCACCTGGGCGATTTCGGGATCGGCTTCGGCGATCGGCGCGTTGAACAGGTCGTTCGTGGTTTGTGCGAGAGGCGATGCAGTCATGAGCTCTCCTTTACGTTGGAAATAATCATCCGCTGACTATGCGGGTTCAATGAAGCAGTCTACGTGTTGCGTTCGCTCCTTGACGGAGGTGTTTCGAAACATGGAGGAAATGCCGTGCAGTCGGTCCGGGACAGGTCTGCCGGCATGTTCCGTCCCATTCAACGGACGCGACCGCGGTTTCTTCCCACTCATGCCGCTACACTGAGAGTCACTTATCCCCTTATTCGCTCTATTGCTAAGGAAGTCCAGTGACCACGTTCCACAGCACCCGCAGCACCACCGATTCGCTTACCTCGAAGCAGGCCATCCGAAAGGGCATCGCCGACGATGGAGGCCTGTTCGTGACCGATTCCCTTGGGGAAACCCATGTGGACATCGCGTCGCTGGCCGGCAAGTCCTACCAGCAAATCGCTTTCGATGTGCTGAGCGTGCTGCTTCCGGACTTCTCCGAAACCGAGCTCAAGGAATGCATCGCGCAGGCTTACGGACCGCAGTGGTCGGATGAGAAGATCACTCCGGTGAAGCCGCTTGGCGACGATTTCGTCATGGAATTGTTCAATGGCCCGACTTCCGCCTTCAAGGACGTCGCGCTTCAGATCCTGCCGCGTTTCATGGCGCGGACCACGCCGGAGGGCGCATCTTCGGACGAGAAGATCATGATCGTCACCGCGACTTCCGGAGATACCGGCAAGGCGGCCCTCGCGGGTTTCGCCGACGCGGACGGCACGGGCATCACCGTGTTCTATCCGGAAGGCAAGGTCAGCCAGGTGCAGGAGCTGCAGATGACCACGCAGACCGGTTCCAACGTGAACGTGTGCGCGGTCAAGGGCAATTTCGATGACGCCCAGTCCGCGGTCAAGCGCATTTTCGCCGACAAGGAGCTTGCGGAACGACTGTCGGGCGACTCCAATGTGGTGCTCTCCTCCGCGAATTCCATCAACGTGGGACGTCTCGTGCCGCAGGTCGTCTATTACTTCTCAGCTTACGCGCAGCTTCTGGAACAGCAGGTCATCAACGTCGGCGACGAAGTCGAGTTCGTGGTGCCCACGGGCAATTTCGGCGACATTCTCGCAGGCTATTATGCGAAGCTTCTGGGCCTGCCCGTCAAGCACCTGGTGGTCGCCTCCGACAAGAACAACGTGCTGTTCGATTTCCTGACCTCCGGCACGTACAACCGTCAGCGTCCGTTCTTCCAGACCATCTCCCCTTCGATGGACATTCTCATCTCCTCCAACCTTGAGCGCATGCTGTACTACATGTCCGACAAGGACACGCGTCTGATCTCCATGCTGATGAACGACCTGAACCAGTGGGGCACCTATGAGGTTCCGGAGCAGATGCTTGCGAAGATTCGTTCGATCTTCGGCACCGGTTGGGCCGATGAGGACCAGGTTCGCGAGATGATCGCGGACTGCTGGAACAAGAACCATTACGTGATCGACCCGCACACCGCCTGCGGCTATTACGTGATGCAGCAGATGCCGCGTGATCCGCTCACCCCGCGCGTGCTGCTTTCGACGGCAAGCCCGTACAAGTTCCCGCGCGTGGTCAACGAATCCTTGGGCATCGACGCCACCGGTACCGATTTCGAATGCATGGATGCTCTTGCCGCCGCCACCGGCACCACCGCCCCGGCCGCGTTGCGCGGACTCGAAACCTCCGACGTGCGTTTCGACAACGTCGTTGAGATCGATGGTATGGAAGGCTTTGTCGAGCAGGCCGCAAAATCTCTGTGATCGC
>CAVEXE010000017.1:0-40161 GCA_963619615.1 Senegalimassilia sp. | reverse complement strand
TTTTCGGGAGGCAAGGCATGATGTATGTGGGAACGCATGACACAACGAAGAAGGATCGTCTGATAACCCGTGATGTCGCATTGGTGATGATTGCGACGTTCTTCTTCATGACCAGCAATATGGTGGTGACGCCGATTATCGCGGGATATGGCGAATCCTTGGGAGCGGCCGGAACGTTGATGGGCACCATCGCGGGCGCGATGAGTTTCGTCTCGCTGTTCTGCCGACCGATCGCCGGCAATCTGTCGGATCTGGTCAGCAAACGACTTCTGGTGGCATCCGGAACATTGCTGTACATAATCGCGGGCGTCATGTATTGCGCCGCGCGATCCACCGGCATGCTGATAGCGGCCCGTATGATCAACGGACTCGGTTTCGCATGCGGCACGGTATGTCTTGCCACATGGGTGTCGTTATTGTTGCCGATTCGTCATATGGGCGCCGGTATGGGGTTGTATGGCATTGTCAATGCGGTTTCCATAGCGGTCGGCCCGGCGTTGGGCATTCGCCTGCACACGCTTATCGGATATCGCCGAACGTTCATAGTGGCGCTTGCGCTTAACATATGCACGTTCGTAATAGTTCTGTTGGTCAAAAACGGCGGTGCTCCAGCGCGCACACGTACCGGCAACCAGGGGACGTTCCGAAACGGGGCGGGGAAAGTGTCGCTGCATGATGTACGGCACCGGCTGCATCTGAATAATCTGGTGGAACCGCGCGCCGTGCCTTTGGCGATGGTGTTCATGATGTTCGCCATATCCTACTTCGCGAACCAGTCGTTCATCGTGGACTACATCAAAGCCCGCAATCTGACGGTGTCATCCGAATTGTTCTTCGTGTTCTACGCGGTGGCTCTGCTGATCATGCGCATCACGTTGAAGGATCTTTTCGATTCCAAGGGCTTCAGATTCTGGCTGGTCGTCTGTTCGATCGCGATTCTCGTGATGTTGGCATTGCTGACGTTCATGACGAATAATTGGTATCTGCTTGGAGCCGGCGTGGCGATGGCAGCCGGTTACGGTCTGATGAGTTCGGTGACACAGTCGCAGGCCGTGGTGATCGCCGGGCGTGCACGTAGCGGACTGGCCAACAGTACCTACTATATGGGTATCGATCTGGGCATGACGCTGGGGCCGATC
Source organism: Senegalimassilia sp. (assembly GCA_963619615.1). GTDB lineage: Bacteria > Actinomycetota > Actinomycetes > Actinomycetales > Bifidobacteriaceae > Bifidobacterium. Next base: position 39,022 of record CAVEXE010000017.1, on the reverse strand, counting down.
CTGGCAGGCTTCTTCTACTCGCATATGCCGATCGCATGGTTCTACCCGATGTTCATGCTGACCATGCCGGCAGCCTGGATCATTTATCTGGCATTCGCCAGAATCATCCACTCCGTCGGACATACGGATATGTGATGGTGCCTTCCCGTATCGGAAGGCACCATCGTGCTAGCGACGCGGCTTCGGCTTTTCTCGCACTTTCGCCGTGACATAGTCCGATTCGACCTTCCAGACGGTGACACTGCGGACCTGCTGGTCGGTGAATTCAACGTGTTCCATGCCTGCCTGCTGCTTCATCAGCAGTCCAAGCGCGGTGCGGGATTCCTCCAGATCGTCGACGATGGACGCGATGCCGGTGCCAACCACCGATTTGAAGGCCTCTCCCCAATTGCACAACGTACGTCCCTCAACCACCTCGCAGTCGGTTTCCATTTCGAACGCTACCGGCAGCGCATTGTTCGCAGCTTTGATGGCGTCCATTTTCCGGCCGATCGGTGCGCTGTGGAAATAGAACGTCGGCTTGGCGGCGTTCTCGACGATTTCAGTCGTAAAACCGAAGTTCATCGGCACTATGGTCGGGCCTTCCGCATCCGTATAGGCGATGCGGATGATTGCGCAGGCTTCGACGATTGCCATGACCTGCGCCGGATCGGTCACTTCACGATCCGCACGACGCATCATGCGATGCTCCCCTGCGACTGTCCGTTCGTCGTTGCGCCGTACCGTCATGCCAGCAATCCTTTCCTTCCGGTTCATCATAGGAATCTTCGTTCATAACTATTGTGCAGCCGTTACGGAACTGTTATACACTGCACGCAGTGCCAGCAAAACACCGGTGCCAACAGTTGAGTTACACAGTCATATGCTGTTCTATATAACACTTGTACTGTTATATAGAACAGTACAACAGTACTCTTTCTGTAGTGGTGTTATATATATCAGTTAAACACTGTTTACTATTCTATATAACAGTAGAACAGTGCTTTATACTGTTATATAAACACAGAAAGGGCACCCAATGAGACTGGAAATTTCACAGGCATCGAAAGAACCCCTGTACGAGCAGATTAAGAATCAAATCCGCTCGGCGATTCGTTCAGGAGAACTCGCGGCAGGAGAGCCACTCCCCTCGCTTCGAGAGCTTTCCAAGCAGTTGCACGTCAGCGTGCTCACCATCAACAAGGCATACAATGAACTGGCCGACGAAGGACTTGTGAGCAGTATGCAAGGCAAGGGCACCTTTGTTATGAGCGAGGGCAATGAACGAATCAAGGAGCACTCCAGTGAACTCATCATGCAATTGCTCCGACAAACCGTTCACGAGGCCAAAGCTGCCGATATCGAATTGATCGATCTTCTCTCCATGTTTGAAAAAGCCTATCGGGAACAGTCTGAATGAAAATTTCAAAACCTTTTTTAAAGGATTTATATCGATTGAAAGGTTCAAAATATTTCAAAACAAAGATTTCAAAAGGATATTGACAGCATTTCACAGCTGCTGTGGAGCATCCCGAAAATCGAACATAATGCCATCGGCAAATTCACAGATTTCAGGCCAGTCGGCATCTGATGAATCGTCGTGCATGGCCCATACGCGCATGCCTACCGATTTTGCGGATTTCATACCGACAAGCAAATCTTCGAAAACTGTGCAATCGGACGGTTCCACTCCCAGACGTGACGCAGCAAGCAAATACACATCCGGTCTGTCCTTGCCGACATCGCCGGCATCATCGACGCTGACCACGCAATCGAAATAATCAAAAATGCCGACATGCTTCATCGCAGGTTCACGAAGCGTGGGCGGCAACGACGTGGCGACCGCCATCTTCGCTCCGCTCATTTTGAGCGACTCCAGATATTCGCATGCGAATGGTTTGGCTTCCACCACAGTGGAGTACATAGTGCGGGCCATCTCATCCCACTCCTCCATCAACTGTTCGGGAGTGTCGGGAAGATCAAACCTCGCGATCGTATATTCCGCGATCTGTCTGAATTGCATGGCCGCGACCTTGACCATGTAATCGTCCGGAACATCAAAACCACGGCGAGACAGAAAATCAATGTCGACCTGATCCCATACACCCATGGAATCAAGAAGCGTACCATCAAGATCGAAGATGGCCGCCTTCCCCTGATTCGGCATCCGCTCCATAACCGTCTCCTTATTATCCCGTCATCGATTCGCGATGCAGACTATTCCAGCACCGACGACTTAAGCAACTCCTGCGCATGATCGAGCGATGCGTCGCTTTCGCTTCCGGAAAGCATACGCGCGATCTCATGCACCCGTGCCTCACCACCTACCTGCTTGATGGCAGTCATGGTCGACCCGTCATCCGTCTGACATTTTGAGACAACGTATTGTTCGTCCGCCCAAGATGCGACCTGCGGCAGGTGCGTGACCACTATGACCTGTGCGGATTGCGCGAGCTTGGCTAGGCGCGCACCTAGTTCAACCGCGGCTTTACCTCCGACACCTGCATCGACCTCATCGAAAATGAACGTCATCGGAGGAACGGTTCCGCCGGCCACGACATGCTTCTCGGCTGCGACAAGTTCGAGCGCAAGCATCAGACGACTTAGCTCACCACCCGAAGCGCTTTTGCCCATCGGCAACTGCGGGGAACCCGGGAAAGGCGTGAACAGAAACTCAATGTCATCCATGCCGCTGGCGTCCAACTGCTCGCGTTCATTCACACGAATCTCCAACTTCGAACCGCCCATAGCCAATGACGAAAGTTCATCCGTGACCTTGCCGGCCAGTTCCTTCGCCGCACTCGAGCGACGTTTGCTCACCGCGCGGGCTGCCTTCAATGCGGTCTCGTAAAGCTGGGCGCGTTCAGCTTCAAGCTGTCCGACTTTCTCCGGCGACGCATCCAAATCCTCCAGATCGAACACGGCCTTGTCCCGCCAGGAAATCACATCGGCGAGGGTTGGCCCCCACCGACGCGTCAACTCATCCAATTCATGGATGCGCCCGTTGATGGCGTCCAAATCCTCCATACCCAAATCGTTATCGACTTCTCCCGACAGGGTGAACACCACATCGGACAAGTCGGTACTGATGGAATCGAGTCTGTCGGCAAGTTCGGAAAACACACCCTGAACATGAATGCCCCTCAATGATTGAGCGGCACGATCAATCAGATCGGACGCGCTGGAGGATTCAATGTCGTCACTTACCTGGGACGCATCCAAGGCTCCCAGCGCCCGGTTCACACCCTCGGCGATCTCGGCCGCGTTCTCGATGCGATCGCGTCTGGCCTTCAACTCCTCCATCTCCCCCGGCTGCGGATCGATGCGGTTGATGCGTTCGATGGATTCGCGCAGATAGTCGGCCTGCTGACGCATCGAGGACTCCTGGCTGCTCAAGCGTTCCAAACGTTCGTCCATAGCTTTCAACGCCCGCCACGCCTTGCCATATGCAGACAACGCCACACCATCGGCCGCATAACGATCAAGGAATTCACGCTGACGAACGGCCGACGCGATACGCAACTGATCCGCCTGTCCATGAATCGTCACCAATTCCGAAGCGATTGACTCCAGTACCGAACGTGGCACCGAACGACCGGAAAGCATACTACGGGATCTGCCGGCTGCCGGTATCTTACGGGACAGATACAATTCTCCATCCTCGGGTTCGAAACCGGCTTCCCGCGCGGCCTCCACCGCAGCGGGAGACGATGCGACTTCGAATATGCCCTGCGCCCACGCCTCACTTGCACCGACCGAGACACGACCGGAATCGGAAGGCCCTCCGGAAATCAGCCGAATCGCGCTCAACAGCATCGATTTGCCCGCACCGGTCTCGCCGGTAATCGCCGTCATACCGCCGGCAGGGGTGATCAATGCGGAACGAATCGGACCGAGATTGCGAATCTCAAGTTCCTCCAGCATCGACACTCACTTTCTGTCTTCGGGGAACACGTGACCGTGATGCGTTTCACCGGTCTTGCGGGCCTGTTCACGCCATCCGACGACGGGCAGGTCGAATTTCGTGACCAGGCGGTTGGTGAAGGGCACGCCGGAGAGACGGGCCAATCGAAGAGTGCTTTTCGACTCACGAACCTCGATGCGCGTACCTTTTGGCAACGCACGCTGACGCCGGCCGTCGCAGCAGATCCAGCCTTCGGAAACGGAATCCTCAAGAATGTCGATGGCGAACGTGGAGCCGGAGCCGATGATCAAAGGACGGGCGAACAACGCATGCGCGGCCAGCGGAATCAACTGCAGCGCTTTGACGTTCGGCCACATCACCGGTCCTCCGGCCGAGAAGGCGTAGGCCGTGGAGCCGGTCGGAGTCGATACGATCACTCCATCGCATCCGAACGAGCTCATCTCGACATCGTCGACCCGAATCGACAACTCCACCATCTTCCCACGATCCGCCCGTTCCAGTGTGATGTCATTCAGCGCCCAATCCTCGATCGGAGCGGACATCCCGGGAAGCCACACGTCAACATGGGCGATCATGCGCTCGTCAATATAATAGTCATGTTCCGCGATACGACGAATCGCCTCGCTCATCTGGAAACTTTCGAACTCAGCCAGAAAACCGACATGGCCAAGGTTCACGCCGAGAATCGGCACATCCGTGCAATGCACCAGTTCAGCGGCACGCAGAATCGTACCGTCACCGCCGAGCACGACGACGATTTCGGTGTTCTCGGGAACCGATGGAGTCGCAGCGCCGAAATCGGGAGCCTCAACATTATCGATGATCGACACCTCGAAGCCCGCAGAGGACAGCTGTTCGACAGCCTCCTCCACCACCGTGCCGCTCTCACGAAGACGACTATGCGTCACCACCACGGCGTGACGGGAATCAGGCATCGCACTCCCCTTCCAGCATCCAGCCGAATATTCCGGCCCAACGTCAACAGACATCATCGTAACCATAATAATCGAACAAATGAACGAAGGTGGACATTATGCGTCAAAAACCACCAAACAAGGTGCGAACTTTGCCGACATTACGTCCATTAGTCACGCATATGCCTACAATAGCCCAAGGATAGATAAAGAACGACGTCGCAGAGAAGGAGAGAGGAACACATGTCGAACCTCGTCTTTGACGAGTCCTCCTCCAACCGTGAGGCCTCGCATGGCTATGCATGGTGGTTTTCGGGAGATACCTTTGAAAAAGCCATGGCGGAAGACCGATCGCCACGCAAGCGAAGCCTCATGCACAGGCTCACATCGCATCCCGGACGTCTGACCATCCTTTACTTCATTCTTCTGGTGGCGTTTTCGACTCTCATGTTGCTCATGCCGATCGCCACGCCGAAAAACGAAACCACCACGTTCACCACAGCGTTCTTCACCGCGGTGTCCGCCACATCGACCTGCGGCATCTCCATCGTCAACTCGACCACGCACTGGACCACATTCGGCCAAGGCGTACTCGTATTCTCGGTGCAGATGGGTGGCTTGGGCGTCATGACCTTCGCATCACTCATCGCGTTGGCAGTGAACCACCATCTCAAAGCAACGCAACGTCTGTTGACCGCAAGTGAACTGGGCACCACGAAACTCGGTGAAATCAAGGGCGTGCTCACCGTGGTCATAACCACCGCGCTCGTCATCGAAGGCATCACGTTCATCGCACTGTTCCCCGGCTTATATAAAATCCATCACGGGGACGTTCGCCACACGCTGTGGGAATCGTTGTTCTTTGCGGTCATGGCATACAACAACGCCGGATTCACACCGGACGGCGCCGGCCTGCACGTGAACAACTGGGCTGTCGGACTTCCTATCCTCGCCAGCGCATTCTGCGGAACGCTTGGCTTCCCCGTACTGCTGAACCTTATGCGCTCATGGCGTCTGCACAGGCCGCCAAAGCGCTGGAGCCTGCACACCAAGCTCACCTTGACGACCACCTTCTGCATCGTGATCGCATCGTTCACCTGGTTCATGGTCATGGAATGGCACAACCAAGTGTTGTTCGCCAACGATGCGGTCGAACCGCGTCTCTGGCACGCCATGGTGGCCGCGGTCATGCCGCGAAGCTCCGGATTTGATCTTTCCTGGATGCCGAATGTGAGCGACGCGACGAAGGTGTTCCTCTCCATCGTCATGTTCATCGGTGGCGGCAGCACCTCGACCGCCGGTGGCATACGCGTCACCACGTTCGCGGTGATTCTGCTGGTATGCCGTGCCGCGTTCACCGGACGTACCGATATCAATGTGTTCCATCGCCGCATCCACACGCAGGTCATCATGACCGCAGTCGCGGTCAGTGCCGCATGCCTGATGCTCGTCACCGTCATCTCACTGTCACTGATGGTCATTACCGACTGCTCGCTGTGCGATGCGCTGTTCGACACTTGCTCCGCGTTCGGCCTCGGTGGATACTCCGTAGGAGTGGCGGATGCGAATCAACCTCTGGTGCTGTATCTTCTCGCCGGAACGATGTTCATAGGCAGGTTGGGTCCCATGACCATCGCCTATGCCGTCTGCCGACCTCACAACACCGAAGCCGTACGCTACCCCACCGAACAGATCGTGGTCGGTTAAGTCCTATACTTAAACCCGCAGCAAGCAAATCGAAAGAGGTGCACGAACAATCATGGCGAATAACACCAGAAGCGTTCTTGTGGTTGGACTGGGTCGTTTCGGCAGTTCCGTGGCCACCACGTTGGACATAATGGGTCAGGATGTACTCGCCGTAGACAAAGATGGCGAATTGGTGAACCGCTGGTCGTCACAGATCCCCACCGTGCAGGCCGACATGACCGATGTGATGGCGCTGGAACAAATCAACGCATCCGATTTCGATACCGCGGTCGTGGCCATCGGAGACAGCGTCGAAGCTTCCGTGATCACCGCCGGCAATCTGCTTGACGCGGGCATCTCCGATATCTGGGCCAAATCCGTTTCCAAAGAGCATGCCCGTATTCTGCAGCGTATCGGCGCACGTCATATCATCAACGCGGAAACCGACGCCGGCAAACGCGTCGGGCACCTGGTTTCCGGCAATTACCTTGATTACATCGAACTCGAAGGTGCCTATAACGTCGTGAAGATTCACACTCCCGCGCATGTTGTCGGCTACACCATCGGCGATGCACGTGTTCACGAACGTTTCGGCATAACCGTGGTGGGTATCAAATCCCCGGGAAAAGAATTCGAGTACGGTTCGAAAGAACTCATCATGCACCGCAACGACGAACTCATCATCATGGGCAAACAGAATCAGATCGACCACTTCCTGCAGGGATGAGCCAACGCCTGAGGAACATGTCGAGCAACGCCAAAAGTACGCCGAGAATCTGAATGATGCGCAATGTGGCCACATGAGATGTCACGATCGAAACGTCACCGATCCGAATGCGGCGACGAACTATACGAATACCGTGGCCCTACGCAACCGCGTAAAGCAGATATTCGACGTTGCCATGCGTTCCTTCAATTGGCGACTGTCCAGTGGCGCGCACATCCAAACCGTTGCTTTCGGCGCATGCGACCACCGTTTCGAGGGCCTGTTGACGTAAAGCCTCGCTCTCGACAATGCCGTTCTTGCCGAGATTGCCCCTGCCGACCTCGAACTGCGGTTTGACCAGCAGCACGATTTGCGCTCCCCGCGCCGCTATCCTCGCGATCACGGGAATCACATACGTCAGCGAGATGAACGAGACATCGGATACGATCATCTCAGGCAGATACGGCAGATCATCCGCCTGAACGTCACGGATGTTGACGCCGCTCATCTCGATGATGCGACCATCGTTCGCGATTCGTGGGTCAAGCTGACCGTGGCCGACATCCAGTGCGATCACACGGTCAGCTCCCCCGCGCAACAGCACATCACAGAAGCCTCCCGTCGAGGCTCCGATATCAAGGCATCGCAAACCATTCGCGGAACGCAAACCATACTGTGCAAACAGTTCGAAGGCGCCCACCAGCTTGTAGGCGCCTCGGGAAACGTAACCGTCACCCTGATCGGCCGCAATCACATCGGACTGCGTGATTTTGGCCGATGCTTTGGTGACGACAATGCCGTTGACACTGACCTTACCGTCGGCAATCAGACGCTGTGCTTTGGAACGGCTGTCCGATAGGTTGCGTTCCAGCATCGCAAGGTCAAGACGGATTGCGTTTCGTGAATCGTTGTTCTGCAACATACGTGCCTTATGGTCGTTGCCGCGGTTCTCAGTCGATGTGGAACTGCGGAACTGTGACGTCGTCAAGTTCGAGACCATTGTCGGCCGCTTCCCACATGGCGCAGCAGGCCGCACGCAATCCATCCATGCTTGCGGTGTCGCTGACCTGCAGTTCGCCATCGACAAGTCGTGCCTGCGCGTTCCGACAAATCCAGGCATCCTGCGTATGCTCGACTGCGGGAGCCGGCTCGTTGAGACCGCGCAAATCCTTGGCGATGAACGTCGGACGAAGATGCGCCGGAGCATGCATGAGCTCGTCCGGATTGGTGACGCCCGTCAACACGGCCAGCGAATCATAACCGCCACGGTTCCCCGCCTCAATATCGGTATCGAGGCGGTCCCCGATGGCAAGACACAGATGCTTGGCCATCGGGTCTCCGCCATCATGGGCGGCAAGCAGACGTGCTTCATCATACATGGCCGATTCGGGCTTGCCCGCCGATGCCACCGGTTCGACGCCTGTGGCATTGATCACGGCCATGATCATGGATCCGCACCCCGGCGCGATGCCCAACTCTCGCGGAATGGTCAGATCACGATTGGTCACGAAATACGTGGCCCCGTGTTCCACGGCATAGGCGATCTGCGCCATTTCGTTCCAGCTCATGTCCGGATACCAGCCCTGGATGGCCGCGACCGGATGGTCCTCCGCCCTATCGACGACCTGCAGTCCTTGGCCCGCCACCTCGTCACGCAGATGTTGCGCTCCAAGCACGAACACCTTCGCTCCCTGGGGAACCTCACGGGCAACCATTCTGGCGGCCACCACGGAAGAGGTGATGACCTGCCACGGTTCGACATCAAGGCCGAAACCCTTCAACTGGTCGGCCACCACGGACTGCAATCGCGACGAATTGTTGGTGGTGTATTCCACCAACATTCCCAAACTTTCGGCCTTATGAATATTCTGTGCGGCGTGGTCCACCGGATTCTTACCCCGGTAGACCACACCGTCAAGGTCGAGGAGCGCAAGCTTGTACGCTTCGCTCAACGGCTGATTCGTGGACTTCAACATGTGAGCCACGTCACCTCACTCGTTATCTTCGGAGTCTTCGGAATTCTCTTCCGAAGACTCTTCCTCAACTTCGGATTCGGACTCAGAGTCGTCTGCAGGCTCCTCTTCGGATTCGACACCTTCTTCGAACTCCTCGGCTTCAAGCTGGGTTTCGTCGTCGGTCTCACCGTTGTCATCGATGGCGTCATCGGACGCTTCGTCGGAATCCTCATCCTCCGGAGCGTACTGGGCGTCCTCTTCGGTAATGCCCAGCATATCCATCAGCTCATCGTTCAGTTCCTGCATATCGTATTCGATGACCAGATCATCAGAGGTCTCGTCATCCTCAACGTCCGCATAACGCAGCTCAAGCTTGTCAAGCATCTGATCAAGCTCGATGGCCTCCTCGGAACGACCGGATTCCTCAAGGAAATACTGCTCCGCCTGAACGGCGCGCATGCGGTATTCGCCAGCCAAGCCCTTGGAACGGCCGAGAGTATGCACGATTTCGATGGCCTTGTCCCACATCTTGAGGTCTCCCAAGGCGCCCGCGTACACAAGGAACATCTCCGCCTTGGCTTCGCCACGGAGATACTTCGCGTCATCGCTCATAGCCACTTCAATGGCCTTCTTCGGCTCGCCCAATCCACGCTCGCAATCCGCGATGAACGGCAGGTAATCAAGGAAACCGTTCATTCTGAATGCGGTACGGAACTCACGTGCGGCCAGTTTGTAGTCTCCCTGACGGTAAGCCACGAACGCGAGGGTCTCACGCGCGAAGTCGATACGGGAAGCCTGACGGGCAACCCACTTGGCGTGTTCAAGGGCCAGCTCCGGGTTGCTTTCCTCAAGCGTGTAGGCCGCAAGGATGTGCAGGCCGATGTTCTCGGCATGCTCCTTCGACAGACCACGCAGACGCTCACGGTCATCAGTGGTGAGCATCTTCCATTCGATGCCCTTTGGCATCTTCGGCTCATCCGGACGACGATGCGTGTACGGGTTCTGCGAGGGGAAGCTCATCGTGCCGTCGGAATTGCGGCGCGGCTTCGACAGATACTCACCGCGCTTGGCCTCGCGGTACTGCATCTTCTCCTCACGGGTAAACTCGCGACGCTCATTGCCTTCGGTCTTCTGGACGTTGTTCCTGCGTGCGTCATGGCGCTGATCGTCACGACGGAAATCACGACGATCATTACGACGATCATCGTGGCGCTCACCGTTGTTGCGGAAGTTGCGACGTTCGCCGTCGCGACGGTCGTCGCGACGGAAGTTACGGCGCTCACCATCCTTGCGATCATTACGACGGAAATCACGACGTTCGCCATCCTTGTGGAAGGTCCTGCGATCGTCACGACGTTCGCCATCGCGACGGTCGTCGCGACGGAAGTTACGGCGCTCACCATCACGCTGCTCACCATCACGACGGTAACGAGGATTGCTGTTACCGCGATTGGAGCGGAAGCCACGGTTATCGTCGCGGCGCTCACCATCACGGTTGAACTTGCGCGGACCGTTGTGGAAACGACGTTCCTGTCCCTCGTTCTCACCATCACGACGGGAATCATGATCGTGGCGGAAACCGCCGTTGCCCTTGCGGAATCCACCCTTGTGATCGTCGTTGCGGAAGCCGCCGGACTTGTGTCCGTAGGACTTGCCGCCGTTTCCACGCGGCTTGAAGCCCTTGCCCGAACGATTGCCGAGCCTGCCCGAACCGTAGGACTTGTGGTTGCCGTAGGACTTGCCGCGCGATCCGCGCTGTTCTTCTGCCATGCTGTTCCTTATGAGTTTGTTCTATGGTCTAAGTTTGGTTTTCCGATAGGTCCCGTCACGCTTTTTCAACAGCGCCGAGAACCTTCTTTCCACGGCGAATCATCGCGAAACGGCCATGCAGGAAATCATCTTCGGTCAGTGCCTGTTCCTCATCCTCAACCCTGGCGTTGTTCAGATACACGCCACCGGCCTTGATGGTCTTACGCCCCTCGGAAATCGACTTGAACAGGCCCGCCTTCACCCCGGCTTCGGCAATGCGGTCTCCCACGGATGCCTTGGCGAATTCACCGTCGATCTTCACACCGTCGAGAGCCGCTTCGAGGGTCGATTCATCGATGTCGGACAGCTGGCCGCCACGTCCGAACAGCGCTCCGGCGGCTTCGATAGCCTGACGGGTCGCTTCCTCGCCATGCACGAGGCTGGTGACTTCCCAAGCCAACGTACGCTGGGCCTCACGTGCGCCCGGATTGGTTCTGCTCTCCTCGATCAGACGCTCAATCTCGGCCTTCGGCAGGAAGGTGAACGCCTTGAGCAGGCTTTCCATCTCGCTATCGGGACGGTTGAACCAGAACTGGTAGAACTTGTACGGGCTCAACATGGTACCGTCGAGCCAGACCGCGTTGCCTTCCGACTTTCCGAATTTCTTGCCTTGGGCATCGGTGATGATCGGACTGGTGAACACGTTCACGTCGACGCCACGAACCTTGTGAATGAGGTCAAGACCGGACGTGAGGTTGCCCCACTGATCGGAACCACCGATTTCGAGCACGCAGTTGTATTCGTCGTACAGGTGCAGGAAATCGTTGCCCTGCAGCACCTGATAGCTGAACTCGGTGAAGGAGATGCCCTCTTCAGAGTTGAGACGACGTGCCACGGTATCTTTGGCAAGCATGGTTCCCAAACGGAAATTCTTGCCGACGTCACGCAGGAAGTCGATGACCGTCATGGATGCGGTCCAGTCGTAGTTGGACACGAAACGTACGGCATTGCTGCCTTCGGTGTCCAGAATGCCGCCGATCTGCTTCTTCAGACGCTCGGCCCAACCGGCCACCACATCCTTCGGATTCAACGTGCGTTCGCCGGACTGCCGCGGATCTCCGATAAGTCCCGTGGCACCACCGACAAGAGCGATCGGATAATGTCCGGCCGCCTGCAGATGGCGCATGTTGATCAGCTGTACAAGATTGCCGATATGCAAAGATGCCGCAGTCGGATCGTAGCCGCAATAATAGGTGATGGGCTCTCCGTTCAGCGCTTCTGCGAGTCGTTCCCTGTCAGTGGACTGGGAAATCAACCCGCGCCATTCCAGTTCATCAAGGACGGAATCGAAGCCGGCCTCCTTGAAATCGATGACGTGAGCCATAGCTGTGTTTCTCCCCTATCGAATTGTGGATATCTACTGCGTTTTACGCATCCTACAGTTTCTCAGAAGATGAAGACAGCCACACATGGCCGTTTTCATCGCACATCCATCATGACATGTGACAGTGTCCGTCGCGGAAAATCCTCAACGGACGCTGTCACATGATGCCTTAATCAGTCGTTTTGTCCTGTCCTCACTTTGACAGAGGCGTGTTGCGTAGCAGCTCTCGCAAGGTTTCGATGATCTTGCTGTATTTGGCGGATTCCGTAGATCGCATGCGCGGGAAGGCGTTGATCATTCGACGCTGCTGCCTATTCAGTATGGAAGAAGCGGTGTTCTGCATGGTATCGACGATTTCCTGGGAGGATTCCGCCCAATCATGCATCTTGCCGATGAATTCTTCCTTGCCCCACTGCCATGAATCTCCAGCCTTTTCCGCATACGTTTGTATGGCCTCGCTGAATTTCGCAAGATTGGCGGAGAAATCAATAAGCCCGACCACAGTGACGATGGTGTCGATGATGATCAGAATCGCGAACACCGCGCACATCCAATGCACGATATGCAGAGGAATCATGAAGGTGATTCGCGCGACCACGGGTTGCACGATATCGGTGATAATCACGCCTGCGAAGCCGAAGACGATCGCCCCCAACAAGCAGATTCTGCCGTTGATGTTGAACCGGTAGTGGTTGTAGTCCCACCATCGCGCGTGAAAAATCTTCTCCAGTCCCCAGGAAGTGACGTATTCAAGCGCACACGCGCCGAACGACGAAATCAGGAAGACGACGATCGGATTACTCAGATCATGCAGCAACACGATCGCCATGGATGCGCCAAATCCATAAATCGGACAAAGCGGGCCGTTGAGAAAACCACGATTGACCCAACGACGCTCCGATATGGAAAGAAGCGTCGATTCGTAGATCCAACCAATCAGTGAATAGAACAGAAACCAAAGGAACAAATATTCCAGAGCGAGCATGCTGTTGTTTTGTTACCTTCCAACATTTGGCTTGCCGGATTTCGGCTTATTGAATCGTTCGGGAGAAAGGGTCTCCTTGGTGGCGCTGATCTTGTCCGCAACGGTGACGAGATATCCCTCGATGTACCGTGGCGGCACTGGGGTCAATGGGAACATGTGGTTCGCGATGCTGTCTCGTTCCACATGATTGAGATGAAAGTCACGTTCGGCATTTCGAAGCGCCCTGCCACCATGGGTGAAACCATGCAGACGGTGTTCGCCGTTGTCCCAATCATGCCAATCGTAGAGAAAATAATCATGAAGCAAAGCGGCGCGTACCAGCGAACGCAGGTCCACTTTGTGCCACAGATGCATTCTATCCGCCAGCCATACGGCCAAACAGGCCACTCGAATGGAATGCGCGTATGTGGTGATCACACCGTGCTGATAGCAGGTTCGTTCGATCTGCATGTTTTCATGACGAAGAATGTCATGACCATGAACATGTACGATTCGCTGTATTTGCGCACGCGTCAGCAGCACCGCTTTGCCTTTTCCTTTTGTTTTTTACTTGAGCAGAGATTCCGGAGTCTTATATGCCGGACCGTCGCTGGTTGAGTTGGCGAAGGAACGCAGCTGCTCAATGGCCGTCTTCGCAGCGACGATCTGCTCACGCACACGCAGCGGCGAAGTTCCGCCCTTGCCGTTGCGGGCTGAAACGGACCCTTCGGTGGAGAGCACCTCACGCACCTGCGGAGCCTTGTCCGCCGGCAGGAAGTCCTTGAAAACGTCGATGAAGTCCTCGTCAGTCAGGTCCCAAAGCTCCTGGTCGCGGTCTTCGGCAATCTTCACGCAGGCGCCGGAGAGCTCATGGGCGTGACGGAAAGGCACGCCGTTCTTCACGAGCCATTCGGCGATGTCGGTGGCGAGGGCAAATCCGGTGGGAGCCTCCTCTTCCAGACGTTCCTTGTTGAAGACCATGGTGCCGACCATGCCGGTGAAGGCGGGAAGCAGAACCTCAAGGGTGTCCACCTGATCGAACACGGCTTCCTTGTCTTCCTGCAAATCACGCGCATACGCGGTGGGCAGCCCCTTAAGAGTGGCGAGCAGTCCGGTCAGGTCGCCGATGAGACGGCCGGATTTGCCGCGGGCCAGTTCCGCGATATCCGGGTTCTTCTTCTGCGGCATGATGGACGAGCCGGTGGAGTATGCGTCATCAAGACGGACGAATGCGAACTCCTGGGTGTTCCAGATGATGATTTCCTCGGAAAGACGGCTGATGTCGACTCCCGCCATGGCTGCGACGAACGCGAACTCCGCAACCAGATCACGGCTTGCCGTGCCGTCGATGGAATTGGACGTCACCTTGGAGAAGCCAAGTTCACGGGCCACCGCCACAGGTTCAAGACCGAGGGTATTGCCCGCGAGGGCTCCGGAACCATAAGGGCTTGCATCGATGCGCTTGTCCCAGTCGGCGAGGCGTTCCACATCGCGCAACAGTGGCCAGACGTGAGCCATGAGCTGATGCGCGAGCAGCACCGGCTGTGCATGCTGCATATGGGTACGACCCGGCATAACGGTACGACCGGCCTTTTCGGACTGTTCCACCAACGTGGCAGCCAGACCGAGCAGCATCTTGGCGATGATGCGGCTATGACGGCGCAGCCACATGCGAATCAGCGCTGCGATCTGGTCATTGCGAGAGCGTCCGGCACGCAGTTTTCCGCCAAGTTCGTCACCCGCGATTTGCAGCAGACCACGTTCAAGCGCGGTCGCCTCATCCTCGTCGTCCTCAATCGGGGCGAAAGCGCCGGAATCCACACGGCGCTGCAATTCGTCGAGGGAATCCTCCATGCGCTGCAATTCGTCCGCGGTCAGCAGGCCAGCACGGCCGAGTGCCCTCGCGTGGGCGCGGGAACCGGCAATGTCGTCATCGGCGAGACGCCAATCAAACTGGGTGGACTTGCTCAATCGTGCGAGTTCCGGGGAAGGTCCGGACTTGAAACGGCCGCCCCACAACGCAAGATGCTCACCATTGGTAGTGCTCTCAGTCATTTTTCTCATTCTCCTTGCGAACTGACTGAGGGAGAGAATACCAGTTAGGATGTCCTAACCGATACCCTCTCCCCCATAATCATGACGATTCGCCTATGCTGCGACGCCGTCCATTCGATGGCCTCGTCTTACTCGACGGTGTTCTCCGGCACTTCGATGCCGTTGCCGAACTTGACGTCACGCGCCGCGGCCACACGGCTCGGCAGTCCGTAGATGTCGATGAAACCGTTGGAGGACTTCTGATCGAAGCTGTCTCCGGAATCGTAGGTGGCCAGGTTGTAATCGTACAGCGAAGTCTCGGAACGACGTCCGGTCACGACCGCACGTCCACCGTGCAGAATCATGCGGATCTCGCCGGAAACGTACTTCTGGGTGTCTTCGATGAAGGCGTTCAGGGACTGGGTTGCCGGCGAGAACCACTGCGCATCGTAGACCAGCTCGGCCCAACGCTTGTCGATGTCGCGCTTGATGCGGTGCTGCTCGCGCTCCAGGCAGCAGTTTTCGAGTTCCTGATGTGCGGTGATCAGAGCCACGGCGCCCGGAGCCTCATACAGCTCGCGGGACTTGATGCCGACCAGACGATCTTCAATCAGGTCGATGCGGCCGATGCCCTGTGCGCCTGCACGGCGGTTCATCTCTTCGATGGCCTGCAGCGGGGTGACGTCGCGGCCGTCGATCTTGACCGGGATGCCCTGCTTGAATTCGATGACGACCTCATCCTCGACCGGCGGGAATGCCGGATCATCGGTGTAGGAGTAGCAGTCCTTGGTCGGGCCGTTCCACGGATCCTCAAGGAAACCGGTTTCGATAGCGCGGCCCCACACGTTCTGATCGATGGAGAACGGGCTCTTCTCGGTCTGAACGATCGGCAGCTTGTGTTCCTTGGCGAACGCGATTTCGACGTCGCGGGTCAGAGAGAGGTCACGAATCGGGCTGATGGCCTTCAAAGTCGGGTCGATGGAAGCGATGGACACCTCAAAGCGAACCTGGTCGTTGCCCTTGCCGGTGCAACCGTGGGAGATGGTGTCGGCGCCGAACTGGTGCGCGGCACGCACGAGATGCTTGGAAATGAGCGGACGGGAGATGGCGGAGACCAGCGGGTACACGCCCTCGTACATGGCGTTCGCCTTCAGAGCCTTCATGCAGTACTCATTGGCGAACTCGTCACGGGCGTCGACCACGTAGGATTCGACCGCGCCACAGGCCAGTGCACGCTGCTTGATGGTCTCGAGGCTTTCGCCGCCCTGACCGACATCGAGGGACACCGCCACAACGTCCTTGCCGGTGCGCTCCTTCAGGTACGAAATGGCGACGGAGGTGTCGAGACCGCCGGAGTACGCCAGGACGAGACGATTCTGATCGCTCATGGTTTGCCTTTCTAACATCTTGTAATCATTCAGCAGTATATGCATTACTCTGTATATTTATGCATATCCGGTGCGTCGTGTCCACTATGTGGCCGCTCAGCCTTTCGAGACCACGTCAAGCAGCCACTGCGCACGCAGTTTCGCCACATCGTCATCCGTACAGATGACCATGACCGTATCATCGCCTGCGATGGTGCCAAGCACGCCATCGATCGGCTGCTTGTCCACAACACTGGCCACATATTGCGCGGCACCAGACGGGGTGTGGACCACCACGAGGTTGCGGGCTGATGCGACGGACGTCACCAATCCCGAAAGCACCCTGCTGATCTGTTGTTCGGTTTTTGCATCGGGAGTCGCGTTCGACTCGTCCGGGTGCTGCACGCCGATGGCATAGGCCACGGTCCCGTCGGAAAGACGGGTCTTCGTGGCATGTATCTCATCAAGGTCGCGGCTTAATGTGGCCTGGGTTACCTCAATGCCCTGATCGGAGAGGATCTGGGAAAGCTGCGACTGCGAGGTCACGACGCGCGTCAGCAGCGCCTGCTCAATGGCGCTCAATCGAGCCGCGCGGGTGGCAGGACGCTGCAGTGCGGGAGTCTGTTCGGTCATCAGGACAGCAGGCTTTCATCACCACGGGCCTTGCCCGTCAGCCAAGTCAGCAAAGCCTTCTGCGCATGGAGACGGTTCTCGGCTTCATCCCAGACCACGGACTGCGGTCCATCAATGACTTCCGAGGTGACTTCCTTGCCGCGGTATGCCGGCAAACAATGCTGGAAGATGGCGTCTTCCTTGGCTCCGGACATAAGCTCTGCGTTCACCTGATAATCCCAGAACGGCTTGGAGCGAATGGCGTATTCCGCCTCCTCACCCATGGAGACCCACGTGTCGGTGAACACGCAGTCAGCACCCGCCACGGCTTCCTTCGGATCGGTGGTCACCAGCACGGATCCGCCGGTCTCGGACGCAATAGCCTGCGCATCGGCCACAATCTGCGGATCGGGCAGGTAGCCGTAGGGTCCGGCCACACGCACATCCATACCCGCTACGGCACCGCCGAGCAGGTAGGAGTTCGCCATGTTGTTGGCGGCATCACCCAGATATGCGATGGTCTGGTTCTTCAGGTTGTCAACACCGCCGCGATGCTCCGCGATGGTCTGGAAATCGGCGAGAATCTGGCACGGATGGAATTCGTCCGTCAAGGCGTTCACTACCGGATGGGTGGAGTATTTGGCCATTTCCTCGACCCGATCCTGGCCAAAAGTACGCCACACCACGCCGTAGGCCATACGGTCAAGCACACGTGCGGTGTCGGCCACCGGTTCGCCTCGGCCCAGCTGAGAGCCGGACTTGTCGATCACCAACGGGTATCCACCAAGTTCCGCCACACCGATCGAGAAGCTGGAACGGGTTCGAGTGCTCGGCTTGTCGAACAGCACGGCGATGCCCTGCGGGCCCGCGAACGGCTGGTGGTAGAAGCGGTTCTTGTGGAATTTAATCGCAAGTTCCAGTACCTGCTTCTGTTCTTCGTGGTTCAGGTCGTCATCGCGCAACATGTGGCGCAGTTCCGGAGTTGCCATCACTGGCTCCTTTCAAAAGTTATGCGAATCCCGTAATCGTCAGTCGTTCGGCAAATCGGACGGGACTTCGGCGAGAATGGCGACTGCCTTGTCGATGTCCTGTTCGGTAACAATCAGCGGCGGGGCGAGTCGAATGGCGTTCGGCGCGACCGCATTAACGATGAGACCGTGTTCCAAGGCCCAGTTCATCACGGCATGGGAACACGGGTGCGCAAGTTCGATTGCATCCAGCAGGCCACGGCCACGCACGGAGACGAACAACTCATTGCCACAAGCCTCGATGCCGTCCCTTAACTGCTTTCCGCGTGTTTCGGCGTTCTGCACCAGATCTTCTTCCTCGATGACTTCGAGGGTGGCCAGTGCAGCAGCAGCGCCCAAAGGATTACCCGCGAACGTCGATCCGTGAGATCCCGGGGTGAACAATGCCGACAGTTCCGCACCGAAGGAAATCATGCCTCCCATCGGGAAGCCGCCGCCGACACCCTTCGCGAAAGTGACGATGTCGGGAACCACTCCGCCCGCAAGATCCTCACGCTGGAACGCGAACCACGATCCGGTACGGCCGATGCCCGTCTGCACTTCATCGATGATGAGCAAGGCCTTGTTCTCGTCGCACAGCTGACGCGCGTACTTGACGTAATCCGCGCCGAGCGGACGGACTCCGGCTTCACCCTGGATGAGTTCCATGATGACTGCCGCGACAGGCCCCTTACCGTACTTTCCGACTCCGGTCTCGCCGAAGGCCTCCTGCAGGGCCGACTTATCGCCGGCTTCCACGAATTCGATGTTCGGAACCAGCGGCTCGAACGCTTCACGAATCGCAGGCTTCCAGGTTGCGGACAGCGCGCCCATGGTACGACCATGGAAACCGTGGGTCATGGCGATGATTCGCGCCGGCTTGCCGCCAAGGGACGGCAACGCTCCCTGCAGGGTGCGGCCGTACAGTTTGGCAAGCTTGAGAGCCGCCTCGTTGCCTTCCGCACCGGAGTTGCCGAAATACACTCGGGAGCCTTCGGGAGCCCCCGCGAGTTCCACGAGTTTGGCCGCAAGCTCGATCTGCGGTTCCGTCGCGAAGTAGTTGCTCACATGAGCCGCTTTCACAGCCTGGTCACTGATGGCCTTGACCCACTTCGGATGGGCATAGCCGAGCGAGTTCACCGCGATTCCCGCCAGGAAGTCGAGGTATTCGTTGCCATCAACATCCCAGATGTGAGCGCCTTCACCATGATCCATGACGCGCAGAGGCGTTCCGAACACGTTCATATGCACCTGGGAATACTTTCCCAGCCACTTCGCGTCCTCGCTGCCCAGCGTTTCCAGTTGTTCAGTTACCATAGGAACTCCTCATTTCAATGCCGTCATCCGGCACGACCATGGTGCCGATGCCCGCGGTGGTAAAGATCTCGTTAAGGATGGAATGCGGTTTGCGCCCGTCAATGATGTGCGTACGCGGAACGCCACCGTCGATGGCCCGTACGCACGCCTCCATCTTCGGACGCATGCCGCTTTCCAAATCGGGAAGCATATCGCGCAGATTCTCGACGCCGATACGTCCGATCAGGGAGTCACGGTCGGGCCAGTCCGCATACAGTCCGTCCACGTCCGTGAGAATGACCAGCTTGCTTGCTCCAAGTGCTGACGCCAGTGCGGCGGCGGCCGAATCGGCGTTCACGTTAAGCACTTCCGTGGCATCGTCTTCGTTCGGAGCCACGGAGGAGACCACCGGGATGCGCCCGGCGTTGATCAGATCCTCAACTGCGGATGCGTCGACGCTCACCACATCACCCACCAGACCGATGTCGGTGGGCTTTCCATCGATGATCGGCTTGCGCTGCATGGCGGAGAAAAGCGCGCCGTCCTCGCCGGAAAGACCGACTGCAAACGGACCGTGGGCGTTGATCAATCCCACAAGTTCGCGGGAAACCTTGCCGGTCAGCACCATTCTCACCACGTCCATGGCTTCCGGAGTGGTTACGCGAAGTCCGCCCTTGAATTCCGACTTGATGCCCAAAGCCTTGAGCATCTGCGAGATCTGGGGGCCTCCCCCATGAACCACCACGGGATGCATGCCGACCTGACGGAGGAACACCATGTCTTCGGCGAAGCATGCTTTGAGATGATCGTCGATCATCGCGTTGCCGCCGTACTTGATAACGATTCGCTGGCCGGCGAATTCTTCAAGCCACGGCAACGCTTCGATCAGCACTTCCGCCTTCTGATCGGCGCGCAGGTCGGTGTGCACGTCAAAATGGAATCCAGGTCCCTTGAGTTCTTTTGTCATTGCTTGTTGATCAGCTTTCGTAGTCTGCGTTGATGCTCACGTAATCGTGGGTCAAATCGTCCGTCCATACGGTCGCTTCCGCGTCTCCCGCATGCAAATCGATGTCGATATGGACTTCGCGCGGAGTCATGTCCACTTCGGAACGATCGCGTCCCGCACCGCCGTTTTCGCAGATTCGTACGCCATTGACGTCAACCGTCACCTTGGTGGAATCATACGGAGCCACGTCCGCAGGCACGGTTCCGAGGGAGCTGACGATACGGCCCCAGTTCGGATCGTTGCCCGAAATCGCGCACTTCAGCAGGTTGGACGCAGCAACAGCGCGACCGCATGCAAGAGCGGCCTGTTCGCTGGTGGCGCCGGTGACCTTGACACGAATGTCGTGGCTTGCGCCCTCACCATCGCCAACGATCTGACGTGCCAGAGACGCGGTGGCCTTGGCGACCAGATCATTGAACTCATCCGGATCCGGTTCGACTCCGGAAGCGCCGGAAGCAAGCAGCAGCACCGTATCGTTGGTGGACATGCAACCGTCCACGTCGATGCGGTTGAACGACATCTCCACACCGACATTCAGTGCGGCCTGAAGTTGGCCGGCGCTCACCACCGCATCGGTGGTGATGACGCACAGCATGGTGGCAAGTTGCGGCGCGATCATGCCGGAACCCTTGACCATGCCACCAACACGGAAACCGTTCGATCCTTCGAGTTCGACGGTCTTCGGCTTGGTGTCGGTGGTCATGATGGCATGGGACGCATCGGCACCGGCCTGTGCGGTGTCGGACAGGGCATGGAATGCCTTCTGCGCGCCGGAAAGCACGTTGTCAAGCGGCAGCAGTTCGCCGATAAGGCCGGTGGAGCACACCGCCACATCTTCGGCATCGGCTCCCAAAAGTCCCGCGACCTTCTCCGCGGTGGCCTTGGCCTGCTCGTAGCCGGGCTGTCCGGTGCAGGCGTTGGCTCCACCGGAGTTGAGAATCACGGCCTTGACCTGACCATTTGCCACGATTCGACGCGACCATTGCACTGGAGCTGCACAGAAACGGTTCGCGGTGAATGTTCCGGCCGCTGCGTTCAACGGGCCATTATTGACCACCAGGGCCAGATCCTTCTTGCCTTCAACTGCGGAAATACCGGCTTCCACGCCAGCGGCGGAAAAGCCCTTAGCAAAAGTTACACTCACGGTGCCACTCCAATCTTCGTCAATCCTGCATCTTCCGGAAGTCCCAATGCCACGTTCAACGACTGCACCGCCTGACCGGCCGTGCCCCTATTGAGGTTGTCGATTGCGGCGAACGCAAGGAGCCTGTCGGCCTTACGGTCCACAACCACCTGGATGTGCGCAGCGTTCGATCCGATGATGTTGGCGGTGGCCGGCATGGTTCCTTCCGGCAGCACCACTATGAAATCCTGATTCTTATAGGCGTCAAGCCAAACCTGTCGAATCTCGCCGTCCGTCATGTTCTTGGCTTTGTCGGTGAGTTTGGCGGACACGGAAGCAAGGATACCTCGCGCCATCGGAACGAGAATCGGAGTGAATCCCAATGTGAACTCGTCGGCGGCCGCGGCGCTCTTGCCCGCCGCATGGGCCAGATTCTGCAGAATCTCCGGAATATGCCTATGCGTGCCACCCACCGAATACGGCAATGCGGAACCGAATGCCTCGGCTGCAAGAAGGTTCGTGCGCTTCAGGTTCTTGCCTGCTCCGGAATATCCGACAACCAGATCGGCCACGATATCCGTGGTCTCCACAAGCTCTTGAGCCACACCCGGCTGCAACGCCAGTGTGGTCGCCGTCACGTTGCATCCCGGTCCTGCGATGCGTTTGGTTCCGGGCAACGCCTCACGCTGCCGTGTGTAGGAACCATCTTGTGAGGTTCCCGTAATGAGCTCCGGCATGCCGTACGTCCAATGCTCATAGAAATCACCACCGTAGAATTCATCCCATGCGGACTGTTCCTCGAGCCTGTGGTCGGCGCCGAGATCGACTACCACCGCGTCGGGGTCAAGCTGGGATGCCAACGCACCCGATGCGCCGTGCGGAAGCGCAAGAATGATTACATCGTGTCCGTTCAACACTTCCGGAGTGGTGTCTTCGACCACCAGATCAGCCAGCTGTGGGATGTGCGGCATGTGCTTGCCGAGCTTGTCTCCCACCGACGAATGACCGGCCACGCATGTTACTTCGAAATCCGGATGTGCTGCGAGGATGCGGAGTGCTTCTCCTCCAGCATATCCAGTCGCACCAGCCACGGCTACCGTGTATTTGGCCATGTAACTTCTCTTTCCTTGACTCACTGAAACATCATCAGCATACACTTTATGCAATACATTGTATATTTATACATTACATCCGTGTCACATAATGACCACGACGCAGCCACTGCGCAATAATCAACAAAACAGCGGCACCGAACTCGGCACCGCTGTATAAGTCGTCATGACTCAGGCTGAAATGGTGTCGGACCCGCTTCCCGACATTCCGCCCATCATATCCTGCAAAAGCTGATAATACAGATCACTGGTGGAGATGCCATGCATCATCATCCAGAACAGGCCGATGGTGTACAGGATGTTGATTACCAGAGCGGCCACTCCTAGCCAGAAACCCCTCATATGGAAGGTTTTCGTACGCCACATCGCCATGGCGCCCATCACGGCGGGAACCACCGGCACTGGCAGCAGAAGTGCGAATACCAAGGCGAGAATCGCATACGTGTCCCAACGGCCGTACAGAGGATTCTGATTGGGATCGTTCAGATTGACGTTGCTTCGCATGTTTGGCTGTTGGCCGTTCTGCGCATGGGGATTCCCATTCCACCCGTACGGGTTTTGACTATATGGATTCTGATTGTAAGGATTTTGTCCATACGGATTCTGTCCGGAAGGATTCCACCCATATGGATTGTTCTGTCCATATGGATTCTGGTTCCCCTGACCGTTCTGGAATCCGCCCTGCTGGCTCGCATATGGCTGGCCATTGGTGACGCCTTGCGGATAACCCTGCGGTTGATTCGCATTCGCCTGGTTCTCAGCGGGAACAGGCTCCGGATCAGGGGCTCCGTACACATACGGATCATATCCCGACGGGTACTGGCTTGACATCGCACCGTATTCCGGCTGGTTAATCTGCCCATACTCCGGCTGACGCGTGTCCGACGCATGCCCGGAAGACGACGAAACCGGAACATCACCAGCCGTCTCCCGATGTTCGCTCGTAGTAGTGGGCTGAATCTGTTCCGGTTCGTTCATAATCATCCTTTATTTCGTAAGGCTACATCACGCACGCAGCTGTGCGCCCAACTTGGCCGCCTCATCCACAATGCGCTTGCGGATGGCTTCGCTGTCTTCGGAAGCCAGGGTCTTATCCGGGGCACGGAACGTCACCGCGTATGCCAAGGACTTCATTCCCTCACCAAGCTGGTCGCCGGTGAACACATCGAACAATTCGATGCTCTCCAGACTGCTGCCCGCGGCTTCGACGATGACCTTTTCCAATGCGGCCGCGGTCACGTCCGTCGACACGGTGAATGCGAGATCCTGCTTGACCGGGGGGAATGTGGAAATCGGCTTGGCCTGCACCGGCTTGCCGCTCAGCGTGGAGAACAGGGCCGTCAGATCGAGTTCGAACGCGGCGGAATGAGACGGGAAGCCCAACGCTTCGTTGACATGCGGGTGCAACTCACCAACCATGCCGACGAACACATCGCCGGACAGCACTCGGGCCGCACGACCCGGATGCCACTGGGCGGGAACATCCTCGGCCTTCGGCTGGTCGAGCACGAGAGTGGCGCCGATGCGGTCGAAAATACGCGTCACGGCCTCAACCGCGTCACTCCAATCCACTGCGCGGCGTTCTCCCAGCCAACCGGTCTCCACCGCATTGCCGGTCAGAATGCCGGCGACATGCATCGGCTGATCCGGGAGGCCCGCATCAAGAGCGGCAAGCTGCTCGTCCGTAGGCTTCACGGCACCCGGAAGAGCCGGAATCGCAGGAGCGTTCGGATCCCACAGATACACGTGCCCGATCTCATACAGGGAGACGTTGTCCACACCGCGGCGCAGATTACGCTGCACGGTCTGAGCCAACGTCGGAATGATGTCACGACGCAGGAACGGACGATCGCCCGCCAACGGATTGGCGATTTCGACGCTGATGTTCTTGATTTCGGCCGCATCGAGGGAGAAGTTCTTATAGTCCTCGTCACCCACGAACGGATAGCTCAGGGTCTCCACCATGCCGTATTCGGCAAGTTCGTCGGCCACTTGGCGCTTGCGCAGCTGCTCGGGCGTCAAACCGACCTCGCCTTCAACCGGAGCCGGCGGAACGGTGGTGGGAATCTCGTCATAACCGACGAGACGGGCCACTTCCTCGACCAGATCGCAAGGCTCGTTCAGGTCAGGACGCCAGCTCGGAGGCAATATGGAGAACTGGCCGTTGCCACCGCCCGCCACCGAACAGCCGATATCGGTGAGGATATCGCTGATGGTGTTCACATCCGTATTAAGTCCGGCCACGCGGGCCACTTCGCTGGCCTTGAACAGAATGGAGCGACGGTTGGCGACCGTGTTGAGGTCCGTCGGATGCTGGCTTGGGGTACCGTTGCCGTACTTGACCATAAGGTCCGCGGCCATCTGAGCGGCGGCCGGCTGCAGCTGGTCATCGACACCGCGTTCGAAACGACGGGAAGCCTCGGACGGAATCTTGTGACGGCGTGCGGAGCGAGCGATCGACACCGGATCGAAGTGCGCGGATTCCAGCAGGATGTTCTTGGTTTCGGCCGTGACCTCACCATACAGGCCGCCCATCACGCCGGCGATGCCAAGCACACGGGAACCACGTTCGCCGTTCGGGGAATCGGTGATCAGCAGATCCTCGACGCTCAGCTCATGCTTCTTGCCGTCCAGCGTAGTGAGGGTTTCCCCTTCATTGGCACGACGAACCACAATCGGCCCCTCGATCTTATCGAGATCGTAGGCGTGCATCGGCTGGCCGAGGTCAAGCATCACGTAGTTGGTCACGTCCACAGCCAAGGAGATGGAACGCATGCCGGCACGGGTCAGACGGCGACGCATCCAGCTCGGCGTGCTGCTCGCCGGATCGAATCCACGTACCGCACGGGCGTAATAACGGTCGCAGCCCACAACACCGTGAATCGGATTGTTGTCTTCCACAACCACTTCGATGTCGGTCTCGACGCCTTCCGGCAACCCCTGTGTGATGGGGGCCTTCTCATTCAACGCGACGGCCGGATCGGTGTATGCGGCACCGGTGGAATGATGGTATTCACGGGCGACGCCACGATATGAGAACGCGTAGCCACGATCCGGCGTGATGTTGATCTCCAGCAGCGGCTCGTCCAGATGCAACAGGTGCATGGCATCATCACCAGGCTTGAGCGCCTCATACTCTTCCGGAGTGAAACCGTAGTTGCGAAGCAGGATGATTCCGTTGTGGTTGTCTCCGAGACCCAGCTCACGTTCGGACGCGCACATGCCGTTGGAAATATGGCCGTAGGTCTTACGCGGTTCGATCTTGAAATCGCCCGGAAGCACCGCACCCGGCAGGGTCACGACGACCTTCTCGCCGGCAGCCATGTTCGGCGCGCCGCAGATGATGCCGCGGGGCACCTTGTTGCCGTTCTCATCGGTCTCATTGTATTCGTCTCCGACGTCGACGTGGCACCAGTTGATGATCTTGCCGTTCTTTTGCGGTTCCGGAGTCGCGTCGACCACGTAGCCGACGACGATCGGACCCACGAGCTGGGAGGTGTGAATCTCCTCCTCTTCAAGTCCGACCTTCACCAAATCCTTGGCAAGCTGTTCGTACGTAAGGCCTTCCGGAACCTCGACGTGGTCCTTGAGCCAATCAATGTCAACCATTGGCATGGGTCAATCACTCCCCCATCACAAACTGTTCGCTGAATCGCACGTCGCCTTCAACCAGGTCGTGCATGTCGTTGATGTCGTGGCGCAGCAGCAGAGTACGTTCCACGCCGACGCCGAAGGCAAAGCCCGTGTAGACTTCCGGATCGAGACCGGCGGACTTCAACACGTTCGGGTTGACCATGCCGCAGCCGCCCCATTCGAGCCAGCCCGCGCCGCCCTTCTTATCGGGGAACCACAGGTCGAGCTCCGCACTCGGTTCGGTGAACGGGAAGTAGCTCGGACGGAGGCGGGTCTTGGCCTCCGGACCGAACATGGCCACAGCAAGCTTGTCGAGCACGCCCTTGAGATCGGCCATGGTCAGATGCTTGTCCACCGCAAGGGCTTCGACCTGATGGAATACCGGCGTATGCGTGGCATCAAGTTCATCGGTGCGGAACACACGGCCCGGGCATGCGATGTACAGCGGCACGCCGCGGGTAAGCAGGCCACGTACCTGGTCGGAGGAGGTCTGGGTGCGCAGAACCATGTTGGAGCCGACGAATCCAGCGGCGTCCTTGGCCTGATTTCCCTTGACATAGAAGGTATCCTGCATTTGGCGTGCCGGATGGTCCGGTCCGAAATTCAGGGCGTCGAAGTCGTACCACTCGGTTTCGACCTCGGGACCGTCGGAAATCTGCCATCCCATGGAGATGAAAAAGTCCTCGACGTCCTCCATCAGCTTCGGCAGCGGATGACGCGCACCGAGCGGCTTGCGATTGACCGGCAGGGTCATGTCCACGGTTTCGGCGGCCAGTGCGCGCGCCTCTTCCTCAGCCTTGACCTGCTGCTCCTTGGTGCCGTATGCGCGGCCGAAGTCGGCGCGCAGCTTGCCCATGATTTGGCCGGCTTCCTTCTTCTGATCCTTCGGCAGCGCACCGATGGCCTTGCTGGCCTGAGTCATCGCGGACTCCGCGCCGGCGTACTGCGTCTTGATGGCTTTCAATTCCTCCATGCTGGAGGCGTTTTCGATTTTCGCGATGCCCTCGGCAACCGCATCGGTTACCGCTTGGGCGTCGAATACCGCACCTTCTGCCACGAGATACCTTTCTAATTTCCCGTTTGTTTCACGCGAAAAACGCGCAATTTCAACGTTTTCCGACTTCACATTGTTTCAACATGACTCGACATAGCCAAGCTCAGCAGCATCACGGCCGCGCTGGTGCCGAGATTCAGGGATTCTGCTTTTCCGTAGATCGGAATCGAAACGATGCGATCGGTACGTTCCAGCACTTCCTGAGTCAATCCACGCGCCTCATTGCCGAAGATCACCGCCTTGGCCTGCGTCAGCGAATCGGGCGACGCGATCAGGTCCGTCAACAATTCCGGCGGCCGGGAGTCGGTGCCATAGACATCGGCCGCGTATATACACAGCCCACGGCTCTCGCACCATGAGAAGAATTCATCGGTCCCCATGGCAAGTATCGGCAGATGAAATAACGACCCTGCGGAGGAACGGATGACCTTCGGATTGAAGATGTCGACGCAATCGTCGACCAAAACCACGCCATCGCACCCAGCCGCATCAGCCGAACGAATCACCGTTCCGGCATTGCCCGGATCGCGCACCTGCCAGAATGCGGCAACCATCGTCTTTCCGCCGAAGGTCTCGGCGATGGCCATAGAGTCGAGGAACTCCTGCATACC
This sequence comes from Senegalimassilia sp., assembly GCA_963619615.1. GTDB lineage: Bacteria > Actinomycetota > Actinomycetes > Actinomycetales > Bifidobacteriaceae > Bifidobacterium. The sequence continues at coordinate 10,905 of CAVEXE010000017.1, read as the reverse complement.
AGCCACCGCAAGCACGCCTTGGGCATCAGTGCTCATCTGCTGCATGACCTGATGCGTCACCTTGTGCACGTACGCGCCCGCCTGCATGGCCTTGCCGGCCATCTGCGCCACCGTCGGATTCAGAAACGCCGCGTCGGGTTCGGCGGAGCGCACTTCCACATACAGATCCTGCACGATGTCGGGACAACAGGAAAGCAGCTCCCTCACCGATTGCGGCCCTTCCACCATGAAACGTCCGGAACGCTTACGTCCTTTGCGATCGGCAAGCTCGGCCACACGACGGATTCGTTCCGCTTTCGGGTTTGCGATGACTTCGGTTTTAATAGGCATACGCGTTAGCCTAACACCACATGTTCGCGCATGGCTTCATCATGTCGCGTTTATCACAGAACGCAAAATTTTCAGAGAATCCTCAGGAACGTTTCAGTAAAGGCTGAGCGTCCATTCTGTTGCGTATCAAGATACAACTTTTACCATCGGCATAGACGCCGATATCACGGCGTGGAACAATCCCCATTCCCAACACAAGGAACATCCATGTTCGTCTTACGTAACGCTGCCAAAAGCGTAACGAGAAACAAAGGCCGGAACATACTGGTCATCGTGATCGTCACCATCATCGCGGCGGCGGCCACCATCGGATTGTCGATTCGGCAGGCCGCGGCCACCGCACGTACCAGTGGTCTCGAGAACACCACAATCACCGCGCAGATCAGCCTTGACAGAGAAAAGCTCATCAGCGAATCACGGCAGAACTCCGAGTCGGGCTCCTCCGACTCGAACGGCTCCGATTCATCGAACGGCAGCCAGCCTGATTTCGATTCGATGCGCAGCGCGCTGGCAGACAAGCAGCTTTCGTTGTCCGATTATCAGAAGTACGCCAAAGCCTCATCCTCCGTGAAGTCGACGTATTACACGGAGACCACCGGTTTGGCCGCGACGGACAATTTCCAGCCGGTGTCGGATTCGACGAGCTCTTCCGATTCGAGCAGCGCGTCGAGCTCCACCGACTCCTCCGACTCTTCGCAGCAGAACGGCGAGGGCTCCCCCATGGGAGGAGAACCGGGAGGCGGCGGCGATATGGGCGGCGGTCAGGATGCCACCATGGTCAGCGGAGATTTCTCTCTCGTCGGATTCTCCAGCGACGAAGCAGTCTCCAACGCGTCCAACGGCACATTCACCATGTCGGACGGACAGGTCTTCGGCTACGACGAAAGCAGCGATGGAGACGTGATCATCTCCAAGTCCCTCGCCGATTTCAACAACCTGTCCGTGGGAGACACGATCAGCGTCGCCGACACAAACGATTCGAGCACCACCTACACGCTCACCATCGTCGGCATCTACCAGAATTCCACTGACTCCAACCAGCAGATGGGCGGACCGATGGCATCGACATCCTCCGACCCGGCGAACGCCATCTACACGTCCGTATCAACGTTGAAGTCTCTGGGCCTCGACTCGGACTCCGACTCGGATTCCGCAGCCCAGCTGAGCTTCACCTATGTATTTTCCAGCAAAACCGATTATGAAACGTTCTCCGAGGATGCGGCCAATGCCGGACTGAGCGACGACTACACCGTCTCCTCCGCCGACGTGGAGAATTACGAGTCCAGCCTGGTGCCGCTCAACAACCTTTCCAAGTTCGCCATGACACTGCTGATCGTCGTCCTTGCAGTTGGAGCCGTTGTGCTGATCGTCATCACGTTGCTTAATGTGCGTGAACGCAAGTACGAGATCGGCGTGCTCACCGCCATCGGTGTGAACAAGGTCAAGGTTGCGGCCCAGTTTACGCTGGAGCTGCTGATCGTCACGATGATCGGCCTGGCCTTGGGCGCCGGTGTTGGCGCTGCCGCATCGGTACCCGTGTCGAACCAGTTGCTTTCCAGCCAGATCGAACAGCAGCAGTCTCAGCAGACGAGCCAGCGCGAACAGTTCGGCCGTGACATGCAAGTCCCCGGCGGATCTTCTGACTCGGCCGATTCGAACAACTCGAACGATTCAGCCAATTCAACCGATTCGAACGCCTCACCCTCCAGCAAGGACGCAAGTTCCAGCGAGCCTCAGCAGGGCGGGCCAGGCGGCATGATGGATCGCGCGGCGAATTACGTGTCGAACATCAACGCCACTGTCAATCTGAAAGTCGTGGCCCAACTGCTGCTCGTCGGACTCGGTTTGACGCTTGTTGCGGCACTGGTGGCCGTCATATTCGTACTGCGCTACGAACCGCTGCAGATTCTGGCCGATCGTTCCTGAAAGGATTTTCAATGACCACGGATACGAAGGAAACGGCATCGCAGACGCCGACACTGCGTCTCGACGATGTGAGCTACGCCTACACCAAAGGCGGAAAGCGCGTCCTCAAAAACATCAGCCACGATTTCCATGCGGGCAAGGTGCACGCCATCACCGGACCGTCCGGAACCGGAAAAACCACCTTGCTGTCGCTGATTTCGGGATTGACCAATCCCACGGAAGGAAAGGTCCTCTACGACGGTTCCGACCTAGCCAAGCAGGATCGCTACCGCTACCGCAGCCACGATATCGGAGTGATCTTCCAAAGCTTCAATCTGCTGCCGAATCTTACCGTCGGAGAAAACATCATCCTCTCGATGGATGCTTCCGGAAAGACGTTCGACAAGCCGAAAAAGGAAATCGTCAACGATCTGCTCAAGCAGGTGCACCTGCCGGAGGAATACGCCAACGAACGCATTCTGCACCTGTCCGGCGGCGAACAGCAGCGCGTGGCAATCGCACGTGCCTTGAGCTACAATCCGGCCGTCATCGTGGCGGACGAGCCGACCGGCAATCTTGATCTGGCCACGCAGGACGACATCATGGGCATCTTCCAGTCTCTCGCCCATGACGAAAACCGTTGCGTGATCATCGTGACGCACAGCCCGGAGGTGGCCAACGCATCCGACGAGGTATTCGAGCTTGCTCCGATCAAACGACGCAGATCCTGATGAAAAGTCCTGAATCAGCAACTTGATTCCACGGGATGCCTCATAAAAAAACCGGTGTGGGAACGAACCCATCTAAAAGATGGTCGTTCCCACACCGGTTTTCCTATTTAGTTTCCTTAAATTTCCCGTTAAAAGGATTATCGAAGCACACCGCGATTCGACGTACCTGCCGTCAACCGACCGCCTCCACGTTGAAGACGTTACTTGGCGAGCTTGTCGAGCAGCAGCGCCTCGGTGATCACGTTGTTCTTCAGACTCGGCAGGCTGATGGATTCGTTCGGGCTGTGCGCGTTGCCCTTCGGATCTTCCGGACCGGTCACCAATACCTGGGCGTTCGGGAAGATACGCTGCAATTCCGGAATGAACGGAATGGAACCGCCCTCACCCTTATTGACCGGAGCCACTCCGAAGGCCTCCTCCATGGCCTCCATGGCATCTTTGGTGGCTTCCGCGCCCGGATCCATGGCCCATCCCATGCCGTTGTCAAGCTTATCGACCCACACTTCGGCACCGAACGGCGCATGCTCCACCATGAACTTGGCAAGAGCTTCCTGCGCTTCTTCAGGGCGCTGGTTCGGAGCGGTACGCAGACTCAGACGGAATGTGGTCTCCGGAGAAATCACATTGAAGGAGCCTTCGACCGGATGAGCGTCAAACCCGATGACGCTGATGCTCGGCTTGGTCCACATGCGGGCGGCGAGGGATCCCGTTCCCGCAAGACGGTAGGAGTCCACAACACCGGCGTCGGCACGCACCGTAGGCTCGTCCATATCACGCTGCAGGCCGCCGATGGGTTCCTCGGAAGCGATTCCCGGAACAACCAGATCACCGTCCGTGTTGTACATGGACGAGATCAGCATGGCCGCAATCGTGTTCGCATCAAGAATCGGGCCGCCATACTGTCCGGAGTGCACAGGATGCTGCAGCACCTTGACATGCACGTCAACATCGGTGTTGCCGCGAAGGGACGTGGTCAACGACGGGATTTCGGCGGACCAGTTACCGGAGTCGGCAACGATAATCACATCGGATTCGAATTCGTCCTTATGCTCCTCGATGAACGGAATGAAGCTGGGAGAGCCCATCTCCTCCTCTCCTTCGATGAACACCTTGATATTGACCTTCAAATCGTCGCCGAGCGCTTTGAGCGCACCCGAATGGATGGCGATTCCGCCGCCATCGTCCGCAGCGCCACGGCCATAAAGACGGGTGTCGATTTCGGTGCCGACGAACGGATCGGTGTTCCACTCGCTCACATCCGGAACGGGCTGAACATCGTGATGGGCATACAGAAGCACGGTCGGAGCGTCTTCGTCGACCATCTTCGAACCGATCACCTCCCAAGCGCCCGGAGTGCCGTCAGGATTATGAGACTGGGCCACCTTGGCGTCGACCCCGACCTTCCTCAACTCATCGGCCACGAATTCAGCGGAACGCTTCATATGATCCGCCGTGATTCCCTTGGCGGAAATCGACTGCAGCGCAATCTTTCGATTAAGCACATCGACGATGCGTTCGAAATCTTCCTCGACTCGTTTACGGATCTCCTCGGCATGTAAAGCTGCCATGCTTCTCCTTTATATATGCAATCGTGCAGTGCGGCGGTTCGCCGCTGACGAATGACTATTGTATCTGTCTTGGCAAGCCCGTCCAATCATTGAAATCCACACGCTACGAGTCGATACGTCACCTTACGCTCTATAGGCATGAGTTTGTTTAACAAGAAGGACGAAGACAAGGCTCAGGAGCCTGTCGAGCAGAAGGACAAGGCTCCCACCACCGGCAAGGGCCGTCCGACTCCGAAGCGTAAGGACGCTCAGGCGCAGAATCTGCGCCCTCTCGTTCCCAAGGATCGCGAAGCCAGCCGCAAAGCCGCCAAGGCCCGCATGCGCGAACGTGAGAACGCCGAATACGAAGCCATGCAGTCCGGCGATGTCAACCACATGCCGAAGGCCGAACGTCTGCCTTGGCGCATCTATATCCGCGACTATGTGGATGCCCGCTTCAACCTTGGCGAGTTCTTCATTCCAGTGGCGTTCGTCATTCTGATCGGTTCGATTTTCGTTACCTACAAGTGGCCTTCGCTGGCTTTGCCGCTCATGGTGCTCATGTACGTGTACCTGTTCGCGGTGATCATCGACGTTGTCATCATGTGGCGCAAGCTCAAGAAGAAGCTTATTGAGAAATATGGCGAAAAGTCCGTTGCCAAGGGCATGCGTTCCGGTTCCTACGCATGGAGCCGTGCCATTCAGATGCGCCGTTGGCGTCTTCCGAAGCCGCGCTACCCGAAGCGTGGTCACTGGCCGGAGTGATCCGAACAGCACGAATGAACGTTTTCAAGCCGTCAGCGTATCACTGGCGGCTTTTTCGTTACTTTGCGATTGTCCATTACCATATAACCAGTCGTGATGAGGCGGCCAGAGTAACCGCAGAACAGATCCAGTCACAACAATCGAAATCATCAGTAACGAAGCGAGGAACAATGACCGATCAGCATTTCGACATCGCCATCATCGGAGCCGGTCCGGGCGGATACTCGGCGGCATTGCGCGCGGCGGAACTCGGCAGGAGCGTGGCGTTGATCGAACGCGACTCGACGGTGGGAGGCACATGTCTGAATCGCGGATGCATTCCTTCGAAGACGTTACTGACTGCCGCCCATAGCGCGGAAAATGTTCGCAGCGCCGAGCGTATGGGAATCAACGCGACCCTGCAAAGCATCGATTTCGGCAAATTGAAGGATTTTCGCATATCCACCGTCGAAACCATGACGAAAGGACTGTCCGGACTGCTGGCCCATCGATGCGTCACCGTATTCCAGGGCAACGGCGAACCGGTTGACGACGACGCCATACGAATCACTCCGACGGATGACGGCGGACAGGTACTGCGTACGCTGAAAGCGGGCATTGCGCAGCCAGTCGGCGAACAGCTCACCATCACCGCGGAGCATACGATTCTGGCAACCGGATCAAGTCCACTCCCCTTCCCCGGGAACCCGTTCTCCGGCGCTATCATCGACTCGACTCGGGCATTGGAGCTCGACACGTTCCCATCCAATGCGGTAATCGTGGGATCGGGTGCGATCGCACTGGAATTCGCTTCGCTGTGGAACGCCGCGGGATGTGAGGTCACCTTGCTGATCCGCAAGGATCGTGTGCTGTCGGCCTGGGACAAACGCGTCTCGTCGACATTGACCCGCGAACTCAAACGCCGTGGCGTCAATGTGATCACGCGCAGTTCCGTAAATCAAATGCAGACCGGAGCGAATCTCGGAGTCACCGTGCACTATACGCAGAACGGTTCTGAGGAAGAACGCACCGCATACGGCGAAATAGCCCTCGTCGCGATCGGACGCTCTCCGAATACGCAATCCCCCTGGTTCGCGGAACAGAACATAGCGCTAGACGATCGAGGCTACGTGAAAACCGACGAATACGGTCTTACCAGCCGTGAGCGCACATGGGCCTTGGGAGACATCACCGCAGGCCCCGCACTGGCTCACAAAGCATTCTCACAAGGTATCGTCATCGCTGAACGAATCGCAGGTCTTAATCCGAAACCGGTATGCAACGGAACCATCCCGCAGGTGGTCTTCTCCTTCCCGGAAGCCGCATGCGTAGGCATTACGTTCGCCGAAGCTAAGGAACGGGAAGACATCGTTGATCCAAAGGAAACCGCATACCCGGTTATGGCGAACTCCCGCATGCTCATGAGCGCCGAAGGTGGTTCCATGACGCTGGTGACCGGAGCGCTGGCCAGTGATCCGAAGACGACGTTGGTATTGGGCGCACATATCGTGGCACCGAACGCAAGCGATCTGATTGCGGAAGCGCAGCAGCTCGTAGGTAATCAGGTTCCCCTGTCGGAAGCATCACGACTCATCCACCCGCATCCGACTTTCAGCGAAATGTTCGGCGAGGCGCTGCTCAAAGCCGACGATAGGCCGTTGCATACACGATGACGCAGCCTAATGATGGCCGTAACATGGCGTTACGGCATGGTTCCTGATAGACTACCGTTCCAGTGTGTGTAACCGCATAATCAAGTGAGGAAGTCGATGGCAGACAAAGAAGAGCCAAAGAAGAAGCAGAGCACCATCAAGCAGATCATTCAGATCTTCAAGTACACCTATATGGAGGACAAGGCGCTCCCCTGGTTGTGCGGTGGTGTTTTCGTAGCCCCGATCGTGGTGTTCATCGTGTTGGGCATCGTATTCAAGTGGTCGGTGGTCGGTTGGATCACTTCCATGATTCTGGCCATCATGATCGGTTTGCTGTTCGCCACCATGATGCTCACCAACCGTGCAGACAAGGTCGGCTATTCCAAGCTTGAAGGACGCCCTGGCGCAGCCATCAGCGTACTCGGCAACATCAGCAAGGCCGGCTTCAGCTTCCCGCAGGAACCGGTCTGGGTTGACCCGAAGACCAAGGACGCCATCTGGCGTGGTACCGGATTCAACGGCATCTATTTGCTCGGCGAAGGCGACTACAACCGAGTCAAGCGTGCCATGGACCGTCAAGAGCAGAACATCAAGGGCGTTACCGCCGGTTCCGATATCCCGGTGTACCGTATTTACGTTGGCCAGGGCCAGAACCAGACCTCTCTGAAGAACCTGCGCAAGACCCTGCTCAAGTTCAAGACCTATGAGCCGACCCACCACAAGAACAAGCTCATTGCGGCCATCCACCCGAGGACTCGTTTCGTTCTCACCCGAAACGAGCTGAACATTCTTAACGAGCGTCTGCGCACTCTGCAGATGAAGAACGGCATGAACATTCCGAAGGGCGTCGATCCGATGCGTCCGCAGCGTGTCAGCCGTCGTGCCATGCGCGGTCGCTGATAGCGGTTCATACGATTTCGATTCAGGGCTCCGATTTCTATTTTGGAATCGGAGCCCTTTCGTTTCCCGTAATACAACCGTCTCGGCGCAATACAATCGACGTGATGGCAACAGTCGCCGCTGCCGCCGCCCCATATAACGCATCCATATATCCATATAATGCAAGATTGTCCGCCAGTCGAACCTTTTTACAGACTCTGTTACACCGTTCGTAATATTCCTTCCCTGTTTTTACGCGTAATCGCATGCCTGGACCCGTTGCACGAAACATTCTCGTAACCCAACCGGCGAGTAGGCGAAACGCATATTCCTACACTTAAAGCCTGTAAGTTACTTATTCGAAAGGAGCGGTCCCGTGGCTGCACTTGAAACCAAGGCTGATGCTGAGGCCCTTATCAACAAGGAAGGCGTTGAATACGTCTCCGTTCGCTTCACCGATCTGATCGGTGTGCAGCAGCACTTCACCGTGCCGGCAAGCGAATTCCTGAAGGATGCCTTCACCGACGGCATGCCGTTCGATGGTTCCTCCGTGGAAGGCTTCCAGGCCATCAACGAATCCGATATGAAGCTGGTGCCGGATGTTTCCACCGCATTCATCGATCCGTTCCGTAAGCACAAGACCCTGAACGTGGCCTTCTCCATCGTCGACCCGCTGACCGACGAGCCGTACTCCCGCGATCCGCGTCAGGTGGCAGGCAAGGCTGAAGCCTACCTGAAGTCCACCGGCATCGCCGACACCGCTTCCTTCGCTCCGGAAGCCGAATTCTTCATCTTCGACAAGGTGCGTTTCGAGAACAGCATGCAGCGTTCCTTCTACGAGGTGGACTCCATCGAAGCCCCGTGGAACACCGGCGTCGACGTTGAGGACGACGGCACTCCGAACATCGCGTTCAAGAACCGCATCAAGCGCGGCTACTTCCCGGTTCCGCCGATTGACCACACCCAGGATCTGCGCGACGACATGGTCGCCAACCTGCAGAAGGTCGGCCTGATCCTCGAGCGTTCCCACCATGAAGTGGCCGGCGCTGGTCAGCAGGAAATCAACTACCGCTTCAACTCCCTGCAGCATGCAGGCGACGACCTGATGAAGTACAAGTACGTCGTTCACGAGACCGCAGCTCTGGCAGGCAAGGCCGCAACCTTCATGCCGAAGCCGATCGCAGGCGACAACGGCACCGGCATGCACTGCCACCAGTCCCTGTGGAAGGACGGCAAGCCGCTGTTCTACGATGAGAAGAACTACGGTGGTCTGTCCGACCTCGCCCGCTGGTACATCGGCGGCCTGATCAAGCACTCCTCCTCCGTGCTGGCCTTCACCAACCCGTCCCTGAACTCCTACCACCGTCTGGTTCCGGGCTTCGAGGCGCCGGTCAACCTGGTGTACTCCGCTCGTAACCGCTCCGCCGCCATCCGTATTCCGCTGGCCGGCACTTCCCCGGCTGCGAAGCGTATCGAGTTCCGCGCTCCGGATCCGTCCTGCAACCCGTTCCTCGCCTTCTCCGCACAGCTGATGGCAGGTCTGGACGGCATCCTGAACCACATCGAGCCGCCGGAGCCGGTCGACAAGGATCTGTACGAGCTGCCGCCGGAAGAGCACGCTGGCATCAAGCAGGTGCCGAGCTCCTTGGCTGAGGCTATGGATGCTCTGGAAGAGGATCACGACTTCCTCACCGCAGGCGACGTCTTCACCGACGACCTGATTGAGACCTGGATCGGCATCAAGCGCGGTGAAATCGATCAGGCTCGCCTCGCACCGACCCCGCTGGAGTACGAGCTGTACTTCCACATCTGATAGGCAAGACCCCTGAGCCTTACTGCCGACTAGGTTTCCACCCTACCAGTACAGCTCAGGTCTAGTTATGGTCTAGTTATTTTCGGGAACGCCATGCCCCCGCACGAAGTTTTGGATGCTCTGTGCGGGGGCATGGTGTATTCACGAGCAGGCCCTACACCGGCCTCACGGCGAATCAAGCCAATCGTCCAAATCATGTCGCAGGCAAGACGTCCTACGCCGAAGTCGAGCATCGTCTACGCGAGTACCATTCCGCGGACCATAGCGAAGCTGAGCATTTCGAAGCCGACATCGTATCCACCAGGATCAGTTCCATTCTTCAAGGCGAATCGTTCGTACTCGCTCCCCCGATGCTCAAGCAGATCCACCGTCATCTGTTCAGCGGAGTGTTCGATGACGGATGGGTCGGACAGTGGAGGCAAGTGAACCTGACCAAAAACGAAACGGTCCTGCATGGGGATTCAGTCTCCTACTCTCCCTTCCACCTGATTGGAGAGATGTTGGATTACGACTTCAACCAAGAGAAGGTGCGCCAGGCTGGTTATCCTAAGATCGGATTCACGATCGACAATGAGCCGTTTGCATCGAATGCCCGCTATTTTCGCGATGCCCTCGCATTGGACAACACCTTCGATCCCGATTTCAAGGATTCTGAGCCTTTGAACCGGTTCATGGAGAAGACGCTTTTCAATCCGGACATCACATTGGAAGATTTGAGGGATTTCGCTCAATGATTCGCTCGATTTCAGCCAAATCGGATGCGAAATAGATGCCATTCTGTCGTTCGGCCGTGGAAAAGCCGACTTCGATCATGCGCTGCAGGAACGCTTTCATATCATCGTAGAAACCGTTGAGATTGTAGAAGATGCAGGGACCGTCCAGCTGATCCAGGCAGATTTTTGACACCACCTCGCTGATCTCCTCCAATGTGCCCGTACCGCCCGGAAAAGCTATGAATGCGTCTCCCAATTCGATCATCCGAGTCCGGCGTTCCGTAATGCTTGGCACGATGGTCAGTTCGGTCAGCCCGGTATGAGCCACGCCACTGTCGGCGAACATCTGTGCCTCAATGCCAATCACCTCGCCGCCATGGGCCAACACGGAATCGGCGATCACCGCCATCAGGCCCGCATTGGAACCACCATACACCAGCCGATTGCCGCTGCCGGCAATCCAAGCGCCCAAGTCTTCGACGGCCTCTTTATACGACGGATTGTTACCTTCGTGTGCGCCAAGGTACACGGTGATGTTCATATTCGTTCCTTCCATATTCATACGTCGGAATACCGTTCAGTGCGCGTCGT
>CAVEXE010000016.1:0-52012 GCA_963619615.1 Senegalimassilia sp. | reverse complement strand
GCATGGAGAGGGTCAGGGGTTCGAATCCCCTTAGCTCCACAGGTAGGGTTTCCGGTGAAGACCGGAAACCCTTTTTTTCATGCGAAAACGGCCATTTTCCAACGATTTTCTGGCCTTGAGACGTATGTAGTCGATGTGCCACGAAGGTACCCATAGAGGTACCCATAGGCGGTTTTCAGTCTCCTTAACTACCGTTTTAACTACCGGCAAATCGTGACTGGTGATCAACGGCACGACATCATGAATGAACGCACGCCCACAGCCCCCGAACAATCCCCGTTGCAATGTTAAAATTCTTTCATTGCATTGCGTTCCGCAAATCGCAAGGAGAGAAGAATCATGGGCAGAATTACCGTGCGTATATGGGGGTTCGTTGCGGCATTGGCGCTCGTTGCGGCCTCACTGGTTTTTCCGAACTTCACATTTGCCGAAACGGAAGACACCGTTCCGTTCCAAGGCCAGCATGAAGTCTCTCCCGCGCTTCTAGCCCAGGCACAGCAACGTATTTCCGGCACCTCGGAGGCTTCGCTGCTTGGCGAATCCAACGACTCCCTTTTCCCGACGGGCGAAACTTTGGGACTATCCACCACCGGCAAAGCCCGTGCCGTAGTAATCCGCGTGGATTTTCCCGCCAGTGAAGACGGTTCCGAAGCTGCGGAAACCATTCCTGAGAATGAGACCGACGAGGATCTGCTCAACGCGTTCAACGGCCCCCAAGACGCCACAAATGCGCTATACCCGTACGAAAGCCTTCACGCCTACTACGAGCGCTCTTCCTTCGGCAAACTCGATTACCAGGCCACCGCAATCGCCCACTACACCGCCCAGCATCCACGCTCGTATTACGCATCTTCCGCCAGCGCTGAAGGACTCTTCACCGAAGCGCTTAATGGAGTCGATGATCAAATCGACTTCTCCCAAGCCGACGCGAACAATGACGGCTATATCGACGCCGTATATCTGCAGTTCGCAGGAGAGTGCGGCCAATGGGCAACCACATGGTGGCCGAAGAAAGTGAACTTTTCCGACGATAACATCCTAGGACAACTTGACCTTGACGGAAAACATATCTGTTCGGCAGTGATGCTATCCACCCGCATGCATTGGTCCGGCGGTTTCGAACAGGTGCTCATTCATGAAACCGGCCATGTACTGGGACTTCCAGATTTGTATGCCTACGGCGATTACTCAGGCCTTGGTACCAGTACCTTCGACATGATGGACAACAACATTGGCGACCAGAACGGCCTGTTCAAGTGGCTGTTAGGCTGGATCACACCCGAAGACATCACGTACGTTCTCACAACCTCCGAAGGTGTGGATGTTCGAATCGGCACCGACGAGATTGTTCATTACGACGATGCCGCGAGCGTCGACCTCACCCCCTATACCAGCGACAACACGGAAGAGACAGGCGGTTTCGTGGCGGTCTCCCAGGATAAGGCAATTCTTTCCGGAAACCTATTCACCTCGTTCTTCCTGCTGCAATTCGACCATGCCGCAGGAAATCAGAAGATCTCTCTTTCGGACGGCCTTCTGGGGCATGGCGTCCGAGCGTTCCGAGTCCAAGCCTCGCTGAATGCGGCCGGCACGAATTTCGAGAAAAACAACACTTACAACAAGACCGGAAATCGACTATTCGAGTCTTTGGTCACTTCCGAAGGCAACATAACAGGAGAATTCCTTCACGAAGGAGCCCTGGTCTCCCCCAATACGCAACCATCGACCAACTACTACGGCAGCCAAGAAGTAGGCTACACCGGCGTGACCTTCGAAATAACCGAAGAACAGGAATCTTCGGCACAGATCAAATTCTCGTGGACCGCCTCCGAACGACGCACGTTCGAGTTGACTCCGACAGGCAAAACCACGATCAACGGATTCACCACCCTGAATTTCACATCGACATGGGCTGCCTCCACGACTCTTCCCATCGAATCCGTTGAACTGGTGATTGACGGCACGCACTATGCCTCAGGCTCACCAAACTTTAACTGCCTCTATGCTGATTCGGGATTCCATGCAACCATCGCATTCAACCCCGGAATGCTGAAAAGCGACGACAACGCCGAAATCGTGATACCCGCAGGTTTCTTCGACCTCGGTTTCGATGGTGATGAGAAAATCCTTTCCGACGAAATTCATCTTCCGTTGCAAATCGCCGATTTGGCAAGCATCGAAGCATCCGGCAATTACGAAAGTTCCTCAGTCGATTACTTGGGAAATCCAAAGACCACGGACATTCTTACCGACAATGACGGCCATTCTTATTTCTTCCAAGCGACCTGGAACTACAAAACAGACGAAAAAACACTGAAACTGCTGCATATCAGTGAAGATGGATCCACCACAGATTCCATCGACATCGACCCAAACGCATTGCGCATAGGTTCAGTGGACTTTACGATACAGGCCATCGATTTAGGCAACGGCATAGCGTTCCTGCAGTCAACGCCACCATCCTACGTTCCGGCAGCATATGGGCGGGATGCTTGGATCGACCTTTCAACCGGAAGCATTCTCGCCATACGCGACTTCGGGGAGACGGAACGATACTCGAAACACTTCGCGGTTGGCGATACCATCGCTTTCCTGGATTCCACCACCTCCGATCTCGTGACATTGAAATACGGAGCGGACGGCATTACCGAAACGCACGTGAGTCTGAAGCTGCCCGCAGAAGTCTATAGATTCGACGAAATCGGAGATGCAGGTGACGGTTTCACCTACATAGCACGCGGCGGCTCCACCAATGAACCCAACGGAGTCATATCCCTCTATCGGAATGAATTGATACTTGCCGACGGGGCCAATACCATCGAACCAGAAATGACGCTCACAGTGCCCAACAATCGTGGTATTCATGATGTCAAGATCTCGAATGGCAAGATTTATATAGCCTGCGAAGGTGCGACGGCAGATGACGGGCAACTCACCCAGAAAAAACAACTGCTTGTATATTCGACCGAAGGAGAATTGCTCGACTCGATCGACGTATCGAGCGCATCTGGGGGCACTGCTCATATCAAGATTTCCGATCAGGACATGATCGCATGGCTTTCCACTGAAATGGATTACCTCTCACTCATCAAGACCAATTACGTAGGCCACGTCATCTTCATAAATCCGCAGACGAAGGCGCAGACCGAGCTCGGCGTGGCGGGACCGTATTGCGGCACTTGGATCGGCAATCGTTGGCTTGAGGTTGGAACCGATGTTGATGAAGTCACGAACGAGGAGAATCCGAACACGCTACGCCACTGGTCGCTGACCGCCGAGATGAAGGTGGACAAGTCGGATTCCGATGTGACACCGGATCCTGATGTGACGCCGGATTCCGGGACGGATACGAAAGCGGATTCTGGCGCCACGAAAGCGGATTCCGTAAAGAACGCTTCTAAACTGCCGTCGACCGGTGCTGAAACGCCCGTATGGATGGCGGCCATCGTGTCCGTTGCTCTTATCGTGGCTGGATTGGTGACTGTCATCAGACGAAGGTAGCGAACGGCAACCGGCGCACACTGCCGTTCCGACGGCCGCATTCTTGCTGCCATGTTCCTGCTGCCATATTCCTGCCGACACCCATCCTACGGCCATTTGCGTCGGTACGGGAATACCGGACAACCCACACCATCCCCATACCGACGCAAACCGCGCCTACTTGGTGTAAACAGAGATACGCTGACCGACATGTGCGCCGGATTCAGCCTCGTCCACCATCGCAATGGCGTAATCCGCGTAGCTGATGAAGCTCCGACCTTCACTGTTGGTGGTGAATTCCTCCCCAGCCAGCTCATATGAACCAGTACGATCACCTTCGGCCTGGAAATCCGCAGCCGGGCTGATGTAGGTCCACTTCACGTCTGAACGCTCGCGCATCAGATTAAGAGCATCACCATGAGCGGCGGAAACCGGCTTGTACGCATCCGGGAAAGCAGGAGTGTCTTCAAGTGCGATAGTGTGCGTCTCATCCATGTACAGGCCTCCCGCACCGCCGACAACCAACAGACGGATATCGGTGCCGGAAAGCAGATCGGCGAGATGACCGGCGGCCTTGGCGATCTGCGGCAGCGTATCCGGCGTCCAGACACCGACAGCGTCGATGACCACTTCGAATCCGGCAAGATTTTCTGCGGTCAAATCGAACGCATCCTTAGTAATGACGTTCGATGCCATGCTTTTGTTCTCACCGCGCACGATTGAGGTCACATCATGCCCGCGATCCAGAGCTTCCTTGACGATAAGCTGTCCGGCTTTGCCGTTTGCCGCTACGACTGCAATCTTCATGATTACTTCCTTTCGTGTTTTTGTAACACGATGCACATTATTCATGTACATCCCAAAAAGGAAGAAGGCACAATAAAGTGCTATAGTTACCTATAGGGAACTTTTATTGCAAATATTGCGATTTAGAAGGATTTATTTTTATGGAACGTGAACTACCTGCGTGTCCAGTTGAGACGACATTGCTGCTGATCTCCGATAAATGGAAAGCGCTGATTCTGCGTGACCTGCTTAACGGAACCATGCGATTCAGCGAATTACGCCGTTCCGTCGGCAACGTTTCGCAAAAAGTCCTGACATCGAATCTCCGTCAGATGGAACGCGACGGACTCGTACATCGCGAGGTATATCCGGAAGTGCCACCACGCGTGGAATACTCGTTGACCGACACCGGAATGAGCCTCAAGCCGGTTATCGAAGCCATGCGCGAATGGGGGATTCAGTACAAAACCACCCATAAGTCTTAATGACACGGCAAGTTGAACATATACAAAGAACGTGTGCATCCGCATGATTCCACGCAAGTCATAATCGTTTCAAAAAAACTATCGCCAATAATGACAAAATGCCTGCATGGCCTGCCGTACTGACGAGCAAGCTCGATGCAGCGCCGCCATCAATCAGCGGCAAAATGACTGCATGTCCTGCAGATCACGTAGCCACCGCTCTTATCGTGGCTGGATTGGTGACTGTCATCAGACGAAGGTAGCGAACGGCAACCGGCGCACACCGCCGTTCCGACGGCCGCATTCTTGCTGCCATGTTCCTGCTGCTATATTCCTGCCGACACCCCTCCTACGGCCATTTGCGTCGGTACGGGAATACTCACAGCCCCGCGCTATCCCCATACCGACGCAAACCACACCTTCAGCGTCGGCATGAGGATAGCCCCACCCAACCAGTATCCCCATACCGACGCAAATCAACCGCTGCTCAAGCCTTAGGAGCGGAAACCACGTCGTCCGCAGCCCCTGCAGCGGCATTCTGCTTGGCAAGCTCATCGCGAATCTGCTGCAGCAGCATCACCGTCTTTTCTTCGGCGGACGGTTCGGCCACCGCGGCCTCTTCCTCGGCCTTCTGCAGTTCAGCAAGCTTCGTCTTGGCCACAAGGGCTTCGGTAACATCGCGGAATTTATTGATCGGCACCAAGATGCAGAAATAGACGGCGACCGCAATGACCAGGAAATTCAGTAACGCGCCAAGCACGGCACCGAACGAAACGGTCGCACCGTTGAAGGTGATCGCCAACAGACCATCCATGTTCGGCTTGCCGAAGATCATCGCGATGAACGGATTAATCACGCTGTCGACTATCGAATTGACCACGGTGGTAACAGCACCGCCCATAACAACGCCGACGGCCATATCAATCATGTTTCCGCGGGCAATGAACTTCTTGAATCCTGCGAGCATGGTTCCTCCTCTTTTTCTTCAGCGCCCATCGGCACTCAGCAACATCCTATAGCCACTGCGAGGAGCCGCTCTACAGTCAGCCCATTGTCACCCGTCGTACCTTCAAAAGGATTCACGGAATTTTCCGATGCCAAACATAGCCACCAAGCACAACCGCCATCCAACAACTAAAGCGGTTACTAAAAAACGGCTGCCGACGATCACATAATGTCGTCGACAGCCGCCATATGTAGGCCGATTCGAGCCGATGCAAGCCGATTCAGCACAATCCGGCCATATTCAGCCTATTTCAGCCCACTTCAACACAGTTCAACACAATTCAGCAAATCCGGCCGAAGCGAATCCCGAATCCGTTTTGGCCCAGCGTCAAAGACGTCCGAACCTACTCGACGTTGGCGTGGTTCGCGCCCGCCTCCTCATCCGACACGTTGTCTCGAATGGAGAGCTTCAGGCAAAGCGCGTCGAGCGCGATGTGCACGCTCTGGTCGAACAGAGAGCTGAGCAGCTGGATGGATCCGCCCTTTTCGCCCTTGACTCGGCCAGGCACCATGATCACGGCGTCGGCGGCTGCGGCAAGCGGCGATTCGGGCTTGGACGTCACCGCGATAACCTTCACACCGAGTTTCGCGGCGGCCTGAACGTCCTCAACGGTGCGTCGGGTCGTGCCGGAACCGGAAATCGCCAGCAGCACATCGCCCTCATGCATGGACGGGCAGATGGTTTCTCCCATCATGTAGCTCGTGTAGCCAATGTGCATCATACGCATGGCAAAGCTACGCGCGTTGAATCCGGAACGGCCCTCTCCAGCCGCATACACACGCGAGTCCTTGGTGATCAGCTTCATGGCGTTGTCCAGGTCACGCTCATCCATCTTCGAGACCACGCCTTGGATCTCCTGAACGATCTGATCGAGAATCTCGTTGTTCTGTTCAGTTTCGTTGCTCATTTCATTTCCTTTCTGCACGCTTCGCATGCCGCTGCAATATCGTCGGCTTTGGTAATGGCCGACCCCATGATCACGATGTCGATGTTTTCCTGCGCAAGCGCCGCCAATTGGTGCTTTTTGATGCCGCCGGCGATTGCGATATGGCCGATTTGCGGGAATTTCGCCCGGAATTCCCGTACCTGCGCCACAGGGTCGCTGGTAGCTCCCGAATCGACGGATGTGTGCAGACAGTAGATGGCGTCCGCGAATCCGCTGATTTTCTCAATTCGTGCGTCGTCGCATTCCAACAAATCTATCATCATCAGCTTGCCGTGTTCGGCCGCGCTTTGCGCGCACACCTGAAGCGTTCCAAGCGAGGATGATCCCATGACCGTCAGATAGTCGAATCCGCTCTCGTAGCCGAGGTTGAACTCGTATGCGCCCTCGTCGCAGGTTTTAATGTCTCCCAGAACGCTTGTTCCGCGTGCCGCGTCGATGATCGGACGCAGCGCCTTCACGCCGAATTCCTTGGTCAGCGACGTTCCCACTTCGATGATGTCCGCTTGCCCGGCAAGGGATTCGACTATGGCCACGGCACGTTCCACGTCGACGCGGTCGATTGCCACCTGCAGTTTCATGATTGTCCTTTCCGTCTCAGAGTCTCGGAGTCTTGGAGAAGTCCGCGGATTCCTCCAAGACCTCTTTACAGCGCGATTTCCTTACGCGGGGTGAACGCGATGAATTTGCTCAGTTCCTCGGACGTCGGCAATCCTTCCGAGTCGGACACGCTGGTCACCTGAATGGCGCCGACCGCGTTCGCGCGTTCCAGAAGATGTTCGTTGTCGAGTCCCTCCAGAAGCGAGGTGATGACGCCGGACGCGAATCCGTCGCCCGCTCCCACGGTGTCCACAACGCTCACCACGAAGCTGGGAACCACCGTTTCCAGGCGTTCGCCTTGATCGTTTCGCTCGAACAGCGCGGATCCGGCATCGCCGAGTTTGATGATTACCTTTTCGACTCCCATGTTCAGGTAGAAGTCCGCGATGTCTCGCGGATCGTCCAGACCGGAGAAAAGCTGTCCTTCCTCCAGTCCGGGCATGAACACGTCGGACATCGCCGCCAGCTTGTTTGTGGCGTCGACCATGGCCTCCTTGCTGGGCCACAGCGTCGGCCTCGGATTCGGGTCGAACAGCACCGTCACGCCGTGCTGCTTCGCCGCCTCCACTAGGCGGGTCACGGTGTCGTACGTGTTGGGCGTGAGCGCCGAGAAGATGCCGGTCACGTGAAGAATCCGCACTCCGGTGAAATCAATGCCGTCAACGATCTGCGGCATGGTCTGGGATGCCGCGGACCCGGCACGGAAGTAAATGACCTTCGGCTCGCCGTCGCTGGAACGGACTTTGAGCTGGTATCCGGTGGATGCGCCGTCCTTCCGCTGGATGTTGCCGGTGTCGATTCCCACGCCGTTCATGTATTCGAGGATCAGGTCTCCCTGCCAATCGTTGCCGAGCGTGGTCACGTAGCTGATGGAATGGCCTTGCCTGTTGACGCCGATCGCCACATTGAATTCGGCTCCCGCCATCTGCCTCGGCAGCGTTCGCGCCTCAAGATAGGTTTCGTTGGAATCGGCGATGAGGTTCACCATGGGTTCGCCGATGGTCATGACTTCCGACATTGTGTTCCTTTACTTCACGATTTGTTTCACGACTTATTGCACATTGCGTTTCACGCGCTATTTCACGGCTTCGCGCACGATGTTCAGCTGTTCTTCGACCCTGCCTTCGGAAATCGGGAATTCCAGGAAGACCGGCACGCTGTCCGACAGCGCATCCAACATCTCTCGCCAGGCGATGACGCCGTCCTGAAGCATGGTGGTGGAGAGCTCTTCCCTACTCGCGGCACCGTTTACGTTCTTCAGGTGGAAAACGGTGATACGTCCCAGCAGAGCATCGAACGCCTGCTGCGCATCCTCTCCACGCCAATACCAGTTGCCCAGATCGAACGTATAGCCGATGGCCGAATCGTTTTCCGCAATATGCTCAAGCGACGCGGACGTGCACGCGAAGGTGCCGTTTTCCGGAGTCTGATCGTTCTCGATGCTCAACGTCACGCCGTATTCCGCGGCCTTTCCGTCGATTTCCTGCAGGATCCGCGGTTCGACGTCTTTGACGTCTCCCTGGTTGAACTTCACGTTGAGCACGCCCATACGCTTCGCTTCGCCGAGGAACCTCTCAAATTCGGGATTGATGCCGCCGTTGACGGTGATGGATTCCGGCACGGAGTAGAACAGCTTCATGTCGTTGTTTTTCGCGGTCTGCGCGATTGCGTCGAACTCGGCTTCCTCCGTTATGTATTCCCTTCGCACTTCCGCCAGGGATACGCCCAGCTTCGCGATTTGAGGAAGGATGGCGGACTGTGCCACGCCTTCACGCAGCGCGTCCATGTATACCAGTGTGTTGATTCCGATGGTGGTCATGTTGTTTCCTTGGATTTCAGACGATTGATATGCGATTGATATGCGATTGACTTGTCGTTACGCCGTCAGAACAGCAGCAGCGAAGCGAGTCCCATGATCGGGAAGGTGCAGAGCCAGTAGACCGGAACACCGTTCTTGAGGAAGGTCTTCGGTTCGAGCTCGTTGTATTCGACGGCCCACATGTTCCACGACTGGGTCACGCAGCTGGAGATGCAGGTCATGGACGGCACGACGAGCAGCGCGAACAGGAACCATGCGTTGAAGACTCCCATGCCCATGAGGATGCTGATCACGGCGGATCCCGCTCCGTACAGCTCCAGAGGGCCGCGGAACAGCGCAAGAGGCGCGAGGATGCAGACCGCGAGCGCGAGGATCATCTGGTTGTTCGGCACCACGGAGGTGAGCGCCGGTCCGAAGTCCGCCATGACCGTGACCGCGGCATGCTGGAAGAATCGCAGCACGAGCAGCATGATGATCAGGCTGCCGATGTCGCCGATTGCCGTCTTCGCGGTGGAGTTGAGGATCGAGACGAATCCCTTGTAGGTCTTCATGTGTCCGGTGCCGAAGAAGGCGATGATGGACGCGAGGAACAGTGCCGGGACCGCGTCCCACTGCAGGATGATGCTCAGTGCCACCGGCACGACCGGCAGTACGTAGGTCCATACCGGCACCTGCGGAATGTCGTCGTTGCGTTCGGCGGGATCACCGACTTCGTAGGGGACGCCGTTCTTGATCGCCTTGGAATTGATGAGGATGAAGATGATCACGCCGAGCATCTGCACGGCCATTGCCGCGATGCCGAAGCGCAGGTAGTGGTTGCCCCATTCGATCACCTGTCCGTCGGGGGAGTTGTAGTCCGAGTAGAAGGCTGCGAACTGTACGAACAGCACGCTGTTGATCCACATTGCCGCGCCGATGGAGAGTGTGAATACCGGCACTGCGACGCGCTTGGGCACGCCGAGTCGTCCGAGGATTGGGAACAGGATCACGCCGATGGCGATTGCCGAGCCGACGCCGTATGCGCTGGTGAAGATGAGGCAGGTGACCAGGGCCATGCAGATGGTTGCCAGAACCGGGCTTTTTTCGCCGACTTTCGCGGTTTTGTAGGAGATCGAGGCCGCGATGCCCGTGTCTACCAGAACGCGGCCGAACCAGGCGCCGCAGATGATCTGGATGATGGTGGAACCGTAGGTCAGTGCGGGCTGTGCGAACGTTTCCTCTATGACGTCGAAGGATTCGCCTATGCCGAATGGCACTCCGAGGAAGTATACGAGGGTCCAGATGATGGTCAGGATGAAGAAACCGATGGTGAGGTTTCCGCCCTTCATCGCGTAGATGACGAAGCACACGAATGATGCCACGAGCAGTATGCCCATGATCCACATAATCATGTTCGCTCCTCCTTGAGCCAGAGACTTGTTCTCAGTGTATTGATTGGAGAAAAACAATGTTGTTAACCGTTTTCGTTTACCGGTTAACGTAAGAATACACCCACATCACGTTTACCGGTTAACAACGGCGTGTCTGTTGATTTTCCAAAAGAAAATCCCCGTTGACGAACCAACGGGGATTCAACATCAATCACAAATCATTTCGATTCATCATCGACCTTTTGTGGAGGCGAACACGTTCAGATCCGCCGGAATCTCCTCCAACGAGCATTCGGCATCCACGCCGTCGTACACACGTGCGAACAGTTTCCTCGCGGCCTTTCTTCCAAGCAGCTTCGGATTCTGATCCAGGCAGGTTATGCCATCCCCGCTGTATCTGGCCCAATGCTTGTCCGCGAACGAACACATGCCGACCTTCTGCCTTGTTGCGGCGGGAACCGCCTCCAGAACATCCCTCATGCTTTCGTCGTTGTTCGAAAACAGGCAGACCTTCGACTCACCGCACGACCGCATGATCCCAGCGACCTTCTCACGCAAATCGTCATCATCGTCATAAACGACGATATCCATGCCCAAATCAAGAGAACCACTGTATTTTTCGACCGCGGCGCGACGCGACAATCGCGTGCTGATGCCATCGCCCGGCTTGGTGATGAACACAACATGGGAGAATCCCTCATCCTTCAGATGCAGCATCATCTCCCGTACGGCGCCGTCATTGTCGTTGGTCACGCTGTCGTATATCACGGGAAGCACGGTACGGTCGAGCATGACCACGGGCTTGCGATTCTTCCTGTCGTGAAACTCGACCAGCCAATCGTCGTTATTGCCGACCGTGTTGACGATCAGACCGTCCACCTGGGCATCCAGCAGAGACTCGATGTTGTTCCGCTCCAGCGTAGGCCGGTTGTTGGAATCGCAGACGAGAAGCTGCACGTCCCTTTCCCTGCATTCCTCCTGAATTCCTTTGATCAGCAACGAGCTGAAGGGATTGCCCATATCGGCGATGGTCACCCCGATCATATGGCTGACGGTGGCTTTCAGACTTTGCGCCATCTTGTTGGGACGGTAATCAAGCTCCTTGATCACCTCTTCGATGCGCTTCCTCGTTTCGGGAGACATATAGGAGAACTCGCCATGCAGATAGCGCGAAATCGTGGTCTTCGACACCCCCACCGCCTTGGCCACGTCTCCCATGCTCGCCTTGCGGCCCTTCTTACCAACGTTCATCCCGTTTTGTCCCCTGCGTTACAAGCGTTCACGTACTCCCCCACTCTACCGCCCAGAAACCAAATCCTGAGCAATATCTTGTGCCGGTCTTGTTTACACACATAAAATAAGACCGTTTTATTGATAACCCAATCTACCCTAGGGAGAACTATATGCTCACGGACGAGTACGTCAAGCGCGTCTACGCGCAGGTCGAGCAGCGTGACGGCGACCAGCCGGAATTTCTGCAGGCAGTGAAGGAAGTGTTCGAAAGCCTCGAACCAGTCGTGGCCAAGCACCCGGAATACGAGAAGGCCGGCGTTCTCGAACGCATTGTGGAACCGGAACGCGTGGTGAAGTTCCGCGTGGCATGGACCGACGACGAAGGCAAGGTGCAGGTCAACCGTGGTTACCGCGTGCAGTTCAACTCCGCGATCGGCCCGTACAAGGGCGGTCTGCGCTTCCATCCGAGCGTGAACGAAGGCGTGATCAAGTTCCTCGGCTTCGAACAGATCCTCAAGAACTCCCTGACCAGCCTGCCGATGGGCGGCGGCAAAGGCGGCTCCGACTTCGATCCGAAGGGCAAGTCCGACGCCGAAGTCATGCGTTTCTGCCAAGCCTTCATGACTGAGCTGTGCCGCCATATCGGCCAGTTCACCGATGTTCCCGCCGGAGACATCAACGTCGGCGGACGTGAGATCGGCTACCTGTTCGGCCAGTACAAGCGCATTCGCGACGAATACTCCGGCGTGCTGACCGGCAAGGGCCTTGAATTCGGCGGATCCCTGGCCCGCACCGAAGCCACCGGCTACGGCCTGTGCTACTACACCGCGGAAGCCATGCGCGTGCTGAAGAACGATTCCTTCGAAGGCAAGACCGTCGCCATCTCCGGTTCCGGCAATGTGGCCATCTTCGCCACCGAAAAGGCGCAGGCCCTCGGCGCGAAGGTCGTGACCGCTTCCGATTCCAACGGCTACATCTACGATCCGAACGGTATTCAGCTCGACGTGGTCAAGGACATCAAGCTGGGTCACCGCGGCCGTATCAAGGAATACGCGGATCGCGTTCCGGGTTCCGAATACCACGAGGGCTGCAAGGGCGTCTGGACCGTTCCGTGCGACATCGCCCTTCCGTGCGCAACCCAGAACGAAATCGATGAGGAATCCGCCAAGACTCTCGTGGCCAACGGCTGCACCGTGGTGTGCGAAGGCGCCAACATGCCTTCCACTCCTGAGGCAATCGCCGTATACCAGGCCAATAACGTGCTCTATGGCCCCGCCAAGGCCGCAAACGCCGGCGGCGTGGCTGTTTCCGGTCTGGAGATGAGCCAGAACTCCTACCGCCTTTCCTGGACGTTCGAAGAGGTGGATGGCAAGCTCAAGTCCATCATGGAGAACATCGTCGCCAATTCCTTGGCCGCCGCCAAGGAATACGGCCATGAAGGCGATCTGATGCTCGGCGCGAACGCGGCGGGCTTCGTCAAGGTGGCCAACGCCATGGTCGCCCAGGGCGTGCTGTGATCGACTGAACTCCGCTTCGGCTTTCTAAGCCGGTTTGCACTTAATCCGTGTATTGCGATTTACCCGGATCGGTGCAAACCGGTTTTTTGTCGCCCAAGCATCCACCTCGTATGTCCGATTCACCAGAATCGAACATACGGGAAGAGCTACCGCAACTCAACGCTATCCCACACATCAGTACGAGGAATCGTACGCAGCGGACGGTAGAGCACTACAATCGCGGCGCTCACCAGCATGGCACTCAGGAAAACCAGTATCGTCCGATTGAATCCGCATACCGGCAACAGACTTCCCGCCGCAGCACTGCAGAACATGGAAAGCGCATATCCTATCAATGAAATCGCAAGTGAATGCATCGCCATGCCGACAGCCGTCGCCGTATCCGCAGTGAACCAAGCGATGTAACCAGGTTTTCGCCAGAATCCTGTATGCACTTTCATAAAGTCTTCAGCCCCTTTAACTTGTCATCGTCGAAGGAGCTCGTTCGTTTGACGCACCATTTAAAATCGTTGATGCTGAAATATCCTTTTTCACCGACATTGCTAAGATCGAAATCATATTGAGCATTCTGCAAAGTCATGTTCAAATCACCCCTTTGATGCTTACAGGTATACATTCGCCATCGCTTCATCGCCCCTTTTTGTCCGCATTCCCCTCAGTCGTGCGGATTCTGGACAAACCGTGCGGATTCCTATCGGATCGTGCGGATTTTCGGCAGGTCGTGCGGATTGCCCGCGGTCCAAAACCGGCCGGAAACCGTCCTTTTAGGGCTAAAAACCGCCGATTCCGGTCCCATTTGGCGGAATATCCCCATGACGAATCCGCACAGGTCCTCAAAAATCCGCACGACCGAGTCAGAATCCACACAGTTCATCTGAAATCCGCACGACACTTCAAAAATCCGCACAGCCAGCCTTTTCGTACCATGAATCGCGAACGACCTCTTCATGCATTGCATGAAAGACTCGGAGCACGCTGGACCACCTCTGCCCCAACCACTAGATACGGGCATATCTCCCGGTAGGGACCGGCCACAGACGCAAACCATACCTGCATACAAACCCAAATCGTTGGAATTTCGCCATTCCCACATCACATAGAAAAGATGAAGCGCAATGACATATACCCCCTTCCGACCACAACCTCGAGATACGGGCATATCTCCCAGTTGTGCGCCGCCCCCTGACACCGACCATTGCGACAGCAAATTGCAAATCGTTGGAAAATAGCCATTTTTGAATCACATGGGAAGAACGGGTCGCAATGAAGCACACCCCCGTTCGACCACAACCTCAAGAAAACGCCGCTATCTCCCGGTTGTGCGCACGGAAAGAGATTGCGCATATCCGAAGAACCCGACGCACATGTCCGACGAACCACGATGGGCGTCCCGGGCCACGTTGTAGCCCAAAACACAAAAGCGGCCCGCATCGCAATGATGCAGACCGCTTGAAGTCCTAAGACCAGCCGAATCAGTCGTCGCCGAGCGTCACATGCACGCCGCCGACGAGCGTGCTCACCACGTTGTACAGCAACGTGAGGATGACCACCAGAATGGTGATCAGAATCACTTCGAAGATCGACAGGATGGTCACCGCGCTCAGCACCGTGCTCAGGGAGAACACGTTGGTCAGATCGAATCCACCGGCGTCAAGACCAGTGGAAGACACAATCTGCGTGACCTGATCGAACACGCCCACAACGTTCAGCATGGCCCACAGCAAACCAGCCGCGATAATCTGGATGATTCCGCCGGCAATGGAAAGCATGAACGCCACCTTGGCAGCCGACCATGCGTCGATACGGGTGAGGGACAGACTCATCCGGCGCGCACGAGGAGCGCCACGGCGAACCTTGTCCCGCACCTTCACGCCACTGGACGCACCGGAAGGCCCCTCATGGGCTTTGATATGCTTACCCTCGGTCACAGGCTGGCTCGAAGCGGAACGCGCCACACGCGGAGCCTGCTCCTCGCCCTGCATCTCAGGGGTGGGATCCTGCTGTTCTTCGTTGTTCTCGCTCATCGTTGCTCCTTGCAAGATTGTGCCCAGTTCTTAGGCTGAGGCTACCAGTGTTCACAGACGATTACTCGGCTTCTCCCGAGGCCTCTACATTCTCGTCATCGGTGTCCGCGGCGGCCTTCTCAACAGCAGGTTGAGCGGAAGCTTCGGCGGAAGTCTCAGCAGAAGTCGGAGCGGCGTTCTCTTCGGCGTTTTCCGTCGATTCGTCCTCGTCCTTCTCCTCATTGCGCGCGATGGAGATGATCTCGTCGTTCTTGTCAGGCTTGGCAAGCGTGACGCCCTGGGTGGTACGGCCGGTGCGCTTGACTTCGGACACGTTGGAACGGATGACCTTGCCGGACTTCATGATGGCCAGAACCTGGTCTTCCTCCTCGACAATCACCGCGCCGACGAGCGTTCCTCTGCCTTCCGCGAGCTGCAGGGCCTTGACGCCGTAGCCGTTACGGCCCTGCAGACGGTATTCGCTGATGGCCGTGCGCTTGGCGAAGCCTTCGTTGGTGACCACGAGCAGATCCTTGTCGGATTCTCCCCAGACCACGTCCATGGCCAGCAGTTCGTCGCCATCACGGAACTTCATGCCCTGAACGCCAGCGGTTTGGCGGCCCATCGGTCGCAGCTGCTCGTCGTTGGCCTGGAACTTCAGGCTCATGCCCTGCTTCGAAACGAGGATGATGTCGTCCTCGGCGTTGCACAGTGCGGCTCCGATCAGCTCGTCCGCGTTCTCGCCGTTTTCATCGGTCATCAATCGCACCGCGATCAAACCGCCCTGGCGAGGCGAATCGTATTCGGCCAGCGCGGTCTTCTTGACCTTGCCGGAACGGGTGGCGAGCACCAGATACTTGGCCACTTCGTAGTTCGGAATCGACAGCACGGCCTGAATGTGCTCATCGGGGCCGAACTGCAGCAGATTCGCCACGTGCTGGCCCTTGGAATCGCGCGATCCCTCCGGCAGCTCATATGCCTTCAGACGGTAGACGCGACCCTTGTTGGTGAAGAACAGCAGCCAGTTATGCGTGCTCGTCAGGAAGAAGTGGTCCACCACATCGTCCTCACGCAGCTTCGCGCCCTTGATGCCCTTGCCGCCGCGGTGCTGCGCACGGTATTCGTCGGCCTTGGTGCGCTTGATGAAGCCGGAGTGGGTCACGGTCACGACCACGTTCTCTTCGGCGATGAGGTCTTCGACGTTCATCTCGCCGGAGTACGGCAGGATCTTGGTACGGCGCTCATCGCCGTACTTTGCGACGATTTCGTCGAGTTCGTCGCCGACGATCGCGCGCTGACGTTCCGGCTTGGCGAGAATGTCGTTGTAGTCGGCGATCTTGCGCATGAGCTCGTTGTGCTCGTCGAGGATCTTCTGACGTTCCAGCGCGGCCAGTCGGCGCAGCTGCATGGCCAGAATCGCGTCGGCCTGCACCTCGTCCACATCAAGCAGGTCCATAAGGCCCGTACGCGCCGCTTCAGCGGACTCGGATGCGCGGATGAGGGCGATGACCTCTTCGATCATGTCAAGGGCCTTCAGATAGCCCTGAAGGATATGATCGCGTTCCTCGGCCTCGCGCTTGAGGTAGGCGGTACGACGCGCCACCACTTCGAGCTGGTGTCCAATCCAATGGCGGATGAAGGCGTCCAGGCTCAACGTGCGCGGCACGCCATCGACCAAAGCAAGCATGTTGGCGCCGAAGGTCTGCTGCAGCTGGGAATGCTTATACAGGTTGTTCAGCACGACCTTCGGAACGGCATCGCGCTTGAGCACGAGCACGAGTCGCTGGCCGGTACGTCCGGAAGTCTCGTCTCGCATGTCCGCGATGCCCTGGATCTTGCCGTCGCGCACGGCTTCGCGAATCGACACGACCAGACGATCGGGGTTGACCTGGTACGGCAGCTCGGTGACCACCAGGCACATGCGTCCCTTGATTTCCTCCGTGTTCACGACTGCGCGCATGGTAATCAGGCCACGGCCGGTACGGTAGGCCTGCTCGATGCCCTTATGTCCGAGAATGGTGGCTCCGGTCGGGAAATCCGGTCCCTTGATGATGCGGATCAGGTTGTCGAGCAGCTCTTCACGGCTGGCTTCCGGATGGTCGAGCGCCCAGTGCACGCCTTCGGCGACCTCACGCATGTTGTGCGGAGGGATGTTGGTGGCCATGCCGACCGCGATGCCGGAGGAGCCGTTGCACAGCAGGCTCGGGAATCGTGCGGGCAGCACGGTCGGCTCCTGCGTCTTGCCGTCGTAGTTCGGCAGGAAATCGACGGTGTCCTTGTCGATGTCGCGGACCATTTCCATGGCCAGCGGCGCCATACGGCATTCGGTATAACGCATTGCGGCGGCGGGATCGTCGCCGGGGGAGCCGAAGTTGCCCTGGCCGTCCACAAGCGTGTACCTCATGGACCAGGACTGCGCCATACGCACCAACGTGTCGTAGATGGCGGAATCGCCGTGCGGATGGTACTTACCCATGACTTCGCCGACCACGCGGGCGCACTTGGAATAACCACGATCAGGCCTGTATCCGCCGTCATACATCGCGTAGATCACACGACGATGCACCGGCTTCATGCCGTCTCGAACGTCCGGAAGAGCACGGTCCACAATCACGGACATGGCGTATGCCAGGTAGGAATCGCGCATTTCCTGCTGCAGATCCTTCTTCTGGATACGCTCGCCCACCATCAGACCGTAATCGGTGTTGTCGGCCTCCTGCGGGCTCAACGGTTCCATGGAGCCGTCGGGCACGAACTGGCCGTCTTCGTTGCTGTTGTTTTCGTCTGCCACATTTCCTCCGTAGCTTCGCTCTTCCCATCGGAAGAGCCGTCAGTCGTCTGACTGACCGGGAGAGGCATTGCCGGCCTCTCCCTTTTACGTTTTCTTCCCTGTGTTCCTGTCGGGGTTCTTGTCGGGAATCGCGTTACGCGTCGATCCAGCTGACGTTGCGTGCGTTGCGCTGGATGAACAGACGACGCGGCTCGACCTCGTCGCCCATCAGCATGGAGAAGGTCTCGTCGGCCGCGGCCGCGTCTTCGATCTGCACCTGCTTGAGGATGCGATGGTCGGGATCCATGGTCGTCTCCCACAGCTCCTGATAGCTCATCTCGCCCAGACCCTTGTAACGCTGGATACCTTCGCCCTTGGGCAGCTGGCGTCCTGCCGCCTTTCCTTCGGCGAGCACGCGGTCGCGTTCGGCATCGGTATACACGAAGTCGTGCGCACCCTTGGTCCACTTCAGTCGATACAGCGGCGGCATGGCCACATACACGTAGCCGGCCGTGATCATCGGCCTCATGTAGCGGAAGAACAGCGTCAGATTCAACGTGGCGATATGCGCGCCGTCGACGTCCGCATCGGCCATGATGATCACCTTGTGGTAGCGCACCTTGTCGAGGTTGAATTCCTCGCCATATCCGCCGCCGACGGCCGTGATCAGCGATTCGATGGTCTCGGACTTCATCATGCGGTCCAGGCTCGCACGCTCGGTGTTGAGGATCTTTCCTCGAAGCGGCAGAATCGCCTGCGTGATCGGGTTGCGTCCCTGAATGGCGGAGCCGCCTGCGGAATCACCCTCCACGATGAACAGCTCACACTCCTCCGGATTGTTGGACTGGCAGTCCTTGAGCTTGTCCGGCATGCCGGCCGATTCGAAGATCGACTTACGGCGGGTGTTCTCACGTGCCTTCTTGGCCGCGAGTCGTGCCCTGGAAGCTTCGATGGCCTTCTGGATGATGTTCTTGGCCTCGCTCGGATGGGAGTCGAACCAGTCGCCGAGCTTTTCGGTCATCACGCGCTGCACGAAGGTCTTCGCTTCGGAGTTGCCGAGCTTGGTCTTGGTCTGGCCTTCGAACTGCGGGTTGGTGAGTTTGACCGAGATGACCGCGGTCAGGCCTTCTCGCACGTCGTCGCCGGAAAGGTTCTCATCCTTGTCTTTGAGGATGTTCTTTTCGCGGGCGTAGCGATTCACCAGAGACGTCAGCGCCGCGCGGAAGCCTTCCTCGTGGGTGCCGCCTTCGGTGGTCGAAATGGTGTTCGCGAAGGTGTGCACCGCTTCGGAATACGCGGTCGTCCACTGCATGGCGATTTCCGCGGAAATGCCGATTTTCAGGTCTTCCGCCTCGAAGTCGATGACGTCCGGTTCGACCGGAGTGGACTTGCGGGACTTCACCAGATAGTCCACGTAATCCTTGATGCCGGCCTTGTACTGGTAGGTGACGGTCTGATGCTTGGTTTCGCTCTCTTCGCCGGCGACTTCCTCTCCCGCCTGATCCAGCTCACGCAGATCGGTCAGGGAGATCTTCAATCCCTTGTTCAGGAACGCCATCTGCTGGAAACGGTTGCGCAGGGTCTCGAAATCGTATGTGGTGGTTTCGAAGATCGCGCCGTCGGCCCAGAAAGTCACGGAGGTTCCGGTGGATTCTTCCTCGCCCATCGGTTCGCCCTTGATCAGACGCGAAGTCGGCTTCTGGTCGATATACGTCTGGGTCCAATGGAATCCCTGCCGGCGCACTTCGATGTCCACTCGGGTGGAGAGCGCGTTGACCACGGAGATGCCCACACCGTGCAGACCGCCGGAAACCGCGTAGCCGCCGCCACCGAACTTGCCGCCGGCATGCAGCTTGGTCATCACTGTCTCCACACCGGAGACGCCTTCGCCGGGCACTTCATCAACCGGAATGCCTCGACCGTCGTCCACCACACGAACGCCGCCGTCCGGCAGAATCGTCACTTCGATATGCGATGCATATCCGGCCAGAGCCTCATCGACGGAATTGTCGACGATCTCATACACCAGATGGTGCAGGCCCCTCGGACCGGTGGAACCGATATACATGCCCGGGCGGATGCGAACCGCCTCGAGTCCTTCCAAAACCTTCAGATCGGAGGCGTCGTAATGCTCCGGCGACAAGGTGTCATCGAGCTGCACGCCCTCTTCGAGCTGGCCGTTTTGATTCTGATCTTCCTGCGTGTTTTCAGCTGATTCGTTCAGCGAATCCACATCAAGGTCTGCCACAGAGTTTCCTTCCTGCGTTTTTCCCGCCACGAAGGTCATTTGCATAGGCGATACCACCTAGAACGCAAATAAAGGCCCCTTCTAGGCGTTTACATACACTGCTTGATATCTTACTCACGCAGGGGGACAGCGAGACAGAGGCGTTTACCTTTGAAAAATCAAGCTTTTTCACGGGTTTCGCTCGGTTTTATCTGTTCGGTACCAGCGGCATCATGCATCGCCATGCCTTTCCCGAGAGAAGCATGGGATGCGAGAGCTCAAGCGGAACTCAGCGAAGCTCAGTATCGGGTTCGCCGTCCCCTCATTCGCCCACGGCTGAATCCCTGCTGCTGCGGTCCCGTCACACGCACCTCGTTGATGGTCAGGCCCTCGAGCTTCTTGCGGATCGTATCGGTCAACAACGGAATCATATAGGTCATCGTGGTGGTCCATGCCGGACTATCGCAACGAATCGTCAGCACGCCGTCCCTCAAATCGACGGGGTAGGAGTGCAACGCGTTCTCCATTCCCACCACCTGATCCCAGTGGTTCTGCATCTGCGCGATTTTCAGATGCGCAGTCCAATTGCCCTGCGTCGCGATCGATGCGAACAGGCTGCCCATATCCTGCGGATCACGCCCCGGTTTCCCGAAGCTCTCCCAGGCTTTGCGCGCTCGTTCCTCACGTTCCTTGTATCGTCCCGCACGCTTGCTGATGCGTTCGAACACTTCGGCCGGCAACTTACGCTGGTCAAGATTCAGGGTCTCGCAGATCGGCGGATTCGGCATCAGCGTTCGCCTTCCCTCGACGCGGCACGCTCCGACGTAAGCTGCTCCATCATCGCAGTCAAATCGTCGCTTACGTCGATGGCGGACTGCTCACGCAATGCGGCAACGTCGATCGTCGTCGCATCGGCATGCGGAATGTCGCTGGCTGCGGCGACGGTGATCAGCACCTGATCCTGCGTATAGGCGAAATCGAGTATCTGACCGCGGCGGGATTCGTCGAGCTGCGCGAAGACATCGTCGAGAATCACAATCGGTTTGCTGCCGCGTTCGACCGAAACCGTTTCATATAATGCCATTTTCAACGCCAAAGCCATCGTCCACATTTCGCCGTTGGATGCGAATTCACGGGCTGGCATACCATTGAGACGTATGTCGAGATCATCCCGATGCGGGCCTATCAGATTCTGTCCACGGGCCACTTCCCCGGGATAGATTCGTTGGAAATGGAGGCTGATCTGCGCAGCGGGATCGTCATACAGCATCACTTCGTCGAAGGACGGTTCATAGGCGAGCGCAGCCTGTTGCCCGGATCCGGCCAACGCCTCATACATACGTTCAAACGGGGTTGCAAGGCGTGCGATTATCCCGTCGCGTGCACGCGTCAGCTGCATTCCCAGGTCGATGAACTGTCCCGTCCATGCTTCCAGTCCGCTCAATATGCTCTGCTGGCCGTATTGCGATTGCGTGGCATCGTCGGAAAGCTGTTTGAGCAGTGCGGCACGCTGTTTGCCGACGTGCGTGAACTGCTGCAATAGCTGTGTGTAGTGGGGGAGCAGCAGGGAAGCGGCCTGGTTGATGAAGTTGCGTCGTACCGCGGGATCGGCCGATATGAGCCGTTGATCTTCCGGTGTGAAGGAGACCGAGGGAACCAAACCGATGAGGTCCCTCATATATTGGGATTTTCCGCCGTCGATCCGCGCCCTGTTGGCGCCTCTGGCAACGATGGTGGCCTCGTAGGAATGGTGGTTCTCCCCATCTTCCACATTGGCGCGTATCACGGCCGAGCTGAAGCCTTGTTCTATGAGCGGAAGCGAGGACGACGTACGGTGGCTGGATCCGGTAGACAGCACTTCCACCGCTTCCACGATGTTGGTTTTGCCCAAGCCATTGGAACCTTGCAGAATGTTGACGCCCGGCTCCAGGTCGAGCACGCACCGTTCCCAAGAACGGTAGTGGTCAAGCGCAAGTCGGGAGATATGCATGGGTTCCTTGTGTGTAGACAGGAGGGCTGAACGAACCTGTTTTCGGCACGTTCAGCCCTGTATCGATATGAATGGTCAGCTGTTGAAACGCATCGGAACGAGCAGATAGCGGTAATCCATGGATTCGTCGGAATCAGACTCCTGCTGGCCGTTGAATTCCACAGGCTTGACGGCGGTGGTCATCTTCATACGGACGAACGGCTCGCTGATGGCGCTCAGGCCTTCGATCAGATAGGTCGGGTTGAAGGCCACGGTGATGTCTTCGCCATCCATGTCGATGTCGAGCACTTCCTTCGCGTGGGCCTCATCGGCGGTTCCTGCCGACAGCGTAAGCTCCTGGCCTTCGAACATCATGCGAATCGGCGCGTTACGCTCCGCGACCAAGGAGACGCGCTTGATGGCGCTGATCAGATCCTGCTTGTTAAGCACCGCATGAATCGGATATTCGTCCGCATACAGGCGGTCGACGGCGGGGAATTCGCCATCGATAAGCTGGGATGTGGAAGTTCGTCCCGCGTTTTCGAAACCCAGCAGGGAAGGATGTTCCGGGTCGAAGTCCATAACCATGTTCTGGTGCTCGTCAAGGGAACGGGCCACGTCACGCAGCAGCGAGCCACGAACCAGCGCCGTGGTGTTGATATTGGCGTCTTCCGGCGTCCAGGTGAAGCTGGAACGGGCGAGGCGGAAGCGATCCGTGGAGCTCATGATCACTTTGTCGCCCTGGAATTGAACGCGGATACCGGTCAGCACGGGACGGTTTTCTTCACGGCTGACAGCGACGGACGCCTGGTTGACCGCCTGAACGAAAGTGGGGGAATCCACCTGTCCAAGTTTCGTGGGGACTGAGGGAAGATCCGGATACTCGGTTTCCGGCATGAGCTGCATGGAGAAGGTGGATTTGCCGGAAGTGATGGTCAGCGTGGATCCATCTGTGGAAAGGTAGGTCTTCGCCGCGGGCAGGGACTTGGTGATGTCCGCGAGCAGCTTGCCGAGAACCAAGACCACGCCGGCTTCATCAACGCCGGCTTCAATATGGTGACGTGCGGAAATAGCGTAGTTGAAGGCGGAGAGCTGCAGAGTGCCGTCCACAGCTTCCAATCGAATGCCTGCCAAAATAGGGGTAGAGGGACGCGCGTCTATTACGCGGGTTGTCCATGCTACTGCGTCGGCGAGAGCTTGGGAGTTGACTTCGACTTTCATGACGTATTCCTCGTTTCGTTGGATTCAACAGTCATTCTAGCTTCTGAGGTACGTTTGGCGAAGCGTGGGGAATTCCCCAGCTTACGACTATGACGATGATCTATACAGAACAAACTATATTCGTAATAATAAGCCCTGTGGATAATGTGGGTAAGTGCCAAAACCCCATATTATGCAAGGCTTCGAACGTACCCCACTGTTGTGGATAACTTCTGGATGGAATGTGGATAAGCAATCAAGTTATCCACAGGTCGTCAAACGCGAAAAAGTTATCCACATTTACGTGTGAATAGTCCACAATTCATGCACAGGGAAAACCCTGTTTTCAACGGCTTTTCCACCGAGATTTCCCCGAAAAGTGAATAACTCTGTGGATAACTTTTTAGAAAACAGTCCACAGAACGGCGTGTCTCGACCATTGGTAAAATAATCGGTAAATTTCATTACCAGAATCGAAGAAAGATTTCCCGTGCGCTGTGAAATCGCAGAAAAAGGTTATTTTTCGCCGGAATGCTGCTTCAACTGCACGGTGAGCTCCATAACGTAGTTATAGATCTCCTGCTTTTCCTGCATTTCGTCGTTGATACGGGTATAGGCATGCATCACCGTGGTGTGATCCTTGCCTCCGAATACAAGACCGATGTCGTTCAGGCTCATGCTGGTCAGTTCCCTCACCAGATACATGGCTATCTGACGGGCCAAGGCGATTTTCTTGGTGCGCGAACGTCCTACGATGTCGTCGAACGTCACGTAGAAGTACTTCGCAACCTGGCTGATGATGTCGGCAGGCTTGATTTCCACGTCCGAAGTGAAGAAATCCTGCAACGTATGCTCCGCCAGGGCACGGCTGACCGGCTGGTTGCTGAGCGATGCCATGGCCGTCACTCGATTCAACGCGCCTTCGAGCTCTCGAATGTTCTCGGTGAACCGCTCCGCGATGAGATTGAGCACATCCGGCGGAATATTTGAGCCGTTCATCGTTGCTATCATGCGGAGAATCGCGATTCTGGTCTCGAGATCCGGCGGCTTGACATCAACCGTCAGTCCGGATTCGAAGCGTGAAATCAGGCGTTCGTTGAAGCCCTGCAGATCCTTTGGCGGCACATCGGAAGCGATTACGATGCGCTTGTTCGCCTGATGCAGGGTGTTGAACGTATGGAAGAACTGCTCAAGGGTGGCGTCCTTGCCGCTCAGGAACTGGATATCGTCGATGAGCAGCACGTCCACTTCTCGATATCGGCGATTGAATTCCTTGATCTGGCCGGAGCTTTGGTTGGTGTCTCCCAACGCCTCGATGAACTCGTTCGTGAATTCCTCGCTGGTCACATAGCGGACCTTCAGATTGGGATCCTTGACCAGGGCATAGTTGCCGATGGCGTTTAGCAAGTGGGTTTTGCCAAGGCCGGAACCGCCGTAAATACACAACGGATTGAAATCGTGTCCGGATCCCTCCGCCACGGCAAGTGCCACGGTACGGGCGAAACGATTGGAATCGCCCGGTACGAAGGTATCGAAGGTGGCGTTCTTGTTCAGATGGGTTTTCGGATCAAGCAATGGCCTGTTCTGGCCGCTGTGAAATTTCTCCGGCTTTTCCGGAGGCATGGATGTGGGGATTGGAAGCTGCCCCTGGGTGGTTTCTTTGGCCGCCTGCGCGGGGGAGAAGACCGGATATTCCTCGACCGGCTGTTCTGTCGGCTTGGGGGCTTCCACTATCTTGAACGCAGGAAAGATGTCTTGCTCCGCGGCTTCGCGAAGGGCGTCCATCAGCGGCTGGTTCAATTCGTTCTGTAAGGTCTGTTGTGCCGCCGCGCTGGGTACGCACAATACGATCGTCGGCCCCCAGATGCCTTCGGGGGTCACGTTTTCCAACCAGCTTTTATCTCGTACGGAAAGGGACGGATTCTGATGAAGAAGAGCCAGCGCGTCCGACCATACTCCACGCGCCTGTTCGAGAGGGTCTGTTGTCGTATCGGCCACGGAATTCCCTTTCTCGACAGACTGATTAATAATGTGCAACTGTATAGTTGTACTCCGATTTACCCAAGTTATCCACCGTCGTGCGTGTTGAAACTGGCCGGATTGTGAATAACATTGGTGTAATTTGTGGATAACTTTTGTGGGGAATTCGGCTCCACGGCAACGTTTCTGTGGATTGTTTTCTGGGGAAATTCCCCTAGAAATGTGAAGAACGAGGAACGCGGGCTCTGCTCTGTTCAGGGGTCAGAGTAACTTGGTAGAGCTTGACTCATGAGGAGCCGTGCTTTTGCATGGCTAAAAACACCGGGAGCATTAATTATGAAGAGGACATTCCAGCCGAACAACCGTCGTCGCCACATGAAGCACGGTTTCCGTCACCGCATGCGCACTCGTTCGGGCCGCGCTCTGATCAACCGTCGCCGCGCTAAGGGCCGCAAGTCCCTCGCTGCCTGATTGTAGTGGCATAGGGCTGTGGAACGGCTGAAAAGCCATCGCGATTTTGTCGCGGTGCTCAAACGCCGTCGTAGGGTATCGCGAGAAGACATCGTCGTGCATTATCTGATGCACGACGATGTTATTGCGAGCGATATCGCGGCGGTGAATGGCCGGCGTATCGGTTTGGCCGTTTCCAAGGCTGTGGGCAATGCGGTGACCCGCAATGCCGTCAAACGTCGTTTCCGTGTACTTGCACGCAAGTATGAATCATTGCTACCTGCATCCTGCGATATCGTAATGCGTGCCAAACCAAGTGCCGCGCATGCCGATTTCCAATCGCTGGACGCTCAGGTGGAGGCATGCTTCAAAGCGGTGACCCGCAAGGCTGCACATCATTCATGAATGAGGCGCAGAACGGTAATTGGATGATTCGTGCCATACGCTGGTATCAGAATCATATTTCCGTTCATACCGCTCCTTGCTGTAGGTATTATCCAAGTTGTTCCAATTACGCGATTCAGGCGATTCAACGTTACGGCTGCATTAAAGGCGGCCTTCTCGCGCTGTTGCGTATTCTGCGTTGCAGACCATGGAACCACGGCGGAATTGATGATGTTCCGCAGCGCTATTCCGTTTTTTACAGATTTTCGTGGTCGAAGGCACATGAGGAGCCTCGACTCACCCCACTGGCCGCAGATAATAAGGAGACGGGCCTGTAATGCTGAATCAAGATACTTTTCTTCTCGATAGCGGGTTCTGGGGCTGGCTGTACAAGCTCCTGACCCCGGTCGAGTGGCTCATGACGCAGATCATGGCCATTTTCCACAATTTCCTCGTCATGCTCGGCATGGATGAGGTGGGTTTCTCGTGGGTGCTGTCCATCATCTTCCTGGTGATCGTGGTGCATATCTGCATCTTCCCGCTGTTCTACAAGACCATGAAGTCGATGCGCAAGCTGCAGGAAATACAGCCCAAGATGGCGCGCATCCAGAACAAATACAAAGGCAAGGAAGATCAGGCCAGCAAAGAGGCCATGCAGCGTGAGCTGATGAAGCTCTACCAGGACAACGATGCCAATCCTATGGGATCCTGCCTGCCGATGCTTATTCAGGGCCCGGTCTTCATGTGTATGTTCTACACGCTGTCGGCCATTCCTTACATCGCGCGTGGCAAGTACACCCGTGGCGGCGGCGTTCTCGGCGCATTCGATCAGGCCACCGCCCAGCAGTTCACCAAGACCACGGTGTTCAACACCAATGTCACCGACAACTTCATGACCGCCAACATGGGCGGCAAGGTCGTCATCGGTCTCTTCGTGGCCATGATGTGCTTCTGCCTGTGGTTCATGCAGTACAACAACATGAAGCGCAACATGGCGCAGAATGGTCCGCAGACCAAGCAGACCGAGATGATGCAGCGCATGATGCTGTGGATGTTCCCGATCATGTACATCTTCTCCGGCGCCACCATGCCGTTCGCCGTGCTTGTGTACTGGCTTGCCAACAACATCCTGAACCTGTGCCGTTCCCTGTGGCAGGTGTATGCGTTCCCGACCCCGGGATCGCCTGCGGCCGAAGACAAGGCCAAGCGCGATCACGCACGTGAGAACGCACGCCGTTCCAAGGCGGGTCTTCCGTCCCTCGAAGAAGAGGAGCTTGAGAAGGCCAAGAAAGCCGCGGAAGACAGGGAGAAGAACGGTTACCAGCGTCAGCAGCCCAGCCGCAAAAAGAAAAAGAAGTGAATGAGAGTGTCCCGTGTTTCACGTGAAACACGGGACATGTCTTATCCTGTGAAAAACAAACAGTAGACTTTACCAATAGACCACCGCTCAAAGGAGTAGTAAATATGGCACAAGATGATGAGAAGACCATCGATCAGCTCAATGAGGAAGCTGATATAGCTGCCGATTATCTCGAAGGCCTGCTCGATATCGTCGATTACGAGGGCGACATCGAAATGGGCGTGCGCAACAATCGTCCGACGGTGCAGATCGTCGCGGATGACGATACCGATATCAAGCATCTGATCGGCCGTAACGGGGAAGTGGTCGATGCGTTGCAGCAGCTCACCCGTCTTGCGGTACAGCAGAAGACCGGTGAACGTTCTCACCTTATCGTCGATGTCGACGGTTATCTGAAGCGCAAGCGTCAGCGTCTGCATGATATCGCCCTGGATGCCATCGACGAGGCCCGCGAGACAGGCGAACCGGTGGATCTGAAGCCGATGAATTCCTTCGAACGCAAGATTATCCACGATGTTGTGCGTGAGGAAGGAATGAAGTCCCGTTCCCACGGTGAGGAACCTCGCCGTTATGTGACGGTTTACATGAAGGCAAG
Organism: Senegalimassilia sp.; assembly: GCA_963619615.1. Classification (GTDB taxonomy): domain Bacteria; phylum Actinomycetota; class Actinomycetes; order Actinomycetales; family Bifidobacteriaceae; genus Bifidobacterium. The sequence continues at coordinate 23,856 of CAVEXE010000016.1, read as the reverse complement.
CGGTCTTGAGGAATCGGACGAAGACTGATTAGGTTTCACGTAAAACATGAAGCGTCACGGATTCGTGGCGCTTTTATTTTGCCTCGCGCGGAGGAATGGCTTTCGTATGGAACCAGTCGGGTATTGGAATTTTCATAGGAAAAGCGTTGTCCAAACAGTGGCGGTTATAGGATGGTGTGCATGAGTGATGTGACTGACGAATTGAATGATTCGCCGATTCTGAAAGAGGTATTGGGGGATGCGCTGCCGAAGCTTCGCGTCTTCCATTCCAAGTTGGCCGAGGAAGGCGAGCCACGTGGTCTTATCGGACCGCGAGACATCGGCATTATTTGGGAAAGGCATATTCTGAATTCCGCCGCGATAGTGCCGTTCGTCAAGGAGTCGACCGAGAAGAAACAGTTCAAAACGGTGGCTGATATCGGCAGTGGCGGAGGATTTCCGGGCATTGTTGCCGCAGCGTGCTTGCCGGATCATCGATTCGTGCTTGTCGAACCGATGGAACGTCGTGTGGAATGGCTGAACGAATGTGTTGACGAGATAGGACTCGACAACGTTTCCGTGGTACGTGCCCGTGCGAATGAAATGATTGACGCCGTTACCGGTCCGAAGAACGCGAAAAAAGCCAAGGGTGGATACTCCAAAGGACCTGCGCTGGATCTTGATGGAAATCCTATTCAAGTGAAGCATCGTTTTGCCGTGGTTACGTGCCGTGCTGTGGCGCCGATGACCAAGCTTTCCGGTTGGACGCTGCCGCTGCTCGAGCAGGGTGGAAGGCTGGTGGCGCTCAAAGGAAGATCCGCCCAGGAGGAGATAGAGAAAGCCGCCAAGGAAATCTCCAAGAACGGAGGCGTACGCCCAAGGGTGGTGGACGCCGAGGTTGGACCGGGATTGGAATCAACCCATGTATTGATGGTTGACAAAAAATAGTCATACATATTCCTCGAAAGTTATCCACGTTATCCACCGTGAATGGAATGAATGAAGACGCGATTGAAAAGTGTTGGGATTTCAACGAAAAATCAGTGGATAACTTTCATGGGAAAACAAGACTTATCCACTAATTATCCACAGTTGTCCACATTGGTGCGATTTGGGTGTGAATAACGAACTCTGTCCACCCAAATGGTGAAACTGAGGACTACGCATATCATAAGGAAGGCTAGTTTATGACTGGACTTGCAGGGGCAGACAACCTGACGACCATGGAATCTGCCACCGATACCATCAAACGTATTTTCGGAGGAAGCTCTTCACTGGGCGCGCAGATAGCGGACGAATCGACCCGCTATTCCGCTTTGCAGAAGGCGACCTGCCCGAAGCCGGAAAAGACCCGTCTGATTGCCGTGGCCAACCAGAAAGGCGGCGTCGGCAAAACCACGACGGCGGTCAATATTTCCGCGGCTCTGGCCAAATTCGGTTTGCGCGTGCTCCTTATCGATATGGATCCTCAGGGAAACGCTTCCACTGCATTGGGTGTTCCTCATGCTTCGGGAGAACCTTCGGTATATGACGTTATTGAAGGTCGTAAAAGCATCGCGGAAGTCAAGCATACGTGCCCTGATTTCGAATTGCTTGATGTGGTGCCGGCTTCCATCGATTTGAGCGGCGCCGAATTGGAAGTCGCCGATATGCCCAACCGCAACGTGCTGCTGAAGACCGCGGTCGACGATTACCTGGCGAACAGCGACAAGCATTACGATTACGTGATCATTGACTGTCCGCCAAGCCTGGGCCTGTTGGTGATCAATGCGATGTGCGCGGTGAATGAGATGCTGATCCCCATCCAGGCGGAGTATTATGCGCTTGAAGGTTTGGGACAGCTGATCAACACCATCGGTCTGGTGCAGGACCATTTCAATTCCTCACTGCTGGTTTCCACCATGCTGATCACCATGTACGACAAGCGCACGCTGTTGAGCCGTGAAGTACATGATGAAGTCAAGCGGCATTATCCGACCATTGTGTTGAATACCACGATTCCGAGAACCGTGAAGATTTCCGAAGCCCCCAGTTTCAATCAAAGTGTGATTGCTTATGATCCGAAGGGAATGGGTGCTATTTCCTATTGTGAGGCTGCGCTGGAGCTTGCCCGTCGTTCCCAGACCGTGCTGCAGGCGATTGATGCGAGAAGAAACGAGAAGTGATTATGGCTGCGAAATCACGTTTGGGTAAAGGTCTAGGAGCACTATTCCCGGCGTTGCCAGGAGAGTCCAGTCAGTCGGATACGGCTGTGGGACTGCCTACGGAAAAGATCGCAGGTACGGATTCTTCTCTCAAGAACGATGCTGCTGAAAACAGCAAGGGCTCTACCGCCACGGCCAAAGCCTCGGTTGATGCCGTGCACGACATGAAGAAGAACATTTCTCGTGAAATAAAGAAGAACGCGAATCGTCGCGCAAACATTCCATCCATCAACTTGGGGGAGACGTCGCATCCGGCCGATATGTTCTTCGGGTCCACGACTCCCGTTGTCGAAACGAAGAATGTTTCACGTGAAACCACTGAATCCCCGAAAGAGGATGAGCCTGAGCTCCTGCCGGTGGAGGGCGGCTATCTGGTCGAACTCCGACTGAGCGATGTAGGCCCCAACCTTCATCAGCCACGTACCATCTTTGATGAGGATGACCTGCGCGAACTGGCCGATTCCATCAAGGAAGTCGGCGTATTGCAGCCGATTGTCGTAAGGAAGCGTCCGCTCGCGCAAATCGAGGCCACCCGTAAGAAGATGGCCGACAAGAAGACCGACGAATCGCACAATGTGATTGACGGTTGCATGGACAGCATGTATGAGCTCATCATGGGCGAACGTCGTTGGCGTGCGTCGCAAATCGCCGGTCTTACGACGATTCCTGCGATCGTCAAAACCACGGCCGACAACGACATGTTGCGTGACGCATTGCTGGAGAATCTGCATCGCGTCGCGTTGAATCCCCTTGAAGAGGCGGCCGCATATCAGCAGATGATTGACGACTTCGGTTTGACGCAGGCGCAGCTTTCCAAATCCGTTTCGAAGTCCCGTCCGCAGATCGCCAATACCTTGCGATTGATGAATCTGCCTGCTTCAGTGCAGAAGAAAGTCGCTTCCGGACTACTTTCCGCGGGCCATGCGCGAGCTTTGCTGGGTCTGCCTACCGAATCCGATATGGAAGAGTTGGCCACCCGTATTATTTCCGAAGGACTGTCGGTTCGCAGCACTGAGGAAATCGTGTCCATGAAGGTCGCGGAAAGCGATCAGCCGAAGAAGACCAAGGCAAGCAAGCTCAACCCTTGGACGGGAACTCCCGTGCAGGTCGGTCTTGAACAGCGCTTCGGCACCAAAGTGTCGATCAAGGGTTCCAAGAAGCACGGTCGCATCGAAATCGTGTTCAAGTCCGAAGAGGACATGGGGCGCATCGTCGATATGCTGATGCCTTCCGAGGAGTAGTGGGGCGCAGATCTTACGTGGTACGGCGTTCCTGGTTGTCGGTCTGATATGGATGATCCGGTAATCAGGAACGCCGTTTTGCGTATGGATGGCGATTGTCGTGCGGCCATGTGACCGGAATTTACGTCGCTAAGCGATAGTCGTGTGCTGTTCGGCAAGATAATGTTGCGCATCCAATGCGGCATGGCATCCCATTCCGGCAGCGCTGATGGCCTGTCGATAGGTGTCATCCACGCAATCGCCGGCGGCGAAGATGCCGGGCTGGCTGGTGAGGGTGCCGGTTCCTTTTACGAGGATGTATCCGCGCCCGTCACGGCGTACGGTATCCCCGAGGAACGATGTGGCCGGTGTGTGGCCGATGGCAATGAAAATTCCGTTGGCGGTGATTTCGGTGATCTCGTTGGTGAGCACGTTGCGTACGATAACGGACTTTGCTCCGTTGGCATCGCCTTGTATGCTCTGCACCACGGAATCGAGTACGAAGTTGATCTTAGGATCGTTCTCGGCCCGTTCCACCAGAATCCTGGAAGCGCGGAAGTCGGAACGGCGATGAATCAACGTCACGGAGGAACCGAATCGTGTGAGGAATAGTGCCTCCTCGAAGGCGCTGTCGCCGCCTCCGACCACGACGATTGGTTTATCACGGAAGAAAAAACCGTCGCATGTGGCGCAATAGGAAACGCCTCGACCGGAGAATTCAGCCTCTCCGGGAACCTGCAGCGTACGATATTGCGAGCCGGTGGCAATGACCACGGCTCGTGTGCGCACCATATCGCCCTGATCCAGGTGAATGGTTTTGATTCCCGTGGCTTGGTCTACATCAATGGATGTGACGTCATCCCATACGATTTCGGTTCCGAATCGTTCCGCCTGCCGCTGCATGCGGTCCATCAGATCGGGTCCCATGATTCCATCGGGGAAGCCCGGGAAGTTCTCCACTTCGGTGGTGTTGATGAGCTGACCGCCCGGATTCAGGGCTCCGGCGGCCAACAAAGGATGGTATCCGGCTCGACCTAGGTATATGGCCGCAGTGTATCCGGCAGGGCCGGAGCCGACGATAACGACGTCTTGTAAAGTATCCATGCCTTAACTGTAGTGAATCGCCGCGGTATCCTCATACCGACGCAAACAGGACCCAAAGCGTCGGTATGGGAATATCAGACGGGCTACAGTATTCTCATACCGACGCGAAACCACGCCCAAAGCGTGCGTTGGACTGGATGGACACCGTCGACCTTTAGCGGAATGAACCACGCATCCCCCAAAGTCCTCCGAGGTGTCCTCAAATCGGCTCAGAAGATCTGAATCGAATCGATATACAGCTGGTTGTTCGGAAGGCTGTCCATCGGAACCCAGAGCATGATGTCCTGCGTCTCCACGGCCTTGTCGAACTTCACATCGGTGGTGCCGCTCTCATCGAACACGAACTGGGCCACCTGCTCACCTTGGGTCGGATCGTTGGACGTGTTCACGCGGACGTATCCCTGACCGCCGGAGGAGCGAATCGTAATGACCATGCGGTACGCCTTTTGCGGCTGAGTGAGATGCACGTAATAGCCAAAGCCCTGCTGTCCGTTCGGACTGGTCAGGAATTGGCGATTGTCGATTTCGTACGCGGTGGTGTTTTCCGGCGTCTTCGGATCCGGAACGCTCTTCACGTTCTTATCGGCGGTGATCACCGTACGCTCGGTCTTCTTCTCGGATGCCTTTGCGCCATCATCGGTCTTCGAAGAATCTTCGGTTTCGGTGGTGCTCTTGTCGGATTCATCGGAAGAGGACCCATCGGAAGAGGACGTGTCGCTTGTTTCCGATTCGTTCTTCGTGTCGGAGGAAGTGGAATTCGCGGAGGAATTCTCTCCAAAGGGCACTTCCTCGAGATTCATCTCAGGCCATGGACCGTTGGAACTGGACGATTTGATCGATGGGTCCTTATGGCTCAATCCATGAATGGCAAGGCCAAGTGCGGCTGCCACAATAATCACCGCAACGATGATGGCCACGACTTTCGTCTTGATGCCGCCGAATAGTGTGGCATTGGCCACTTCCGGACCTTTTCGCTCACCGTTCTTCGGAGTGAAGCTCGGGGGAGTGAATGCGTTTCCCGCCCTATAGGCGGCTTCGATGGCTTCCTGCTCGGCCTGCAATGCGCGTGCAGATTCCTCTCCAGGCTGGATGACACGACCGTCCGGTCCGATTACGGGAATGCGGCCGGTCTTTTCCAGTTGAGATTCCTCCACCGGAGCATCGTCGGACGGCACCGACACCTTGATGGGGAAGGAGAATGTGGAATCATCCTCAGCGACGCCATCGATGTCTTCTTCGCTCAGCAGCTCGCGCCCACTGTTCCACAGCGACTTCACGGCACCACCGGTAGCCGATACCCCTTTGACCAATGCGTCCTTGCTGTCGGAAAAATCGCTATGTGGCGCCGGGGGCTGGAACGACATCTGCGGAATGCTCCCAGGCACGGCCAACGTGTCCGGAATCTCAATCGTATCCTGTTCTGAGACTTGCAATACCGGTGCGGAGACGATGGAGCACTCCGAATCCATAGTGGGCAACGCAACATCGACGCTTGACAATGAGGTCAGTGGCTTGTGCTCGTCAAGCAAAGCCTCAAGTTCGGCGATCGTGGCCATTTCTATGGTCGGGAAACCACCATCCTCCTGCAGATTCAAGCCACGTTTGCAAATCACGCGGAATTCCATCGGAGTGTCCTGCGGAAGGGCATTGAGGTTGAAGACGGTCGAAGGCGAGGACGGTTGCCTGGTCAGCATGGAATACAGCAGTGCCGCGATCTGACGAATCGCCAGCTGTTCGAATCCCTCGGATGCCATATGCGAGGGATCGGCAAGCATGATGCTCACAGGAGCGTCCGCGATCTCCACGCCGGTACGGGTGATGCGTACGGTATCGGTGCTGATGCAGTGGTGGGTGATGTTGTCTTTGTGCAGCACATGCAGCGCTTCGAGAACCTCACCGATGATGGAACGCATCGCTTCGTAACTCAGCGGATGCGTCAAGAAGGCCGACAGGTATTCGGAAAGCGACATTCCCGAATCAAGCTGGGTTATGATTATCGCGACTTCATTGTCATGCTGCAACTGCAGCACTTTCGTGAAGTGGGAATCGTGCGATATCGCCAGCATGGAAGCGGTTGCGTTCGCTTCATATAGCGCCTTGCGATTGTTGACGATGAACAGCTGGCAATCCCGTGAAAGCACGTGGTCGCTGGCTTTCCAAACCTGCATTCCGGTCTCTTCACGCAGTGGCGAAACCAGTACATAGCGGTTGCTGATGGTGTCTCCCAGCTGAGGTTTCATGGGTTCCTTCGATTGGTAATAGGTCTATGACATTCGGTTATTGCCGGACTCGGCGCTATCGTCGATTCTAGCGTTTGGGCTGGTCGGTTTGAACCTCTGCGGGACACGTGATGAGACCAGTGCCATGACGTCGGTCAGCTCACGGGAACGCAATGCCCACAGCGTCGCCAGATAGACGATGGTGATGATTATCGTCAGCAAAATCGCGGACAGTATGGCCTGTCCCCAATTCATGGTGCCGTCCATTGCTCCGATATGGGCGCCCACCAATCTGTAGACATGCTCGCGGCACAACAGTCCTACCGCGACTGCCGCGAATTCGGCGAGGAAAGCCTTCACGTAGGAGAGTGCGATATTGCGGCCGTCAACACTGCTGTTGAAACGGCTGCGCAACATGACGAACAGGAGCGGGAACGGCAGCATGAAGCTCAGCACTCCGGAAATTCCGATCAGGGTCACCCACTGCATGGGAGGCAGAATACGGGTGCCGATCAACAGCACGATGATCTGCGTTCCCACGGCCAACGTCATGAAAATGAAAGGATGCTTGCCGTCTTCGAACGAATAGAAGGTGCGTTGGATGATGAGGTAGGCGCTGGCGAAAGGAATGCCGAAGCCAAGTGTCGACAGCGCTCCGCACATGAGAATCGCTTCCTTGACAGTGACCGAGGGAAGCAGGGAAAGGATAATCGGCAACGGCATGACGATGAGGGCCGCGGCGAAAAAGCACATGATCACGCCCATGATGCGCAGCGACGAACTCAGGTCGTCTCGTGCGGCGGCGATGTTGTGTTCCGCGATCGACCTGGAGATTTTCGGGAAAATCGCCGTTGCCACGGAAACCGCGATAAGCGAATACGGCAGCATGTAAATGGTGTACGCGTTCTGGTAGGTTGCGTTGCCCGCCACATTGAATGGATCGAGGCCATACGTTTTCTGGGCCATATCCGGTGCGCTGGTGGTGATGCGTGTGATCAGGATATTGACGATCTGGTCCACGATCACAATGCCGACGCTCCATGCGGCCACAGGTCCCATGGAACGCAGTCCGATGCCGCGGAAACCGAATTTCGGCTTGTACCGCAAACCGATTTTGCGTAGCGGCAGGAACAGGATGAGCGCTTGGAATGCCACGCCCAGAGTCCAGGCCCCCGCGGTCAGGGCGATTTTGCCGGTCGTCCAGAATTCCAGCGGATGTTCCACTGCACGGCCGAACAATGCGATGAACGTTCCAAAACCGATGCAGCTGATGATGTTGGCGCCGACCGAACTCCACGCATATGCGACGAAATGGTCCTTCGCCGCAAGAATCTGACCGACCACCGTATACAGGCCGTAGAAGAAGATCTGCGGCATGCACCATAGGGTGAAGGACGTGGCCAAGGCCATGGTTTCCGGACTGCCGTTGACGTACAGTCTGGTCAGCAGAGGCGTTGCCGCGGCCATAAGCAGCGTTACCGCCAACAGCATGGTTATGGCCATGGTGATGAGTTTGTTGAGTTTGGTTTCGGCGTCTTCGTCTTTCAGCGTGCGCACTATCTGAGGTACGAGCACCGCGTTGAATATACCGCCGGAAACAAGCGTATAGATGACCTGGGGGATCATCGCACCGGCTTGGTAGGCGTTCGCCGCATATCCGGTCGTGCCCAGGGCCCAAGCCAGCAGGATGGTTCGAATCTGACCGGTCAGGCGGGAAGCCGCCGTACCGGAGGCCATGATCAGTGAATTGCGGCCAACGGAAGAACTCATTCGTCGGGATCCTTCTTACGGTGGAATTGACGCCACAGTCCCAATGCTCCCAGAGCGACGGATATGCCGATGATCACAAAGCCGCTTTTATCGCTGATCTGCAGCACGCTGGTGATGTGGGTGATTTGGGTGGAGCCGAATGCGGTGCCCTGCCTGTCAAGGAGGGTGAGCGTGGCATCGGCCTCACCGGAAGTGAGTACTCGAATGGTGAATGCCACCTGGGCATCCGAATGCGCAGGAACCTCGATGGTGTCGATTCTCGATGTGACGATCTGGCTGGAATTGGTCAACGATGAGATTTTCACCTTGATCGGATACGGGTGGCTGTTGCTGACGGTCACGGGCATTTTCGCAGTCTCGCTGACCACGCTGACGTTTTCCGTCGGAGTGATCGATATGCCATTGACGAGCAGTGATGCCAGTTGCCATGCATCCTCGGCTACGCTGTTGGACGATGCTCCATAACTTAAGGAATGCAGGGCCATGATGTTGTGGGCCTTGACGAGCTGCCTTCCCCAGGAGGCGGCCTTCTTGCCCGAATTATCTTCGGTTTTCTTTACGATGTTGGAGTTGAAACGGCTGATTTCCGAAGCGGAGGAGGCCAAGGAATCCAGGATTCCGCGAATGGAATTCTTTGAGTCGTCGGTAAGGCCGTCTTCCTGCGGTATGAGGTATTCGGCGTCATTTCCCGCCAATGTTGTTTCAACGCTAGACAACTCGTCTAGATTGGTGAGATTCAACCATGGTGATTGTTCCACGGCATTCATGAGTTCATCTACGGTATTCGCGTCGGTATCGGCGTTCAGACATACCAGAAGATTGCGCGACGAATACGGCTGTTCCATTTGATAGAACGCGCTCTGCGCCACGAAACGGGCAAGTTTGCCGGCTGCCGATCCCTCGCCGTCAGCGGCCGCGTCATCGCTGGTCGCTTGGCCCTGCGCCAATCCGGAAAGCACGCTCTGCGCGGCCAATACGGTAATGTCTCCGGCATCGGTGGAAATAACGTATTTGCCGGTTTGCACGGTGAAGGAATCACTGTCTTCGAAGGCGCGGGTGGCAATGACGGTATCGTATCCCTGCTGCTTCGCCTGCGTAAGTGCCTCTTTGGTCCAATTGCCGTTGCCTTGCCAGGCGTATACGGACGTGGTCGCCTCGGAATCTCCCAATGCGGACCGATAATCGGATATCGAGCTATCGGCGTTCCACGAGTCTTGCTTCACGCCGGCCGACGTATAGGCGTTACCATCCGACATCGCCGAATATCCGGTTATGTCGAACATTCCCGGCTGCGTTATGCCGCTCACTTTGGTCGGCATCGTCATGGACTTCAGATAGGTAGGGTCTGCCACCACCTGAAGTCCTGCATGCTTGTCGATGACGGTTTTCAGCGCTCCAAGACGGGTGTCGTCGTCCTCGTTGGGAGTGGCGATTTTTTCCAATTCGCTCGATGAAATACCCCCGTCTTCAACGAGCTCCTCTACGATCGTATTGTCGGATGACCATCCGGTAGCGGCCAACGGCTGCACGATGGTGATATCCATGGCGGGAGTGTCGGAAGTGTTGAGTCCGGCGCCGGTACGTGTCACGAAGGTATGCAGATCGTTGAGATCGTTGCCGTCCGCCTGATAGCTGACCAATACCGGCTTCGGTCCCCACGCGTTGATGGATGCGAGCGATTCTTGGCTTGCGTCGGCGTCGACGCTCACGTTGGTGGAGGTTCCGGGTTGCAAGGATGGCACGGTGACTTCCGCTACCACTTCAGGAGTGGGAATATGGGCGTCGCCTTCCGACCATTCCTGAATATCGTTGCGTGAAACGAATGTGTAGAAGGCGTTGATGGCCACAGTCAGGGTTCCTTCGGGAATCGTCTGTTCCGTGGTGTTGGTCACCGTGGCCTTGAGATGGTATCCGGAGGAATCCGTCATCACCGATGTCGAGGAATCAATGGTCAGCATATCGGACGAAGAGTCTTCGTCCGCTGAGGCCGTTGGTGTTGGAACGCATAACAACATCAACGCCATGGTGGTAACCATGGCGAGGATCGTTGCGAGCGCTCGAACGCCGCATGGAACGTTCCGATGTTCGGATGGATTCACTGTTACGCCTGTCTGTTGAGTTTCCTTGCGTACAACCATGCTATCTTTCGTTCGTTCGGGTAGCTCAATACGTCGTCCAAATCAGCAAAATCCACCCAAATGGCGTCTTCGGCCTCATGATCGGGATCGCCTTCCACCGTCAACTCCCCGCCGATCTGTTTCAGCGCGAAATGGTGCACGAGTTTGTGCACGCGTTGGCTGGTTCCGGTGAACCAGTAGTCGATCGTGGCAATGGAATCGACTACTTCGCCAAGGATTCCGGTTTCCTCGTGAACCTCGCGTACGGCGGTCTGTTGCGGCGTCTCGCCTTTTTCTATATGGCCCTTGGGAAGGCACCATTCCAGATGTCCGCTGCGTGAATGACGTGCGATGATGGCCACGCGGCCTTTGCTGTCGAACACCAGTCCACCCGCCGAATATTCACGTACGACAGGCAGCTCCTGAGCATCGAGCGAGGCGAACGTCGTCGGACCTTCCGCGGTGCGCTTCCGTGGCATCATCGCGGGGGTGGGGGTGCCGGGTGTGCTTGGTGTGATCGTCACCTGTTGCTGCAACGATTCGGACTGCGACGTATACAGCAGTTTGTCCGGTTCAAGGGGATTTTGGGTATGCTCGTCCGCAGCATTGGCAAGCATGCGTGCAAGGTCTGCGGGCGTAATCATGCCTCCAACCATACTCACCCAACGTTGAAAAAAGAAAATCGACACCTTATTCCTAGGAGCGGTGTTGTGGAATCCACGCAGGTGAACGAGGTCTTCCATACCATGTTCACGCTATGCTGGTATGCGGAAAAGTCTGCATGGATTTGCATGAATCTGCATGGCATTGTGGTGTTGGAAAGGGACGGCGTGAATTTCGAGGTATGGCCCGAGGCCATTGAATTAGGGCGTATGTTCGCCGAGGAAGGGTACGAGCTGGCGTTGGTCGGGGGTCCGGTGCGAGACCTTCTGCTGCATCGCGAATCACATGATCTGGATTTTTGCACGTCGGCCCGTCCCGAACAGTTCGAGCATATTCTGCGCCGTTTCGGCAGTGATGGCTTCTGGGATATGGGTCGTAAGTTCGGTACGTTGGGCGCGATGCGCAAGCGTGAGGACGGCACTCCGGTTCAGGTTGAGGTGACCACCTACCGTTCCGATACGTACGATCCGGATTCGCGCAAGCCGGAAGTCAACTACGGGGATTCGCTGGAAGGCGATCTTTCCCGACGTGATTTCACGGTCAATGCGATGGCGTTGCGTGTGCCTGAACTTGAGTTCGTCGACCCGTTCGGGGGTGCGAACGATTTAGCGAAGGGCGTATTGCGTACGCCCGTTGATCCGCGTCAGTCTTTTGACGATGATCCGTTGCGTATGATGCGTGCCGTGCGTTTTGTGGCGCAACTTGGCTTCCGCATCGAACCGGAAACCGCGGAAGCGCTTTCCGATATGGTCGACCGCATCGAAATCGTCTCTGCGGAACGCGTACGTGACGAACTGGTCAAAATGCTGCTTTCCGATCGTCCTCGTGCGGGAATCGAGGCGTTGGTCGAATCCGGTCTGGCGGACATCGTTTTCCCGGAAATACCGGCGTTGCAGCTGGAAATCGACGAACACCATCGACATAAGGACGTATTCGAGCACACCATGATCGTGATCGATCGTGCCGTGGCTCTCGAAACCGGTCCCGACGGTCCTGTTCCGTCTCCGGATCTGACGTTGCGTTTGGCGGCCCTCATGCACGATATCGGCAAGCCTAAGACCCGTCGTTTCGAATCGGGCGGCAAGGTGAGCTTCCACCATCATGATGCCGTTGGTGCGAAGATGACCCGCAAACGCTTGAAGGCGTTGCATTTTGACCACCATATGGTTGAGGACGTCAGCGAGCTGGTCAATCTGCACCTGCGATTCCATGGTTATGTCGAGGAGCCGTGGACGGACTCCGCCGTTCGTCGATACGTCAAGGACGCTGGCCCGTTGTATGAGCGTCTGAATCGTCTTACCCGCGCCGATGCGACCACGCAAAACCGACGCAAGGCCATGGTCTTTTCCTCGGCCATGGACGAGATGGAACAGCGTGTGCGCGATCTGAAGGAGAAGGAGGATTTCGACGCGATCCGTCCCGATCTCAACGGCGATGAAATCATGCAGCTGCTCGACCTCGAACCCGGCCCGCTGGTAGGTGCGGCGTACAAGCACATGCTCGAATACCGTCTTGACAACGGTCCAGTCGAGCATGAGACCGCCGTGGAGGAGTTGAGGAACTGGTTCGCTCAGCGACAGCAGACGGCGTAGCGCGAATATAGAGACACGTATAACAAAGCCCTGATTTTCCACTGTGCATTGCATGAGCTGCAACACGCACTGGTGGAAAATCAGGGCTTTGTTGTTGAAGGATTGAAGTTATACGGCTTCGTGTTCGGGAGCCGCCTGGACATTGGTCATCTGGTCGACTGCGACGCAACCTTCGATGCTGGTGATTTCCGTACCTGCGGTCGGTACTTCATCCTCACTCCGTAGATTTTCGAACGTCGCGCCAATGACCACGTCAATCAACGCGTCTTCCCGATCGTCCATGACCAATATGGCGTCGGTGAAGTTGCTGTTCACCGTATACGCCTGATTGATGGCGTTCCTGCCGAATATGATCATGGTGCGTTCGACCGTGCTGGTGTAGTTATCGGCCCCTTGTGAGTTGAATTCGCGGTTCACCAGTGCATCGCTGACGGCTTGTGCGAATCCGGAGAATCCGGTGCCGTTGAGCACGCGCACGGTGATATTGCGGCTTTCGACGTATTTACCGTTGGATCCGTCGGCTTCTTGGGAAGAGCAAGGGGCTTGGGTACCGTAATTTGGTTGTATCGCAGCCGACTTGACCAATCCCAAACCGCCCACATGGAAGAAGAACAGTAGGGAAACCACCATTGCCACGGTCATGATGACGCCGATGATGGAAAACACCGCTTTCTGACGGCGACGAATATACTGTTTGCGCGCTGCACGCTCGTCATTGGCCTGGGTCATTTGTGATTTCCTTCTTCAAAATGCGTTGGTACCAACCATACTGTTACGGAATGATATGTACAACAGGATGTGCGGGGGCATCAGCCGCGATGATGCGGTCAACGCAGCGGGTCTCCTGCCAGGCGGCTTGCACGTTCCTGGCAGCGGAATCGGACGGGACGAACGCCACCACGGACGGTCCTGAACCCGAAACGAATGCGTGGGTCGCGCCGGCGCGCAAAGCTGTCTCAATTGCCTGGCCGCTGCGTGGATGCAACGAAATCGCCGCTTTCTGCAGATGATTCTCATCGGCAGCGCCGCCGCCGATCTGGTCGAACATGTCATACACTTCCGGTGTGCGCAATTCCGCACGATATGCGCCGACCAGCAGACGTCCGGAGAAGCCATGCTCGATGAGATCGAGCACTTCGGCACTGCCTTCGGGAAGTTGCTCGATACGTTCGCCGAAGCCCGTTCCTCGTGCGTATCCACCGGTCAGGCAGAACGGCATATCGGCACCCAAAGTGGCTGCGATCTGCTGGAGCCTTTCCATAGGCCAGTGAAGTTCCCAAAGCTCGTTCAACGCCAACAGGGTTGCCGCGGCATCGGCGGAGCCGCCGGCCATGCCAGCTCCGACTGGAATACGTTTGTCGATATTGAGCGCCACGTCCGGCTCATGTCCGCAGGCTTCGGCCAACGCGAACAGCGCGAGCACTGCGTGGTTGCGGCGCATGTCGTTTCCCGAAGAGGCCAAGTCGCCCAGATACGCACCCTCCAGATTAAGCGAGAATCCGGCGCCCGGAGACTTTCGGGTAGCGGTGACGGTGTCGTACACGCCGACCGCGCAATATATGGTGTCCAATTCATGCCGGCCGCCCCACTCGCTGCGGGCGCCTCCCACATGTAATGTCAGATTCGTTTTTGCCGGGCAATCCACGCTGACGGAAATGATGTCGTTCGTCATTATGCCGTTACCTCGTTGAGAGCGCGGGCCAAAGCCACGAATTCGTCGATGGTGAGGGTCTCTCCTCTGCGGGTCGGGTCGATTCCCGCCTTGTCGAATGCTTCGGACGGAACGATTTTCTTCAATGCCGCATGCAGGGTTTTTCTTCTCTGCCCAAATGCCGCGTCAATCAAGCGGAACACGGTTTCGCGGTCGACCACGGAACCATCCGGATTGTTGGCCGCGGGAGTGTGACCCTCTTCATACCGTTTGAACAGCACCAGCGCGGAGTCGACGTTGGGTGCGGGCCAGAACACGTTGCGCCCGATGATGCCGACACGTTCCGCGGTGCCGTACCAGGCAAGCTTCACACTCGGGGTGCCGTAGATTTTGGAACCCGGCTTCTCGCTTAGACGGTCGGCCACTTCCTTCTGCACCATTACGAGGAAGGTTCCGAGATTGTTGAAGCGTTCCAGCAACGTGAGCAGAATCGGAGTGGCGACGTTGTACGGCAGGTTGGCGACGAGCGTGAAGGAATCGTCCTCGTTGAAATCCGGCAGATTCTCCGGCGTCACCGCCAATGCGTCGCGATTGACCACGCGGAAACGGTCCATCGCATCCGGCATGAATTCCTCGATCGTTCCCGGGAGCCGTTGCGCGACGGGCGGATCGATCTCGACTGCCGTCATGGTCGCGCCTGTTTCCAGAATCGCAAGGGTCAACGAGCCCAATCCGGGGCCGACTTCCAGAACATGGTCGTTTGCCGTCACACCGGCTTCGCGCACGATACGTCGGACGGTGCCCGGGTCGATTACGAAATTCTGTCCGAATTTCTTGGTCGGGCTGATGCCGGCGTCAGCCGCTATGCGTCGAATATCCGCTGCTCCCAACAGACGGCCATGCGCGTTTTCGTTCACGTTTTCTGTCATTCCCCCATTATCCGTTTACGTCGGTACGAGCGTTGCCATCGGGTGGGTTTCGACTGGTGATCGTCAGTACCAGCCTATTTCCTCGGAATGCTGCCACGCCTTGGATGGTGAGCCGTATTTTTGCTTGATGTAGTTCAGACCCCAATCAATCTGCACGGCCGCGTCGTCACGCCACCGTTCGCCGAACGTCGCCATTTTGCTGCCCGGCAATGATTGCGGGATGCCGTATGCACCTGAACTTGGATTTTCCGCGTTCCACATCCAGCTGGATTCACGCGTCCACAGCTTCACCAGATCGGTCCAGTTCTGCCCGGTCCAGCCGTATTGCGCGGCGGCTCCGGCCGCATACGTCTGGGCCTGTGCCGGAGTCGGATGGTACAGACGGCATCCGGCCGACGAATCGGAGGGTGTCGTGGAATTGCTGTTGTTGTTATTGTTGTTGCCGTCGTTTTTGTTGTTGCTGTTGTCTCCCGAATTGTTGTTCGAGTTGTTATTGTCGTTATTGTTGTTATTGTCGGTTTTCCCGGTATCCGTATTGCCGCTATCGGTATTCCCGCCATTCGAATCGTTGCCCGTATTGTTGTCTGTGCCGCCGCTCGTATCGCTGTTCGACGCATCGTTCTTGTCGGATTGGTCGGACTGGTTCGACTGGCTGTTGTCGTCGCCGCTGTTCGATTCCTTATCCGTCTTGTTGCTTGACGAGTCGGAATCGGTGTCGTTCGAGGTTTTTGCGGGACCGATCGCGATAACGCGATCGATGGCGATTTTCGTGGTCGTCTCGTTCGTCAGCGATTCGCTTTCCTTCTCGCCATCCACGTATGTGACGTCGTAGGTTTTTTGGATTTCGCCGTTCTCGCCTTCCTGCCGTACCACGACTTCACCGGGTTGCAGGTTCGTATCGACGATGGTTTGCGTGTCGAAGGCGACTTCCTCGGTGCGTGTTTCCTCGCCGTGGGTCACGCGGCGGACGCGCAGGATGGTCTCGTCGCCATCTTTTTCCACGCTCACGCGATCCTCTTTGTTCAGTGTGATTCCCTTGGAATCCAGGATTGACGCGGCCGGCAGTTTTCCGTTGGGCGCCTGTGAGCTTTGTCCGTCGGCGATGACGGTCACCGGACCGGATTGGTTGATGACCAGTCCGCCGGTGAGCTTGTTGTACACATTGTCGATGCTGACGGTGACCTTTGCGGCTGCGGCTTCGGTTTCGTTCTGTTCGAAGAATCCAAGCAACTGATCGGCGCTGGTGGCGATGGTCCAGAACAGCACTTCCTGACCGTCGATGGTTATGGTGGTCTGGTAGGCGCTCTTCACCGTGACCACATCATGGTTTTTCAACATGCTGGTCGGGGTGGAGGATTCAACAAGGTCGTGTGTTTTGACCTTCACTCCTTGTTCTTGGAGGAGTCGATCCACGCTCATGGCATAGGTGGTTACCGTGGTGGTCTCGCCATCAACGATCAAGGCCACGGTTTTGCGTGCGCTTACGCCGAATGCCAGAGTGGACGCAAGCGTCAATGATGCCACGCAGGCGCATATGCGGAATCGGCGAAGCGTCACGAATCGTCTGGGGGTCCATCTTCTTGTCATGGGGTCTCTTTCCGGCGATGGCATACAACGCCGTAATTGTAGTAGACGGAGTGACTTGCAACAAAGAAAGATGTTTTGTTTTGCCTATACCGTCACATTTGCGTTCATAGGCAAAAGAAAAGGGGGCAGGAGAGAAGGGGATATCCTGCCCCCAGAGCTGGACGAGACTAGTTGGGGGACGTCTCGTCCGACTGCCAGAAGCCATTAGTTGGGGGACGGCCTCTGGATTACTTACCCGAGGTAAGAATAAAGCCCGACTATACGGGCCTGAGCCTCCTGTCGGGATCGAACCGACGACCTGCCGCTTACAAGGCGGCCGCTCTGGCCATCTGAGCTAAGGAGGCATGATTCACCTAAAAGATGAACCGAAGAACAGCATAGCCAGCGCGTCCGTAGCCGTCAACTTAGAATGTGTGCCGTTGGACATGCTTCTGGACACGCTGACCAATAAGGGGGTATTTATTCTCCGGTGGTGTTGGAGATCGGGTCCTTGTCGGAACCGATGGAAGGTATCTTCCCTTCGACGCCGACTTGGTCGGATTGCAGGCCGATGGATTCGAGCAGGCCGTCATGAATGGTCTCCTGCGCGACGGAAAGCTGATTCATATCCCAGAACTTGCCGTTGATGGTCAAGGTCGGGGTCGTCATGCTTCCTTCGTAGTTGCCGGAAACGTTCCACAGCTCGGAGCGCTTCGGCGTGTAGGTGTTGATCGCGTCGAGCCAATCCTGATAGTCGCGGTTGAACGCATTGTTCGCAACGTCTTCGGAAACGCCAGCGTCGATCATCTGCTGCTTGATCTGTTCGTCGCTCACGGATTCGTAGCTTGAGCCTTCCTCGGGCTGGAACTCCTCTGCGTACATGTTCTTCAGGAATTCGATCATGTGGTTCGTATCGCTGTCATGCTCCGCAAGATACATGGCGGCATTTGCCGCGCGGCTGGAATATTCGTCGGTGGACCAGCGATCCATGAACGACATGAAGTGCAGTTCCAGATTGATCTGTCCGGCATTGACCATCTTCTGCAGGTCGTCATCCAACTGACGGTGAATATTGCCGCAGCCGGGGCACAGGAAGTCCATATAAATGGCGACTGTCGGAACACCTTCGACGGAAGTGTTGTATCCGTTCTTGGAAATCAGCAGACCGCCTTTGTCGTCAACGAGTGACGGCTTGTTCTCCACTGCCTGAAGCTGATCGTATGCTTCCTCCACGGTTATGCTGTCCGCTTCGCTTGCCGCGCTCTGATGAACGCTTTGATATACGCTGAACGCTCCGATCGCAATCAAAATCACCAGTACGGCCACAACGATGGCGCCGATCATCGTCTGCTGCTTGCGGTCCTTCTCCATCTTTTCGGCGCGTGCCTTCATGGCGGCGGCCTCGGCGGCCCTGCGCTCCGCGCGGCTGGCGCGCTTCTGCGCATTCTTACTGTCTTGAGCCATTCCAGCCCTTTCGCGTTGATTCATCGTATCGACGTGCACCATGATAATGAGATGTCTCTATGGATTTCCTGACAGCTTCCAAGGTGCGGTTGTGCCTATTCCGTTCTACTTTCTGATACCGCGTATCGCACCGGCCCCCAGCCTCATCACCAGTGCGCCGGAACCCAACATGGAAACCAGCCAGCCAACCGCGCAAAAACCCGCCTGTGCAAGTCCGCTTTGCGAGAAAGGACCTTCGGTCAGAGTGGGAAGCGGAACGATCACGCCGAAAACATTGGTATCCATTATCGTGAACGGCAGATTCAGCGCCAGCGTGGCGATTGCCAATCCCAATGCTGTGACTCCAAGCATGATCAGAGATCGCAGCAACGCATACCCCAGCCCCTTCACCATATGCCATGGCAGACTGGCCACGCGAATGGCCACATCGGAAGCTTTGCGCCCGCTTCCACGACGTTCCTCACGTTCCAACTGCGATTCAGTGTTGAAACCGACGGTGAAGAGCAGCCAGAACAGTACAAGGGAGGTGAACAGGGCCATCCATGGAGAAAAAAGACCGCATACCGCAACCACAATGCCCAACAAAACGCAGGGTAGGGTACCGCGGTCGAGTAGCTCCCCACGGCGTACGTACGTTGGATTCGGATGCGTCCGCGCGTCCGCGGATTGTCGTTCGGCCGCGGATTGCGGTTCCGTGGCGAACCGCGGTTCCTCCGATGACTGTTGCGATGCGGAATTCTGAGGATTGATGGTCGGTGGTCGTTGTGTCGAGATGCGCCGTAACGCGGGTTTGACTTCCGGAACTGAGGTGCCTTGCGTCGGCGCGTCTTGTATAGGCATGACCTGTGTGGATTGCGGCATAACGCGCGTGCTTCCCGAGACTTCGCCGGAAGCGCTTGCGATTGCGGGAAACTCTCTGGTCTTGTTCACGGTCTTGTTCACGGTCGTCGGGTCGATGGTCTTCGTCGGCTCGATGAATCGCGGCATGGTGCGTGTATTGATGGCGTCTTCTCCTGTCACGCCATCCTGGAATCGCCATAGTGTGCGCGGATTTTCAACGCGCCCTTCATCAAAAGGGGGCATCATCTCCGTTTCGGCGGATGTGCTCGCATCAGACCACAACTGCGGATTCAATGCGTCGACGGAAATCGCGTGAAGCAATTCCTTGGGCGTGCAACGATTCTCCCGACGCGGACTTAACGCGGAACGAAAAGCGGCCAATGTTCCGGCGGGCAATCCCGTAAGATTCGCACTTCCGGCAGCCGCACGCTCCAACACGGCCATCATCGGCTTGGTGCCGAACACGGGTTCTCCGGTGGCGGCGAACGCGAGCACGCTCGCCACCGACCACCAGTCGGTCATGTCGTCGGATTCGGCGCCATCTATGACTTCCGGCGCTATGAAACCAGGCGTGCCCATCACCAGACCCGTGCTGGTCACATGGCTTTCACCTTCGCCCATGGCAATGCCGAAATCCACCAATACCGGACCGCTGACCGAAACCATCACGTTCGTCGGTTTGATGTCTCGATGCACTATTCCCGCCGCATGCACGGCTTCCACAGCTTCGATCAGCTTGCGTGCGAGCCTCTCCAAATCGTCGCCGGTATATTTGCCGTTGACGCGAACATCCTCACGCAGGTTCTTGCCTTCTATCAATTCCGTGACGATGAACGCCAACGCATCGTCCAATTCCATGTCAACGATGGCGCAAACGCCCGGATGTCGTACTTTCTGCAACGCCATGGCCTCGCGGCGCAGACGTTCACGGGCGGTGATGTGCTCGCGGGACATTGCATCGGAATCGCCTTCCGAAAGGGAATCACGCAGTATTTTCATCGCATACTGGTGGCCGCCGTCATCCCGAACCCTCCATACGGATCCCATTGCGCCGGATCCCAAGCGGGAAATCAACGTATAGCCGCCGACCAGACTGCCTGCCTCAAGATTTAACGCACTCAAATCACTCATGGGCCCCATCGTACTTTGCGTAACGCGAATGTGGCCAAGTTGGCCCAAGGCATTGGCGATTCCATGCAAATCACGCGTCGAATGCATGCAGATTATGCACGCGAATCGACAGGCTGGGCAAATGCCATGCCTCTTCACGTTCGATTTTGATGAAATCGGAACAACGGCATGAAGGAGTGTCTACACTTCTTGGGACTGTGCAACGCGGGGCAGTGTTGGGTGGTTCCTTGGTTTTGAGATTGCGACGAAGCTGACGTGCCGCTGGTTATGAGAATCAAGGAGGAGACCTACCATGCTGCAAATCAACATGGCCGACGTCATGAACGTTATCGGTTCACTGACGCCTTACCTGGTTGCCATCGGCGTTCTGCTTGTGCTTGCGCTGATCATTACCTTCGCAGTCAACAAGAAGACGGTCAAGGAAGTCGCAACCCGCAAGATTGTTCATTCTGAATCCTGGATTGTGGCGCTTGTCGGCATTGTCGTGGCTGTGTCCATGATGCTTACCGGACCGCTCGCCACGCTGTTGAACAACGCGACCATCACCAAGTACATGCTTTCCGACTCCACCGTTTCCAAGGCCAATGAGCTGGCCAAGGAAGTGCAGTCCGAGGCGATTACCCTGCTGAAGAACGAGGATTCCAACCTGCCGCTGTCCTCCAAGAAGGTCAATGTGTTCGGTTGGGGCTCCACCAACCCGGTCTACGGCGGTACCGGCTCCGGCTCCATGTCCGACCAGTACGACACCGTTTCCATGCTGGACGGTATGAAGGAAGCCGGCATCGAGACCAACTCTGAGCTTTCCAAGCTGTACACCGACTATCGTTCCGATCGTCCTGAGGTGGGCATGTTCGCGCAGGATTGGACCCTTCCTGAAGTTCCGGCCGCCCAGTACACCGACGAGCTGATCTCCAACGCGAAGGACTTCTCCGACGAGGCCATCATCACCATCACCCGTGTCGGTGGCGAAGGCGCCGACCTGCCGATGGACATGACCGCGGACGGCATCACCTACACCAACAACTCCGAGGACTACGCCGATTTCCAGAAGGGCGAGAGCTTCCTGCAGCTGAGCCAGACCGAGCGCGACATGATCGATCTGGTCACCAAGAACTTCAGCAAGGTCACGCTCGTGTACAACGGTGCGAACACCTTCCAGTTCGACTTCCTGTCCAACTATCCGCAGATTAAGTCCGTGGTGTGGTGCCCGCCGGCCGGCCAGACCGGTTTCTCCGCTCTTGGCGATGTTCTCGCTGGCGAGACCAACCCGTCCGGCAAGACCTCCGACACCTTCCTCAAGGACCTCACCCAGTCCGTGTCCTACAACAACTTCGGTCTGTTCGAATACACGAACATGGATGATCTGGCAGCCAAGTACACCGGCTTCACCGGTGACGAGGTCACTGCCATCCCGGGCTTCGTGAACTACACTGAAGGCATCTACGTCGGCTACAAGTTCTATGAGACCGCCGCCGCCGAAGGCGCCATCGATTACGACTCCATGGTCGCATTCCCGTTCGGCTACGGTCTGTCCTACACCTCCTTCGAGCAGAAGCTCGACGATGTGACCTACGAGGACGGCAAGGTGACCGTCGACGTGACCGTGACCAACACCGGCGACACTGCCGGCAAGGATGTGGTCGAGGTCTACTACAACCCGCCGTACACCAATGGCGGCATCGAGAAGGCTTCCACCAACCTGGTTGACTTCGAGAAGACCGATCTGATCGAGCCGGGCGCGTCCCAGACCGTCACCATCGAGTTCGAAGACGACGACATGGCTTCCTACGATTACAAGAACGCGAAGTCCTACGTGCTGGAGAAGGGCGACTACGCCGTTTCCATCCAGTCCGACTCCCACAACGTGATCGACAGCAAGACCATCAGCGTTGACGAGACCATCACCTACGACTCCGACTCGAACACCCATAACGGCGATCAGGTCGTGGCGACCAACCAGTTCGACGATGCAGCCGGCGACGTGACCTACCTGAGCCGTGCCGACCACTTCGCGAACTACAAGGAAGCCACCGCGGCACCGACCAACTTCGAGATGTCCGACGAGGCCAAGGAGACCTTCTACAACAACTCGAACTACGATCCGACCGCATTCGACGACGATTCCGACGAAATGCCGACCACCGGCGCCAAGAATGGTCTGAAGCTGTCCGACATGTACGGCAAGGATTATGACGACGCTGATTGGGATAAGCTCCTCGACCAGCTGACCTTCGACGATATGGACAACCTCATCGCCAACGGCGGCTACGGCACCCCGGCTATCTCCTCCGTCGGAAAGATCCAGCTGACCGACGCTGACGGCCCTGCATCGCTGAACAACAACTTCACCGGTGTCGGCTCCATCGGCTTCCCGGCATCCACCGCATTCGCCTGCACCTGGAACCGTGACCTCGCCAAGCAGTTCGGTGAGATGATCGGCGACATGGCTCACGACATGCACGTGGCCGGCTGGTACGCACCGGCAATGAACATCCACCGCAACGCCTTCTCCGGCCGTACCTTCGAGTACTTCTCCGAGGATGCCCTGCTCTCCGGCGTCATGGC
This sequence comes from Senegalimassilia sp., assembly GCA_963619615.1. GTDB lineage: Bacteria > Actinomycetota > Actinomycetes > Actinomycetales > Bifidobacteriaceae > Bifidobacterium. The sequence goes on along the minus strand of CAVEXE010000016.1, from coordinate 842 downwards.
CTCCAGCCAGATCGCCGGCGCCAAGTCCAAGGGCGTGTACTCCTTCATGAAGCACTTCGCCATGAACGATCAGGAGACCAAGCGTACCGAGATGCTCTGCACCTGGTCCAACGAGCAGGCCATCCGTGAGATCTACCTCAAGCCGTTCGAGATGAGCGTCAAGGAAGGCGGCGCACAGGCCGTCATGAGCGCCTTCAACTACATCGGCAACACCTACGCAGGTGGCAACGAGACCCTTCTGAAGACCATCCTCCGCGACGAGTGGGGCTTCCGGGGCTTCGTCCTGACCGATTACTTCGGTGGCTATGGCTACCAGAACGCCGATCAGGAAGTGCGTGCGGGCAACGATTCGATGCTCGCCACCACCAGCATCACCAACCACATCACCGACAAGTCCGCCACCTCCGTGAAGGCGATGCGTCAGGCCGCTCACAACATCCTGTACACCGCAGCTAACAGCTGGCAGTACGCGGATGGCGAGCCGGAATCCGAGACTCCGGTGTGGAGGACCGCAATGTACGCCGCTTGGGGTGTCACCGTGGTTCTGGCTCTGGTGCTCGAAGTGCTGACCATCAAGCGTTACATGGCCCGCAAGAAGGCTGCGGCAACGGTTGATTCGGCCAAGGCGTGATCCACCGTTCCGTTCGGAACGCATATAACTGAAAATTCACAATTAAAGATTCATAACTAAAGATTCGAAGGCCGGAATTGCTGATGCGTGCAGTGATTCCGGCCTTTGTTTTGTGTGACGCGCCCCGTTTGGTGTGTTCGCGGGTCTTTTTTCGGATCGGTGCCGGTGTCGTGTTCGTGTTTCGTGTGTGTTTCCCGCTGTTCGCGACACG
>CAVEXE010000015.1:0-54956 GCA_963619615.1 Senegalimassilia sp. | reverse complement strand
AATTTGTAAGGAGGGAAAATCCGAATCGTCGGTGCCGGCGGAAGATGCGGGAAGGCGTGCGCGGTGACCGGATCCTATCCGGCGGTATGGCGCAACGATCCGGACGCGGCCGGTACCGGCGCATACGGCACGCCCGTGGAAGGCTCACGATACGCCGATGATTTCCGCCGATTCGTCCGTCACGATTTCATGCGTCTCGCCGACATCCTGCCGGCCCTGTACGAGTGATTCCACACAGGAACGGTCACGGATTCCTCCGCTGTGTGGCATGATTGACACACAGCGGAGGAATCTTCCGCAAGACACGGCCTTGAGATACTGGGGGCATGGAAAGCATGAACGCGCAATCGACACAGGAAACGGCCGAATTCGAGGACGAGACGACCGGCAATGCACAAAACGCTTCCGCTGGAGCGCTCGACGCACTGGTGGACGGCGTTGATATTCCGCGAGGCACGGTGATTCTCGCGGCGACTCCGATCGGCAACACCGCCGATTCCTCCGCCCGCCTGATCGCGCTCATGGAACGCGCCGACATCGTCGCCGCCGAAGACACCCGACGTCTGTATGCGCTCGCCAACCGTCTGGGCGTGCATGTGAGCGGACGCGTGGTGGCCTACCACGACCATAACGAGCGGGACAAGTCGGATGGTCTGCTTGACCAGGTCGAGACCGGCTCCACCGTGCTTGTGGTTTCCGATGCGGGCATGCCGACCATCAACGATCCGGGCTTGGCGATCGTGCGCCGGGCCATCGAACGCGGTCTTCCGGTCACCTGTGCGCCCGGACCTTCGGCCGTGTTGGACGCGCTCGCGCTGTCCGGCCTACCGACCGACCGCTTCTGCTACGAGGGGTTCCTGCCGCGCAAGCATTCCGAACGCGTACAGCATTTGCGCGCATTGCAGTCGGAACGCCGCACGATTGTGTTCTACGAGACCCTGCACCGCATCGACGATTCCATGGCCGATCTGCTGGAAGTGCTCGGCCCGAACCGTCGCATGGCGCTGTGCCGCGAACTGACCAAGGACTACGAGCAGATTCGTCGTGGAACCATCGCGCAGATTCGTCAGAGCGTCACCGATGATCCGCCCCGTGGCGAAATGGTGTTGGTCATCGCCGGCGCTTCCGAGGAGGAGGCCGACGCGGCGGCTCCGGCAACGTTGTCCATCGAGGATTTGGCGGTGCTGTCGATCGATCGCGCGAAAGAGAACGAGTTGCGTATCAAGGACGCCATTTCGCAGGTTGTGGCGGAGCATCCGCTCGCCGATGGTTCGCTTGCCAATCGCAAGCAGGTATACAACGCCGTGCTTGCCATGAAGGATTGACAGGCGCGGACCCTACATCGTTTCCCGGGTTTCCCTCGGTTCACGAATTTCCTAGGTTTCCCGCGTTTCCTGTGTTTCCAACGATTCCAGCAGAATCTGCAGCGCCTCGCCGACTCCGGGGCCGCCCACCTGCGCAAGATATTCCATCATTGCCGGGCTTGCCGAAGGATTGGCGACCAGCCATCGCCGGAGCTGCGGGGCGTGTTCGGCTATGTGCCATAGCACTTTCTGCGGGGTCTGCGGATCGCAGGCCAGCAAAGGCGTCAATTCGATTGGCGGGGGAGGCGGTTCCATAAAAGCGCGTGGACGCGGCGCGGGATCGTACTTTGGGGGAGTGCGACGCTTTTTGCGTGATTTCAAAGGTTTCATGATTCCGCCGATTGCCGTTTTCAGGACTTTCCGTCAAGCGCGAGGAACAGTCTGCGTGCGGATGGCGCGTTGCGGATGTGACGTGTCTCCTGCAAGACCAGCTGGCAGTCGCTGGGACGGAAGTGATATTCCTGCATCAGCATGCTGATCACTTCCTGCGCCAACCGTTCGCCCTCGTTGCTGCCGCTGTAAATCGTGGCGAGGTCGCAGGCGGTACGTACCGGCGTGGTCATTTGTATGGGACCGACCCGTATGACGTGGTTGCTGAGAAGTCTGCGATTGTAGACGCGTATCTTCCGTCCGTGCCGTGGCGCACGGAAGTGGGCGTTGGCGATGACGTCGATTGTCTCGGGGAAAGTTCCTCCGAGCCAAACCCAGGCCGCGGTGCCTGCGCATGCCACCGTATGGTACGGAAGCACGCTTGCGATGATGGTGGCCCGGCCGAATAAGGTATGGGAATCCTGCTGCGAGTATGCGTTCACGTTGTCGAGTTTGCACAGCGTTCCAAACTCTGACATCATGTTCAAACACAGTGGTCCGGGCAAATCGCCGTTGCCGAAAAGTGGTGGTGAGTTGCTCATGACGGTACCGTACCGGAATGGTGGAGCGCACTGCCACCCGCTTCGGAAAATCTGTGGATATGTGGACTCCGATTGTTCCGGTATGCAACAGTGTGGATAAGTCGGGGGATTCCATTCGATTCCGCCTGCGATTTTGATGGTTGGCCATCGCGGATATGCGGGATACGCCGCTTTGTATAATCGGGCACCATGAGTCATATTTTGGTGAATGTTGCTTGGCCGTATGCTAACGGCCCCCGTCATATCGGCCATGTCGCCGGCTTTGGCGTGCCGTCCGACGTGTACGCGCGCTACGAGCGCATGAAGGGCAATGACGTGCTGATGGTGTCCGGCACCGACGAGCACGGCACCCCGATCCTGGTCGAGGCCGACAAGGAAGGCGTGAGCGCTCAGGAGCTGGCGAATCGCTACAACCGTGTGATCGCCAAGGATCTGTGCGATCTCGGCCTGAGCTACGACCTGTTCACCCGTACCACTACGGGCAACCATGAGCAGGTGGTGCAGGAACTGTTCAAGCAGTGCCTCGACAACGGCTACATCTACAAGGGCACCCAGAAGGTCGCGATTTCCCCCTCCACCGGGCGTACCCTGCCGGACCGCTACATCGAAGGCACCTGCCCGATCTGCGGCGCCGACGGAGCCCGCGGCGACCAGTGCGACGCCTGCGGCAACGAACTCGACCCGGACGAGCTGATCAATCCGGTTTCCAAGATCAACGGCGAAACCCCGCGCTTTGAGGAAACCGAACATTACTTCCTCGACCTGCCGGGCGTGGCCGAAGCCAATCTCGCATGGCTGAAGACCCGTGAGGGCTGGCGTACCAACGTCATCAACTTCTCTCTTGGCCTGTTCAAGGAAGTCAAGCCGCGCGCCATCACCCGCGACATCGATTGGGGCATTCCGGTGCCCGTCGCCGGCTGGATCGACAACCCCAACAAGAAGCTGTACGTGTGGTTCGACGCGGTGATCGGCTACCTGTCCGCATCCATCGAATGGGCCCGCCGCAAGGGAGCCCCGGAAGCGTGGCGCGCATGGTGGAATGATCCGCAGACCCCGGGCTACTACTTCATGGGCAAGGACAACATCACGTTCCACTCCCAGATCTGGCCGTCCGAGATGCTCGCATACAACGGCCAGGGTTCCAAGGGCGGCGAGACCGGCAAGTTCGGTCCGCTGAACATGCCTGAGCAGGTGGTGTCTTCCGAGTTCATGACCATGGAAGGCAAGAAGTTCTCGTCCTCCCGCGGCATCGTCATCTACGTGAAGGACATCCTGTCGCGCTATCCGGTCGACGCGGTGCGCTACTACATTTCCGTGGCGGGTCCGGAAAGCTCCGATTCCGACTTCACCTGGGCTGAATTCGTGCGTCACAACAATGAGGAGCTCGCCGCTTCCTGGGGCAACCTGGTGAACCGTGTGGCCAATCTCATCAACAAGAACTTCGGTGAGATTCCGGCCATCGACGAGGCTTCCATGACCGATGAGGACCGTGCTCTGCTGGCTGAGAGCGCCGGAGCGTTCGAGACCGTCGGCTCCCTGATCGAAAACCATCGTCAGAAGAACGCGCTTTCCGAAGCCATGCGCGTGGTCGGAGACATCAACAAGTACATCTCCGCCACCGAACCGTGGAAGATCAAGGACAATCCGGCCCGCCTCGGAACCGTGCTGCACGTGGCCGCCCAGGCCGTGTCCGATGCCAACCACCTGCTGGCTCCGTTCCTGCCCCACTCCGCACAGAAGGTGTGGGAGGCTTTGGGCGGTACGGGCACGTTCTCGCCGCTGCCTCGCATCGAAGAGGTGGAGGATCTTGACAAGCCGGGCTTCACGTACCCGATCATCACCGGCGACTACAAGCTGGGCGAGACCGTGCATCCGTGGGCTTCCGAGCCGATCGTGGCCGGAACTCCGGTGCCGAAGCCGCATCCGATCTTCGCGAAGATTCCGCAGGAGGCCGTCGAAGAGGAGCTTGCCCGCTTCGATGCCGAGCTGAAGGCCCGCAAGGATGCCGAAGCCGCCCGCCTCGCCGCGGAGAAGGCGAAGCTCGAAGGCTGAAATTTCGCCGCATGGCATATCTGAGAGCATCGCACGATGTTGGTTTCCGGAACGGAATTCGAATCGTGCGATGCTCGCGGGTTGCGAAAGTTGTCCGCGCGTCGGATGTTGCGCTGGGCCCCTCTCTATTATCGGGAATAAAAGGAGCGCCCCTTAAGTAGTTAAAATGTTGACTTTAGTGGTCAAATGTGTTTAGATGTGTTCATGAGGTTATTGTTATGAACACATCCAATATCACTAATTACAAGCCGAAAGACTTCGCTGAACTGCTGGGGGTTTCCGTCAAGACGTTGCAGCGTTGGGACAGGGACGGCGTTTTGACGGCGTACCGCACGCCGACCGACAGGCGGTACTACACCTACGACCAGTATCTTCAATTCAAAGGCGTTGACGGGCGGGACGACGACCGCCAAACCGTGATTTACGCCAGAGTGTCCACAAGGAACCAGAAAGACGATTTGCGTAATCAGGTGGCGTTTCTGCGGCAGTTCTGCAACGCCAAAGGCGTTATCGCCGACCAGTGCATCGAGGATTACGGCAGCGGGCTTGACTACAACCGCAAGAAGTGGAACCGGCTGTTGGATGAGGTGATGGAGCGGAAAATCAAGACCGTCATCGTCACCCACGAAGACAGGTTCGTCAGATTCGGTTATGGGTGGTTCGAGAGGTTCTGCGCCAGGTTCGGCACGAACATAGTGGTGGTGAGCAACGAGGAATTGTCCCCGCGGGAAGAACTCGTGCAGGACATCGTCTCGATACTCCATGTGTTCTCGCGCAGATTGTACGGGCTTCGCAAATACAAGAGGCGGATAGAAAGGGACGGGGAAATTGCTAAAGAGCTTCAGGACGGAGATAGACCTGACCTTGGAACAGAAAGCCAGGATTAACCGCACCATCGGGACTTGCCGGTACGTCTACAACTTCTATCTCGCCCATAACAGGGAACTCCACGGGCGCGGGGAGAGGTTCATGACCGGCAAGGGTTTCAGCGTGTGGCTTAACAACGAGTACCTTCCCCATAACCCCGATAAGGCGTGGATTAAGGACGTGTCGTCCAAGGCCGTGAAGAAGTCCATCGAAAACGGGTATGCCGCGTTCGTGAGGTTCTTCAAACATCAGGGCGGGTTCCCGAAGTTCAAGAAGGACGGGTATGTCATCAGAAGCGGCGCGGTGTCCGTCAAAGCGGGCAGGTATTACGTGTCGGCTCTCGTGGAAGTCCCCGACAAGCCCCACGGCGAAAACAGCGGCGAAGGCATCGGCGTGGACCTGGGCGTAAAGGAGTTCGCCGTCTGTTCCAACGGCAGGACCTATCCGAACATCAACAAAACGGAACGGGTAAGGAAACTGGAGAAACGGCTGCGCAGGGAACAACGCCGCCTCTCCCGCAAATACGAACACGCGAAGCGAACACAGCACGAACACGGGTCGAACATATGCAGGCAAAGACTGAAAGTCCAAAAGTTCCACCGCAGGATGGACGACCTCCGCTCCGATTACGTCAACAAAACGATAGCCGGGATGGTGAAAGCTAAGCCGTCCTACATAGCCATCGAGGACTTGAACGTGTCGGGCATGATGAGGAACAGGCACCTGTCCAAAGCCGTCGCGTCGCAAAAGTTCCACGAGTTCAGAACCAGACTGAAGAGCAAATGCGACGAGAACGGTATCGAGCTGAGGATTGTCGATAGATGGTACCCGTCCTCCAAGTTGTGCCACCGTTGCGGCTCCGTCAGGGAGGGCTTAAGACTCTCCGACAGGACATACGAATGCGGGTGCGGATACACGCAGGACAGGGACTTCAACGCGAGCCTTAACCTACGGGACGCCACAGCCTACGAAACCGCATGATAAACCGCAAAACACGTACTGCGGGCTACGCAGGAACTTACGACTCAGGTTCCCGATGATTGCTTATAAGGGGGATATCGTATTCGCGCCGACGCCCGACCGTTTCGAAGTGGTCGAAGACGGATATGTGATCGTCGACGGCGGAACGGTCCGGCAGGTATGCGGAAGTTTGCCGGCCGACATGACTGCGGAAGGTATAACCGTCGTAGATCGTTCCGGGCATCTGATCTTTCCCGCGTTCAATGATCTGCATGTGCATGCCCCGCAATATCCGTTTGCCGGACTCGGCTTCGACCATGAGCTGCTGCCATGGCTGGGACGATATACGTTCAAAGCCGAATCCGCGTACGCCGACATTGATGTGGCCGATCATTGGTACCGACGGTTCCTCACCAGATTGTGGAGCAACGGCACGCTCCGTTTCAGCGCGTTCGCGACGCTGCACAACGAGGCGACGCTCCGTCTGATGGAACTGTGCCAGGATTCGGGTCTGCGGCCGGTTGTCGGCAAGGTCAATATGGATCGCAATTCTCCGGAATATCTGGTGGAAGATACGGACGAAAGCCTGTCCGGCACCGAGGAACTGATCGAACGGGCGGCACGGCGTGCGCCCGACATCGGATTCATCATCACACCCAGATTCGTACCGTCCACCACGCCGGAGCTCATGACCGGCCTGGGGCAAATCGCCGAACGCTACCATCTTCCGGTTCAATCCCATCTTGACGAGAACCGCGGTGAGATTCAATGGGTCCATGAACTGCATCCCGACATCCCGACCTACGCCGAAGTCTACGAACGCTACGGCCTTATGCCGGACGGCCGTACCATCATGGCCCACTGCGTGTGGTTGACCGACCGGGAACGCGCGGTGCTCAAGAACCATGATGTGTGGCTCGCGCACTGCCCGCAATCCAATCTCAACCTGACCAGCGGCATCATGCCGGTGCGGCGCAATCTCGATTACGGACTGAAGGTCACGATCGCCAGCGACGTGGCGGCCGGCAACGATTCGGCCATGAACCGGCAGATCGTCATGGCGATCGAGACGTCGAAAGCCAAGACGTTCGAAGCGGGCCATGCCGAGGACCGCCCGCTGCGGCTGCCTGAGGCATTCCACATGGCCACAAAGGTGGGAGGTGCGTTGTTCGGCAAAGTCGGCTCGTTCGAACCCGGATACGCATTCGACGCCCTGGTGATTCGCGAGGACGAAAGCCTGCTCGACCTATCCGTGGAGGAACGGCTCGAACGATTCATCTATACGGGCGACGACCGTGACATCGAAGAACGGTATGTGGAAGGGCGACTCGTGCCTCGGCCATTCGCCGTATCCAAGTAAGCACCTTGCGCGTGTGGTTGCCTCGGCCGTGTCCGCTTTCACTACAATGTAAGCGAAGATACGTGCGAAGCTGCAGAAAAGGGGTGCTCCATGCTGGATATCAAACGAGTACTGAAAGCCGCTCCGACGAAAAAGCGCTCGCAAGAGCCTATGAAACAGCTGTGGACCGCGTGGGGTGAACGTATCGCAGGAGAATGGCTGTCTGACAACGCCGGAAACAAGGCGTTCAATCCGGCCGAAGTCGGGGAGCGTGAGCTGCGCAAAAACCGCGTTCCGATCCTCGACGAGCACCCGCGCCCCACCATGGTGCGAGGCAACCACACCATGCTCAACGGGTTATGGGATTACGCCATCGTGTCGATTCCGGAAAGCGAGAACGCATCGAAGTGGCGCAAAACCACCACCGTGCTCACCCGGGACGAGGCCGTGCAGGCGGTGAAGGAAGCCGCCATTCCGCAGACGTTCGACGGCAAGATCCTTGTGCCGTTCTCTCCCGAATCCGCGCTTTCGGGCGTGCATCAAACCATCTATCCGGATAATCTCATCTGGTATCGGACCGTGGTGCATCCCGTCACGCTTGCGGATGAGGAGAACGTACGGCAGATTGGCGATGCGAACAGGCTGATCCTGCATTTCGAAGCCGTCGACTACATCTGCGCATGCTTCATCAACGGCCAGCTTGCCGGCGCGCACGTCGGAGGTTATCTGCCGTTCGACGTCGATATTTCGGCGTTCGTCGATCCGGATGACGATTTCGAGATCGCGTTGTGCGTATACGATCCGAACGATTCCGGCACACAGCTGCGCGGCAAGCAGCGCATTGAGCGGGAAGGAATCTGGTACACCGCGCAAAGCGGCATCTGGCAGAGCGTTTGGCTGGAAATCGTGCCGGAGGCATACCTGCGTACGTTGACGTTGAAGGGCGCGGCTGACGGAAAGCTGTTCATTCGTGCGGAAATCGTTGGTGACAAGCCGAATGCGAAATTGCGGATCGTCGTGACCGATCCGGAAGACGGTTCGGTGGTGGCGGATGAGACATTGCCCGCGGGCATACGCAAAGTCCGCACGGAAATCGCAACGAAAGCCGAGCATGTATGGTCGCCGGACGATCCGTATCTGTACAACGTGACGGCCACGCTGCTGTCGGGTGCCGCATCGCAATCGTCGGACGTCGTGAAATCGTATTGCGCGTTCCGTTCCGTGGAGATCAAGCCCGACATGAAGGGCGTGGCGCGATTCCATCTCAACGGGCGTCCGATTTTCATCAAAGGCGTGCTCGACCAGGGATACTGGCCGGACGGGCTGATGACCGCCCCATGCGATGACGCGCTCATATACGACATCAACGCCATGAAATCAGCGGGCTTCAATATGCTGCGCAAGCATATCAAAATCGAATCGGCCCGCTGGTACTATCATTGCGACCGGCTGGGCATGCTGGTATGGCAGGACGCGGTGTCGGGCGGCGGTTCCGATGGTGAATACAACGTGTGGATCACCAGCCGCATACCGACTCTGATACGTTCCTCGTGGAATAAGTTCCGTGACGACACGGCTCAGCATTTCGCCCAACTCGGCGCCGACGACTCCGATTACCGCCGTGATTGGTCGCGCACCTGTGACGACATGGTGCACATGCTTGCCGGGCATCCTTCGATTGTGGCCTGGACCCTGTTCAACGAAGGCTGGGGACAGTTCAACGCATGCGATGCCGCGGAACGCATCCATGCGCTCGATCCGACCCGTCCGATAGATGCGACGAGTGGCTGGTACGACCAGCATTGCGGCGATTTCCACAGTGTGCACAACTATTTCCGCCCGCTGGAGGTCTACCCGGACAAGGGGCCGTTGCGTGGATATGCGGCCGAGTTCGAGAAGCGTCATAAGAGAAGGCGCCGGGCCGCGCATTATGCGGTGCTGCCGGTCGCGCAGCATGGCGTGCGCGCGTTCGTGCTTTCGGAATTCGGCGGATTGGCGCAGCTTGTTCCCGACCACGGTTCGTTCAGCAAGGCGTACGGTTACGGCGAATACGATTCGATCGACGATTGGCGTGCCGCGGTGCGTTCCGTATTGGCTTCCGCCGCCGCGCTGGAGTCGCGTGGACTTGTCGGATACGTGTATACGCAGGTTTCCGACGTGGAGGAGGAGGTCAACGGCCTGTTGACCTACGATCGACGCGTCAACAAATTCGCTCAGTAACCGCAGGGGTTCCGAGATAAACATGATCCCTCGCAGGCAACGCGATTATGTTGCTTGCGAGGGATCATGCTCTGTCGCCGCGCGAATCAGTCCGTACGAACCGAAGCGTACGAATTAGTCCGTACGAATCAGTCTGTACGAATCAGCCGGGAATCGGTCAGGCCAGCTTCAGCTTCAACGTGCTTACGGAAGCCGCCGGGAGCGATACCGTAAACGTATTGCCGGAAACCTTCACCGCGTTGGCCACGTCGATTTCCTGGGTGCGGATCAGCTCGGGATCCTCGGCGGTGTTGCAGTCGTGCGGATCTTGCGCGCACAGGGTCCGCATCGATTCGACTTGGGCTCCGCACGGAAGCTGTACGATCGTTTCCGCGGAGTCATGCATATGCGCGTTCGTCAGGTTGACCAGCAGTTCCTTGCCGTCTTCGCTGAGTGACGCGAACGTGTAGACCGCATCGTCGGCCGGGTCGCAGCGCGGCACGTCGAGCGCGGTCGCGTTGCGATGCGCCTTGTACATCATGAACACGTCGTAGTTCGGCGTCAGGATGGTCGTTTCGCCTTCGGTGAGCACCAGAGAGTTGAGCACGTTGATGGTCTGCGCGTTGCATGCCATGGTCACCTTGTCGCAGTTGCGCTGCAGAAGGTCCAGGGTCAGCGCCGTGGTGATGGCGTCTCGCATGGTCACCTGCTGCTTGAGCGCTGGGCGGGCGAAGAACGCGGTCTTATGCCAGTTGCCCCATTCGCCGATGATGAGGTCGACATGGTCGAGCTTGGAATCCATCGCGACTTCCGGCTCCTGGATGAGCGCGAGCCCGTCGTTGATCAGCTGCCACTGGTCACGAAGAATGTCTTCCAGCTCCAGGCATCCGTTGATGACCGTGTTCCATCCGTCCTCGTCGAACTGCGTCGGGGTATCGGCGTCGTTGTCGACGTTCCAATTGTAGAAATGCAGGTCGTAGCCATTGATGCGGGGCTGACGGTATTCCGCCAAAGTACGGAAGAAGTCCTGGGTCCACTTCACGCGTTCGCGGGGCTTGTTGCCGTCCGGGCCGCAGGCGATGGCGTACATCGGGGAGGGGGAGAAGATGTCGGTGGTGAAGGACGGCATGGCCGACGCAAAACGGCGGTACTCATCCAGATAGATCTTCGGGGTCATAGTGCCGCCGCCGGCCCATACTTCGTTGCCGATGCCCCAATACTTCACGTTGTACGGCTGCGGATGGCCGTTTTCGGCACGTTCCTTGGCGAGATCGGTGGGCTGCTCGCGATTGCAGTACTCCATCCAGTCCTTCATTTCGGCCACGGTGCCGGACAGCATGTTGATGTTGATCCAAGGTTCGGCTCCGAGCGCCTCGCACAGACGGAGGAATTCGTCGGTGCCGAAGTGATGGTCGTCCAGCTCATAGGTGGCGAAGTTCTCGTTGAATGTGGTCGCGCGCTGTTCCTGCGGGCCGATGCCGTCACGCCAATGATAGGTGTCGGCATAGCATCCACCCGGCCAGCGGATGACCGGAGGCTCAAGCGCGCGCAGCGCATCCATCGTGGCCTTGCGATAGCCGTTCTCGTTTTCGATGGGCGAATCTTCCCCCACCCAGAGGCCTTCATCGATGCATTCCCCAAGGAATTCGATGAACTGCCCGTGCAGTTTCGGGTCGATTCGGCCTATTGTCTTGTTCGGATCGATGTATACGGCCACTTTGCTTCCTTTCGTCTGTGAAACGTGAGGGTGTTTCTTCACGAGGAACATTGTTTCACGTGAAACAGTGCTTTTGCCTGTGAAACGTGAGGGCGTTCCCTACTGAATAAGCGTAAGGGCCGGGAAGCCATACGAAGGAGAGAAGTAGGCTTCCCGGCCTGGTCTTGATTGGTGGTTACTTCACCTTCTTGATCATCATGATGAACACGCATGCAAGAAGGACCATGACGATGGCGGTCGGGAACACCATGCCATAGGAGCCTGTGGCAACCACGATGGCGGAGGTGACGATCGGGCCGACCATCTGGCCGAGGGTCGTAGCGATGTTCAGAATGCCCAGATCCTTGCCGGCCTCTTCCTCATTGGGAAGCACGTCCACGTTCAGAGCCTGGTCGACGGATCCGTACATGCCGTAGCCGAAGCCGCCGATAGCGGAGAACAGGATCATGCCGAGCGGATTGTGCATCAGCCAGGGGAGCGCATAGCCGATCGCCAGCAGCAGGCTGGCCACCACGACGGGAACCTTGCGGCGGCCGATCTTGTCGGAAATCGGTCCGGCGGTCAGTGCCGAAACCAGCGAGACGACCATCAGGACCAGGCTCATGGTGGAGATGGTCGCCGCGGACTCCTCAACCGTTTCGCCGATGTAATCCTGAAGGATGTACAGCTGGTAGTTGAGGATCATGTAGTAGCTGAACAGCAGCAGGGAACGACCGGCGAAGGCCAGCCAGAAATCGCGGGCGCCCTTGGTCGGCGGGCGGAAGCTCATGATGATGCCCTTGAAATCGGCCTTCTCCTTGGGCATATCCTTGCTGGAACGTTCCTTCGGCCAGAAGATCACCGTAAGAACGCCGGACAGCGCCATGGCGATGCCGGAGACGACGAAGCCCGGGAACTGCATGGTGATGAACTGCGCGCCGACGATCTGGCCGAGTGCCGAACCGAACAGCGTGCCTGCGGAGATGAATGCGGACATGGTGCCGCGCATGTCTTCCGAAATACGGTCGGAGAGGGAGGCCACGACCGGTGCGATCATCATGTTCAGGCCGACCATGGATACGCAGTAGCTGACGCCGATGCTGAAGCCGTCCGGAAGAATGCCGATCAGGAACAGCGAGATGCCGCCGATGATGCCGCCGCTGGCGATCCACGGCGTGCGTCGGCCGAAGATGGAACGTGTGCGGTCGGACAGATTGCCGACGACCAGATTGGAGATGAGCGACGCGAGGGCCGTCGCAGAATTCAGCACGCCGAAGATGGCGTCCTTGCTATCGGGGGCGATGTCGGCCAGACGCTGCGGCAGCAACACTGCGGCAATGATCTGCAGTGCCAGCATCCAGGCGAACGAGAAGATGAAGAACGCGATGCAGAAGCGCGTTTTATCGATCTTGGAAAGCACGTTGCTTCCCGTCGATTGTGGGTTGCTCATAGTCAGCTCCCTATCTCTTTCTTATGCCAATGGAGGTTTTCTCTTTGTGGTGTCGCCGGCGACATCGCTGAGAAGAACCATGGGGTGCAATCTTGAACCCTGGGCGTTATCTTATATCTTAGAAATATAAGATAACAAATCCGGCGTGTCTGGTCGCGACGGCAAATCAGGCCGGTGCGCCGTGGTGGTCTTGGTCGGTGCTAGTCTTCCTAACGAAACGCGTCTAGGAGGGGCAGTGCGGGAAAACGAACAGTTCAGACCAATCAATCGTCGTAAGCGTCTTTCTCCGGAGGAAAGGCGTGCCCAGATAGCGCAGGAGGGCGCGAAGCTCATCACCCGTTACGGTTCCTACGGGTTTCCCATGCAATCGCTGGCCGATGCCGTAGGATTGACGCTTCCGGGACTGAATCATTACGTGAAAAGCCGTGAGGATCTGCTCTCGCTGGTCATCGAATCCTTCTACGATTCCTCGGACAACTCCATAGCGGCCGATATAAAGACCGCCGAGGAAGATGCCCAGCAGCGGGGAAAGAGTCTGCCGCAGGCCATGCGCGACGCCGTGAATCGCAATGAGAAACGTCCGAACATGGTGTCGTTGTTCATGCGACTCGCCATTGAGGCGGGGGATTCGCATCATCCGGCGCATGAATTCTACCGTGACAGGCATCAGAGCATTCTGGCCGACATGATGGGCGTCAACTGGAACCTGCCCGAGGAATACCGCGACCCCGAACGTCTGCATGATCTCATCGTCACCGCGTTCTTCGCGATGGACGGCGTTCAGATTCAATCGCTGACCAATCCGAACGAGGGCATGTTGCAGCTTTGGGAACGTGCGGAACGGGTTATTTTCCCATCGCCCATATGGGATGATTACCGTTAGTCGAGACGATTGCCGTTAGTCAGGATGTCCGAAAACGCCGTATGATTGCCGCATGTTCACTTCCGCAGCATCGTCGCGCATGTTCCACATCGACAGAGAGCTTGATTACAACGCGGTAATCGGCTCCGACCATCGCGAATCGTGGGGCAGTAGCCAACTGTATCCGGCAATCGTGCGCGTGCATACGGAGATGCCGCCGCAGGACGTGCCGCTTCACTGGCATTTGGGCATGGAATTGGTCTACGTCCGCCGTGGAAGCGTGATGATGTTCGTCGATGGAAGCGAGATAACGATTTGCGAAGGGCAGCTATGCCTGGTCGGTCCGAAAGCGTTGCATTCGATTCATCCGTGTCCTCGCGGCAATGAGCAGAACGTGCTGTCGATCTCCTTCGACGGCGAATACCTGTCCCGCATGTGTCCGGACCTGGCCGGATGGCGGATCAAGCAGGGAGTCGTCTACGGTTTCGGAGGCATCGTCGACGGGGAATTGCTGGGATTGTGCGAACGAATCACATTGTGCGTGGATGGCGAGGAATCGCCGTTGCGTATGATCGAGCTCAACTCCCTGCTGTATCAATTGCTGCTGCATATCTGCACGCGATGCGCGGAGGACGCGCGTTCCTCTGAATCGTCTGCGTCCTCGTCATTGCGGAAAACAGGCGAACCGCAGGAATTCACCGAATATATGGAACGACATTATGCGGAGAAAATCACGATCGGCCAAATCGCCGAACATTTCGGATACTCGCGTGAGTATTTCTCCCGGCTGTTCAAACGCGGTACCGGCGTCACTCCCGACCAGTATCTTACGGAAATCCGGCTGCAGTCGGCGCTCGACGATCTGCTGAACGGCGCGGATACCGTCGCACAGGTGTCGGAACGCAACGGATTCGCGAATGTGAAGTCCTTCTCCAAAGCGTTCAAGGAACGTTTCTCCGAAACCCCGTCGTCCTTCCGACGTGGGCGTCTGCGCGTGAATCGTAAGGAATAGCAGAAGAATGCGAAGATGCGTGCCGCTCAACGGAAGAGTTCGTCGTGGCTTCCGGTACGTTCGAAGAATGCGACTTTGCCGTTCGACGACCAGATCACCAGCCAATCTCCTGCGTTTGCGACGTGGCACTCATGATGTCCTTTCCATGCTCCGGACAGCATATGCATGTTGTGGCGCCGCCGCAGCTCTTCCAGTGTCTCAGGAGTGTTCTCCAAAATCAGATCGATGACTTTCTCAAGTTCGGAAAGATTCCAGTTTCGTCGTTTGGCGTTCTTTTTCAGATCTCGGCTGAACGCTTTGGCGAAGTCGGCGGTTAATCGTCCCATCAGGCCATTGCCGCCTCAAGAAGGTCATGCCCGCTGGAGAAGCGTCCATCTTTGCCTGAGGTCATGAACTCGTCTGCCTCGGCGATGGCGATTCGGCTTTCCACATTGGGCTCTTCAGGAGTGAACGTCAGTGGAATGCGCCCGGTGTTCACCATTTGCTTGAGCATGGCGCGCACTACCGATGAAAGGTCCAGACCATAATATTCCGCTACGTCGGCGGCGGAACGCTTGAGCTCATCATCCATTCGTATGGTCAACGTAGATGCACTCATCATCAACCTCACTTATTTGTATGTACATTACTAATCATTGTATATACAATGTAGTGTGCTTGCTACCTTATGTCGGAACGCAACGGATTCGCGAATGTGAAGTCCTTCTCCAAAGCGTTCAAGGAACGTTTCTCCGAAACCCCGTCGTCCTTCCGACGAGAAACACGTCACAAAACGACGCTGAAGCGTCAAAAAATGACGTAATAGGTCATTCTGTGCATCCATATGCTTGAACCACTTCCGCCGAGACACCGTCAAAAGCGACGGCGATCGCAATAGTGCGATCGGCGAAGAGAACAGCGAAGGAGCAAGAAATGAGTAACGCAACCATTGCCGCAACGCAGGTCGGCAAACCCGATCCGTACGCGCAGCTGCCGCAATCCGGTCCGAAGAAAGTGATGCTGAAGGGAGCGATCCTCTCGCTGGCGCTGCTGTTGCAGAGCATTTCCGTGACGGCCGCCGTGGTGTCGAGTCTCAAGCAGGACTTCCCGAACGCTTCCGCCATGGAATTGCAGTGCTTCGTGACGGTTCCGGTTCTGGGCAATATCATCGCCACATTGATCGGTGGCCGTTTCGCCACCAAGATCGGCAAGAAGAATCTGTGCATTATCGGCACGCTGCTGTGCTTCGTCGGCGGTTTCTTCCCGATGTTCATTCCGGTTCTCGACGGTCAGACCGCGCTTCGCGTGCTTGCCGGCTTTGGCCTCGGCCTGATTCAGCCGCTGTCCGCATCGCTGATCGTCGACTGCTTCAAGGGCAAGGAAGCCGATACGCTCATGGGCTTCCAGTCGTCCGCAGTCGGCCTGGGTGCGACGATCATCTCCTCCACGATTGCCGGCGTTATGTCGTTCGATTGGCACTACTTCTACTACGTGTACTTCTTCGCGCTGGCCGTTACCGTAATCGTGCTGTTGTTCATCCCGAATGCCGTGAACGATCTTGGTCGCGAAACCGCCGAAACCGCCGGAGACAAGCCGAAGCGTAAGAAGATGCCGTTGTCTGCGTACTTCGGCATGCTGCTGCAGATTCTCTTCGCCACCGGCTACGGCTTCTACACCATCAACCTGTCGCTCGCAGCCGAGGAGACGGGCACCATCACCGCGGTGCAGGCCGCGACCGTCATCACCATCATCTCCGTGTCCTCGCTGATCGGCGGCCTGTTCTTCGGCCTGGTCAAGAGCTTCACGGGCATGTGGATCGGCGTGATCGCCATCGCCATGCAGGGTGCCGCGCTGTTGATCTGGGGCAACACCACTTCGCTGGGCGCATGGTACGCGGCTGGCGTGCTGCTCGGCGTCGGTTTCTGCTGGTTCATGCCGTACATCAATATCCTCGTCAACGAGCAGACCGATCCGTCGATCTCCGCTCAGGCCACGTCGTATGCCTTCTTCGGCAACTCCATCGGCTCGTTCATCCCGCCGTACGCCTTTGCTCTGCTGGGAGCCGTCACCGGCATCACCAGCCCGTGGAAGTCGCTGAACATGGGCGCCTGCTTCATGGGTGTGGTCATCGTGCTGATCGTCATCTTCATGCTCAGCAATAAAAAGAAGTCCGCAAAGACGGTTGCGGCCTGATTCGTCGAGGCATTCGCGAAAGGAAATCTCATGACGTACATCGATATCGAACACATGGTTGCACCGGCGGCAGCGGAACCGCTCGAACCGATTCCGACTCCGGTGGATCAGGTCGCCAATTTCCCGCATTCCGACGAGGTGCCGGAAGGCTGCGTGGTCATTAAGGAGAACTTCACGGACACGTTCTTCTTCTCGACCTACATCAGCGAGGAAACGTATGTGACCCGCGAAACCGAAGATGGCGATCTTGATCTGAAGATGACCATCTACACGCCGTTCCATGATGATGTGAACATGCCGGATGTCAATCATGAAAACGGATGGCCGGTGGTCGTGTTCATGCGCGGAGCCGCCTTCTTCAAGCCGAATCTGGCCAGCTTCAACAGTCTGTACACGCGATTGTCGGAAAAGGGCTATGCGGTGGTCGTGCCTGAATACAGGCCGAGCACGGTGGCTCCGTTCCCCGCGCAGATGCAGGATTGCAAGACCGCCGTCCGCTATGTGCGCCGCAATGCGGAACGCCTCGGTTTCGATCCCGACCGTATTGCCCTGTTCGGCGATTCCGCCGGCGGCCATACGGTGCTGATGGCCGGCTTCACGGGTGATACCGCGCCGGATACGCCGGAATATGCCGAAACCAGCGCCGAGGTTTCCTGCATCGTCGATTGGTATGGTCCGACCGACTTCGTGAAGATGAATTATTACCCGAGTTCGCAGGACCACAATCCCGCTGAGTGTCCGGAAGGCATGGAGATCGGCGGCGTGAGCGTGCTGGAGAATCCCGATAAGAGCCGCGAGGCCTCGCCGATGACGTATCTTTCCGAAGAGCGTCCGACCCCGCCGACGCTGATCATGCATGGCGGTCGGGATCTGCTGGTGCCGTTCAATCAGAGCTGCCGCCTGTATGCCACCATGCGGACCCTCGGTAAGGACGTCACCTTCTACAAACTCGACAACGCCAGCCATGCCGCTTACGGATTCCGTGGCGACCAGGCCATCGGTCTGGTGCTCGACTGGTTGAAGGAGCGTCTGTAGGCCGAAAGCCGCGTTCGTTCGAGGGGTTCAGCTCAGGGTGAAAAATCAAAGGGAGACAACGTTTTCCTGACATTTCCGTCACGCGATTCTCAGGAAATTGGCAGGTGAAAACATCATTCTTCCAAGACTCACGCGGTTATATAGAACATGTCAGCGGTTACGGCTGCTGGCGAGGTTCCATTAACGGTGGGCCCCATAACTGAACCCTTCTTCTCTCTTCTCTCTCAGCCGGCGGCCTTCTCTCCGCCGGCTTTCTTCTTTCTTGGACAAAGTCGGCGGTCCGGATGCCGGGAATCCTGATATCGGGAATCCTGATGTCGGAAATCCTGATGTCGGGAATCCTGATGTCGGAAATCCTGATGTCGGAAATCCGGGCCGCGCGGTGAACCGTTCAGCAGCGATCGTAAGAGAAACGACGCAGACGGTTGAAGCACTCCACGCTTTCCTCGAGCCAAGGCATGCCGATCACGAACACATGTCCCAAAGTCTCATGGCGGCGAGGCTTCGGATCGAACAATTCGAAATCGGCTCCCTTACGGGCGAGCGCGGCGGCGAATGCCAGATTGTCGGCTTCCAGGAAGTCGTCTCCGCAGGTCACGATGAACAGTGGCGGCAGATCCACGTTGAACGCCAGACCTTCCGCGGTGAGGAACTTCGGATCGGCGGCCTCAAGTCCGTCGAAGAACTCCACGCCCAGCATGTTTTCCAGGCCGATGCGACGGTTGGGGTCATAACCCACCGTAAGTTCGGATCCCATTGTCTTCAGAGATGCGGAACTGTAGGCTCCACATACCGGAGCCGCGCCCGCGAATCCGATTCCGGACGGTTCGTCGATGCCGAACGCTGCGGCGGCTTCGGCATTGTTCTCAATCGCCAGCGTAAGCAGGGTCAATGCGCCGCCTGCGGAATCGCCGGTCAGGAACACGCCGTTCGGATTGACCGGATAATCGCCGAGATGTGCCTTGATCCAACGCAAACCCGCTTCGATATCGGCCAGCTGGCCCTTCAGATCGGTCTGCGGCGCGGGGCGGTAGTTCAACGAGAACACGGCGAAACCGGTTTCAGCCAGATGCACGTTGAAATTACGGTTCAGTTCCTTGTATCCGTAAGTGAAGCCGCCGCCGTGAATGTCAATGTACACGGGAAGGGTCTTGCCGCCGCGCACCACGGCCTCATGCGGCAGATACAGATCAAGCAGATGGCCGCGGCATTCGCCGTCATCCTTGTTGTAGCCGCCGTCGGGCAGGTACGGGATATCGGCGATCACATCGATGCTTTCCGGCGTATGCCAGAATTCGGAACGCGGCGTATCCACGGCGATCGCGCTGAAACGCATGTCCAGAATTCCCTTGACGCGTTCCTCGGAAAGGCCCTCGAGGTCGCCGACGGTTTCCGTCCAGGCTTCCGCCGCGCGGATCATGTCTTCGCTCAAACCGTAAGGCTGCGCGTACTGCATGTAAGGGGTGTAGGGGCTTGTCATACGTTGTCCTTTCGTTGAAGACTGACAGCGGGCATCGTCGTTGATTCAGCCTGCGGTGTCGTACCGGTTCGACAACCATTATGAGCCGTGCTCAAGAGAAAACACGGAAACCAAGCCAGCCTTGAAATATGGATTGCGTTTTGCTGTGAATTGGCTGAGTACAATCACAGCGTTAGGAGGTTTTGCGTGTGCCATGTGCCCGCGTAGGGCCAACATTCAATACCAACAGGCGAATAGCCGAATCTAAGGGAACGTTACATCATGTACGTCAATCCAAAGCGTAATCGCAACGCAGGCAATCTCACGTGGATCCTGCCATACTGCAAACCAGACCTGCCACGCGTCGCCGGTGCCGTGGTGATGTTCATCATAAGCAACACCATGGCGCTGATCATTCCATTGCTGTCCGGACTCATCGTCGATCATGTAATCATCCAAGGCCGAGCAAACGAGCTGGTGCGACTCTGCGTGATGATGGTGGTCTTCACCGTCGTGCGCATGGCCACATGCTACGGCTATCAGATGTGGATGGAGCGTTTCGGGCAGAATACGGTATTCCGTCTGGTAAGCGACGAATACGAGAAGCTGCACGATCTTGATTTCACCTACTTCAACCACACGCGCACCGGAGACATCATGAGTCGTCTGACCTCCGACACCGATGCCATCCGCCACGCATTGAGCTGGCTGAGCTACCAGGTGCTCGGCGCCGTGGTCATGTTCGTCGGCGCGCTCGCCATGATGTTCACCATCGACTGGCGGCTGGCTCTGGCGCTCGCCTGCGTCACACCATTCATCTTCATCCTCACGAACAAGCTGTCGAAACGTGCGCATCCGTTGTTCTTCGCCATCCGAAACTCCTTGGCGGGAATGAACTCGATGGTCGAAGAGAACATCGAAGGCAACCGCGTGGTCAAGGCGTTCGTGCGCGAACCGTTCGAAACCGAAAAATTCGACGAACACAACGACGACTACATGCGACGCAACATGGCGCTCGCATACAACAGCCGCAAGTACATGCCGTGGCTTGACGGACTTGGCTTCTCCCTGCAGCTCATCACGCTCGGACTGGGTGGTTTCCTTGTGATCAAGGGGTATATGACCCTCGGTGATCTGGTGGCGTTCAATTCGTATCTGTGGATGGTCGACGGCCCGGTGCGCCAATCCGGCTGGCTGATCAACGATTGGCAGCGTTTCAACGCGTCCTGCATCAAAATCCGCAAACTGCTCGCCGAACAACCGCGTATCCAAGAAAAGCCGGATGCTCAGGAGACCGTCAAACAGGCCGTCGCGATCACAACGCAGGTCGCACTGCAGACAGCACGGTTCGACGGAATAATTCCGAACGGTTCAACCGATTGGCGAGATACGGACAAAGCTGGTCCGACGAAAATCGTAGGCGACATCGACTTCCAGCATGTTAGTTTCGCTTTCCCGGATGACCCGGCCACGCCAATCCTCAGAGACATCGATTTTCATCTTCCCGCCGGCGCGAAGCTTGGCATTCTCGGCGAAACCGGTTCCGGGAAAACCACGCTCGTCAGTCTCATATCGCGTTTCTATGATCCGACCGCGGGCCGTGTGCTCATCGACGGCATCGACGCGCGCGACTGGCCCCTTACCACGCTGCGTTCGCAGGTGTGCATCGTCGCACAGGATACGTTCCTGTTCTCCGACACCATCGGCAGCAACATCGGTTTCGGTGCGGGCGGCCAAAACGAACATGACGAACATTACATTCGCCAAATGGCTGAGATCGCGGGCGCCGACGACTTCATCCGCAGCATGCCGGAAGGTTACGACACCATCGTGGGCGAGCGTGGCGTTGGCCTCTCGGGTGGTCAGAAGCAACGTTTGAGCCTTGCCCGTGCGTTGGCCGATAATCCGTCGATTCTGATCATGGACGACACCACCAGTGCCGTCGATATGGAGACGGAGGCCGGCATCCAGCAGCGTCTGCGTGAGATGGATGAGCGCAAGACGATCGTCACCATCGCGCACCGCATCTCGTCGATCAAGGATTCGGATCTGATTCTGGTGCTTGAACATGGCCGTGTTGTGGAACGTGGCACGCATGACGAGCTGGTTGCCGCGCATGGTCGGTATTGGAGTATCTACCACAAGCAGCTTGGCGTGCAGGCCGGTCGTTCTCATGGTTTTGAGGAGTAGGGAGGAGGAATCATGGCTAAACGTAATACGTTCCGCGAGGACGAAGAGCTGGAGGAGCAGGTCAATCTGCGCGACATCTTCCGTATTGGCGTGTATCTGAAACCGTATGCGGGTCGTGTGTTCTGCATTCTTGCGGTGGTCGTGATGATGAGTTGCATCGCGGTGGTCGTGCCGTATCTGATGAAGATCATGATCGATGATGCGATTCCGTCCAAGAATCTTGCGCTGCTCGGTGAACTGACCGGTTTGCTGGCGGTGCTGATCGTCGTGTATGAGTTGGGCCTGTACTACCGCACGGTGGAAATCACGCGTGTCGGCCAGATGGTGCTCAAGGATATGCGTCGTGATGTTTTCATGCATATCCAGACCCTGCCGTTCAGCTATTTCGATTCGCGTCCCCACGGCAAGATTCTGATTCGTGTGGTCAATTATGTGAATACGCTTTCGGATACGTTGAGTTCCGGTTTGATCACCGTGATTTCCGACGTGTTCACGTTCCTGATTACTTTGGCGGTCATGTTTGTGGTCGATTGGCGGCTTGCGTTGTTCAGCCTCGTGCTGTTCCCGCTCCTGATCGCATGGGTGTGGGGCCTGCACCACATTCAGCGCCGTGCCTATCAGGTGCTGTCGAACAAGCAGAGCAATCTGAACGCGTTCATCCATGAATCGATCGCCGGCATAAAGACCACGCAGACGTTCGCGCAGGAAGACTCGCAGTTCCGTACTTTCCAGGAGCAGCAGAGCGAAGTGCGTTCCTCGTGGATGAGGGCCGTGCACATTCAGTTCCTCATGTGGCCTGGCATTCAGACGATTTCCGCCATGACGATCGCTCTCGTCTACTATGTGGGTGTCGCCGGTTTCGCGGGGGTGTATGTCACCACGGGCGTGCTGATCGCGTTCGTCGGTTATGCGAACAATTTCTGGAATCCGGTGATCAGCGTCAGTAATTTCTATAATCAGCTGATCACCTGTTCCGCGTATCTTGAACGCATTTTCGAGACGTTGGATGTTCGTCCGGAGATCCGTGATGCGGACGATGCCGTCGAACTGCCGCAAATCGAAGGTCGTGTCGATTTCAATGACGTCGTCTTCCGTTACGAGCCGGACGGCCGCAACATCCTCAATCTTGTCGATTTGCATGTCGAACCTGGGCGTACCGTCGCGTTGGTCGGTCCGACCGGTGCCGGCAAAACGACGATCATCAACCTTCTGTCGCGTTTCTACGATGTTGCCGAGGGCTCGGTGACGATCGACGGCTACGATGTGCGTTCCGTGACGCTGGAGTCGCTGCGCCGCCAGATGGGTGTGATGCTGCAGGACACGTTCATCTTCTCCGGCAATGTGCGGGAGAACATCCGTTACGGCAAGCTTGACGCGACGGATGAGGAGATCGAGGCGGCGGCACGTGCGGTGCATGCCCATGAGTTCATCATGAATCTGCCCGACGGCTACGACACCGTGGTGGAGGAACGTGGCTCCACGCTTTCCGCGGGCCAGCGCCAGTTGATCGCATTCGCGCGCGTGCTGCTGGCGAATCCGCGAATCCTGATTCTCGACGAGGCCACTTCGAATATCGATACTCGTACCGAGGAGGCGTTGCAGGCCGGCCTCAACCATCTGCTCAAGGGACGTACGAGCTTCATCATCGCGCATCGTCTGTCCACCATCGAGAATGCGGATGAGATCTGCTATATCGATCATGGTCAGATCGTCGAGCAGGGCAATCATGCCGAGTTGCTGGCCAAGAAGGGTGCGTATTACCGCCTGTATGAGTCCCAGTACGCCATGATCAAGGTCTGAGAGCTGCCGGCGGGCTATTTTGCCCAGTGACTGGATGTTTCTGGTTTCGGGAAAGCCGCTTAACGAGTTGATTTCGCCAGTGACTGGAGGAATCATCCCGCTAAGGGTTCTCTCACCGGGATGATTCATCCAGTCACTGGGTATTTTTGTCTTTTATGAAGCGCCCCAGCGTCCCTTTTCCTCCACCCACTGGATGAATTGGTATGGTAAAAGCCATCCCAACGTCCTGATTTCACCAGTGGCTGGAGGATTTCGGTCTTTGCGGGGCTCCTTGGCGTCTTGATTCATCCACTGACTGGCGAAATAGCCCGCCGCAGAAGCAATCAAGCCATCACCCTTTATATCCATACTCGGGAATGCCGGCCCACCGATCGCGCAGCCAATGAGCGGCCATCTTGGGCTGCCGGTCGCGAGT
The DNA here is from genome assembly GCA_963619615.1 of Senegalimassilia sp. Lineage (GTDB taxonomy): Bacteria > Actinomycetota > Actinomycetes > Actinomycetales > Bifidobacteriaceae > Bifidobacterium. Next base: position 31,173 of record CAVEXE010000015.1, on the reverse strand, counting down.
CAAAATACCCTTACGGTTGCCTTCCACACGAATAATGCCCTGGAACGTCGCGAAATCGGCGAAATTCCACAGCTGTTCCCCGATGAACCACGGTCGTTTGTCGATTTCGGCATTGATGCGCGCGTAGTAGTCGCGTTGGAATTCCTCGCTGAACATTTCCCCATGCGTGCCATGAATGCCTTCGACGGTGTCGGCGCCATATTCGGTGAACATGACCGGTTTGCCGATGCCTTCCCAGAAATCCAATTCGATATTGAGCGCATAGCAGGCCGCATCAAGGTCGCCGCTCAGGTTGTACCAGCCGTAGTAGCGGTTGATGCACACCACGTCCATGGTCCGCTCGGTGATATCGGTCGTGTAGTCGTTTTGGCAGCATACCAGCGTCACCGGCCTGTTTTGGGGGTCGCATTCGTGCGCCAGCTCATACAGCGGACGGAAGTATTCGTACGCCAGCCGCGGCCGTTCACCGTCTCCATCCAAGCCCGGCTCGTTGGCGATCGACCACATCACCACGCATGGATGGTTCTTATCGCGCGCGACCATGCCGCGGATCGCATCACGATGCCGTTGGCCCACCAGCGGATTCGCATACTGCGACCAGCTCATACCCACGGCCGGCACTTCATCGATGATGACGATTCCCTCGCGGTCACACAGATCGTACATACTTTCCGCATACGGATAGTGGCTGGTCCGGAATGAGTTCGCATGCAGCCAGTGAATCAGCGACACATCTTTGACATTGAGTACATCATCGGTGCCGCGGCCGTGGAAGTAGCTGTCTTCATGCTTGCCGAATCCTTTGAAATAGAACGGTTTTCCGTTGATAAGGAATTTTGTGCCGCTCACTTCGACCGTACGCACGCCGAATGTCTGCCGATAGGTATCAATGACGGACGATTGCGATTCCGCCCCGCTCCCCGGCAGCAGCTCCACTACGGCGGTGTACAGATAGGCCGCGCCCGGATTCCACAATTTCGCATCGGGAATCGCGATTTCGCCGCTTGCCTTTGCCGTTCCGCCGCAGTCGAGTTCAGCATCGGCTACGACGGTCGCCGCGATGGTTCCGTCACCATCGAGGATGGAGACGCGTACTCGACAACCACGGTTCGATTCGCATCGAAGGTCCGGTTCGATTGATTCGGCTGTGTTGTCTGATTCGATCGATTCGTTCGCTTTGATTGATCCGGCGGAATCCGCGCAGCCGTCCACCAGATCGGCCATCCGCATCGGGCCATCGTGGGCGGCAGTGGTTCCAAAGCAACTTCCGCCGACCGTCACGTTATACGCAATCGTGGCGCTCGCCGCAGTGTGCGCATCACTTGAGATGCCGTCGAGACGTTCGGTGGTAATCGCAATATCCGCGATGTAGGCTTCCGTCGGCGTCGTATACAATTCGACATGGCGATTCAGTCCGGCGAAATTGAAGAAATCGAAATTCGGCAGATTCTGTCGCCTTGCGTGCTTTTTCGCTTCGGCCACCGCGGGTACGTTGGCATTGTCGGAACCCATGAAGGCGGTTCCGGCATCATTGCCGACGGGTAGTGTCGAAGAGCCGATGCGATTGTCGATGGCGACGGTCAGCAGATTCTCCCCGGAACGCAAGGCGGAGGTCGCATCGAATTCGAATGGCAGGAATCCGCCGAAATGCGAGCCGAGCGATTGGCCGTTCAGATAGACGTCGGCCGCATGCGTGGCCGCGTCGATCCGTAGCATCACACGCTGTCCGGAAGTCAGGCGCGAAGGCACGGCGAACCTGCGCTGATAGACCACCCAGCCATAGTGCGCGCGCAGGTTCATCTCGTCGTTTTGGTCGTTGTAGGAGCCGGGCACGGCCATCGGCAGCGGTTCCGGTAGGGGAGTGTCGGCCCATTCAGCCGGATATGAGTCTTCGCCGGCGGTGCGGAAATCCCATATGCCGTCAAGTGGGAATACGATTCGTGCGTCATTGGATTGCGGATACAGCACTGTATGCCTTCTTTCGTATCGTTTCGCGGTTCGGGTGTTGGATGTCCGAACTGACGTGCCAGGCGGATGCGGATTGTCTTGCGTGATGTTGGTTGCGTCTCTGACGTTTGGTCCAGAGCTTCGGAATTCCTTGTTCGCACAAGGCTCGTCAACATGAATATACGGCCGTCATGGTGGTGAAGATGGGTATGAACACGCCGGATATGAGGGGAGACGCGTCGCGTGTTTCTTTCGCTTCGGAACGCCACGCGGAGTCGAGATTGACGGTATCCGTGCGATAATGAGTTGTGAGCGTTAACAATACAATGGAGCACTGAAGGAGCGCTTACGTCGATGACTTCCGAAATGACTTCTGAAATGACTTCTGAAATGACTTCCGAAATGCATCCGGGCGGTGAGCCGTATGGTTACCTGCTGGTCCATTTCATAGAGGATCCGGACGGCTATGCCGAACGCATCTATCTTGACCTGTCCGACGGAGACAATCCGGAACGATGGAACCCACTCAATGGAGGGCGTCCGATCCTCACGTCCCCGCTTGGCACCAGAGGTGTTCGCGATCCGTACCTGGTGCGTAATCCCGAAACCGGTCGCGTCTACATTCTCGCCACGGACCTCATGGTGTTCTCCGACGGGCAGGAGCCCGCTCCCGCCGCCGACTGGTACGAGTTCTCCCATCATGGCAGCGTGAATCTGATCATCTGGGAATCCGATGATCTGGTGCATTGGAGCAAGCCGCGCACGCTTGATATGAGCGCACGCCCGGACGGTACGCATGCGCAGCTCGGCATGGCATGGGCTCCGGAGGCGCTGTGGGTTCCGGATTATTATCCGCAAGGGCACGAAGGCGGCCGCGGTGCGTTCGTGGTCTACTGGTCAAGCACCGTGTTTTCCGACGACGATGAGAATCATGAAGAGCGAGATGCCTATTCCCGCATCATGTGGGGCGCGACATCCGACTTCACCGATGAAACGTTCTCGTTCGGCGGCGTGCTTGTTGACCGTGGTCATCCAACCATCGACACCACCATGCTCCAACGCGCATTGCCGGACGGTACGGTGCGTACATACCGTGCCACGAAAGACAACGGCCCGAACGCCAATATCTGGCTGGACTCCACCGATGCGAAACGTTGGTGGGAGCCGGAAGCCGAATGGACCGTCGTGCAGGAGAACATCGGCGCGGATTGGGTCGAGGACGGCAACCCCGGAGGCGTGGAAGGTCCGGCGTTGTTCGCGTCCCACAGCGATCCCACATGGTATCTGTACGTGGATGTGATTCCGTCGATCGGATACCGGCCGATGATCACCGACAATCCGGATAAGGGCTTCGAATACCTGAGATCCGCCGATTTCCATATGGAGCCACACACCAAACACGGCGGTGTGCTTTCGCTCACCCGCGCCGAATACGATCGTCTGCGCGTCCACGACGGACACATCGGCTGAGCACGCCGAACCGTATGCGTTGGTTCCGCGCACTAACGCCGCGCATGTAACACCACTCCCGTCATCACACGTCAGTCACATCACAAAGAAGGCAACAATGAGCAACTCGCGCAGCCATCCGATTGAACTGAAGAACATCACGGTCACCGATCCGTTCTGGGCCGCCGAACAGGAACTCGTACGCACTGCGGTGATTCCCTACCAGTGGGACGCGTTGAACGACAACGTTCCCGGCGCCGCGCCCAGCTACTGCATGCACAACTTCAAGGCCGCGGCCGCGCAGAACGCGGAACATCGCGAACAAGGCAAGGCCTTCGTACCACCCACCTACACGTTCCGCGGATTCGAGGCACTGCCGGAAGACCCGGAAAATCCGGATCCCGACAAGTTCTACGGATTCGTGTTCCAGGACACCGATTTTTCGAAGTGGATCGAAGCGGTCGGGTATTCGCTGACCCACCATCCGGACGCCGAACTCGAAGCCACGGCCGACGCGGCGATCGATATCGTGTGCGCGGCCCAGCTCGACAACGGCTACCTCGACACTTACTACATTCTCAACGGCATGGATAAGCACTTCACCAATCTGAAGGACCACCATGAGATGTATTGCTTCGGTCACCTGGCCGAGGGCGCGATCGCGTATTACGAGGCTACCGGCAAACGCAAGCTGCTTGATGCGGCCTGCCGTTTCGCCGACTACATCGATTCGCGATTCGGCACCGAAGAAGGCAAATTGCGCGGATATCCGGGTCACGAAATAGCGGAAATGGCGCTCATACGACTTGCCGAAATCACCGGCGAGCGGCGCTATGCCGATCTGGCCGAGTATTTCGTGCGTCAGCGCGGCCAGCAGCCGCTCTATTTTGAGCTGGAAGATCGACGTCGTGCCGAAGAGGATGGCGGCAACTACGAGCCGCGTGAGCAAAACTACGACTACTATCAGGCGAGTAAACCGGTCACGGAACAAGATGAGGCGACCGGCCATGCGGTGCGCGCCGCCTACTTCTACTCAGGCGTGGCCGACGTGGCACGCGTTACCGGCGGTCGGAAGCTGCTGGAATCCTGCGAGACGCTGTGGCGCAATATCGTCGATAAGAAGCTGTACATCACGGGCGGCATTGGAGCCACACATCTGGGAGAGGCATTCTCCTTCAACTACGATCTTCCCAACGACACCGCCTATTCGGAAAGCTGTGCCGCGATCGCGCTCGCGTTCTTCGCGCGTCGCATGTTGCAGATCCGGCCGAAATCCGAATATGCGGACGTCATGGAATCGGCTCTGTACAACACCACGTTGGCCGGTATGGCGCTCGACGGCAAGAGCTTCTTCTACGTGAACCCGCTTGAGGTCGTGCCCGAGGCGTGCCGCCATGACGAGCGCAAGTTCCACGTCAAGCCGGTGCGTCAGAAGTGGTTCGGCTGCGCCTGCTGCCCGCCGAACATCGCCCGCATGGTTGAGAGCGTGCAGCAGTACGCCTACACGTTGGCCGATGATTCCTCCACGCTGTACACGCATCTGTACATGGGCGGCGCGGTGTCCTGCGAGCTTAATGGTTCCAAGGTTTCTCTCGACATGCATGCCGATATGCCCTGGCATGGCAAAGGTTCCGTGGCGATTACCGTGGAGTCATCCGACGCAAACCCTTCCAAGGCATTCACCCTCGCTTTCCGTCTTCCCGCATGGGCGGGCGGATCGTGCGCGGCCGATGTGATTCAGTCCGAAAGCGATTCGGTCATCTCCCGTGAAGTCAAGGACGGATATCTTTACCTGACCGGTGAATGGAGCAGCGGCGACGTGGTCTCCTTTGATTTTCCGATGCCGGTGAAAATGGTCGCGGCCAATCCGCTGGTACGTGAGGATGCCGGGAAGGTCGCGTTCGTACGCGGGCCGATCGTCTACTGTGCGGAAGGCGTGGATAACGGCGCGAATCTGCATCTGCTGCACGCCGATGTCATGCGAATCGCGGCCGATGCCGATGCGGTCAAGGTCAACGACGTCGTCTTCCATGCCGGTGCGGCTGGACAGAACGAGCAGGGTCTTGGTGAGGTGGATGCCGTCGATCGGCCGATGACCACGCTCACCATCCCCGCATGGCGTGAGGTCATGGACGTCGATCCGGAATCGGAATCGCTATATGCCGAGTGGAAACCGGCTCAACGTGAGGATTGCGAGGCCACGCTTGTGCCGTATTTCGCATGGGCGAATCGTGGCGAAACCGAAATGTCGGTGTTCCTGCGCGGTTGAACGCTGGCCAAGGCCTGAACAATCGTCGTAATCGCGGGAGGCATGGCATGGCGGGCGGTCCGCGCACAGCCGAATCAAAGCGGCATGGTGTAGACTGCCCGCAGTTGTATGCGGAGTCTTGACGGAAGAATCCGCACGGACGGACTCGACGCAGGTCGCTTCGCGCTTGGCCGAGCGGTATGAAATGAGGAAGACATGGCTTTGGGAACGCAGGGTGGCGGTCAAGGGGATTTCAGGCTTTCCGAAGAGCAGAAGGCCGCTGTGTCCGAACTTTCGAGAAGCAACGTTTACGCGAAGCAATCCAAATGGAAAACCCTGCGCGAGCTGCCGATGAATGAGAAATGGCCGTATTTCAAGCAGAATTTCTTCTCATACGCGCTCATCATAGCCATTGTGGCCGGTCTCGTGGTGGCGTTCACGGTTTCCTACCTCACCAAAGGTCCCGACGCCGAGTTGCGCGTCGAAGGCATCAACATGGGCCAGTATGCCGACCAGCTTGACCAGCTCGGCAGTGATTTCGTTGCCAGCGAGAATATCGAGGACAGCCGTCTTGTGCAGATGGACACGTCGATCAATATCGGCGATTCCGCAGTACAGGACGGTTCCGCAAGATTGCTTGCCATGGTTTCGGCCGGGCAGATTCATATGATCGCGACCGATGCGCAAACGTTCTCCGAAGTGAATGATCGAGGAGACATCACCAAGCCCGCCGAAATCATGAGCGAGTCCGATCTCGAGGAAATTAAGGATGCGCTGGTGGACGCCGACGGCAATCCGGTGTCGGATGTGAAGCAGGCCGTAGGATTCGACCTTTCGAAATCGAAGACATGGACGTCCGTCGAAGGTCTTGAATCCGAAGATATGATTCTTGGATTCAGCAACATCACCGGAAGCAGCGAGATGCCGGTGGAGTTCGTCCAATACCTGCGCTTCTCCTGACGGGATTTCGACGTATCGTCTCTAGACTTCCGTCGAGACCCGCATCGAGATTCCAATCCGGATCACCGTTGAGGTTTCCGTCGAATCTCCCGCCGTGATTTTCGCCGGGATTTCCCCCGTACGGCTCTTTTACCCCCTGACATGCATGTTCCGCGATTTCCCGTTTCGTGACACATGCAGCATGAAATTTCTGAGATACTTGCAACGGAGAGATTGGTACATTGCATACACTAGTGCCCAGTTACATCAATCGATATACGCCCAGTGCCGGGCGTGAGCAAAGGAGCTGACATGTTCGAACGCACCATGATTCCATTGCTTCCGCAGCAGGACGGTCGCCTCGTATGGGGCAACGGCGTCGTCACTATGACGTTCGACACGTCCGGCGATGCCCCCGTACGTATGTGCAACGTTGCAGGACGAAACATGACCAGTCCCAACGGCCGTATTGCCGACGATGGAAGGCTTGTGTTCGAACGCGATCCGCGGCCGATCGTGGAGGTGCTTGCCGCGAATACCGGCGCGCAGGACAATCGCCTGTCGCTGATTTCCACGGTCGCCGGCAGCAAATTGCGATTTGTCCGCGCCGTTGCCAGCATGCCTTCCGCTGAAGAAGGCGATGACGGCGGTTCCTCGCTGGATCCGTACCGTTTGGAAATCACGCAGTTTGCCCCGTATGCCGATCTCGAGCCCGGAAATCGTGTGTTCGAGCCGATCGCGGCGGAACGGGACAGCGCGGAACATCGTGACGGCGGGCAGGCGTTTTCCGTCGAAGAGGCCAACAGCCGTAATGGTTTGATGGTCGTTTCCGTTTTCGAAGCCTGTCCGGGACTTTCCGCGGTGCGCACCTACACGAAGCTCAGCTCCGCCAAACCGTTGCCCATCGAAGCCGTCTCGTCGATGAACCTGACCGTTCCCATGCGCGTCAACTGCGGCAAGGTCAAGCACTCCCAGATTTTCTGGGGAGATGCCGCATGGGCGGTCGAGAATGATTGGCGTGCACGTCCGTTGCGTGAAGTCGCGGTGCGTGACCGCAACCAGAAGATCAATCCGGGTCAATCCAGCTCGCGCTTTGCGCTGAGTTCCACCTCAACGTGGAGCACTGGCGTGCATGAGCCCGCCGGAATCGTTGAAGTGAGCGGTTCGAAGCATAGGGTGCGCGACTTTTCCGTCATGTGGCAGATCGAACATAACGGTCCGTGGGAGTGGGAGGTCGGCGAGGACGATCCGGGTCTGCACATTACGGCGTTCGGACCGGAATTCCAGGATCACCAGTGGTTCACGAACCTTGGTGAAGGCAACGATTTCGAATCGGTGCCGGTCTCGTTCGCCATCGCGGGAGGCGATTGGCAGCAGGTCGTCGCCGAGATGACGTTGCAGCGCCGTGCCTTGCGGGCATCCAAGGCGCGTGAGCTTGGACGTTTGGAGCAGTTCGAACGTACGCAGGGGGTTGTGGTCTACAACGATTACATGAATACCCTGTTCGGAGATCCGCGCCTTGAGAAGGAGATTCCGCTCATCGAGGGCGCGGCGAGCGTCGGTGCCGACATCTTCTGCATCGATGCCGGCTGGTACGACAGTACCGATGGCGGCTGGTGGGATATGGTCGGCGAATGGCAGGCTTCCACGAATCGCTTCGGTGAAACCGGTTTGAAGGGACTGGCCGATATTATCCGCGACCATGGCATGGGTTTGGGATTGTGGCTTGAACCCGAGGTGATCGGCGTGAAATCGCCTCTCGCCCAAACGCTTCCCGATAGCGCCTTCTTCCAGCGTCACGGTGTGCGCGTATGCGATTCGGGCCGTTATCTGCTTGACTTCCGTTCTCCGGAGGCACGCGACCATGTGACTCGTACCGTTGACCGTCTGATCGATGATTTCGGCGCCGTGTTCTTCAAGTTCGACTACAACACCATTCCCGGTGTCGGAACCGATCTTGAAGCGGAATCCATCGGCGGCGGACTGCTCGACCATTGCCGTGCCTATCTGGACTGGCTTGACGATTTGCGCCGCCGTCATCCGGAAGTCGTCATTGAAAATTGCGGCTCCGGTGCCATGCGTGCCGACTATGCCCAGTTGTCTCGCCTGGATCTGCAGTCGACTTCCGATCAATGCGATCCGTTGGTGTACGCGGCCATCGCGGCCGGCGCTGGCCTTACCATCCCACCGGAGCAGCAGGGCAATTGGGGTTACGCCCAGGAGGAGATGGATGATGAGACGGCCGTGTTCACCTTGGCCACGGGTGTGCTTGGCAGGCTGTATCTGTCCGGATTCATCGACCGCATGACTGAGCCGCGATTGGGTTTGGTGCGTGATGCGATTGCGCTGCATCGGCGGATTCTTGACGAACAGCGCGATCTCGTGCCGTTCTGGCCGGATAATCTTCCGAATTTCAATGCCGAATGGTTGGCATCGGGTCTGCGCCACGTTGAGGTGCTTTCCGATTTGCTGGATGATGACGTCCATGAGGGCAAGAGCCTGCAGAACGTGGCCGGCGTGCAGGATGAGGACGGCCACGTGGCCTATATCATCGTGTGGCGTCGTGGCGGTACGCCGTCGCTGAACCTTCCGTTGCCTCAGGATTGCGAGATCGAACAGATCTTCCCCGATCCGAAACATCCTGATCATGCGCCGGATGCCAAGCCTTGGTCCATCGAACGTATGGATCCGGAGACCATCCGCCTGACCGCAGCCACATCCAAGAAGCCGTCGGCACGTATCTTTGCCATACATCGCGGCTGAACGGATGCGCCGTGCTCAGACGGCGGTGGATTCGCGCTCGATCAGCTGGTATCCGATGGTGGCCCTTCTCGGCGGCAACGGTTCGGACTCCTCCTTTCGGCGTTCGACGCGTTCGGCGATCATGTCAAGCGCGAATTTGGCGAGCTGGTCGAGGTCCACTTGGATGGTGCTCAGCGAAGGCGTAGCGTACGAGCCGGAGGTCACGCCGTCGAATCCGATCACCTTCACGTCTTCCGGAACGCGGATTCCGTAGTCGGCCAAGCCGCGAATCACGCCGAACGCCGCGAAATCGTTGGCGCAGCACACGCCGTCGAATGCGCTTCCGGAACGTGCGTTACGGATCCGGTCGGCTATCTCATGCCCGGTTGCGATGCCGCCGGCCACGTCGCCCGCTTCGAACACGGTCGATTCGCTGTACGGCAATCCGGCGTCGGTCAATGCTCCGCAGGCGCCGCGCAATCGCAGAGCGAACGCGTTCTGGGCGTGCGCCAGGTCCGCGCGCGGAACGAAACGATGCCCGACGAACGCGATATTGCGGCATCCCCGGTCGATGAGATGCTGCATCGCCGCGCGTTCGGCCTCTTCGTTGGGAAAATTCACGGCGTCGACGGTTGGCATCTCCTCGCAGGCGTCCACCAATACGAAGGGTCTGCCGCCGTTGAGTTTGGAGAGTGGCACGTTCGTGCCAAGACCGGTGGCGTGCAGAATCTCGCCATCGAACAACTGCCCGGAGAAGGGATTGCTGCTCAGCGCGTGCTCGGCTGCGTCCGGTGAATACTGCGTCTGTTCGATGAACGGTATGAGTCCACGGGATACGATCTCGTTGCTCAGCGCCTGCGTGAGCTTCGAATAGAACGGTGAATCGAATTCGTTGACGATGACGTGGATGATGTTGCTCCGGCCGGATTTGAGCATGCTGGCCGTCAGATTGATTTTGTAGTCCAGTTTTTTCGCCGCGGCGACCACTTTGGCGCGGGTCGATTCCTTGACGCCCGGTTTGCCGCGCAGTGCGTTCGATGCCGTCATCGGGGAGACTCCCGCTGCTGCGGCCACGTCGCGCAACGTTGGTTTGCTGGTTGCCATATCTCACCCTTTTCATCGTTATTATATGTAATTCATATGTAACGATAATCTAATTTTCTTGCCTTGTAAAATCGTAAAATTGTACGAAAAATACTGAAAAATCAACGAACTCACCGGAAGGGTTGACTACTTGAATGGCGGGGAATTTCTAATATCATATGTAACGATACATATTTGAGACAACGAAAGTCAGGAGAGGTTCGATGACGAACGAATCCACTGCATTGCCGAAGGCCTGGCGTCCACCCATGGGGTGGAACAGCTGGGATTCCTATGGCACCACCATCACCGAGGAAGAGGTGCTGGCCAACGCGCGATTCATGGCGGAGCATCTCAAGGATGCCGGTTGGGATACGTTGGTGATCGACGCGGGATGGTTCGATCCGAACGCGCATGCCCACGGATATTCGGACGGCACTCCATTGTGCATCGATGAGTACGGTCGTCAGATTCCGGACGAACGCCGATTCCCGAGCGCGGCCGGAGGCAAAGGATTCGGTCCGCTCGCCGATGCGGTGCATGAACTCGGGCTCAAGCTCGGCGTGCATGTCATGCGCGGAATCCCACGCCAGGCCGTACACGAGAACCTGCCCGTCAAGGGAACCGACCTCAGTGCGCAGGACGTTGCCGACACCGAACACAATTGCGTATGGAACCACGACAACTATGGTCTCAAGCGCGGCGATGCGGGCGCGCAGGCCTGGTACGACTCGCAGGTGGACCAATTCGCGGCATGGGGACTTGACTTCCTCAAAGTGGACGATATGCAGACGCCGTTCTTCCCGGAGGAAATCGAGGCGTACCACAATGCCATCGAGAAGGCGGAAGCCAAGTATGGCCGCCAGATCACGCTGTCCCTGTCGCCGGGCGGATGGGTCGCCAGCACGCACGTCGACTTCCTGCGCAACGTTGCCCAGATGTGGCGCATCTCCGACGATCTGTGGGACCGTTGGGAAGACATCTACCAGCAGTTCCCCCGCATGGCGCGATGGGCGCCCATGCAGAAAACCGGCCATTGGGCCGACTCCGACATGCTGCCGCTCGGCCATATCGGACTGCGCGCCGAACGCGGGGACGACCGTCAAAGCCGGCTCACGCTCGATGAGCAGAAAACCCTGCTCGCCTTGTGGTGCATGGGCCGGTCCCCGCTGATGATGGGAGGCGACCTGCCCACCAGCAACGCCGACGCCATCGCACTGCTGTCGAATCCGAATCTACGCGAAATGACAGCAGGCTCGACCAACAATCGTGAACTGGTATACGAGCGCATCTTCACGCAATGGTATGTGGACGATTCCTACGCGGGAGACCTCGCCGTGTGGGCCGCCGACGCAGCCGACTGGGCGGACGGCACGGCCAGCGCGCATCCGGAAGGCCACTACGGAGCGATCTTCTGGACGGGCAGCGAACCATATGAGCTCAAAGGCAACATCCAACTGCAAAGCTTCGTCTCGATCGCAGGCCGAAACCAAGATTGGCGTCTCACCGATCTGTGGGCCGACGCTCCCGGAACCAAATCCGATGTACGAATCGAAGGCGAGGGGGAGGACCGTGTGATCCGCGGCACCGTCCCGGCGCACGGCGTTCTCTGGTTCGTCATCGACCCGTGCTGAGCCGCCATCCACCCCAAGCCGAATCCATACGGAACCACACCAATCCATAAGCGGAACCATGCGCAACCTCACACAAGAAAGGAACATCATGGACAAACTCACGGCAACCCTGAACAAGGCGGGCGTGCGTAGCATCAGCACCGACCTGTGGGGCATCTTCTTCGAAGACATCAGCTATTCGGCGGACGGCGGCCTGAACGCCGACCTCGTACAGAACGGCGCATTCGAATACAACCGCTCCGATTCCGCCGATTGGAGCAACTACAGTTTCTGGCGCAAGGTCGTGCCGGCAGGCTCATTCGCCGCTTTCGACGTGCTCACCGACGATCCGGTGGCCCAAGAGAACCCGCATTACGCGTCGGTCGAAGTGGAGCAGGCCCCGGTCGCGCTGGAAAACGTCGGTTGGGACGGCATGGTCTTCCGCGCAGGCGAAACCTACGACTTCTCCGCATGGATGCGCGTCGAAGCCGGAACCGTCATGCCGGTTGAAATCGCATTGCTTGACGACCATGGCGAAGTTCTGGCCGAAACCTCCATCACCGTAGAAAACAACGATTGGCGCAAAATCGAAGCGTCGATAACCGTCGCGCAGGGAGACGCCACGCAGGGCGTGCTGCGATTGACATTCGCCGCAACCGGCAACATCGATTTCGATTTCGTCACCCTGGAACCTCGCGCCACATACAAGGGACTCAAGCACTTCCGTCCGGACCTGGTGGAGGCGCTCGCCGACCTGCATCCGCGATTCATGCGTTTCCCCGGCGGCTGCATCACGCACGGTCTCGGCATGGACAACATGTACCACTGGGACCGCACCATCGGAGACGTGGAACACCGTCCGCACAACTTCAACCTGTGGGGATACCACCAGTCGTTCCGCATCGGTTATTACGAATATCTGTGCCTGTGCGAAACCATCGGCGCGAAGCCGCTGCCGGTGCTGCCCGCCGCAGTAAGCTGCCAGAACACCAATCAGGGTCCCGTGCCGATCGCACAGAAAGACATGCCGGCCTACATCGATGAAGTATTGCATCTCGTCGAATTCTGCAACGGCGACACCACCACCGAATGGGGTGCGAAGCGTGCCGCCATGGGCCATCCGGAACCATTCGGCCTTGAATATCTCGGCATCGGCAACGAAGACCTCATCGATCCGGTGTTCAAGAACCGCTTCCAGCAGATCTTCGACGCGGTGAAGGCCGCATACCCCGACATCGTGGTGGTCGGCACCGTTGGCCCGGCCCCGAGCGGACAGGACTACGAGGAAGGCTGGGAGTACGCACGCGAAGCCGAAGTGCCGATCGTCGACGAACACTCCTACCAGTCCTCCAGCTGGTGGTTCCACAACCTTGACCACTACGACAACGCGGACCGCAAGGGTCCGAAGATCTATCTCGGCGAATACGGCTCCTGGAACACGCAGCTGATCAACGGACTGTCGGAAGCCGCGTTCATGGGCCGTATGGAACTGAACGGAGACGCGGTCGTCATGTCCTCGTACGCGCCGCTGTTCGCCAAGAACGGCCACCACAGCTGGAATCCGGACCTCATCTACTTCGACAACGAACGCGCCTACCTGCCGTACAGCTACTGGGTGCAGCAGATGTACGCCACCACCACGGCCGACACCGCATGGCCAGTGGCCGTCGAAGGCCCGACCACGTTCCGCCGCGATCTGCCGAACACGGTGAAGCTGCTCATCGACGGCAACGCGAAAGCCGATCTGAACAACCTGACCGTAACCACGGATGCCGGAGAGAAAATCGAATTCGGTGACGTGCACTACGATTCGCGCCGAATCGACACGGGTCTGAACATCAACGCGGACAACTACTCCATCGACGCCACCGTCGTCTACTACGAAGGCCGTTGGGGCATGCAACTGATCAGCGGCGACGTGGAAGGCAAAAACCACAACATCGTCTCCATCGGCCGCGGCCACAGCGTGCAGGTGGTACGTGACGGCACCGGCTACGCGCTCGCGGGCACCGAAGTCTCCATGAACGACGTAAGGCCGGGTACAACGTGGCAGGTCCACATCGAAATTTCCGATCGCGGCCAAGCCATGAAGCTGTACATCGATGGAGAGCTGATCGCCGGCGGCGAGGAAGTCAAGGACGAGCCGAGGCGCACCGTCACCGTCGCACGAAACGAGGCGGAAGGCGAGACCTACCTGCGTATCGTCAACGCCATGGACGAGGCGGTGAGCGTTGACGTGAGCCAGATTCTCGCCGAACTCGGCGTGAGCGGCGAATCCCTGACCGCGGTGAAAACCACGGTGCTGGAAGGCGCCGATCCGTACGCCGGAGAAATCGGCAAGGCATCGCCGACCGTTCCGGTCGAAACCGAAACGAACCTCGCGGACGGCGCATATGCCGCTCCTGCCTGGTCGTTCAGCATCATCGTGCTCAATGACTGAGACGAATCATAGGTGATTGAACCGGGGACAAGCGAAACGAGGCAGGTCAATGTGAACTATTTTTCAGTGTGAAACCTTGCTGCTGTGCGTAATCCCGCAGGGAGTCGCCCCAGAGCGCCAGCTGTTCCCGCATGGTACTTTTGCCTTGATAGACCTTTCCGACGGTATCTTTGACTATCTGATTGGCATATGCCATGAAAGGAAGATACTGCCAATCGGGGTCCACTTCCTTGGAAGCCTGCGCTATGACCAGATGCGTTTGCTGTCCACCGAAGAAAGAGTCCGTCTCTTGGAGATACTTCTCGTCGGAGAACACCTTGTTTAGGGGTGGAATGCCATCTTGGGCAAGATTGCATTCCACCCCGCCATCATGTGCAAACCATTTTGCGAACAAGTAGGCGGATTTGACGTTCGCAGCTGCAGATTTCTTAGGAATCGCCAGAGCTCCACCTCCGTTCTCTGAATTGCGGTATTCTCCAGAGACATATTGCGGCATGGGTGCTATCCGCCAATCTCCCGCACTGTTCGGCAAATTCTTCTTAAGCGTTGTGATCAGCCATGCGCCGGTAAGCACGGTGGCGATTTTGCCTTGTTGGAGTCCTGAATACCATGCGTCCGACCAAGATGCTGTGGAAGTGTCAATGAGATTCTCGTCTAAAAGCCGTTGCCACATGGTCGCGAACCGTTGTGTGCTGTGGGACGAAAGATCAATGTCCAGCGTGGTGTTGCGCAAGGTGAATGGTCTGGAACCGGATTGCCACAGCATCGAGGTGATAAAGCCGCCGTCACAAGTGTCGTTAGCGATGTAGACCGTCGAATCCATTTGTGTGAGACGCTTCGCATCGGAATAATATTCATCCCACGTCTCAGGGGGTTGTGTGATACCCGCTTCGTCGAAAACGGCTTTGTTGTAGAACATCACCATCGGGCCGGAGGAAATCGGTAATGCGTAATGCTCGCCGTTGATGGTCACATTGGATATCGAGCTATTGGTGAAGTCGTTGGCAATATCGCGGAATCCGAGACTGTCGATTTCTCTAAGATCGCCGCTTATCGCATACTGCTGCACGGCGTTGTAATCCAAGTAGACAAGATCTGGAACGCCTCGCCCCGCGTCTATGGCATTGGATAGCTGCATATATTCCTTGTCATTGGCGCCAACGTTCTGCACATCGACATGGATGCTTGGATATTGCTTCTCGAATGCTTTCACAAAATCATCGATGGTCGATTGCCAGGTCCATAACGTGATTTCTGTACCGTTCTCCGCGGTGTCCCCGGAACATCCTGACAGGCCTAATGCGAGTGTGGATATCGCACAGATCAAGGTGAATGCTGCTTTGCGATGTCTTATCATTGCCTTCCCCTTCCATGCCGTTGCGAAGTTCATTCTAAAACGTTGCGATTCCAGACTCCCATCCATGGCAATTTTTGGCAAAAGGCAAACTATGGCAAAAAAATGATGGCAAAAAAAGGCAAAAAAAGAGTGTAAGTATCGTTCGACGTAGACACATTGGTTCGTTGATGAATTGGAGAGGCAATGAAGCTTGAGCTTAATGGCGAGTGGGAATTCCATCCGAATGGATTGGAGGAAAGCGTCCCCATAATTGTCCCCACATGGTGGGATTCGCTCCCCCAGACGACCGGATATCCGCTGGCCTGGGAGAAAGGGCTACGACATGGCGTGTATCGTCGCGTCGTCCATTTCGATGAGGGAATGTTCGACGAGGATATTCAGCTGCATGTTGGAGCCCTTGCCACATTGGGCAAAGTGTTGGTGAACGGCGTCTCCGTGGGACCGAAGAGCACCAAGGGTTATCTGATGACGTTGCTGCCGTATGATTTGGATATCAATGATGCTGCGCATCCTGGAGACAATGAGATACTCATCGAGGTGTGGAGTGTCAAACAACTGCCTGAGGACGCGCTGGCGCCCGAGGCAGGGCCCGACAAGCTGTTGTTCCCCTTCGGAGTCGAGAACATCGTGGGCCGCGTCGGTATTGGCGGCGACGTCTATGTACGGACCAAGCCAAAGCTGCGCGTCGATGACGTGCAGATTATCCCGGATCTGAAGAAGAACGCCGATCCGTCCGACGATGAGTTGACGTTGAACGTGACAGTGGTCAACCATACGAATGAAACGCATGTGGTCGATGTGCACGTCGCAGTGTCTCCGTGGGCCGCCAATGACGGCGGGTCATCATCTCTGCACTTGCGCAGTGATTCCGTGGATGTTGTCGCGAATAGCGAAGTGGTTATCACTTTGTCAGCATCGTGGACGGATGCGCACTATTGGAGTCGTTCGGATCCGTTCCTGTATGTGGCGAAAGCATCGATTGTGGAAGACGGAACGGTGTCGCATTCTCTTTCCGACCGGTTCGGCTTCCGCCAGTTCTATCGAATAAAGGACAAGTATTACCTGAATGGCGTGAAGATTCGTCTTCGTGGTGATTCATTGTGTTTGCTCAATCAGGGTAACCGTGATCTGATCAATGAGATCGGTGATTCCTATGGAGTGATCCTTGATGACAACCATGCCATGGATTCTATGACGGTTACATGGCTGGATGCGTACAAGCATGCTAATGCGAATATCATCCGCAACCATATTCGTTCGGTCCCGTCGCAGGTTCTATATGATCATGCGGATGAGATCGGCATGTTGATGGAGGAGGAAACCGCTTTCTGGAATCCAGGTTCCGTTTCGAACGTTTCACTCAATCCTCCGTACTACATCAATTACTCCGATGAGGCGATTGGATATTACTGCGAATGGGTGGAACGCTGGGTGCGTGCATACCGCAATCATCCGAGTATCGTTTTGTGGTCCACTACCAACGAAGCTTGGAATCCAAACGACGAGACAGAATTGGTAATCCCTTTGGAAAAGGCGGTGCTGCGCAATGATACCAGTCGTATGGTCATTAACGACGGATTCAACAGGCCCGTTACCAACGAGGATTCCCGTCACTACTTCGGCGGATATCCGTCGGGTATGACATCGGCTCCGAACATCTATGACCTATATCAGATTGATTCGGATCTGCCCTTGGGGGCAGGTGAGGAATTCTCTGTTTCCACTGCCGGTATTCCGCAGTATGCGGCGGATGGAACCATCAAAGACATCTATCATGGCCGTCTCAATGGCAATCCAGATACTATTTCGCGTGCTGATTTTGGTCGTGAACTGGGACGCGTCACGCGTGGCATCCGTACGACCAGGATGATGGATTGGAAACCGTTCTGTTGGTCGATGTTCGTCTATGACAATATCGAACGGTGCATTCCGCTCGATCAGAAGGCCACCAAGCATGGGCTGAACCCGAAGATGCTGATCCGTCCGCAGTTCGATCCCACCGCGTCTGATGATGAGCGTTGGGTTGAAGGAGATGGGTTCGAATATTTCGCGAATTCCTATGCCGATATCGCTGCATTCGACAAGGGATTTGATGGAGAGCCACGTCTGGGTCTGGCGCATCGCATTTATCAGCCTGGTGTGGATTCCGAGAGGACGTTGATCATCTACAACGATGAGGAGATTGACGGTACCACATTGAATGTGTCGTGGAAAGTGTATTCCGAGAACGTTGCCACGCAGCGGCTGATTCGGCACAGCGAAGGGGATTTCGATATTGAGGTGCCACATGGGGAGTCTCGAGAACGCAAGATTGTCATCCGCGTTCCCGGACAAGTGGAGGCCACGGAATCCAAGCTGATTCTTTCATTGGAGGTGAGTAAGGGCGGCAAGCTTAAATTCCATGAGGATAATTTCCTTGGATGGATCGGACGTCCGGCGCCTGCGAGGATCGGAGTCAGCCGTAATGACATTGATCTTGGCAAAGTCGATTGGATTTCCCGCCGTGTGAAACATTGCATTCATCTCAAGCAGTTGGGTGGCGTCCTGAGTGAGCGCTGGACGGCCCGGTTGATCGACGATGCGGAAGGCTCCATCTCGCTGGAGAGATTTGAAGGCAATCTACGTCACGAGCAGGAACAGTATTACACGGTGAATGTTGGTGCGTTGAGAACCGGACGTAGGTATTCCGGAAGAATCGAATATACCGGAGAATACGGTGATTCGGTAAGCGTCAGAATCACCTTTATCGCAGGTGACATGCCGTTTGATGAGGACGCGCTCAACTTGGCTGCAGGAGCCAGAGTGACGGTCTCTTCGGTAAACACATTGAACGGTTGGACCAGTGCGTCTTTGGTTGATGGTTGCTTCACGGCCGACTATAACCGGTTCGGCTGGTCATCCGAAAAACATGCCGAGAATCGTCCGGAATGGGTCCAACTGGAATTACCGGAGCCTCGTACCATATCCCAGGTGGTTCTCGCCCCACGAGGCGAGAACCCAGGAGGCACGGTGGCGGAGGCTTTTCATGGCGAAGGTGAAGGCGTCGGTGGAGTGCTCGAATTCGCGGCGGGCCACAAAGCGGCTGATCCAAATGTCGGGCAAGGCTTCCCAAGAGATTTTCTCATCAGTGTTTCCGGAGATGGCAATTCCTGGAAGACAGTGAAATCATGTGTGAATTATCCGTTGCCGAGTAATGGAAAAGCCAGAGCATTCGATTTTCCTTCGGTTGAGAATGTGCGTTTTGTCAAGGTGGAAGCATCCAAATTGCGTGCCAATCCGAACGAAAGTGGCGAATACGCCATGCAGCTCGCGCAAATCGCGGTATATGCCGACACCCATATGCCAACTGTCCCCGGCGCCCCGGAACAGGTGCATCTTCAGGTGGAGGACCACACGGTTCTCGTGTCGTGGCAGTCTGCTTTCGATGGCCGGTCCGTACTGCAGGGGAGCCGGGTCATTCTGCGTAATGAAGCGGATGAGACCCTTGAGGCCCAAGTTGCGGGCGATG
Source organism: Senegalimassilia sp. (assembly GCA_963619615.1). GTDB lineage: Bacteria > Actinomycetota > Actinomycetes > Actinomycetales > Bifidobacteriaceae > Bifidobacterium. Next base: position 11,847 of record CAVEXE010000015.1, on the reverse strand, counting down.
TCAAGCATGCAGGCATTCAGCAAATTCCAGATGGATTGTGGACGGCAGAGATCTATAGTTTCAATGCCATTGGATCGGGCGAGAAGGCGTATAGCGAACCGGTGGCCGTTGGTGATGGCAAGGCATGCCGTATTGCTGACGATGTGGATTCGGAACGCATTCCGGCACCGAAAGTCGTATTGCAGGTCCCCGATGGAACGTTGCGCGCGACCTGGACACTGCCATCGGACGTCGAGGCTTCCGCCACGGGTGTTGTCGCCCATTTGGAGTCCATGGAAGCCGAGCGATTGTTGAAGCGTTGTCTGTGGACTTCGAAGAGTGCGTCTGGATGCCTATTCGATGGGCTTCCGCAAGGAGAATATCGGATTTGCATTGAAGTACGTGGAACTGATGGATTGGTGGCATTGAGCCAATATAGCGTGCCGACCCTTGTGGCCCAGATACCTTCGCAACCGAACAAGCCGGGTGTCACATCAAGTGGCGATGAGATGAAGATCACATGGAGCAAGCCATCGGATGGTGGTGCACAAGTGCTTTCCTACGTGTTGACGCTGCGCAACCTTACCGAGGGAACCTCAACGGTCGTCAAGGCCGACGGTTCCGAAGTCGAGCATGTCGTTTTCGGTCTTGCTCCGGGCAACTATACGGCGAGTGTGATAGCGGTGAACGCAATCGGCATGAGCATAGAGTCTAGCCCGTCCTTGCCTTGCATCGTCCGCTGAATCAATTGTGAATCTAAACCAGGTCACGAAATAAATAAAACAGAAGGAGAAAGTGGCAATGAGTGCTGCGACCACAACTGCGTCTCCGCAGAAGAAGATGCAGAAATTGACATGGCTTAACTATGTGGGCTATGGATCTGGAGATCTCGCCAATAATATCGGTTGGCGAATGATGTCGATGTTCCTGGCCACCTATTACATCTACATTGGCATTCCTGCGGCGACTACAGCGGCGATCTTCCTGTTCGCGCGTTTCTTCCAAGCGGTTGTGTACCTGCTGTCAGGCAATTACGTCGATCGTGTGAAAGGCAATAAGGACGGCAAGTTCCGCCGTCTGGTGGTATGGTTCGGCGTCCCGATGATGGTGGCCATCACACTGATGTATACCATTCCCGCCGATGCGGAACTGCAGGTCAAGGTTTGCTGGGCTGTCGTCACGTATCTGCTGTACCAACTCCTTGGCGCTCTTGGTGGTGTTCCGTATGGTGCTCTGCTGGGGGCTATGACCCAGGATCAGAATGAGCGTCAACGTTTGTCGTCCGCACGTATGGTCGGTGGCGCGTTGTTCGGTCTAATCATCACCTTCACGCTTGCGCCGAAGGTCAACTCCATGGATCCGTCCAAGCTGTTCCTTCCTGTCGTTGCCATCTTCTGCCTCATTGGTGCTCTGATTTATGTCTTCCTGTACAAGACCACTATTGAGCAGGTCGATGTGCCGGCTCAGCCTAAGGTCTCCTTCGTTGATACCATCAAGGCGATCGTGAAGAACCCGGCACTGCTAATCCTGTGCTTCGCCACTGGTTTCTATCTGATCGCCACCTGCGTTGGTTCCATTGGGCCGATTATTGCCAAGCAGGTTCTTGCCAACGGTATGGATGCCGGAACCATCGCGTTGATCACCACCTTGGTCACCCTGATTAATGCATCCATCGGCGTTGTGGCTTCTCCGTTCGGACCGTTCATCGCTCGCAAGTTCGGCAAGAAGGGTGGCTGGTACCTCGGCTGTGCCCTTGGCATCGTCGGCGGCGTGATGTTCATCTTCGTGCAAAACGTGTGGCTGGCTTTGTTCGCAATGGCGCTGAACGCTATTGGCGCGCAGTTCTGCGGAAACTACGTTTGGGGTATGGAAGGCGATACCGTCGAATATTATGAGTGGAAGACCGGAAAACGTACCGATGGTGCGGCTATGGCTGGCTTGAGCTTCTTCCGCCAGATGTTCGGCGCGTTGACTTCTTGGCTGGGACCGGCGATTCTTGCGTTCACCGGTTACAAGGAAGGCATGAACGTCGCACAGGATCCGTCCGTCACCGAAAATCTGCGTCTGGCCTGCGGTCTTGTTCCGCTTATCGGCTTCGTGATTTCCGCGGCTATCATGTTTTTCTATCCGATTACCGAGAAGAAGTTTGCGCAGATTAAGGCTGATTTGGCTGAACGTCACGCAGCGAGCGCCGAAGTGTGATTACAGTTGACCAAAGTATTGCGAATGGCTGATTGAAACGTCGCACCCTCATTTTGATATACAGAAATGAGGGTGCGACTATTACCATTGAAACGGTAATTTGATTCGAATCGGATTGAATCATTGATGATTGGACGCGAACGATGGTCAACAAAGTGCGTTTGGCAGACGTGGCTAGTGAGGCGGGCGTTGCCGTTTCAACCGTTTCACGTGTGTTTTCCAATCCGAATAGAGTTAATATTCAGACATTGCGCCATGTGCGTGCTGTTGCCAAGCGTCTGGGGTATGTGCCGTCCGCGCATCATTTGAAAAGCCGTTCGGACGATGGCATTTATGGACAAAATGATTTCGGACTCGGCGAAGAAAATGATTCACATCTTTTCGCTATGCTGGTTAACGATGCGTCGAATGGAGTCGGTGCTCAGATTCTCAAAGGAGCGCAGCTCTCCGCTTTGGAATCCAACAGCGCGGTAAGCCTTATCGAAATCGGTGATTCCGTCATGTTGGCGCAACATCTGGTGGACAATATCATCGATAAGCTGGATGGGCTTATTCTCTGTACCGACAAACTGAGCGTCTCCAAAATACAGAAATTGTATGGGCGTATTCCCGTGGTAATGATGAATCGTCCGTTGGAAGGGGTGCCAAGCGTCATCCCGGATCCTTTGCTTGGCGTGGCTCGTACCCTGATGCTGCTCAGGCGATATGATTTGCGCACTATCGCTTATGTCGCGGGTTCTCATAGCGAGTGGGCGAACGAATCCCGCTGGGAGACATTGAGCCGATTATGCCAGTATTTCAGTATGGAACTACGGCAGATTGGCTCGGTGAAGCCCAGCATCGAAGGTGGGATGCAAGCTGCGATTGCGTTGGAAAGCGCGCTTCCGGATGTAGTGGTGTGCTTCAATGATCTTATTGCCGCTGGAGTTGTTCGAAAATTCGGTATAGATGGCATCCGCGTCCCCGCGGATGTGTCCGTGGTGGGGTTTGACAGTACCTTGGTGGCCCCCATGGTGAATCCTCCCATTACTACGGTTCGAATTCCCCGCGCGCAGATGGGGCAGACCGCGGTGAATATGCTGCTTGGCAATAAGGCCATGCCAGCGTTGAATCTGCATGATGCGGAATTGCTTATGAAATTACGCGAGCATGGGATTTTCCGCAAGGAATATGATCCTTTGGCTGTGCAGATAGATACATCGTTGATGATTCGTGGAAGTGTCGCACGAAAAGGCGTAGAGAATGCCTTGATATCAAATCAGGAAAGCGTTCCTGCGGATTTTCTCTCCAGCAGGTGAGGAATTGCTTTGAAATGCTACTGGTTTTGAAACGGGCGTTGTTTTAAATGCCGGTGGGACGAGGGCTAATGTGATGTGCGTTGATGCGTATTCTTGGCGCTAATGTAGAAACCATGAGCAAACACCATCGCGACCGCAGCTGGGCGCCAGCCCCGCAACCACTTCCGGAAGACGCGCACGTCATCGACAACCACACGCATGTGGCCTCAGTGGTTCCCTTCTCGAAGGCAATGAGCCATGAAGCGGCTGAAAAAGGCCAGCCTGAAGTGCCGGTGTACAGCGTCGGCGAATTACTGGCCCAAGCGCAATCGGTGGGTGTGGAAGGCGTCATCGACTCCGGATGCGAGCTTCCCAATCTCATGACCGCCATCGACATGGCCCGAGAACATCCGGGAGTGGTATACGCGGCGATCGCCATCCACCCCAACGAATCCGTGTTGCACGGCCATCGCGGAGTACCGGGACCGGACGGCCTGCCGCTCAAATACAAACCATGGCACGACACCAGTTTCGATGACGCCATGGCTCAAGTGCATCGCCTCGCAGTCACCTACCCGAAGCAGGTCATCGCCATCGGAGAGACCGGCATGGACCTGTTCCGAACCGGGGAAGCGGCCAAGGAATTACAGCGCGAAGCCTTCCGCGCGCACATCGCGCTCGCCAAGGAACTGAACCTCCCCATGCAGATTCACGACCGTGACTCCCACAAGGAAGTCATCGAAACCCTGCTGGCAGACGGGGCTCCGGAACGAACCGTGTTCCACAGTTATTCGGGAGACGCCGAAATGGGCCAGATCGCACGAGAAAACGGATGGTATCTCAGCCTTTCCGGTACCTCCAGCTACAAAGGCAACGACGGTATCCGCGAATCGGCGAAAATCGTCGGCATGAGCCATGTCATGATCGAAACAGACGCGCCTTATCTGAGTCCCATGCCATACCGTGGGCGCACCAACGCGCCGTACATGATCCCGTATACGTTGCAGGCGCTCGCCAATTATCTCGACAGGCCGCTTGCCGAAATCGCCCGCGCGACCCGTGAAACAACGCGCGAAGTGTATGGAATCTGATGAAATCTGACGAAAAAATCGCCGGAACTGTTTTGTCAAAACCGCGGGAAGCATGCCGGAACCACTTCGTGAACCTCCGAAGCCGACGTTTTTTCGCTTGCTATAAGGAACGCTGATAACGGTGTGCGCGCGTCGAAACGAAGTACCGGTATGGTTTACAACCATGTGCAGATTACTTGGATTCGCGGCAGCCGGAAGCAACACCAGTCTCAATGGTGTGCTCGGCATGCAGAACGTACGCGATTTCCGTGATCTGAGTGAGATCCACAACGACGGTTGGGGAGCGGCGCTCATCACCGTTCCGGAGGAATCCCCGTACCATCGCGACGGTGGCGCACCGTCTCCGGAAACCGGCACGGCGATCTACAAGAACACCGTCGCGGCCCGTCATGACGCCATCTTCGACGAACTCGCCGCCACTCCGGCACGTGGCGGCCTGTGGCATCTTCGTCTGGCCAGCTCCAACCTTCCGCTGATTCTCGAGAACCAGCAGCCGTTCTACGCCAGCGGTCTGAGCTTCATCCACAATGGAGACATCTCCGACGACCAAGGTCGTAACATCATCACCAATCGTTCCTTCCCTGTCGATCCGAACATCGTGCAGTCGACCGGTGGCCGTTCCGATTCGGCGATTTTCTTCGCGGTGATTCTGCAGTACATCGGTTTCGGTTTCGCGCTCGACGAGGCGGTGGCCCAGGCGGTGCGTGAACTGCGTAAGAGCTATCCGAAGTCGAGTTACAACTGCATGATCCAAAGCCAGGACCAGTTCATCGCACTGTGCGCGGCCGGCCGTGAGGTCACGTCCAAGCGCATCGTGGAAATCTACGAGCAGTATGGCCGTGGCGAACAGGCCCATGATTACCGTGTGCTTCGCTACCGTGCGTTCGGCGGTGATTCCTCCGAATCTCAGCCCAAGGGCGTGGTCGTGGCCAGCTCCGGCATCGACCAGCGCGCCGAAGACGGATGGACCCGTCTTGAGAACGACCAGATGATCGTGGCATCCAACCGTACCGGCGAATTCCGCGTCCGCTCCATCTGATTGGGTTCAGCCGGGTATCCGTGGCTATGCTGGGCGTATGGCAAACGGATATATCCCCACGCTCGCCCAAGTGGACGAATTGCATAAGAACATCGCGCAATCCCAAGCGGCATACGATTTGATTCACGGCCATTGCGTGGTCGTGGCCGACATCGCACGTCGTATAGTCCGACGGCAAAACGCTCTCTTCACCAATCGATGCGTTCCATCCAATGAAATACCGCAATCCGATGGCATCACAGGAGGCACGGTTCCGCCGCGCCTCATCGACGAGCATCTGGTGGTGATCGGCGCGCTGTTGCACGATATCGGCACGTATTATCTGCTCAAGCACGACGGCACCGATGGTAAACCGCTCAAATTCGATGGTCCCAACTATGTGCAGCACGGAATCAAAGGCTACGAATACCTGTTGAATGAGGGCGTTGACGAGTCGATCGCCCAATTCGCCCGAAACCACACGGGTGTCGGCCTCACCAAGGAAGCCGTCGAATCGCAGCATCTGCCGCTTCCGCCGGCCGACTACATGCCTATGAATCTTGAACAGGAAGTGGTGATGGTGGCCGACAAATACAACAGCAAGTCGATTCCGCCGAAATTCCTCACCGCGGAGGCCTATACGCGCAAGGCGGCCCGTTTCGGAGAGAGCAACAAGCTCGAATGGCTGCGTCTGCTCGAACGCTACGGAGTGCTTGACGTGAAGCCGCTGGCCGAACACTACAACATGCGCATCGCCGAATAACGCACTTTTTGCGGTTGCGTATACGGCGTATATGCGGCAATACTGGACGATTCCATAACCAACGGGCCTCTTGAGGATGGTATGTCCTCAAGAGGCCCGTCTATGTTCCATTCCGTTCTATTCCCGGAATCGCGTAGCTGGTTGCGACTGGTCGTGATTAGTTACAACCAGCTACACGATTAGCCGTGATTAGTAAAGCTCGACCGTGTGCTCCATCGCATCGGCCACATCCGGATTGGACGTCACCACGATGATCGCACGCTTGCGGTCCGCATCACGCTTGAACTTCTTCAGCAGATCCAGCACCACCGCAGCGTCCTCGGCATCCAGTCCGGCGGTCGGCTCGTCAACGATGATCACCTCGGCCTCGCAGCACATGGTGCGGGCTATCGCAACACGGCGCTTGTCCAATTCGCTCAACTTGCCGATCGGCAGGCCGGACGTCACCTCGGTGAATCCGACGCGCTTGAGCAGATCGCGGGCGATCACCGGCTTCGGCTTGAGGAAGTTGCGGTTCGAGGCTTCCATGGCATACAGCAGGTTGCCTTCCGCATCAAGATCCTCACGCATGGCGAAACGCTGCGGCATGAATCCGAAACGATGGCCAAGCAGGTCAAGAGGCTCGATGTCCGCGATGTTGGTGCTCTTGTGCATCACATTGCCGCGATCGGTCCTGACCATGCCCACCATGGTGGCCAGCAGAATCTGGTGCAGCTCGGTATCTTCCTCGTCCACGAGCACGGCATGCGTGGAGCCGGCCTGGAACGAAAGAGAAAGATCGTCGAGAATGTTGCGTCCCGTCTTACGGTTCGTGACGGTCACATGGTCGAGTTTGAACGTCGGATTCGACTTGAGGAAGAAGTTGTCCTTCTTTCTGCGACGCTTGATTTCGTGGTCGAGCTGGGAGGAAACGGTGGTTGCCGAGTCGGCTTCCACGCTGGCTTGCGATTGCGACGGTGCGGTTTCCGTGGTTTCTGTGGTTTCCGTTTCGTCCTGTGCCAACGCGAAGGTCTCGTTCACCTGTTCCGCATTGTTGTCGACCACGTCGATCGAGGGTTCGTCTTCCGCGGTTTCGTCGGCCGCCTCATCGTCGTAAACCACATCGAAATCGATGGAGTCCATGGTTTCTGCAGTCTCTGCTGCTTCTGCGGTCTCTGCTGTTTCTGCAGTCTCTGCTGTTTCTGCAGTCTCTGCTGCTTCTGCGGTTTCCGTGGCTTCTTCGGTCTTTGCGGCTTCGGCGGTCTTCGTCATATCCTCCACAGCCTCGGTCGTGGCATCCGTAACGTTCTCCGTCTCGGCGGTTTCGATGGTCTCGTCGATGTTCTCGAGATTTTTCTTGTCGCTCACGCCTTCACCTCCGAGCGGTTCTCAAACAGTTGGTTCAAGTTGAAGCACATCACACGGATGAACGCCACAATGCCCAGCACCAGGCATGCGCCCAATCCGTACCAGATCAGATTCCACACGGATGCGGAAGTGATGGCCACGGCCTGGCCTCCGGCCCACAAGGTGCCCAACGGCTTGGCGCACAGCGCGCCAGCCACGATTCCGATAATCCAGAACGGCATGGTTGTCATAAGGCTTTCCAGCATGAACTGCCATCCAAGACGACCCTTGGTAACACCGGTCACCATAGCCATGCCGATCTCTCCGGTTCGTCCACCAATCGCGGCCCACAACGTCAACGCGAGCAACGCCAAACCACCCACGGCCAACACGACAATCAGCATCACGCGAGCTACCGTAGCGGCGGAATCCAACGGCTGGATGGCTTCCTTATACGCGGTCAGAGACGGCGAGGAAATGTCGTACGTCTTCGTATCCAGCTTGGCCTTCTTCACCAGCTTGACGAACTGGTTGTAGGCCGACACATCGCTCAACGAGAAGATGATGTTCAGATCCGGCACGCCCCAGCCTTCGCTGTCACTGGTGTCAAGTCCCTGGGCGGCGAAGGTCAGATACGTCGTGTAGATCACATTCTCACGATTGTCCTTGGCATACGTGGCATCGGAACCGTTGCCATCAGGCGTCTCGCTATCGTATTCGTAAATGCCGCGTACGGTGAACGTGTACGTCGTGGAAGCGTCGGTCGGATTGCCGACGGTCACCTCATCGCCGACCTTGAGATTGTTCTTATCGGCCAGAGCCTTGGAAATCAGCACGCCCTTGCCTGCGGTCTGATAGCTCAGATGCTTGCCCTGCACAACCTTGTAGTATCCGTATTCGTTAAGCCTTGCGGCATCAAGCGTGTAGAAGGCCTGCAACGTCAGATTGCCGCCGGTCTTGTCCTCACTCGTTTCGGTCTTGGCGTCGATCGCCTTCAGAGAATCGCTGCTGCGCACAGGAAGGGAAGTCGCGATCGTGTAATCGAACGAAATGCTTTCGTTCTGTACGGCGGTGGCGTACTCGCTGTACTTCGCCCAAGTCAGGTAATTATCGGTATAGCTGGAATCAGCGCCGTCTCGCTTCGCTTTGGTCTCCGCGTTCGGCCTGATCGTAAGCGAAGCCGTCTGCGACTGGTACGTTTCATTATTGGCGGTTTCGTCGGCTCGAAGGACCGCCAGGTCCACAGCCGCCGAGAACGTCACCAGCAGTGTGAGCAAGGCGATCAACGCGGTACGCCATTTGACGCGACCGAGCGCGGCCCATGCGTTCTTTAGAACGAACATGCGGTACTTCTCCAGTTCTCTGTTTGTAGTGCATCGGCGTTTTTGCCGACAACAACGTTGGCCGGGACGCGCGCTCGCAGCAAGGCAGGCCCGAAGCGCATAATGCGTCCCGTACGAACATCATGGTCACTCAATGTGATTGTTTTCTTGCGCAATACTGTTATACCCCTGCGTGAAGTCTGAATGATTCCTGAAAATCACATGTCGGGTGGCGTTCGGTGATGTTGAGTGTGCGACGTTGAATGCGCGATGTTGCGCGATGTTGAGTATGATTGCGCTCGCCGTTACGATTGGTAGCGATGAAGAAGAACGAATCGAATAATCCGTTTGGCAAACAGGACGACCTTCCCGCCAGGCCGGTGCGGGATTTTGATGGGGGAGCGTCTGAAATCCACTCCGTTGAAGGTTCCCTAGGGGCCGAATCGGCTGCGGGCGGCGTAACCACGGGGCGGACCGTCCGGAAAGCATGGAATCTTTTGCGTTTTGCATTCCCCTCATGCGCGGTGCTGGGCGTTCTTCTCGCAACGGTGGTCGTGTTCCTCTGGTTCCCAAGCGGTTCCGCGGCCTGGTTGAATCCTTTGCAGGAGATCGATGCGCCCGCCCACTACTACTTCATCCGCAAGATTCTCGACGAGGGCATAGGCGCGGCCACGCATCTGTGGCCCAACGACGAGTATTATCCTCCGCTGTTCCATTTGCTTGCCGCGGGTCTGACCAGAATCGCCGGTTTCTTCGGGCTGAACGTTTCGGTGTATGCCGCGTTCAACATGGTGTGGCTTGTTACGTCCGGCTTGATCTGGCCGGTGGCGATGCAGCTTTTCGCATCGTATTTCACCATTCGCCGTTCTTCCTCCAAGTCTTGGCCTTCCTCGCATCCTTTCCCATGCGTCATGGCGATCATCGTGCCTCTGCTTGCCGTTGCGTCGGCCTGCCATCCGTTCCAGATGCTCGCTTCGGGGCCTTTGATCGCGTTCGGTCTGGCCACTACGCTTCTGCCGTTTTGGCTGTATTGCACACTTCGGCTCATGGATGCCGTCACCTACCGCGCTCATGTGGTCAAGTGGATCGTATGGTTTCTTGTTACCGCGGGTATATGCGTTTTCGCGCATCCTCGTATTGCGTTCACCTGGCTGTTGCTGATGGCTCCGTTCGCGTTGACTCGTCTGCCATGGAAGGCGATTGCCGCGCTTGTAGTCGCCGCATTGCTCGGTGCCGGCGCACTGCTGGTGTACATGATGTTCAGCTACAAGTCCGATCGTTATTTCGATCCGTCAAGCTGGTTCCATACCTTCGTGCCGAATCGTACGGTTCCCGAAGCGTTGCGTATCTACGTCACGGAGAATATTTCCGGCGCGCAGGGCTGGTTCATGGCCATGGTTGTTGCGATTGCGCTGATTGTGAGCGTCGTCGCGGCCGCATGTCCGCGGCTTTTCCTGCCGAATCGTGCGTCCGAATGCCTACGGTTGCGCGCTGATGCGATTGCCGTGACGCTGTCGTTTTTCCTGGTTGGATTGGTATACGTATGTTCAACCGCGCTCACCGGCTGGTTTCCGAACATCGTCACAGCGGTTTGGTACCGCGCCGAAACCAGGCCTTTGACCATGATTCCGTTCGGCGTGCTGCCGTTGATCATTTTTGCGGCCGCGGTGATTTTCCGTGGAACGAGCGCCAGCTCCAAGCGCAAGCCCATGTCGGTTCGTGTGCTTGACGACGTCACCACCGCGGTTGATGGCGGTTATGCCGATACCGTTCGTGTGCGCGGCATTGTGATTCGAGTCACGACGATCGTCGTGCTTGCGTCACTCGCGGTGTGCTGCCAGTTCAACAATACGGTTCGTTCCGGTCTGTCGGATTCCGTCTACGCGAATATGACGATTGACGATGCCCAGCCGGAGGAACAGCTTACGGCCACGAAGGAGAAGATTCTTCAGAGGATGGTCGAGGAGATCGGCACTGATTCCGTGGTGGTTTCCGATCCTTTGAACGGCTCCATGTATGCGACCGCCATGTATGGCGCGGATATGCTGTTCCCGATTTACAATCCGAAATCGGAGAAGAACGGCGCGATTTTCGGTCAGACGGAGAATGCGTTCGCTTCCGGCAACGGCGATGAGTTGCTGAATACGGTTTGCCCGCTGAGTGAGAACGGTGACGCCTACTTCTTGAGTATGGGCGAGCAGGCTCCGAGTTTGCAGATGTTCACGTTCAAGGAGCAGTACTACACGTTCCATGATCAGAATCTGATTGATGGCTATGTTGCCGATGGCACGATGACGAAGGTTCAGGATTATTCGAATCTGTCGAAGGATTCCGATGGTTGGGCCCTGTACCAGTTCAGTTGCCATTGATGTGCTGCTTGACTCTTGACGGAGCCATGGTCGGATCCATTTCGACTTCCTTACGCCGATAGAGTTTTTCGATCGATCATGCCCGGGCCGCGTTGCTGCGTGCCCGGGTTTTCGTATGTTCCTTTGGTTCGCCGCGTGGTGTTCCGTTCCGCGTCCGTCGTCACGGTTTCCGGTTTTCCGGACGTTTTTTGTGTGGTTTTTTGTTTTGGGGGTTCTTCGGGTTTGTCGGATGGCGTGCCGTCCTGTTTCGTGGCGGTCGTCGTGTTTTCCGGTTTCTGTCTGTTCTCTGGTGGGTTTCCGGATGTTTTTGTTTTCGGGATCTTCCGGTCTGGGGGATGGTGTCCCGTCGTGTTCCGGTGGGGCGGGTCCGTGTCCGTGGGTGTTTTCCGTGTCGGTCGGGTGTCGGTGGTGGTGTTTCGTTGGTGTTTCCGGTCTGTTTCCGGTGTTTGCGACACGCCGGTGGATGTGTGTGTTCGCAAGGGTTTCCGGGGTGTTCGCGG
>CAVEXE010000014.1:0-62703 GCA_963619615.1 Senegalimassilia sp. | reverse complement strand
AGTTCGACAAAAGGTCGTCAATGCCGGAGACCGCCTTCTCGAGCGTTTTGGGCTTGGTGAACCCGAAAGCCGCCTTCTCCATGTTCTTCGCGAAGGCATTGTCCGAATGCATGGTCTTGATGAACGGGAACGCCTTCCGCCCAACCACTTCGAACATTTGTTCGGCTGGAAGATCCTTGAACCGACTCCATCGAATCGCCTGCCCTTCCTCCGTCTGAGGGAACACGTGCTTTTCCGTCACCCCCACCGTTTCCATGGCTTCGACTTCGAGTTCCCTATCGTCAAGCGATTTCATGAACATGAGGTATGTCAGCTGCATGATGACCTCGATGGGATTGGTGATGCCACCCTCCCACATGCGCTGCCAGATATCATCGACCTTGTTCTTCGTTGCTCCGGCAATCATTTGCCCTTATCGTCCTTACTTACGATTCCTACCGTTTGTAGTCTACCGGCAGCCTCCTCACTTATACAGTGATTCAACCACGCACCACGCCGCCACAACCCCGCCTTGCCTTGCGGAATCAGAGTCCACCCGCCAGAAGCAAACCCCGCCGGCGAGCGCTTGTTTTGATCGGCGGGGTTTGTTGGTGGTGTTTGGGTGGATTTTTGGATTGCTGTGATGGTTATCGGAGTTCTGCGTCGTGTGGGCCGACTGATCTGAAGATGACGTGGTGTGCGGTGTCGCGGACGTAGTGTAGTCGGTATTGGCCGTGTATGTCTACCCGGTAGATGTAGTTGCCGTTCTCGTCCATGCGGTCTGCGTCGTCTCCGCCGCTGCCTTCGCGTAGGCGGTGGGCTCGTGCTCCGTTGAGGTCGTCGTGTCCTGTAAGTACGAACAGCATGGTGCGTAGCAGTGGTGTGCGGAACATGTCTCCGTGTTCGCATTCCACTAGGGTTTCGAAGAATCCGGGTTTGTATGACCAGTCGTCCAGTGGCCTGGCTATTCGTTCCGCCACACTGAACTGCAGTAGCGACTGCGCGTGCAGCTGCCAGTCGAGTTCGTCGCGCATGGATGGGAACAGTCCTGTGAACGGTGCGAGCGGGCTCGTGTCGTCCTGCATCCTTTCATAATCCCGATGGTTCTTTCTCAAACCGTCGTTGCTCCGACGCAGGGTCTCGTTCGCCGAGTCCAGTTCACGATTGAGCCGGTCCGCCGACCGCAATTGCGTGTGCAGCCTACGGATCGTCTCCTTGGCGGCGTCCAACGTGTCGACCGTGTCAAGCAGCTCGTCCAACGGCATGTCTGCCAGTGATCTGCTGCTTTTTAATCTGTCGAGGTATGCGAGCGCGTTCGTTGGGTCGATCCATTCTGGTCCGTCTTTCAGTAGGCTTGCGGGTTGGGTTATGTGTTCGGTGTTGTCTGGTAGGGAGAATCGCCAGTTGTGGTCGGAGTGTTCTTCGACGTGTAGTGCGATGGGTTCGTTTTTGTGGATGATGGGGCGTAGGTCCGTGTTGGGGTCGATGTTGGTGTTGGATAGTATTTCCGGGCCGTGTATTCTGGCTTCGGTTGCCGGTTCGTTTCCGAGGGCCGGGTATAGGGTCAGTATGAGCAGGTCTGAGTAGACGGCTGATGCCAGTCCTGTGATGGTGGATCCTGGTAGGTAGTTTTTCAATGCGTCGTTCGGATGCTGCCATTGTGGGGTGAATTCGAAATCGTTTTCGTTGAGTGGGTGGCCTTGGATGGTTTGGCCTTTGCGGATTAGGTGGTTTGTTGTGACGCCTGTCTGTGCCGTGGATTTGGAGAGGTTTGTTTTGCGTAGTGTGCCGTCGTTGGTTCTGACGTATGCGATGTCGTTGAAGATGATTTCGATGGTTGCTTCTTCGGTGTGCGCGGGTTTGGACGGCTGGTTCGCCGCTTTCTTGGTGTCGGTATCGGTGTCGTCGGGACCGCCTGTCGTGTAGCCGTTGGAGTATGCGGTGTTCAATACCAGTTCCGATAGTGTGTCGATTGTTTTCGTATTGTCTTCGACGGTGTTCATGCGGCAGAGTCTGGCGCCTGTGTTTGATGCGTGCGGCGGTAGGAAACGGCAGGCTCCGTCGTATGCGCGGGCCCATGATGGCAGTCGGTCGTTCAGCCAGTCGTCGGTTTTTCTGTCCGTGATCTGCAATACGACCGCGTTGTCGCCGATTTCGTCGAGCAATGCGTCGATGTCCAGGTACGGTTTGTTGCTGTCGGATGGCAGGGAGACCAGTATGCAGGGGATTTCGCGTGCCTGGTTGCGTATGAAGTCCGCGCATGGTTTGGCGTGGGCCATGTCGATTCGGTATAGTCTGTTTCGGCCGCGTACGTCCGCCAGGCTTGGTTTTTCCGCGGCTGGTTTCGTCGGCTGGGAGTCGCTGCGTTTCGACGCTTTCCATGGTTCGGATGTCACGCGCCCGTATGCTTCCGTGGTTGGGGAATCGTGGTATGCAAGGGCGATTTGCAACTGTTCCTCCATGGCGTTCAGGAACTCCGTCGGCGATAGGTCCCCTCTGACGAACCGGACGAGTCTGGGATCCGTCGTCCATGAATCCCCCACCGGGAAGATGCGGGCCGCGCCATGGAATGGGTTGACGGAGCCGAGCTGGTTTCGGGCGCTTCGCTGCATGGTGTTCGACATCATCGTCACGACCGCGCGGGCGCCCGTCTGCTTACGGATCCGGTTGAACGGCACGACCGGCCTGCCATCCGCCTTTTGCGAAACCAGCACGCATACCATGTCACGCGACGACCTGCGCAACCATGACGCGAACTCCGCCAATCGCAGCATGTCGGAAATGGTCTCACCATCAAACGAACCAGCCATCCCCAAAGCCTTCCGTCGAACGGACGACGAACCGCCATCCCCTGCTTCATACTTCATATGAATTCAGGATACCAAGCGAACGCCGGGAACCGCCAATACGCATCCGTGCCGACCACACCGGGAAACGCAAGGCCGGAACGAAACCACCCTGCCATCGAACGTTTGTTCGACGCAGGGTTTGCGGGTTCGGGTATGCTGGTTTATTTTTCGTTGCGTATCATGTCGATGAGCTCCTGCGTGGCGGTTGCCGGGTCGCGTTGTTTGAGTACCTGGGTGTTGCGCTCGCTGGTGCGGTTGTCGATGGTGATCGTATGGAACACCAGCGCCGCGATGAGGAACAGTGCCATGGGGATGAGGTTGATCACCGCGTTCATGCCTTGCATGGTGGCCGCGTTCTGCACGGTGTTGGGCACGAAGCCCGCGGCGGAGAGCAGGAGTATGCCCGCCGAGCCGCCTACGGTGTTGCCGACTTTGGTGGCGAAGGACACGCAGGAGTATATGGTGCCGTCCACTCTTTGCGAGGTGCGTACCTGTACGTCGTCGATGATTTCCGCCACGATCGGTCCGCTGCAGAAGCTGACCCAGTTGCCCGCGCCGAGGAGGAACGTTCCCGCGAAGACGAATCCGACGTGCCGTTGGCCCATGAGGAACATCAGCAGGCAGCCCGACGCGCAGATGACGCAGGAGATGGACATCAGGGTCTTGAGGTTCACGAATCGTGTGAGCCGGGGCACGAACAGCAACGGCAGGAGCATGGAGACGGACAGCAGTGTGGACAGTGGCGCCACGAGCGTCGGATCGTTCAGCACGTACAGGTAGTAGTACAGCATGATGCCCAGTCTGCCGAAGATGCCCGTCAGGAAGAAGGTCATGGCGATGATGAGCGTCATCGTGTTGCGGTCCTTCAGCACGATGAGCAGGCCGGTGTGGGCTTTGACCTGTTTCTGCGATTGCGGAACGCCGATTTTCTCTTCGGTGCCCCGGAACGCCACGAGCAGCGAGACCAGGCATGTCGCCGAATACAGGGCCGCGACGATCACGTAGCTTCGCGAGTTTCCCGAGGTTCCGCCGCTGAGCCGCATCAGCAGCGGCATGGTGATGGCGTTGATGATCACGCCCGCCAAACTGCCGCCGATGTTGCGGTGCACGTTCATCGAGACCCGGTCCTCCTTTTCGTACGAGGCCACGTTCGGCAGCGAGCCGACGCAGATGGACGTCATCGAATAGGCCGCCCCGCACAGCATGTAGGAGGTCAGGCTGAATACGATCTGCCATGTGCGCGGCAGTCCCGCGTTCACGAACGTCAGGACGTTGAACAACGCCAGCACCGGGGCCATGAACAGCAGCCAGGGGCGGAAACGTCCCCATTTCGTGCGGGTGCGTTCGGCGATCATGCCCATGAGCGGGTCGTCGAACGCGTCGAAGCAGCGTGCGACCAGCATGATCATGCTGATGACGGCCGGCGTGAAGCCCACGATGTCCGTGTAGAACACGGTCAGATACGATCCGACGAAGGTCCATGAGAACTGTGTGCCGAATTCGGCCGCGCCATATGATATTTTGCAACGCAATGACATCATTTCGATTAGTCACCTCACATCGTTGTGAAGAACAATCAGGAAGAACGGAAGATGTGCGGCGCGGGGTTCCATGCCCGCCGCGCCGCACCTATGCGATCATTCTATCGGCTATTCGGCGCCGTTCGCAGCTTCGGCGTCCTTGACGGCGTTGGCCTCCTGGATTTCGGCAACGCGCTTGTTGGACAGGGTGTACGGGATCAGGGCCAGCATGCCCAGCAGGAACATGACCGCCGGGAAGACGTTCACGGCGAGGTTGATGTTGCCGCGCACCGCGTCGGTGATCTCGACGCCCTGCGAGTATCCGGCCACGCCGATGAGCAGGATTCCGAGGGAGCCGCCGATGGCGAGGCCGACCTTCACGGAAAGGGTCACCGCGCCGACGGTGGTCGCCGGGGTGCGCTGTCCGTTGCGGTAGTATCCGTACTCGATGCAGTCGGAGGTGGCGCTGTAGGTGATCAGCGCGTTCATCATGAAGAAGCCGAGGAAGAACGTGCCGACGAACACCACCGGGATGTTGTCGAATCCCGCCACGTACATGACGAGCACGGATGCCGCCTGGCCGATGTTGGCGATGAAGAATCCGTTGCGCTTGCCCACCTTGGCCACGATGGCCGGCACGATGAACGGCGGAATGAGCTGCGCGAACTGGAAGACCATCATGATGCCGGCGATCAGGTCGGGGCGTCCCAGCGTGTAGTTGTAGTAGTACATCTGGGTTCCCAGGCGGGCGAAGGTTCCGGTCAGCGTCAGGATGTTGTAGACCATCAGGCACAGCAGCATCGGATTGCGCACGGCCGACGCGAGGGACTGCAGGAACGAGGCCTGCGGACCCGATGTGGAGGTGACCACGGTTTCCTTGCAGGTGGCGAACGACAGCAGGATGACCGGGATGGAAAGCACCGTGAAGATCAGGCAGGTGGTCCAATAGCCCTTGGCGCCGTTACCGAAGAACAGGATGAGCGGCATGGTCACGCCCGCGAGCGCCAGGTTGGCGATGTTCGCGCCGGTGGAGCGCCAGGAGTTGAGCACGACGCGTTCCTGGGCGTCGATGGTGATGGTGTTCACCAGGGCGCTTTTGGCGGTGTCGACGAAGGAGAACGCGATTACCAGGCCGATGTAGGTGACGTACGCGTAGATGGTGTCGCCTGTGGTTCCCAGGTTGAACGAGGAGAAGGTGAGGATGGAGAAGAGCGCCAGGAACGGCAGTCCCCAGAGCAGCCATGGGCGGCATTTGCCCCATCGGCTTGAGGTTTTGTCGATGATGCCGCCGGTGATCGGCGCTGCGACCGCTTCGATGATGCGTACGACGAGCATCAGTCCGCTGACGATCATCGGTGAGAGGCCGACGCAGTCGGTGTAGAAGATGGCCAGGTAGGAGCTGATCATGTAGAAGCTGAGCGTGGTGCCGATTTCCGCTGCGGCGTAGCCGAATCTTACGGTGTATTTGCCTTTGCTTCCCGTGGATGGCGACTGTGTTGTCGAGGTCATGGGATTGTCCTTCTGTTTTTATGTTGCCGGTTTCGGTGGGTGTCGTTTAGTATTTGAAGAGTTCCAGCATGCGGATTTCCGGCATTGGTCCGAATCCGAAGTTCATCTTCTCGTCGCCGTTCAGGGTGCGGTTCTTGGTCCATGTTCCGTCGATGAAGCTTCCTTCCTCGTAGGAGACGACGTCCACCTGTTTGCGTTCTCCGGGCTTGGGCATGAAGGTGAGCGTGCTCATCATGCCGACGAGCAGGAATCGGTTGTTGTCGAGTTCGATGATGGCGCCGGACGCGAGCGGCTGTGCCGTGCCCTTGGGTGAGAAGGCGACCTGTACGTCGTAGTCGGACAGGTGCAGCAGGACGCCGCGGTCCGAATCGGTTTTGCGGACCCAGGAGTGCATGCGGTCCGTGTTGCGGTATTTCAGGATCTGCGGGGTGAGCGTGTGCACGATGCCGTAGGTCTGGGACAGGTACTTCTTGCTGTCGGTGATGTCGAAGGCCGCCGGGTCGATGTTCAGGGCGATCATCACTTCCATCGGCGGGCGGGCGATGCTTTCCGGGGGGAGCGCGAGGTCTTCGATGCCGAACGGGGAGTATCCGATCGCGTTCTTGGCGAAGAAGGCGTACAGGCAGTAGGATGCGGTCTGGGCGTCCTTGCGTACTTCGGGTACGAACAGCGGGTTGTCTTCGGTGGTGTATTCGTCCATGGTCTGGGCGATTTCCGGCACGTAGATGTCCGGTGCGATGGTGAACAGGGAGGGTGCCATCGCCTTCCAGATGCCGCGGACGGTGCCGACGGGGCCGCCGCTCGGGTACGAGCCCGGATACCACGGGTATTGCAGCAGCCAGGAGTTCGTATAGGCGGGGATGGGATGCTCCTGCATGCCTGCGACGGTGATCTGTTCGACGGCTTTGGCGTAGTGGTATGCCATGAAGCTTTCCGCCGCGTGTTCCCGGCCGAACGCCTCTTCCCAGGTTCCTTCCACGTGCAGCGCGTCGCACAGGTCCTGTGGGACGCCGCGCATGTAGCTTTCCGTGGCGATGTCGGAGTAGTCCCTGTCGGTGCCCAGCAGGCCGATCTCGTTTTCCACCTGCATGAAGATGAAGGTGGACTGGTTTTCGTCGATTTCGCGGATGTGGCGCATCACCTGCGCGTATGCGGCCTTGTCCTTGTCGATCGCGGCGCGGCATTGCGGCGAGATGGAGTTGAGGGAGCGTCCGTTGACGTCCTGGACGTGGAAGTACGTTTCCGTGTCCTTCTTCATCCACTTGGGCACGTACATCGATTCGGCGTTCTTCCACAGGCCGAACCACAGGCCGATGAGCCTGATGCCTTCGCGGCGTGCCTGTTCGACCATGCCGTCGATCAGGGTGAAGTCGTACTTGCCTTCTTCCGGTTCCAGCAATTCCCAGTAGATCGGCGCGATGACGGCGTTGACGTTCATGCCGCGCAGGTTGGGCCATACGGATTCGTCCAGGTGGCTCAGGCTGCTGCCGGCGGAATTGTGCAGTTCCCCGCCGGTGACGAAGAACGGCTTGTCGTCCACGTACAGCGTGGGGATGCCTTTCTCGTCCTTTGCGATATGAGGAATGGTCATGGTGTTTCTTCCTTTCTTTGCGTGCCGCACGGGTCGGGGTCTCGACGTCGGGGCCCGTGGTGCGGTTGCGTCAGAAACCAAGCCGTTCTTCCCTGAAGTTCACGCGATCGTCGTTCTGCATGCCGTTGGATTCCGGCCGATGCCATCGCGTCGGCTTGTTTTCTGTCGATATATTCAGAATAGAAGCAACATGTAGTCTGAACTTTAGAAATAAAGACGAGATAATTTATTCACATATCAGAAAAGCGCAAATATCGATGATATTATAAATTTATGGTACAGGCTTCCGATGAGCTCGTGATCGACGTGCTCCGATTCATCTCCGAACACTACAACCAGGACCTCAGGCTCTCCTCGCTGGCCGAACGGTTCTACGTGTCGCCGATGACGCTGTCCCGCGGCATCTCCCGCGCCACCGGGCAATCCTTCGGCGAGTATCTGGCGGGGGTCCGTTCGGCCAACGCCATGAACGACGTCGCGTCCACCGACCTGCCGATGCGGGACGTCGCCTCGCGCAACGGATACTCCTCGCCCAGCATGTTCAGCCAGATATTCAAGCGCGAGCACGGCATGACCCCGAAGGAGTTCCGCAGGATCCACGGCAACGCCCGGGTCTCGTCGCCGGCATCGTCGCACGCGGTGAGGGTGGACGCGTCGTCGGTCCGGTGCCTGCGCAGGCTGCGGCTGTCCTACAACGTCGACAACGTTCTCTCCTTGGGATTCCACGAGCTCCAACGGCAGCTGACGGACACGCTGGCCGAGCTCAGACCCCACCGATTGCGCGTGTCGAGCCTGTATTCCGACCAGGTCGTCAGAAGGGACTCCTCGCACCGCCTGATGGTGGACTACGACGCGTTGGACAGCTGCTTCGACTATCCCGCGAAGCACGGGATAAGCCTCATCGTCGAGATGTCGAACCGTGTGCAGTGGGTCCACAAGGACCTTCACGAGGGCCTGCAGCAGGCCTCCTCGGTCTTCGAGTCCGAGGACGAGGTGAGGAAGATCCAGCATGACACGCTGTCGCATTTCAAGGACCGCTACGGCGCCGCGACGCTCAAGGACTGGGGATTCGAGCTCTGGTACGACTACCAGGTCCTCGCCGACGGCATCAGACGGCACGCGGACACCTACGGCAAGTCCCGTCTGGAGACCAAGCGCGTGTCAAGCCGGTTTCCCTTCGGCGGCAGCGGCCTGCTGATGTCGACGCATCGGACGATGTTCCCCGACTTCCTCGAGGCATACCGCAAGGCATGTTCCAAACCCGATTTCGTCACCTTCCACTCCTACCCCAATCCTGCCGCCAGCCATCGGCTCGACGGTCTCGGCGACGAGCTGTCCTTCGCCATAAAGTCCATGCGCGAGCACGGATTCGAGGACGTTCCGCTCATCGCCAGCGAATGGAACCTCAGCTTCTCCCAACGCAACTCCTTCAACGATTCGGCGGAGAAGGGCGCCCAGATCCTGAGCACGCTGACGCCGGTCCTGTCGCGCGACGTCGAGGTCGTCTACGGCTCCATCTCCGACATCGGCTCCCGATACTGCGATGACGGCGCGGCATTGTTCGGCGGCACGGGAATCCTTTCCGCGGACGGCTACCGCAAGCCGTCCTTCCACGCGCTCTCCTTCATGGGCGGCTTCCCGAACTCGGTGGTGGACATCGGCCCCAACCACGCCATCGGCAGGGACGAGTGCGGCAACTACCGCATCATCGCGTTCAATCCCACGGGAATGTCGGACGACTACTACACGACCAAGGAATACGAGATCACCGGACCGCGCCTCAACCACCTCTACGCCCCGGGCCGCAGGCTCACCCTGCGTTTCGCGTTGGAGAACCTCGAGTCCACAAGCTACGTCATGCGCCAATACATGGTCGACGACCATGCCGGCAACTGCGGCCAGGCGATCGCCGACATCGCGGCGGACGGGTACGTGCAGGCCGTGGACGCCCCATACGTCAACGCACGGTCCATGCCGGACCTCACCATCAGCAGGTTGGCCGCCAAACGCGGCGCGGCGCAGATCGAGGTCAATCTGGAACCCCACGCGTTCTGCCTCATCACCCTGACCGAACGGTAGGCGGATCCGTCGGACGCGCATGCCGCCGGATCGATCGGCATGCGCGTCCGACTACTGGGCCACGTTGGAGAAGGCCCAATGCCAGTAGCCGGTGCAGTACGCCGTGGAGAGCGCCACCACCGGCACGAGCACGCAGATCGCGTAGAAGATCCAGTCGGCGGCATGCAGCCGCGATTCGCGGGCCTGGCTGCGCGGCGAGTCGGCGCCGAAACCGCGGGCCTCCATGGCCGTGGCGAGCTTCGTGCCGCGCCGTATGGAGACCACCAGCAGGCTGAACGCCTGCGAGAACACGCGTCTGACGGCGTTGCCGTCCCCCAGGCCCCGGGACCTGCGGGATTGCCCGAGGGCGCGCCAATCGTCCTGCAGCAGCGTGAACATGCGCATGCCCGCCAGTCCGCCGTACACGAAACGCGACGGCAGATGCAGGATCTGGACCAGGCCGTCGGCCAGGTCGGTCGGGTCCAGTCCGAACGCCAGGACGACGCTCGGCACCGCGATCGCGGCGACGCGCAGGAACGTGGCCAACGCGAAATACAGCGAGCCTTCGGAGATCACGATGATGCCGCCGAGGTTCGCCAGCACCACGCCCGACGTCTTGCCGTACAGCGCCACGGAGACGAAGCTTCCCGTCGCCGCGATCCATACCGGCCATGTCCTGCGCAGCACGGTCCACGGCGCCACCCCGCCGATCCACAGCAGCGCCATCTCCAGCGCGAACGCCACGGACGCGGACACCACGTCGAGCGTGAGGAACATGGGGACGCACAGTATCAGGGCGCCGATGAAGCGGCTGACCGGGTTGATCCTCGCGATGAACCATGACGGCGACGCGGGACGCGCGTCGTCCGGCCGCTCCTTATGGGGCACCACGGTGATGGTCTCCACGGGCGCGTTCCCCGCCTCGTCCGTTGTGATGGTCTTCGACCGTTGCGTCATCGTTCCCCCTCGCTTACGTTGATGATTCGCGCGCCGAGCGCCTTCACCAGCGCGTCGTCGTGCGTGACCATGATCACCGCGGAACCCTCGTCGCGCGCCATGGCGATCAGCCTCACCATTTCGTTCCAGGTCGCATAGTCCTGTCCGAAGGTCGGCTCGTCCATGACCAGCACCTTCGGAGCGGCCGCCAGCATGGACGCCACGGAAAGACGCCGCTTCTCCCCTCCCGACAGGGTGAACGGGTTCGCTTTGGCGAAGCGTTCGAGATGCATGCGTCCGAGCATGCCGTCCGCGATCGCGTACGCCTCCTCCTGCGTCCTGCCCATGGATCTGGGCCCCACCGCCACCTCGTCGCGCACGCTGGACGTGACGAACTGGTGTTCCGGCTCCTGGAAGACCATGCCGATCCGTCCGAGCAGATCACGGCTTTTCCACGTGAACACGTTGTTCGCACGGTGTTCCGGCACCATGTCGTCGGCCACGCACACACGTCCGGCGAGCGGTTCGAGCAGGCCGGCGAGGGTCAACGCAAGGGTCGACTTGCCCACGCCGTTCCTGCCGGTCAGGGCGGTCACCTCGCCGGCGTGGAACGCCACGTTGATATGCTCCCCCAGCGCGAACGCGCGGCCGAAACTCAGATCCTCCGTGTACAGCACCGTCTCGCGTGGCCGTCCGCGCCGCGCCGTCCCGTCCGGGGGCACGGCCGAACCGTTTCCCGCACGCTTTCCCGTATGGTCCGAGATGGCGCGTCCCGGTACCCATGCGCCGCTTTCGGCGAGCAGGTCGCCGTAGCGGCCGAACACCTCGTCGGGGGTGCCGTCCGCCAGCACGCCGCCGACATGATGGACGGCGTCGGGGTTTCCGAGCACGATCACACGGTCCACCAGGTCGAGCCACACGTCGATGTGGTGCTCCACGACCACCAGCGTCTCGTGGGTCCGTTCGATCACATGGCGTACCGCGTCGTGCACCTGGCGCACGCCGTCCGGATCGAGGTTCGCGGTCGGCTCGTCGAGCAGCAGCAGCCCCGGATGCATGGCGAGCGCCCCCGCCAACGCGAGGCGTTGGCGCTGGCCGCCCGAAAGCTTTCTGGTGGAATGCTCGAATCCCATGTAGTCCAGGCCGACGATGTCGAGCGATTCGCGCACGCGCTTCCAGATCTCATCTTTGGGCAGGTTCAGGTTCTCGCAGCCGAACGCCACGTCGTCTCCGACGCGTTCCAGGATCGTCTGGGCGTCCGGATCCTGCAATACGAGCCCGCACATGCCCCTTGCGGAACGGGCGTCGACGCCGCCGACCAGCAGTTCCCCTTCCCGCTCCCCCTCATCGTCTCCGCCGAGCACGCCGGCCAGTCCGGACATCAGCGTCGATTTGCCGGCCCCCGACGCGCCGAGCAGCAGCACGCGCTCCCCGGGCCGGATGTCGAAGTCGACGTGGCGTAGCGCGAAGTCCTTGCGTGATGCGTGGCGCCATCCCCAGTCGCGCGCGCTCACGCCGATCGCGCCAGTGCCGTCCGCGGACGCGACGGTACGTTCGGTATCGGTCATCTCAGATTCTCTTTCCTTTAAAAAAGTCGGCCCCGCGACGTGAAACGCGCGGGACCGACATGGGTCAGACCAGAGCCTGGTTGCGTCCGGATTCGAAACGGTCCAGCACGCCGGTGTTCGCGATCGCCTTCTGCAGCAGCCACATCACGAAGCCTGCGAGCACCGCGCCGGAGATGGCCGAGGTGGCCGTGTAGATGCCGACTCGCAGTCCGCTCCATGCGGGGTTGGTCGCCCAATAGTAGAGCGCGCAGCCCACACCGGCCAACGCTCCGGAGATGCTGGCCGACAGCCAGTTCCATGTCTTGTATGCGAAGATCGCGAAGCCGATTTCGGCCGCGAGTCCCTGCATGAAGCCCACGATCAGGGATCCGCCGACGCCCCACTGGTTTCCCATGGTCAGTTCGAGCAGCGCCGCAAGCACTTCGGAGAACAGGGCCGCGCCCGGTTTGCGCACGATGATGGCGGCGAGCGGTCCGGCGAACAGCCAGAACGCGTTGAGCAGGCCTTCGAAGCCCGGCGTCACCGCTTCGAAGAGGGTTATCGGGGCCGCGCAGACGATGTCCCAGCCCCAGAAGATCACGCCGGACGCGACCGCGATGATCGCGGTCACGACGATGTCCACCACACGCCATTTCGTGTTGTGCTTGCGTACCGCGGATGATTCGTTTTCACTCATGAATGTGCCTTTCTTCATTAAGGCACGGGAAAAGAGAGACGTCCGTGCGCCGGCATTACCCGGTATACGTTCAAACGGTCGAAGCGTTCGCTTCCTCTCAGCCTCAACGGCCCCCGTGTCATCGCCCGATAGTACACACGGCATGGGATTTCCGTCCTGCCGGCGCGTTGCGTCGTCTCACGATGCGGCCGCGGCGGATTCCTGCTTCGGCATGCGCAGCAGCGATTCGGCGAGGTTTCTGAACGTCTCTCCGATGGCGTCGTCCCGCAGCGTGCCGTCCTCGTTCAGCACCGCGGGGCGCCCCTCCTCGCCGGTCTCGCGCAGTTGCGGGTCCAACGGCAGCTGCGCCAGCAGCGGCACGTCGTAGCCCAGATTCCTGGTCAGCTGTTCGGACACGCGTTCGCCGCCTCCCTCGCCGAAGATGCGCAGGCGTTCGCCCTTATGCTCGTAGTAGCTCATGTTCTCCACCACGGCGCGCACCTTCATCGGCACCTGCAACGCCACAAGCCCCGAACGGACGGCGATGTCGGACGCGGACGGCTGCGGGGTGGTCACCACCACGAGTTCGGCGTTCGGCAGCGCCTGAGCCACGGAGATGGCCATGTCTCCGGTTCCGGGTGCCAGGTCGAGCAGCAGCACGTCCGGGTCGTCCCACCACACGTCCGAGAGGAACTGCTCCAGCGAGCGCTGGAGCCGTGGCCCGCGCCAGAGGATCGCGCGGTCCGCTCCGGCGAACATGCCGATGGATATGAGTTTGACCCCCCATGCGCTGACCGGCATGAGCATGCCGTTGAGGTTCGTGGGTTGTGTGGTGGTGCCGAAGAGACGTGGCAGTGAGAATCCGTAGATGTCGGCGTCGATGGCCGCGGTGCTGTGGCCGAGCGCCGCGAAGGTGGCGGCGAGGTTGGCTGTCACGGATGATTTGCCGACCCCTCCTTTGCCGGACGCGATCGCGAAGATCCGCGTCTTGCTGTCCGGCTTGTTGAATGGGTTCTGTTTGCGTTCCGCCTTGAGGCCCGCCACGAGTTGGGCGAGTTTGTCGCTGCTCATGGAGCTGGTGTTGATGCGCGGCGTGAGCGTGGCGTCGGGGTAGGTCGCGACCGCGGCGTTGATCCGGTCGGTGATGGTTTGCGAGAGCGGGCAGCCTTCGACGGTGAGTTCCACCGCTATGGTCACGTCGTAGGTGTTTTCCGTGTCGGGCGACGGCGTGGCGTCGATGGATGCGATCATGCCCAGTTCGGTCACGGACCGGCCGAGTTCGGGGTCGATCACCTTGCTGAGTCGTTCGTAGATTTGCGCTTCGATGGTGCGCTCGTCGGTCATGGTTCCTCCTTTAGCCGCGTATCAGCCTAGCGGTTGGCGCCGCGGCATGCCAGAGCGTCGCCGGAACGGTTCGTCGGCGGCATGCGTCTTCCGTGGTTTATATGGTGCCGTTGTCGAGGAGCTGTTTGAACTGGTCCTCGTTGAGCATGGGGATTCCCAGCTCTTCGGCCTTGGCCGCCTTCGATCCCGCGTTCTGTCCCACCACGACCCAGTCGGTCTTTTTGCTGACGGAGCCCGCGGCCTTGCCGCCTCGTGCGATGATGGCCTCTTTCGCGGAGTCGCGGGAGAAGTCGGCGAGGGAGCCTGTGACGACCACGGTCCTGCCGGTCAGCGTCTGCGGCATGGTGTTGCCCTGCGCCTCGCCCACGCCGACCCCGGCGGCCTTCCACGCGTCGAGCACGGTGCCGCGCCAGTCGCCCGGCTCGTGCGCCGCGGCGAACCAGTTGACCACGGATTCGGCGATCTCCGGTCCGATGCCGTCGATTTGCGAAAGCTCCTCCGCGCTGGCGTGTTCGATCGCGTCGAGCGAGCCGAACGTGTTGGCGATGGTTCGCGCGGTCGGCGGTCCGAGCCTGCGGATGGACAATGCCACGAGCACGCGCCATAGGTCCGCGTGCCTGGCCTTGTCCATCTCGTCGAGCATTTTCCTTGTGTTCTCGCCCGGGCGGATGTATACGGGCCGTATTTCCGTCACGCCCGTGCGGGATGTCTTGTTTTCCTCGCGGACCACCACCGCGTCCTGCGGAACGTCGTATTGCGCGTATCTGCCCGCGATGCCGTCGGCGGGTGCGTTCCTGCGTCTGCGCGCCGCGGTCGGGGACGTCCAGAACGCGGGCACCTGGTGCCAGAGTCCGGATCCGCCGACGCGTCTGCGGGTCTTCTTCGTCTTCCCGTTCGCGTCCTTGGTCTCGTGGATCTCGATGATGGGCGCCTCGCGCCATACGCGCACGTCCTTCAGCCGTTCCGCGGTCAGCGAGAACAGTCCAGCCTCGCTGGACAGTACGGGCGTCTGCCGTGCGGGCAGTTCGAGCCCCTCCGCCGGCTCGTACGGTTCGGGCTCCTCGCCGGGCTTCACGATGATTTCGGTGATGTTCGGCGCATAGGTGTCCACCGTGTCGGGACGGTCCTCCTCCGGATTGGTCAGGGCTATGGCCGACTGGTCGCCGAGGTGTTCGATGTCGAACGCCTTGCGCGACGCCAGGTTGATGATGCGTTCGGTCAGCTGCGCCGGGCATGACTCAACGTTCGGGCAGCGGATGTCCTTGTCCCCCTCCTTGGCCGGGGCCAATGCGGTTCCGCAGCTCGGGCAGGTGTCCGGCATGACGAACCGACGCAACGATTCCTCCCGCCCGTTGCGCAGCTCCAATACGGGGCCGACGAGTTCCGGGATCACGTCCCCGGCCTTGCGCACCACGACGGTGTCTCCGATGAGCACGCCCTTGCGCTCCACTTCGGACGGATTGTGCAGCGTGGTGCGCGAGACGGTCGACCCGGCCACATACACGGGCTTGAGCAATGCCACCGGGGTCACCCGACCGGTACGGCCCACCTGCACGGTGATGTCGAGCAGTTCGGTGTTGACCTCTTCCGGCGGATACTTGTAGGCGATGGCCCAGCGGGGCGCGCGCGACGTGGCGCCGAGCGCGCGCTGCAATCCCAGGTCGTCCACTTTCACGACGATGCCGTCGAGCGCGTGCTCGATGTCGGAACGGTGCTCGCCGTAATGGTCGATCATGTCCAGTATTTCGGCGAACGACGTGACCTCGCGGTTGTGCGGCGAGACCGGCACACCCCATTTCCCGTACAGTTCGTACGCCTGCGACTGGTCGGCTATCTCGTCGTGCGCGTGAGCGCCCCAGTCCAGCGTGCCGATGCCGTGCGCGTAGAAGCTGAGCCTGCGGGTGGCGGTGATGCGCGGATCCTTCTGGCGCAGGCTTCCGGCCGCCGCGTTGCGCGGGTTGGCGAAGGGCGCCTTCCCCGCGTTTTCGTGTTCGGCGTTCAACGTGTGGAAATCGTCCCAGCGCATGAACACCTCGCCGCGGATCTCCACGAATTCGGGAATGTCCTCCTCCTCTCCGGCGAGGTTCTGCGGGATGCCGGCTATGGTGCGCACGTTGAGCGTGATGTCCTCCCCGGTCACGCCGTCGCCGCGCGTCAAACCCTGTTCGAGCACGCCGTTGCGGTAGATGAGGTTCAACGCGAGACCATCGATCTTGACCTCGCAGCTCATCGGCAGGGGTTTCGACTCCGGCCAGTCGAGGCCGCGCAGCACGCCGTCGTACCAGTCCCTCAGCTCTTCGAGGGAGAACACGTCGTCGAGGCTCATCATGCGCGACGGGTGCCGCACCGACGCGAAGTCGTTGGAGAAGGTGCCTCCCACGCGGTGGGTCGGCGACTGCGGCGAGTCGAGCGACGGGAACCGCGATTCCAACACCTGCAGGCAGCGCAGCCGCGCGTCGTACGCGGCGTCGGACGATACGGGCGCGTCGTCGATGTAGTAGGCGATCTGGTCGGATTCCACCCAGGCAGCCACCTTCGCCCACAGTCGCGCCGCGTTGTCGGCGTTCATGGCGGACATGTCGAGTCCGTCGAGGCGCATCGCGTCGGCGTCCGTCGGCTGCAATGCCGCGATCCACCGTTCGTCGCCGGGCGTGCGGCGGGCCGGCCCGTCCTCCTGCGCGGACTGCGTCAAGATCACCGCGGCAGGTTCGCCATCCATGTCGGAGGCCGGGGATTCGATATCGTCGAAATCCCAGGCCAGCTGTTCGGAATCGTCATGCATTGCCATTGTCGTCACTTTCTCGTCGCCGTACGGCTTGACGGCGGTTTGGGGCGGATTCAGTTGTTCAGCGAGCGCAGGAACTGCATCTGCACCATGTCGGCGCCGTCCTGTTCCGCGTCTTCCATGCGGCATGCGGCCACCGACAGCGTGCGTGCGGGTACGAACATGCCTTCGTCCACGCATACGCGTGCCGCTTTGCGTACGATGTCCGCCACTTGCGTGTGGGGCCATACGGGCAGTCCCGCCTGGTCGAGTATGTGTGCGGCTTCGTGGGTGTTGGTCGGTACCGGGATGCATTGCGATTGGGTGCGGGACATGAGTTCCTGCAGTTCGTTTTCCAGCGAGCCGATGCGTCCTGGGGCTATGTGGTCGCTCATGATGTATGCCGCTGCGGCTATGTCGAAGTGGTCGCACATCCATTCTGCGTATGCGAGCCGGTAGTAGGCGTATGCGGCGTCTTCCCGGTCGAGCGACACGTTGAGCGCGTTGATGCAGGCGGCCCGTGCCGGTCCCCAGTCTTCCGCGCGGGCGAGCTGTATGGACAGTCGTGTGTGCGAGAGCGGGTAGGCCGGCGCGTATTGGACCATGGCGTTGAGGTGTGGCAGCGCGGCCTGTACGCCTTTGACCTGTGCGAGCACGTCGGCCAGTTCCATGTGCGCGTAGAACAGGTTGTCGGGGATGAGCACAGTGTGTTCGTCTTTGGTGGCGAACAGACGGTTGTAGATCACCCGTTCGGCGTATGAGTTGAAGTAGCGGGGCACGCCCGGGTTGGATGCGAACAGTTGGTCCATGCGTTCGACCGTGGTTTGCGCCTGTTGTATGGCCTGTTCGATCTGTCCGCTGAAGAGCAGGTCCCGGGCTTTGATTCGTGCCGCGTCGAGTTCGTCGGCGAGCGTGAAGGAGAAGTCCGGGGTGTCTTCGCCGTCGATCAGCGCGCTGGTGGCCTGTGGCGCGAGTTCGCTGAGTTCCGGATCGGATATGGCGTTGACGATGTTCATCGCCTGTTGGGCTTTGGCCACCGATTGCAATTGCGTGTTTCGCGCGAGTCGGTGGAATTCGCCCACGGCCCGTTGCAGCAGGTCGGCCCGCTGTATGGAGAGGCCCGACGCATCCTTGCATCCGAACAGTTGTTCGAGTTCGTCGGTGAATTCCATGTCGGCCAGTTCCGGCTCCTCCTGGCTGCCCGCCGGGGAGAACCGGCTGTCGCGCATGTCGAACGTGGCGTCGACCGGTTTGAGCGCGCCCCGACCGTCGATGTCCATTTCGGCGTCGAACATGCGGTAGGTGTCCGCCGGATCGGACAATCCCACGTCGCGCAGCCGTTCCAGGAATTCCTCTCGGGTGAAGATGACCGTCACCAGGTTGCGTACGGTCGGGTTCTTGCGCAGCTGGCTCATCGGATCGTCGTCGGTATCGCCGAAGCCGGTGAGACCGATCAGGCCGGCCACGGCGTCGTGCGTCGAGGGGGCGTCGTCATGTTCGTCCTGCGTGGCGAACGTCATGTCGTCGAGGTCGATGTCTCGCATGAGGTCTTCGAACTGGCTGTCGACGCTTTCGTCGGTCCCGTCGGCCTGTAGGCGCTCCCCCGTGTTTTCCGTGGGTTTGGGCGGCATTGGGCGCATCATGTCACCGCTCGGCTCGCCGTGCATGTCGCCGTCTTTGGGGTCGGCCTTCGATCCGGTGGGCCCCATTTCGCCCGAGCGGATGCGTTCGAACGCGTTCAGCGCCTCGCTCATGAGTTCGCTGATGGCCGAGTCCTGCTCCTCGATCGCCTCTTCGAGTCCGATCGAGTCGATCTGCATGGACACGCGTCGCACGTTCGGGTCGGCGCCGAAGCCCAATGCGGTCATCATCAGGCCCACGCGCAGGTTGTAGTCGGCGCTCATGCGGGCGCGTTCGGAGTCGGTCAGTTCCGTCCACGCGCGACGGCGCGCGTCGTATCGGGTGGACGGCATCATGGCCACGCCGGCCGATGTGAAGCCGATCGCCACGTTGC
The DNA here is from genome assembly GCA_963619615.1 of Senegalimassilia sp. Lineage (GTDB taxonomy): Bacteria > Actinomycetota > Actinomycetes > Actinomycetales > Bifidobacteriaceae > Bifidobacterium. The sequence continues at coordinate 43,916 of CAVEXE010000014.1, read as the reverse complement.
CTTCGTTGAGGTTGCATCTGAAGTTGACGTCGAAACGGTAGGGCAGGCGCATGCTGCGCAGCAGACGCGCCATCGTCTGTCGGTACACCCATTCCGAACCGCCGTCGGCGCCGGAGCGCGCGCCGAATCCGTTTTCGTTGTCGTCGGCTATGGTGCGGCGGGTCTCGTCGGCGATGTCCACCAGCCGCGAGACCGCGTGGACGCCGTCCGCCAGGGCGCCGTCCGTCTCGTCGAGGAGCGCTCCGAACTCATCATCGGGTTTGAGCGCTATCAGCGCGGGGTTCTCCAGCAGCGCCATGTCGATCTGCGCGGCCTGCGCGCGCGTCACGGTGTCCTCCGTGGGCGTGGCGCCGATGCGCGAGTTGCGTTCCAGCCAGGAGCTTACGGCGGCGAAACGATTGAGGTTGCCTTCTATGGTGAGCGCTCTGAGCGACGCGGAGAACGGCAGCGTGGAATCCCAGGTGAAGAAGTAGCATCCGGAATAGCTCGACGTGTACAGGTGCAGCGGTTCGGCGCCGTGCACCGCTTCGAGGCCCTGGTCGCTGTCGAGCGCGTGGGCCTCGCGCATGAGGTCGGCGAAGTAGTCTTCGAGCCCGGATGCGCGCATGCCGTGCGATCGGGCGCTCATCGTGTCTCGGATCGAGCGTCGGATCGCGCCGATCGGCGCCTCTCGGTTGAGCCGGCGGAAGATGTTTCCCGATCCGAAGCCGACCAGCAGGCCGTTCATCTGCGGCAGCATGTATGCGGCGAAGAACGCGATGGTGAGCGCGTCACGATACTCGAGGTCGAATCTGAGGGATTCGGGAAGGTTGGCGCGCATCTGTTCGAGCGTGTACGTGTTGCCTGCCTTGAGCCATGATGCGAGCCAGATCATACGGCCGTCGCCCATGCGCCCCACCACGCCGCCCTGCGAGGCGCGTACGGTTTTCGCGGTGCCGCCGGACGGCGTCGCATGGCCGAACCTGGGGCCGTCGGCGATGGAGAGCTCCTCTTCCTTGACGAGCAGGAACCTCGGTTCCATGCCCTGCACGTCCATGGCGGGGTCGGCGCCGGCGAAGACGCGGGCCTTGCCGTCCGCGAGCGCGATCTGCGTGAAGTGGTCTTTGTCGGTGAATAGTCCGATGGAGAAGGTGTTGCCTTGGTTTTTCGGCAGTCGTGCCCAGCCGACTTTGCATGGTTCCGGCACGCCTTCGAGTCCGTCGATGATGTGGCGTTTGGTCAGTGGGGTGAGTCGGATGGCGTTGCGGGTGAGGTCTTCGGTTATGTCGCCGGTGTTCGGGGTTTTGCCGTGGGGTTTTGCCGTGGGGTTCGTCCGGGTGGCGTTGGCGATGATGGTTCTCACCTTTTGCACGGTCTGCTTGACGCTGTCGAGCATGTTCCGGTTGCTGTCCGGTTGGTGTGCCGAGGGCGTTGCTGGTGTGTGGTGGGCCATGTGTGTCATTCTTTCAATTCAGTTCGACATGCGTTCGATCTCGCTGCCGTTAGAATGATGACGTGATTTCTTCGAAGCTTGTTCAGGCACGTCACCGTATGTGCGCAGCCATTCTAGCCGCTTTTGTTGTTGTGGTGGTGGTTGAGTGCGTGTTGTGCAATCTTGCGTTTTGGCGTACGTTGGCGGCGTCGGGTGATTCGGCGGCCGCGTATAACACGTTGGGGCCGGGGCTTGAGCGCACCGATGATGGTTTGCTGCGTGTGACGGATCCGACTCAGGCGTATATGCAGGTGGCCGCCGACGGGTCGTCGGATTATGTGCGTGTGGTCGCGGTGTCGGATGATGTGTTGGCCGGATTGTCGGATGGTTCCGGTGACGTGTTGTCTACGGTTCGTGTGCGTGCCGATGCGGATCGGTCGGCGTGCGAGATCACTTCGGTTTCGTTGGCTTCGGATCGGTCGATGTATGTGAAGGCCCGTGCGGGGCGTACCGTGCGTCTGCAGATTCTTGAGCCGAAGGGCTCGCTGATTCCGTTCGAGGCGGTGCGTGCGAACGTTCGTGTGCCGTTTGCGTTCAGCGCGTTGCGCGTCGGGTCCATGGTGGCCGTTGTGGCGTTGGTGTTGCTGTGGCGTCCGGGGTCGCGTTTGTGGAAGGTTCCGCTTGACGTGTCGAGTGTTCGTCAGCGTGGCGCGCTGGCCGTTCTGCTGGCCGTTCCCGCGGTGGCCACGTTGGTCATGGTGGTGTGGCAGGTGCGCAATGCCGGGCCGTTGTGTTTTCATTCGGATGGCATGTACACGTATGACTACGACCAGTATGATCATGTCGCGCAGGCGTTGCTGCAGGGTCATGCGTGGTTGGATTTGGAGGTTCCGCAGGAGTTGGCTTCCGCGGCCAATCCGCATGACGTGTCCACCAGGCTTCGGCTGCTTGATGCCGGCGTGACCCCTATTTATTGGGATTACGCGTTTTTCGATGGTCATTGGTACTCGTATTTCGGTGTGATTCCGGCGTTGCTGTTGTTCGCGCCGTTCCGCGCCGTCACGTCGTTGTGGGTCGATGGCGGTCTGATGTTGCCGTCCGGCGCCGCGGTGCCGTTGCTGATGTTCGGTTTTCTGGTGTTCTCGTGCCTGTTGACGGTTCGTGTCGTCTCGCGTATTCGTCCCCATGCTCCTCTTGCCGCGGTCAGCATGCTGTGCGTGTTCGTATTGTTGGCGTCCAATGGCGCGTATCTGTGGTATCGGACGAATTTCTATTCCGTGCCGATCGCGGCCTCGCTGTGTTTGAGTTCGTTGGGGCTGTGGCTGTGGCTGAACGCCGACAAGAAGCCCGATGCTTCCGGATGGCTGGTTCGCGTCGAGGGCGCGGACGCGTTGTCGGTGCCTCATCTGATGGCCGGGTCGGTGTGCATCGCGGCGAATCTGGGATGCCGTCCGCCGTTCGTGGTGGTCGCTTTTCTGGCGTTCGCGATTTTCCGTCCGCAGATCTTCGCGATTTTCCGTCAGATTCCCGTTTCCGTTTCGCTTCCCCGCGGGCGGGTGCGCGCCCTGTTGAGGCTGTTGCGTGGCCCTTTGGCGGTGTTGCTGCCCGCCGTGGCCGTGGTCATACCGTTGTTCGCCTACAACATGGTCCGCTTCGGTTCCCCGTTCGATTTCGGCTCGTCGTATCAGATGACCGTCACCGATATGACCAGTTACGTGCAGCCGTTGGCCAATCTTGCGCTCACGATCGTCTATTACCTGTTCCTGCCGTTGCGTTTCACCGGCGAGTTTCCTTTCATCGCGGTCTCTCCCGCCCCGCTTCCCTCTTGGGGGTACACCGAGGCGATGCCTGGCGGCCTGTTCGCCATGGTGCCGTTGGCCATACTCTCGTTCGCGTTGCCGTTCCTGCGCAGGCGCATGCGTCTTTCGGGCAGGGCCAACATGTGGCATGCGTTGATGTGCTGTCTGCTGCTGGGCCTGCTTGTGGTGGTGATGGATTCCCGACTGGGTGGTCTTGGATGGCGTTACGCCGCGGATTCCGGCTGGCTGTTCGCCGTGGCCGCGGTGCCGGCCATCCTGTTGGCGGTGGACTGTCCTCGGCCCCGCGCGGCGTGGGTGGCCCGTATGGCGTTCCTCGTGCTGCTGCTGTTCTCGATCGCGATCACGGTGATGTCGCTGTTCATGTTCGGCCGCGACGACGAGCTGCTGCGCAACAATCCTTCGCTCTTCCACGAGGTGCAGTCCTGGTTTGCGCTGTTGTGACACGATGGGAGTCGTCGCGTAATGACGCGCCAGTGCGCGCGTCATGCGTCCTGGTTTGCGCTGTTGTGACACGATGGGAGGATGGTCCCGTCGGCTCATCGTTTTTAGCGTATGTACAGCATTTCCCATGGTTTGTCCAATGAAACCGTCTGCCGGTTCAGAGGTATGTCGATAATAGTGGCTGTTGTTTTATGCCTGTAAAGAGACGAGTTTTCGGGGAGCAGCCAGCATGAAGTCCTTATCTTTGATGTCCAACCATCCCAAGGCCGCACGGTGGATGGCCGCCGTGGCCGCCACCGTGGTTGCGCTCGGAGCCTGCACGCTCAACTACGATAACGTGGATGCCTCGATTCGTCAGAGTCTCACGGAACGCCTCAACGCGCGTATCGAAAACGTGTACACGGACGACTATCAGAGCATGGCCGACGAGACGTTGCGATCGGAAAGGAACGCGGCCTCCGGCACCGAGTCCGACATGTTCGTCAAGGAGAATCCCTACGGCACCAACACCACGTCCCTGTACGTGTATTTCACCACCGACGACGCGGTTCGCGTTTCCTATACCGTGCATGCCGACGGCTACGCGGACTTCACCCGCACCGCCTATCAGAAGAACACGTATCAGAAGGAGCATGAGTTCCAGCTGCTCGGCCTGGTGCCGGACGTGCAGAACACCATCACGTTGACTCTCACCGACGAGAACGGCGAGACGCGCACACGAACCATCGAACGCAAAGGCGCATCCCTGCTCGGCAACGAGGAGGTCCAGCTCGAAAGCACCGTCAGCGCGGCTTCCGGCACCGATCTGGGAGACGGCCTGTACGTGATTCTCGGCAATGATTCCGACGAGCAGGACTTCATGTTCTATTACGACACGAACGGCGTGCTGCGCGGTGAGATTCCCGTGCTCTACTACCGTTCGCACCGTCTGCTGTTCGACGAGAACGGCCTCATGTGGTTCTCCGCGTCCACGCACCATCTCGTGGCCATGAACCGTCTCGGCAAGCTCGAGAAGATCTACGACCTGGGTTCCGGCTACATCCTGCACCACGACTACGTGTTCGACTCCGACGAGAACATCGTCATGCTCGCCACGCAGCGCAAACGCAGCGACAACGCCGTCCAGGACCAGGTCATCAAACTCGACACCTCAACCGGTGAGGTCACGCCGCTGCTCGATTTCGGGGACATGTTCGCCGACTACAAGCAGTCCACCACGCACGCCGGCACCGACGAATCCGATTCGAACGCCAAGAACCGTTGGGATTGGCTGCACTGCAACACCATCCAGATGCTGCCGGACGGTTCCGCGTTGTTCTCCGCACGCGAGACCTCCACCATCATCAAGGTCAGCGATCTGGAGACCGATCCGACCCTCGACTACATGATCGGCGAGCCCTCCGTATGGAGCGGTACCGAGGAAGCCGGCTCGTTCCTCACCAAGGTCGGTGATTTCTCCGACACCGGCGGCCAGCATTCCATCACCTACGTCTCCGACGATTCGCTGCGGGACGGTCAATACTACCTGTATATGTTCGACAACAACTTCGGCACCGCGTTGACCCGCCCCGACTTCGACTGGTCCGTGATCGACGGCATCTCGACGCAGTTCTCGTCCGACACGGCGCATTCGCAGTACCGTAAGTATCTGGTCGACGAGAATGCCGGCACGTACACGGAGGTCAGCTCGTTCGACGTTCCCTACTCGCCGTACGTCTCCTCCGCCCAGGAGCTTGAGAACGGCAACGTGCTCATCGATTCCGGCATGAAGGGCCTGTTCGGCCAGTACTCCCCGGACGGCACGCTGCTAAGCGAATTCAGAATGGCGCTCAACACCTCCTACATCTACCGCGTCTACTCCTACGACTTCTCCGGCTACACCTTCGCCTGACCGCGTCCGTAGATCCTGCATGTACGGGATCCCGCCATGCCACGGTCCTTGAGGACTTCGCCCGGCGGGATTCCTCCATTCGCCAAACCGTCCGCGGATACGGGCCGTGACTATACAATGGGCCACATGGGATTCTTCGACGCTTTTCTCTCCAAACCCTCGCATCATGCGCAATCCGTGACGTTTCTTCTCAAGGACGCCTCCCACGCCTACGACGACGGCAACGTGGGATTGAACGCCACCGAACTGACCATCACTCCGGAAAGCCGCCGTGTGGCGGTGATCGGACTGAACGGTTCGGGCAAGACCACGCTGCTCAAACTCCTTGACGGCGCGCTCGCCCCGACCGGCGGCACCGTGCGTATCAGCGCGGACGGCACCGAGTACGATCCGAGCGTCAAACGCGACCTGAAACGCATTGAAGGGTTCGTGGGGCGCGTGCGCCGCGAGGAGATTCCGAACAGCTACTATCAGGCCGCGTCGATCCGCGAAGCCATCGACCAGCCGTTGAAGAGGCACAAGGTCCCGCAGAGCGAACGGCAGGCGATCATCGGCAACCTGTTCGCACATTTCGACCTCGCCGGCGTGGCCCGAGAACCGGCTTCCGCGCTCGACAGCGAGAAACGGCATCTGCTGGCCATCGCGTCCGCATTGAGCTTCTCCCCCGCCGTGATCGTGGCCGACGAGCCCACGAAAGGATTGGACGAGGTCGCTTCCGCGCATGTCGCGGACGCGTTGTTCAGCTACGACAGGCAGGTGGTGTTCGCCACGCACGACACGGACCTGATCACGAACGCGCGCTACGCGATCGACCGCACGCTCGTGGTGGATGACCACGACGTGGTGTTCGACGGAACGCCGTCCGACGCCGTGGCGTTCTACTCCGGTCTCATCCGCGCCCGCTACGAGGCGTCGAAGGCCTGAACCGTCACGATTCGATGAGGGCGGCCACCGTGCGGAGCACCGCGTTCACGTTGCGGCGGAATTCCTCCTCCCGGGGCAACAGCGACACGGCCAGATATCCGTTGGATGTCATGTCGAAGAAATATCCGGGCTGGCCGGAAACTCCACTGCGTTCGATCATGGCGAGCACCAGCTCGTTCTCGTCGATCACGCCGGGCACGCGCACCAGCACGTTCCACCCGCCTTCGGCGCGCAGCACGTCCACCAGTCCGTTCGCGTCGGCCTGCAGCATGGCGTGCAGCACCTCGAGATTCGACCGCACGCGATCATGCACCCGTGCGGTCTGTTCCGGAGCGGCCTGCAGCATCAGCGGCATCTGTCTGGCGATCAGTTCGCTCATCGGCAGGTAGTCGTCGGCGATCACGTCAAGCCTGCGTTTGGCTTCGGCGACGTCGTCCGAAGGGCCGGACACCTGTATCCATCCCACCTTCGCATGCGGCGCGGCAAGCGTCTTCGAAAAGCCGTCCAACGCGAAGGTGAGCACGCCGCACTCCCCCGCCAGGCGGGCGTTGCCGTCGAACGGTTCGAGATCGTAATCGTAGAACACCTCGTCCGCGATGATCGCGATCCCATGCTCCCTGCAAAGGGACACCAGTTCGGCGCGTTCGGATGGTTTGACGTACGAGCCGGTAGGATTGTTGGGATTGATGAGCACCAGCGCGCGGATGCGCCCGCCATCCCCACCTTCCAGGGTTTCCTTCAGTTCGGCCACGTCGATGTACCAGGATCCGTCGAATCGCTGCTGGTATTCGATCATGTCCACGCATTCGAGGCGGGCGATCGATTCGATGAGCGGATAGCCCGGTTTCGGCGCGAGTAGTGCGTCTCCCGCGTCGCATAGCAGTTTGATGAGCCACGAGTAGGCTTCGGAGGTCGAGCTGAGCAGGTACAGGTCGTCGGCGTCGCAGCCGATTCCTTTGCCGTTCATATATTCGGCCAATGCTTCGCGGGCATAACGTTGGCCGCGTGGTTCCGCGGAGTAGACGTATGGCAGAAGGTCGGGCGCGAGGGCGTGCCTGGTGGGATTGGAGTCGTTGGTCTTGCCCAGTGCGATGCCGGACTTCCTTGCCGCCGCTTCGGCCGCCGCGATCGGATTGGGATTGCTGATATCTACCCTTGAGGAAAAACGCATGCCTTCCACCCTACTCCATGGTTCGCATCCGACCGTCGCCCCGGCGGATGCGAACGAATACGAAAGAACCGCACCTCCAATCATCGAATCTGAATTTCTTCAGTCCAATAATCGGGGTGCGGTTCAAATCGGATGGGCCACCCATCAAAGCGTCTTAATCACGCCGGATCACTTCATCTTGGTGCTCGCATAGTATGCGGCGCCGATGATGCCCGCCTCGTTGTGCAGCTTGGCCGCGACGATCGGGGTCTTGATGTCGATGTACGGCAGGAACTTCTCGGACACGCGGGACACGCCGCCGCCGACGACGAACAGCTGCGGATCCAGATAGAACTCCATCAGGGAGTAGTACTTGGTGAGGCGCTTCGCCCACTTCTTGTATCCCATGTCGAGCTTCTCGCGGATGGAGGACGCCGCGTACTTCTCCGCATCGCCCTTGCCTTTGAGCAGTTCCAGATGGCCGAGCTCGGTGTTCGGGATGAGCTCGCCGTTGAAGATGAGGGCGGTGCCGATGCCGGTGCCCAGGGTGGTCGCCACGACCAGTCCGTCCTGGCCCTTGGCCGCGCCGAACTGCTGTTCCGCCAGACCGGCGGCGTCGGCGTCGTTGACCACGGTGACCGGACGGCCGCACGCCTCGGAGAAGACCTCGGTGACGTCGACGCCGACCCAGGACTGGTCCAGGTTCGCCATGTAGCCGAGCTTCTCGCCCACGTGAATCGGGGCCGGGAAGGCGATGCCGACCGGAGCGGTTTCCGGAACCTCGAAATGCTCGAGCTGCTGGCGAACGATTTCACCGACGGCCTTCGGGGTGGAGACCTCCGGGGTGAGGATCTTCAGACGCGGCTCGGCGAACTCGCCCTTCTCAAGGTTAACCGGAGCGGCCTTAATGCCGGAGCCGCCAATGTCAACGCCGAACGCCTGTGCAGTCTCAATCATCATGAACCTCTCTATGCAAGGTAAATTTTTGGTGTTAATCGAACCGGTAAGCGCCATATTAGCCCAAGGGCTGCCCTATACACGCGCAAAAAACACAATCGGTGAATACGGTTGCATAACCTGTAATGCTTAACCGAGTGAATATACGGCTTGTTGTTCTGCAAACGAATGCCGCCACGGACGCTCGGTTCCGTGGCGGCATTCGTCGAGATCATATGCGCGCGGCGCTCACTTCAGCGGAGGCATCGGCTTCCAGTCGGGGTCATGCATCAGCTTGCGCGAATCCCACCAGCCCTTGGCTATCTGCACCAGGCCGGTCCTGACATGTTCGCGGTCCACCATGACCAGACGGATGACCTCCTTGGCCGCGGTCAGGATGGTTCCCAGGCCGAACATCAGCGGACGGTAGTCGCCGAACGCCATGAAATAGCGTGCCATGTAGCCGCGGTTGCGCATGATGTGGTAACGGTTCACGTCGGACGTGGAGTTGAGCTGTCGCACTCCGGCGATGTCCCAGTTGCCGATCTCCCTCGTGCGGCGCAGCACGACGTCCGGCACCACGATCGGATTGGTCACCTTGCTGGCGCGGTAGCCGTACATCGTGTCGTCCCAGTAGATGAAGAAGCGCGGGTCCGGCAGACCGACCCGTTCCACGACATTGCGTCGGAACAGTCCGCCTTCGAAGCACAGCGTGTTCATGACGCGGTATCCGGCGCGGCCGAACGCGGCGGGCGCAATCGGGTTCGGGATGCCCAGGGGAATGTTGAAATCGTACTGCCAGTAGAACGGTCCGCCGTCATAGTCGAGACGGCTGCCCTGGATCACGTCGTGGCGGCCGGTCCACTTGGCCAGGCGTTCGATGGCCTCCGGCATGACCGCAACGTCGTCGTCCATGACCCAGAACCATTCCGCACCCAGTTCGTACGCCGTCTTCACACCTGCCGAGAAGCCGCCCGCGCCTCCGAGGTTCTCGGTCTGCGGGTCGTATACCACGCGGCTTTCGTTGCCGGTTCGGTCGGACACGGTGGTGCCCCACATGCCCGTCACCCTGGTGCGGAACTTGTCGACCATGCCACGGGTTTCGTCGGATTGCTCGTTGTCGACTATGACGATGCGCCACGGTGCGACGGTGAGCTTGCAGAACGATTCGAACAGGGTGGCGAGCAACTGCTGGCGCTTGTAGGTGACCACGATGATGGCCAGCTTGTCGATGCTCTTTTTGGCAACTTGCTTTTCAGTCATGCTTTCCATTCTTGCACCCGCCCTCAACCGCCATGGCCGGAGGCAATCCCAGTCGTTCGGCCCGATTATTCGCGTACGAGGCGGATATGCTCCACGTCGTCGCGCTTGGAACGGCGGTAGAGGACGAAACGGTTGCCGATCACCTGCACGAGTTCCGCGCCCAGCTCCTCGGCAAGCCCTTCGCCGGCCTCCTTCGCGGTCAGTCCGGAGCCGTCGAGCACGGAGCATTTGATGAGCTCGCGCTTTTCGATGGTCTCGTCCGCCTGCCTGATGGCGTTCTCGCTCAGATCGTTCTTGCCGACCTGGATGAGCGGATTGAGTTTGGTGGCCAGGGAGCGCAGCTGCTTGACCTGCTTCTTGGTGAGTGCCATGTTGTTTCCATCTCCTTGCTGTTTTACGCTCGCTCAAGATTAGCGTGAGCCCGGTAAAACAGAACCGCCCGAGGATGTTTCCGCCATCCTCGGGCCTTTGCGCGGTGGATTCCGGTCAACGTCCTTCGGCCAGCACGCCGTCAAGCAACCGGTCGATGTCCTCGAAGTGCTTCGGAGACGGCCTCCATACCGGATGTCCCGCGGCGACCACCAGCTGCGGGGCCGCCAGCGCCGCCAGATCATCGAGCGGATTGGAGCCGAGCACCAGGATGTCGGCGGACTTGCCTTCCTTGAGCGAACCCGTGACCGTGTCCACGCCCAGGATGCGCGCGTTCACACCGGTGGCCGCGCGCAACGCCTCGGCGCGGCTGAATCCCGAGTATTTGACCAGCATGGCGAGCTCGCGCCAGGTGGCGTACTGCGAGACGAACGTCATGGCGGTGTCGGTGCCCACACCGACGTCGATTCCGGCCGCGAGCGCGGTGCGGGCGCCTTCGACCATGCCTTCGACCACCATTTTCGAGCTTTCCGCTTGGATTTCGGTGATGCCGGTCACGTCGCGGTCGAACTCCGTCAACGGCAGTCCTGCCGAGATCGTGGGGATCAGCGAGCTGTGGCCGTGCAGCGCGTTCGGATTGTTCAGGAACAGCTCCACCAGTTCGTCGTCGAGCGTGCAGCCATGTTCGATGGTGTCGACTCCGGCCGTGAGCGCCCTGCGTACTCCTTCGATGCTTTGCGCGTGCGCGCCTACGATGATGCCTGCGTTGTGGGCTTCCTCGCAGATGGCGCGCATCTGCTCGACGCTCATCTGGGGTTCGCCCGCCTCGCCGGCCGCCTGTGCGTCGGTCACGCCTCCGGTGGCGGCGATTTTGATGGCGTTCACGCCGTGTTCGATGTTGGTTCGCGTGTGTTCGCGCGCCTGCTCCTCGTTTTCGCATTCCAATGCGATCAGTGGCGCTCCATGGCCGTCGGGTATGGCCAGCAATGGTCCTGATGCGAGCATGCGGGGGCCGACCATTTCGTTCGTGGCGATGGCGTCGCGCAGTTCCACCGCCTCATAGCCGATGTCTCCCATGGTGCGGATGGTGGTGACGCCGGATTCCAGCAGTGTGCGCAGGCATGTCTTCGCCACCGTGTGCACGTAGGGTTTGCCGACTGGATTGTGCACGAGCGTGGAGAGGATGCGCTGTCCTTTCGGCGTGGCCATCTTCGGGTTGAGTGGTTTTCCCTGGGAGAACAGGTGCGTGTGCGCGTTGATGAGTCCCGGCATCGCGTACTTGCCCGTGCCGTCGAGCAGGTGGTATTCCTCCGGCACCGTCGTCCGCGCGCTCGGTTCGATGGATTCGATGCGGCCGTGCGCGCCGACGAGGATCGTCATGTCCGGCAGCACGGCGCCTTGTTCGTTGCAGGTGACCAGTGTCACGTGCGCCAGCGCGAATGGTTCGATGCGGGTTGATGTTTTCGACGTCATCGTCAACTCCTTGTCGTTCAAAAATCAATCCGCTCCAGCTTAATCGCGATGCTTTCGGCATTGCCGGAGAACATGCGGAATATTTCACGCATTGCACACCGTACGGGACGAGTTCATCGATGGCCGCGCATTGCGGATGCTTGCGAAACAGACAAAAGGCTCCGGCATGCCGAATTCACGGTATGCCGGAGCCTTTTGTCTTATCCGTGGGCGGCGCGCGTATGGGTGGCGCGCCGCGTCATCGGATCACTTGGCGTAGTCGAGGTCGCTGCCGTCCTTGGACGTGACCAGCGCGATCAGGGAGAGCACCGCCATGATCGCCATATACCAGCCGACGGAATGCACGCCGTAGTTGGTGGCCAGATAGGTGGCGATGCTCGGTGCGAATGCCGCGCCGACGATGGCGGCCATGTTGTAGCTCAGGCCGGCGCCGGAATAGCGCACGCTCATCGGGAACAGTTCGGGCAGGTAGGCGCCGCAGGGGCCGAACAGGCCGCCCATGAGCGTAAATCCGCCGCACAGGAAGAACAGCACGCCCGGGATGTTGTTGGATGTGAGCATGCCGGTGGCGAACAGGCTGAACACCAGCGTGGCCGCGGTGAAGCCGATCAGCGTCTTCTTGCGTCCGAACTTGTCCGACAACAGGCTTCCGATCACCACGAACGACGCGAAGAAGATCACCGAGAACAGCAGCATCTTCAGGTAGGTGGGGGTCTCGTAGCCCAAGGTGTTGGTGCCGTAGGACAGCGACCAGGTGCCGAGCAGCCAGAACAGGGTGTAGGTGACGCCCATGGCGAACGTGCCCTGCACCACCTGCTTCCAGTACGGCAGCAGGTCGCGGGTCGGGGTCTTGGATGTGCGCTGTTCGGATTCGGCGAGACGGTAGACCGGGGTTTCGCTCATGTGGGCGCGCACGTACAGGCCCACGGCCACCAGCACCGCGGACAGCAGGAACGGAATGCGCCAGCTGAACGCAAGCATCTGGTCCTGGTCGAGGAAGGTCTGCAGCAGCAGGTTGAGTCCATAGCAGCAGAAGAAGCCGAGCGGGGCGCCGAGGTTCGGGAAGCAGCCGTACAGGGCGCGCTTGTTGGCGGGCGCGTTCTCGGTGGCCACCAGGGCCGCGCCGGACCATTCGCCGGCAAGGCCGATGCCCTGGCACACGCGGCACAGGCACAGCAGCACCACGGACCATACGCCGATGGTGTTATAGCCTGGCAGCAGGCCGATGAGGAAGGTGGAGGTTCCCATCAGCATCAATGCGGTCACCAGGGTGCGCTTGCGTCCCCATTTGTCTCCGAAATGGCCGAACAGCAGCGAGCCGAACGGTCGGGAAAGGAAGGCGATCGCGAAGGTGAGCATGGTGCTCATCAATGCGATGAACGGCGTCTGTTCCGGGAAGAACACCGTCGGAAAGAAGCTGGCCGCGGCCACGCCGTAGCAGTAGAAGTCGTAGAATTCGATGCCTGTGCCGACAATGGACGCGGCCATGATCTCCGGTACGGAGTCGCGTTCCATGGCGGCGAGCTTGTCGTCGTTCGAGATTGATGTCATTGTTCTTCTTTTTCTTTGGATTTATGCGTGTTTTCGCTTGACGTCTCCATATAAAACGATGCCGATTAATTCCCTGCCGGAGCGGCCAATATGTGAACCATGTCGGATGGTTCACATCAACGTCGGCAAGGCGGGCAACGCAATCAAAGCGATAAGGTACGCCAGCGTTATGAAGCATACAAGGAAGTCCCTCCCCCGCATGCGCATGGCATGCCAACGGGTGCGTTTCTCCCCCGCCTCGTAGCAGCGCGCGTCGAGTGCGAGGCTGAGGTTGTCGGCATGGCGAACCGTGCCTGCGAGCACGGGGACGACGATCGCGGCCATCGCGCGCACTCGTCTGGCGAGGGAACCGGTCTCAATGCCGCCGCCCCTCGCCGACTGCGCTTCCACGATCGCCTTCGACTCCTTTCCCAGCATGGGCAGGAACCTCAACGCGAGGCTCAGCACCAGGGACGCCTCCTGCGTGTGCTTGCCGAATCGGGAAAGCGGCGAGAGCAGCGACTCGAAGGATGCCGCCATCGACGTCGGCGTGGAGACCTCCATATAGGTCGCGCCCAATACAATCACCAGCGCGAACCTGCATGCGTACAGCAGCGCTATGCGTATGCCGTCGTCGGTGACGGATATCGGGCCGAGCGTGGACACGACGTTGCCGGTGCGTACGAAGAATATGTTGAGCAGTCCGCAGAACACGAACAGCACGAGCAGCGCGCGCACGGCCTTGACGAGACGCGGCAGATTGATCCTGGCCGTCAGGACCGTCACGCAGGTGATCAGCGTGGCGAGCAGCAATTGCCAGCCGGAGTTGACCGCGAACATGCTGAACATCAGGACCAGCGTGCACACCATCGCGGCCCGCGGGTCGAGCTCGGCCAACGGCCCTCGGGTGTTTTTGCCGCGCTTGCCTGCGGCCTGCCCGGCGGAGGTCCGGCCGGTCGTGCCGGCGCCGGGCATGCGTATGATGCGGTCGGCGAGCGTTCGCGCCTCGGCCTGCGAGTGCGAGATGATGAGCATGGTGGCGTTCCGGGCCTTCAGCTCCCGGATGAGTTCGTACACGCGTTGCCTGGCCATCTCGTCGAGTCCTGCGGTGGGCTCGTCCATGATCAGCACGTTCGGGTTGCATGCGAGCACGCCGGCTATGGCCACGAGCCGCTGCTGGCCGCATGACAGTTCGAACGGCGACTTGTCCGCCAGATGTTCGATGCGCAGCAGTCTCATGGTCTGTTCGACGCGTTGCGCGACCTGTGCTTCGTCGAGCTGCTGGTTGCGTGGCCCGTAGGCGATGTCTTCGGCCACTGTCGGCGCGAAGAGCTGGCATTCCGGACGTTGCATGACGTATCCGACGTTTGCGCGCAGCCGTTTGCGTGCTTCGCGGTCCATGCGCGTCAGTTCGATGCCGTTGATGGTGATCTCGCCGGATTCCGGCTTGTCGAGCGCGCACAGCAGACGTGCCAGCGTGGATTTGCCGGAACCGTTATGGCCCATCAGCACCACGGTTTCACCGTTGTTGATGGTCAGGTTGAAGTCGTCGAGGACTTTCGCCCGCGATCGCTGGTAGCGGTATGACAGGTTGCGCACCCGCACCATGGGTTCGCCGGATGCGCCGCCTTCCGGCTTGTCCTGCCGTGCCGGACGCGGCTGCGATTGCGTTTCCGGCCTTGTTCCGGATGTTCCGTCGTTCCGGACGGATTGGCATCGCGGAAGCTCCGCCGCTCTTGCGTGTTCCAGTCCGATGGTTCGGTCGGCGTGCGTGGTCTCGTCTTCGTGGTGCGTGACGAGCACGATGGCCGTGCCGCGTTTGTGCAGTTCGTCGAGTATCCGCATCACTTCGGCGCGGGCCTTGGCGTCGAGCATGGCGGTCGGCTCGTCCAATACCAGCAGCCGGGAGTCCATGGCGAGCATGTCGGCGATCGCGACGCGTTGCTGCTGGCCGCCGCTCATGCGTGTCGGGTCGTCGCCTTCCCGGTCGGCCATGCCCACGGCCTGCAACGAGGATCGGACCCTTCTGCCGATGATGTCGGGTTCGACAGCGAGGTTCTCCGGTCCGAACGCGACATCGTCTTCGACGACCGTGGTGATGATCTGGTCCTCGGGATTCTGGAACACCGCTCCGATTGATCGTCTCGCTTTGCGGTAGGCGTCGGCGTGCGCGCCGGACGCGTCGAACACCGTTTCGCCGAACAGTTCGATCTCGCCTTCGTCCGGTGCGGTCAGTCCTGCGATGAGTCTGGAAAGCGTGGATTTACCGGAGCCGTTCGCACCGACCAGACATATCCATTCGCCCTGTCGGATGGTCAGATCCACGCCGTCGAGTATCCACGTTTCGCCGTCGTGGCTGAAACGCACCCCCCTCATCCGCACGATGACATCGTCCGTGTTCATATGGAGCCTTTCATACCAGCGTAAAACGGTTGGTGGAGCGTCCCGGGATCCCGGGACGCTCCACCGTTGTTCATAGGTTCAATCGAATGACGGAGCTCAACGTTCGATCAGCGCGCACACCGGCCGGTACGCCAGCATCGTGACGACGCCATGGATCGTGAATTTGAGCAGGTTGAACGGCAGCAGCGCCGGCACGATCAGCGCCACGACCTGCATGGTGGTCATATGCGCGTAGAACGGCGTGACGATGATGTTGCCCACGATCGCGGCCAGGAGCGCCACGACCGCGCCGAGGACGACGCCCGCCAGCGCGCCCTTGGCGGTTCTGCTCTTACGGTACACGATCGATGCGGGGACCGACATGGCGAGCGACACGAGGATCGCCATCAGCGCGCCCCACGGGGTGATGAACAGGTGGGGCAGCGCTCCGATGACGCTTACGATCGCGGCCGCCGACGGTCCGAGGGCGAAGCCCGCGATCAGGCATACGATGCCGGAGGGGTCGTATTCGAGCCATTGCACGCCCGGTATGATCGGGAATTCAATGAAGCTTACGGCCATGGTGAGCGCCGCGAACAGCGCGTACATGGCTATGCGTCGGGTGGACCAGCGTCCCGAGTCGGAGACTCCTGTGGAGTGGGCTGTGGAATTGCTACGCTTGCGAGAGGATACACTCATGGTGAGCTCCGTTTCTTCCATCCGGACTGTAACCGTTGGCTCCGGATTCTCACCGGATCGGCCGCTTGCGCGGGTCGCGGGCTTCGGTGTCGGGGCCGTTACGAACGACGGCCTTGCCGTTACCGCCAGTAAGGAATTTCACCTTCCCTGAAACTTGCTCAACCATATATACGCGCGCATGCGGATATGCGCAAGCCGCGTTTCATTTTTCCTCCGGTCTTGTCTTCCGGTTTTCTTCGGCCGCCCGTCAGCCGCGGTCCCATTCGCTTTTCCACGTGTATTGCATGTCGTAGGCGCTGGCCCAGAACATGTATTCGTTCTCCACGCCCGTCACGAAGATGTCTACCAGTTCGGCCTTGCGTTCCTCCGACAGGTTTTCGACGAGCCGTTCGATGTGTTCGATCAGCCATGCGGACCCCTGCCAGAAGTCTTCGGTCTTATACATGTCGACCCAGCTTTTGTACGGGTTCGCATCAAGCGTGCCGGCGAATTCGCGGGCGAGCCGCTGCCCGTAGTCGGCATACACCCATGCGCAGGGCAGCACGGCCACGAGGATGTCGACGAGTTCCTTGCCGTAGGCGATCGACAGGATGTTCGACGTGTAGGCGCGCGCGAACGCGGACTGGCGGACCTTGGCCATCTCCTCCTCGCTTACGCCGTAGCTTGCCATGTAGGCGCGGTGCACGGTGGATTCCACGTTGAAGATGGCGCTTTGCACGCCGACCATGAACTGCATGATTTCGGGGTCGTCGGTTTTCGTGAGCGCCAGGGCGTGCACTTTGGCGTATTCGCCCAGGTAACGGTAGTCCTGCAGCAGGTAGAACGCGAATCGCTCGCGCCGCAGGGTTCCTTCGCCCAGTTCGCGCAGGAACGGCTGGCGGTAGCCTTCCTCCCACACGTAGTCGGCCGCGGCGCGCATGCGTTGCGCGAACGGCGGCAGGTTGGTCAGGCTGATGCCGGCGGACGGATCGTATGGTTTCTTGGATTCGCCGGACGGTTCGGTGATTGGTTCAGATGATGCCATGTTCATGGACATGCCTCCCTACGCTGGTGTTAGCCATCAGGTTCAAAGGGTTCGGGCGTTCGCCCATCTCAACCCGTTCTCGGGTTCCCCTGCAGTACGTGGCCCATTGTAGGCGCTGCCATGGTCGAACTGCGGTCCGGCCGGCAGATCCGCTAGTTGAGCAGGCAAAGCAGGTCGTCTTTGGTGAGCGCCCCCACGCCGGAGGCAGTCCGTCCGGACGTGAATTGTTGCGCCAGATCGTTTTTCGCCTGCTGGAGTTTGAGTATCCGCTCCTCGATGGTGTCTTTGGCCACGATCTGGTACACGTTCACGTCCTGCTTCTGGCCGATGCGGTGCGCGCGGTCGGTGGCCTGGTTTTGCGCGGCGGCGTTCCACCACGGGTCGGCGTGCACCACCACCGACGCCCCCACGAGGTTCAGGCCGGTGTTGCCGGCCTTCAGGGAGATGAGGAACACGGGAACGTCGTTGCCGTTGAATTCGTCGACGAGTTCGACGCGGCGTTTTTTCGGAGTCTCTCCGGTGATCGTGTAGTAGTCCACGCCCTGTTCGGCCAGACGGGTTCCGATGAGATCGAGGTATGAGGTGAATTGCGAGAAGATCAGCGTCTTCTTGTTTTCATCGATGCAGTTCGCCACCAGGTCCGATATGGCGTCGAGTTTCGCGGAACATTTCTTCGCGTCGGCGTAGACGAGTCGCGGGTCGCAGCAGATTTCGCGCAGCAGCGTGAATTCCGCGAGGATGCGGATCTTCTTGACGTTGAAGTCGGCGTCCTTCGTTTTGGCGAGGGTCGCGCGCAGCCGCTGTTCGTGCGCGGCGTAGAGTTTGCGCTGTTCGCCTTCGAGTTTGACCGTCACGATGTTCTCGAATTTGTCGGGCAGGTCGGTGAGCACGTCTTTTTTGAGTCGTCGTTTGATGAACAATCCCACCAGCGCCTGCAGCTTGTCGGCCATGACGGAATGCTCCGGGCCGGGCGCCATGATCGGCTGCTCGTATTTTTCGCGGAATTGCGTGTAGCTTCCGAGCAATCCGGGCATGAGGAAGTCGAAGATGCTCCATAACTCGCTCAGCCTGTTTTCGATTGGCGTGCCGGTCAGTGCGAACCGGTGTTCGGCGGTGACCTGTTTGACGGCCTTCGCGAGTTTCGTGGCGTGGTTTTTGATGTATTGCGCCTCGTCGAGCGCCATCAGCGCGAAACGGCATGCCCGGTAGTCGTCCACGTCGCGTCGCAGCAGATCGTAAGATGTCACGACCACGTCGGGCGCGGCCGTTTTGTCGGGGCGGTCCGCGCATGCGGCGGCGATGGCCGTGATCGTTTTGCGTCGTTGCGCCTTCGTTCCGGCCACCACTTCGACGTTCAGGTCCGGCGTGAATTTCTCGCATTCCGCGGCCCAGTTGTATACCAGCGATGCGGGGCATACGACGAGTGCCGGGCCGCTTCCCCTGCGCGCTTCGATCAGGGAAAGCAATTGCACGGATTTGCCCAGGCCCATCTCGTCGGCCAGGATGCCGCCGAATCCTTTGTCCCATAGGGTGGAGAGCCATTGGAAGCCTTCCACCTGGTATGGGCGCAGTATGGTGCGCATGCGTTCGGGCACCTGGTAGCGTTGCGGGTCGATGACTTTCAGTTCGTTGACATACTCGGTGAACGATTCGCTTTTGTTCGCGTCGTCGACCTGCGAATCCAGCAGGAACGCGTGGAATCCGGGGATGGCGATCGTACCGGAGTCGAGCTGTCGTTCGTCGAGGTCGAAGTCCGTTGCGATTCGGTCGAGTTCGGTCAGGTCGGCGTCCTTCAGGTCCATGAAGCTTCCGTCCGCAAGCCTGTGGTAGCGGCGGTTCCTGCGGTAGCTTTCCAGAAGCGCGCCGACCTCGTTCATGGGCACTTCGTCGGCGATCGGAGAGATCTCCACGAGGTTCGAATCGATGGAGAGCCCCACCTTCACGCTTGGACTGGTCGGTTTCATCATGCCGTCGAAGGCCGTCGTGGAGAACACCTGTCCGATCGATGCGAGTATCTCCACGCCGTCGGTGAGCATCAGCAGGATCGTCTGCTCGTCCTCTTCCCTGATGCGCGCCAGGTCGGTGGAGCTCCATGTCGGGAACAGTTGGCGCACCACCTGCACGGCGAACATTTCACTGTGCGGGTCGCGTTTGACCAGAGCGGCCTTCGACGCGGAATCCACGTTGACCATGCCACGCAGCGCCTTGGCCGTGGGCACCAGCTGGAACGCGAAGTCGCCGTAGCGGGCCAGGACTTCGCAGGTTATGCCGTGCAGGTCGCGGTCCAGGTAGAATTCGATCCGGCATTCCGCCTGCCGGTACGCCACTTCCTGGGGTATGTCGAAGCTGATTCCCGCTTTGGCGAGACGGGGCAGGATCGTGCGCGAGAACATGGGCCAGTCGTCGTCGGAGACGAACACGCCTTCCGCGTTCGCATCCGCGCCGCACAGTTCCTCTAGGGCTTTCATCGCCTCGTCGAGACCGCCCGCGCAATGAAACAGCGTGTCCGTCCCCGGCCGCCGAGCGTCATTCGTTTCGGCGCTCATGATGTATTCGCTTCGGCGTCCGCGCAATACCGCGCCGATCGTACGGTTCGCGGTGATCCGCACGCCGGCCACGCCGCCGTTCCGTTCGTATCGGGCATCGAAACGGAAATCGGGGTCGCCTTCCATGATCCGTATCTCGCGCGTATGCGCGCCGTCCGATATTTCGACGAAGGATGGTCTCGCATCCTTCCGCGGGCCGGTTTTCCCGGAAGGCCGTACGGCATGTCCCTTCCATCCGGTTTTGGCCGCTTCGTGGGCTTCGTCCGACGGTTCGGCGGGCCTGTCCGGATCGTTCTGCGGCAGGGCTTCGAACAGGTCGAGCAGGTCGCATATCTCGCCGTGGGAGAGCATGATGTCGCGTTCGATGCGTGGCGCGTTGTAGTAGTAGCCGGATTGGTCCTGCGCGAGCCTGCGCACTTCGACCACCTGCTTCAGGAACGTCAGCAGGTCCTGCGAGAAACCGTCGAACATTTCCGGCGTGTGCGCGAAGGCGAGTCTGCGCCCGTACGATTCGTATGCTCCGCAATCCACGTTGGATAGCAATCCGGCGATGTTCTTGACGACGTACGACGCGTTGCCGCAGCCGATGTTCAAGGATAGCGACCATGAGTCCCGTCCGACGGCGAGTTTCGGTTCCAGCCTCACGCCGCCTGGCGTCACATCGACGGGATGGTTGCCGCTGTTTCCGGATTTCGTGCCGTTGGGCTTGTGCGCGACGCCGCGCTGCTCGTCCGCGAGCCGGCTTTTGGCGCCGCTGATGCGTTTGAGCAGGTTGAGCTGCGCGCCCTCGCCGGCGTTGCCCCGCTTCGCGTCGAGTTCGCGCATGTACTCGCCCAGAGATCGTGGTGTGGCCTGGTCCGGCTGGTATCCATGGAATCGTTCGGGTTGTTCGATGAACAGCAGCAGCATGGCGGCGATGTGCTTGCACATGCCCGTGTAGCGCGCTCCTTTGGAGGATCGAACGTCACGCTCCTGTTCGACGTGTCCGAACGTGGAACGGGAGCCGAAATCGCCGTAATCATCGTAATCGTCGACGTATTCGTATTCGTCGTAATCGTCATCGTCATCGTCGTCGAAACTGCGGTATCCGTACTGGCTGCGGTATTTGTCCGCGTTCGAAGCGCCGTATCCGTATCGCGATCCGCTGAAAGCCGGGCAGGTGCAGTATCGGGCCAGAAACAGCCGGTCATGCATGTCGAGCGACGCCTGCGTTTCGTAACGGCTGGAT
The DNA here is from genome assembly GCA_963619615.1 of Senegalimassilia sp. GTDB lineage: Bacteria > Actinomycetota > Actinomycetes > Actinomycetales > Bifidobacteriaceae > Bifidobacterium. Next base: position 22,829 of record CAVEXE010000014.1, on the reverse strand, counting down.
GGCGAGGTGGTGCCGCGCATCGTGGCGTGGAGCGTCAACGAATCGCCTTGCGGATCGGTCAGGCAGCTCAGCTCCAGCATTTTGGCACGCCACTGGTTGGCGATGCCCCGGGCGCGCTGCAACACCGGTTGGCTGCATTCGCCACGCAGTTCATCACCAAGCCAGGCCAGAGCGTTCGGCACGCGACCCCCATCCATTCGTACGTTTGTTCTTATGCCACTGTATCAGTCCTGAACAACCGTCGAACCGTTCGGATGCCGGGCGCGCATTCCGGCAGCAACGCCACCAGCAGCACGACGGCGAGGACCGCGGTAAGCAGGTCGGCGAGCGCCTGCGCCGCGATGACGCCTTGGTATCCGGCGAGTCGCGAACCCACGAACAGGGTGATGGCCAGCATCACGCCCTGTCTGCTGATGGACAATACCAGCGCGCCGAGCGCCTTGCCCGCGGATTGGAACGTGCAGGTGGTCACCAGCATCACTGCCACGCAGATGGTGCTCAGCAATTGCACGCGCAGCATGCCGGCACCCAATTCCACCACGGACTCATCGGTGCTGAAGAACGCCATCAGCGGGCGTGCGGCGAGGAACAGCGCGACCGTCATGGCCAGTGAAAGAGCGCATAGGAACGAGTATGCGAATCGCAGTATGCCGCGCAGCCTCACCATGTTTCCCGCGCCGTAGTTGTAGCCGATGAGCGGTTGTCCGCCGAACGCGAACGCCACGAGAATCATGATGGCGATCATCACGATCTTCAAGCCGATGCCCATGGCCGCCACCGCGTCGTTGCCGTACGGCAGCAGGAACAGGTTGACCATGATCACGCCAAGGCTCTGCATGAGATTGGTGATGGATGCGGGCAATCCGATGGCGAAGATGCCACCGGCCTCGCTTTTGCTGATGTCAAGCCGTCGGCCACACACCATGAGCCGTGGATCAATGGAAAGATTGCGACTGTGCTTGAGCAGGAACCACACGAAATACACGTCCGTGCATACGTTGGCGATCACCGTGGCGCCGGCCGACCCGGCGGCGCCCCAGCCGAACACTTGGATGAACAGCGGATTCAAACAGATGTTGATGAGCGTGCCGGCCACCGAACCCACCGCGGCCGGAGCCGCGAACCCCTCCGTACGCAACAGGTTGGTCGGCGTCATCGACACGATGATGAACGGCGAGCCGATGATGACGAGCGTATAGAACTGCGAGGCGTGCGTCCACGTGGAATCATCGGCGCCAAGCAACATCAGGATCGGATCGCGAAACACCAAACCCAACACGACGACCGCAATGCCCGTCAACACCGCGCCCCAGAAACAGAACACGCTCAGACGACGGCCATCATCAAAACGGCCCTGACCGTACAGGCGTGAAATCACGGAACTGCCGCCAAGCCCGAAAATATCACCCAACGCGATCATCACAGTAAACACCGGAGTGGCGATGGCCACGCCAGCCACCATGGCCGTATTACCGGTATGGGCGATGAAATACGTATCCACCGTGTTGTACACGATCGTGACCATCATGCTCAACACAACAGGAATCGCCAACGTCATATACGCGCGCGCAACAGGCGCCTTCTCAAACAACTCGTTATCCATAACAGCCGCTGAGAATACAACCTTGCATAAGACAAAAACCAGCCAAACCAACGCGAACGTCCACAAGCCGATCCGGCAACCGCCAACACCACAGGCCAGTACCGCAATTCGGCACCGTAATTCAACGCATCACGAAACCCACACCACCCCCATCCGATAGGATTACCCTATGAGACTCCTTGGAAACATCCTATGGCTCATCCTCGGCGGACTGGCGCTCGCCATCGGGTGGGCGATCATCGGCCTGATACTGTGCGTGACCATCATCGGCATTCCGTTGGGCGTGCAGGCGTTCAAGATGGCGGAGCTCACGCTCACGCCGTTCGGCAAGAACGTGGTGTACGAGGGCGGTATCGGTTCGCTGCTGATCAATATCGTCTGGCTTGTGCTGGCCGGCGTGTGGATGGCCATCGGCTATCTGTTCGCGGGACTGCTCAATTGCATGACCATCATCGGCATCCCGTTCGGCATCCAGTCGTTCAAAATGGCCAAGCTGGCCCTGTGGCCGTTCGGCACGAAGATCTACTGACCCGCCAGCCACAAACCCGGCCGTTCCATGACCACAGCGGTCGCATATGGCCGCGTACAGCCGCATGCGACCGCGTACGGTTCAGCGTTTCAGCGATACGCGATTGTCGAGCGACTGTCCGTTGGCGTAGCAGCGCACGTTGCCCAAGGCGATGGCGATGATGCGTCGTTCCGTTATTTCCAGATGGTTGCCGCCTGCCACGTGCGGGGTGATGAGGCAACGCGGTTCGCTCCACAATGGCGAGTCGGCCGGCAACGGTTCGGGTTCGGTCACGTCAAGACCTGCGCCCCTTAGTGCGCCTTCCGCGAGCGCCGTTGCGAGTGCCTCCTGGTCGATGGCGTCTCCTCGGCCCGCGTTCAATACCAGCGCTTCGGGCTTGAGCATCGCCAACCGTTCGGCGTTCAGCAGATGGCGGGTGGCCGCGGTGGACGGCACGCTCATGGCGATGACGTCCGCGTACTGCAGCACCTGTTCGAGTGAGTCGAAGCCCACCATGTGGTCGATGCCTTCCGCTTCGACCGCCGGGTTACGGCGCACGCCGATGGTTTCCATGCCGACGTTTTTGCATAGTTTGGCGAAGTGCGAGCCGATGTCTCCGGTGCCGACCACCAGTGCGGTCCTACCCGCCGGGCTCAATGCGCGGCCCGCATCGTTCCAGTTCGCTTCGGTCTGGTTGCCTGCGTAGACGTGCAGGTTCTTCATGAGCGTCCACATCATGGCGAACAGGTGTTCGGATACGCTTTGTCCGTATGCGCCGGACGCGTTGGTGAGCATGGATCCTGTCTGGAGCACGCCTGGACGCTGGTAGCTGTCGACGCCGGCGCTCCAGGTTTGCAGCCATTCGAGTCTGGAGCATGCGGAGCATTCCTCCGGCGGCACATTGCCTATGATCGCGGTCACCGATGCGCGTAGTTCTTCGGGAACGCTGGCGCTCCATCCCATGTTCCCACGTTGCGCCGGGTCGCCTACGAATTCCTGGGGCACGTCTTTGGCCGCACGCACGAATTGCGCCTTCTCTGTTTCCGTCAGCGGCAGGCAGTTGACGATAAGCTTGTGATTGTTCTCAATTCCCATAGCCCCAACCCTAGAGCCTGCACCAGATAAACCATCTCACATTGCGGTCTCATTTTCCGACCCATGGGTTTTCGGACCGTCTTGGCACGGTATCGGCGCGGCCTCGGCGTCGCGACTGCCAAGCACCGTCATGACGGCTTCACTGTCGCGCAATCACAACGTTTCCAACGGACTTGAACCTGATAGCCATGTTCCCGACGGATACCACCCGGCGTCGCGGAGCCGACGCGCGTGCGGCGTCAGATGCCCAGCTCGTCCGTGTCGAAAATGATGGTCACCGGCCCGTCGTTGGTCAGGCCGACTCGCATGTGGGCTCCGAAACGGCCTTCCTTCACCGTGAGGCCTTCGGCCCGTAACGCTTCGTTGAACCGCTTCCATACCTCTTCGGCATGGGCTGGCTCACCCGCCTTCACGAAGCTCGGGCGGTTGCCTTTGCGCACGTCCGCGTACAGCGTGAACTGCGATATGGAAAGGACCGAACCGTTCACGTCATGGATGGAACGGTTCATCTTGCCGTTCTCGTCTTCGAACACGCGCAGGTTCGAGATCTTGCGGGCCAGCCACGCTATCTGCTTTGAGCCGTCCGAGTCCTCCACTCCGACGAGCAGCACGTAGCCGGCGCCGATCCTCTGCGGTTCGAAAGTGGGGTCCCGCTCTCCGGTATGCTCGTCGATCACGCCCACGGATCCGTCGCTGACTTTCTGAAGCACAATACGCATGGTTTCCCGTCTCCTTCGTCCGATCGATTCGCGACTGACGGTTTCATGGTATCCGCAAGGAACGAACGAAACGCCCCTCGGATCGTACGGCTGCGCGTGCGGGATCATCTACGATTACGGCCGACTTCTCACTTTTCGGTCAGTAGCCGTGCGCATGCAGATAGTCATCATCGAAACCGAAATAATGACCGATCTCATGCAGCACGGTTTTGCGGATCTGCTCGACCATCTGCCTGCGGGTAGCACACACCCGCTCGTGAGGGCCTTTGAAGATGGTGATCACATCCGGCATCACACCGCTATAGCCCGTGGTACGGCGTGTGACGGGAATTCCCTCATACAGACCCAGCAGCTCACCGCCCGCCGTGCACATCGTATCCAGCTCACGTTCGTTCGGCTCATGCGCCATTGCGATTCCCACGTTCTCCAGCACTCGCCTGAACCTGTCCGGAATACCCGCGAGCGCCTCTTCGATGGCCTGCTCGAATTCTTCGTCGCTCATCTTCATGCCGCGTTCCTTGCCAACCATTCCATGCTGCCTTTCATATCGCCGACTCTATCAACCGCCACGCGTATCCGCACCACCTTTGCGTCCCATTCCCTCCACCCACTGGATAATTTATCCCTCTCAGCGTCCTCAATCACCCACTCACTGGCAAAATCCGCCCGCTTGCCCCACTTCCGGAAACCCAATTCCTCCAGCCACTGGCGGAATCCGCCCGAACGACCAAAAGCCCCAGACGCCCAAGCACACCGCTCCAAAAGCGAAACCACCAGAGCAACCTACACTTAGGAACCATGAGAACCTCCATCCAACGCGTAAGCGAGGCAAGCGTCACCGCCCTCAACGACCTCGGCACCATCGACCCGACATTCGACCTACAACAAATCGGCCCCGGACTGCTCCTGACCGTCGAAATCGAACCCGACGACAACGAAACCACCATCGAAACCATGGCCAACCGCATCCTCACCCTACGCTGCTTCAACAATCCGCAAAACCCACTCCCCCAATCCATACAGGAAATCCAAGGCGAAATCCTCTCCATCCCCCAACCGCTCATCTCAATGCACCGCCCCGGCACAGGCCGCCCATACCCCATCGCCAAAGACACCGACAGCGAACACGCCAACCTCACCTGGATCCGCTTCAACGAAGCGCTCCGATCAGGCAACATCCCCGTACTCGAAGGCAGATACGGCGCTCGCATGCATATCGGCGCCATCATCGACGGCCCGTTTCAGCTCACGCTCATTTCCGATTAGCGTATTCATCAGCCGTTGGCGTACAGTTGCATGTACCTCATAAGACCACGCATCCGCGGTAAAACACACATCCATGTGAAAAGGAACGATCATGCCGTTTTCCGTAGTTCATCAGGACATCACCAGCATGCAGGTGGACGTCATCGTCAATGCGGCGAATACGGATCTTATGATGGGCGGAGGCGTTTGCAGCGCGATCTTCCGCGCGGCCGGGGCGAACCGCATGCAGGCCGCCTGCAATCGACTCTCCCCCATCCGCACCGGCGAGGCGGTGATCACACCGGGATTCGATCTGCCCGCCAAGTACGTCATTCACACGGCCGGCCCGGTTTGGCATGGCGGCGACCGTGACGAGGAGCAGCTGTTGCGCGCCTGCTACCGCAATTGTCTGGCGATCGCCTCCGTGCATGGCTGCAGAAGCATGGCATTCCCGCTGATTTCCGCCGGTATCTACGGCTATCCGAAGACCGAGGCCCAGGATGTGGCCGAAGATGAGATCCGAATCTGGCTGGCCGACATCGGTATGGATCTGGACGTCCGTCTCACCTTGTGGCCGTAGTTTTGCGGCAGCATAGCAATGAAGCTTCGAAACGCGTACGCGTCACGTGTCGTGTGTCCGAACATCGCACACACGTCACGGATCATGCAAGATAGAAAACTCCATGAGAGAATTCGACCTTGCCTTTTTTCACCAGTGCATTGATCGCGCTCCCGAATGCTTTTTCAATCTTCGCGCCATTACTTCGGAATCCGTACACGAGGAACGCCTCATCGAACAGGAAGTTCCCGTCTCGCCCGGGACAAGCCTGAATGATACGTTTCATCACATGACTGATTTCACTTTCGCTGATGAAATCGATTTCACGACGACGGATGATTCTGAAATGCAGACCACTGCAGTCCACAGGCATCAAGACGTCTTTCCCGCACTTGACACGATCCGAAGAATTACGAATCGCGGCCCTAAGATATTCGTCGATCCGATGCTCCTCGATTCCCACCTGAATCATGGGGCCCATCAGTTGCTTGCGCAGCATCCCGTACACAAGCGGAAACTCCTCTCTGACCAGAAACACCACAGCCGACTCCAGCCACACCTCATCCGACACATAACGATCCCGGTTGGGAAGCATTCTCATGTCCACCGGCTCGGCATACGACAAGCCGTACCGTTTACCATAAGTGGTGAATTCACGATTCACGGAAGACTCGGCCTTGGGTTCGGAATTGGACCCGCTCACTCCCGCGGATTCGCGCTCGCTCTTATCGAGGGACGCCTCACGTTCCTGCGATTTGACCGGTTCCTGCGATTTGACCGCAGAAACTTTCTTCCATTCGCCTGTCGGCAGATCGACCACTCTGGAAGCAGGAGACGAAACATCATTCTTGGGATTATTCCGCGCCGCAGACTGGTTTGCCCGCTTTTCTTCCACGGCTTTCAGCACCGTGCCGAAAGGTCTGTCCGTGGTGTCGCCAGTCGGCCCTTCAGCGTAGACGCGATAAAAACGGCGCTTTTCCACTCTGACAAGCCGCAAGTCGCATAGTAAGTCAAAGGCTTTGCCGAGACTACGATCAATTCTGCTGTTGCTTTTATTGAAACCGTACAACGCCATAGTCTCTTCGAAGAGCCGATTTTTCAGCAGGCCTGGCTCATTGACGCAGATTAAACGCATCACCGAGGCAAGCTCCACCTCGCTGATGAAGCTGATCCGTTTCCCTCTGCATATACGAAAAGCAACGTTCTCCGTGGCCGGATAATAGTAGTGGTCGTATTCGCGACGAATCAGGCCAGCGTATTCAAGATCGTCCAGACCGTCGTTGATCATCTTGCGGCATTTGTCCTCGCCCATGCTGTCGCCGACCAATTCAGATACTTGCTCACGTATAAGATCGCGGTTCAAAGGAAACTCGTTCAGAACAAGCGTCATAAGCACTGAACGGAACCACTTGCTCTCGGGTTCCAGATCATCTTTCACCGGCAGATCCGCGGTCTTGACGAGGCTGTCCACAATGAATCTGCGCATTCGTTGCGGCTTCTTCCGACGAACGCCGAACGTCTCCGCCTCACTCAGCTTCGCGGCGTCCAAGGATTCCTTCACAGTAACGGGCGACGTTTCCGCAGCAATGGTTTCGGTCTTTTGCGTTCTATGGTCGTCTTCAGCGTTATGATCATCACGATTGCCCTCAATGACAGCTACGTCATTTTTGGCAGTGGCATCAATAATGTCAGTAAAGTCGGCAGCGGCAATAGCAGCAACAGCAGCAGCTTCGCCACCGTCGGCAACATCCGCTTCGCCGCCGACCGCTTCCAGAGCATCATTCTTGCCCGCCGATTCCGCCGGTTCCACAGCCGGCTCGACAATCGTGGGAGAATCCTCCAGCACCGTATCAACGGATGGCTCGTTTCCTCTCACGAACCGCAGATCATCCGCGGACGTGCCGGTTGAGAATGCACCAGGCGTAGGCGCATCGGCCACAGCTACGTCAGCCGAGGGCGATTCGGCCGAACCCGCATCCGCCGAATCCACACTCGTATCCGTTTCTAGGACCGCGCAAGAATCCACGCCCGAATCAAGCAGAGATTTTTCTCTCGCAACCTCCTCCCCGAGCATTTCGGCGATCTGCCAGGACTGATTCTTGAGATCATCCAAGCGACGCTTCAGCATGCCCGTAACGCCATCCCGGTCGAGATAGAACGCCGGGGCGCTCAGTCTGATGAACCGCCATCCGAGCCGTTCCAGAATCCTTTGCTTCTCGATATCAATCCTGTCGAGTTCCGGATCGGAATTCCTGTCACCGTCGCATTCGAGCGCGACCCTGCAACCGTTGCCCATATCGATCACATAGTCGATTTGGTATCGGCCGACCTGATGCCGGTACGTGCTTTCCTCACGATATCCGAAATCGCAAAGAACGTCGAAGACATCCCTTTCGAAACTCGTCTTCACGCCGCTTGCGAACGATGCTTCCTCCCGCGGTCCTTCCTCCGTGCCGCAGTCCCGCACGTATTCGATGAGCCCACGCCTATAGTCGTTCACGTTCAGGGTGGATGGGTCCATGGAGCAGAACACCCAAAGCTGGTCCTTCGCCCGGGACGCCGCCACATTGGCCCACTGCGCGTGCGACTGCTGCGTCGCCGCATACGAATTGCTGTTGGCCACGAACGAGATGAAGATGACGTTTCGTTCATCACCCTGGAAGTCCGGAGGATTGCCGACTCTCAGACGTCGCTTTACGAACTCCTCCTCACCGATCTTCTCGATCAGCATGTCTCGAATAATACTGCTTTGCTGGCCGCTCATCATCGTCACGACGCCGAACGTCATATCGTCGTAGCGTTGGTCGCCGAAGCAGGCCGCCATCTGTTCGACGATCGCTTCGGCTTCCACCAGATTGACGGAGTCGTTGCCTCTTTTTTCGACTTCCGCGCCTTTGACACGGCGGAACCGCAGCGGCGAACCTATCTGAGGATGCGTCTTCTCACGCAACGGGAAAATCTGATTGTCGTAGAATCTGTTCGAATAATCGATGATTTCCGGTACGCAACGGAAATGCTCCCGAAGCATGATGGTCGAGGGGAAGGTTCTGTTCGCCATCGCATAGAGGGAATCCCTCATGTCCAGCAGCGTCTTGTCCGAGAAATCGGGAATGTACTGTTCCTGGATTCTGTTGATTGCGTCCAGCCTCTGGAACGCTCCGCTGGGGGAAGTCTGCTTGTCGTCACCGACGATGACGGCCTTATCCGCCAAGGCGAGCACACCGACGGAGAGAATGTTGCACTGCGAGGATTCATCCACGATGATCACGTCGAACGGATGGGATACCAGCGGATCGAAATTCTCCAATACCCTGTGCAACGGCATGATCCACACGGGCATCGCATTCATCGCCTTCGGCAGTTCGCGCCGTGCCGTCGACAGATACCGCAACGCGTTCTTACCGGTTCCCTTGCCGTATTTCCTCACCGCCTCGAGCCAAATATTCAAGGATCTGCGGTCATCGGGATCCTGCACTTCTTTGAGATGCAGACGGGCCGACCAGCTGATGAGTTTCAACACCGTCTCATGCAATTCCGTGTTCAAGGCGAGGGACTCGTCCAGCAGGCTTCCCATGTCAGCGCTTCGCACGATGTCGCACACCCATGCGTTCGCCTGGGCCAACGCCCACGCACGAGGATAATCCCACACGTTTCCGGCTGCTTCGCCTTTGGTCTCGAGAATATCCGACGACCATTGCGGTGCGGCCTTCGACAGACGTGCTTCGAGCTCGCCCCGTCTCGCCACGTCCGCCCTCACGTTCGACAGGCGCGCGGCCTCGTCAAGCGTCGACTGCCAGGCGTCGGTGTCGCGCCGTTCGAACGCGCAGAACAACATCTTCCAAAGGGCCGAATGGCCGCTTAGCGTATGCTGCTCGCATATGTCCGCCACCGCGTCAAGCATCTGCCGTATCTCGACCTCACGGTTTCTGGCCGCGTATCCTTCAAGTGCGTTGACGCAGTCTTCCAATGTTTCAAGGTCGCGGATCGGATCGATGTCGTGGAATAACGTGCGGAGCCTGTCATAGACCAGTGGCGCGTCGTCATTCCACCAGGTGATCAGTCCGAGCGTCCTGTCGGCAGTATCGGCCAGAACCGGCAACGTGTTCTCGCTGACATTCACGACGGGTACCGGAACACCTTCATAGGTACGCTTCACGAGCATGTCCAGACGAGACAGTTCCACACGCTCCTTGACGAAAACCTTGATCACGTTCAGCTGTTCGACGGTGTGCGGCTGGTATCCGTCGAAGGTGACGGTGGAAGCGAAATCACGCAATTCCCTGTTGAAGATCTTCGGAAGGCCCTTGCCTTGCGCGAGTCTGTTCGACCACTGGTCGAGCAGCTTGGTCTGGATGGACGGATCGCCTTCGGGTATGACAATCCGGTGTCCTCGGCATTGCCGCTCAAGCTCCATGCATTTCGAGATTTCGCCTTGAAGTTTCCCCACTCCATCGCGAAGCCATTCACGCTGTTTTCTGCTACTTCTGACGAATCGGCCGAATTCCCGTTCCCATTCACCGTCAAGCGCGCGCAGTTCCTTCAGGGACTTTCCGCAGATTCGCAGGGTTTCCCTCAGCTCCCGCTCCGTGGTGGAGTCCACCGTCTCCATGTTCAGTCCGGCGTGCGCCAGCGTGGAGACTTTCTTCTGAACGTCGGCCAATTCCCGGAAGGCGTCCGCAAGATAGTCTCCTGTGGGGAGCGAACCGTCCGGTAGGTCCTTCCTGCATTCCGCCACGTCGTCAACGCTCAACGTCGAACACAGGCGCACGTATTCTTTGAATTCGTCTATGGTTAAGGGGGTTTGCGTTCCGGGCTCTATCCGGTCGGGTACAACGTTGAGATCCGTGTTGTCACGCACCCATTTGGCCACGTCGTCCGCGCGCATCGGTCCGTCCGGTGTTTCGAATCGTTCGGTTTCGGACGCGAGGATTCCCATAAGGTCCTGGTCTATCAGTGTCAGCCGCTTCTCGCACTCGTCCATGCGGTGCGACAGCTGCACGATCTGACTTTGAGCCCTGTCGACGTCCAGTTCGGAAAGGGAATCCTGCATGCGCTGTACGGATAGACGCAGATCGTTGGCGTCGGCCGAGGATGTTCCGATGGACGCCACCGCGAAATCGCGGATGCTTTCAGGCAGTTTGTCTTGAAGGACCGAAAGCGCCTGCTCTTTTTCCGCGGTCACCAGAACGCGCTTGCCCTGGGAAAGCAGGTGCGCGATCAGATTGACGATGGTGTGGGATTTTCCCGTACCGGGAGGGCCCTGCACGGTCACTCCGGCGCTTTTCGCGAGTTGTTTGACGATTCTCGCCTGCTCGCTGTTCGCGGGCAACGGCATTAGCAGACGGTCGGCGGTACCGTCGTCCATCGAAACATCGCCGACCGCCATGCGAATGGTTTTCATATCGCTGAACATCGAATCGAAGGCGATCGGCAGGTAATCCGACCGTTGGAGCTTTTCGGCGAGTTTGCGATAGAACGCGCCGTGGTTGTCCACGCGATTGCGCAACATCAGCACCCAACCTCGTTGCAGCCGCGGCTCATCGCCCGCCGTCAGGTCGATTCCGTCCTTGATTCTCGCGCTGGATCCCAAACTGGATACGATGTGATTTTCGAACGTGCCGTACTCATCAACGTCCCAGAGATCGATCGGATCGGAGTTGAAACGGTCCTGTAATTCCGTAAGCACCTTGAAGCCAAAAAGATCCGTCGATTCCCATGGATCCGTGGACATACGCGGATCTCCTTCAGGAATGACCTGAATCGCTCCGGTTTCTTCATGGAAAACCATGTGTGCCGGAGTGAGCACCAGCGGGTAATCGACTTTCTTGCGTCCGTTCCAGGTCAGGATGGCATGGCCGAACAGCAGTTCGATGGTGTCGGATTCGCCGGAAACCTGAAGGTATATGGAAAACAGTTTCTGGTACAGGTCGTATGACCGTTCCAAGAGTCTGTTGCCCATACACCACACGGCCCATGTGGTGGTCTTCCATGACGCGAACGCCTGTTGGATCTCGGCGACTCGGCCCGCGATGGTCTGGCGTTCCCGCTCGCTCAGGCTCTGGTTGCCGGATTGCTCCTTCAACGCCTCGTATTTGGCGCCGAGCTTCGGCATGCTGGTGGTACGTTTGACACTTCTCGGATCCACATATGGTTTCAGGTTTTCCGGAATATGCACCGGATTGGGTTTCGAGACCTGTTCCATGGTGAACCATGCCGCCGAATCCCGTGTCGGCCCGATGGTAAACAGGCTTGGCGTATCCGTCAATTGCGTGGACAGCACGTATTCAAGGCTTTTCTCGATCTGATGCGGGGTCTTCACACCCTGTTCCCGTGCGACGGCAGCCAGATAGCCGAGGAACCGCGATCCTCGGTCGCGCAACCGCGCACGCGCTTCCTCACGTTCCTTCTCCTGAACCGTTTCCTCGATCACGCTTCTGCCCTACCTGTAAACCACGATGTTCAATGGCAATATTGTAAGCGTAAGGGTGCATTCGGAGCTGTATTGAAGTAAGGAAATTGCCGGAGACCGGTTTTACGGCGTGACGTTCTTGCCGAGGTGCACGTGGCCTCCGCCGAAATTGGAGTGGAACGGCGGTTCGATGTAGCGACTACGCCGACTACCGCTTCGGGGGCGGTGGGGCAAAGCAAATGCTGCAAACTGTTCGCGAAATACATCAAACAGTCGCCCAATACGTATGTGACGCAGTATCGGTTGGATAAAAGCACCGCGCTTCTCAAGGATACGGACAAGACCGTGACGGAAATCGCCACGGCCGTTGGATTCAACGGTAGCAGCTATTACGCGGAGGCGTTCCGCAAATGGTACGGGACGAGTCCCACGGAATTCAGGAACGCCTCGGATAAGTAGCCGACGGCGGAACACCTTACGCAAGTCGGTTTCAAGTCGGTTTGAAACCGCCGCATGTTCATATGGCGTCCGTACTGCGTCCGCGCAAACATCCGTACGGCATCCGCACGAAACGGACCCCAGCCTGCGATCAGTCCCGCAGAAAGTCCAGGCAGCGCTGTCCGTAGTCGTCGGCCTCATCGTATACGCCGTGACCGTAGCCGGCATCATACAGGTAGATCTCGCAACCGAGCGCTTCGGCGATCTGTTCGGAACCTTCCGCCGTCACGACACGGTCGCCCTTCGAACCGAGCACCAGGACCGGGCATTGGATGGAGGAAAGCTCGTCATAGCAGTCGAAGGTCTTGCACGCTTCGGCCAGAATGGCGAAGCGCCGGTATTCCTCGTCGCTGACGCCCAGATTGGAGGAGATGATCGTTTCCCGATATGCCTTCAGCGTGGCTTCGGAATACACGTTGTCCGCGAAGCTTTCGAGCAGCCCCATCTCATCCTTCGCCTTGGCCAGCCGCACCCATTCGTCGATGATCCGGTTGAACGTGGCATTGGGTTTCGCCAGCGTCGAACCGAGGATCAGTTTGTTCACCATCCGCGGATGGTCGATGGCGAGATACATGGCGATCATGCCGCCCTGGGATGCGCCGAACACGTCGGCCTTGTCGATGCGCAGCTCCCGCATTGCTTCAGCGGTGTCTTCCGCCATATCTCTGACGGTGTAGCCTTCATGTATGTTCTCGGCGCGGTCGAACACGTACACGGTGTATTCCTCACAGAAATCCTTGTACGCTTCCGCGATCGCGTCCGCCAGGCCCATCACGCTGTGCGCCGACAGCCCGGGCAGTATCACGAAGTTCTTCTTGCCGTTGCCGAATACGATGTGCTTCATCTTGCGCACCTCCTGATGTACCGTGCCGCATCTTCGCCGGGAAAAGTCACGCTGGCCAAAAAGTCCCGCCGACAATCCGAATGGCTTGCTTGGCCATCCCCACGCCGTCAACCAACCCGACCCATTCGCCATTGTAGTTGATTTTCTGCGTGGGGATTGCGCTTAGGGCCGTTGGGAGCGCCGACCCATTGGAATGCTTTGCCTTAATATGGAAAATCTTTACCGATGTTGACAGTCTAGCCAAGGATTTACTGGCCGGCTAATTCCACCTACCGCTATTCTCATTGCCATCCAACTCATCAGGGATACGACTTTCGGAGACGGTTGCGGTGCGGAGCGTATCGAGGTCATCGGCGGATTGTGCCATATCAGTCATGATTCCGTCACAATCCCAACACTAGAGAATGAATCCCGTCATAATCCCGACATTGGTAGGTAACAGCGTTTAGAGTCCCACTTTTTCATGCTTTACCGATTATCTGGAGTACCACGAAATCAATCCTTCGAAAATCACAAGAATCAAATAGCACGTATTCCTGAGACTGGACTCAACTAGTTCGTTACCTAGCAGGGCACCAAGTTACGGAATGTTTCAGTCCAGCTTTTGTCTTCTTTCATTGACATAGCAGCCTCAGTTTCCTGTTAGATTAATGCTAGATGGGACATGCTTCACCCCACCCCATCTAGCATATCGTTCCGGTTGCAGCGTCTATACGCTTCACTTTTTAAATCTGTTGAACATTTCGTTTGAGCTCAGCCTGCAATTCAGGATCGACTGCAAACAGATACAATCCGTGCACACCACGTTTAAGTAGCACATTAAGCTCATTACGCAGATTCTTTTGAGAATAATCCTCTTGCCCACGCAGATTAGTTGCGTTGGCGTTGCAACTCTTGGACTTGTCGAAAATGATCCGACCATCTCGATACGTTACAGATGGACCGATAATTACGCCAACATAATTCAAATCAAAACCTTGTATGGAAAACGTGGAACCGACTTCATTGATCGTATGTGGAGCCTCAGCCCATACTTGGTCGGGAGAAAGACTCTTCTTTCCTTGCGGCTTGATTTGATAGTTCCATGGATGGCAGAAATAGTCAGGGTCATCATCCGAAACCTTTTCATTGTATCCGCGATCAGTCCTCGACCCCGGCCCTATACGCCATTGCCCTTCAGCATCACGAGACATCTCGACATTCCACAGACCATCCGGACTATCCGGATTCTCACGCACGCCAGTGTAAGGCCAATCATACGTAGCGACCACTCTAGATAGGCCATGTCCGTCGAATCCGCCCGCTTTAAGATTGGCTTTTTCTTTAATCGCCCTGAATAATTCGACCGGCGAATCGAACACTTTGATTACATATGGCTCACGAAGGTACTCACCAGTTTCCGGATTCTTTTCACCAGAATCCTTCTTCCACTCGCCCACACGAACCCCGCCTGCAAAATCGTCCACCCATTGGACAGTCGGTTCATCCGCCGCAATCCGAAACTGCTGGCTTAGTCGAATATGGCTGAGCAGATACTCGCATCCCCACCTATTAAGTCGTTCAAAAGGCTCCATTTCAGCATTATGCGTCGGAGAGCTCTTATCTAACTCATGATGGGGGAACAAGGAACGTAGCTCTTCATCGCTCCACTGCTGTGCATTTTGCAGAATCTGATTGGGATCAAACACTGCAACCACGACCTTTGACCTACGCAACAAATCATGAAGCATGTTTTTCCCGGAATAGCCCTGATTTCCTTGAGTCAGCAGAAGATGCGCCTCATCTACAAGAACAATGTCTGCTTTGCCCTGCGGCTTATCCGGAATGCCTCGACCATTCGGCTTCTTTTCGCTGAACTTGTTGATGAACTGGCTCGGCTTGAGTACCACTTCACCCGACTTCTTTTGCAATCCAAGTTTGGTCGCGATTTGGTTATAGACATGCACTTGTTGTTCGTGGTTGACAAGAATATATGCTTTCCTTCGATCACCAGTATTAGATGATACGAGCAAATCCTCGTCGTCCTCATCATCCAAGTATCCGTCGACACTGAGTTCTGTTGATAGGCGATAGAACAAATGGCTTAATAGCACTGTCTTGCCAGTGCCCGCCGCGCCCTGCACGAAAATCAAACGTGATAAATCAGAATCAGCGAAGTCCGAGAACGCATCCACAATCGCATTCATAATCGCAGTTTCCGCATTCTTCTGATCATCGCTGAGCTGATGGAAAGGCGAAGCCTTGAACAATGCAGAATCTCGGATAATCCCCTCCGAGGGGAACAACGTGGAATCCTGATGGTGCAGTCCCAACCAGATATCGGAGAAAATCCGATCAAGTTCATCTTGCGTATAATAATCACCTTGTGCGTTCGTCCTGCGATTATTAAGTTTTTTTACTGCATCCGAGCCAAGCAAGTATTGCATTAGCCTATTTTCTACATCCAACGTCAAGGATTTATTAAAATGCTCATGCCCGATGACATATTGCCATACAGATTTCGGGTCATGATCTATCTTCTCTCGGATTTCTTTCCAATCTTCGCGATCATCCTTATAGTGCTCGTTCGTACGATTTTTAATATTATTAGTCTCCCCCACATAAACCGTGTATTCAGGAAGGTTCGTGTATTGATTTTGATTCTCTGAATGAACCACATACACAGTCGGATATTTATAAATGTACTTCTTCAAAGCATTTTCTGCGACCGATGTGGAGCTAATCGCGCTTCCTTGCGCTAATTCCTCATTATCGATATCACGATACGGCATATGGATGATAATCGGTTCAGATAGTCTGTCAATCATGCAGTCATGATACCCCCGATTTTATCCGAATAAAAGTTCATATCTCGCATCATTACGCAACCCATCTTCTGAGAAATCTAATTAGAAGAGTTTCACTGCAGAAAAACCCGACGATATGAAAAGAATGCTCGAAATAATAGATAGAGATTCTGTCCTCTCATGTCAGAGTTGGAGTTCTAAGACGAGCAAAATCTCAGATACCATCTCTCATTTGAAAAGATTCACTAGAGACGTTATCGCGCACTTGCACGCACTCGGCATGACCGAAGCGCGCATTTACGCGCTCCGTTAGCGTTTCATCATCAAAAGGCACGACCGTCTACGTGCATTACACACTAATCCGGAAATTATCGGCGCATTTAGTTTAATCATCTCAGACACCGATTTGGCTTGTTTACGCACTTTTCCACCTTCCGCGGGTGCAACAAGAGTCCCGGGTTTGAGCACTGTTAAGAGGCTTGGAGACTACTGCTGGCATCAACGTCATATTATTGGCGTACATGAGCAAGCGACGATGCCATTCACCGCCGAACCTTCTGCCGACTCCGATATTTCCTGAACGGAAAATTCTCGTCAAGCCGAGGCTGCGGAATCTATCGCGAAAGCTTGAAGTAATTCGCGAAGTCGAAGTTGTCCGGCAGAGGAAGGGAAAGCATGTATACGGTCGCAGCAATAAAAACAACAACGCCAACCGTAAAAACAATTCGCATCGGCCGGTGTTGCTTGTAAAAACCAACCATGCCGAAGAGGAACAGGCAGAGCGAATAGAGCACGCTAACCAGGCCATACGAATCATTCGCCAGATTACAACGGTTTCCTTTCTCACGCGCCTGCGCCGCCTTCTCCGCTAACTTTTCGGAGTCGGCGAAAAAGCTGGACTGCGGGTATTCGTCGAAAGGAGTCGCCGTACCTCCTTTCTCAAGGGCGGTGTAGACGGCGCTTTTGAAGTTTTCGTAATCAGGGCAGTTGGTCTCAATGTATGAGTTCATTTGCTCGCGTTTCGCTTCGGCGCCTTCTTCATCTCCTGCGCTTTCCAATGATTGCATTTCCGAATTCAGGTCATACACATGCGTCCACAGGTTAGAAGCCGCGACGTAGAGCTGCGCATTGAGGTTATAGCTCGAATTTGCTTCGGTGTTCAATCGTTCGGCTTTGGCGTAGTTCGCATCCTGGTCGCTTCCATGAAGGTCGCCGATCCACGTTGCCCATGCCGTTGCCAGGGTGCAAACTGCCAGCATGATTGCGGCGAGCGTGTTGAAATCGGTCACTACGCCAATAATTTTTTCGCGAAGCGGTTTTTCGCCGTTTGATTCCTTATCGGTAACTCTATCTTCCATCGAACGCTCTATCCTTCTATCCCTTTATTCTTCTATCCTTCATCTGGCCACAGCAAATAAGACGCTTGTCGCGGCTTTACTCCCTACATAAAAGGATATGGGAAGAATCCGCACGCTATCGTAAAAATCAGCACGGCAACAATCGAACTGCTGAATGGCGATACCGTCTTGACCAACCGTGACGACCGGTAGGATGGAAAAGCCTACATGAACATGTCAAATTCGAGGCACATCGAAAGGGTCTTTCGTCGTAAGTGATGTCTGTGACTGCCTTTCGACGTATGGCTGTAGCGTTGCAAGAACCTGTGGTATTTCATGGGTCACGGAATAGTATAGACGGTCAAAATCGAGACCGTCGTAATCGTGTGCAATCCAGTCACGCATACCGCTCACCCCACGCCATGGAACGCCGGATTCCGATTCTCGAAACTCTTTCGACAGCTTCTTGACGTGCTCCCCTGCTCTGGCGATTGCCATGGCTACGGCATTCTGTTTCTCATCATTGTCAGCAAACTCCTCCGCACTTAGCGGCCCGAGAAAACGTTGGGCATCTTTGAGTGCACGAACAATCGCAATAATATGCAAGGAATCCTTCTCGATGTCATTCATGATGGATGCTTTCAGACGATGCGGAACATTGGCTGTGATGTGATGGAGTTCACGAAGAGCACTCGTTGGATTTCCGCCAAGCGATCATTCAAAGGCACGGTGATGTACTCTTTTTTCACCAAGTCGATGTCTCTGCCGAAGGCCTCCTGCAAATCGTCTCGCAAGGCCCATGTGTCAATCAAGGGATTGGAATCATCGTCGAGATGATAGATAAAGTCAATATCGGAATCGGCGCGTCCTTCACCACGTGCCATGGAACCGAATACATATAATTCGTCGACATGGTGACGTAACGCAATCGGACGGGCCGTTTCGGCAATCTGCCGAGGTGTGACGAACTGAGGAAGTTCCTTTTGAGGAAATCCCAGCCGTCTCCGCGTATCATCAAGTTGCTGTATCACGTTCACAATCACCATGTTAGCTTGAATAGCACTGAGTGCCCGGACAAATCACCGGATGCTCAATGAAACACGGCAGTCTTGTCAGCCCTCTACCTGAGCTTTCCAGATTCCCGACCAAGTATCCAAGATCTCCGTTTTGCTGGTCTTCTTGAACAGGGAAAAGGCGTTGACGAAAAACAGGACCGTGCATACCAGTAGGAGAACAGCATTGGCGACGTCGACACCCTGCACCTGCACGCCGCCCTCGCTTTGCGTTTCCGAGCCGAGGAACGCGGAAGTGTCCATGATGGTATGCAGGAGCATGGTAATCCATATATCGCCCGTCTTCAGATAGATGACGGCGAACAGAAAACCTATACACGACGCATAAGCGATTTGGAACAATGTGGTGACGGGGTCCGCCCCGGAAAAAATATTGACGCCGTGAACCAAACCAAAAAGAACACTGGTGAATGCGATGGTCGGCACAATCAGTCGTTCTCGATCCTTGCTTCTCATCACAAGACAGATCGGAATAATTCGGAATAGAACCTCTTCGCCGACTCCCGGCTGCAGTCCCATCAACAACGCCGCGCCAAAATTTCCGTAATCCTGATTAAGGATGCTGATAAGCAAATTGGCCGCGGTCGCCACCAATATACTCCATCCAAGAAGGAAAGACGCCCCGAACCTTCTTGTATTGAAGAAGCCCCGCAGATTCTTTCTGAATATGAACCAGAACAGCAACAGAACAACCACGAAGCCCGATAGTTCCGTCCCCGTGTTGACCAGTCCCAGATCACTTGGTTTTACATGGTCCAATGAGCCGTACATGACCATGGTCACGACCAAGTTAACGATGGCCGCTACGCCCAACACGGCGACTCCCGCCAGTGCGGTGGAAACCGCCATCATAATCAACGCATATGCGACAGGATGCGATTCAAACCATTTGCTTTTGTTTTCCATAAGTTAACCCCCTAGCAGTTGGCTACGTTCATTCTATGCCGGGAAACGATCTTTGCCATGAAACACACAGGAGGTCTTGAAATCCCACTACCGGATTCCAAGACCTCCATGATCCGAACCGCCAGATGCTCGGCGTGAAGCGGCAGAATCTTGTCAGTTTTCCACTTCAGCTCTCCACTTGAACTTTCCAGATTCCCGACCACGTATCCAGAATCTCCGTCTTACTGGTCTTCCTGAACAGGAGGAAGGCATTGGCGAAATACAGAGCCGCGCATGACAGCATGAAAACGGCGCCGTCGACGCTGGTTCCCTGCGTCAGCACGCCACCTCCGCTCTGCGCCTCCGCACCGAGGAAATAGACGGTGTCGATGATGGTATGCAGGAGCATGGTAATCCACATATCGCCCGTCTTCAGATAGATGACGGCGAACAGAAAACCTATACACGACGCATAAATGACCTGGAACAGAGTGGTGACGGGATCCGCTCCGGCCAGAATGTTAAAACCATGGGTCAATCCGAAACCAGCGCCGGTAAACACAATGACTGGTACAATCAACCGCTCTCGATTCCTGCTTCTCATCACAAGACAGATCGGGATGACTCGGTCCAGAACCTCTTCGCCGATTCCGGGCTGCGCCCCCATCAACAACGCCGCGCCAAAATTGCCATAGCTCGTATGCGCCGCAATAGTGGAGATCAAACCGTATGCGCTTGCCACCAGCGCACCCCATCCGAGCAGGAAAGCCGCTGCGAATCTTCTTGTATTGAAGAATCCCCTCAGATCCTTCCTGAACGCGAGCCAGAACAGCAACAGAACAACCAAGGAAGACAACAGCTGTATCGCAGTGTTTACCAGTCCCAGATCATTCACCTTTGCAGGGTTCACTGAGCCGTACATGATCATGGATGCGACTCCGTCAGCAACGGACGCTATACACCCTTGGACCGTTTCTCCCAATACTGCAGCGGCGACCACCACTACCAATGCATATACGACAGGATGTGATTCAAGCCATTCGATTTTGTTTTTCATGGGTCTCTCCCCTTCCCCTTTTTGGACCCACACTCATTCTAGGCTGAAGATTGATCTTTGCCGGGAAATACACAGGGAGGTCTTGAAACCCTGTTCATCGGATTTCAAGACCTCCCCGATTCGATTCGCCTATGATCGGCAAAGGCTGGCTAGCGCCGATTGGTCAACGATCAGCCAACCAGTGGCCAGTCGGCAATCAGCGGCCGGAGTGCTCCTTGCGGGAACGCACCACCACAATCGCAACGCCCACAACCACCAGCACGACCACCACGACAGCCACACCGGCCACCGCCGCACCGGTCTTCGCAATCGGCTTCACGGCGGACTTATCGGAGGCATCGGCCTTGCCGGACTGCTTGCCGGAATCCTTATCAGCATCCTTGTCCGCATCGGAACCCTTGCCGGAGTCCTTGTCACCATCATCCGGATCGACATCCGGATCCGGCGTAGGCTCCGGATCAGGATCGGAAGCCTTCACTGTGAACGCCTTCAACTCGACATTACCTGTGGAGAAGATCTCGAAATCACACCCGTATTCCGATGGCAGGGTCTGGGTGTCCGCATCGATGTCATCCACCGTGATCGTCACGGCATCAATCCAAGTGTCGCCATCATCCTGGCTGATGTAGCTCTGACCGGCGGAAACCTTGGCCTCCTGATGGTTCTGGTGCTTTTCGTTTGTGATATCGCCCCAAATATCCCTTGCTGCGATTTCCAGCGGTACGTAGCTGCCGTCGCGCCCTTCCACCGTCTCCACGACGGAGAACCTCTCCCCGGCCTGCAGGTCAACCTGCTCGTCAAGATCGATCGTGTGATAGCCCGCGAACTCAATCGTTTGCTCGCCCTCGGCCACCAACGTGCCATCAGTCGGACTGGTCGCGCCGTCGTTGAGCTTGTACACCTTGTAGGAAACCGTGGAATTCGGATTGACGCTCATCACCGAAACAGCAGCCAGCTTCTCATGGCTCTTGGCGGTGAACACGTTCGCGAACTGCGCATCGCTGCCGAAGGCGTTCGGCTTGATCTGCGCAGCGCTTGCCGCGCCGAGGAAATCGTACTGATAGTTGTAATCGTACGAATGGGTACGGGTTCCTTCGGCGTCATCGTAGATGAACGCGGTCGGAGTGTTGATGGTCATGTCATAGTAGGAAAGGTAGAAATAGCCGTCAAGTCCCCAGTTTCCCCAACTGTTCTTGATGATCCACGCGCCATCACCCGGAGGGGTAACTCTGTCCGCGGGATCTGCGGTCAGGTCGCCGAAGTTGTCTTTGGAATACGTATCATCCCAGCCCACGATGGCGACCGCATGGTTCAGTGAGGTCGAGTCGTCGCCTATGGTGATGTACTTGTTCACGTACTGTGCGTAGTTGGAGTTGAAATACTGCTTTTGGAAGTTGGCGAAGTAGGTGATGGCCACTGCGCCGTTGTTCATCAACGACTTCTTGATGGTGTCCAGCGCAGCGGAATCGAATACGTAATCATCGCTGTAATCCGTCTTCGAAGAGCTGATGGGTACGCTGAACGTAGCCGTGTTCGGAAGCTGGTCAACGTTCTGCACATAGGCCGTCGCCGCACTGCGATACGCCTCGCTGGGCCCCTGCTCGTCTTCCGAATAGTCCTCGCTTCTATCGTCGGGGACCAGACTGTACGGAAGATCCTCTTCGGCCACGGCTCCCTGCCAGCTGGCCAGCGTTGCGAGGGAGTACGTGTAGTAGCCTCCCTTGTTCATCACCTGCTGGGCAACCGTCTCCTGTGCGCCCTCCCTGACTTTCACGGAGTTCCCTTCGCCTACCTGATCATGAAGGTCCATCGGCGAAGTCAGCAGCGAAGACTTCTCGTAGGCTTCCTCACCCAATGGAGAGTTTCCGAACCAGGCCAGCTGCAGTTCGGAAAGATCCGGCTCGCTCTGGCCCTCAAGACCGGTCACGCCCTGCTTGAGCATGTTGCTTTCCAATGCCGCCATGGTGGCGAACGTCCAGCATGTACCCCAGTGCCCTTGATTCTTCACGCTGGTAACGTAATTCGATCCGTCAACATCACGCAGGTCGTATTTGGCAGGCAGCTCCTCGTTGGAATATGCCATGGGTTCGTCGGCGGAATAATTGTGCAACGCCTGCACGTTCAGATTGCCGCCGGTGCCTCCCACATACTGGGCATCATCCGCCAACGGCTCCGCATAGGCGGCCGGAATACCGAATCCCAACCCAAGGG
>CAVEXE010000013.1:0-64639 GCA_963619615.1 Senegalimassilia sp. | reverse complement strand
CCCCTGACCCTCTCCATGCCATGGAGATGCGCTACCAGCTGCGCCATAGCCCCGTTGTTTACCTTGCAAACGTTGAATAATATACAACGTTTGCAAGGCTTAAGCAAATCGGCGTGTCGCTCGTTGAGACTAGTTCGATGATCCGGTGTTATCGGACGTATCGGAACTCGTGGAATCAGACGAATCTCCCGAACTTGTGGAACCGCTCGACGTTCCGGATCCATCCGTACTTGTGGAATCGCCGGTTGAATCGCTTCCGGAAGACCCACCGTTTTGGCTCGTGGAATCTTGCGTGCCGCTCCCCTGTTGGCTCGAGGAATCGTTCGTGGACGTTCCCGTGCTGTTGCTCGAAGTCGAATCGCTCTTCGTGTTGGAAGACCCGCTGTTACCGGAAGTGCTATTTGAAGTATCACTGTTCGATGTGCCATTCGAAGTACCGGAGCTCGTCGAACCACTAGTTCCGGACTGTCCAGATTGGCTGCTGTCGGACTGTGTGCTGTCAGAACTGTTCCCGTTGGGAGTGGACGAATCAGTCGTATGTCCGGAAGACGGCGCCTGCTCCTGGGAATCGTGCCCCGTATCGGTGTAGGAATGGATGATTTTCTCACGTACTACGGTATCTGTTCCCTTGCCTCCCGTAAAAGCGAGGATGATACCGGCGCTTACGGCGACTCCGATCAACGCGCTGACGACTGCGATGATGATCGGTGCATGCTTTCCTTGCAACCATGCGCCGAACCTGCTTCCGCCAGTATTGCGAACGTCGGTTCGGTTATCGTTCTGAATCTGGGTGCGTTCAGTTCCGGAAATATTGCGGACAGGCTGTACCGATGCTGGCAAAACCACAGTCTCATCCGTGTCGCTCATGGAGGAAATAACACGAGTCTCCTCGCCGACTGATGTAGTGGCATTATCGGAAGACGCCGCATCCTCTTTCTTCTCCGAATCACTGGAAGACGGGAGCGGGACAGCGTTCTGTATTTTCTCCCCCGACGCCTTCAGCACGTTCTTGTAGACCTGCGTGGCCACGGCCGACACAATCGAGCCGGCAGCCGCGCCAATGACCGAACCCGCGATTCCTATCTTCGCGGAAAACAGGAATGATGTTACTGCGGCCAAGGCGCCGGCACAGATGGATGAAAAAGATATTCCCTTGAAAAAGTTCCTCACATCACCGACTCTAGCCGGTCACCCTTTATAAGGGCTTATGATTCTGTAAAAGCTTGGAAAAGCTCTACATTACGCCAGAGGCGGATTCTCCCACGTTTCGGTGTCCGCGATCGCCGGGCCATGGTTGTAATCCATCAGTCGCCATCGCAATCCATCGCCGACTTCCATTGGAATGAGACGAGCCCAATGCGCGTTGCGCATCGACAGAATTGAAGCGAAATCCGCATGGGACGCATCGAACCCCAATAGTGTCTGCAACGTCTGGGAGATCCATGCGCCGTGAGAGAACACATACAAATCGGTATCCGATCCGGCTTTTTTGGACCACTCGTTCAATGCCGCCACGCCTCGAAGCCCGACTTCTTCCTTAGGCTCGGCCCCGTATTTGAGTTCGCCTCCGCGGAATTCCGCCCAAGAACGATAGTCCTCGGGGAAACGTTGGGCCAGCTCTTCGACCGCGGCACCCTCCCAATCTCCGAAACCACGTTCCCTTACGCGTGCGTCAGGATGTACCTCAAGACCGAGCGGGTCAGCGAAAGCATGCGCGGTGGCCCTGGCGCGGCCTAAATCAGAACACACGACGATGCGGTTGGTTACGTCAGGACGATGGTCGACATAAAGTTCCCTCAATGCTGCCGCGGTCTGCCTGACCTGCCATTCCCCGACTTCATCAAGGGGAATATCGATTTGCCCCTGCAGGCGATGCTGCGCATTGTACGAGGTACGCCCATGACGCACCAGCGTGATGGAGTGCACATGCTGAGGGAGATTCTCATCATGTGCGAAATCGACGTTACGAGGCATGACGTTACTCCATTCCAAACGTGCCCGAATCGTGGAACCTACTGCGCGTCCTCTTCCGAAACGGTCTCATCGGCAGTGTTCTCAGCGTGCTCGAGCTGCAGATCAATACTCGGGCAATCCTTCCACAGGCGTTCCAGACGGTAGTAGTCACGAGACTCCTGATGCATGACGTGAATCACGAAATCACCGTAGTCAAGCAGCACCCACTGACCTTCGGTCAGACCTTCACGGGAACGCGGCTGACGCTTGTCGTCCTTCAGGTAAAGGTCCTTTTCGATTTCCTCGGCAACCGCCAGAACCTGACGTTCATTGGATGCAGTGGCGATGAGCATCGCGTCGGTAATGGCCAACGGCTCGGTGACGTCGAACGCCACGATATCGGTGGCCTTCATACGGTCGGCCGCAGCCGCGGCGATGCGAATGGCGTCGATGGAATCTTGTACTGCCGGCATAATCAGCGCTCCCATTCGGGCTTCCAGCCCTCTACTACATGTTGTGTGTTTTCGGAATAGACCATGGCATCGTCCGGAACGTCATGGCGAACAACGGAACCGGCGCCGGTGGTCACACCATCGCCCACCGTTACGGGAGCCACAAGCATGTTGCCCGCGCCCACGTGAACGTTCGAACCGATGGTGGTGTGGTGCTTGTGCACACCGTCATAATTGGCTGTGATCGTACCACCGCCGATGTTGGTATGCTCACCCAGGTCGGTATCGCCCACATAGCTCAGATGCGGCACCTTGGTGCCGTTGCCGATATGGGCCTTCTTCATTTCCACGAAGGCACCGGCCTTGGACTCCTCACCAAGATCATTGCCAGGACGCAGATACGTCCAAGGTCCGATGTTGGCCGCACGTCCAATATGGGTTTCCTGCACACGGGAACGCTCCACATGGGCATCGGCGTCGATGGTGGCATCGATCAGCGTGGTGTACGGGCCGACTTCGGCGCCCTCGCCAATCACGGTCCGTCCTTGAAGGAAGCAGCCCGGCAGAATCACCGCGTCGCGTGAAATCCGGACGTCATCATCGATCCACGTGGTTTCAGGGTCAAGAATGGTCACGCCTTCGCACATCCAATGTTCGCAGACACGATTGTTGTGCGCCTTGGCGAGAGCCGCAAGCTGCACACGATCGTTCACTCCCTCGACACTCAACGGATCCGGAGCTGCGAACGCACCCACGGTGCCATGGGACTTGGCGGTTTCAAGAGCATCGGTCAGATAGAACTCGCCTTGCGCGTTGTTGGACTTCAGATTGGCGATCGCCTCGTCGAGCAGGTGCGCGTCGAACACGTATACGGAGGTGTTCACTTCATGTACGGCCAGTTCGCTGCTGTTGGCGTCCTTCTGTTCCACGATGCGCAGCACGTTGCCTTCGCTATCTCGGATGATGCGGCCGTAACCGGTCGGATCATCAAGAATGGTGGTGAGCACGGTCGCGCCATTACCGCTCTGCTCATGGAAGGCGAGCAGCTGTTCAAGCGTGGCGGAATCAAGCAGAGGCATGTCCGACGCGGCAATCAATACGGAACCGTCAAGCTCGCCGCTCTCCTCAAGCTGCGCCATGGCACATTGCACGGCCCGGCCGGTACCGGGAATGTCATCCTGGTTGACAATGGTCACACGTTCGTTGTAGGAGTGCGCCGCCTGCGCAACACGCTCGGCCTGATAGTGCACGACCACAGCCAAAGTATCGGGTGTGAGGGCGGATACGGAATCCATCACACGGTTCAGGAACGTCTTACCCGCCAACGTGTGCAGCACTTTGGGCTTGTTGGAACGCATGCGGGTGCCTTCACCCGCGGCGAGGATGATTGCAGCGCTTAATGCCATCTTCCGCCTTCCATTTCTTGTTTATTACGAAGAAACGCCCGGCCGCGAGACCATTCGCGGACCGGGCGCCTTTGGCAAGCTCCCCCACCTGGACTCGAACCAGATTCTCATGCTCCTTCTTCTGCTCTGGCTGCGTGCAGAACGGGAACCGTGCTGAAACCTTCGAGGGATAACGTCCAAAAACGCCTCCGGAATTATATAGTCAAGAGACAGACAAAACAAAACCGAACTGGAAAAATAGGCGAGGAAGCCTCCCTGTCTCGCGGATGGGTTCCAGTTCGGGTGCATCATTTCCGGGGATTCCAGGTTGGCGTTCGAGATGGAATTCCTGGAAGGAGACGCGGGTGGAGGCGGACAGAAGACGTCGTTTCGGCACGGTGATCGCGAGAAGACGAGCGGATGGGAGCGTTGTCGCGTGGCTCGCCCGGTATGCGTGCCCTTTGGATCCCTCACGGCGCGTGCAGCGTTCTTTCCGGACCACGGAGGACGCGGAGGCCTGGCTCAATGGCGAGGAGCTGCTTGTCAACCTGCACCGCCGAGGTGTGCAGAAATGGGTGCACCCTACCGAACGCGACCGGAAAGCACGCGCCTCCACCATGAGGTTCGACGAGCTGGCCGACTGGTACGTCGAGACGCATCGCAAACCGGACGGAACCACGTTGACGGGAGCCGCGAAACGTAATCTGCGGACGGACGTGGAACACCTGAAGTCCGTGTTCGGCCACATGCGGTTGACGGACATCACCCCGGAAGTGGTCTCGAAATGGTACTTCGGCCCGCACGACGAGGGCCTGTGGGTGTTTCCCCGGAGCTGCCAACGATTGAAGGCCATCCTGGACATCGCGTGTTCGGACAGGTTCGGCACGGGCATGCCGCTGCTGGAATCAAATCCCTACGTCCTTCCAATCCCGCCGGATCCGGAACCGAAGTCGTGGAGCGTGCCGCCATTGACGGGACCGCAGCTGGCCGCCCTGTACGGGGCGATGCCCGACTACACGCGTCTGAGCGTGCTGCTGGCGGCATGGGCCGGCGGCATGCGAATCGGCGAGGTATGCGCATTGACGGTGGAGGACTTCGACCTAGAGGCAAGGACCATGAGCGTGAACCATTCCGTGTGCCGTGGCGACGCAGACACCGGGAGCCTGCGGCTCGGACCGACGAAATCGCGTCACTCAAAACGCGTGTGCGTGCTGCCCGACCTACTTGTCCCCTTGGTCCGGCAGGCGATCCATGAACGACGCGACAAGGACAGCCCGTACCTGTTCCAAGGGACGCGCAGCATGATCCTTCCACCTCAGACATTGGGCAACCATTTCCGTCGCGCGCGGGTCGTCGCGGGCTGTCCCACGGCGACGTTCCGAACGCTGCGCGTCACCCACACGACACTGCTGATGCAGTCCGGAGGCACGGTCCGCGAGGCGATGGACAGCATAGGCGACTCCACGCAGGAGGTCGTGATGCGCCACTACACGCGGACCGTGCCCGAACATCAGCGGCAGGTCGTCAACCGCATGGCCGCTGACATGATGGAGGACAGCGCGGACCTGCGCCGCATACTGGGCGCGGTCCAGTCCACACCGGAGGATTCCATGCCCGACATCTCCCGCGACGGCATCGAGACACTCATCGGGCTGCTCTCCCGGCTCATGGACCAGCGCGGCCGGCTTTGATGTTCGCTTCCTGCGGGAACGGGATTATCGACTGCAACACAATGTTGCAGTCGATAATCCCGACCCAGAGCTGCGTCCCATTCCATATCGGTCATGCTCGACCGTGGCGCGTGTGGAGAAAGGGACATTGTCCCCAACCGCGGAAAGGAGCACCCACCATGGACGGTGAGACGGCAGGCGGATCCGGGAAGACGAAGGGCATCGTCGTGTTCGGCATGCTCATACCGCTGGTCCTGATCGCTCCCATCGTCATGCTCATGACGTTCAGCGTCATCGTCGTGGCCATGGTCCAAGCGCAATACGGCACGACGTGCGGACTGTCGTCGGTCACGTCCGGCACCACGACATCGTGGACGACATGGGCCACGCAGATCGCCGACGACGATTCGCACGGCTACAGCCAGACCAACCGCGACGGCGGCCCGGACTACGACTGCTCCAGCCTCGTCTACTACGCCCTGAAGCAGGCCGGCCTCGACGTCGGCTCATACGCGTTCAACACGACCGGCGAGGGCGCGGCGCTCGAAAAGGCGGGTTTCGAACGCCATGAATGGAGCAAGGTGTCCGACCTGCAGTCCGGCGACATCGTGTGGAGCGCCACGCACACGGAGATCTACATCGGCGATGGCCGGTTCGTCGGCGCGCACCACGACGAGAACGGCGGGATCACGGGAACCACACCGGGCGACCAGACCGGCGACGAGATCAGCGTCGACTCGTACGCGGCCGGATACACGGCCTACTACCGGTACAAGGGAGCCATGAACGTCACCGAACCGGACGGCTCGTCCTCGTCGGCGCAGGCCGTGTCCGGGTCGACCGGGTCGGACGGATGGGAGAACATGTCCTCCTCCACGGCGAAGACGACATGGTTCGGCGGTCTGGCCGGCCCCGACGGCGCGTGCGTGACCTATCCCGAGGGACAGTGCACGTGGGGCGCGTGCGTGCGCGCCTACCATCTGGGCTGGAAGCACGTGGGCCAGTACTGGGGCAACGGACGGGACTGGGCGGCATCGGCCCGCGCGGAGGGATACAGCACCACCACCGACGCACCCGTCGCCGGCGCGATCGTCAGCTTCCCAGCAGGCGTGCAGGGCGCGGACGGCGTGTACGGGCACGTCGCGGTCGTCGAAACCGTCGACACGACCGCAGGCACGGTCCTGATCAGTGAGATGAACGTGAAGGGAGCCGTGTACTCGTCCCGCACGCTGCCCATCAAATCCGGCGCGGTCTACATCCTGCCCAACGACGCGATCAGCGGCGCGGGAGGCTCGGTCTCCGGTGTGGAGCAGTGCGTGACCGGGAACGACTCCACGTCGGACGTGTCCGGGAACAAGGCGTCCGCGGAGGACGCGAAGACCATCGCGAAACGCAAGGTCGAGGAATACGGATGGGACGAAAGCCAGTACGCGTGCCTCGACAAGCTCTGGACGCGCGAGTCCGGCTGGCGGTGGGACGCGACCAACGACTCGTCCGGCGCGTACGGCATCCCCCAATCGCTGCCGGGATCCAAGATGGCGTCCGCGGGACAGGACTGGCTGACGAACGCGGCCACGCAGATCAAATGGGGTCTGGGCTACATCCAGCAACGATACCAGACGCCGTGCGGCGCGTGGGCGCACTCCGAGACGACCGGCTGGTACTAGCTCCGACCGGCGGAACATCGGAACATGAGACGTGAAACGGAAGGTATGAAATGGAAATGTTGACAACGTTCAGGACCGTGCTCGCGGACGGCGAACTGAAGGGATTGAGACCCGATCCGAGCTGGGACGTCGCGGGACTGCGCGATATGGTCGGCGGCGTGGTCGCCGTGGCCCTGGTGCTGACGGTCGGAGCCATCATCATCGGCTGCGTGAGCCTCGTGCCCGGGCTGATCAGCAACAACCAGATGGAACGCGCGTTCAGCTGGAAACGGCTCCTCGCGGCCATGCTCGTCCCGTTCGTGATCGGCGCGGCCGTGTCCGGATGGGCGTGGAGCTGCAATGTGTTCGGCGAGGAAGGCCTGCAGACGAACCGGATCTACACGCAGGAATCCGGTTCCGGCAAGACCGATCTGGCGGACGAGCGCGACGACGGGGACGACGGACTGTCGGGCCTTGTCGAACAGTTGGGCAGTGACATCGTCACGTCCATCGGCGACGCGGTCAAGGCCGCGGTGGGCGGCCTGTTCGGCGCGGACTGACAGGCCCCGATATCGGCCATGCTCGACCGTGGCGCGTGTGGATGGTGTTGAAAGGAGCGTGGAAATGTTTCACCATTCAACAATCATCTTGGCGGACGGCCTGACCGACAGCGACCTGAGCAACCTGAACGTGAGCCCGAACTTCAGTTTCTTCCCGTTCATGGAACTGGTCTCCAACATGGTCGGAGGCATGTGGGCCCTGAGCCTGTACATCGCGGTCGCGGCTTGGATCGGCGCCGCCATCGCGTGGATCGCCGGACGTGTGATCCACTCCGGTCCGATGCAGCAGTACTCCGGCACCGTGTTCATCTGGTGCGCTTTGGCGACGATGATCCTGGGCAGCGCCATGGCGATCGTCAAGTTCTTCGCGACGCAGGCGCTGTTCTGATTCCGATCCGATTCCAACACGAAGCGATTGTCCGCCGTGGCCGGGAACGCCCCGGCCACGGCTGTTTTTCCCGTGGCTTTTGAGGAGGTCCGATGTCGCTCATCATCCAGACCGTGTTCGCCAATCTCATCGACTGGCTCTTCAAGCCCTTGGACGGGCTGTGTACGAGCCTGCTGACCGGAGCGTTCAGCGGACTGGTCGGCAGCCTGTCCAACGACGAGTGGAACATCGCGATCACCGCGGCGAACCGCATCGGCTGGATCATGGGATTCGTGAACATGGCCCTGTGCATCATCGGAGCCCTGCATGCCGCCGCCAAGGGCAGCGTCGCCGACGTCGTCAAGAGCTTCGCGCTGGCCGTGCTCGCATGGCCGTTGACCGCGGTGTGCATCAGTGTGATGATCACCATGGACGGCATCGTCGGCCAGGTCACGCACAACATCCTCACCGTCCCGCTCAACGGGAGTGCGGACGACGTGTTCGGCGACAGCCTCGTGTCGAACCTCGTCGGCACGATCGTCAAGACCACGGGCGGTTTCGATCTGATCATCCGCGCTGTCGTCTACCTCGTGTTCTTCCTCGCGGTCCTCGCCCTCGCCGGCATGCTCGCCGCGCGCGACATCTCCCTTATCCTCCTGGCCTGCGTGGCCCCGCTGCCGGTCATGATGACCGGTTGGAAGGTCACTCGTCCCGCGGCCGCGAAATGGGCCCGGGCCGTGGTCGGCGTGCTCCTGTCCGCGCCGCTGAGCGCGTTGGTCATCATGGTGGGATCCGCGATCTGCTGCGTCGCGAAGAACAATCCGAACT
Source organism: Senegalimassilia sp. (assembly GCA_963619615.1). Classification (GTDB taxonomy): domain Bacteria; phylum Actinomycetota; class Actinomycetes; order Actinomycetales; family Bifidobacteriaceae; genus Bifidobacterium. Next base: position 55,778 of record CAVEXE010000013.1, on the reverse strand, counting down.
ACACGGAGTCGTTCTTCCCGGCTCTGATGGGCATCGCCACTATCGTCATGGCGTGCTTCAGCCCGAAGCTCATCATGCCTGCGGTCAGTTTCATCGGCCAGAACGTGACCGCCGACATGCAGGAGCGTGGCGGCAAGGTCGGGCCGAATGCGATCAAGGCCGCGGTCCAGGTGACAGCCGGTGTGGTCCAGGCCGCGACCACCGGCAACCCGTCCGGCATCGCCAAGGGCCTGAACACGGCCGCCGGCTCCGCGCTCTCCGCGTCCCAAGGCAATCCGTCCGGCATCGGTTCCTCGATCGGCCGGCTGTTCTCCGACACGGGCAAGGACTCCGCACCCGACGCCGGTGACGGGGATTACGGCTCGTCCGTCTCGCCGACCCCGGATGGCATGGACCATGCCGGTCCCGAACCGTCCGTGAAGGCGGCGGACGACGGCATGGACCGTACCGGCTCCACCCAGGTCATGGACGCGGCCGGACATGACGGGTCCGACCGTGCGGCCGACCGGACTCCGTCCGCCGTACCGGCCGCACCGGGAGGCCGTGGCGGCGACGCGCACGCGGATGCCGGACAGGGCTCGCGTGGAGGCGACGGCGGTTCCGCGGCCCAGTCCGCGCCGGGCGCGCCGGGAGGCCGTGGCGGTCACGGAGGCGACGCGGGCTCGTCGTCCGGAAGCCGGGATACGGCAGGGCCGTCCGGCGGTTCGACCGTCGGTCCGACCGTCGGCTGACGGCGTTATCGGATGCGGACCATGTGATTCCATGGGGCCCGCGCCTGGCGGATGGGTCTCGTCTTCCGGACGCGGGCCCTTTTCCGACCGATTCACCAAGGTTTCAATTGGAGGTTTGCCATGTCCGATGCCATCGGGCCGTCCGGCGGCGTGAAGGTGCCGTCCGCGTCGTTCAGCCGTCTTTCCGCCACACGCGTCCTTTTCGGACTTGACAGGGCGCAGCTCGTCGTCTGCGTCGCTGGAGTCGCGATCCTCGTATCGGGAGGCGCGATGGGCCTGAACGTGCCCGTCATGCTCCTCGGCGCCGCCGTCCTCGCCTACGGCGTCCCGCGCGTGCGGGGACTGAGCCTCATCTCGTGGACATGGATCTGGATGCGATGGCGCCGTCGTCTGAAGGACGGCACGAACCGTTGGGCCTACTCGCCGCTCGCGGCGGGCCGTCCGTTGGGCGTGCTGGGCCTGTTCGGGCACGTCGAGGACCGCGCGCAGACCATCGAGGGCGACACCGTGGACGTCATCGGCACGCCATTCGACGGAGCCTGCTACCTGTGGGATCCGGACAAACGCCAGGCAACGGCGGTCCTGACCGCGAATGTGGAGGAATGGGTCCTGTCCTCCAACGAGGCGAAGGCGTCGCGTGCGATGGCGCTCAACACGATGCTCAAGAACCTGGCCGAGACGGACGGATTCGTGGAACTCAAGGAGACCAGCTTCGTGCTGCCCGGCCACACTCCCCCGCAACCCGACTACCTGTCGGACACGGCGACGCCGCAATGGGTGCGCGACGACCTGGCTGACCTATGGCGGCTCCCGGACATCCTCACCCCATTGCAACACGCGAACTACATCAGCGTGAGCGTGGCGGCGGACCGGCTCCCCCGCGTCTCAAGAAAGGAAAGGAGCGAACGCGCCGCGGTCGGCACCGCGTTGGGCGAGCTGATCAGGATGACGGTGGTGCCGGACCTGCTGGACTGCGGTGCGCGGCCCAAGTCCATCCGCTGGTGCTCATGCGACGACCTGCGCCATCTGATCCGCACGGTCGCCGACCCCGAACACGCCTCGGACCGTGCACCGGTCAACAGGGACGATCCGACCGTGACATGGTGCGAGGAATCCAAGGAACACGACTACCTCACACTGGATTCATGCGTTGCGCGCAGCTACTGGATCTACCAGTGGCCCGACTTCGACGTGCAGGCCGGATGGATCCGGGACATGGTCACCGAACGGCGCATGATGGCGTTCTGCCATATCTGGCGGCCATTGACGATGGAACAGTCCGAAGCGGACCTGCGCAACCGCAAGAGCAGCATACGCCAGCGCAGCAGGCTGCAGGACCAGCGCGAGAAAAGCCGCGACGAACGCCGCGAGGAGAAGGAACAGCAGCTGCGCGAGCTCGAACAGGAAGCGAACTGGCCGGACACCAACCATCAGGGCTACATCACCCTGTTCGCGCCCAGCCTGCCGGAACTCGACGAGTTCGAACGCGACATGCAGAATAAGGCGAAGAACTGGCATATGAAACTCGAACGGTTCAAAGGCGAGCAGCGGGCCGCGTTGACCACCGTCCTGCCGCTCGGCATCTGATCCCCGCCAACGAAGCGATCAGGGCAAGCCTTGTAGCCACGTGTCGCGACGGCCTTGGCGGTCCGCGACGAGACGGCCCCATCCCATCAATCGTCCACGGATATACGGGAGATTCCTTCCAAGACCTTTTCGGCATCGCCATGACCGGACCGAGGCGACCATCCGACGACACGCCGCACCCATCCCGTTCCGGCCGATATCGGGACCGGCGCGTGTGGGACTGTCGACGGAAACGCCGGGATGTCCGCCCCGACGCCATCCGTTCCGCCCTACACGGGCGACAGGACGCGGCCGGAGGAACCAAAGTCCCCTCTTCATTCCTCCGGCCGACCGCCGTCCGGGACATCCCTTGTTCTTCTCTCTTCTCGTTGTGGGATGTCTCGGACGGCGGTTTTCTTTATCCCCGGTCTACCCCAAGGGAGGCAACCCATGGCCCATGACGACAGACACGTGGATCCGCATTGGAATCCGTTCGCCGCCGCATCGCGCAACGACCCGGATGACGGCATCGGATGGGACGACGGCGAAAGGCCGCGTCCGCACCGACTGCCGGGCAAATGGGTCGCCATACTCACCGCGGGCGCGCTCGTCGCCTCCATCGCGGGCATCGGCCTGATCATAACGGAATCACGCATGAGCGTGAACCGCCACCGTCTCGCATCGCAATGCGAACAGACGGTGCTGTCCATGAACCAAGCGCGCGAAAAACTCGAGGAACGACTCTCGGGCGATTTCAAAACCATCGACACCGGTCTGCTCGACGACGAACAGCGACGTGAATACGAAAACCTGTCCGACGTGGCGGCCACGCCGTCCGTCTCCTGCGACGCGGACCAAAGGAACACAAAACTCGAGGACGGAATCCGACGTGCCCGGAAAACCAAGCTCGCGTACGAAAACCAGACCGAACTCGTGAACGCGCTCCTGACCGAATACACGGCCTTGGCGCAGGACAACGCGGACGAGGGCGCGGCACGGCGTCTCGCCACGGCCATCGACACCGCGCGGGACACGATCGAGAGGACGGATGGCATGAGCCTGTCCGTCCCGTATCTGCGCACAAGGCTGGAGTCCGTCCTGGAACAGGCCCGGAACGTGGACGCGAGGAAGAACCCGAGCCATGCGGACACGCTGGCCGCCACCTTGGAGGACCTGTCCGAACAGGTGCGTTCGGACGCGGGCTGTGACTAGAATGGGGGTGCCGCCACACGGTGGCATTGAAATATCCGTGATGGACTCCCCGACATGGCCGGAACCGATATCGGTTCGGCGGTGTGTGGGCGGAACGCAAACATGAAACCGTACCGATCCCAGGGAGGATCCCCATCATGGACGAGAAGAGCGCCACACCGGACGAGACCGGCATCGCCGACGACATCATGGACTACATGGACGTGGATGGCGAGCCGACGCACGCGGACGGACCGCAGTCACCGCCGGACCAACCGGTCCTCGGCACCGGGAAAAACGAGAAGGGGACGAACATGGAACAGGAACAGGGAACGGGAAAATCCGGTCCGGACCGTCGGACCGTGATGATCGTGGCGGCCGTCTGCGCGGCCGCATTGGCCGTGGCCGGAGCCGTCGGATACAAGGCATGGACGAACCATGAGACCGCGCTGGCCGCACAGGACTGCCAGAGCGCGGCCAGCGCGGCAGGCAAGGCGAAAAGCGCGTACGAGAAGCTCATGGACGGCGACGCGACCACGGCCTCCAAGATCACAGCCAAGCAGGTCAAGGACACGACGACCGTGGACGTCCTCGCCAAAGCGCTGCAGGAATCGGAACCGAAGACGACCGTCTGCAAGGCCGATGATTCGAAGACGGGATATGCGGCGGCATCCGAAACGCTCGCAAAGAACAAGACCTGGTATGAAAGCCATACGAAGGATCTGCAGACGGCGGTCGGCAAGGTATCCGAGTCGAAGCTCGCGAAGACCATCGCGGACGCGGAAGACCTGTACTCGTCGTCGGACGGCAGGGTGCAGGACCCATCCACGCGCGACGCGTTGCGCAAGGCCATCGATGCGAAGGACGAGACAGCGATCGGCAAGGCCGTGACGCAGGTGAACGATTCGATCGCGGCGAAGACCCAGGCCGACGCGGAGGAAGCCGCCAGAAAACAGGCCGAGGAGGAAGCCGCCCAAGCGCAGGCGCAGGACGAAGCCGAAGCCGCCGCGGCGGCCACGCAGCAGTCGTACTCGTATTCACAGGGCTATCAGGATTATGACTATCAGGATTATTCGCAGAATTATGCGTATTCCGGCGGATCGACCTCATCCGACTCGTCGTCGACCTCGTCCGGCACCTCGTCGTCCTCGGGTTCGTCCAGCAGTTCCGGCCCGATTAGCGGCGGACACGGTTGCACCACCGATTGTCCCCCAGCTTCGAGCGATGGTTTGATTCATCACTGAATTGTCAACTCCCGGTCCTTCTTTCGATGGCGTCCACCCAATGTGGACGCCATTTTTCATGGCCCTGTTAAACCAAGCTACGCACGATGAATGCCCAGAGCCATGACGATCCGTGGCGGCTGCGGCCGTTTCTCTTCGCCGCGGGCGCGTACTTCCACCCCAAGTGGTGCTCAAGAAGCTCCTGCGACATTGGCAAAGAAAGGGTCGTTGGGGCGGTTGCCCAACGACCCTTGCCTAAAGTCTGGTCTCACGGTCCGTCCATCGCGTCAGGGCTACGGAAATCGTTCCGATTCCCTCGGCGGCTATGCCGCAACCTTGACCCGATTACCGAGACGTCAGTCGTCAGTCCATGTCTATTTTCAAGCTCGGGTCGCTCTCGTACTTGTCGATGATGTTGTTGTATCCAGTGACGATCCTCGAGACGGTCTTCATGCGCTCGTCGTGCTCGAACAGGCCGTGCTCGTAGACGTTCATCGACAGGAACTGTTGGATGTCCCAGACCTCGAGACGTTCGGAGATTCCCGCGTCCTCCGCAAGGTCGCGGGCGGTCTTCACGCGCTCGGCGATGGTTATAATCACGGGCCTTATCCCCGACGAGATGTTCGCGCCGCACTTCTCTATGAGCGGCTGGCCGGGGGCGGTCGTGCAATGAATCGCGGTGTCGCCAACCATGAAGTCGCCGCCCCTTCCGGTGGGGGCGTCGGCGACGTCAGCGCCGTTTATCTCGACGTCGGGGACGATGAGGCAGAGCTTTGCCGCGACGAGGTGTTGGAGCACAGTCCCGGCGTATGTCGTGCCGGGGTTCTCCTTCTCCCTCCTGCGCGCCTGGGCCATGAGGTCATCGACTGTGCTCGCCATCGACTTCGAGTTGTCGGCGTTGAGCTTGAATGGCTTTGCGGAGAAGAAGAGGCGCACCTGCTCGACCCAATATGACTCGATTGCGTCGAAGTCTACGGGGGCGGGCAGGCCGTTGATGAAGGCCGCATAGGCGTTCATCAGGCCCATGCTCCCTCGACTCGTGCGGCCACCCTCCCTCGAGAGGGTGCGGCTGATTCCGTGGGCGGCGAGGACGGCCTTGAGGTTGCCGCCGCCGAGGCCCTTCACCTGTCCCTCCTTGTCTGTCACGTAGTCCGACGGGTCGATGGGAAGCGAGTCCTTGGAGAACATCCGCGTGAGCTGAATGACGACGGACAAGGGGCCCTTGCTCGTCACCCTCCTGTCGTCCTTGAACGCCTCAAGCGATTCTCTAAGCTCCATATGCCGCCTCCACCAACGGTTCGAGGAACGTGTCGCCAAGCCATTCGGCGACGGGCGATGCCACGGCGTCACCCATGGCGAAGTAGCCGTCGTTGTAGGAGCCCGGCAGCTCCCAATTATCGGGTGCCCCCATGAGCCTTGCAACCTCCCTGACGGTCAGCAGCCTCGCCTCGAGCGCGTCCCCGTTGCGGTGGAAGAGGTATTGCTTTGACGAGCCGCCCGCGGGCGTCCTGAGACAACCCGCCACGCCGTCGCAGCGAAGTTCCATGACGGACTTTCCGTTCCTAGTCCTCCTGTACCCGGTCGCGTAGTCACGACCGGACGAGACGAACTTCTCGACGTGCGACACCGGGACAAGCGCGACGGCCCCGTTCTTGTCGAACGGGGCATCCGTGACGATGTCGTCCAAGTCGACGGCGCGTGTCTTCGGCCGCTCGGCGCTCCACCACACGAACCCGTCTATCGTCTCACCGAGCGCCGCGATCTGCTTGCTGTGGAGCCACGACGGGGAATCGGAGACGAGACACCCCGGGACCTCTCCCTTTGTGGCGACGACGAACACCCTCGGCCTGCTCTGTGGAACGAAGAGCTCTGCGTTCACGAGAACGGCCCCGCACCTGTAGCCTCTCGACGCGATGGCTTCGTGTAACGCCCTGTAGTCGTCGCCGCCCCTCGAGTTGACCAGGCCGACAACGTTCTCGAGACAGACGACCCTCGGCGCGGCGTCGCCCATCTCATCGATGATGCGCAGCCATTGCCACACGAGGCCCGAGCGCTCCGAGTGGATGCCGCCTATCTTCCCGGCGAGAGACAAGTCCTGGCACGGGAACGAGGCCCAGGAGAGCTTGGCCCCCGGAAGCTCGACGCCCTTGACCTTTGACACGTCGCCGAGACGGAACGCCTCGGCGCCAAGGTTTGCGACATAGACAGCCATCTTCTTCTCGCTTATGTCGTTGGCCCAGGAAGCCTCGAAATGACGGCTCAGACCATTGCTGACCAACCCCGAGCCAGCAAAGAACTCGTGGAACGGAATTTTCTTCTTTTCCACTACTAGCCTCTCTGAATCCTCAATGTATAGAATATATATACATTCTATATACATTATTTCTGGTTAGTCCTGCTTCATCCGCAGCTCAAGGCCCTCAACGATGAGGCGCGAGACCGTTGTGTTGTGCTCTGCTGCATAGGCGGAAATCTCGGCCTTCTGTGAGTCCGTCACCCAGAAGGTGACGCACTTGCCCTTCTTACCCGACCTGGTCGAGTCTCCCTTATGCTGCAGGTACTGGTTGCCCATGGGGGTGTCGCTCACAGGAGCGGTCGTGACCGGGGGGCGAGTGCCTGACGGGCTTTTTAGTCGCCACTTCCAAGCGCCTCCTTGATCTCCTCGAACACGCCGTCATAGCCGTAACGTTCCTGGATAGACCGCCTATCAGCCGATGACTGACATAAGAAGCGCCCATGGCCATTCCTCGAAAATCTGGATTCTGGCGCGTTCGGTCTCAGCCATGATGCCCGCGACGCCACCGATGCCGATATCGGCCCTTCGTCATGTGAACCGGATCGGACGGACGCTTCCGCAATCCGGAAGCCCGGGAACGCGCGTTCCCGTCCCGTCCCGTCCCGCGCCCGAATGGGCGCCGGACGCATCTGCAGGCAGAATCTCTGAAAGGAGAAGGGACATTGGGTTCCAACAACACTAAGGGCCGCAGGGCGCTGGCCCTGATGGCCGCGGCGGCCACGCTCACGTCCGGACTGGGCGTCGGCACCGCGTACGCCGGCGGCGAGGGCGGCAACAGGCCCGGCACCGGCGGCGATCTCTCCGCCACCCAGTTCTGGCAGTACAAGGACTCCACGGACGGCTCGTGGGGCAGCTCGACCGACCTAGGCAGCGTGAGCCGTGCCATGGCCGCGGTGGGCGTGATCATGGACGACTCGTCCGGCAAGGCCGCGGCCGCGTTGAAGGACGCGAACGACCGATGCGTCGCCGGTTTCCAGTCGCGTCATCCCGGCGAGGGCGACGGCGACTGCCGCGTCGTCGCCGTCGGCGCGGTCTCAGCGACCGACATGACGTGGAACGGCACCGGTATGTACGCCGCGAGCGTGTGGAAGGACAATTGGAACAAGTACGTCGCGCCAAACACATACAGCTACGCGGGCTCCCAGTCTTACCGCACCAGCGACGGATTTGACGACGATCCGTCCATGAGCGTGGACAAGCTTATGGAACAGTACGTGAGCGACACCGCCAGCATCGTCATCATCGCGCTCGACAAATACCAGCCGGCACCGGCCGACACGCCGCCGGCCTCGCCGACCAAGACCATCGGCGATCACACCAGCGCCGACTCGATGACGAACACCACCACCATCACGTCCGGCACCGGCAAGGGCGGCGTCCGCCTCGACTTCACCGACACGTTCGACCCGCACGGCCAGACGTACACAGTCTCCAACCTCAAGGTCACCGACACGACCAGCGGCACGGACATGACCGGAAACTACACATTCAACACCGCCGACGGCTCCACCCCGGCGGACAACAGGCTGACCGCCACCTGGACCGGCGGCGACCTGCCCGAAGACCACACGTTCGAGCTCACGTTCGACGTGACCGTCGCCACGCCCGACACCAGCCTGGTCGCCGACACGGGACACGTGTCCTGGCAGGGCTCCACCAAGAGCCAGGAACTGGACACCCCGAGCCACGAATTCGCGACCTGGAAGCCCAACCCGGACAAGAGCTGGGTCAAGTGGAACGGCACCGGCTGGGACCTCGTGACCGACCCGACCAAGTCCAACACGACCGGCGGCGACGACTACTACTACCTCGACGGCGACAAGGTCGCCAGCGCGGTCAACGCGACCGTCGCCAAGGACCTCGTGCCCGACCAGCTCAGCGCCTTCCAGATCATCGACGACTACGCGAACGCCGACTACCTGTTCGACGCGGACGGCAAGGACTCGATCCGCGTGTACGAGCAGGACGCCGACACGTCCGACGCGTCCAGCATCGACGGCATCGACCAGACCGGCGAGGATGTGACCGACCAGTACGACATCACCGTCGAGGGCACGCGCGTGACCGCGACCGCGAAGGCCTCCCATCTCAAGGAACTGACCGGCATGGCCAAGGCCCGCCAGGTCACCCTGCTCGTGCCCGGCACGATCAACATGGCCAACGGCGGCGGCGCCGCCCAGGCACGCAAGGACATGGGCGTGGAAGCCGGCGAGGAGACCGCGTTCTGCACCGCCGGCAAGGACGGACAGGAGCTGACCAACTCCGGCAAGGAGATCGTCAACAACCAGGCCGTGTCTACCAACGAGCCGAAGATCTGCGGCTACGTGCCACCCGTCTCCAAGGACGTGCTCGCCGAAGCCAGCCAGGGCGGCGACCAGGACAGCGTGCAGGGCAAGGTCGTACTGCCCGGCCAGAAGGTCGAATACCAGCTGCAGACCGAACCCAAGCTGCCCGGACAGCTCGCCTACGACGTGAGCGATGTGAGGGTCACCGACACGTATGACAAGTACCTCACGCCCGACAAGCAGACCCTCGAGGTGCGTGACCTGTCCACCGGCAAGACCATCTCCAAGAAGCACTACACCACCAAATGGAGCGACGACGACCACAGCTTCCAGCTCGTCTTCGACGACGACTACGTCAAGGCCAACTGGGGCAAGGGCGCCAACCCGCGCCTGATGGTCCGCTTCGAAGGAGTCGTGGACGAGGACGCGCCCACCGACCACAAGATCGGCAACCAGTGGGGCCTGACCCTGAACAACAGCCTCACCCCGTCGAACAAGGTGTACAACATCCCCGCCGACCTGAACCCGGTCAAGGAGGACACATCCTCCAAGGACCCGACCGTCAGCATCGACGGCAAGACCCTCATGCTCGGCGACACCGGCAACTACGTCGTCACATTGGACGCGCAGAGCCTTTCCGACACCGCCTACCGTGTCCAGCGACTCGGCATCGTCGACGACTTCGACGACGAATACGTGTCCATCGACCAGACCGGCATCGAGGTGCTCGACTCCAAGGGACAGGACGTGACCGACCAGTTCAATATCCAGATCAAGGACGGCGTGGCCTACGTGTACGCGAAGACCGTGGACACCGAGATCGCGGCGACCGGCGAGACCGTGAAGGGCGATCCGCAGCCCGACGACCTCGCGGAGTACTCCACCAGGACGCTCGACGCGCTCAAGGACCCGGCCATCGACCAGACCCTGCTGGGCCAGCAGTACAAGATCGTCATGCCGTACACCGTCGTCAAGGTCACCGACGGCTACACCGTGGTCAACAAGGCCACCCAGATCACCAACGACCAGACGAAGGAGACCAACGAGGTGTCCAACCCGGTCAAGGAGATCAACCCGAGCAAGGACGTGACCGTCAAGGTCGGCGGCGAATCCATCGACGGACAGAGCGTGTACCAGAACCACACGTTCCTCTACCAGCTCGACAGCTCCACCATCCCGGCCGGCCGCGCCTACCCGCAGGTCGACCAGTGGAGGATCAGCGACAGCCTGAACACCGACTACGACCAGTACACCGGCCAGTGGGCCGTGTACGCGGCCACGGACCTGTACCGTGACGGCGAGGTCATCGCCAAGGCCGGCGAGAAGATCGCGGGCAGCGGCTTCGACGGTTCGACGTTGGGCGGCGACATGTTCACCGCCTCCTACGAGGACGGCACGTTCACCGTCGAGGCAACCGAACTGTACCGTAGCCTCGCGGGCGCGGACAACGAGCACGAGCACGGCTGGCGCGCCTACGTGCAGTGCAAGCGCACCAAGGTGTCCGACCGTGTCGAGAACCAGTTCGTCGAATACTTCAACGACAAGACGCTCGAGTCCAACATCGTGTGGACCCGCACCCCGGACATGACCCCGAGCATCCACGTCGAGAAGTACGACGTCGCTTCCGGCGAGACCGAAGGCGACCGCGACGATGTCAAGGACGCGCTCAAGATGGACTCCGACAGCCAGCGAATCGCGTTCAAGATCACGAACACGAGCAAGGTCGACGCGGAGACCGGCGAGGGCGCGTACTACCTCGCCAAGGACCTCGAACTGTCCGACCACACCATCGCCGGACAGGGCGAGGTCGTGGACCTGGAATATCCGGACGATTGGGACACCCTCGTGCTCGCCCCGGGCGAATCCGTGACCGTGTTCGGCACCCTCAAGGGCGTCGAACAGGGCGGCAACCACACCGACCGCGTCAAGGTCACCGGCACGCCGCTCGTCGATTGCCCCGTCACCGACCAGTTCGGCGACCAGGACGGCGACGAGTCCGACACGACCGGCCTGACCAAGGTCGACGTGACCCTGCCGGACGGCTCGTCCAAGACGCTGTGCGAGGACACCCGCGTGGAATCCAACACGGACGACTGGAGCGGCTACCGCGCGAACCTCGCGTTCACCGGCGTCGCCATCGCAGGCGCGCTGGCCGTCGTCGTCACGCTCGGCGGACTGGGCGTCGCCCTGACGCTGGCGCGCCGCAAGGCGGGCCGCGCCGACGCGAACGGCGCGCACTCCGGCAGGTGAGCGTCTAAGACCACCGCAGACCGGTAAGGAAGAAGGCCGGACACGCCACCCATGTCCATGGGACGGCGTGTCCGGCCTTTCCGTATTCCCGGACGATATCGGCCCCACATCGTGTGGCGACGGCACGGACACGATTCGAATCCAAGGAGGGACCATGGGACCATTCATCGTCATCGCCTGCCTGCTGGCCCTTTGGGCGGTCGGCCTGCTGACGGCCTGGAGCATGTGCGTCGCGGCGGCCCGCGCCGACAGGCGGTTCCGGCCGAAGCCCCGCACGGACACGGAACCGCGGGACCGGCGCGAATAGCGCAAGCCCGTCCGCAAGAGACGCGCCACATCCCGCCCGATATCGGCGGGAGGACATGTGGACGGTTCGCGGGGCCGGCCGGCATGCGCGGTTCCGGCCCCGACCATATTTCCGATCAGGAGGGAACCAAAAATGGCTGCAACGCTCTGCATCCTCGCGCTGATGGTCCTCGCGGCCTCATGCCTGTTCGAGGCCTTCGTATACCTGGCCGTCCGGCATGACAGCACCTTCGTCGGCCGCGGGACCAAGGACAGGGTCCTCGCCATGGGGCGCGGCGCCCGACAGCGCAGGGCCGTCCTATACGCCGCGGCCGCGCTCATCTGCCTCGTGCTGATGGTCGTGGTCGGTGTGCTGGCGGCCCATACGCCCTACGGCGCGTGACCGCCGAAACCGGCCATGGCGGGCGGAGTCCGGCATGCGTCGGATCCGCCCGCGTCCTTTTCACGAATTCGATTGTTTGGAGTTGAGCATGAGCATGCCCGTCAAGGATGTCGAGGACGAACGCGGTGACGGAACCGACCCGTCCGTGCCGTCGCTGGAGGCCGACGGACACAGGCTCGGCCGTGCCGCGCGCCGCCGTGTCGACGTGGTGGGCTTCGTGCCCGCCGCGACGCGCATGAGCGTGGGCGAGGCGGAATGGCTTTCGCGCGTGCGCGATTGCGGCGAGGATGCCGTCCGCGTGCCGGAACACCGGTATTCACGTGCCGACCGCATCGCGGTGGAACGCGCGCGTGAACGCCTGTCGTCGATGGCGTCGAAGCAGGCCGAACGGACCAGACGCGCGGAACGTGCACGCCGCGGCCCGGATTCCGGCATGCTGCCGTTGGGATCCTCCTCCCCTCTTGACTTTCTCACAAGGGACTTCAACGAACGTCCCTTGGTGCCGTGGCATCAGACCAGCATCGGACGCGCGGGCGTGCTCACCACGTTCGTGGCCGGATCCGGTGCCCGTCCGATCCCGGGGCCTCCCATCGGCATCGACGCGTTGAGCCGCGAACTGTTCCAGTACGACTGCTGGGGCACCTACGACGCGGGGCTGACCACCAGCCCCGACCTGTTCCTCAGCGGCCTGCGCGGACAGGGCAAGAGCTGGTGCGCGAAGACCATAGCCGTCCGCGAGATCGGCTTCGGCCGGCGGGTCATCGTCCAGTCGGACCGGCAGGGCGAATGGACGGCCATCGCCCGGGCCATACCCGGCGGCCAGGTCGTCTCCCCCGGCAAGGGCAACTACCTCAACCCGTTCGCCATGCCCGACGCGAGCCATCTGACCGGCGATGAGGACCGCCGCGCGTTCCGCCAGGAGGTGCTCTCCGGCCGCAAGAGCGCGATGATGGCGCTGGCCGAAGCGGTCAGGGAGCCCGGACGGCCGTTCCCACTGGACAAGGACATGCTCTCCCTGATCGACCAGCTCGTCGCCTCGTACGGCGTCGGTCCGATGACGTTGGAGACGGCCGTGGCGCGCCTGTCCGACTGGGATTGGGTCGATTCCGTGCACGACCGCATCCATGGCTTCGAGCATTACCGGGATCTGGCGCGAGAGAAGGCCAGCGCGGCCGCCCGCGTGTTCTCGCCTCTGGTCGAGGGCGGCACGATGAGCGGCATGTTCGAACGCGAGTCCACCATCACGTTGGATCCGGCCGCGCCGATCATCGTGTTCGACACGTCCGGCCCCGTGTTCCAGGATCCGACGCTCAAACGCGTGTACACGGCCGCGGTCAGCTCGTGGATCGACCGTCTCCTGCAGGCGCGCGACGGGGCGCGCCGCATCATCGTGTGCGAGGAGGCGTGGGATCTGCTGTCCAACCCGCAGCTGGTCGATTCGCTGCAGACCAGGCAGCGGTCCGCCGGACATTGGGGATGCGCCACGTGGCTGATCGTGCACGGCGTCGCCGATATGACCCAGGTGTTCGACCAAGGGGCCGGCCTACGCGGCAAGGTCGAGCAGCTCATGAACCTGATGGAGACGAAGATCATCTACCGGCAGGGCGGCGAGAACATCGACCTGCTGCGCCGGCTCGTCCCCGACCTGAGCGAGGACGAGCTCGAACAGATCCCGCGGCTGGCGCAGGGATACGGCATATGGCGAGTCGGCCGCGCGCATCCGCGCATGATCCTGCCGATAGCCGGGCCCATGTGGGCGGACGTGTTCGACACGTCCGGCCTGCGCAGGGCTTCATGAGACGAAAGGAAGCACGATGGAGAACAACTGGAAGGGCGACCGCGAGGAGCTGAACGCGGAGGACCGGGAAAGGGTCATGGCCATGTGGAGGCGGTTCGAATCGTCGTCCCCGGGCGTATGGCTGTCCCGCCACACGCGCCTGCTGGAAAGCCTTTCGGACAGGGAGGGACATCTGCTGGAACACGCGGGCGTGCTGGTGTGCGTGGTCGCGCTGGTCCTGTCCCTGCTCGCGTTCGCGGCCGTCCGTGCCGACATGCTCGCGTGGACGCTGCTGTCCCTGCCCCTGTTCGTGGCCGCGTTCCTGTGCTGCACGCTCCTGTGGGTCTTCCACGACGCGTACGAGGACTCCAACGAACAGGCGGCGGACTGGCTGCACACGCGTCCCGGACTGGCCACATGGCGGCAGATCGCCGCCGACTACGGTCCACGCGCCGTCATGCGCGACATCGTCCCGTCCGTCCTTCCGCGCATGGTCGCCGAATACCGCGACGGCGTGGACGGGGCCGTGCGTCCACGCCCATGGCACGCCGCATGGCTCGTGGGCGAATCATGGCACATGGAGGTGTGGCTCGGCAGCGAACGGCACATCTACGTGCTGGGACCGACCCGGTCCGGCAAGACCGTCAGCGTCGTCATCCCCAGCGTGGTCGAGGCCCCCGGATTCGTGCTCGCCACCTCGACGCGAGGCGACATCATCAAGACGACCCGCTACCTGCGCGAGCTCGGCGTGAAGGACCGCGTACGCGGCGCCGAGTTCGGAGGCCGCGGCCCGGGCAGCACGCACATCTTCGATCCCGAGGGCGTGGCGGGCAACGATCCCGAGACCCGGCACAACATGCGTTGGACCCCGCTGCAGGGCTGCGACGATCCGTCCGTGGCGATGCGGCGCGCCCAGACCATGGTCTCGATCGCGGGCATGGGCGGCGCGTCGAACAACGCTGAGTGGGGAGTGAAGTCCGCCCAGTACGTGCAGGCCCTGCTGTACGCGGCCGCGATCGCGGACCTGACCATCAACGACTGCTTCCGCTGGAGCCTGTCCCCCGACGCCGCGCAGGAAGCCGCCGATCTGATCCGCAAATACACGCCCGAACGCGAGATGGACCGTTGGGCCGCCGTCATCAACGCGCTGCCCCACATCGACGCGACGCTGCAGGACAACGAATGGTTCGGCGTGACCAACGCGTTCGCCATCCTCGCCAACCCCGCCGTGAGGGCGAGGATGAACCTGTCGCCCTCCGACCCGCGACTGATCGACCCGAAACGCATGGTGCTGCGCGGCGACACCGTGTACGCGCTGTCGGCGCCGCGCAAGGACGGCGACGTCGGCGGCAACGCGGGCATCTTCGTGAGCCTGCTGCTCGACACGTTCCAGGAGGCGTGCCAGGACCTCGCATTCGACCGCGCGTCCGGCTCGCGCGGCAAGATCGAGCCTCCCGCCCGCTTCGTCCTGGACGAGCTCTCGAACATCGAGAAATGGCCAGCGCTGCGCAACGCGGTCACGCAGGGCGGCGGCAACGGCTACCAAGTGATCATCGTGGAGCAGTCGCGCCAGCAGCTGGCCGACGAGAACCACGGGTACGGCAAGGCCGTGGAGGCCACCGTGTGGGAGAACTGCCACAGGATCATGCTCAAGGGCGACTCGGACGAGGAGACGCTCAAATGGTGGATCAACCTGATCGGCTCGCACCAGCGCGTCCGCCGCGAATCCAGCTGGAATCCGGGACAGGGGCCGTTGGGCGGCGTGAGCACGCGCCACGAACGCGAGGAGAGCGTCACGATGCGCGAGCTTGACCTGCTGCCGCAAGGCACCGCGCTCGTCGCGCCACTGGGACAGGCGCCCGCCTTGGTGGGCCTGAGCATGTTCACGCAGCGCGCATGGTGGCGTCCGGGCATGGAGTCCCTGCGTCCGGCCTGCGACAACGCGGAGGCCAAGGCGTGAGGGGCGGGATGCGGGAGCTCTTCAATGAGCCGGAAGACGAAACGGACGGCACCGATGTCATGGACGGTCTGGAACGTCCACCGTTCTGGAACGACGGTCTGGAACGCGACCTTCGCGCGCGGGTCGCGCAGATCTTCGACGACATGGTCGGCAAGGCCCGCGGTGACGACGAGAGGCGCCGCCAATGCGAACTCGCATACGCGGAACTGTCCGCCACGGTTAACGACAAGTACAAGGAGCTGAACGGCAAGGACCTGCCGGCGGGCGTGGCCCAGAACCTCGACCAGCTGCTCATGCAGATCACGACGGCGCCGGCCGGCGAACCGGAACACGGCCCGGGCCTGTGGGCCAAGGTCCCGCAGACCGGCATCAAATCCATGGTGGAGGCCCGGCCCATCGACCTGACAGGCTCCCCCACACGGGTGTCCATCGACCTGATGATGCTGCATGCCATCCGCATGGGCCGATTCCTCACCACGCACTACACGGACTGGGCGCGGACCCTGCCGGACTGCTGGATCCGCCACGACGAGATCGTCATGGAGGTGTATGCGCTCAAATGCTACATGGACCTGGTCTCCTCGTCACCGAACGGAGGATTCTACGCGCCGACCCTCCAATCGCTCATCCGCGCGGCCCTCGACCGCGTCAAAACGTACCTGGACGCGTCCGACGCGTCCGCCGCCGACCATGCGCACCACCTGTCCGCCACGGAGGACCGCCGTCGCGAACAGGCCAGGCACGACGAGTACGCGCGCTGGTTCGACCGGACGGACGCATGGTCCGCCGAACCGCCGTTCGACCCGTCATGGGGATTCGACGGGCCCGACCATGGTCTGGAGAGGACCTGCGACCTGATGCCTCCCGTCCGCGGGGACGACACGACCGTGGACGGCGACGGGACGCTTCGCGCGCGCATCGACGCATGGAGGGCGGAACTGTCCGCGTTGCGCGGCGGCTGGGAGACGGACCATGACGGGACGGACCTCGCCCGGGCCATGGACGACGAGGAAACCATGCGCCGCGCATGGGTCGAATACACGGCCCGGGAACGCGCCAGCCGCGACAGGCTCGACCGCGCCGCCACGGCCGCCGCCGTCCTGCTGCGCGATCCGGGACGGACCGCCGCGCTGACGGACGACGAACGGACGGAACTCGCGGGACTGGCATCCCGAGCCCAGACGCTCCTGCGCGAGCATGGCAGGCACCCGTTGGACGGCGACTACGAACCATGCTCCATCGACGCGCAGGACGCGCTTGCCGCACGCATCGTCCGCATCGTCGACGGCGATCCGGCCAACGTGTTCAGCCGGATCGAGGCCATGCTCGAGAGGATGGACCAGACACTCGAACGTGGGAAGGAGGAAGCGGATGGACGGCAGGCCTAGCATCTTCGAACAACTGACCCCGGCCGACGACGCGCTGCGAGACGACCTCGCCTGGCTCGACTCCCTGATCGGCGACATGGAGGCCCACGGCACCCGGACAAACGCCGATCCCGCCCCTGAACAGAATGGCGACGCCGACCGGCATGTCCACGCGTCCACGACGCACGAGCCGGACGAAACGGCCACGACGTCGGAGCCAGCCGGCATCGAACCCGACCCCGCCGTGACACGGGACACGCCCGCCCCATCCCCGGACGCGGACATGCGGGAACCGGCATCGGCCGGCACCATGGACCTCGAATCCGTCGCCGATGCCACGGACGGAACGGACACGACGGCACGGCCGGGCACGAAAACCGTTCGGTTCGCGGCCCTCGGCGTCGTCATCACCATGGCGGCGCTGCTCTGCGCGCTGGCCGCGCTCCATATCGGCACGGCGGCACGACAGGACGCGGACGACCGCATCCAAACGTCCATGGGCCGTCTGGAGACATGGACAGCCAAGTCACGGACCCTGCTCGACAAGGCGGACGAGTACGGATTGACCGGCCGCGACACCGTGGAAAGCCTGCAATCCCAGACCGAAAAGAACGAGTCCATCACAGGCCGGCCACGGACCGGTCTGTCCGCGGACGAATCCGATGCCCTCGCAGACAAGGCCGACAAGGCCGTCGAACGCACGCGAAGCCTGTACGCCAAGGTATCCAAGCTCGTCAAAGCCAAACCGTTGGAGGACGCGAAGGCGACATGCTCGACCGCGCTGGACAAAGCGAGGAAGGCCACGGCCGCCGCGACGGCATCCGACGACGCGACGCGCACGGCCCTGGACACGCTCAACGGGCTGATCGCCAAGACCGAAGGATTCACGGACGACACGACCGCGCGACAGTGGACCGAGATGGCATCCAGTCTCGATCAGGCGAGGGACACGCTGGCGAAGGCCCTGGACGCGAAAGCCAAGGCCGACGAGGCCGCGAAAGCCCAAGTCGACGCCGAACGCCAGACGCAGGACGAGACGCAGCAGACCGAACCACAGGCCAGTCCGTCGCCCGGCCAGCAATACACGACCCCGCAATACTCCGAATCCGGAGGCGCGACGGACGGAGGAACGTCCTCCGGAACACAGTCGGAGGGGTCGGCGGACACCGGAACGAACGGGTGGTACGTACCACCCGCGACCGGCGACGACTCCCTGCCAGACAACGATCCAGGCCTGTGAACCAAGGAAGGACGAACGAAATGAGGAAGAACAAGACTCCCCGCAAATCCTCCACGCCGGAAGCGAAACGCCAGGCCGCGCTCCTGTGCGCCGCCGCCATCATCGCGGCCGGCGCGATGGTCGTGTTGGCCAACCCATGGAACCGGTCCGACATCGAGGCCACGTCGCAGACCACACAATCCACCACCGCGGACACCACACGGAGCGACGCGGACGACCTGCGTCAACGCGCCGAACACCTGTTCGACGGCGACGCGGAGCAGATCGCCGAAGACGTACGCGACCTGCTCAACGCGCCCGAATCATCGAACGTGGACACCCTCTCCAACCTGCTGTACCGGCACGGACGGCAGGACCTCGCCGAAGCGAGCGACCTGTACGACGCGATCGGCCGGCAGGACGACATCGACACGATCCGATCCCTCGCCCGCGAATGGTATCCGCAGGCCATGGAAGCCGCCATCGCCGCGCGGCTCGAGGACCTTTCGTCCGGACTGGACTCCACCGCCGCCAGCATCACCGTGATCGACGAATCCGATCTGGCCGGCACGCAAGGGTGCGGCGACCTGAAGACCGCATACACGGCCGCCAAACAGCTCGTGGACTCCACCTCACGGGACTACGACGCATTGACCGCGGCCCAGCAGGATCTGACGTCCGCGTTGAGCGGATGCGCCACGAACCTGTCGCCATCCGACCTCGAGAAGGTGTTCGGACAGGCGCAGGGAACCCTCAAGGAAGACAAGGAGTGAAAATAATGAGCGAGAACCACGCATGGAAGACGCTGCTGCCGGACGACGGGGGACTTGGAATGTGCCCGCAGATCGGACGCGTATGGATACCGGCCGTGTACACACGTCCCACACTCAACCTGGCCGGAGGCCGACGCATCAAGGGACTGCGCGCATGCTGGCCGGAAGGCAAGTCGACCAGATTCGTCACGCTCGTCCCGTCGACCGGACGACTCCGCAAGGAAATGGACTCGCTGACGGGCGGCGAGACCGTCGAATTCATCGGACGCCCCAGCGAATGGCATGACATGTCAGGCCAGACGTCCTATATCGTCGTCGTCACCGACATGGCCGTCTCCGCGACGAAACGGCCGAATGAAGCGGCGTCTTAGGGACGCAGGGACGATAGGTTCAGTCCTCGGACCCCGTCGCGCCGAGGACCGAACCGAAGAGATGGTCGATCAGCTTCTCCCCGGCCTCCTCCCTGTCGTACACGCCGCTCTCGTACATGTCCAGGATGAAACCGGCCCTTGCGAGCCTCATCTTCGCGTCATCAGGAACCTCCACCGCATCCCCGGCCGACACGGCCACGGTCACATCGTCGAACCGCACATCGCCCACACCGGCACACTCATTGCCGGATGGGTCCAACAGCATCACCCACCGGTCATCGTCGCCTCTCGGGACCGAACCGACGATCCGCGCCCACACGCTCCCGTCGTCCATGGTCCGGACCTCGCCCGACCCGGGCTCGCCATGATATAGGAAACCCGCCCATCTGACCGCATCCACATGGATCATCTCCGCCACCTCCACCTGATCCGTCCGGGAATCCCCGCCGCGCCGAAACGCCAATCCTCCGGGGGCAAGGGGTCTGCCCCCAAGATTCCTCCAATGGTACCTTTGATACCTCGTAGACGTTCACGAAACGAATCCGATGAAGCCTGTCCCGCGACAAAAGATGCGTCCCCCTTCCGATTGGTCTATCATGCGACTAGTTAGGATAAATGAGGACAGCCTCTAAGAGGAGACGAACATGGACACCGTAATCTGCACGCCGGACCCATGCCTCATGGAATCGATGCGATCGGTCGGATACGACCTGAGCACCGCCATCGCCGACATCATCGACAATTCGATAGCCGCCAACGCGAGACGCATAGCCGTTCGTTTCTCCGACGCCGGGGAGGACCGCTACATAGCCATCGTCGACGACGGCGACGGGATGGACCGGGAAACCGCCGTGCGCGCCATGAGGCTTGGAGGCAACGACCCCACGAAACGAAGGGGAAATAAAGATCTGGGACGTTTCGGCCTTGGACTGAAGACGGCATCGCTTTCCCAAGCGCGGTCCATCCTGCTTTCCACGAAACGTCAAGGCACGAGAACCAACCTTCTGTGGGACCTCGACAGGATAGCGCAATCACGGCAATGGGCCCTGCAGAACATGGAGGACGCCGAAACCGACATCGCATTGCCGCGTGCGGTGCTCGACGGCATACCCGCGCAGCACGGAACATGCGTTCTCTGGCGCAGCCTCGACCGGCTCTCGAACGTTTCCGGTTCGGACATCCGGGATATCGACTCGGCCATGCACGACGTCGCCGACTACCTCGGCCTTGTGTTCCATCGCTTCCTGAACCCCTACCCGGGAGACGACGTCTCTCCCGTCACGATCACCATCAACGGCGAGCCGGTACCGGATCGGGATCCCTTCCTTCTAAGGTCCAAGGACAACAACGTGGTGCGCCTGCCGAAACAGCGCCTCCCCGGCATCGACGTGACCATCGCCGGATACACGCTGCCATTCCAAAACAAGCTCACCAAGAACGACAGAAGACTGCTGGGACTAAACGAAAAAGGCAGGAAGCTCTTCGAAACGCAAGGATTCTACATCTACAGAGCGTACCGCCTGATCACCTGGGGAAGCTGGTACCGTCTACTGCCACGGAAGGAAGCCACCAAACTCAGCAGGGTGCAGGTGGACATCCCCAACACCTTGGATGACGAATGGACCCTTGATATCAAGAAAGCGACCGCGACGCCGCCGAAAGTCGTCCGCGACGCGATGAGACGATACGTCACTCTGCTTGCAAAACCAAGTTCGGACATCCAACGCTTCAGGGGCCGACGCACGAGCAACGACCCGGAGTCGCGCCTCTGGGAGATCGTGGAGGATCGCGGCGGCACGCACAGATACGAGATCAACGAGTCGAATCCCCTCGTGGCGGCGTTCCTGAAATCGTTGGACGACGACCAGTCCCGCCAGTTCGGCCTTCTGAAACAGGCGTTGTCCACGGCCATCCCAATCGAGGACATCCAGTCGAGATACACGCAGGATGAGCGGATGACGCCCCCGCGATACACACGTGAGCAGATCCTCCCCGTCGCCCGCATGTACTGGGGAATGTACGCCGGCAGGACCTCCGACCCGGACGAGTTCGTCGAATCCCTCAGCGGGAAGGAACCGTTCAGCCTGTGCGAAAACGTGAAGGAAGTGTTGAAAGAGGTGGCCAATGAATCACAATGAATGGGAAATGCTCGGGAAAGTGGTCCGCACTTCGCTGCACAGCATGCCCGTCAACACGGACGAGGAGCTCATCGGACGCATGGAGCAGTTCGCGTCCGCATGCGGTTGCGATAAGTCCGAACCGGAATTCGGCGAGTTGCTTGAATCCCTCCGCAACGAAGCCAACGTCTACGTCGATCCCGGCGAAAGCATCGAAGGCAACGTGCCGTGGACCAAATGGCTGCAGAATGCGCGCGACGCGCACGTCAGCCAGGATGTTCGATGGAACGCCTACACGGAATACCTGACGAACGATCTCCACAGGCCGCAAAGCGTGATCTACCGGCTCAACCAGACCGCCGACGAGGTCCTGAACCTCATTTCGGACCCGAGAAGGGACAGGAAGCCCCGTCAACGCAAAGGACTGATTCTCGGCGATGTGCAGTCGGGCAAGACACAGACGTACATGTCCCTGATGAACAAGGCCGCCGACTACGGATACAAGCTGCTGGTGGTACTCACCTCCGACAACGAGGACCTTCGGCGGCAGACGCAGGAACGCGTCGACACGGATTTCTTCGGATACCTCGAAGACCCATCCACCGGGAAACGACTCGTCTCGGGCATCGGGAAACACTTCACACACGAAATCAGAGCGACCGGCCTGACGAGCTCCACCATGGACTTCCTCGACTACCGGAAGAAAAGCCTGAACCGCGTACCGCGCCCCGGCTGGACCCAGAACCCGTCGGTCGCCGTCATCAAGAAGAACTCACGCGTCCTCAAATCGTTCATCCAATGGCTTTCCGACGAGGAGTTCGACAGATCGGTGCCGGTGTTGCTCATCGACGACGAATGCGACTACGCATCCGTCAACACCAGCAAAGACGCGGATTCACCCACCACGATCAACGCGCTGATCAGGGAGCTGTTCACGCTCAGCAGCCGGGCCTCATACGTGGCGGTGACCGCCACACCGTTCGCGAACATCTTCATCGACGACCAGAACGAAAGCGACCTGTTCCCCGAGGATTTCATCCACGTGACGCACGCTCCAAGCAACTACATCGGCGTCGACGAACTATTCGGGAACCTCGACAAGCCAAACGTCCACGACCAGCGCGTCAAGGAGATCGACGAGGATCAGATCTCCGTATGGCTGGATCTGAAGCAGAAGAAGGACGAACCGGTACGAGGCCCACTGCCCCGGCAGGTCGTGACCGCGGTCGACACGTTCGCGGTCGCGTGCGCGGTCGCCGACGCGGGAGACTCACGTCGACAGTCCATGCTGGTCCACGTCTCAAGATACACACCCATCCAAAAGATGGTCGCCACCCAGATATACGAACATCTGAACGACCTGCGCAACGCAGTGCAGATGCATAGGGCCGACATGAGCGATCCGACCATCAGGGAACTCCGCGACGTGTACGAACGCGAATACCAAGGCGTGATGGGCTCGACCTGGACAGGCGTGCTCGACAGGCTCGCCCGTTATCTCCCGAACACGGTCGTCCGCCTTGTGAACGCGACCGGCGACGCGGAATCGTGGAACGAGGAGCACAACGCCTCGGACGACGACCTGTCGGAATGCACGATCTATGTCGGTGGAGACAAACTGTCGCGAGGCATGACCCTGGAGGGCCTCACCGTCAGCTTCTTCTACCGCAACACCGGCGCCGCCGACACGCTGCTGCAGATGGGACGATGGTTCGGATACCGAGACGGATACGACGAGGTGACACGCATATGGCTGCTTCCCCAGGCCATCGACGACTTCCAATACGCGTCGAGTGTGCTCATCGATCTGAGACGTTCCATCGGCGTCATGAGGCAAAACGGCATGACGCCAAAGGACTTCGGACTGGCGATCCAGAAAAACCCGAGCAAGGGAGTGCGCATCACCAATCCGACGAAGATGCGTGCGGCCGTCGAACACGACCACAGGGCGCTCGGACTCAGCATGGACGGACGGCGGATCGAATCCACGACCCTTTCATATGATCCGCAGGTGATGCGGAAGAACGACGAGGCCCTGCGATCCTTGCTCCAAGAGCTTGATGAGGCTTCATACGAGGAAGTCAAGGGCTCCGCGGGCAGGACCACCATCGGAGTCTGCTACAAGCGCATCCGCGCGGAACTGGTATTGAGGTTCCTCTCCGACTTCCGCGCGGGATACAAGGATCTGTTCTTCGGCGATTTCTTCGCCACATACGGCGCCACCGAACGTAGACTGCCCTTCTCATTGGCCCAACGTTACGTGGAAACGCAGGCTCCCGACGACGCCGATGGGTACGGGTCGCCGTCCTTGGGACAACGCCTCGGCAACTATCCATACTGGGACGTCATGTTCGTCACCGGAGGCGACGGCGACGCGTCTCCCGTGCGAAGCGGATTCGTCTGGCATATGAACAGCCGTGCATGCAAACCGTTGAACCGGGAGCGGAAAACATTCGCCGTGTCCGGGGACAGCCGTCGTCTGGGCTCCGTGAACCATGTGAGGGCGTACGTGTCGAGCATGGGCGACTGCCCGGACGGATACGTACGTGGCAACGAGCTCGACTACTATCGGTACGCCACACGTCCGGCCATGTTCATCTACATGATCAGCCCCAAGGAGGACGGGAACGGGAAGCTCGCACTCCCCGACCATGCCCTTGCTGCGAAACTGGTGATCCCGCAGAATCCTGACAGCGTGGACACGTCCAACGTCGGCACCGGCACCGTGTACTACTACAACACCGTCGCGGAACGTCAAGAGTTCCTGGACACGGTCGCGAAATTCGGCGACCTTCCCGAGGAGGAATGACCATGATGGGACCGCTCCCCCGGACCTGCATCCGCATCCTTCCCGCGCACGCCGTCAACGACCTTCTGGAACAGGAGAACGAATAACCGATGGATTACACCTCTTACTACCACGAACTGCTTGCGGACGTCCGCAAGGCGCGGGAAACCTGGACGTTCGACCAGAGCGCGTTCCTCGCGACGGCCTGCGAAATGCTGAAGGACTGCAACGCCATCGTCGATTTCGAACCATCGTACCTGCGCGAACGCGAGGGAACCAAAGCCGCCATGACCATCGACGGGTACGACCAGGCTGCGTTCGATCAGGATGATTCCATCGTCATATTCGCGTGCGACGACGGCGTCACGGACCGGTTGAACGACGAACCGGAACGGGTCCCCACCGTCATCGGAAGGGAATGCAACCGATACCTCACCGGAATGCGGAACTTCATCAAAGGCGCGTACAGCGGGGATTTCCTGAAAAACCATGAGGAAAGCCGACCGGAATACGGTCTCGCGTCCTTCATCCACGAAAAAAGGGACCAGATCACCCGATACCGTCTCTATTTCCTCACCGACCGCCTGTATACGGGCCGGGAATCCAGCATCGACGGCGCGAAGACCGCCACGAGCGACGTGTACAGCGGCAACGGAGCGGAGGGCATCAACATCGAGGCCCACGTGTGGGACCTGAGCCGTTTCCACGACGCGTCCCGCGCCACCGCGCCACAGGAACAGCTCTCCATCGATCTGACCCAGTACGTCCCGGGCGGAATCCAGGCGATCAAAGCCCCGGGAGGTTCCGAGGACTTCACCACATATCTCATGTTCTTCACGGGAGACGTGCTCGCGGACCTGTACGAGAAGTACGGAGCCAAACTCATGGAGGCCAACGTCCGGTCGTTCCTGAGCGCGCGGGGCAAGGTCAACAAGGGAATCCGGAACACGCTTCGGAGCCGACCGGACCATTTCGTCGCGTTCAACAATGGAATCACCGCCACGACGACCGGCATGAAGCTGACCCCGAATGGTTCCGGCGCAACCGGCTCGTTCCTCGTCGAACGATTCGACAACCTGCAGATCGTCAACGGCGGACAGACCACCGCATCAATCTTCTACACCGGCAAGCAGGACAAGGTCCGATTCGGGAACGTAGTAGTCCCCGCGAAGGTCGTACTGGTCGAAAACGCGGATGTCTCCAACGATCTCATTCCCGATATCTCCCGCTTCACCAACAGCCAGAACAAGGTCGCCGAGGCCGACCTATCCTCCAACAGCGATTTCCAACGGCGTCTGGACGAACTCTCCCAGCAGGTGCTCTCCCCGCCACAGCCGGGTGTCCTCTACCAGACGCGCTGGTACTACGAACGGGCACGAGGGCAATACGAGAGCGAGAAGAACCGGTTCAGCGGCAAGGCGAAGACCATGTTCTCCAAGACCAATCCCAAAGACCAAATCATAAAGAAGGTCGATGTGGCGAAATACCAGTTGTCGTGGAATCGCCAGCCCAATGACGTGAGCCTTGGCGGAGAGAAATGCTTCGCCGTGTTCGCCGGCCAGATGAGCGACACGGCCGAGAACGAGCTCGAGAGCATCGACCGTGACTATTACCGTCAGATCGTGGCCAAGAAAATCCTCTTCGACACGGCCCGCAGGCATTTCATGACGAAGTCCACCTGGTATAGGCATGCCTACCTCGCCAACATCACCGCATACGCGGTATCGAAAATCGCCGAGGACTGCCATAAGGCGGGCAAGACCCTTGATTTCAAGCGAATCTGGCAGGAGCAGTCGATACCGGAGGACCTTACCAGCACTATCGAAGAGGCTGGCAGGCAGGCCAATGAGGTCCTCACCGACGAGGAGAGGCCGACCCAGAACATCACCGAATGGGCGAAGAAGAAAGCCTGCTGGCAGAAACTGCGGGATTATCCCGCCTGCATAGGCGAATCCGTCGTGATAGTGGACGATAGCAACGTGAAGGGTCCGCGTCATGTCGCCCGACGGAGCAGCGTCCCGCCCAGCACATCCCACGCCACAGGCTCCACTACCGGAATGGGGTCCCGCATGCGGCTCCACGCCGTGGAACACCGATCCAACGGGGTCGCAGCAGGCCCGAACACAACCCGACAGGAAGCCCGTGAACGGCCGGATGTCCCCGCCTTGTCGGAGATGACCGAAGACGAGATTCTGCAGTGGATGCTCTCCGTTCCGAAGGAACGGTGGACGAGGTTGTATGACTTCGCCGATAGACACAATATGCTGTCCCCCGCAACGGAGGAATCCCTGACGCAACTCACGATGCCTTTCCGTGACTACGAAGACGGGAGCGTGATCAAAGTGAAGCCAATGCTTTTCCTCATCAACCGCGCCGCCAAACGGGGCTTCGACATCCAAGTGGAGCGTGGAAAATGACCGGATTCGGCAGGATCGGCGACTATATCTCCGCGGTCGCCACGAAAACGCTCAGCGTCGTAGACGTCGATTCGAAGAAAAGCAACCAGCATGAGTTCGGCGGTGTCGGCAGGGCCGTCGCGGAAATCCTCGGGACCGAGGACCGCAAGGCCTCTGAGGGGCACGGCATCGACACCGTCGTCATTTACGTGGATGATGACGGCGATCCCATCACCGCGGACATCCAGACGAGCTGGTACGACGCGCGGCGGCAGAATCCCAACCGTCCCGCCGAATGGCGGCTGTACTACCAGCCGTGCCGCCCACTTCAGCTCGCGGCTCCCGGGGACACCCTGTACTGCGGATATCTGGCCGATGGACGGCTCCTCCTGCTCGTCACCCAAGCGGACAGCAGCGTGGATTCCAAGGTCAGATGGCTGTTCGGCATCGAGAACACCGGCACGAGATTCGAGGTCCACGACAACACGTCGCAGGAGATCGACGTGTTCGGAGCCCAACTGCTCGACCTCATGGGCTTCACGTTGCGCGGCACTGACGAGTTGCTCTTGGACGACATGATCGCGAAATGGGGCTACGGATTCCCGACAGGGGTCGAATTCGCCAGATACGCGCAGGACTCACTCACCGACATCGACCCGCGTACTGACGATCCCGATCAGGTGGTCATCGCCTACTACGAGCGTGAATACCGTCTGTTCTCCGTGCTTGAGCAAGCCGTCGTGCAACATGAGTATGACCTGGAGCCTTTCATAAAACACGATGGGAAAATCGACATGCCCATGTTCACGGCATTCTACACGCGGGTGCGAAACCGTCGCATGAGCAGGGCCGGTACTAGCCTCGAACTGCATATCGCCCGTATCCTCACCGCGCGGGGCATCAATTTTTCGGCGCAGGCCCGCACCGAGGGAAGCAAGAAACCGGATTTCCTGTTTCCCTCCAAGGAAGCGTACCATGATCCGGAATATCCTTCCGAAATGCTGCGCATGCTCGCGTCCAAGACCAGCACCAAGGACCGGTGGCGGCAGGTGCTCGATGAGGCCGACCGGATTGGCATCAAGCACCTGTTCACGATCACGCCGGCGGGAGTCTCGGTGGAACAGAACCGGCAGATGGCGAAGGCGGACCTCCATCTCGTGATGCCCGGAACTGTCCGCGACTCGCATCCGGAGGAAGTGCGGAGAAACACCATGCTGTTCAAGGACTTCATCGCGGAGGTGTCCCAATTACCGGCTGATAGTTCGGCCCTGTTCGATGATGACGATTCCTTCCTTCTGCCGGAATGATCCCAACGTCATTCCCCGGCACCCGCCACCGCCGCCTTTCGGGTGGCTTCGAGGCGTGACCCGCTGCTTTCCTTCGGGGCGTCCGCGTCGCCTTCGGCCTTGATCCGCATGATGTGGGGCTTCATGATGCGCGCGATCTCCGCGACGGCTGGCACGACGACGGAATTGCCGAACTGCCGGTAGGCTTGCGTGTCGGAGACCGGGATGCGGAAATCGTCCGGATATCCCATCAGACGCGCGCATTCGCGCGGCGTGAGCCTGCGTGGCCGCTCTCCGTCTTGCGCGACGAGGATCTCGGACCCGTCCTTGTGATAGCGGGCCGACAAAGTACGCGACACCATATCGGGCGTCACCAAGCCGTATCCGAACCCATGTCCCAAGGCCTCGTGCTTGGCTTTGTAGTCCTGCAGATACCGCCACAGTCTGGGTGTGAGCGTGTACTTATCCTGCACCTTGCCGTGCTCGTGGTCGAAATACCTGTCTCCATCCCACGGAAGCACCGGTTCGGTGCCGTCGGTCTTATGCAGGATGTCGACGAGCGTCGGCTTGCGCTCGGGGAACGTGAGGTTGTCCCATGTGAAGTCGGTGTGGGAGCGGAATCCGACGATGTAAATGCGTTCCCTGTGCTGGGGCACGAAGTTCTGGCCGTCGATGACCTTCCAATGCACCTCGTACCCCAGTTCGTTCTGCAGGGCGTCGAGGATGACTTGGAACGTGCGGCCCTTGTCGTGCGAGGTCAGGTTCTTCACGTTCTCCAGCAGGAACGCGGCGGGCCGCTTCGCCGCGATGATGCGGGCGACGTCGAAGAACAGGGTGCCCTGCGTCTTGTCGCGGAAGCCCGTCTCTCGGCCGAGGCTGCGTTTCTTGGACACCCCGGCCAGGCTGAAAGGCTGGCATGGGAAGCCCGCGAGCACCACGTCGCAGTCGGGGATGTCGTCCGCGTCGACCTGTGTGATGTCGCCGGCCATCCGTTCCGCGAACCCGTAGTTCGTGCGGTAGGTGCGCGTCGAGAATTCGTTCCATTCCGACGAGAACACTGCATGGCCACCGGCCGATGCGAATCCGCGCCGTATGCCGCCGATGCCCGCGAACAGGTCCACCGTGAGGAAGTCGTCGACGTCCTCACGCGTGGTGCCGAAGTAAAGCTCGTGCAGGGCCGGAACATAGGCGGGTCTGCATTCCACCCTGCCGGATTCCCAGCGTTCCACGGTCGAGGTGGACACTTGCAACGATTCAGCCAACTGACGTCGTGTCATTGATTCGCGCAGTTTCGCGATAAGCTCGTGGGCTTCTTCACTGGTATATTTCCTCTTACCTGTCATAGGGAATATATTACATCAAAATGATGATTTTTTGACCCAGACAAAGAAGCGGCATGTTGTAGGGACGTTACCATGCCTGCCTGACGGGGCGGCTCCGGCGTGTGGCCCGGAGGATTCATGCGGTCGATGGAGCATGCCCGAACAGATGGCGTGGTATGGACGCTGTCACCCGTCCATGTTTTCCACCATTTTCAGCCTTCTTGATCGGCCTCTCCGCCCTTCTGCAAGCATCTGTATATGGTGCTCCGTCCGACATGCATCATGGACGCTATCTGGTCCACCGTCACTGAACGGGACTCGTACAGGCGTCGCACCTCCTTGGCCTGTCTCTCGTCGAGGATCGCGGGGCGTCCTCCCGTCCTGCCCCTCGCCCTCGCGGCCTCGAGTCCGGCTCGGGTGCGTTCGCGGATCAGGTCGCGCTCGAACTGGGCCAGGGATCCGAAGATGTTGAAGATGAGGGTGCCGCCCGGGGTGCTTGTGTCGATCGACTCGGTCAGCGAGCGGAACTGCACTCCCCTGTCGTCGAAGTCGTCGATGAGTTCGACGAGGTTCTGCAGGGATCGGCCGAGCCTGTCGAGTTTCCAAACGACGACGGTGTCGCCCTCGCGCAGAAGATCGAGCATGTGGTCGAGTTCGGGTCGGTGGGCCTTCGCGCCGGACGCCACGTCGGTGAAGATCCGGTCGCAGCCGGCCTTCTTGAGCGCGTCCCGCTGTAGGTCGGCGGTCTGGTCCGCGGTGCTGACCCGCGCGTATCCGTATGTCATGCTTGCCATCCAAGCCATGGTACCATTCCCGTCAGCGTTCCCATCTTGTGGAACATTGATTCTGGAACGGGTTATGGAACGCTTTTCGTCGGCGCGTCGAGGGATTTGGGGCGTCGGAGGAATTCGTTTCGGAAACGGACGTTTATGAAACAGGTTGATTCAGGTACCGGTACTAAAGACAGAATTCAATTTGTAAGTGTACCTCTGGCCGTTGGGTCGTGAATTGGCTCGATCCCTATATGCCAAGTACGGGACCCTTATACCCATTGTCTGGATTATCTATGGCAGGATTTGGCATCGGTAAGTATGTATCCGCTGCCGTTTCGCCCTTATCATAAGTTGAACCGTCTTGGCTGTTCCTGGGTTCTTCTCTCAATAGTCCTACTTTATCAAGAGTGGATAAGAACCTGTCCTCAAGTTGGCCTGGATCAATTAGTGGATCGCTTTGTGTACGTATGAGATAATCAAACTGTCCAAGATCCTTATATTCCAATGCCATTGCGAGCATATCTTTAGCATCGGGAGAAAGCTGATCGTAATATTTATCCGCGATAAAGGATACGTCGAACAAATCACGAATTTTGTCTCGGGACATATAAGCTGCACATTTGAGCTTGCATAATTCGCTAATAGTGTAGGTAAGAATCCCGTTAACTACTGCGGTTTTCTTCTTTGGGATAGTCCGATGCCTCAATGACAATTCAATTTTTAGAGGACGGTTCGATGCCCCATAATCAACAAATGCTCGACGAACGGTGGATGTGTCTTTGGCTTTCCTCCACGTATATCCCTCATTTGAACAAATCGAGTCAATCATGCCGAAAAAACGGGAGGAAGGAACATTTGATCGCAGAGAGTCTAAATCAATATCTTCAGAAAAACGATCAAGACCATAGCATTCCATCAACGCGGTGTCGCCTTTAAGCACAAATGGATTACCCTGTGATGAATTGATTCCATAGAGCACTCGTTTTATGACGAAACCATGGGACTGGTTCTCTTGGTTTATCTTCGTCATACGGTTTCCTTTTTCAAATACTTGGCTTTGTAATCTAACCACGGGCATAAATACTCACGGCCCATGAAACGATCAATGTCCTTCCAATCAGACCTGTCATGGAGCATCAGAACATGTTCCATGACAGGCACATCCGTTAAAGGATTGTCAAGGAAATTATCTTTCATGCCTTGAGCGCTGCCATACAGTCCTTGTTCAATCAAGTCCAAACATGCTCGCACATGACCAGCTACGGGCATCGCTCCCCTAGTGGGGACGTCGCAATAGCCAATATCGTACATGCCGAATGGGGAGGAATCAGTGTCAAGCAGCATAGGTTTAGTCCAGTCCATTGCGCTGAAATGCCAGTCTCCTGGAGTGGATGACCTATCCCCAAGATTCAGCGCATGCATGCCTGTTACGTATCTCATTTAGCATCTCTTCGAAATCCTGAAACCTGAACGACAGAGTCGTTTGGCGTGTCTATTTTTTGATAGTATATCGTTTTTCTACAAGGAGCCATGGAAGACATGAAAGTCTCACTTCCCATCGTCGCGATCCCACTCCTCTAGCAGGTAATAATTACGGACGGGTGTTTCTTGGTCCAGGTTGCCCATCTCTCTTGTAGCACCATCAAGCTCATCGTACAGAGAGCCCAAATAACGGTCCCCTCGTTCGATTGCATCAACAAGGTCGTCGATGGCTTCGGCGGTGATTTCGGGAATCGGGAAAATAGTCGGGTTATGGCGGGCCGGTGCCCTTCATCTCGCCATTTCGGTGAAACGGACTAATTCCTACCGCTTTTTCGGACTGAATAGTTATGCCGCATCGGCCTAACTTCTATTGAACAGACACAGAAGGGGATGAGTCGGTGTCGAGCGGCATGGGATTGGACCAGTCCATCGCACCGAACGACCAATCCCCCGGGGGCGGACGTCCCGCCCTCGGGGTTTAACGCATGCACGCCCGTCACGTATCTCTTTTCCGCCGTCGCGCTCTCCGCCCTACATGCCGAGGGCCGGAGCCGGGGTCTCGGCATGGGTGGCGGCGCATGCCGGGTCGGGCATCGGCAGGTCGGATTCCGTTCCGTCGGCCCGGAGCGCGCTTTCGGCGAGGTCGGGCTGCGCGTCGTCCGATTCGTCCGGTTCCCGCTGCGGACCGTTTTTGAGGTCCGTGTCCATCAGGCTGATCTGCGCGGTGAGCCGGTCATACTCGTCCTGGCCGCTCCATGGCCTGTTCAACGCGTTCCACGCGCTTTCCAGATCAGCTTTGGCGTTCTCGAGCTTCGTTCCGAGGCTCGCGGCGGTGCCGGTGTTGCCGGAGATGATCGCGTTGAGCTGTTCCATGACGCTGTGGGCGCTGTTGTTGGCGTCCGGCACCATGCTGCTCGCCCAATGCGTGTGCTCGCCTTTCAGTCCGACGACCGGCCGGAAGGCGTTGAGGCCTTTCACGCTCATGTCCCTGGATTCGACGACGACCCTCATGCCGCAGTATTCGCCGGCGTCGACGGTATGCCCGTGTTCGAGCCTGCGGGCGATGCCGACGAGGTCGTGGATGGCCTGTTTGCGGTCCGTGATGGGCCCGTCGCCGAGGTCGAGGCCGCAGACGCCCTGCTGGCGGAGGCGTTCGCGTGTTGCCGCAGCGTGACGGAACGCCGGCTCGTCGTCCACTGCCTCCCTGTGGAGCCGTTCGAGGTTGTCGACCGTCGGTTTCAGCTGGGTGTCGATCTTGAACCTGATCGCCTTCTGTTGGGCGGCGTGGGCGCGTTTGAGCAGTTTCATCTGGGTGAGCCGGTTCTCGATCTCCATGCGTTTCGCGATGTTCGGGTCCCCGGTGGCCAGCGCCTTCATCTCGGCCAGTCCGAGCACGGACTCGTCCACATCGGCGGCCTCTCGTGCCGGAGAATCGGAGTTCATGATCTGGCTGATGAAGCCGGCCTTGCGTTCCACGGTCTGGAACATGTAGCTGTCGAACGTGCCGACGGTCACGTACCGGTAGTCGTACACGTGGCCGAACATGTTGCCCTGCCTGCGCACGCGTCCCTGCCGCTGTTCGAGTTCGGCGGGCTTCCACGGGCAGTCGAGGTCGTGGACCGCGATGAGCCTGTCCTGCACGTTCGTGCCGGTGCCCAGCGTTCCGGTGGATCCGATGAGCACGCGTACCTCTCCCCCGCGGACCTTGTCGAACAGGGCCTGTTTCCTCCTCGGATCCTTCTCCTCGGCCGCGAACGCGATCTGCGTTTCGGGGATGCCCCGTTCGATGAGGCGGCGTTTGAGGTCGGATTGGATGTTCCATCTGCCGGACGCGGTGGTCGACGAGTCGCAGAACACGAGCTGCGTGGCCTTCTCGGCGGCGTGCTCCTTCCAGATCTCGTGGATCCTTTCGGCGCAGGCCTGCACCTTGCCTCCCTCCATCGGTGCGATGTCCGGGTCGTCCACGTCGAGCAGTTTCGGGTCGAGGCTGACCTTCCTGCCGTCGTTCGTGATGTTGAGCATGTTGTCCTGCGACGGGTCCACGTTGCCCGCCCTCACGAGTTCGGCGCGTTCCACGAGCGCGGCCACGGCCTCCTTCTGCCGTTCGGTCGCCTCGACCGCGACGGGGATGGTGTCGCAGTCCGGCACGTCGAGGTCGAGCTTGTCGGCGGTCAGCAGGTCCGCGTAGGTGTGGAACGAGCTCATCAGTTCGGGGAGGTTGTGGAATTTCGAGAAACGCTGCTTGATCTGGTATCCGCTTCCTTCCGGCTTGACCTCGACGCTCTCGATGATGCTGCCGTACGTGTTCGCCCAGCTGGTGAAGGCCTCCACGCCCTGGGCCTTGAGCAGGTTCGGGGCGAGGTAGCGTTGCATGTTGTACAGTTCGGCCATGCTGTTGGACACGGGCGTGCCGGTCGCGAACACGATGTTCGCGCCCCTTCCCTGCTCGCGCAGGAGCTCGCACTTGTCGAAAAGGTCCTCGCATTTGGCTGCGGCAGCCACGTCCACGCCGGGCACGCTGATGGTGGTCGCGATGGCGAGGTTCTTGTACTGGTGCGCCTCGTCGACGAACAGCATGTCCACGCCGAGGTCCTCGAAATCCAGCCAGTCCTTGCCTCCGTCCGCGCCGCGCAGGCTCTGGAGCCTGCCGTCGACGCGCATGCGGTCCTTCTCGGATTGTTTGACGGTCTTGTTCAGGTTCCTTTCCATCTTGCCGATCTCGTCCTTCAGCTTCTTGGCGGCGAAGTCGTTGCCGTCCGTCTTGGACGTCTCGATGCTCTTGAGCATCTCCCTTTTGCGCGTCTCGAAGTAACGTCGGCGGCGCTCGGGGCTGACGTGCATGCGCTGGAACGTGTCCTGGCGGACGATGACCGCGTCCCAGTCCCCGGTGGAGACCTTGGCCCAGAACCGTTCCGCGCCCTTGCCCGCGCCGTCCGCCTCGGTCATCGACAGCACGTTCGCGTCCGGGTAGAGCGTCAGGTAGTCCTTCGCCCACTGTTCGGTCAGGTGGTTCGGCACGACGATCATCGGCTTGGACGCCCTGCCGAGGCGTTTCGCCTCATGGCACGCGGCGATGCCGGTGAAGGTCTTGCCGGCGCCCACGACGTGCGCGATGAGCGTGCCCTCGTCGGATTGCAGGATCCTCGCGACGGCCCTGCGTTGGTGCGCGTACAGGTCGATGCCGCTGGCGATGCCGGGGAACGTGAGGTGGGAGCCGTCGTAGTCTCGCGGCCGGATGCGGTTGAACCGTCGGTTGTAGACGTCCTCGAGCATGCGCGTGCGCTCCGGATCCCTCCACACCCATTCGCCGAACGCCTGCTCGACGGCATGACGTTTCTGGTAGAGCAGCGCCGTGGACTGCGTGTCCTTGACCCTTCTCTTGCCGGTCGTGTCGGCGGGGTCGGGTTTGGTCAGGTTGCTCGTCGTGGAGTTGAGCGCTCCGGAGACGATCTCGAACGGGTTGCGTCCGGAACCCGTTCCCAGCCCGTATTCCTGGATGGTCTCCTCGTCGAGCTTCGAACCGAGGGACGCGTTGACCTGCCAGTTGCCCGTGGTCTCGTCGTGGCTGACGGAAAGGCTCCTGAGGTTGCCTTCGGTGATGTCGGGCCGCCCGTGGAGACGGAACGTGTCGATCATGAAATCGCGGATGACTCCGGCGGGGATCCACGCGGCTCCGAGCTTGGCGGTGATGTCGTCCTTGGTGAGCCGTTCCGGCAGGGTGGACGCGAGCCTTCCGGACAGGGCGCGCAGCCGTTGGACCCGGTCCATGTCGACCTCGCGCGCCGGATTCGCGTCCATCCACGCGGCCCTGTGGGTCCTCCACTGCTCGAGCCCTTCGGGGCTGACCATCTTGGACAGGTCCCTGTAGGTCCTCTCGGTCCACGAGTTGCGATGGCCGTATCTGGTCGTCTCGGCAGGGGTCCGCAGTCTCTCCGCGTCCATGGCGTACAGGTATTCGGTGATCTCCGGGTGGGCGCGCAGATGTCTGGCGAGGGTGAGCGTGTCGCATCGGTGTTCCTCGTAGATTCCATGTTTCGTCGTGTCCCACAGGTCGGCGGTGACGGACCGCAGTGCCGCGCCGGCCATGCCGATACGGAATTCCCTGATGTTGAGGATCGTCGCGAGGGTCCGTTCGTCAATGGCCCGCGGGTCGGCGGTGACGGCCTTGTGCAGCATCCGCATGACGCTGTTGCCCACGCCCTCGCCGCCCCATCCGCGGACGAAGATCGCGTCGAACAGCGCGTTGCCCTGCGGCGCGGCCGCGTCCCAGTCCTTGGCGAGCAGTGCCGCGCCTGGTTTGCAGTCGTCGACGAACATGGACGCGACGGCCATCTTGATGCCTCCGCCCTGCTGCTTCACGGCATCGGCGAACCACGGTTCGGCGACCACGGCCGTGGTCGCGTGGATCGGGTCGGTGGCGCTCCTCCACGCTCCGGACCGTCCGAGGTCCGCGCGCGCCCGTTCGGCGGCCGCCACCGGTTCGATGGACGCGTCGTCGAGCCCGTACTGGGCGAGCCAGTCGTGGACGCGTTCTCGTTCGGGTCCGTCGGTCAGGTCGCGCAGCATCCGGTCCACGTGGTCGAGCTTGCCTCCCACGTCTCCCGACAGGTATTCCGCCGCGGGCAGGGGCCTGTCCGTGTCCGGGTCGATGATGACGAGGTCGCCGAGCCGGGCCAGGGTCTCGTCGGCGTCGCCTGTGCCGAGCAGACGGCCGATGAGGTCGAGGTCCACGGCCCCTTCGCGGTCGAGGCTGACGGACAGCGCGTCGACCGGTTCGGCCAGATGCTCGGGCATGGGAGGCACGGGGTTGACGACCCTTTTGGAGAGCATGTCGCCCTTGGATTCGAAACCCTCGGAGCCGGTCCTCTCCAGCGTGTAGAGGCGGGCCAGGCTCGGATCGGTGTTGTTCGGGTCGAACGCGCGCAGGTTCTCTTTGGAGTTGATCCTTCCCCAGTAGCCGACGAACCGTTCGTATGCGGCGTCGAGCGCGTCGATGCCGCGCGCCACCGTCTCGTCGTCGCTCTCCGGGTCGCGTTCGAGCGCGAGGAGCCGTTCGGCCTGGTCGCGCAGCCGGAGCATGTCGGCTAGGCGCGCGTCTCCGCCTTTTTTGACACGCGAATGCACTGGCGTGGGCCGTGCGGACCCGTTGCCGTACCAGATGTGCCCGTTGCCGTCGACCGTGTGCCGCATGGGTGGCGTCTCCGCCGTTCCGGGTGCGACGAGCGGCTCATTGGCACGGTCGCCGAGTCTGTCGTGCAGGTCGTGGCCGTATGATTCGAGCTGGACGGAGAGGATGCCTTCGATGGTGTGGCCCAACCGTCCGATGTCCCCGTCGCCGGTGACGTCGATCTGCGGGCCGAACGGTCCGGAGGCGAGGCCCATGGTGCCGGCGACGTATTCGGGATGGTCGACGAACAGACGGTTGGCGGTGATCCCGTCGCGGAATTCGGCGGTTCCCACCCATTCGGCGCTGGCGTCGTCGTCGGGCAGGGCCTGTCGCTCGCGTTTGCGCAGGATCAGGATATCGGAGACCACTTCGGTCCCCGCCTGCCGTCCGAACGTCTCCTTGGGTAGTCGGCACGCCGCGACGAGTTCGGCCTGTCTTGCGAGTTCGCGGCGCAGGCCGGACGTGTTCTTGTCGAGCGTGAACCGGCTGGTGAGCACGGCGACGAGGCCTCCGGGGCGTACCGCGTCGAGGCTGTGCTGGATGAACCAGTCGTGGATGGCGACGCCTTTGATCCTGATCGCGTCGCTGTACGGCACGTTGCCGACCGCGAGGTCGAACGCGTCGCCGGGCAGGCCCGTCCGTTCCATCCTGTCGTTGATGATGTCGTCGTCCGGGCATAGGTGCCGGGCGATGCCGGCGCTGATCGGGTCGGCTTCGATGCCGGTGAACGTGTAGGAGGATCGCGGCGGCGTGGAGCGGATGAAGTTGCCCGTGCCGCAGCCGGGTTCGAGGACCGTGTCGGGATGTTTCGGATCGTGTCCGAACCCGGCCTTGGAGAGGACGTTCCATATGGCGTCCGCGACGGGACGCGGCGTGTAGAAGGCGGTGAGCGTGCTGGAGCGCGCGTCCGCGTATTCCTCGTCGCTCAGCAGTTCGCGCAGCCTCGCGCTGAGCGCGCTCCATGCCGGCCCGGCATCCGAGTCCTCCCTGAACGCGTCCTGGGCACCGCCCCAGCCAGCGTATGCGGCGAGGGCCGCGAGGTCCGCGTCGGTGGGCTCGCGTCCCTCGCCGTCGATATCCCGGAGGACCTCGATGGCACGCACGTTGGCCCGCGCGCGGTCGAGGCTGGACGAGGCCCGCTGCAGGTCGGGGTTGAGCGGGGCGCGTCCGGACTGGCTCAGAGGGCTTCGACCACCTCCCGGATGGCGACCTCCTCGGCCATGAGCTCCGCCATCTTCAGGCCCCTGAACCACGGTTCCCAATCGTCCGGCTTCTTCAGATGCTCGTGGGTCCTGGTCCAGTCCTGTATGTACCGGGTCATCGTCCGGCCGTATTCCGCCTGCACCTCGTTCATGTACGCGTCCATCGCGCGCATCCCCTGCCTCTTGAGCTCCCGGAGCTGTTCCGGCATGTGCTCCGCCATGAACAGGTACCTCATCTTCTTGATCCTGCTGGTGTATGGGCAGTATGTGACCGTCATTTCGGCTCGTCCCCTTCCTTGTCTCGTTCTCCCCGGTTTCGCGCGGAGAGCCCGAATTGGACACGGTGTCTAATTGTTTTCGTATATTATTCCCCCTTTCGACTTGCGGGTCAAATCCGTCCGGCATGTCGTCGAGGTCGAGCGCGAGCTGTTCGCTTTCGCCGTCCCCTTGTTCCTTCGCATCCCGCTTCGGCGTTCCGGTTCCGGGTTCCTCTTCGACGTGGGACGTGGCCGAGAAGGAGTCCCACGAGTCGGGGCTGTCGAAGATGGCGTCCCTCAGCCGCCGCAGACCGTCCTGGGTGATTTCGGGGCCTTCGTGGATCGTTCCGGCGTCGTCGAACCAGTCGAGGCGGTAGGATTCGGGCGTACCGTCCGCGCGCCTGCGCGTTATCTCGTATCCGGCAAGCTGTTCGGCGCCGTTCTTCGCCGTTCCGGCATCAGGGTCGTGCTCGTCGATCCAGCCGATGATGCGGCCCTCGAACGCGACGTAATGGCCCGCGAGGGCCCGTTCGAGCCCCGCCTCGTTCTCGTCCGCGGGCCGTCCCGCCGTCGGTTCCGGACCTGTCGGCGTCTCCGCTGCGGGTCGCGTTGCGAGCCTGGCCCTGGCGTACGTATTGCCCTCGCATATGGCGATGAAATCCAGCATGCGCCGGTCGAGCCGGTCCGCGTACCCGTCCGCCGTCATGTCGATCAGCGTGCGCCATGCGTGCGTGTCCTCGTCGTCCATGCACAGGATCCTCCCGATGACCGCGGGGTCCGCCGCGTCGAGCATGATCCGCATCGCCCGCGCCGACAGTTCGTCCCGGTCCTTGGACTGGACGCGTCCGGTCGTGTCCGTGTAACGGTCCGGCAGGTTCGGGTCCGTGGCGATTCTGAGGATCATGCCTGCGGCGCGGTCGTGACTGACGCGGCCTGTGGCGATGAGCGCCGCGGCGGCTTCCGGATGGGTCTCCGCGTCCGTCATCCTGTTCATAAGTCCGGAGTCGAGGCGACCGGATTCGATGGCCGTCTTCCTTGCCGTCCAGTCGTCCCGTTCGGCGAGACGGGCCACGAGACGGTCGGACGCGGCGGGAAGCATGCGCGCGGCGAGACGGTGGTCGGTCTGCCGCCAGCAGCACAGGTCCACGGCGCGCTGGCCAAGCCTTCCCGTGTCCACGAGCATCTGCAGCAGTCTCGTGTTGCTTTCGCCTCGGGCCATGTCCTCGAGGATCGTCACGGGCGTGCCCTCGTATCGGATGGCGGCCTG
Organism: Senegalimassilia sp.; assembly: GCA_963619615.1. Taxonomy (GTDB): domain Bacteria; phylum Actinomycetota; class Actinomycetes; order Actinomycetales; family Bifidobacteriaceae; genus Bifidobacterium. The sequence continues at coordinate 16,024 of CAVEXE010000013.1, read as the reverse complement.
TCTGAGTTCGGGCAGTTCGCTTGCCGCGAGGGCCGCGATGTCGTCCGCGTCGAGCGCGGACAGGTCGGCGGCGTGGGTCATCTCGACGAGTTCGTCCAACGCGTTGTAGTCGCGGGCCGGCCATTGCGGGTCGAGCAGGTGGCGTGCGGTCTGCTGCGGGGTCGAGTGCTGGCGGGCCCAGCGTAGGTCCGCCCAGTCGTCGCTGGCCCACCGCCGGTCGATGGCCCGTTCATCGTACGCGCGTTCGTTGTCGCTCATGCGTCCCTCCCTTCCCTACATGCCGATGCCGGGGCCGGACTGCGCGTCCTGGGCGGGTGTCATGGTCGGGTCGGGTGTCGGCAGCGCGCCGTCGTCCACGGCGGCCCATGGGCCGGCCGTGGAGGCTTGGGCCGGATCGGGGCCGGAGATGTCCGGCGGTGCGGTCAGATCGTCGGTCCATGGGTCGCGTCTGATCAGGCAGGCTTCGCGCACCGTCGCGTCGATGAGGTCCACCGTCTTCCAGTCGTCGAGCATGCCATGGAGCGGTCGTATGTCCGTCGTCTCGCCGCCTTCGATGCGGATGAGGCTTGGATGCCCGTCGAACCTGTCGGACTCGAAGTGGCCGATCCCGGCACTGTAGGAGATGCCGTTGTCAAGGTCGACCAGGACCTCCACGCGCGTCGGGTCGTCGCATGCCACCGCATGTCCGCTGTCGTTCATGGTGATGGCGATGCGCGGATCGCCGAGGTGTCGTTGCTCGAGCATGTCGGCGAGGTCCATGATCTGGCGCACCGCGTCGGTCGCCACCCATTTGAACGTGTCGGGATGCTCGCCGTATACCGCGCCCATGGCCTCGCACAGCCTCGAGATTTCGTTCCGCTCGTCGAAAGAGCCCGCGATGCCGCGAGCGTGGGCGGGCGGATCGTCGACGTCGTAGTACTGTCCGATCATCCGGAACAGGCTCTCGATCGCAAGCCTTTCGGAGTCGTGTGGGCCGGTCTGCCAGGCCCTCGTGTTCTCAAGGCTCGCGTAATAGCCGCCGCCGAACCGGGGTGCGACGTATCCGAGCGACATCCCGTCGAGCTCCCAGTAGAATCTGCGCGGCCCATTCCGCCACGCCGGACGCATGTCCTCATGCAGGTCGCCGATGGTGAATTGGGTTCCGTGGTATTCGAGTCTGTCGTTGTCCATGTAAGGTTCCTTGTGTCGTGACGCCACGGCCGTGGCGGCGTCTTTGGTGATGGCCGGCATGTAGTCGGCGGGGTCGAGGTGGCATGCGGCGCACAGCCGCGCGAAGGCCTCGAGGGTGAGTCCCGCGCCTTTGTTGATGCGGGTGAACATGGCCGGGCTCACGCCGGCCGTGCGCGCGAGGGAGCTCCACGTCGTGTCAAGGCGGATGCGCGCGTGGTCGAGGTCCCGGCGGAAGCGGTCGAGGTCGATGGCCTGCTCCACGGCCGTTCACATCCCCAGGCAGGGGCCGGCGGCATCGACGCCCCATTCGTGCGCGGCTCCCGGGTCGGGGTCCGGCAGCGTCGGCGCGGCCATAGCCTGGTCGGGCCCGGATTCGAGGATGGCCATGTGGCGGACGCGGTCCACGATGTCCGGGGACAGTCCGGCCGAATACGAGTCGATGCCCTCGAGGATCCGTTCGCGTCCGTCCCATGCGATTCGGTCGGCCTCCATGCGTCCGACGCCGACCCAGTCGCCGTCCGGGTTGACGCGGACGAACGCGTTCTTGGCCGGATCCCATCCTCCGTACAGGGTCTTCTCGTCGATCTCCGCGGTCGTAAGGTGTTCGCCGAGGCTTTCGCGCGCCGTGGCGCTCGGCCAGAATCTGAGGTCCCCGACCGTACTGTCCGGATACGCGTCGCATATGGCGTCCACGACGTCGTGGAGCAGTCCGATATTGCCCGGCGTGCGGGCCATCCTGCCCTCCGCGGCCTGGGCGAGTGCCCATTCGGATACCAGGCCGGCACGCGTCTGGACATCGGTCTGCGGATCCTCGTCCCGGGTGGTCCAGTAGACCCCGTCGACCTCGCCTTCCTCCAAGGCGGCGGACGCGGCCGCAGCCCAGTATTCCGGATCGTTCCAGTGCCCTGACCACAGTTCGAGGTTCTCGTCGGTGCCTGTCGAGTTCGTGACGGTGATGTACCGGTCGCGTTCCATCGGGGTGGTGAGCACGGACGCGAACTGTTCGCCGGTCACCCATGCGTACGGTTCGTCCGCTCCCAGGAAATAGCATTCCTCGTCGTTGTCGATCGCCCCGTCGAGGGTGTTGGCGCGCGCGAGGATCCTCAACGCGGCTGTCGTGTCCGCCTCCCAGCCGTATATCCGTTCGGCGGGATGTTCCATCTGCGGGCCTGTCATGACACGCTCCTTTCGTTGTGTTCGTCTCACAGGTCCACACGGTCCGTGGTTTTTCATCGCCGATATTTCTTTCATCCGTGAAAAACCGATATCGGTCCGTCAGTGTGTGGCAGGGCGTCATCCGCTGTCGGAAGGGAGTTGCAGTTGCGTCTGGTCATCGCTGAGAAACGGTCCGTGGCCCTTGCCATCGCGCAGGCGTTGGGCGGTGTGCGTCAGGGAGACGGGTTCATGTCGGCGGGCGGCGCGCTCGTCTCGTGGGCACAGGGCCATCTGGTGGAGCTGTCGGACCCGGAGGAATACCGGGACATGTCGTGGTCGGCACGCAAATGGTCGATGGAGTCGCTTCCCATCGATCCGGAGACGTGGCGTTGGCGGTTGAGCGGCGCGAAGGGCGCGGCCCAACGCTATCGGAGACTCGTCGAGCTGCTCCGTTCGGACGACGTGACCGAACTGGTCAACGCATGCGACCCCGACCGTGAGGGCGAGGCTATATTCCGTCGGATCCTCATGAGCGCCAAGGTCTTCAAGCCGTCCCTGCGCCTGTGGGTCGCATCATTGGACGAGCGTGCGATCCGTGACGCGTGGGAGCGCATGCGCCCGGAATCGGAGTACGACGGACTCGCCGACGCCGCGGATGCCAGGGCCAAGGCCGACTGGCTGGTCGGTATGAACGCGTCGCGCGCTCACACGCTCGCGTGGCGGCAAAACCTGTCCCTCGGACGTGTGCGCACGCCCACGCTGAACATGGTCGTCCAACGCGACCTCGCCATCGAAGGGCACAAGCCCACGCCGTTCTGGCGGCTCGTCGTGCCGATGGGCGGGTGGACGCTCGAGAGCGGCAAAATCGACGATCGGGAATCTGCCGGACGCATCCTCGCCGCCTCGCACGGCCTGCCCGTCGAGGTCACGGATGTCAAACGCCGTCGCAAACACGGGAAACCGCCGACGCTGTTCGACCTGACGGGATTGCAGAAGGCCATGGGCGAAAGGTACGGGATGACCGCGGAACAGACGCTGGACTGCCTCCAGCACCTGTACGAGATGAAGATCGCCACCTATCCGCGCACCGATTCTGGATACATCACACACGACGACGTGGAATCGTTGAGAGAGCTGCTGCAACCGCGATACGCGTTGGGATTCCTCGACCAGAAGCCCGTCGAGGCCATTCACGACCTGTATTCCGCCGGCGGATTCGACCCGATGCGGTGCGTCGCGGACGACAAGGTCCAAGGGCACACCGCGATCCTGCCGACGCAGCACCTCACCTACGCCGTGTTCCAACAATTGACGGACATGGAACGCAAGGTCATGACCGTGATTCTGACGCGCATGTGGGTCGCATGCGCCACGGACCGGATCCACGACACGGTAAGGGTCAAGGCCGTGATCGACGAAAACCACGACGACGGATCCACGGACCGTATCGAGCTGTCCGCGTCGAGCGACACGACCATCGAGGCGGGCTGGACCTCCATAGAGGACATGCCGAAGAAGGAGGACACGGAAGGAGAGCCCATGAACCGCATTCCCGACTCCTTGGCGAGGGGACCTCTCCCCCAGGCCGGCTCCCCATCACTCACCGAGGGCGAGACCGCACCGCCGAAACCTTTCACCGAAGCGACCTTGCTGTCGGCGATGGAACACGCGAGCCGTTTTGTCGCGGACCGGGATCTGAAAGCCGCGTTGGCCGACGACTCGAGCCATTCGGGCGGGATCGGCACTCCGGCGACCCGCGCCGGCATCATCGAAAGCCTGATCGGAAGCGGCTACCTGCTGCGCAGGGGCCGGCAGGTACACAGCACCGCCGCGGGACGTACGCTTGCCGCAGTCGCCATCGATGAGCTGAAGGACGTCGAACTCACCGCGCGATGGGAGCGGAGCCTGTCCGACATCGAACACGGCAAGGGCGATGAGACATCCTTCCTGAACGAGATTCGCGCGGCGTGCGCCATGATGCCCAATCGTGTCATGGAGATGACCCGGCGTGACGATTTGAAACGGTTGGCCAACGGCGAACATGAATCGTTCGGCCCCTGCCCACGCTGCGGCAGTCCGGTGGTCAAGACCGGCAGCATCTGGCAGTGCTCGTCGAACAGGAGTGTGAGGGACGACACCGGCGCATGGAAGCTCGACGAGGGATGCGGCTACAAGATCTTCGCGGAGAAGTTCGGCAGGAAACTAACCGATGTCATGGTCCGACGCGCATTGGAGGGGAAACGTCCGAAAGTATCCGGTCTGAAATCAAAGACCGGAAGGACGTTCGACGCACGGCTCGTGCCGGACCGGCGGTACGGGATAGGGCTCTCGTTCGGTGAACCGGACAGGAAAAAGCGGAACGCGCGATAAGCCTTCCCGTCTAGAACAAATGGAATCGGTGTGGGCCGGCCGGATGATCTCGATCGCGGCCGGCCCTGATGATTCCGGAAGTGGATCATAGTCCGGTCATGTTCCGCACGAGCGTGCCCATGTCGAGGATGGGCAGATAACGGGCGACGATGGTCCAGATGATTGCGACCTCGACCAGTCCGATGATGACCGTCACCATTCCCCAGACAAGCTGCATCCATAGGCGTGGCCCGGTCGCGGCGCGTCCGGTCACGCCGGCGACCACCATGAGGATGACGAGAGCCGGCACCAGGAGCGTGATGTCCCAGCCGTCGAACCATTGTGTCGCCGTGACGAGCCATCGTGCGAGTGCTTCGAGGATTGTCGTGGTCATCGTTGCCATGCCGTGGTCCTTTCGTGGCTGTTTTCCATTGTCCGCCGCGCGGATGTCTCTTTCACCGGCGGCTGTCGGAGGGTCGTCCGCATCGTTTCGAGCTCCTTCCGGTCCGCGTCCCGTCCCATACCGTACATCGACGCAAGGGCGAGCAGGCTCCGTTCGACATCGTCGGGGAGTGTTCCGGCATCCGTGGCCGCGGGCGCTTCGAAGTATTCCTCGATGACGTTTGAGCATTTCCGGACCTCGTCCCATGTGGGTGTTCCATGGTCCGGTTCGTCTCCACGCTCCATGTCGACCATGGTCTGCGTTCCCATGAGGTCCGTGGCATTGCCTCCGTACGTCATGGTGAGCGCGTCGAGGCTTTGCCTGATGGTCGGCGGCAGCAGTGAATACGTGGTGCGCGCACGGTCGGCCCAGTCGAGCATCGCGCGATCCATGTAGTACTCCCTCAACCGTCGTACACGGCCCTCGCGGTTCGCCGCGGTGATCTCCGGTTCTCCCGTCCCGTGGTCGGACAGTCGGGCGATTCGTCCATTGATGGGGTCGACGAGCGCGTCAAGGGCTGATTCCGCGGCCTCGTCGACGTGTGCGAGGAGGTCCTCTCCGAACGTGTCTTCGCATGCGGTGGCGATGTCGCCGACTGCGGCGCGCACCTTGTCGAGGGTCGCGGCGGGATCGTATCCGCCATGGACGAAGTCGAGGGCGGCCTCGTCGGCGATGCCGCACATGCGGGTGAGGAATCCGATGTCTCTGGAGCATCGGCCGAGCAGCCTGTCCCCGTCGGATGTCGACGGCGTGGACAATGGGATGCCGGAGTTAAGGAGCCATCCCTGCGCGGGGCTGTGCGACGGGGTCGGCGCCGTGGCCCTGCCGGTCTTGTCTGGGTCCGGCGGAGCGGTATTCCGCACGGGGGCGGCCGGTCTGACGGTCGTGGCGGTGTGGTTGATGCGTCCGTTGAGGTTCGTCCAATGCTGTTCCTGCCGTCCGCTGTCCGCGGGTGGCCTTTCGCCCAATGGCAGGTCGGGGTCGTCCACCGTCCACATGGCGCGGTACACCGCGATGTCGCGCAACAGGTGCGGGTCGTTGCGCGATGCGTCGGAGACCCGTTCGACCCAGGCCTGCCCGCACTGACGGGCCTCCTGTTCGAGCGTGAGGGTCTTCCGTTCGATGAGTCGTTCGTTCTGTCGGACCATGTCGAGTGCCGCGGAACGTTTGCTGGCGCGGATCGGTGGGACCACGCCGCCGATCCAGTCGTCGTGGACGCTGCCGTTGGCCCGATCCAGCAGTCCGGCGTTCAACCGTCCCGCGATGGTCGCGGCCCAATCGGGCTCCAGCGGCTTCGCTTTCCTCGCCATGTCCGGTTCTCGTTCGATGGTCCGTCGTGCGATGTCGCGCAAAGCCGGCCATCCGGGGAACATGGACTGGTCGAGGTCGTCGCCGGTCTGCATGCTGGCATCGAGCAGGGCTTTGAGAGCGGGCGTGTACCGTTCGTCCAACGTGAAGCCGTCGGGCCATTCCTTCGTGGCAAATACGCGGCGGAACGGGATGCCGGTCTCGCCCATCATGCGCATGAGCGTCTCCTCCGCGTCATCGTCGGAATCCATGAAGAGCGTGAACGTGTCTCCGGTTTCCGTGCGCGCCTCGGGCATCAGGGCGCGCGCGGCGCGCACGGCGACCTGTCCGGACTTTTCGGATGTGAGTTTTCGCGGCCGCGCGGGCAGGTCTTGGCTGATGATCGCCATGGCGCGGCGCGCGTCGGTCATGTAGGCGCGCGACCATACGCCGCGCAGCCATTCGAAGCTGGGACTGTGTTTGATCTTGGCCACGGTCGCCGCGTCGTGGGATCGGGAGAGCATGGCGAGCAGGTGGGGGCCGGAGATCAGTCCGGCCGCGTAGTCGTGCTCACGCAGCAGACGTCTGAGGTCGTGCCGGTCCCTGCGTTCCCGTTCGGATGTCTCGACCGCGGTCAGTGTGTCCGTTCTGGTCAGTAGTGCGTCGAGCATGCGCGACAATGCGATCTCGCGCGGATCCTCCTGAGCGCCGGTCAGCAGATGGTCGACGTGTCGGGCCTCCTCGCTCTTGCAGCCGAACAGGAAATGGTTCTCCTCCTTGCCTCTCGTGCCGGCGACGTACTGCAGGTTGCAGGGCGGGTCCGCGTTGGATGGGAACATGGCGGCGCACCGGTCCACCGTCATACCCTGGCTGCGGTGCACGGTACTCGCGTAGCCGGCCTCGCATGACGACAGGAGGAAGGCGCGGGGGATTTTCCAGACCGACCCGTCCGAGAGGTTCACGCACCGCGCGCCGGCCGCTCCGGTGGACACGATCGAGAAGGTCATGGCGTTCTCGATCGTCCTGCCGTCACGCGCGCGCACCTGGGGAGAATTCTCACGGCAGACGATCTGGTCGCCCGTGCCGACCGACAGTCCGTCACGCAGCCGGAACAGCCTTGCCGGATCGCTTTCGCTCATGCCCTGCGCGCGGCGCTCCAGGATGAACCGTTCGTTGAGGTCCCGGACCTGCGCGTTCGTGCCGGCGATCAGCAGCGTGCTCTTGCCCAGCTGCTGCCATTCGACGCACATCCGGTACGATTCCTCCTCCATGTCCATATCCTCGCCCCAATGGATGCGTTCGTGCCGGTCGTACTCGTCGACAAGGGCGCGGCAGCGTGCCACGTCGGCCGCGTTCAGACGGTCGCCGCCCTCGCGCAGCAGGAGCGTCGCGTCGGCCTCGCCCTCCCAACGGCACGGCGATGCCGGCCCGTCCGGATCGTTGGACCATTTGTCCGCCGACGACGTGAAGCGCCACAGGCTCGTCAGCCGCGCGCACCTGTCGTGCCGGTCGGCGTATCCGAGCATGCCGCCGGCGCCTGACACGGAGTCGAGCTGTCTGGGATCCCCGGTGAGGATGACTTTCGCGCCTCGCAGTTCCGCCATGCGGGTCACCTGTTGCAGGTAGCGCGTGTCGACCATGCCGGCCTCGTCGACGATGATCAGCTGGTTCGCCCTGATCGTGGATGCCGAGTCCTTGACGCGCTCCGAGGCGATCTGGACGCGCACGGCATGGCGGTCCAACGGGTCGTCCGTGTCGTTCAGCCGCTGTTGGAGCATGGCGTCCCGTTGTGTCATGGCCTCGCCTCGTTCGGGTGAGTTCATGGTCATGAGTTTCGCGATGGTCATGCTTTCGCATCCGATGCTGGCGCGCAGTTCACCCACGGCCTTGCGGCTGGTCGCAAGGCCGAGGACGCTGCCGGTGCCGTATCTCGCCTGCCATGCTTGGGCGACGGCGTTCATGGTGGTGGTCTTGCCCGTTCCGGCCGGGCCGATGATGCTGCTGACCAGACGCGGGTTCTCCAGCACGTACGCGGCGGCGTGCTTCTGGTCGTCGGCGAGCGGATGGCCTCCCGATGCGGCCGCCCGCCTGTTCCACTGGTCGAGCCACCGCTCACCCTGTCCGGGTTCGTAGCATACTCCGGTGGCCTTGTCGAGGCCGGCGATCATCTCTCGTTCGGCGTCGAGCACGTCCGTCGTCGTGTACATGTCGAGGTCGGCGTCCTCGAACACGTTCCGGCCGGCGGCCGTGGCCAAGCTCAAATCGTCCGCCGCTCCGTCCGGCAGCCTGTATCGATCGGGGGTGAGTTTGACGCATTGCTCGAGCGCCCTGTCCGCGATGCTGTTCGCGACGATGACGCGCTGCTCCGGGTCGATGCGGACGCCGCGCAGGAGGCGTTGCGCCTCGGCGCGCACGTTGGTGCGTCTCCATACGGTGTGCGCGTGGGATGTGTTCCGTATCGCCGCGCGCGCCTGCAGATCCAGCCATTCGTCCGCGCCTCCGGCGGTGCCGTCGAGGTCGGCGAGCTGGTCGAGCAGGAGGCGCGCGATGTCGTCCTCGCAGTCCGCGCTCACGCGGATGACGTCGCTTCTGCGCGAGTCGACGTCCTTCCACATCCGGTCGAGCCGAACATCCGGAACGGCCTGTCCGAGTTTGCGGTACCAGTGGGCGCGTTTCGCTTCCAAGGAGGGTTGTATCTCTGGTTTCGCCCTGCGGGTCTCCTTCCATACCTCCAGGTCGATTTGCGCCTTCCGCTTGGGGCCGACGGTACGGCCCGTCCGGTGTTCCTCCTCCTTGATCCGGCGTTCGACCGTCCTTGCGATTTCGGCGTGGCGGGCGCTGAACGCGTCGATGAGTTCCTGGGGCACCCCGTCGACCTCGTTGACCATGGATTTGGTGTCCGTGCCGCGTCTAAGCGTCCAGCTCCATCCAAATCGTTCGGTGAGCAGGTCCTGCAGCAGGTTCTCGTGGACCTCGCTGACCTCCACCATGGCCGCATAGATCTTGCGGCCGTCCAACGCGGTCCATGTCTTGTCGGACGACCGACGCACGCGGTTGCTGATGACGATATGCTTGTGCGGCTGCGGATCGCCGTCACGGGTGTCGTAATGATCGAACACGAATCCGGCGACGCCGTCGGCGGACACGCTCGCGACGCCGCCCTGCCCGGCGCGGGTCGTCGCGTATTCGCGTTCGAGGTATTCGATGGTCATCTGCGCGGCCCGATCCATGCATTCGTCGATGCCTTGACGGGTCCGGCTGTCCCCGAAGGCCCAGAGGACGCTCACGCTTTTGGGTTGGCGTGTGGTCAGGTCCCATCCGGCGACCGGGGCTTCACCGTTGTCTCCGGCGCTCATGTCCACATCGCCGAGGTATTGCCCGTCGGCCGGGTTGCGTCGTTCGTTGATGAGTGTGCGGACGGTTTTGCTGGACGCGGTGGTGCCCGGGGTCCCTCCGACGAGGGTCGCGGCCGAACCGATCCAGTACCCGGGCGGGTTGCCGGTGGCCGTGTAGTAGGCGCTCGGGTCGGATGGTTTCGTCGCGTTGTCCCCGTCGATCGCCTCGCGGGCGGATTGGAGCGTGTATTCCGCGTTTGTGAGTTTAGTCAGATTCATCGCCATTGGGTGCGGTCTTTCTCGAGCAGTCTGTCCGCATCGCCTTCGTGTCCGTCGCGGTCGATGTCGTGGATGAGAGCGGCGACGTATGCGCCCGGGGCCGGGCCGACGTTCGCGGGATCGTGTTCCGCGATGGTTTTGAGCTGGACCATCAGCGAGACGTGTCTGAGTTCCCTAGCCTGCCCGATCGTCTTCCGCATCGCCCGTATCCGGGTCCTTTGTTCCGCGAGCCTTTCCTGTTCGGACATGTCCCGCCGCCTGATCCGATCCGTGGCCGCGCTCCTGGCCTGTTCCTCGACGTGGGCCTCATGCTTCCGGCGGCGGCGCGCGTGCTCCTTGCGGCAGGCGTCACGGCAGAATCTGGCGGCAGGTCCCCTCCTGGGCCTGCGCACCGGTCCGCCGCAGTTGACGCACACGCGTTTCATCCTCCGACGCTTGGCATCGGACGCCCGCTGGCATGGTTCCTTCGCGTCACGTCGACGCCCGTTGTTCGGCTTGTTTTCCACGTCGGGACACATTCCCCGGGCCCGATATCGGCCCATGGGCGCGGTTGCGTGCTCTGCGGATGTCCCGCATGCCGTGGGCTCCTTCACCGGGTCGGTGTCCACCCCCACCTCCATGGTCCGGGATCGTCCACGCCCTCGCCGCCCGCGACGTGGTCCTCACGCCAGATGCGCGCCATCACGTCCTCGGCCGTGATCCTGCGCGGAACGCGCCTAGCATCCCTCAGATCCGCGTCGTACACATCCTCCATACAGTCGCCGGGCACTTCGATGACGCCCGCCAGCACGTCTGGGATGCCGGGATCGGGCCGCACATCGGGATCGTCGCGCCACCTGCGTGGTCCGACCCATTTGAGCCGTCCGGCGATGTGGTCCATCGCGTCCGAGCCGAGCTGCGCGGCGAGGCGGCGGAACCACCTGTCCTCGTAGGCGCACACGAGCGACACGTCGACGTTCATGGTCAGGATCGCCTGCCTGCACAGTGTCATCCACAGGTCCGTCACCACGCGGTCGTGTTCCTCGGCCGTCTCGTTGCGGTCGGCGACGAGTCCGCGGAACAGGCCCATCGTGGCCTTCTCCTCCTGCCACGCACGCAGCAGGCGCCCGTCCGACTCCATCTCCAGACGGCGCAGATCTTCGGCCTTCCTTCTTCGAATCTTGCGTTTCGAATACACCTTGGCGCATTTTCTATGCCAACGCCGATACTCGCCTTTCTTGCCGGCCTCGGTCGTCCTTTGGCAGACCTCGCTTTTTTGGTTGACTAGTTTCCCGCACACTGGGCAACGGGGATATTTTGTTTCTTTTTCCATGCCTTATCCACGTCCGCGGCATCCTTAATTCGCCGATATCGGCCCAAAACCCCGGCGGCGAATTAACAGCACCCACAAAACGGCGGTATTCCGCTGTTTTCAGGCGTCAGCCGCGAAGCAGGGTGCAAGACGCGCATGTGATTTTCATTCCATGAAAAGTTTTCCGTTTTCATGGGGAGCCGGCCTCTTTTCCATCCTCCCGTTCCTCCGTGCCCCTTATCCGCACTCCCATGGTGTTCCGGTTCCTTTTCCCGTTCCTCCGCCCCGGTAGTTCCGCCTTCCGTTCTCCTTCCCGTCGCTTTCCCTTTCTGGGGCCAGGAGCGTCGCGGCGGCCGGAGCCGCAGAATCACGGGAAATATCTGGTGCGTAGTTATTACGCACCAGATATTCTGCTATGGCCCACCACGGACCACGGGCGTTCGACCCACTCCAATAAGGCCTGTCCGATATCGGACACGGTCCAACATGGTTGGACCCTGCTGGGCCGATGGGCCATGGCCCATCGGGGCCTTCCGATATCGGAGGAAGCCGGGCCCATCGTCCGGCTCACACGGAAAACTCACGACAAGGAATATCGACCTCAACATAATGTTGAGGTCGATATTCGTTTTTGGTCCGTCCTTGGTCCAACCGAACCATGGTCCGCTATGGGACTTTGGGACCGATATCGGACGAGCTGCTCCGGTCGGTCCACTCCATCGTGGCGTTCCGATTCCGATGTCCGGCTCCCTACCTGTTCATGGACGATCGGACGTCGGGCCCTCCGGTGCCTTCATCGTCGCTTTCCCTTTCTGGGGCCAGGAGCGTCGCGGCGGCCGGAGCCGCAGAATCACGGGAAATATCTGGTGCGACATAATGTCGCACCAGATATTCCGATGGCCCATACCGATATCGGCAGGCTCACACAGACAACGTACACCGGCCGGCGTGGAAAGCTCACGGAGGGAAATATCGACTGCGACATAATGTTGCAGTCGATATTCCGCTTCCGTCTTGTGTCGATTCTCCGCTGATCGATGGCGGTCCATGGCGGCCAGTCGGCGCCATATGGGCCCGAACGGGTGTCCCTTGTCTCAGACCGCGGTTCGTCGAACCGGTCCCGTGCCGTGCCGGACCATGGGCCTTCGGCGGGACTCGTCTTCGGGAACGCAAAGGGCCGGTGTCCGAAGACACCGGCCCAACGCCTAACAGGGGATGCATTCAGGGGCACCCCACCGGTCTCGGCCATCTCCCCGAAGAAGTCGTTGCGCACCGCCTTGAAAATGGTGAGAAGTTAGCACGCCTCCAACCGGCACTTCCATGTTAGCCGATACCATCGTTCATGTCGATCGACGCCCATTAGCACGGGTCGAGAGAGACCGTCCGGCAACAGCTGGGCGACGCTGCCGCGCCAGTCGCGGCGCGGCCGCCACGTCGAAGTTCCCGGCCCACCAGACCTCGCCCCAGCCCCTGACCTCCACTAGGCGCGGAGCGGAGCGGCGGCCGGAACCGCGGAATAACGGGAAATATCTGATGCGACATAATGCTGCATCAGATATTCCGATGGCCAATCCGATATCCTGAACCGCTGCCGATTGCCCCTATTGCGGAAACGATCCCGAACATCCATCCGATGGGCCAAAATGGTTCATCGGATATTAACGTGGCAGGGTCAGCGTCCATTCCTTGGCGAGCAATTCCGGAGTGGTGGAACCCTTGCTGAGCCTCTCCGCATCGTCACCCGAATATTCAGCCGGGTCCTTAAGGTAGACGATGGAGCGGCTGCCGCGTTCAACCGCCCTGGCCTGCCCCAAGCCGGCCAGCGAGAAGGCCTTTCTGAGCTTCGCGGGGGTCCACCTGCGGTCTTTGCCCTCCGCCTGACGGAACAGTTCTCTTGTCAGCATATGGTTGCCGTTCAAATGAACGGCATCATGCATCCATTCGGCCATGGCTTCTCTGACGACCGGGTCCGTCCGATCCTCTTTCATGACGTTTTTAAGATCCAGATAGTCTTGAGCGGTATCGTCGGTTGGCGCGGTTTCGACCACGACCCGCACCGGGAACGTCTTTCCGTCGTCACCGACGCATTCACGTATCCCGAAGCGGATTTTGGCGTTGACGGTATCGGAATACGACGCATCCACCTGCTGGCACACGGCCACATCGGATGCGTTCGGACATGTTTCAAGGTAGAGGTAGGAACGTGCTTTGGCCACCCACTGGTCGGACCCGGAAATGGCGTATGACACGTCCTCCGGATCCTTTTTCGCGTGGAGGACGCCCAGCACGCAGCAGTTGTTTCTTTTCGCCATGGCATCGAGTTCGATCAGACAGTCGGCGGACCGCTGGTCGTTCATGCGACCTGCTGCGAGACCATGTAATGGGTCTATATACACGAGATCCGCGTGCATCCTTCCAGCAGACTCCACGATCCCTTGCAGGTCCCTGGCATCGAAGCCACAGTATTCGGTCTCGTGGTCATACCGCTTGTACAGCATGATGTTGCCCAGGGCCGCACCCATGCACTGCAGTTTCGCCTTCACGAGACCTGCATCGTCCTCACGCTGCACGATGAGGACCTTCTTGCCCATGGCTGAGAATTTCGCGCACTCATATAGCGCAAGCGTGCTTTTGCCGCAGCGCTTGCGTCCGTCCAAGATAGTGATCGCTCCAGATGGAAACCACACATTCCCTCCCAGGAATTCGACGTTCCGTACCAGTTCATCGAGCATTGGCGCCAGAACATAGTCGGCCTGTTTTGTTTTTCCGTTTTTTTGCGTTAGACTGTTCATTGGTTTTTTATTGGCGCCTGTCGTTGTTCAGCGACAGGCGTTTTCCTTTCCTGCGATGCCTTTTCAACGTCCTTCGACGTAATCTTCCAGTGATTTGTAGCTGATCAGGAAAATACGCCCTGATTTGCGGGCCCTGATTTTTCCTTGTCTGATGAGCGTGTAGATGCTTTTGGTGTCCTTGAACCCCAGAAGCTGCGTTGCTACGGGGACGGTGACCGCCAGCGGCCGTTGGATCGTGTCCGCCGTACGTACGTTTGCCATTGTCTCGTTCCTTTCCGACCCTTCCGGTCTGATTCGGTTACGCCCGGACGGTTGACCGGACCTAGGCCATCACGTTGACGCCGTCCGATATCAGTTCATGCCGTGAGCGTCATTGGGGTTACGCCAGCATCCGTGACAGGGTCTCTTCCTTTGTTTCGGATGACAGCTGCCGCATCACCTCCTCTCGCTCGCTGGCGTTCATCGCCTTGAGAAACGTTATGCGCGTTGTCACATCGGTCTTCTCCAGAAGGCGTGCGATTTCACTGGACGCGCTCCCGGCGTCATGCAACGTGGATGCGTCATCCCCGGGAACTGAGGTAATCGTGCCTCTGGCATCGTTCTCCATGCCCGAGATGATTCTTCGCCGTTCCGTCTCCACCGCATGCTGGTAGTGACGATCTGTGTCCAACCGCTCGTGTCCAGCGAACTCCATCACGGTTTTGTCCGAATTCGTGTACGCTTTCATATGGCTGATGGCACGGTGGCGCAGGTTGTAAAGGGAGACCTTCTTCTCCTCAAGCCTCGGAACGCTTTTGCGCGCCCTGTACCAGGCGTTGCGTACCGTCTGGGCATTGACCACCTTGCACGTCCTTGGCCCCGTGAACAGGAAAGCGGTCGGGTCGTCCGGCACGAATGTGCGAAGATGCAGATCCAGCGCTCTGCAGATGAACCTTGGTATCGGCGGATGTCTGACGCTTCCAGCGCTTTTCGTCTCATTGACCAGCACCTTCTTATGGCGTTTGCCCGTTTCCGGATCCTTCGGACTGTATTCCTTCGCTGCTCTCACAATGTCAAGCACGCCTCCTGAGAGGTCGTCCTTGATTCTCACATCCCTCCGCTGCATCCCGTACACTTCCCCCGGACGGAGTCCCATAACTCCGGACAGGTAGACCACCACTGCAAACCGTTGGGGCATGGCGTGATACAGCGTGTTCAGTTCTTCCATACTGATGTCCACGTACTGGAAACGAGCCGTCGGCTTGTACATGCGGATGTGCACCGGATTGGATTTGAGCAGAGTAGTTCCGTCCTGGTCCAATTCCCGTTCGCACGCGTCTTTGAAGATCTCGCGCAGCAGCACATACGCCTTGTGCTTGACGGAGGCGCCCTCACCGGCCTTGCCCACCCTCATGGAGTCGGCCCACCTCTCGACGTCACGCGGGCTGATGCTTCCCATCGGCTTGTCGCCTAGGACGGGCAGCAGATAATCGTCCAGGTCTTCTCGATTCGGGGCGGTTCCCAGCTTCCCAGCTTGATGAGCCGTTCCTGCTCCGCCAGCCATGCCTCGGCCATCGCGGTATAGTCCGCATCGAAATTCTTCGTATAGTGCCTCGGCAGGTCGGACCACTTGGAATAGGCCCATGCCGGTGGCTGATAGCGGGCCTGCGCGTACTTATGCCCGTCGCGCGCGGAACGCACCAGAACCGAACCGAATTTTCGCCTTCCGCTCATCGGATCGTCCCTCCAGGAAGCGCAGGCATGGCTGCCGAAGCGGACACATTCACGCCACCGCACTTTCGCGACCTTGAAAAGTGTAAGGAATCCCAATGATTCCAACGGTTGGGAAGGATTTTGGAAGGTGCTCTTCCCTTTAGAGAGGGGAGCAAGTGTAAAAGTGTAAGCAAGAACGTTGGAATTCCAACGTTCTTGCTTACACTTTTAC
>CAVEXE010000012.1:0-67704 GCA_963619615.1 Senegalimassilia sp. | reverse complement strand
CCACTCACCCACCTCACGAACCCGGAACAAACCGGACCGATCGCTGAGCGGCAGCGAAGGATTAATCTACACGATTCCGCCCGCCCACGCAAACCGGCCCCACACGCGCACGGCCCAAAACGTTGCCGCGCAACGGTTTCATCGGCGTGTCGCGAACAGCGGGAAACACACACGAAACACGAACACGACACCGGCACCGACCCGAAAAACACGACCGGAAACAACAAAACCCGGGCGTGTCGAACGGCAGAACCGAAGAACCTCAAAAACCAAAAGTCACAGCAAAACGTCCAAGAAACCTAATCATGAACATATTGCGGTGGTATCTATGGAGATATGAGCAAGAAAATCGCAGTATTGACAGGCGCGGGCATCTCAACCTCAGCGGGAATTCCCGACTTCCGCGGGCCGGACGGCGTATGGACCAAGCATCCGGAACAAATGAACGTCTATGATATCGACGCGTTCCTGGCCAATCAGGAAGACCGCGAATACTCCTGGCGTTGGCAAAAGGAATCGCCCGTATGGAATGCGCAACCGGGCACCGCGCATAAGGCGCTGGTGAAACTTGAACAGGCCGGTCTACTGACGCTGCTCGCCACACAGAATTTCGACGCGTTGCATGAGAAGGCCGGCAACAGCAGCGACGTCATCGTGAATCTGCATGGAACCATCGGAACCTCACACTGTATGAAATGCCATGCAAAATACGACACCGCCGACATCATGGCGAATCTCGACAATATGCCGGATCCCCATTGCCGCCGCAAACTGCCATACAGCGGCAATATGCCGTGCGATGGTCTGATCAAAACCGACGTCACCTATTTTGGTGAGGCGCTGCCGGACGGTGCGATCGAAAAATCGTATCGGCTGGCAACGCAGGCGGACGAACTTTGGGTTATCGGTTCGACGCTGGAAGTGATGCCCGCGGCGAGCATCGTTCCGGTCGCGGCGCAGGCGGGCGTGCCAATCACCATCATGAATATGGGACGCACACAATACGACCGACTTGCGCAACGTTTGATCCACGACGACATCGCCGTCGCACTGCCGCAACTCGTGGACGAGACGATCACGGCGGAACAGCACGAATAAATCGCAGTAAAAACGCGACGCATGCGACAATGCACGGATAAGACGCGCGAATTGAAACAGACAGACGAATAACGGCAACAAAACGGGGCTTCGGTTCATTCAGCTGAACCGAAGCCCCAACGTTATATTGCGGACAATCGTGCCGAGTATGGGCGACTACCGAATATCAGTAGATGCGGTTCGGCTGGTAGCCGGCCTCACGCAGCGCTTCAAGCACACGATCGATGTGGTCCGGGCCGTTGGTCTCAACGGTCACACCCAGCAGCACCGCATTGTTGTAGTGGCCGGAGGACTTGAACTGATCGTGATCCAGCGCGATGACGTTCGCACGCTGCTCGGCCAGCAAAGTGGCCACCTTCACCAGCTGGCCCGGGGTATCCGGAAGCTCAACCTCGAAGTTCATGATGCGGCCGCGCGAAATCATACCCTTCTGAATCACGGCACCGATGGACACCGTGTCTTCGTTACCGCCGGAGATGATCGGCACCACGACATGCGGTTCGTGGGACGCGGCGAACTTGCGCGAACGCAGGTTCAGATGCTCAAGAGCGGCCAGAGAAACAGCGCCGGCTGCCTCGACCACCATCTTGTGCTTCTCCAGCATGAGCAGGATCATCTCGTTGATGTCTCGCTCGGTAACGGTGACCACATCGTCGAGGAACTCGTTGAGCAGCGCGAACGTGAGGTCGCCCGGGCGCTTGACTGCAACGCCTTCGGCTGAAGTACGCACCTCGTCGGCGGCGACGACATGACCGGACATCAGAGAATTCTTCCACGCCGGGCTTCCTTCAGGAATCGCACCGATTACGCGGACTTCCGGTTTGAAGGTCTTGATGGCGAGCGCAACGCCGGCACCGAGACCGCCGCCGCCCAGCGGCACGATCACGTCGGTGACGTTCGGCACATCCTCAAGGATTTCGAGACCGATCGTGCCCTGACCGCAAAGCACCTCGTAGTCGTCGAACGGCGGCACATACACCATGCCTTCGGTGTCGCTGAGCTCCTGGGCACGGGCCGCGGATTCGTCGAACACCTCGCCGTACAGCACGACGTCGGCGCCGTAGGCCTTGGTGGCGTCCACCTTGAGCGGCGGCGTGATCTGCGGCATGCAGATCGTTGCCTTCGCGCCGCGTTCGCGAGCCGCATAGGCCACGCCCTGCGCATGGTTGCCTGCGGATGCGGTGACGATGCCACGGGCCAGTTCCTCATCGGACAGGCTGGCGATCTTGTTGTAGGCGCCGCGAATCTTGAACGATCCGGTGACCTGGAAGTTTTCCGGCTTGAGCAGAATCTCGTGACCGGTCATCTCGGACAGCACCTTCGACGGGATGATATGCGTATGCCGTGCGGTGCCGTCAAGTCGTTCGGCGGCTAATTTCAATTCGGCAGCGTGGTCGCGCTGCAATGCTTTGAGAACCTCTTTTTGTTCCATGAGCGCTATTGTATGCGGATGTGTGCCGAAGATGACGGTTCCGTCTGAACTCTTGGATGGACTCTTGACTGAGCTCTGGGATGAACATGGAATTCGGCAAGGGATGCCGAATAAGAAGATCCGAGCCGGTTCCATGGGAGCCTGCCCGGATCTTCTGCAGAGAGTTATAGGGAAAGATCGATCAGAGTTGAATCACGACTCCCTCCCAGCGAGCAAGCTCGCCGTGAGCGATCGACTTTACGCTATGCAAAGCATCATAGGTGCTGAGCAGTACTTGCGACTCGCCTACGCCGTTTTCCGTGAGTTCGGTGACCTGCTGAGGGATAGCCGCCGCGCTGTCGGAAACGTTGACGACCACGAGAATCGTATCGTCTCCGCGGGTGCGGGTGAACGCGTAGACCTGCTCGCTGTCTTCGGCGAGCAGATTCCATTCACCGGTTGCGATGGTCGCGTTGTTGTGGCGCATTGCGATGAGCTTCTTGTAGAAGCTGTACACGGAATCCGGATCGTCGAATTCTTCGGACGCGTTGATCTCAACGTGGTTCGGGTTGACGCTGATCCACGGTTCGACCGGTGAATCCGCTTCGGTGAATCCCGCATACTTGGATGCATCCCACTGCATGGGCGTACGCGCGTTGTCTCGGCTGATCAACGCGAGCGCGGCCATCATGGATTCCGGCGACTGGCATTTCGCTTCTTCCACACGCTGACGGTAGGCGTTGATGGATTCGAGATCGCGGTACTGTTCAAGCTTGGTGAAGTGCGCGTTGGTCATGCCGAGTTCTTCGCCCTCGTAAATGTACGGAGTGCCGCGGTGCATGTGCAGCAGCATGCCGAACGCCTTGGCGCTCAGTTCGCGCGATTCGCGGTCGGAGTCGTTGCCCCAACGGGAGATCACGCGCGGCTGGTCATGGTTGCAGAAGAACAGGCTGGCCCAGCCGGCATTCTTGACGGCGTCCTGCTGGCCGGCCATACGGGCGCGCAGGTTCTTGACTTCGAAAGGTACGACGTCCCACTTGGATACCGCCTGGTCCACACCGACATGATCGAACAGGAACAGCATGTCGAGTTCACCGTTCTTCGGGTCGGTGATGTGTTCGTTGCGGGACGGGGTGACGCCCGGAGCCTCACCCACGTTCATGAAGCCTTCGCGGCCTTCGAACACCTCGCGGCGCATTTCGGCAAGGAACTCGTCCACACGCGGACCGTCGGAGCAGAACGGGAACGGAGTGGAATAGCCTTCCTCGCCAACCGGATTATCGGCGATTCGCGAGCCTTCCTCACCGGGCAGCTTGCCATTGGAGTCGATGGTCTTGGAGATCTGGGTAATCACGTCCATACGGAAACCGTCGATGCCGCGATCCATCCACCAGTTCATCATCTTGTAGACGGCCTTGCGGACCTCCGGATTCTCCCAGTTGAGGTCGGGCTGCTTCTTGGAATACTGGTGGAGGAAGTACTCGCCGCGTTTCGGATCGTATTCCCATGCGGAACCACCGAAGTACGAGCCCCACAGATTCGGCTCGGCGCCCGGGGTTCCCGGCTCGTGGCCCGGCTTTGCCGGACGCCACCAGTACCAGTCGGCGTGGGGATCGTTCTTGTCTCGCGAAGCCTGGAACCATTCATGCTCGTCGGAGGTGTGGTTCACCACCAGATCCATGATGATCCTGAGCCCACGCTTGTGTGCTTCGGCAAGCAGCTCGTCCATGTCTTCGAGCGTGCCGAACAGCGGATCGATATCCTGATAATCGGAGATATCGTAGCCGTTGTCGTCTTGCGGGGATTTGAAGACGGGGCTGAGCCACAGTACGTCCACGCCCAAATCGGCCAGATAGTCGAGGCGATTGGTGATGCCCTTCAGGTCGCCGATGCCGTCTCCGTTGGTGTCTTGGAACGAACGCGGGTAAATCTGATACACGACCGCGTTCGCCCACCATGGGCTTGGGGCCGCGCCATTCGAACGGGCGTCGTCCGGCAGAACGGAACGATTGAAATCAGTCATATTCGTAGCTCCTTTACTTCTTCATCGGAGTAAGTTTTACCAACCATTCCATGGTAAGTAAATCGTTTTTTCTTTCTTGCCTACGGCGCGTTTCGCAGACCAAGAAATGAATGCCTGCCGTGCCCTTTTGCGACTCCTCGCGTCGGTATGGGAATAGCCTGACGCACCAACTATTCCCATACCGACGCAAACCAACCGCTTTACGTCCTTACGGGAATAGTCAATGTACCGGAGTATTCCCATACCGACGCAAAAGCCCCTATTTGCGTCGGTATGAGGATAGTGCCATTGAAATCGCATCCGCCCGAACGCATCCGCCCGAACGCATGCAGATTCCGCAGATTCAGACGTACCAGACCGTGCATTCCGGCGGTACCTGGCAAAGGTCGCCGCCATCGTCTGCCCTCGAACGCAACAGCACATTCACATCCGGAGGCAACGCAATCGACCGTTCGGCGGAGAAGTTGCACAATACCGTCATGCCGGACGGCAATCTCCATCCAAAACCATCGTCACCGCAGATGTCGGGATCCAGCCATCGTAGGGATGTGTCACCTGCGCGACGGACCAATCGCGCACGTAAGGAAATCGCCTTACGATACATGTTCAAGCTGGAGTCGGCATCCTCATCCTGCGAACATGCCGCGTAATCGGCGAACCAGGCCGGCTGCGGCAGCCACGATTTGCCGGAATCGTTGAAACCGTATGCCTTTTCTTGGCAATCAGACCACGGCAGGGGAACACGGCAACCGTCGCGACCTTTGAACGTATGGTGGTTGCGTTCCCAGATCGGATCCTGCAGTTCTTCCGGACGCAAATCGAGATCTTCGGGAAGTCCAAGCTCCTCACCCTGGTAGACGAAGGCCGTACCAGGTAGTCCCAGCATGATCAGGGCGGCGGCTCGCGCACGTCGCGCAGCGCAGGCCGGATCGATGGGCGGATTCTTGCCGTCGGACGTGACCCACGCTTCGATATCCGTGCCGGACGGCACGCCAAGTCGGGACGCTATACGTGGAACATCATGATTGCCAAGCACCCAGGTCGGTGCGGTGCCGGCTTCGATGGCATATCGCCTTGTCCGTTCGATGGTCTGACGGTATTCGTCTCGATTCCATGCCGCTTTTTCAAGGGAGAAATCGAAAATCGCGCCAAGCTCATCCTGATGGGCGTACTGGAATACACGTTCGCTGAACGGCGTCCACGATTCCCCAACCGCATATTTCGCGGGCTGGTATTCGTTGAACAGTTCACGCCATTCCCTGTAGATGTCATGAACCGCATCCCTGTCCCACATCGGATCGGAGCCGTCCGTGGCTTGCGGATACATCTTGGTCGGGTCGGGCCTGTCGCGCAACGGTTCGCGCAAATCCTTGGCAAGACCGTGGGAAACGTCGATGCGGAAGCCGTCCACGCCTTTGTTGCACCAGAAACGCAATACGTCAAGGAATTCCGCGTGCACTTCCGGATTGTCCCAGTTGAGATCGGGCTGCTCCTTGGCGAACGTATGCAGGTAATACCAGCCGTCGCCGCACGGCTCCCATGCGGAACCGCCGAAGTTGCTCAGCCAGTTGGTCGGCGGGATCTCACCACGTTCCCCTTTGCCCCGATGGAACACGTAGCGGGCCCGTTCCGGCGATTCGGGGGACGAAGACAGTGCTTTACGGAACCATTCGTGCTGGTCGGAAGTATGGTTCGGCACAATATCGATGATGACCTTGATGCCGAGTTCGTGCGAACGTGTCACCAGTTCGTCGAATTGCGCCATTGTGCCGAACCGGGGATCGACGGCCCGATAATCGGCCACATCGTAACCGCCATCCGCCAGCGGCGAGGGGTAGAACGGCGAAAGCCAGATCGCGTCCACGCCAAGTCGGCTCAGATAATCGAGTTTGCCGATCACGCCAGCAAGATCGCCGTCGCCGTCGTCGTTCGCATCGGCGAAGGAACGTGGATAGATCTGATAGACGACCGCGTCGCGCCACCAATCGGCGGGCTTGGCTTCGGAGAACTCGTTCTCCGCGAATTTCGGATTGGAATGTACGGAAGAATCAACCATGGAAATCACCCCTTGACGGAACCGGCCAGCATGGCACGGATGAAGTAGCGCTGCAGGAAGATGAACAGCAGCATGGTCGGTGCCATAATGAGCAACGCACCCGCGTTGAGCAGCACCACGTCCGTCTGGTACTGACCGACGAATGCCTGCAAAGCACCGGCCATGGTGCGCTTGTTCGGGTCGCTTTCCAACACCACCGCCAGAAGGAACTGGTTCCATGTGGCGAGGAACGTCAGAATGCCGAGCGAGGAGATGGCGGGCAGCGCCAGAGGAAGTTGGATCGAACGGAATGTACGGAAGTATCCGGCGCCGTCGATGCTGGCGGCCTCCATCAGGTCTCGCGGCATCTGCTCGAAGCAGGAACGCATCCACACAATGCCGAATGGAATGTTCAGGCCGATCAGCGGCAGGATCAGCGCAAGACGGGTGTTGAGAATTCCCATGTCGCTGATTTCGTAATACAGCGGAGTGACCATCGTTTCGAACGGAATCGTCAGACCCACCAAAAACAGGGTGTAGATCAGGCCTTTGCACGGCACTTTCAATTGGGCGAACGCGTATCCGCCAAGCGAGCAGAAAATCACCACGCAGGGCACCACCACGATCACCAGGATGATGCTGTTCAGCAGCAACGGCGTGATGTTGGCGATGTTCCAGGCGTCGATGAAGTTCTCCCAGTGCGGATGCGCGGTGAACTGGATGCCTTCCGGCATGGATCCCTGAGGCTGCAAGGCTGCGGAGAGCATGCTCAGGAAAGGCAGCACGCAGAACAGTACTGTCAGCGCGAGCATCGCGCCGCCGGCGATGCGTGTCGTTTTCGATTGCTGCATGGTAATCACTTCTTTCCGTTGACGAGTCGCTGCAGAGGTCCGACGACCAGCAGCACCAGCACCATCAGCGCCACGGCGAGCGCGGATGCGAGACCCACGCTCTGCTGGGTGAACGCAAGTCGGTAGACCTGCACGCCGGGCACCATGGTTGAGGTTCCCGGGCCGCCTTGTGTGGACATGTACACCACGTCGAAGCTGGCGAGCGCGGAGATGATGGTCATGGTCAGGCATACGCCGATCTGCCCGCGCAGACCGGGCAGGGTGATGTGGAAGAGCTGACGCCACCAGCCGGCTCCGTCAAGGCTTGCCGCTTCGTAGAGCGACTGGTCGATGCCGCCGATTCCGGAAAGCAGCAGCACCACGCAGAAGCCAAGCTGCAGCCAGAAGCCGATCACGCCGACGGCGTTGAGGGATGTGGACTGGTCGCCGAGCCACACGTGCGCGACGTCTCCGAGTCCAATCGCGCGGAGAATCTGGTTGACGGTACCTTTGTCGGCGAGCATCCAGGTCCACGCCACGCCTGCCGCGGCTCCGGGGATGACTCGTGGCAGGAACAGGCAGACCTGCGCGAAGCCGCGTCCCGCCTTGGATTTCATGTCTTTGATGAGCACCGCGATGATTAGACCGATCACGATCGGGGCGATGGAGAAGAAGATGATCAGGTAGAACGAGTGCAGGATCGAACCGTATAGGTCGGGGTCGGTGAACACCGTCTTGTAGTTGTCAAGTCCGACGAAGGTGCTTTCGTCGATGCCGTTCCAGTCATACAGCGAATACCAGATGGTTTGCACGATCGGCCAGAGTTCGAATACCGCATAGAACAGCAGCGCGGGCAGGAGGAACAGCAAACTGATTGCGCCAAGCGGCAACGGCCGTTTCGTTTTGGATGGGTTGCGAGTTGACATGATTGCCTCAATTGATTTGGGACGCTTGTTTCAATGCATTTGTGCGCAAATGCGGGTGAAGAGTATGCGTTCAGGCGGAACGGAGAAGGGATTGGAACCGTTCCGCCCGAAGTCTGCGTTTGCATACGGCGTATGCCGTATGCGGCTACTTGGTTTCCTTCTCGTACTGCTTTTGGATGGAATCGACGAATTCCTGCGGCGTCATGGTGCCGTCGAGCAGGGACTGGAAACCGGGGATGATCGCGCTGGACTGGATGCCGGCGGTCGCGTTGTTGATGTAATCGGTGGTGTTGCCGCTTGCCACGAGGCTTTCGTAGGATGTGAGCACCTGGGACAGCAGCTGGTTGTCGGTGTCCGGAACATCGCCTTCACCGATCGGCGGGTATCCGTTGTCGACCGCGATCTGGCGCGCTTCATCGGACTGCAGGAAGTTGAGGAATGCCGCGGCCGCGTTCTTGTGCTTGGCGTTGGCGGGAATGCCGAATGCCGTCACCGCGTTGGATGCGGCCGATTCCTCGCCTTCGTTCACGCCGGGGAAGGCCACCCAGCCGGCGTCGTCGCCAAGAGCGTCGTTGATGGATGCGGAATACCAGCTGCCGGATGGGAAGAAGAGCGCTTCGCCATTGCAGAAGCGGCTCAATGCGGTGGATCCGTCAAGTGCGAGCGCATCCGAGGAGAAGTATCCGGCGTCCTGCCAGCTCTTGACCTGTTCCGCGGCCTTCAGCGCTCCATCGGTGACGAATGTGGCGTCGTCCTTCTGCAGAATCCAATCCTGTACCGTGTCACGGCCTTCGTAGTTGGTGAGCAGGGCTTGGTAGATGTACGAGGTGCCGCCTTCCTTGGCAGGCATCATCATGGCGAGTTTGCCCGCGTCCTTGGCCTTCTTCATATCGGCTTCGAGCTGTTCGATGGTGGTCGGAGCTTCCGTGATGCCGAGTTCCTTTGCCACCTTCTTGTTCCAGTACAGGCCCGTCATGGAAACGCCGTCTGGGACTGCGTACAGGCTGCCGGAGCCGATTTTGCCGTCGGAGTCGACCTGATAGACCTCCGTCTGCGATTCGGGCAGGCTCCAATCGTAGGCTTTTGCGTATTCGTCAAGGTTGACGAGGTGATTGCCTCGCACCGCGGAGTTGATGTCGGTGATACGCGCGATGTCGGGAGTGTCGGATGCGGAGATGATTCGCGGACCGTTTTGCGCCGAGGTGTTGTCCGGATCGTAGGTCGCCGTGATGGTCACGTTCGGATACTTTTCCTGGAATGCCGCGATGAGCTGGTCGTCGAAGGTCTTGAGTCCCGCGCCGTCCCACAGTTTCAGCTCGATTTTCTCATCGCCCAGGTCGGTGCTTACCGCTTCGGAATTCGTATTGGATTTCGAGGACGACGATCCCGGACCGCAAGCCGCGACGGACGCGAGACAGGCCACGGCCATTGCCCCTGCGATGACGGTTTTCATGGATTTTCCGATCTTCATTGATGTTCCTTTCCTCACGGGAATCATTACGAATGCCTTTATTCGATTCCCCCACGCTTATCTTTTTTGCTAAGCGCTTAGCTATAGAATATGAGTGGAGATGGCAAGTTGTCAAATTCGTTTATACGGGCGACATCTCGGCGTGTCGAACTATTTTATTGCCGCTATTTCAACGTTTCTAAGCATCAGACCATCGGCGGATACCCTAGAAGACCAATACAACAATCTCAGCGCTTAGCAGAGTAAAACCACAGAAGTTCAACGAAAAAGCATATAATCGCTTAGTAAACAGGCGAACATTCATAGGGAGACATCATGGCGCAGACAACCATCGAAGACGTGGCAAAAGCGGCGGGAGTCTCCACATTCACCGTCTCGCGGGCGCTGCGCGGCATGGACCACGTGGCACCCCGCACGAGGGAAAAAGTCCTGAAAGCCGCGAAAGAGCTGAACTACACCGCGTCCAAAGCCGCATCCTCATTGGCAAGCGGACAAACGAACCGCATCGCGTTGCTGGCCCGAGACCGCATCGCCGGCTGGTTCATAGGCGAACTATTGGACGGCCTGTACGACGTGCTCAACCCCGCACGTTACGACCTGCTCATCTACCGCGCAGGCAGCGCCGAGGAAAGATCAGAATTCTTCACCAACCTGCCCGCCAACCGCAACGCCGACGCACTCATCGTATCCGGCTTCTCCGCCACGGAACAGGAAGAACAGGCGTTGGCCAACATGGGCATGCCCATCGTCCTGGTCAACTCCCCCGACGTGAACTGCTGCCAAGGCTCCGTCGCCATCGACGACGAAACCTCCGAAGCCACGCTGGTACGCTACCTGGCGGCCATCGGCCATAGAAAATTCTGCTACATCGGACGCAAGGAACCACTGCCCGGCAGCGAATGGGGCCACGACGACCGCACCACCGGCTACCGCAACGCGATCGCCGACCTCAACCTCACCGACTGCGGCATATACTACATCGACATCGCGGATCCACTGTCTGTCAAACAGACCATCGCCACGATTCTCGCGTTGCCGGAACGACCGACCGCATTGTGCGTATGGTCCGACTACTACGCGCTCGCCGTCATACACGAGCTGCGCTGCAATGGCGTGCGCGTGTCGGAAGACATGTCCGTCGCCGGACATGACGGATCAGACGTCGCGACAAGCATCAACCTGACCACGATGATGCAGCCCGCACGCGAAATCGGACATATCGCCGCACGCAAGGCACTCGACCTTGCCGCCAAGAAATCACTGGACGATCCGCGCACGGTCATCCAGACCGTATTGACGCCGGGCATCACGACCCGTCCCATCACCCACGAATAACCCACGGAATAGCCCATGGAATCGTGGGATTTCAGATGGTTTCGCGCAACGGCAACATACAAAAAGCGGGGATACCCGAAAGTGATTCGAGTATCCCCGCTTCGGCGCGGTCAGCGGAAAGCCGCCGGACTGCTTACTTTACGGCTCCGCGCATCACACCTCCGACTACCCACTTCTGGGCGAAGATGTAGACGATGAGCACCGGAGCCATGGCCATCAGGTAGGATGCGAAGGCCATCGGATAGTTCGAAGTGAACTGGCTCTGGAACACGTACTGGGCAAGCGGAATGGTCTGGTTGCTTTGATCGGTCAACGTGATCAGCGGCAGCAGGAAGTCGTTCCAAGCCCACAGCGCGGTCAGAATCGCAATGGTCGCGTTGATCGGCCCCATCAGCGGGAAGATGATCGTCCAGAAAATACGCCAGGTGGAAGCGCCGTCAATGCGCGCCGCCTCCTCCAGCGACACCGGAATCGAACGGATGAAGCCGATCGCGATGAACAGGTTCGTGCCGATGCCGAGAATCGTGTACAGAATGATCAAACCGAGCTGATTGTCGAGATGCAGCGTGCCCATCTCCTTGGCGATCGGCAGCATGATCACCGTGAACGGCACGAACATCATGGCCAGGAAGAAATAGTACAGGAAGCGGAAGAATCGCTTGTCCATGTTCCTCGCCACCGCATATGCGACGAACGTGTTGGTCAGCAGCGTCAGCACCACCGCGCAGACGGTGATGATCGCGGAATTCAGCGCGGCCTTCGGGTAATCCACCTTGTTCCACGCATCCACGAAGTTGTGCCATTCCCATGAGGTCGGCAGGCTGAACGTGCCGGCCTCGCTTGGAGTCTTCAACGCTGTGACCACGGTGAAATACAGCGGCACGAGCACGGTGAGGCTCAGCACGGCCACGGCTGCGGTAAGCCACCAGTTGACGTTATGGTCCTTACGGTATTTCTCGGTCTTCGACGAAGTGTTCGACGAGGCCTTCGACGAAACGGTTGCGTTAGTCATGTTTTCTTCCCCTTTACCCTCAGACCTTTTCCTTGCCGCTGAAGAACTTCAGCTGCACGAACGCGAGAACCGCAAGCACGATGAAGAACGTGACCGCGTTCGCCATCTGGTAGGAGTATTCGCCATTGCCAAGGCCGTTCTGGAAGATCAGGTAGGAGACGGTTTCCGTCTTGGAATCCGGACCGCCCTTGGTCAACGCCATGACCTGATCGAACGCGCCAAGCGAGTTCTTGAGGCTCAGCACCATGTTGATCGTGAAGAAGGGGCCGATCAGCGGGAAGGTAATCTGCCAGAAGTTCTGCCACGCGTTCACGCCGTCGATGGACGCGGCTTCGTAGATTTCGTTGTCGATGGTCTGCAGACCAGCCAGGTACAGCAACGTGGAGTATGCCACACCCTGCCAGATGGAGAGGAACACGATCGGGAACCACGCCAAGTCGGGATTGGAGATCATCGACGTGGACAGCCAATCGATATGCAAGGCCTGGCCAAGAGCCGGAAGCGGCGTCATGAAGATGTACTTGAACACGTAGCCGATAACCAGCACCGACAGGGTGTACGGAATGAAGAAGATGGCACGGAATCCGTTCTTGAAGGCGATTCTGGAATTCAGCAGCACCGCCAGGAACATGCCGATGAAATTCGTTCCGATGGTGATCAGCACCGCGATGAAGATGGTGAACAGGTACGCATGCCCCACGCGCGAATCCTGGAACATCGCAATGTAGTTCTTGAGGCCGATGAATTTGAAATCACCGTATCCCTGAGAATTGGTGAACGAGTACGCCGCGCCCTGCAGGAACGGCCAGTACAGGAAGATCGCCACAAGAATCGCGGCCGGAATGGTCATCCAATAGAATGCCGGATCGACCTTGCGATTGGAGAATTGCGATACTTTCTTCTTCGCCGGTTTCCTGCCCTGCTTGGCAGCGTTCGGATTTGCGGTATTGCCAGTCATTTTCTTTCCTCCCCTCACCTAAAGTTTCTCGCTTGGATCTTGTCGTATTCGGATTGCATGTTGTCGAGGAATTTCTGCTCGTCTCCCGACTGGATCAGCGTCTGCAGGAAACCTGCGATGTTGATGCTGGCCGGAACGTAATGATCGCAGAAATCGGTCAGCTTGCCTTCCTGATAGAAGTCGAGAACGCCGTTGAGAGCTTCGTCGCCCACGTAGGTCTCCTTATACGGGGTGAACGCGGACTGCTGCTTGGAATAGTCCTTCACGTTCTCCTCTTCCATCAGGAAGTCGACGAATTCGCGCGCTTCCTCGTAATGCTTGGTGTGCGCGCCGATCGTAAGGATCACGTCGTCACCGGCGGTGAGCTGCTGCTCATCAGTGTCGTCGGTGGCCGGCATCTGCGCGAATCGCAGGTTCGCGTTCTCATCGATCAGACGCACTTGCGGAATGGCGTAGGTGCCGAGCGGCAAAATCGCAGCCTTGCCGGCCGCGAGATCCTGCGTCGCCTGCTGATAGGTGACGGCGGGATTCGCCTGCGTGTAGTTCTGGTAGATTTCCACCAGCTGCTCACTGACGGTGTCCCACAAATCGGAGAATTTCTTCGTTCCGTCTTTCAGCGAGCTGTATTCGGATTCCGGAACCAGCGTGGAGTTCAGTGAGGAAAGCGGAGCCTGCAGGGTCCATGGATCGGCGGTGCTTGCTTCGATCGGCACGATGCCCTTGTCTTTGAATCGCTGCAGCAACGCGATGAATTCGCTCCATGTCTGCGGAGGATTGTCGGGATCCTCTCCCGCCTGCTCCCATACATCCGCGTTGATGATGTATCCGCTGGCATTGCCTGCGTACGGAAGACCATACAGACGCTTCTTGGATTCGTCGGTGGTCTGGACGAGGCTCTTGGCGATCTTCACCATGCCCGTATTGAGCTCGTCCACGATCGGATCGTCGGTGAAGTCATAGAACACGCCCGCTTCGGCAAGCATGCCGTAGTTGATGTCGCCGTTGATGGTGATGACGTCGGGTTCACGGTTCTTCACCAGTCGCGTGCGAAGATCGGTGGTTGCGTCGGAGGAATTATTGACGTTGATTGTGATGTTGGGATGGGTTTTTTCGAATTCTTTTGCTTTGGCGGAGAACCAGTCGGCCGCTTCGGCCTTGAATTGGAAAAAGTCCAAGGTCACCGTTGCCGCAGTGTCGTTTCCGCAGGCCGCAAGACCGGCCGTAAGTGCCACCGCACACATGGATGCGAACGCACGGTATGCAATTCTCCTGATCTTTCCTACACTGGATACGGAATCAGGTTTCATTCTCGACTCCTTACTACTTCATCGTTAGTGGCGCGCGCAGCTCCTTCACTACGTCCGCCACCCCTATCGATGGTAGGGAGGAGTAGATTTTATTCCTACCTCCGCGTGCCTTGCGCAGGCTGAAAAGAAAAAGACCGAGATTTTGTTATTCTGGAAAAGTTAAGTTGTTCTAAGGACGTGACACCGATGGCAAGACACCCCCTCCCCCAGTGGTTTGAGGGCTCGGAATATACGCATAAGGTTGCGGCGAGCATTATGAAATACGGGCCGGTCTCTCGCATCACGCTTGCCCAGATTCTTGGACTTTCGCAGGGTGCCGTCTCCCGTATCACCAGCGATTTAATTTACAACGGAGTAATCGAAGAGGTTCCGATCACAGCCGAACATTGCGGCAAACTGCCGAAAGGATTCGTGGTAAAGGACAGTTCGGAACGCCGCGGCAGACCACAGGTCGGTCTGCGCGTGATCAAGAACGCACGCACGTTCGTCGGCATGAAAGTCAATGCGACGCATATATCGGCCGTTGCGGTGAATGCGCTCGGCCGAATCATCACCGGATGCCACGACCTACCGCTCGCCGAAACCACACCCGAATCGGTCGTCGCCATCGTCAAACAATTGGTGACCGACTGCGCTACGGAAGCGGTGATGACGGGATGGCCGCAGCCCTGCGCCGTCGGAGTCTCGCTAGGAGGCCATATCGTCGACGACTCAGTGGTCACGTTCGCTCCGTTCCTGCACTGGTCGCAACCGGTGAACCTGTCGGAGATGGTACGTAACGAAACCGGACTTCCGACCGGTATCTACAACGATATCGACTCTTTGCTGGTCGACGCATGCTGGTTCGGTTCGGGAGTCGGACTGAACAGCTACGCCGTGTTGACGATCGGCGCCGGCGTGGGATATTCGCTTGCCATAAACGGGGAAATGGTGGACTGCCCCGACAAAAGCTACGGCCTGGTAGGGCACATACCGCTCGACCCGGATGGCCCGCGCTGCGTTGCCGGGCATAAAGGGTGCGCGCAATGTCTGTCCGACAACTCGATCATAGCCGAATACTCTCAGATACTCGGCGTTCCGGTCTCATTCGAGGATTTTGCGCGAGATGCACGTGCAAACAAACCGCAGGCCACGAATCTGGTGAATCGCACCTGCTTCCGTCTGGGCACGATGGTGGCGGCAATCGCCAATCTGGCCATGCCGGAAAAAATCATGATCGCAGGTGAATCATCGTTTATCGCAAGACTCGGCATCGATGATCTGCGTAACGGCATCAATCATTACCGGCATAGTCAGGCATCGCCGGTCGATTTCGAAATCCCCGACCACGATTGGGCGCTGTGGGGAAAGGCCGCCGCAACGCAGGCCATCCGTCAATACGTGGAGTGAATACGCCGCAACGCTACGGCATGGTATGGGCATCCCCAGTATGCCTATACGTTCGTGAATCCGGCGGTTTGCGTCGGTATGAGAATACTGAAGTCTGGTGACTATACCCATACGTACGCAAACTCCCATGTTTACGTCGGTTTGAGGATAGTCAAGCTCAACCAGTATCCCCATACCGACGCAAACCGCTACATTTGCGTCGGTATGGGGATAGTCAGGCTTGGTCAGTATTCCCGAACCGCCACAAATCAGGCGGCTACGACCTTGAAAAGCACAGCCTGGGCCGGGTGAAGGGACGGCGGGCGCACACCATAGGTGGCCAGCGCACGGCCGGTCATTTTCACGCCATCGGCGTTCCACCAGCCGAGCGGGCTTTGGCCATTGGTGATGTCCTGCTCGGCCAGATCAAGGCTCACGTCGAGAGGCGAAACCACATACACGGTGTCCGGATCAAGGCCTGGCAGACGGACCGGTGCGGCCGGATAGGTCTGGGATGTGGTCACCTGGGTGAAGCGGTAGATGGCCGCACCCTTGTTCGGCATGACCACGCCGTCCAGTCGCACGGCCGGATCGGCCGCATCGGAATGCACCACGGTATCGACCGCGAACCATTCGCGATGCTTCTTGAACTCGGCGACCCATTCGGCAAGCTTGTCGATGTCGGACTGCGGTTCCTTGAGCAGGTTCCATTCGATGCCCATATGCCCGAAGAACGCCATCGCCATGCGCAGTTCCTGCGTGGTCGCGCGATGCGTGGAGTGCGCGGGAGACGCTCCAACATGCTCGCCGATCATTTCCGGCGGCACGAGCAGCGACGTGTAACGCTGGATGTCGGCACGTTCCAGCGGATCCACGCAATCAGAAGCCCAGATACGGTCGGCCACTTCGAGAATGCCGAGATCCACGCGGCCGCCACCGGAAGAGCAGCTTTCGATTTCAAGACCAGGATGCGCGGCCTTCAAATCGTGGAAGATACGGTATACGGCCAGCGTCTGCTCATGCACCGCGGGACGACCGGAATACGGGGAGACCGCTTCGGTGACGAGCTTGTTGTGATCCCACTTGATGTAATCGATGCCCAACTCACCGACGAGCTTGTCCATCGCGCCGTAGATGTAGGCATACGCATCGGGATTGGTCAGGTCCACGACCTGCTGGGTACGGCCCTGCATCGGCATACGGTTGCGGGTCGGCATGAGCACCCAATCCGGATGCGCACGGAACATGTCGGAATCGGGATTGACCATTTCCGGCTCGAACCACAGACCGAATTCAAGGCCCTTGCCATGCACGTAGTCGGCGAGCGCCTTGAGGGACTTGTCCCCGTCGGGCCACACGTCCTGCGAGATTTCCCAGTCGCCAAGGCCGGATGTGTCGTCGCGGCGGGAGCCGAACCAGCCGTCGTCCACCACGAAGCGTTCGACGCCGCTTTCCACTGCCTTGTCGGCGAGCGCGGTGAGGGTATCGTAGTCATGGCCGAAGTACACGGCTTCCCAGGTGTTGAGGATCACCGGGCGCGGCTTGGGCGCGATGTTGTGTTCGGTGAGCCAGTCGCGGTGCACGCGGCGCAGGTAGGAGTGGAAGTGGGATGCCACTTCGTTGAGGCCTTCGCCGTAGGAGCCGATGAGCCATGGTGTGGTGTAGCCCTCGTTGGTGTCGAGGACGATTTCGCCGCCGAACAGCACTTCGCCGCCGCCGATGATGCCGCCTGTGTACGGCAGGCGTTCCACGGAGAGTTCGCTGTTGCCGCTCCATGCCACGTGTGCGGAGTATACGTTGCCGTGGGTGAATCCGAATCCTTTTTCACCAACGTTGAGCAACAGGGTTGCGTCGAAGTCGGGGCGGCCGGTCATGGATGCCTTTTCGAAGCGTCCGACGGTAAGGTCCTGGCGCTGCGGGGAGCGTTCACGCAGATGGTGGCCTGTGGTGGTGAGGATTTCGGTGGCGTCGGCGGGAACGGTGAATGCGAGTTCCACCTTGCCGACTTCCAGCTTGCCTTCGCTGATGTTGGTCACGTTGGCGTTCTGGCGGATGAGGCCGCTTTCGTCGAGTTCGCAGGTCCAGACGAGTTTCACGCCTTGTTCCGCGTCTCGTGCGGTGACGGTGACGGTTGGCGTCTGCTTGGGCTGGTCGGAGACGGTCCATGCCGGGTAGCCGTCTTTTTCGTTCATTTCGTAAGTGTTGCCGGCTTTCACGTTTTCGACGGCGATGTCGTCGACCACGAATTTGCAGAACAGTTCGATTCCGTCACGGCTAACGCTGAAGCGGGTGGCGCCGATCCAGCTTTCGGACTGGGTCGGCAGCACGCTTGGCCATGCGGTGTAGTCGAGTGCTCCGGAGACGCGCTGCGGAGCCTGTGCGTCGAACATGTCGATCACGGTTTCGGGAGCGGAAAGCGGGCGTCCCCAGTGCACAAGTCGCGGCAGATCGGTGCCGGGGAAGACGATTGCGAATGCGACGTTCGCCGGCGTTTGCTCGGCGTAGACCGCGGTGAGTCGGGTTCCGTTGGAGGATTTGCCTTGAACGGTTTGAATGAGCGTCATTGCAGCATCCTTACGATTGAAATATGGTCGTTACTGGTCACTTTCGATGGTACGACAGCGATTATTCCTTGACCTGATACCGCGTGTTTGTTTCTTTCGGAAAGTAATTATCTGCGGTCGGTGAAGAAATCCGTCATAATGCGGGCGCATTCCGTTTCGAGCACACCGCCCACCACTTCCGGAACGTGCCCTACATGCGGGTCTCGCGGAATGTCCCAAATCGACCCGCAAGCGCCAAGTTTCGCGTCCCATGCGCCGAACACGATACGGCCGATATGCGTCTGCAGGCATGCTCCCGCACACATCGGGCAAGGTTCCAAGGTGACCAGCAGCGTGCATTCGGAGAGGTTCCACGTGCCGAGCGCAAGGGCCGCCTGTCGCATGGCCATCACTTCCGCATGCGCCAGCGGATCGGCATGTTCCTCACGGCGGTTTCGCCCGCGGCCGATCACCTGTCCGTCGTCGTCCAGCACCACGGCACCGACGGGAACCTCTCCATCGGACGCCGCATCCCGCGCGAGATCAATCGCCAGCATCATCCGTTCATCCCACTGCATGCACCCAAGTGTAGAGACCGAATCGCCCAAGCGTCCTCAGACACAGCACAGCACACAAACAACAACCGAACCGCACGAATGGCACAGCCAAACACGCAAGTCGTAAGCTTTGCGTGTAAACCCGCCCGCACGAAACACGCGCATAAAAGCCCCTTGATAGTCTGGAACCCGTAATTTGGGGAACAAAACCAAAACAGAACAAAAACGCGCAAGGGAGGGCACGTTGGCGGTATTCGAGTTGATTTTATGTATTATTGCCGCCGTCGAGCTTTCCTCGTTCATAAGTCGCTTCATCCCAAAGGTTTCCACACCACTCGTGCAGATCGCGCTGGGCGCGCTGGCGGCCCAGCTTCCGTTCTTCCCGGACGTGACGCTCGATCCGGAACTGTTCATGGTGCTGTTCATCGCGCCGCTGCTGTATCTGGAAGCGCACGAAATCGACAAGAGAGAACTGCTGAAATCCGCGAAACTATCGCTTTCACTGGCCATAGGACTGGCAATCGCGACCATGGCCGCCGTGGGATTCGCGCTGAACGCCATATGGCCTGCGATTCCGCTTGCCGCGGCACTCGCGCTTGGCGCCGCGCTCGGACCCACCGATGCGGTCGCGGTGTCGTCGCTCGGCAAGGAGGCGGCGCTTACGCAACGTCAGACAAGCGTACTGAAAGGCGAATCGCTGTTCAACGACGCTTCCGGCATCGTCGGCTTCCAGTTCGCGATCGCGGCCGCCGTCAGCGGAGTCTTTGAAATAGGCCAATCCGCGGCACAGTTCGTCGTCTCGTTCTTCGGCGGCGCGATCTTCGGCATTGCCGTGGGCATGATCGCCGACGTGCTGTTCGAATTCCTGCGGACCATGGGTTGGGAGACGACCACCAGCCGCATTCTCATGGAATTGTTCCTGCCGTTCATTCTGTACTTGGGCGCTGAAGCCGCGCACGTGTCGGGCATTCTGTCGGTGGTGGCGGCCGGTCTGATCATCCGTTTCGACCACACCGGCATCGGTCCGAATGTGGCCCGCACGAACATCGTCTCGTCCAGCGTGTGGGGAGTGCTCTCATTCACGCTCAATGGCGCCGTGTTCATTCTGCTGGGCATGCTGCTGCCCGACGCGATGAGCACCAGCTGGGACGATCCGGGCGTCAGCAACTCACTGCTGTTGATCGCGATCGCAACGGTCTCCGTCGTGGTGGTGGTCATGCGATTCATCTGGATTTCGACGATGCTGAGGCTCGTTCGAGACACCGTCACCCACCAGCGCCGCAAGATGACGAAGGAGCGTTGGCGTTCGGCCGCGATCATGACGTTCGGCGGAGCCAAAGGCACCATCACGCTGTCGTTGATGTTCACCATCCCGTACACCGTAAGCAACGGTGGATGGTTCCCGATGCGAGACGAACTCATCTTCATAGCGGGCGGCGTGATCGTGGTGACGCTGCTGCTTGCCAACTTCCTGCTGCCGCTGCTCGCCCCCAACCGCAATGAGGGCACGTCCGTGAAGATGAATGAGATCACCATCGAAGTGCTCAGGCGCACCGTCGAGGAGCTGACGGGACGAGTCACGCCGGAAAACCGACGCGCGGTGCTCATGGTCATCGACTCCTACACGAAGCGCATCACGCGACTGAAGCAGCGCATCGGCGAGGAGGATCCGCAGGGCTACATGCAGCTGCAGATCGACGCGCTCAACTGGGAGAAGGAATACGTAAAGAAACGACTCTCCGACGTGAAGAAGCACCCCTCCGACAACAAGGCCTTCGACGACCTGGAGGCCGAGGCCTGCGAACGTCTGCTCGACCAGATCATGGGTTCGTTGCGCCACATCGAGACGGAACACGATTCCGGTCATACCGTGTGGAGGCTCAAGGGCCGATATAGGGCCTTGCAGCGTCGCACCAACACCATGATCCGCCGTGTCAACAGCCACATCAGGCGCACCACGCCGTTATTCAGCGACGACGAGCTGTTCGCCCACACCCGTGCGGTGCAAGTGGACGCGATCGAGCACGTGATCGACCGTCTGTATGAGGAAATGGGCCGGGACACCTACAATACGGAGCACTGCTCCGGCCTGCTGCTCGACTACCGCCGAGGCGAAGCAGCCCTGCGCGCACGCCCGAACGTAGGCAACAGCGCGGAGGCGCAAAGCCAGGCGGAGGACGTGAAGCGCGAAAGCTACGGCATCGAACTTGGCGTGATCCAAGACATGCTCGAGGCCGGGGAGATCACCCGCGCCCAGTCCAAGCAGCTGCGCCGTAACGTGTACGTGATGAGCGTGGACGCGGATTCGCAGACCTGACCTCCGTTCGCACGGCAATATGTAGGGCGACCCGCACGCCAACATATCCAACCTTGCGTGTGGTGTTTCACGTGAAACACCACACGTTTTTCATCCGGCTTCAAAAGAAGTTCACAATTCTCAGGAAGTTCACAGAAAACATCAGACCTGTGCACAGCATCGCGTGGTTATATAAGAAATGTCAGCAGAACAAGCCGACCAGGAACCCCAGCAAGTTCCCGAAAATTGAACCCTTTCTTCTTCTCTCTCCTTTCTCTCTCCCCGGCGTCGACAGCAACGCCGGGGTTTCTTTTTTCCAACGGCGTCGACGGCAATCCCAAGCCGGCAATATGGCCACGTTTCCCGACATCGCGGCGCGCTATATTGAAGTCATGAGCGACGCAACCGAAAACAACGCAATCGACGGCAATCCGGAAAGCAATCTGATCGGACGTGAATCGAACGTGGTTCCGGGCCGTTTCGGAGAGCCTCTGCAGGTCACGCAGGTGCAGTATTCGCGCGGCGGAGGCAATACCGCGCCGAAACGACCACTGTTCCTGTGCCTGCACGGCTGGGGATCGAACGAGGAAGACCTGGCCGACATGATGCGCTATGTTGCGCCGTATAACGATTTCGCCTCGCTGCGGGCTCCCCTGGTGTTGCAGGAGGCAGGTTTCGTGGGCTTCGGTTTCAGCCAGGGCGCTTACTCATGGTTCCACGATTGCGTACCGTCCGGAGGCGATTTGGACCGTGACGCCTACGCCGCGGCGGTCGCCATCGACAATTGGGTTTCCGAAAACGTTACGCAGGACCGTTCCGTGGTGCCCATCGGATTCTCGCAGGGCGGATTGCTTGCGATTCACCTGCTGCGCGTCAATCCGGAACGTTACCTTGCCGCGATCTCGCTTTCCGGTTTCCTTGCGCCGGGATCGGTTGCCGGCACCGCCCCGGCGGACGATCGCCTTGCCCCGCTCAACAAACCGGTGTTCTACGGTTACGGCGACAGCGATATGGTGATTCCGAAACCGGAGCTTTCCGCGACCGCGGCATGGTTGGACGAACACACATTCCTGACGTCGAAAAGCTACCGTGGACTCGACCATTCCGTCAGTCTTGAGGAATTCAGCGATCTGCGCGCATGGCTTGCGGACCACGACATAGCGCCCGGAGTGCTGTGACCGGTACTGGCCATGACCAGAGCCAGTACCGTGGCCAGTGCGCTATGCCTTCGACCTCGCATCCGATTGCGAGGCAAGATCCTCGCTGATTCGATGGAATCGCCGCCTGATGATCCGCAGCGTTCCGGGCAGGGTGACAGTGAAACCGATCAATCCTATGATCCACAGAGGGAACTGCACGCAGAACGCGACCCGCATGACCTGAGACGTGTACAGCGCGGGAGTCGAGGCATGCTGGGCGTCGAGCAGAACGCCTACTCCCAGCAGAGCCAGTCCACTCGAAAGGAAGCCGCCGATGTTGGCGAATCCCGTAGCCGACCCCAGATTCTCGATTTCGTTGGTGTCCCTCACGTAATCGAAAGCGACGCTGGCCGCGGAGACACCGCTCGACAAGGCGATCAGCAGCAGACCCATCAGCCATACGGGATGAGGACCCGGGGTCACAAGCAGCACGGCCCACACAAGCATCTGCGCCGTCACCGACGCGTAGACGATTATGGCCCTTCCGTGAACCGGATGCTTCGCCGCTATCTGCCCATACGGCACGGCCCACAGCAGGCACAGCACCACACCGATAGCCAGGAAGGCGCTCGCCTGCTGCTTGCTGTACTGCTCCACCGCCATGAGGAACGGGATGCCCCAAAGCTGGCTCATCACGCTGTTGGAGAACCACGTTATGTTGTGCACCCAGAATCCGCAGAACGTGCCAGGCACGCGCAGGGCTTTGCGCAGACCTCCCAGAACCGCGCGAAAATCAATTTTCTTTCCCGCCGTTCCGGATTTCGAACCATACTGGTTCGGATTGTCCCTCACGCAAAGCATCACGCAGAACGCGATGAGCACTCCCGTTCCCGAAGCCGTCAGGAACGCGGCCGTCCAACCTTGCGCATCCATCAGCCATACGAAAGGATATACAGATATGATCTGACCGACGCTGCCGATCTGCCCCGTCAACTGATTGATCAACGGCAATTTTCGCAAGGGAAACCATGACGCCGACAACCGCACCACGGAAATGAAAATCGTGGCGTCGCCCGCCCCCACAATGGCACGTCCCAACACCGCCACCGGAGTCGACAGCGCCAACGCCATCAACGCCTGTCCGATCGCCATCAGCAGGCATCCCGACGTGATGAGTCGACGCGGACCGAACCTGTCCAGCAGCACGCCGGCGGGAATCTGCATGATCGCATACACGAACAACTGCAGATAGACGAACGACGACAGCGCCGCGCTGGTCGTATGGAACTGTTCGGCGGCCTGGGTTCCGCTTGCCGAAAGAGACGATCTGCACGCAGCCGCGAAAATGTATCCGGCCATACCCAACGCCCACATCAGATAAGCGCGGGAATCGCCCTTCGAAACCCTATTCTTCATACGGAACCCTTCCGAACCTTCCTTAACCAGAACCAACCCAACAGTAGTCCGACACCACCTCGACTTCGCTTCCGATATCGAATCAACGTCGCTTCGGCATCAGCCGAAGAGACCTTCCTTCTTCATATCCTCGACGGCTTGCATCAGACGGGCTTCGTCGGCATCCGAGAATACCAGCGGCGGGCGCAGTTTCAGCGAGCTTCCGCTTGCGCCGGAAGCCGAGATCAGAATATTGCGATCCCGCAAGGCGCTGATGATCTTCCTCGCGCCCAAAGCGTCCGGAGCGCCGGAACCGTCCGCCGCTCCGATATCGATGCCGATGAACAGTCCGGCATGACGGGTCATCAGGAATCGCGGGGTCTCGCCCAACACCGACTCCATATCGGCGCGGATACGGTCTCCCATGGTCTTCGCATGCCACAGCAGATCACGATGTTCGATCTCGTCCAATACGGCGCCGGCGGCACGCATGGACACCGGATTGCCGCCGAACGTGTTGAAATATCGGGTGCAGGAAGCCAAGGCATCGCCGATCGGCGACTTGTAGACGACGGCTCCGACCGGAATGCCGTTGCCCATCGGCTTGCCCATGCTCACGATATCCGCGTCGGCGTGATGACGCTGGAAACCCCAGAACGCCTCTCCAGTCCTTGCGAATCCCGACTGGACCTCATCGGCGATCAACAGGCCGCCCGCATTGTGCGTGGCTTGCGCCACCGCGGCAACCCATCCCGCATTTCCCGGAAGCACGCCGTCGGACGAGAAGATCTGGTCGAGGAGCACGGCGGATACGCCGAAGCCTCCGTTATGCAGCTTTTCGAAGGCTTCCTCGAAACGCTGCAGAAGAATCTGGGTG
The DNA here is from genome assembly GCA_963619615.1 of Senegalimassilia sp. GTDB lineage: Bacteria > Actinomycetota > Actinomycetes > Actinomycetales > Bifidobacteriaceae > Bifidobacterium. Next base: position 43,123 of record CAVEXE010000012.1, on the reverse strand, counting down.
ACGTCCTCACTGCCCATCGCTCCCGTACTGAGCTGGGAAAGCACGTCGGACACGCGCACGGTGGCCAGGAAGGGCGCGAGCGGAACACCCGTTCCGAAGTTCGGAGATACGGAGGACACCAGCGAGGTGATGCCGTGGTACGCGTAATCGGTGACCACAACGCCCTGCGCGCCCGTATACACCCGTGCCATGCGCAATGCGAGATCGTTGGATTCGGAACCCGAATTGGTGAAGCTCACGCGATCGAATCCGCAAAGATACGGATCGTCCACACTGCCATAGGCGGGAGTGAAATATCCAAGAAGCCGTTCCGCATAGTCGATGATCTCATCCTGAAGATAGCGCGAATGCGTGTCCTGCTTGGCCAACTGGTCGGCCACGGCCTCACGAACATGCTCATTGGCATGGCCCACGCAGGCCACATTGTTATAGCAGTCCAGATAATCGGTGCCGGCCGCGTCGAACAGGTGGGCTTCACTACCACGCACCACATGAATCGGATGATCGTAGAACAGCGGCCCCAGCGTGCCGAGAACATTCTTGCGGCGACGAAGCAAATCGGCCTCGTCCTGTGTCAGATCGTCCGGCTCCTTGGAAAAGTCGAACGCGTTGGCCAAAGCATTGCGCCCTTTTGCTACCTTCATAACTTCGTTCCTTTCCTCGTGAATCTCAACATTTCGATGTCCGATCGATTTCAACCGTCAGCCATTTTCGGCATCCTGCCGGCGATCACTCGCCGAAGAGATCCCGCAAAACCGCTTCGAACCCGTAATCCTGCATTCCGGCAAGTCTGCGAGCGCGCGAAACCGGATCGGAAAGATAGTGCCCTTCCTTGGGGCCGGTAACATGCTCCACCAGTGCGGGAAGCAGGATGACCAACGCATACCGGGCTTCGATGATGCCGGGAAGCAGTCGCAGCTCGTCCTTGCCCATACCGGAATTGACACGAAGGTATCCGCGTATCGTTTCGGCGCAGGGCAGGAACGGACGGTCGGCATGGTCGTCGGCAAGGTATGCGAGGCAGGTGCCCAGATCGCATACCGCGGGCATTTTGTGCATGTCTCCGAAATCGAGGATGCCCGCGATGTTGTTCGGATCATCGTCGCGCACGGTTATGTTGCCCGGGTGGAAATCGCCGTGGCACAGTGTTTCGGGCAGGCCTTCGATTTCCTGTTCGATACTCGCGTAGTCGTGCACCGCACGTTCGACGAGTCCGCGGGTCTGCGCATCGGAAATGATCGGCAGAATGTCTTCGGCGAGCGATGGGAGCAGTCGAACGTCCCAGAGCACTCGGCCCAGTTCGTCCTGATAATCGTTACGGGATGCGAGCACCTGCTGCATGCGCGCCAGCTTGTCGCCGATGTCTTGCAGCAACGGTTCCGCGGGGCGTTCGCCCTTCCCCGAAAGCACGCTTCCCGGGAGGAACGTGGTCAATGTGGCCCATCGTTTCGTTCCATCATTATCGTGGCAGGACAGCGGACCGCCGTCCGCGCATTCGACCAGCCGGGTGGCCGGCACCTGGGGATCCTCGGCTTGCAGGAGACGCAGCACGTTCGCGCGCAACAATATGGTCTCGTACGATTCCGCGGGATTTTCGATTTTCAGAATATAGTGACGATCCGCATCCGGCTCAGCACCAGCTGCAGCATCCGGTTCAGCGTCCGTTTCCTGCGATTGCGGAAAAGCCACTTCGAACGTGTCGTCGCGTTCCGTGGTGATGCGATGCAGCACCGCGCCCCGCAATCCGTACTCGCGTTCCAGCAGCGTGGCGGCTTCAGCCTCCGATACCTGTTCATGCGGTGTTGCGATTGCCTGATACCCGCTTAAGTCATGCATGGAATCCTCCTTCCGCAGTCCGGCCACTGGATCTTGATATGCGCAATGCTGCGCCTTCCACGTGGCCGGCAGCTTTCATAGTCGTTACTTTCCCGCGAACTCCGGCTTTTCGTACAGGACCTTGCCACCGACGATGGTTTGCGCCACCGTCACTTCATGCAGGCTGTCGACGTCCACGTTGTGGGGATCTTCATCGAGCACCGCAAGATCCGCGTACTTTCCTCTCGACAGGCTGCCGAGCACGTCTTCCTTGTGCGAGGCGTACGCGCTGCCGTACGTGTACGCAGAGAGCGCTTCGTCGATCGTCAGACGTTCGTTCTCTCCGAGAATGAAGCCGTTGGCGGTTTTTCTGCTGACCATGCCCTCGATCGAGGTCATCGGGGCGAGCGGTGCGCATGGGGCGTCGGTGGAGCCTGGGATGATTGCGCCTTTGTGCACGAACGAACCCATCCGGTACACGTGCCTTGCCCGTTCCTCACCCAACAGCGGCAGATATCCGTCGCCGTTGTTCTTGATGAAGCTTCCTTGTGGATTCGGCACGATTCCGTCACGGATGATGCGTTCGACCGTCGATTCGCTGCACAGACCGCAATGTTCGAGGCGGTGGCGAATGTCTTTCCTCGGGTAGAGGCGCTGCGCGTTCTCGATTGCGTCCAACGCGATATCCACTGCCTGGTCGCCGATGGCATGCACGGCCATTCGCCATCCTTGGCGATGCAGTTTCGCGACCTGCTCCTTGAAGGCTTCCGGATCCCAGCTGAACACGCCATGGTTGTCGGGCTGATTGACGTATGGCTCCTTGAGATACGCGCTCATGCTGTTGAATGCGCCGTCGAGAATGATCTTGAACGGACCGATATCCAACAGTCCGCCTTCGAAACCGGTGCGGATGCCCAAATCGAGTCCGAATCCTTCAGGAAGGTCTCCGGCAAGCTGTCCAAGATCGTGGAAAGCCGAGAAATACGGCATCAGCGTGCCACGCTGTTGGATGAGTCCCTGTTCGTATGCGGTCTGGAACAGGCCGATATCGTACGGGGACTGTCCGATGCCCTCCCAATTGCGATCCGTGCCGGTGCCGGCGTCGGAATAGCTGGTGATGCCGTCCTCCAGCGTGCGATCGGCGGCGAGCTTCAGCTGGTGCAGCAGCGTTCGTTCCGTCACGCGATTGGCTATGCCAGTGAACATGAAACACATCTTGTCTTTGACGAGTCCCGTGGCCTTGCCGTTTTCCTTGATGACCAGATCAGGAATGTCGATTTCGTCGGGATGTTCGTAGCCTCCGCGTCGGAAGGCTTCCGTGTTGATGACCGCGGCATGGTTGGTGAGATGCAGCACCAGAACCGGATGCCCGTGCGATATGGCGTCAAGAACGTCGATGTCCGGGAACGCGCCGAGTGAGAACTGGTCGAAACCCCATCCAAGGACCCATTCGCCTTCCGGAGCCGCGAGGCAGGCCTGTTCGACCTTCTGGTACAGCTCCTGCATGGTGGATATGGTCTGCTTGCGCAGATCCACTTGGTTGAGGTTGGCTCCCAACAGGGAGAAATGCATGTGCACGTCATTGAATCCGGGGCATGCGTACCTGCCTTGCAAGTCCACATGTTCCTTGGCGTCGAGGCCTTCGATCTCATCGTCGACGCCTATGATCTTGCCGTCGAAGATTCCTATACGATTCGCATACGGATGCTGCGGATCCATGGTTTGAATATTGCCGTTTTCAATGATGGCGTCCAGCTTGATCATCGTTCTCTCCCCTCAGGCGGCCGTTCGAGCGGCGCCTTGTTCGCATAATGAACGCCTGCCTGCGTCGCGGGGCGGCTCCTGCGAGGCGGGCAGGCGTTCTCAGGTTTCAGCTCAGCTGAGCTTCATGTTGTAGTAGACCGGGCCCTGCAAGCCTGCTCCGTAACCGGAGATCTTGTTGGAAACCACGCTGATCTGCTGGTACTTGCTGATGATGATGTTCGGCACGTAGTCGTAGAACCAGTCCTGCAGCTTGTCGTAACCTTCCTTCTGCGCATCTTCGCTGGTGGCCGCATTGATGGCGTTGGCGATCTCCATGAATTCCGGATCGGTGTTCCAACCTGCGCCGGAGCTCTGGAAGAAGGAGTAGCAGATCGGGGTGGCGGAATAGCTGTAGCTGGTGATCGCCATGTCCCAAGCATCTTCCTGGAAGAGCTTCTGCATCACGCTGGCCCAGTCGAGAACCTGCACGTCGACGGTAATGCCGATCTCCTTGAGCTCGTTCTGGATCTCCATGCTTTCGTCGTACATGTACGGATAATCCTTGGTGGTCATGAGCCTGATGGTGGATCCGTCGTAGCCCGATTCCTCAACGAGTTTCTTGGCTTCGGTGAGGTCAGGATTGTTGTACTTCTCCAGGCTGGATTCGCTTCGGAGCGGGTTGCCTTCCGGCATCAGGCCACCATCGTTGGTGTACAGGTCGGAGTTCTGGTGGCCGGCCTTAGCCACGCTGCTCAGATCGAGCGCCGCGAGAATCGCCTGACGCAGCTTCTGATTGTCGACGAAGATGCCCTTCTTCTTGTTGAAGACCAGGGTTTCGAGCATTTCGTCCTTCTCCACGGTCACGTTTGAATCGGACTTCGCCTGATCGTACTGGGAGTCGGCCAGGGAGTAGCCGATTTCATACTGTCCGCTGAGCGCGCCCGTCAGTCGCGTCGTTCCGTCGGTGACGAAATCGAATTCAAGCTTGTCGACCGAAGGGGTGCGTGCGCCCGCATAGCCGTCCGTCTCGCCCTCCGGAGACGTGTAGTCCTCGAACTTTTCCAGAACGATGGAGACGTCCTTGGTCCAATCCGAATACTTGTACGGTCCGGTACCCACATACTCCTTCACACCGGTGTCGTCGGCCGCGTCAAGCACTTCCTTCGGCATGATCGCCGCGGTCCTTGCGGTGTCGGCCATCAGATACAGTCCCGTCGACACAGCTTCCGGAGAGGTGACCACCACGGTTTCGTCGTCCGTGGCTTCCACGGTGGCACCGGTGAAGAACGTGCTTCCAACCTGGGAAAGTTCGATCCAGCGTTCCATGGACGCCACGACGTCTTCCGCTTCCATGGTGTCGCCGTTGTGGAACTTGACGCCTTGGCGCAGCTTGAACGTGAAGGTCTTATAGTCGTCACTGACCTCGTAGCTTTCGGCAAGGAGCGGTGCGATGTCGCCGGTTTCGGTCAGCGTCACCAGGGATTCGTAGATGTTGCGCATCGTGTCTCGGGCAACGTAGGCTCCGGTGATCATCGGGTCAAGGCTGGTGATGTTGGCACCCAAGGCGATTTTGATGGTTCCGCCGTCGGCCGCGCTCGAGCTGGAGTCGGACCCGCAGGCGGAGAAGCTGGCGAGCATGGCGACCGCCGCTCCGACGGCCACTATCTTCCTACCGAACCTGTTCATGATTTCCTCTCTTTCCTGAAATGGTTTGGCAAAGTCTGTTTGCTTGTTCCGTATGTTCTGTCTGTGTTGTATGTGTTGACGTTTCGTATGCCGCACTCGTCAGACCGCAAGCTGGCGACGAGCCGGATTGGGAACCGGAATGCTGTTCAGAAGATTGCGCGTGTACTCGGTCTGCGGATTGGAGAAGATCTGTTCGACGCTCCCCTCCTCGACCAGGTCGCCACGGCACAGCACGCCCACGCGATCGGCGATGAACCGCACGACGCTGAGATCGTGCGTGATGAACAGGTAGCTCAGGGAGAATTCCTCCTTGAGGTCCTGCAACAGGTTGAGCACCTGCGCCTGGACCGACACGTCCAATGCGGAGACCGATTCGTCGAGTATGAGGATCTTCGGTTTGACCGCGAGCGCCCTTGCGATGTTCACTCGTTGGAGCTGGCCGCCGGAGAACTGGTGCGGATACCGGTCCATATGCCATGTGGACAATCCCACTTTTTCCAAGGTTTGTGCGGCGATGGCCTTTCTTTCGGCACGATTGGTTCCGATGTGCTGGATTTCCAACGCCTCCACGATCGCATCGCCGACTGTTTTCCGTGGATTCAGCGCGGAGAACGGGTCCTGGAACACCATTTGGATGTTGCCGCGGATGCGTTCACGCAGTCGGCTTGGCGATGCGTCCACATAGTTTTCGTTTTCGAACACCACCGAGCCGGATGTCGGCTTTTCCAACGCGCAGATGATTTTTCCCGTGGTGCTCTTGCCGCTGCCGGATTCGCCGACCAATGCGTACGTCTGCTTTTCGAACAGTTCGAACGACACGTTGTTCAGCGCGTGGAACACATCCGCCTTGCCGTGCGAGAAACTTCTCGTCACGTAATCCTTGTAAATGCTGTTGACCTGCAGGATCGGCCGTGGTTCTTCCTTCATCATGCCACCGTCTTTCTGAATCCGTCATTCTGGGAGAGGCGAACGCATCTTGCCTGATGATGATCGTTGATGTCGCTCATGCCGATGCTTCCGGTCTTGCATAGATCCGCCGCGAACGGGCATCGCGATGCGAATCGGCAGCCGGCCTTGACGTCGGATAGTCTCGGTACCGAGCCGGGAATCGTTTCAAGTCGTTCCGGACGGTCTCCTTCGAGGGGCGGGGTGGCTCCGAGAAGACCTTGGGTATACGGGTGCCTCGGATTCGCGAAGAGCTCGTCGACCGGAGCGCTTTCCACAACCTGGCCGAGGTACATGACCGCGACCTTGTCGCACATCTGCGCCACGACGCCCATATCGTGGGTGATCAGAATGATGCTCATTCCCTGTTCGTCGCGCAATTGCCGGAGCACACGGAGCAGCTGCATCTGGATGGTCACGTCCAAGGCGGTGGTCGGCTCGTCGGCGATGAGCAGTTTCGGCTTGTTGATCAGGGCCATGGCTATGACGACTCGCTGAAGCTGTCCGCCGGACATCTGGTACGGATACTTGGGCAGCCAGCTTTTCGGATCGTTCGCGCCCGCTTCTTCCAGCGCCTGGAGGCAGCGGCTGTTGATGTCCTCTTTGGCAAGGTTTTTGTTGTGTGCGGTCACGGTTTCCGCCAGCTGCTTGCCGATGGTCATCAGCGGGTTGAGGCTGGACATCGGGTTCTGAAAGATGAATCCGATGTCGCTGCCGCGCAGTTTCTGCAGTTCGCGGTCGGAAAGTTCGAAAATGTTTTTTCCGTCGAACGTCACCGTGCCTTCGTATCGGGTGGTTCGCTCGTCATGCAGTCTGAGCACGGAGAACGAGGTGACGCTTTTGCCGCATCCCGATTCTCCGACGATGCCTAGGATCTCGCCGCGTTCCACGGAAAAGTTGACCCCTTCCACGGCTGCGTTCCATTCCTTACGGCCGCTTTTAAAGCTCACCTTGAGATTGTTGACGTCGAGTAGTGTCTGCGTCGTCATGGTTACTTCCTTCTCTTGGGGTCGAGCACTTCGCGCAGACCGTCGCCGAACATGTTGATGATGAATACGGTGAGGGCCAATGCGACTCCCGGGAATACGGTCATCCACCAGGCCGAATAGATGTAGGTTCGGCTGTCGTACAGCATGTTGCCCCAGCTTGGCAGCGGCTGCGGGATGCCCGCGCCGATGAAGCTCATGGCCGCTTCCACGAGGATCGCGTCGGCGAAGACGAACGTCACTTCGACCAGCCAGGATGCGATCACGTTGAGCGCGATGTTCCTCCAGAGAATGCGGAAGGAGCCGGCGCCGAGGTTGATGAGGACCTGCACGTAGTTTTCGTTCATGTTCGACATCGTGGCCGAGCGGACCACGCGGGCGACCATCGGCGTGAACACAATGGACAGCGCGAACACCACGCTTTGCGTGCTCTGGCCGAACGATGTGATGAACACAATGCCGAACAGAATCGCGGGGAATGCCATCAATCCGTCGCACAGACGCATCAGCAGATATCCGAGCCGCGGATAGTAGGCGGAGTACAGGCCTATGATGAAACCCGCGATGCCGGCGATCGCGGCCGCGCTGATTCCGACGGTAAGCGACGACTTGCCGCCCAGGAGCACTCGCGCGAGGATGTCTCGGCCCACATTGTCGGTTCCCATCAGATGGTCGCCGCTTGGCTTGAGTGTCATCGACGCGGTGTCCGTGGTGTAGGCGTCCATGTTGAGCGCCCACGGCAGCAGGAAGCATGCGATCACGATGAACAGGAGGAACAGACCTCCGAAGATGGTCGTCGGCGACGATTTGACCGCCGCGATCCAGCTGTTGCCGGATGATTTCCGAGTTGCCTGAGCCATAATCAGAACGACCTTTCCCTGATGCGCGGATCGATGACCGCATACAGCAGATCAGTAACGAGATTGACCACGATGAACGCCAACGCCACGAACAGCATCACGCCTTGGATCATCTGATAGTCACGTCTCAGAATCGAATTGACCACCAATTGGCCTATTCCCGGAACGTTGAACACCGTTTCCACCACGATGGCGCCGGCGATGAGTTCACCGAAAGACTGTCCGACGATCGTCAGAATGGGAATCGCCGCGTTTTTGAAGGCGTGCACCCACAGCTGCCTGCTTCGCGTCAAGCCTTTCGCATTGGCCGTCCGGATGTAGTCGCTGCCCAAGGAGTCGATCATGGACGACCGGCTCATTCTGGAAATGATCGCGATCTGCAAAGTAGCCACGGACAGCGCCGGCAGCACCAGATGCGACAGATATCCGGAAATGCTTTCGGACGGCTCGACGAAACCGCTGGCCGGCAGCAGTTTCAGTTGCAGCACGAACACGATCATCAGCAGAAGTCCCGCAAGGAAGCTCGGCAATGATGTGGTGAGCGTGGCGAAGGCGAGCACCACCTTGTCCGCGAATCGTCCGTGCTTGTCGGCGGCGAGAACGCCGAGCGGAATGGCGATGATCAACGAAATGAGCTCTCCGAAGATGGCCACGGACAGCGTCGGGAAAATATGCGAGAGAATCGTAGGCGTGACATCCTCGTTCAGGATGTATGAATATCCCAGATTGCCGTGCAACAGGTTGACGAACCACGACCACAGCTGGTCGGGCAACGACGAATTCAACCCCATCTGCTCCCGGATGGCCTCCACCTGGGCGTCGGTCGCATCGTTTCCGGCGATCACTCGCGCCGGGTCGCCTCCGCTCATGTGAGAAAGCATGAAGGCGATGATTCCAACGATCAACAACACCGGTATGGCGGATAGCAGCCGCTTCAACATGTATTTCAGCATCTCTTCCCCTGCTCCTTGGTCGCTGCCGGAACTCTCGTTCTCAAGCGTTTGATGGTTGGAAATTATGGAGACAGCGTTCGTTGGATGCAATGTACTTGTTGTACAGGCAAACGATTTTCGATGGACATATCAGCCGAATACAAGAGACGGTAACAAACTTCTGAAAAACCGGCCGTCAAGCATCATAATCATTGAAATCATCACGTTTTTCGGGAAAAATATTTTCCCCCTAGAAGAATCGGCGGAAATACGACACTGTATCGCCGCCGAACTTACGCGCATGCTGAAGTTAACATGAAGTTGACATGGAATCTCGAATGAAGGCGCACGCGATCCATAATTTCACTCGATCGGATTCCGACGAAAGGTCGAGTCCCAGCAGATTCTCCACTTTTCTCAACCGGTTTTCCACGGTATGGCGATGCACGTGCATATGGGTGGCCGCCTCCCCCACGTTGAACGCGCTCATCAGCAGTTCCCGCATGGTGTGCAGCAGATTGTTCGTTTCGGTCTGCGGCAGTTCGCGCAGCGGGCCCAACAGTTCCGTGGCATACGCTTGGGCAACATCCGGACGCACGAGCTCATGCGGGGAGATATCCAATATGCCGGAACGATGCCCGTACTCCCTCAAACTAAAGTTCCGCTTCACCTCATCGAAGGCTTCCGCAAGCATCGTAAGTCCCTCGACCGGTTTGTCCACGGAAGTCCTTGACGCATCCGCTGCCAACCATTGGCGTATCCATGCCATGTCATTCTCCGCGGCGACGATCCACAGATGCCCGTCGTGAATGGCGTAGATAGCCCGTAGATCCCCCGGAATCTCCCTGTCGAAGATCTGATACAGCCGCGAAGCGTCCATTCCCGACTGCGCCACGCACATCACGCGTACGGGGAACACGAATCTGGCCGGCCACAGCTCGTCGGCGAACGTCATGGCCGATTGCGCGCCGCCTCCGGCAAGCTCGCAGAACACCGCGGTACGCAACCTTGAAATGCCGTTGAACCGTTCGATCAACTGCGGAAGTATGCATGTGATCGCTTCGGATGCAGCGGCCACGATCGGACGAAGTATCTCGCTGTTATCGGAACGCATGCCGCTGGCGGCCATCACGCACCCCAATTGCCTGCCGCATGATTCCAGCGACTTGACGAAATAGCGGTTCCTTTCGGGCGTGACGCCGTACATCATGTGAATATCGCCGGGTTCGATTTCCATTTGCTTTTGGAATTCACGGTAGAGGTCACCGGCGCGTTTGGCCATATTACGGTTCGACACGAACCGCACGTTGCCTTCATTGTCCACGAAAGCCGCCCATCCCCCGACAAGCCTGGCCGTCATCGATACAACGTTTTCCAGCGGATTGTCCGAGCCCAGCGCTTTGAACATCTCATGCTGGATCGAATACATCCGGCGCTGGGCCGTTTCCTCCTCTTCGGACTGATAGCGAAGGAAAGCCTTCATGATCATGGAGAAGCTGACTTCGCCCGGCACCTCGAACAACACGATATGGTATTTGACCGCGGCGGCGAGCAGGGCTTTAGGAACGATGTGGTGCTTTATCACGACACCAAGCCCGATCGCCTGAATACCGGCATGGCTCAGCGTTTCCACATACCGCATCCACATCTCGTTGTAAGCGTCCTCGACGTTTTTGAAATGGGAACTCAACCCGAGTTTGCGCCGGTTGCGTTTGAGCAGCGACAGATCATTGGCGTTGCTCATGTCTTCAAGGGGAAAGTTCGTGGAACACGTCAGCAGAATCTCACCGGGCTCCGAATATTCGGCCGCAGTCACCACATCCGTGGCATGCACCCAAATCACACCGCCGTCCAAACTGTTTTTGCCGCCGTCATATACGATTCGGAGGTGCAGGTCCTCATCGGTAAGCAGCTGTCTCATCGTCACCGTCATCGCTGCATACTCTCACGTGACTGTATCGAAGAGATTGCCGTTACCGACATCAAATATGACGGAATCGTGCATGACGGCCCGATATAGTAACGGCACGCTAGACTAGGGACAGTTTGATTTTTGCGTGCGAGGAATGCGCGCGGATACGTTTGAAGGAGTTTCGATGCTGCTGTCCGATCGCGACATTCTCGCCGCACAGTCCGAAGGTCATATCTCACTCGATCCGTGGACTCCGGAGATGGTGCAGCCGGCGTCGATCGACGTGCGTCTGGACCGTTTCTTCCGCCTGTTCAACAATCACGCGTACACGTATGTGGACCCCGCCGAGAACCAGGGCGAACTGACCGAACAGTTCGAAGTGAAGCCCGGCGAGCCGTGGATTCTGCATCCCGGCGAGTTCGCGCTCGGTTCCACTTGGGAGTATGTGAAACTCGATTCGAGCATCGCCGCGCGTCTGGAAGGCAAAAGCTCACTGGGACGACTGGGCATTCTCACGCATTCCACCGCAGGTTTCATCGACCCCGGTTTCGAAGGACATATCACGCTGGAACTGTCGAACGTATCCACGTTGCCGGTAAAGCTGTGGCCGGGCATGAAAATCGGTCAGATGTGCTTCTTCCAGCTGAGCTCACCCGCCGAGCATCCTTACGGCTCCGCGGCCACCGGCTCCCATTACCAGGGCCAGCGCGGACCTACGCCCAGCCGTTCCTACGAAAATTTCTACAAGGCCGAGATTCTGGATTAACACCGAATTCCGGATTAATGCCGGATTCTGATCCGATTGCGATTCCGGACCGATCCCGAATCGCAATCGGATATTCGACGGAGATCACCGCCGTTACGCGCGAATCACAATCACCTGTGCATCATCCGCAGCACGCATTTGCGTAGTTCGGACGCAACGAGCACGAACAACGCAAGTCCGATGCATTCCACCCATGCCCCGGCCGAAAGCGGCACGGTGCCGAACGCGGTGTTGAGGAACGGCACGTAGATCACCGCCAACTGCAGCACCACTGAAATGCCGATGGCGCCCCACAACCACTTGTTGGAGAACAGTCCGACGAACACCGACTGTTCGTGCGAGCGCGAGGCAAGCGCGTTGAACATCTGCGCGAACACGAGAATCGTGAATCCCATCGTGCGTGCTTCGGTCATCTGCGCCTCATGGCCGATGGCTTCCACGGAACGGTCCGTGAACAGGCCTCCGTCAAGATGCATGTCCATGCCGATTAGCGTCACCGCGGCCATGATCACACCGATGAAAATGATGTCGCGCCACATTTCCGCATCGATCACGCGATCGGTCAGTCGGCGCGGCTTACGCGTCATCACGTCGTCGGTGGACGGGTCCACGCCCATGGCGAGCGCGGGCGCGGCATCGGTCAGCAGGTTGATCCACAACAGTTGCGTGGCGAGCAACGGCACGGTCACGCCTTGCGTGCCCGGCTGGGTGATGCCGAGGAATCCGGCAAGCATCACGCCGCCGAACACGGTGAATACCTCGCCTACGTTGGAGCTCAGCAGGTAACGCAGGAACTTCTTGATATTGTCGAAGATTCCGCGTCCTTCGCGCACTGCTGCGACGATGGTGCTGAAATTATCGTCGGCAAGAATCATCTTGGCGCTTTGCTTGGTCACTTCGGTGCCGGTGATGCCCATCGCCACGCCGATGTCGGCGGTTTTGACAGCCGGAGCGTCGTTCACGCCGTCACCGGTCATCGCCACGATGTTGCCTTGCCGTTGCAGCGATTCCACGATCTTCAACTTGTGTTCCGGCGCTACTCGTGCATACACGGAGATTTGCGAGGTCACCTTGTCGAGAGCCGCTTCATCGGGCAATGCGTCCAGTTGGCTGCCGGTCATGGCCTTACCGCCCGGTTCGATGATGCCCAGATCGGTGGCTATGCGGGCCGCGGTGAGCGGATGGTCGCCTGTGATCATGACCGTGCGGATGCCCGCGCGATGCGCTTCGGCAACGGAGTCGCGCACTTCGGTACGCGGCGGATCGATGATACCGACCATGCCGACCCAGATCAGATCGTTTTCCAGCACATCGCTCTGTTCCGCGATGTCGGCCACCTGACCCGCCGAATTAAGCGTGATGCCTTCCACGTCGGCGAGCGATGCGCTGCCGAGCGGACGGTAGGCCTGTCCCAACGTGCGGTACGCTTCCGAGGAAAGTCGTTCGACTGTCGCAAGAATCTGCTGGCGATCGCCTTCCGTCATCGGACGAACGGCACCGCCGACCGCGATTCTGCCGCAATAGCCGAGCAGCACGTCCGGAGCGCCCTTCGAGAAGACCGTAAGCTTGCCGGCGTCGGCATTGTCCTGCGCGACGATCGACATGCGCTTTCGTTCGGATGTGAACGGTATTTCGCCGATTCTCGAGTAGTTCGAGAATTTGCGGTCGGCATGCACCTTGCGCGCGCCGACGATCAGCGATACTTCCGTCGGGTCGCCGACCGCTTCCCAAACGCCGTCATGTTCCCGGAGTTCACCGTCGTTCGCGAGTGCGCCGACCGCAAGGGTGGCCTTGGCTTCCGCCGATACCACGTCAAGTTCGGGAGTTGTTCCGTACGGGCTCTGCACCGCAACCAGTCGGCCTTCCGGCTTGTAGCCGGTGCCGGTGAGCTGTACTTCACCACTTGGCGTGACCACGCGTTCCACGGTCATTTCGTTACGGGTCAACGTGCCTGTTTTATCGGAGCAGATCACCGACGCGGAGCCGAGAGTTTCCACGGAATGCAGTTTTTTGACGATCGCATTGTGCATGGCCATGCGTTGCACGCCGAGCGCGAGCACGACCGTGAGAATCGCGGCCAAGCCTTCCGGCACGGCGGCGACCGCCAGGGAAACGGCCAGCAGCAGCGAGTCGATCACGTCGTGAATATCGTTGAATCCTTCGGTGATGGCGAGCGCCACGAGCACGACCACGGCGATGATGCACACCGCGATGCCGAGGATTTTGGAAACGTAGTTCATTTCCTTCTGCAGCGGACTGTCGTCGTCTTCGGTGGCTTGCAGCAGGCCGGCGATTTTGCCCACCTGTGTGCTCATACCGGTGCCGGTCACTATCGCACGGCCTGTGCCTTGCGTCACGGATGTGCCGTTGAACACCATGTTGGCGCGGTCTCCGAGCGCTTTGGCCTGGTCGAGTCTGTCCGTTTTCTTGCCGACCGGCACGCTTTCGCCGGTCAGACTGGCTTCGGCGACTCGTAGCGAGGCCGCGGCGAACAGGCGACCATCCGCCGAAACGGAGTCGCCTTCACCGAGCACGATCACATCTCCCGGCACTACGTCCGTAGTGTTGATGCGTGTGACTGCTCCGTCGCGCAATACGTTGGTTTGCGGGGCCGTCATTTGGGAGAGCGCTTCGACCGCCTGTTCCGCCTTGGATTCCTGTATATAGCCGAGCACCGCGTTGACGATGAGGATGAGCACGATGACGATCGCGTCGAACGGCAGCGCTTCGCCGCCTTCCGCCCCCGCGACGGTGTTGGCTTTTTCGATGAACCATGCGATAAGCGAAATGCCGGTTGCGGCGAGCAGCAGATATACGAGCGGATCTTTGAACTGCTCAAGGAATTTCTTCCATTTTGGTACCGGAGGTGCGGACGCGAGTTCGTTGGGGCCGTATTGTTCGAGACGTCGTTGCGCTTCGTCTTGACTGAGTCCCGTATTCAGGTTGACGCCAAGCGATTGGGCTACGGTCTGCGCTTCGGCCAGTGATGGGTCGAGCGTTGTTCCGGTTTCACGATTGTTGACGGAATCGTGCGGCTGGATGTCTGGTCGTTCCTTACGATCAACCATGATGATCTCCCTGGGAGCGCCGCGGAGTAGTCAATCCTCCCCTGCCGCCGTTCTTCCATCGGGGAAGGACGGTCGCGCAAGACAGGACTGCGCGGTTGTGGACGCCGCGGCGATTGCCTGCGACGCATTCACGCTATTATTACACACCATGCCCAGTTTTCGACAGAGCGACGCACCTACAGTCGTCAAGATTTCACAAATCCGTGAGACATGTCGTGAAACATATCAGGAAACGTCTTGCACACAATATCAGCTCGTCCAACGTATTCGACGAATCTCATGAATCCCGCTATCCGTCCAGCATCGTCGACTGACGTTCAACCAATTCGTAACTCGTGGTGAACACCCGCGCGGCGCACTTCTCGCCTTCGATGCGTTCGATCAGCATATCAACCGCACAACGCGCGTATTGCGCAACCTGCGGGTCGATTGTGGTCAACGCCGGAATCGAATACCGGCTTTCCGGAACATTATCGAAACCAATCACCTGCACATCCTCCGGAACACGGAATCCGCGGTAGTTCAATTCGTGCACAGCACCGAAAGCCAGCGCATCCGCCAAACAGACAACCGCCTCAGGAATCGAGTCTCCCTCATTGAGAATCCGCTGCATGGCACGCAGGCCACCGGACTGATTCCATTCACTGGTCGCGGCGACCAGACTCCAATCAATCGGAACATCCCGTTCCTCAAAAGCCTTGATATAACCCAGGCTTCTAAGTTCATTCGTTCCCTGATCAGCCGAAAGCACTTCGTCGCGCGCATGCTTGTCGAACTGGCTGTACAGCGAAGCTCCCTCGCGCTTGCCGATATGCGGTGCACCCACCAATGCGATCCGACGTATTCCCCTATCAAGGAGTTTCCCCGTCGTGGACTTCAGCGCATCCGTATTCGGCATGGTCACCCAATCCGCTTTGCCGTAAGCCAGATAATCGCCGATCAACACTACCGGGTACGGCTGGTTCAGCAAAGCTCCCTCGTCCGACAAAACCCTATCGGCGAAGAAAATCCAACCATCCGCCCCCATACGATACGTCTCATCGATGATGGACTGCAGTCCACCCTCCTCGTAGAGGCCATATGTGCTGATAATCACGCCATATCCGCGCTTACGGGCGTAATCAATCACGGCATCGGTCAGATACGGCACGAATGGCTGGGAAAAGTTGAAAACGGCAAGCCCGATGAGTTTGGTATCGCCTGTTTTCATGGCACGGGCCGCGACGTTCATGGTGTATCCAAGTTTCTTGATGGTCGCCTCCACCCGTCGCCTCGTCTCAGGTCTCATGCTGCCACTGTCGTTCAGCACGTTCGAAACGGTTTTTATGGAAACGCCCGCTTCCCTTGCCACATCCTTGATCGTTACACGTCCGGACATCGCCCACTCCTTCGTCGTTCCTGCAAACCGTGCCGGAAATAAGAATGGTCGGCACTCTTTCTATCCCCCTTCAAGAGTAGCCGACCATTAATCATCACAAAGCCACGGAAACTTTGCCACCCTTCTCGCAGGGCACACATGTCCCCTTATTCCCTATCCGCGCGGACCAGGCAAGCTCCGAGTCTGAACAGATGACTTCAAGGGTGGAACCGTCACTACGCACGGTGAAGGTAACCGTTTCGGCGTTCTCTTCAAAACCATGACGCAATTCGATGGTTCGCCCCTGTTCGCCAATCGCATCCGGCGCGAAGACTTGCACCACCACATGGTCCAACAGATCTCCGTCCGTACGTTCGCGGCCTTCTTGCACCGGTATAACCGCTCCCGGACGAACCATAAGCGGCAACGACATATAGTCGAACGTTCCTTCGGCCCACTTCGGCCCATTCACCACTTCTCCGGTCAGATAGTTGGTCCATGTTCCCTCCGGAACGTAGTACTGAGCCTTTCCGTCGGAAGAAAAGACCGGCGCGACCAGCAGATCGTCTCCAAACATGTATTGCTGATCGAGATATCTCGCCGCGGGATCGTGGGGGAATTCCAACGCCATCGGCCGCATGAGAGGGGTCCCCTCCTCACTGACCTGCTTCGCGCCCCTCGCTATGTACGGCAGCAAGGAAAGCTTAAGCTTGGTAAACTTGCGCAACACGTCACAGGATTCCTCGTCGAACGCCCAGGGCACGCGAACCGTTTTCGAACCATGCAGTCTCGAATGCGAGGAAAGCAAACCGAACTGGACCCACCTCTTGTACAGGTCCGGCCCCGGATCGCCTTCGAATCCTCCGATGTCGTGCGCCCAATAACCGAAGCCGGAACTCATGAGTGAGATACCACCGCGCAGGGATTCGGCCATGGCGGGATATGTGGATTCGCAATCGCCGCCCCAATGCACAGGGAACTGCTGGCCGCCGACGGTCGCCGATCTTGCGAAAAGGACCGCTTCGCCCTTTCCCTTCCGCTGTTCAAGATACCGGTAGACCGTCTCGTTGTACAGATACGTGTAATAGTTGTGCATACGTACGGAATCAGATCCGTCGAAATACACGACATTCGTCGGTATGGACTCGCCGAAATCGGTTTTGAAGCAGTCGACTCCCATGTCGATGAGCTTTCCGAGCTTCGAACAGTACCACTCCCTCGCTCCAGGATTGGTGAAGTCCACCAATCCCATTCCAGGCTGCCAGAAATCCGTCGCGAACGCGCTGCCGTCCTTCAATTTCAGCAGATATCCATGCTCGACAGCCTCATCGTACAAGGCGGAGGCGGAACTGAGATACGGATTGATCCATACGCAGACCTTCAGGCCTTTTCGATGATGCTCGGCAATCGTTCCCGTCGGATCGTGGAACATTTCTCCGTCCCACTCGAAATCGCACCAATGGTACGGCCTGAGCCAGTAGCAATCGTAATGGAACACGGAAAGCGGAATCTCTCTTTCGCGCATGCCATCCACGAATCCGGCAACCGTATCATCATCATAATCAGTAAGGAAAGACGTGGTAAGCCACAATCCGTACGACCATGCGGGAAGGTAGGGGGCACGCCCGGTCAACGCCGTATATCGGCGCAGAACATCCTTGGGCTCCGGACCGGCGATAACGTAATATTCCAGTCGTTCGCCGCGCGTGGAGAATTGGATCTTGCCGACGGACTCGGAACCCACCTCAAAAGACACGTCCTCCGGATGGTTCACGAAGACCCCGTAACCCTTGCTGGTCCAGTAGAACGGAATGGACTTGTATGCGGAATCAGAAGAGGTGCCGGCATCGGAATTCCACATCTCCACGGTCTGCCCGTTTTTTACGAAGTGACCGAATCGCTCGCCGAAGCCGTACACCTTCTCGTCCGGAGCAAGCCGAAGCTGCTCCCTTACGTAGTTGTGGCGCACTCCGCAACCCTCGTCGTAATCCAGATGATCCTGCGGAGGCAATTGCGCATATCGCGCGCGCTGGTCCTCATACACGCCGAACCCTTTGTAAGCGGTTCCCGTCAAGGATTTTCCGTTCGCCCGGAAATCCATGGAAAAAACCTCTCCCGGATTCGACACCACCACTTCCAGGATTCCGGATTTGCAGGCGATGCCGTCCTCACCCTGCGAAATCTCAAACGCCGCGTTTGGATCAGTTTCGAGCCGGAAATGCGGTCCACGGTCGGGAACGCCACGGAAATGTTCCTCGACCACTTTGATGATTCCCTCGGCCGGGGTGGATAGGGTGATGGTGAACAGCGGCCCACCAAGCGTCGCACCCCTATCTCCGTAAGACAGATTTGCCGCCGCTCGTACGCGCAAACCACCGTCGATCGGTTCCGCTGAAATCGTCTGACGCGCCCATGATGCGCTGAATCCCTGACGAACTCGCCAATATCCATCTGAAAGCTTCATTGCATTTCCTTTGTGTTATGGCGGGCGGAGGAAGGAGGCCACTCCGCCCGCGAATTTATAATCACTTCACCGGTCACTTCACCGCGCCGGCGGTAATTCCCTTGGTAAGCGTTCTCTGGAACATCAGGAAGAAGATGAACGCCGGGATGAGCGAGATCAAGCTGCCTGCATTGATGGTCGGAACATCCATGATCCTGTCTCCCTGCAGCGAGGCAATCGCCAAAGGAATGGTCTGCGTCTCATCGGACGTGAGGAAGATGAGGGTGAAGTAGAACTCGTTCCAGGTCCAGATGAAGAAGAAGATGAACAGCACCGCGCAGTTCGACTTCATGATCGGGAACACGACGCTCCAGAGCGTACGCCATCTGCCGGCGCCGTCGATTTGCGCAGCTTCCAGAAGTTCACGTGGGAATGTCGACATCACCGAACTGAGCAGATACGTGCCGAACGCCATATTGATGATTCCGCAGATGATGACTATGGCCCACCGCGAATTGCCCATGCCGACCGCGTTGAACATGTAGAACAGCGGGTAGATGAATCCTTCACCGGGAAGCATGGTGAGAATCATGAACAGCGCGATAATCCATGCGCTGCCACGCACTCGTCCGATGCCAAGCGCATAGGCGTTGAACAACGACAAAGCTACGCTCAGCAAGGCTGAGACAACGGCGATCCACAGGGAATTCCAGAATTTGACCGGGAAGTTCGTGGCATTCCAGAAGTTGACCAGACCGCCGAAATACAGTTCCTTGGGTAGTGACAACGGACCGTTCTGGGTGTAATCCACAGACGTTTTGAACGCGTTGAGCACCATCAGAAACAATGGCGACAGAATGATGATGGCAAGCAGCACGCATGCCGCGAGAACGATCCAACGTACCGGATTGGCGGGTTTCGAAGAACGATTGTTCCGCATCGTACGCTTTTCCTCATCCTTGCGCTCAATGCGGTTCATACGCGCCTGGATGGTGTTTTTCATTGCGGTCGACGTGCTCATGAGACCAACGCTCCTTCGCGTTCACGTGCGGCGCTGCGATTCTGGAACACCATGATGACCGCCGCGACGATGGCGATCAGTATGGCCAGAACGCTTGCGATCGCGGCACCATATCCAATCTGTGACTTACCGAAGAAATTGATGTACGAATAATAGGAAGGGACCAACGTAGAGCTTTGCGGACCACCCTTGGTCAGCATGTAGACGGGGCCAAACACCTTCAACGCGGCGACGGTGCAGGTCAGGACGACGACGAAGATCTCCGGCTTGATCTGTGGAAGCGTTATAGCGGTGAATCTTCTCCACCATCCAGCTCCATCAAGAGATGCGGCTTCGTAGAGTTCCGGGTCGACTCGTCCCAAAGCCGACATGAAGATAACCACCGGATATCCGATCTGGCTCCATATCAACATGAGCATCACCGCGTAGATGGCAAGATCCGGGTTGCCAAGCCAGTCCGGGGTCTCCGACAATCCGAAGAATCCTGCAAGAATTCGGTTGATTGCGCCCGTCTGCGAGTTGAGAATCCAGTTCCACAGAATGCCTGCGACGCCGACGGGAAGAATCTGCGGAATGTAGTAGCAGGCTCGCAGAAAACTTGAGGTTTTTCCACCAAACTCACGTCCGATATAGTCGAACAGCACTGCGGAAAGAATCAAACCGATGACCAGCGGAATGATGGCCATGGCCACGATCATGTACAGGGAATTGGCGAATGACGTCCAGAATTTCTCATCGCCCAGCAACTTGATGTAGTTGTCCAATCCGATGAATTTCATCTTGCTGCGGCCGCCTCGCCAGCTATGCAGGGAAATCCAAATATTCGTAACGAACGGGACCAGCAGTATGACAATCGTGCCGATGGCACCAGGGATTATGTATCGGCCATATCCGCTGCGAAGTCTTTTTTCGTATATCTTCTGACTTTCGCTCCGTTCGCCCTTGGAGCGTGCTCCGGTATTGTTACGCGACATTGAATCCTCCTTCATCGCAATACCCGCAAACGTGCCTTATGAAAACATCGGCATTGATGCCTCACGTGGATGTGTGCAACAAGGCTGGTGAAACCGCATGGATTCCACCAGCCTTTCGTTTGATTACAAGCCCAGATCGGACTTGCCTTCCTCGTATGCCGCCTGGATTTCGGCGGTCGCCTGTTCAGGTGTGGAATTTCCGTTGATCAGACCCTGCAGTGCAGAGTTGAGCGCGTCGTACATGCCTGCGCTTGGCCAATCCGGATACAGAGCGATCGCATCGTTATCAAGAAGCTCCTCGAATACCGAGTTAAATTCCTTCGCGGAATCCTGCATGTCGTCGAAGGTCTTCAGCGGATTCTGCAGTTCGGTCGGCAGCTCATCAATCGAATAGTCGTCGGATGCATTGAACGGCAGGCCCGCTTCGGTGGCCAGCATGTTCTGCACGTCGGTGGAGAGCAGGAAGTTGAGGAAGTCGGCGGCCAGATCCTTGTGCTTGGAGGTTTCCGGAACGACCCACAGCTTTCCGGTGGCGCCGGTATTCAGCTTCTCGTTGCCCGGTAGCGCCCTGAAGGTGCTCTTGAAGTTTCCGTCCTGATTGACACGGCCGAACCACCAGGAGCCGGAGAACATGATCGGGTATTCACCCGCGCAGAACTGGGTGATCATATCTTCTGCGACCAGACCGCCGGAATTGCTCGGAAGATAGCCCTTCTCAACCCACTCGGAGAACTTGTTGGCCGCATAGGTGAACGGCTCGCCGGAGAAGTCGATGTCATGCTCGTAGGACTGATAGTCGTCAACCCACTGACGATCCGCTTTGGAAAGTGCGAGCTGATACCACAAATGCTGCGCCGCGGTTTCGTTGCCTTCGAAGGCGACCGGCGTAATGCCCTGATCCACGAACGCCTGCATGACCTTCTCGAGGTCTTCGAAGGTTTCCGGAATCTCAAGGCCATACTTATCGAACATGTCCTGGTTGTAGTAGGCCAGCACGAATTCGCCGTTTACCGGAACGCCGTACCACTGGCCGTCGGAAGACATGATGCCACCGTCATCGGCCTTGTATTTGGCAACGGTCTGAATCGATTCCGGAAGAACGTCCGTCCATCCGTACTGCTCGGCGTAGTCACTCAAATCGGCAAGAATACCCTGAGATGCAAGATTGCCCACTGAGCTGGTTCCCTGGTTGTACAGTGCAACGTCCGGAGCGTCATCCGACTGAAGCGTCAAGGATGCGTTCTTTTGCATCTGCGGGAAGGACGTGTGCACTTCCTTGATCGTCACATCCGGATTCTGCTTCTTGTAAAGATTGATGGCACGCTCCCAGGTATCGCCGCCACCCGAAGAGTAATACCAAGAGATCTTGAGTTCCTTCTCCTCGCTTTGCGCGGTCTCGCCGCCACCGCACGCCGCAAGGGATGCGATCATGGCCGCAGCTCCTACAGCCGCAACGGCCGTGCGAATCATGTTCCTCATTGTGATTTCTCCTTTTCTTTCCTTGGATTCCTCTTCGAATCCAAAAATGGTTTCTTGTTGGATTTTTGATTCTGAATTCTGGATTTTGGGTACGCTTCGCGAAGGTACCCGCCCTTGTGGGGCCGCACCTCGTTCGGCTTATTGGTTTTATGCTCCGATTACGGTTTTATGCTGTGGTTTTATACCGTGGTCACGGTCCAGGAGACCGGGGGAAGAGTCATTCGGATGATGTTTTCCGCGCTATCCAGCACTGCTGAATCATTCTCGTGCATTGTTACGCGAGTCTTGTTTTCGCTCGTGTTTTTGGCCCAAATATCATCCTCGTGCAGAATCCGACTGTTCACCGAGGAAACGGTACGGCCTGCGGGAAGTTTGATTTCGAATTCCTGAGCCTCATCCAGCGAACGGTTGACCGCGAAGACGCTCAGCTTTCCGTCCGCTCCACGCACGGCCACGGCATTCACCGTCGGCACTTCGCCGTATCGGAGCGTTTCGAAAGTCCCGGACGAAAGCTTGGGCTCAAGTACCGTGCCACCTTTTGCAAGATTGGCCGTAAGCGCGAACGGATAGAACGTCGTCTGTCTCCATGCGTCGCCGCCGGTTTCCGTCATAATCGGAGCGATGACATTCACCAGCTGCGCGAGGCTCGCCGAATGCACGCGATCGGAATTCTTAAGCAACGTAATCAGAAGATCTCCGAATACAACGGCATCAGCCGCGGAATACACGTCTTCTAGAAGTTTCGGCGCCTCCGGCCAGTTTCCAATACCTTCAGGGTTTTTGCTCGGCTCTTCATTGAGATACCAAACGTTCCACTCATCGAATGAAATGAAAACATCGTGGTGCGATTTCTTCTTCGCTTTCACCGCATCAATTGCGGAAGTAACGTCCTTGATGAAGTTGTCCATATCGACACCTGCGGCCATGAAGCTCACCATGTCCCGAGTACCGTCCGGCTGCAGTTCCGGATGGTAGTACGCATGGCATGAGATGAAATCAACAAGTTCGTAGGTCTTCTCCAGCACGGTCTCTTCCCATGCGCCAAAAGTATCCATCTCATGGCTGGACGAACCGCAGACCACCAGTTCAACGTCGGGATCGATCTGCCTCATACCGCGGGCGACCGACGCGGCGAGAGTGCCGTAATCCTCCGCCGTTTTATGGCCCAGCTGCCAATCACCGTCCATTTCGTTGCCCAAGCACCACATGGCAATATTGAACGGTTCTTCCGCTCCGTTGATTCTACGCAAGTCGGCCAATTCGGTGCCGGAAGGAATATTGGCGTATTCCAGAAGATCCAATGCTTCCTGCAAGCCTCTGGTTCCGAGGTTCACGGCCTCCATAAGTTCATTTCCGTCAACGGAATCAAGCCAACGCTTCATCTCATGCAGTCCGAATTGATTGGTTTCCGTGGAATGCCATGCAAGGTCCAATCGACGCGGGCGCTCGTCTTTCGGTCCCACGCCGTCTTCCCATCTGTATCCGGAAACGAAGTTTCCGCCCGGGTAACGTATGGTGGTCACACCGAGTTCGCGCACCAAGTCGATGACATCGTGGCGGAATCCTTCTTCATCGGCGGTAGGATGCCCCGGTTCATAGATTCCGCCATATACGCATCTGCCGAGATGTTCCACGAAGGATCCGAACAGACGATCATTGACAGGCGCAACCACAAAATCATCATCAATCACCAAGCGTGCGTCACATGTGCTGGGCGGCTGTTCCATGCCAACTCCTTTCAGGAGAAATACAACGTTGTACCTTCATGAAAAACCGCACGAAAATCAAACCATAGATACCTTGATTTTCGTTCTCTTTCTTGAAGTACAACCTTGTACTTATTGCGATGGTTTAAAGCTACACCTTTTCTATGGAAATAACAAATTTTTACCGCTACAAAAACTGCCTCAACAGCGTCATTCCAACCGACACGCCGCATAAAAATCTTTCTCGACAAGACCGACTCCACCCCCGCTCCCACGCAGTCACCGGATGCCCACACGCAAGACGATTCACATTGGTCCCGTGAGAAATCCGCCACCCAGCACGCAAAGCCAACCGCACGCAACAATCCAAGCCGCAGCTGCATGCGCATAAGGACGACCAAGTCGCCATCGCACGAACCAGCGTCTTCATGAGCGCAACCACATGTGCGCAAAGCCGACCGCTGAAGGTCATGACGCACCATCATCGTCTCGCGCATACGCAAACGACCTGCAGCCACATCCCGCCGTCGTTTCGTTACGTTTTCTTCAAGACAAACCGACGGATATGCAAAAGAAGAGACGAGCGCGGCATGCGCGGGCGCCGCCGGCCGACGTACGATGAAGGCACAACAGAAGAACGAGGAAAAAGAACACACATACATCCGCGGCCGGCGGCAAGGAAAGAAGAACCGTCCGGAAGACGGGCCGGCACCGCGGCGAAAGGAACGACACCATGAAGAACAGCACCTTCGACCAGATCATCAACGCCAACCTCGCGTCCGTCGACCCGGGCTTCGGCCAGTTCGCCCTCGCCAAGGCCTCCTCCGACCTGTTCAGGAAGGTCCTCAACAAGTAAGGCCCGACGCAAGGCGCGCAGACTTCCGAAAAAGGGGTCCCATGGTCCACTG
This sequence comes from Senegalimassilia sp., assembly GCA_963619615.1. Classification (GTDB taxonomy): domain Bacteria; phylum Actinomycetota; class Actinomycetes; order Actinomycetales; family Bifidobacteriaceae; genus Bifidobacterium. The sequence goes on along the minus strand of CAVEXE010000012.1, from coordinate 18,522 downwards.
AACCGCGCCCCGATTGTTGGACGCTGTTAAATAGGATACAGGTCCAGGCTGCGAGGGACACGTTCCGGAATTCCTCCGGGGTGTGTCCCTCGAGTCGTATCTGGCGTCGGCACGGGAACAGCGGACGGCCCCCACCATCCCCAAACCGACGCAGACAGCGGACACGGCGCAGGCAATCGCAGCATCGTGAACAACAGGAAAACCAAAACGAGACGCGGACATCCGGAAACGCCGGCCAAACCTACTCCCCGGCAGGCCCCGACGTATTCGCTGCACCACTATCGGCGGCCTTACTTGGTTGAACTCACTCAACTCAGCCTCACTCGCCATCACTCAGCCCATCGGCACCTTCACGCAGCTCAACCCCACTTCACACACCCCGCGCAACTCAACCCCCCCCCACGCAAAACCATCATTTGCGTTCAAGTCGGCTTGAACATATACCGTAAATCCCGACATAGTATTACAACGATGAAAATCGTCAGCAAAGGAGCACCCGTGCAATATCGCAACATCGGCAAGGCCGGCATCAAAGTATCCGAAATCGCGCTCGGCAGCTGGATGACCCGATTGGAAGACACCGACGCAACCGAAAACGCCATGGCGATCGCCAGAAAAGCCTTCGATTCCGGAGTGAACTTCTTCGACTGCGCCGACGCATATTCCGGCGGCGACGCGGAAGTGTTCCTCGGCCGCTTCATCAAAGACATCCCGCGCGAGGATACCGTCATCTCCTCCAAGGTGTTCTTCCCGACCGGCAAGTCCGCGAACGGTTACGGCCTAAGTCGCAAGCACATCCTCAACAACTGCGAGCGCTCCCTGAAGAACCTCGGCACCGACTACATCGACCTGTACTACTGCCACCGATTCGACCCGACCACGCCCATGGAGGAGACGCTGCAGGCGTTGAGCGATCTGGTGGACCAGGGCAAGATCCTGTATTACGGCGTGAGCGAGGAATGGAGCGCGGCACGCATCGAACGCGCCGAACGTATCATTTCAGAACGTGGGCTGCATCCGCTGACGGTGGTGCAGCCGCAGTACAACATGATCGATCGCTATATCGAGCATGAGATCGTGGACACCTGCGATTATTACGGCATCGGCATCACGCCGTTCTCCCCGCTTGCGCAGGGTCTGCTGACCGGCAAGTATCGCAAGGGAGAGCCGATTCCGGCCGGTTCACGTGCCACTTGGCAGGCCGATCATCAGATCAACGATTTGCTGACCGATGAGAATCTCGGCAAAGTGGAGGATCTGCTGAAGGTGGCCGATGGCCTCGGCGTGAAGATGCCGACGCTTGCCCTGGCTTGGATTCTGCGACTTCCCGCCATCAGTTCGGTGATTGTCGGCGCTTCCCGTCCGTCGCAGCTTGATTCGAGTCTGGCTGCGGCCGGTATGGAACTTCCGGCGGACGCATTGGCGGAAATCGATCGGATTCTCGGCTTCGAACGATTTGAACGTCATGTCGGCTGAAATGGCGAGTTCGCCGCTTCCGCATTTCCCGGGGTGCTGGGACAATAGTCAACTATGGCATTGAAAAAAGGACCGACCAAGGGGTCGGGCGGAAAGCATCGTAATTCGTTGAAGGGCAAGGGCCCCACTCCCAAGGCCGAGGATCGCGTTTACCACAAGGCATACAGGGAAAAGAAGGTGGCGGAACGCCGTAAGATGGCCGATCCGCGATTGGCGGCACGTCGTCGCGCGGCGAAGTTCACTTCGGACTCCGACGATTTGGTCATCGGCCGCAATGCGGTGCTCGAAGCGCTGCGCTGCGGTGTTCCGGCGTCCACGCTGTATATCGCGGCACGTATCGAGCATGACGATCGCACGCGTGAAATCGTGCGTCTTGCCGGCATCCACGGCCTGAACCTTCTGGAGGCCGACCGTCTTGAGATGGACCGTATCGCACGTTCGTCCAATCATCAGGGCGTGGTCATGAAGGCCCAGCCGTTCCAGTATTCCTCGCTGGCTGAGCTTGTGGAGCGCGCCGACAAGAAGTCGCGTGCCATGGAAGCCGCGAATTCCAAGGCCGCTCGTATCGCGGCCCGACCGCTGTTCATCGCGTTGGACGGCGTTACCGATCCGCAGAATCTCGGCGCGGTCATTCGCTCCGCGGCCGCGTTCGGCGCGAACGGCGTGATTCTGCCGGAACGTCGCTCCGCTTCGGTCACGGCCGCCGCTTGGAAGGTGTCCGCAGGAGCCGCGGCGCACATGCCGGTCGCCCGCGTGGTGAATCTGACCAAGGCGATCGAAAGCCTGAAGGAACGCGGCTATTACAGCGTCGGCCTTGACGGTGGCGGCGACGCGCTCGTCGGCGAGACCGGTTTCGAAACCGATCCGCTGGTCGTGGTGCTCGGTTCGGAGGGCAACGGTCTGAGCCGTCTTGTACGCGAGGCTTGCGATTCCATCGCCGGCATTCCGATGTCGAATATGGTCGAATCGCTGAACGCCTCCGTGGCTGCCGGTATTACGCTGTACGCCGTGGCGCGCGCCCGTCGCGAGGCATCGGCCAAGTAAGACGATTCCGGCCGGATTGAACGGCTGTCCGGATTGGCCGGTCTGCCGGTTTGAACAGATTAGTCGGTTTTGGATTAATCGGCCAAATCGGCTGGTTTGCATCGGCTTAATCAATCCGGCTTGATATAAACAGAACGCCTGTGAAACAGGTTATGGAAACTTTTTAGACAGTTTCCACAGCCCGTTTCACAGGCGTTTTTCGTAATGTCGACTGACGTTAGCTGACGTTGATATCAGTCAAGGTTGACGTCGGTCAACGTCAGTGACTCCACACGGCCGCATCCGGATCATCATCCGGATTATAACCGTCATCAAAATCACCGTACGTGTACTCATCGTCGATAACGCCGGAATCCGCTTCCGCATTCAACGCATCCACGTCCTTCTGCTCAAGCTTGTACTGAGGCAACACCTTCTCGATGTAGCTCTGCACCGCTTCGCCCATCGGTACGTCATGACCCGCCTTCTCGGCCAGGAACCAGCGATGGTCGAGCACTTCGTGGAAGAACTGCGCCTGTTCGATCTGAGAACGGTATTCGCGAGGGATCATGCGCACGGCCGGTTCGAACACTTCACGCATCCAATCGGTCGCCACGATTTCGAGATCTTCGCCGTCACGCCATGTGGATGCGCGGTAGGCATCCAAGTCGTTGAGCAGTCGGCGTGCCTGGTTTTCCTGCACGTCGAGTCCGGTAAGACGCAGCAGCTTACGATTCGCATATCCGGCATCCACCACACGCGGACGCACCAGCACGCGCTTGCCGTCTGCGGCGGTCTTCATTTCCAGCTCGTCCACATCGAATCCCAGCTCATTGAGCTTGTTGACGCGCTTTTCGATCTTCCACATCTCATCCGGACCGAAATCGTCGGTGTCGGTCAGGGCGCTCCACAACGAATGGTAGCGGTCCACAAGACGGTTGCCGATTTCTATCTCGTCCACATCGCTCGGCAGAAGAGCGCCGGAGGAAAGATCCATCAATTCGCCAATGATGTTCGTACGGGCCAGATCAACATCGTATTCGCGCTGGCCTTGGGTCAGGTTCACCTGCAGATCACCGGTTTCCGCGTCCACCAAGAAGGCGGAGAACGCGTCGGCATCACGCAGGAACAGTACGTTCGACAGCGACACATCACCCCAGTAGAAACCAGCGAGATGCAGACGCACCATCAGTACGGCCAACGCGTCGATCAGTCGTTCGGCGGTATCCGGACGAAGGTTGCGTGCGAACAGTGCACGATACGGCAGGGAGAACTTCAGATGCTTGGTTACCAGAATGGCTTCCAGCGGTTCGCCTTCGCGATTATGACGACCGGTGACCACGGCGATCGGCTGTACCGTAGGCAGCTCCAGCTTCTGCAGCCGACGCAGCAGCTCGTATTCGCGTTCGGCGACATTACGGGTGATTTCCTTCATTGCGTAAACGTCGTCACCCACGTGCACGAAACGTACCACGTGCCTGGATATGCCTCGCGGCAGGTTGGCAAGAAGATCCTCAGGCCATGTTGCCAGCGGCTTTTCCCAAGGCAGTGTAAACATCTTCGGATTCGAACTCGCTGCGGTAATCTTCAATGCGCGCGGTTCTGCGGATTGCGCGGCCGGGTCCTCGGCCTTCACGGAAGTGGCTTTCAGCACACGAGGATCCATTTGGGGCAGTTCAATAGATTCCATGTCTTAACAATCTACCCGCTGACCTACCCCGTATCGTAAGTTTTCTCATCCGGCTACATCATTCCCGAACACTTTGTTTCCACAGACCGATATTCGACCACATGTTTATCTGCGCGTTCATCTGCGCGTTCATCTGCGTGTTCATCGTCGGCAGGACCAGGAACAAGTAGGTGCGAGTCTGAGGGGTCTTGAGCCGACTGGCGCGGGTTGGTCCGATGTCGGTTTCGGCGGCTTCGAACCGGGCCCGACCACCCTCGCCATGGTCTGATCCGCGGCCGGCGGGCAAGGACGGCCGCACTCCATACGCGACCCGGCCAGATCGCGTCCGTGTTCCCTCCGCCTTCCCGCCGTCGTTTCGTTACGTTTTCTTCAAGACAAACCGACGGATATGCAAAAGAAGAGACGAGCGCGGCATGCGCGGGCGCCGCCGGCCGACGTACGATGAAGGCACAACAGAAGAACGAGGAAAAAGAACACACATACATCCGCGGCCGGCGGCAAGGAAAGAAGAACCGTCCGGAAGACGGGCCGGCACCGCGGCGAAAGGAACGACACCATGAAGAACAGCACCTTCGACCAGATCATCAACGCCAACCTCGCGTCCGTCGACCCGGGCTTCGGCCAGTTCGCCCTCGCCAAGGCCTCCTCCGACCTGTTCAGGAAGGTCCTCAACAAGTAAGGCCCGACGCAAGGCGCGCAGACTTCCGCGAAGGGGTCCCATGGTCCACACGGCCACGGGACCCCTTCGCATGCCCGACCGCGGACCGCCCACGCAGGCGTCGGCACGGAAACAGCGGACGGGCCTCACTATCCTCAAACCGACGCAAACGGGGGCCAATACGTCGGTACGGAAATACCGAACAGTCCGCACTATCCCCAAACCGACGGAAACCACAGTAGGTGCAATAAAGCAGCAAACGTACGAAAAACACAAAAAGGGACCCCGCACCTACGCGGGGCCCCTCCAACGAGACAATAAGAGAGGAAGAGAATGTCTCGTTTAATGGTTGACGGAGATTGGCATCTCCGCCAAGTTTTATTCAGCCACCCAACCGTACTTCGCAGCATCGGCTGGTTGGTTACTCGTTATCGCCTTAGTTCAGACGCAGCTCGGTCGACGGAGCGAACAGGTGCATCTTGGACGGGTCGATCTTGATCTTGACGGTATCGCCGACCTTCGGAAGAGCACGCGGATTCACACGAATCGTGGTGAGCTTGTTCTGGTCGGACATCATGGTGGATGCCTCAGCAGCGGAGTCATCGGTGATGATGTTGCCGTAGATGTAGCCATCAGAGCCCAAATCCTCAACGTTCATGACCTTGAGGGAGAAGGCGTTCGGATCATCCGGAGCAGCCAGGGATGCGTCTTCCGGACGGAAGCCAACCACAATCTGGTTGCCATCTTCAGCGGTCAGCTTCTTGACGGCCTCAACCGGCAGATCCACGGTGTCTTCGCCGATCTTTGCCTTGCCGTTGACCACCGGGTGGGTGTTGATGTTCATCGACGGGGAGCCGATGAAGCCAGCGACGAAGACGTTGGCCGGGCGATCGTACAGCTCGGTCGGAGCGCCGACCTGCTGCAGGATGCCGAGCTTGATGACGGCGATACGATCACCCATGGTCAGAGCTTCGGTCTGATCGTGGGTCACGTACAGGGTGGTGACACCCAGCTGACGCTGCAGAGCGGCGATCTGGGTACGGGTCTGCACACGGAGCTTGGCGTCGAGGTTGGACAGCGGCTCATCCATGAGGAAGACCTTCGGCTCACGAACGATTGCACGGCCCATGGCCACGCGCTGACGCTGACCACCGGACAGAGCCTTCGGCTTACGATCCAGGTACTCGGTCAGGTCGAGGATCTCAGCGGCCTTCTCGACGCGCTTGCGAATCTCTTCCTTCGGGGTGCCTGCGATCTTCAGAGCGAAGCCCATGTTGTCGGCGACGGTCATGTGCGGGTACAGAGCGTAGTTCTGGAACACCATTGCGATGTCGCGGTCCTTCGGCTGCATCGTGGTGACGTCCTTGCCACCGATGAGGATACGGCCCTTGTTGACCTCTTCCAGGCCAGCGAGCATGCGCAGGGTGGTGGACTTACCGCAGCCAGACGGGCCAACCAGCACCAGGAACTCGCCGTCCTTGATATCCATATTCAGATCATCCACCGACGGCTTATCGTTGCCCGGGTAGATACGAGTAACATGGTCGAATACGACTTCTGCCATGATTGTCATCCTTTCAGAGGCAGGTACGTGCCTCACGATCCGTTGTAAAGGGATTACTTTTCTGTGCCCAGTCACGCAGCTCACTACTTCGACAAAACTGCGCCACAAAGCATTAATTTATATTTGATTAATTTATATTTTTTGGTTTAGCGAAGATCTCTTCGTCGAGCCACGTTCCATGATACACACAAAATGCATCCCGTCAACACGGCCGCGATTCATGTGCGCGCTAACACCCGTCTTACATAGGGGGAATGTCAGCCGTTTCAACGTGCCAATACCGTTTTTATCTACCTGATACGGGACAATGGACACAGCAAAATAGCAAAACAGGGAGGTTTTTAGGCATGCGCAGTATCCGAATCGGCGTGGTCGAAGATGATCCCGCCAGCTGCCAGCTCGTGCTTGACTATCTGAATCGTTATCAGAGCGAAAACAATGAGCAGTTCACCGTCTCCGTGTTCGACGACGGAGCTCGAATCGTGGAGAAATATACCCCCTCCTACGACATCCTTCTTCTCGACATCGAGATGAAGGAGATGGACGGCATGGCCGCGGCACGGCGCATCCGCGAACGCGACGAGAAAGTGGTGATCGTGTTTATCACCGCGGCGCCGCAGTACGCCATCAGCGGCTACGAAGTGCGGGCGCTCTCCTACCTGCTCAAGCCTGTGCCATGGTTCGCGTTCTCGCAGGAGCTGAAGAAATCGATTGACATGGTTCGCCGCAACGAAGGCGATTCCATGCTTATCGAAACAAGCGGAGGCCAGATGCGGCTGGATCTTTCCGATATCCTCTATTTCGAATCGATCCGCCACACCATCGTGATCCACACGCTGGAAGGCAAACTGTCAATCAACGGCACGTTGAAAGACATGGAAACAAAGCTCGCCGACTACAGTTTCTTCCGCTCGAACTCCTGCTATCTGGTCAATCTCAAGCATATTTCCGGCGTTGTGGACCAGGATTGCGTGATGTCGAACGGCGAGAAACTGCGTGTAAGCCGTCCCCGTAAGAAGGCGTTCCTTACCGCGTTGACCAACTATATGGGAGGCGGGAAATGATTTCCGTCCTCCTTGCCGCCGCACACGCGACCGATGTGATTGCGCAAAGCGAGTTGACGGCTTCGATCACCAGCACTCTTCCAGACATTCCCCGCTCATATACGGCCATTTGCGAATGGCTGGCCTGCTTGGTGTATATCGCGTCGATATATCGCAGAGTACCGTTGAAACGCACGGTTTCCGTGAGCATCGGCAGTCTTATAATGCTGGTTGCCGTGCAGTATTTCGATGGTTTGATGCCGCTCTGGTTTTGGATTATCGGCATGCTGCTGGCATTCGGTGAAATGTATATGACGATTCTGTTCGGTGCCGGCGCCGGAAAACGCGAAAGCCTGTACGTCACGGCACGCGCGTTCGTTTTGGCGGAATTGGTCGCTTCCCTGCATTGGCAGATGGTCACGTTCACGGGCATGCGCGAAAGCGCCCTTCATTACGATTGGCGCGCGATTATTTCACTGATCGTCACGTATGCGCTATGTTTCGCCTTCGCATGGTTTGTCGAGCATGATAATTTCAGCCAGACCATTCCGTCTTTGCCGACGACTTCCGCCGCAGTGGTTACGGTTGCGATCACCCTTGTCACGTTCGCCATGAGCAACTTGAGCTTTGTTTCGACAAATACCCCCTTTTCCGGTACTGCCAGTCAGGAAATCTTCTACATACGCACGTTGGTGGACTTCTGCGGATTCGCGATTCTGTACGCGCAGCAAGAGCAGGCACGACGCATGAAAGCGAATTCGGAACTCGCTTCCATCAACGCGCAGCTGGAGAGCCAGCATCAGGAATATCTGCAATCGAAGGAAAACATAGAATCGTTGGGCCGCCTTGCGCACGATTTGAAGCATCAGATTGTGGCGTTGCGCGCGCAAGTGGATCCGGAACATATGGAAGCCGGCTTCGAACAGCTGGAAAAGTCGGTGCAACGTTACAGTGTGCAGCAGCATACCGGCAATCCCGTGCTAGACGTCATTCTGACCACAAAGGAGCGCATCTGCGCGGACCGTGGCATCACGTTCACCGCCGTCGCGGACGGTTCTCTGTTGAACGCCATGACATCGATGGACATCGCGTCGCTATTCGGTAACGCGCTCGACAATGCGATCGAGGCGACGTCGAAGCTACCGAATGAGGACCAGCGTCTGATCAAGCTTGCATTGTATGAGCAGAACCAGTTCATCGTCATGCGTGTGGAAAACTATTACGATTCCACGTTGAAGAAGGACGCCGAAGGCAATTTCCGCACCACAAAGCACGACAATAGACACCGGCATGGTTTCGGCGTGAAATCGATCCGGCATATTGTGCAGCAGTACGGCGGCGAGGTGACGATCCGCACCGAAGATCATTGGTTCGTGTTGACGGCGCTGATTCCGCGGCAGACCGGTCTCATGGCCATGTAATCACGACCTCCGCATTCACAGTCATCCCATTCACGACCGCCGCAGCCCGACAAGGTTGATTTCGGCGAGCGGCTTGGACAGCAGCGACGCGGTCAAAGCACTGACGGCCACAGCGAATCCGATGGGCACGAACAGGTTGATCGGAGCGTCCGCAAGTTCCATCACCAAGCAAATGGCCATCAGCGGAGCCTGCTGCGAGGCCGCCAGCAACGCGCACGCACCCAGCAGCGCATACATGCCGATCGAATTCGTGTGGAACATCTGCATCCACAGAACGCCAAGTATCGCACCGCCGGAAGCACCCAGCGCAATGCCAGGCTGCAGTACGCCTCCGGAGGCACCGGCACGAATCGTCAGCAATGTAACAATCGCTTTGGCGGCAAAAGACAACAGCAGAATCGGAATGACGGCCAGATCAACGTCGCTGGAGAAACTCAATTGCGCCGTGGCACGACCATTGCCCATGACCTGCGGCACGAAAATCGCGACGACACCGGTGATCAGACCAGCAAGCGGCAACATCCACAGAATCGCGTTGCCTGTCGGCTTGTTCTTCTCGGCCCACTGCGAACCGCGGCGGAACAACGCTCCGGCAACCCCCAGAATCAATCCCGCAATAAGCGCGAACACCATGTAGTCCGGCGTGAACAGCCCATCGGCTTGGCCCAGAACATAGAACGTATGCGTGCCTTTGACGAGCGACGCCACCCATGATGCGAGCGCGGAACAGGAGAACGCGAGCGCCACCGTTTCAAGGGTCACGTCGGCGAGCAGAATCTCCACGGCGAAAAACGTTCCGGCAAGAGGCGCGTTGTACACGCCAGCCAAGCCTGCGGCCGCGGTGATGGCCACCAGCATGCGGGTATCTTTCGCATCGAGACGCACCACGCGGGCAAAACGCTGACCGAACATGGCGCCGAGTTCACGCGGCGCGACCTCCCGACCGATCGACATGCCAGTGCCGACGATGAAGATCTGCAACAGCACATGCACGACGGTCTGCCAAATCGGCATTTCATCGCCGTTCACGGCTTTTTTGACGGACGGCACTTTCGTGCTGCGCGTACGCAACAGCCACCAGATGATGGCCGCGATCGTGGCACCTGCGGTGACGGAAATCGCACGACGGACAGCCGGTACGTTGAACGGGCCGGATTCATGCGTGTTTTCCACATAGCCAAGCGCAATATGCTCGATGCCGTACAGCATGAGCGTGAGGAGTCCTGCGCATACGCCGATTGCGGTTCCGACAACGATCACCGCCGCGATCAGCGCCGGAAGTCTGCCGATTAGAGGCTCCTGCGGTTGTTCGGCTTTATTGGATCGTTCCTGTGATTTCATGATTGTTGAAACTCCCGCAGTCACTGAGGATTCCGTCATTTCCATCGATTCCGCAGTTTTCGAAGATCCCTCTGTTTTCGCGGATCCCGCTTGAGATCGCCGATGAAACCCGCGGACAGAAAATAAGAATTCTGCTGAATCGTAGACCAGTTCGACGCCAGCGAGCTGCTGGCCACAGTACTGGCATATATATGTCGATACCGTCAAGCAACATGCCGACGGCCACCAATGCCGCAATGCGATGCGGCAGCTTCGTTTCTTTGGTGCGATCCACACGTTTGATGATGTCGTCGACCGTGCTATTCACAGCCAATCCCGTCTCTTGATGTTCCATGAATCCCAGTCGTCCGTTCTTTTCTCTCCGCAGGCTGATTAGCGCGACGATTGCATCATTCCATATCTCGCGGCTCTCGCGCTGCGCAAATCTCAGCCTACGCTTACAGACCGATGAGGGTCATAGGCAAGGCATCCGATGGCAAAAGGCAAAAGCAAGTCATGCTCGGACGGCGTGGTAGTTATCCTCTACCAACAATATGCGTTCATCAAGCAGAACGGAAAATTGCAGAAATGGCATATTCCTTCGTCGTATCCACCTACTTTGTTTTGTATGTTTACGATTTGTATAATCGTAAACATACAAAACAAAGTCATACAATGAAACGGCGGTACCTATGCAATTCGTGGGCAGACAAGATGAACTCAAAGCGCTGGAAGCACTGTATGCCAAGAATGCGTTCCAACTAGCCGTGATCTACGGTAGACGCCGTGTGGGCAAAACCGCGCTGATATCACAATTCTGCGCTGATAAGCGAGCGCTCATGTTTACGGCACGAGAGCAAAGCGACACGGAAAACCTACACGACTTTTCACAGGCTGCGTACTCGTTCTTCAATCTTCCGCAATCCACCGGCACGTTTGGCAGCTGGCAGGATGCACTAAATTTCGTTGCGGAACAGGCCTCCCTCAATCGCACAGAGCCATTCGTATTCGTATTCGACGAATTTCCGTACGCGGCACTATCGCAAAAGTCGTTGCCTTCAACGCTGCAAATCGCCATAGATCATCAATTCGCCGCAACGAACGTGACCATGATTTTGTGCGGCAGCAACGAAGGATTCATGGAAAGCGAGGTACTCGGTAGCAAAAGTCCGCTGTTCGGTCGCCGCAACGCACAGATACGCCTGCAACCATTCGATTTGTTCGATGCTGCCGAGATGATGCCACACGATGCTTCCTGGGAAGACAAAATCAACTATTATGCAACCTTGGGCGGCACCCCCTATTATCTTCAGCAACTTAATGAAGGCGAATCCCTCTCGCAGAATCTGGAGCGGCTATACTTCACTACTTCGGGCATTCTCTATTCCGAACCAGAAATGCTGATGCGTCAAGAACTCCGCGAGCCGGCGATATATAACAGCATTCTGAACGCGCTTGGCGCCGGAAAAAACACGCCGACGCTGATTGGCAATCAAGCGGGTATCGATCGAACCTCAGTAAGCGCTTACTTGAAAACGTTGGCTCAATTAGGAATCGTGAGACGCACGGTACCATTCGGGCAAAATTCTGCGACTTCGAAAAAAGGACTGTGGCAATTCAAAGACCCATTCTTCGCATACTGGTACCGTTTCGTTGGGCCAACCGTCGGACTGGTGGAACGCGGGCTTTCTCAATCTGCCGCCATTCATGGCACACAAGGCGGCGCATTCAGCACATTCGTCGGGCAACAGTTTGAGGAGATGTGCGTGCAGTGGGTGGTTCGCCGATGCCGCAATGGTGAGATTGATTTCCTACCGACCGAAATCGGCAAATGGTGGGGCAACGACCCAATCGCGCATGAACAGACAGATATAGACATCGTTATGGAGGATTCCATCAATGGACGCATGCTGCTTGGCGAATGCAAGTGGCGCAACACCACAAACGAAGATGAAGCGGTAGCAACGTTGCGAGGACGCGCCAGCTTGGTCTCAAGCAAAGCAAGCAAGCAATTCATGCTGTTCACCAAGCATCCTGCGAACAAGACGATTCAACGTCAGGCGAGCGCCGACGATTCACTGACACTGGTGGATGCGGAGACGATGTTTTTCCAGCAGTGACTCCGTATAAGAAAACCCGCCCGGGAAAAGGACCCGGACGGGAAAAAGGAAAGAAGAAAATGAAGTCCGTCTCCGGTGGCGCTCACTGGAAGTGAGCAAGGCTACACCCACCGGAAACATTTGAAGGAGAATTGCTTACTTGGCGGCCTCCTTGTTCTTCGGCATGACCCAGAACTTGAGCAGCGGATAGCTCACCACCACGGCAAGCACGGTGTTGACCACGGAAGCGATGGTGCTCGCAATGCCTGCGTTCATGCCCCAACCCTGGCACAGGCCGGTCACATAGCCCGGCAGCACGAGGTTCACGACCACGATGATCACCGCGAGAATCACATACTTCCAAGCGGCATCCTTGAAGCTGGAATCAGACTTGAACACCCACTTCATCTGTACGAAGAAGTTCACCACCTGCGCAAGCACCTCGGCAAGCAGGAAGGTCAGGAAGCCGCCAAGACCATTGCCCTGGGTGTCGTAGTTGAAGATCAGGAAATGGAACGGCTGAGTCAGTCCCATGCCACTGATGAAGATGGCTGTGCCGATCCACGTCACCACGAAACGGGTGATGGTGGAAATGTTCGACAGCAGGTTGAACAGGATGAACTCCCAAATATTCGGGTGATCATTGATCCACTTGCGAATCGGTCCGACTTCCTTGGTTGCTTTGGCGTTGTCAGTCATTGCTCAGCTCCTTTGCAGTGCGCTTGTTTGCGGATTGATTACGGAAGAAGCCGGCGATGACGCCGCCCAGTCCGCGGAAGGTGTGGCCGTTGGCGATTTTGACGATTGCGTCAACCATCGCGGAATCGACCATTCCTTGGGTCATCTTGCTCATGGCACGCGGCGGCATGTTCAGGATGAATAGAGTGTTGAGGTCCGGAGAACCGGTCTTCTCGCGAATCTTCGCTTCACGGTTGGTCAGGGTCTTGGCGATGGTGCGCGCCACGAATCCCTTGGAATCGACCCAAGACATAATCGGATCGTTCACATCGAACGTCACCGGCTTGCCCGGAGCCAGCACCTCATGGCCGAACAGCACGGCCATTTCGGCGTCGGTCACTTCCTTGACATGGCCCTTGAGATAGTTGCCCAGCGCCGGATCGGCCGGGGTCGCCTTCACATCACCGGCAACGGTGAGCTTGACGGAAAGCGGCAGATGCTCCGCATTGTCTCCAACAAGCAGCGTCCATTCGCCGGATTCGGTCTTCCATTCGTTGCTCGCCGTATCGAAATGACGGAATGTGTAACGATCGAAGGCGATGTGCACGGTCTTGCTTTCATGCGCGGCCAGCTGCACCTTGGCGAAACCCTTGAGCTCGCGATCAGGGCGCAGAACGCCGTTGCGCGGGCCGCGCACATACAGTTGCACGACGGTGGCGCCGGCAACATCGGAATCGTTGGAAACGATTACATCCACACCATCCTTGGTGGCCCTGATGGAACTGTAGGTGAAACTGGAATAGCTCAGACCGTAACCGAACGGGAAACGCACGGCAACGTCGGCGGTCTCGTAATAGCGGTAGCCGACGAACGGACCCTCACGGTAGATCGCGTCACGACCAATCGCCGGATACCATCCGGAACTCGGGCAATCCTCATAACGCAGCGGCCATGTTTCAGCCAAGTGGCCGGACGGATTGACTTCGCCGGTCAGCGTACGCACGGTCGCGGAAGCGCCGGCCTGTCCGGAAAGTCCCACATACAGCACCGCGTCGACGGAGTCGAGCCACGGCAGCTCCACCGGGGAACCGGCAACAAGCACGATCACAATCGGCTTGCCCGCGCCCTTGAGCGCCTCAACCAGATTGTTCTGCACCTGCGGAATGGCCATCGTGGAACGATCGAGTCCCTCGGATTCACTACGCTCATCAAGACCGACCACGGCCACCACAACATCGACGTTTTCCTTGCTGGCCAGCGCCACGGCATCTTCCACCAGCACACGATCGGCCTTACCCTGACGGTCGTAGCCCTGCTCATAGCCGATCAGTTCCAGACCTTCGGCGTTCTTGATTTCGTCAAGAATGTTCTCTTCCTTGGTCGCATTGACCTTGGAGGAGCCGGATCCCTGATATCGTGCGGTTGCGGCCATATCGCCGACCACGGCAACGCGCGTGCCATGCTTGAGCGGCAGGGTCGCGCCGTTGTTCTTGAGCAGCACGCTGGTGCCTTCCGCCACCTTGCGGGCGATATTGTGATGCTCAGCCGCGATTTCGTCGGTAAGCAGATCGTCACGGCCGACGCCGATGAGCTTGGTCTGCGCCGCGATTTTGGCGACTTCCGCCGCACGCGCGTTGAGATCCGCTTCAGCCAAGGTACCGGCCTTAACCGCACCTTCCAGTTCCCTTACGGAAGTGAAGCCCGGAGACGGCATTTCCAGGGAGCCACCGGCCTTGACCGCTGCGACTGCGGAATTGGAACCGCCCCAATCGGAGACGACCATGCCGTCGAAGCCCCATTCGTCACGCAGAATCTCCTGCAGCAGATGCTTGTTTTCATGCGCGTAGACGCCGTTGATCTCGTTGTAGGAGGTCATGATGGTCATCGGATGCGATTCACGCACCACGATTTCAAAACCGGTGAGATACAGCTCGCGCATGGTGCGCTCGTCGACGACGGAGTTGCTGGCCTGACGACGGAGTTCCTGGCTGTTCACCGCGAAATGCTTCGGGCAGGCGGAAATACCGTTGCTCTGAATGCCACGAATCAGGCCTGCCGCCATACGGCCGGCGACAATAGGATCTTCGGAATAATATTCGAAGTTACGTCCGCACAGCGGATTGCGCTTGATGTTCAGACCGGGGCCGAGCAGCACGTTCACGTCGAGGTCGTGGGCTTCCTTGCCAAGCGCCTCGCCCATTTCTTCCGCAAGCTCCGGATCCCAGGAATTCGCCACGGTTCCCGCAGTCGGGAAGCAGGTGGCCGGCTTGGACGCTCCGATACCGAGATGGTCTCCTTCGCCGAGCTGGCGGCGCACACCGTGGGGGCCGTCGCTCATCACGAAACTGGGAATGCCGGCGTTATCGTTGCCTCGCGAATCCCATTCAGACCCACCGGAGAGCATCGCAGCTTTCTCAACAACCGAAAGTTCTTCGAGTTCCATTGATTCTCCCTTGCACTAACTTGTGAATCCCCCATGCATCACCGCGTGTAAGGATTCGCCGCTAGTCTGATTGAACCAGCCTTCCAGTCGCCATCGAGTGCCTATTACACAACCTGTCGGATTGGGCGCACAATTGGATATCTCACGACTTATCGCATACGGTGAACGGCGCTGAATATCAAAAAAGATGGCGTCCACGCAGCACGGATTTGATTTGCGGATAATCCTTCACGAAGTTCAGTTCGAAGGCGTTGGCACCGTTGTGCACCAGTACGATGTTTTCAAGCATTGTCGGGCATCCTTACCGCTCATGTTTCCGGAACGGCAACAAAAAAGCCCGGATAACCTGTTGTCATCCGGGCATAATCTGCATGATATTTCATTCCATCATGCGGCTGTTCCGTCCCATATGCACCAAATCGTATATGAAATCAACGGGCACACGGCGGCGGAGATAATCACGTCGGTCGGATAATGCAGTCCAAGCAGCAGACGCGAGCATGCAACCACGAAAACGAGCACTACGGCCCCCAATACGGTTCTGCGCAGATATACTCGCCTTCTATCCGTTTCGGGCTCTGAAAAACGTTTACGCACCCAATTACGGACAGTAAGGATCATCATGACGGATACGATTACCGCGGCGGCGGTATGTCCGCTCGGAAAGCTGGGATCGACCGGCAATAGCCCGCTACCAACGGAAGTAATCGGACGTGGACGCACGACCAGCCACTTTATGCCGGTTACATATACGATCGGCGCGGCGGAGACGACCACGTTTCTTGCGACGGTCTTCCAGTTTCCAGTGATTCGCATGTCAAGCATCGCAAGAAGACTCACCAATGCGATGCAACCGACTGTAGAAAACAGATACGCGCATATCGCGGAAAAGTCGCGCAACCACTCAGGACCAGTCGCCAAGTTCTGCAGGATGGTCGTTTCCCCCGTCGTCACTGCGACCGAGTCACGCAATGCGATACCGACGAACGGAATAAGGCAACAGATCAGAACCGTTGCGACCAACACGGATAGGGTACGGGATTTTGTGTGCATGGTTACGGATGATAGGCGCACCGGCACATCGCTTCCAACGTGAAAGACAAACATAACCGATTCCCACACGACAGCCGTACCTGCGGGACTCTTGCCATGTATCAGGACGTTTGGAAGACACCTACGACCCCAACGTCGAACTCAACCATATGGACGAAGCGTGGCCGAACGAAATCCGATAAAACCGGTGATTCCGAAAACGAGCCACGCTTCTTATCAAGTACTTCCGGCAGACCTACTTCAGCAAACCTGCGAGGATCATCTTGTAAGAATCCTCCACGGTGGTGTAGCTCATCAGAGACTTGCCGATGGTCTGCGGATTCCAGCCGAGAGGCTGGAACAGTTCCGCGTAACGCTTGACGATAGCGGGCAGGTTCTGCTCGAGGAACTGGCTCGGATCGGTGCGCCAAGTGAGCGTCTCAGGATCCACAAGGGTATGCAAGCCGTAAACGAGAGGCATAATAAAGCCTTCGGGACTGGCCTTGTCCACCGTCTTGCCGCCGAACGGTGTCACTTTCACCGTCTTGGATGCGTTGAGCTTCTTTACCGCGGTGATCGAACCGTAGCTGCCATTTGCCGCGTTGTACAGCGATGGGAACTTCTCATAAATGTAGTCGTACAACGAGGGAATGTCAGTCGTCAACTTCAACGCGGCGTACACTTTCGGATTACGCAGATCAACGGTATAGTCAGACGTCGCGATGGAGACATCCGAAGAAGTCATATAGCGTTCAAATCGCCTGAGGGGATCTTCCTTGCCGCTGTACATCTTGACCGGAGACGGCGGGTCGATCGGCTTGCCGTCGGAATCCTTTGCGACCGGCGCGTGGCGCAATGCAATCCAGGCCAGAGAAACGATATCCCTCACCTTGATATCTCCACCTTCGTTGGTCTTCCATTCAATACGATCGTACAGCGCTGGATTATTGTCGCGGAACAGCTTCTTCAGTTCCTCGAACACGCCCTGCTGATTCGCCTTTGCGGCGGTCGTGAGTTCTGCGTTGTTGTTACGCGCCTCGCAGATCTCAAGCAGGTTGCGGCGGAAATCCTCCACGCACAGCTTGTCGTCCGGCCGAGTCGGAACGAGCAGTTCGACAGGGACGTAAAACGACAGATCAGCGGCATCCTCGCCCATTTTCGACTGAACGTTTTCCGGTTTGCGTACGGATTCCTGATATTCGGCAATCAGATTACGGTTAGCGATCCACAGCTCCTTGAATTCGTTCCAAGTGACGCGTTTGCGGACGGGTTTCGCATTGGCCATGGCACATGCCCTGCGCAGAATTAGCATGCCGATCGCAAGAGTGTTATGTCCGCCATCAAGGATGCCCTCAATATTGCGATTGTCGAAAAACACGCGGATACGACCGCGATCCAAATTCTCATAATCAGACGCAGCAAGCAGAATGCCTTTGGTCTTGAACGGGAACAGTTCCGGATCCTCGTCAATGGATGCCTGAATCGCATCGGTGACGGCTCCGGTCTTGGAATCCCTCGGATTGGCTTGCAAATCGAGATGGTCGATCATAAGAATAAGATTCTTCGCCTTAACGAAGCCCACGATCTTCGTAATCTCTCCGACCTGTTGGCGCACGGACCTTTCGAAACGAAGGACGATGCCTTCCTGGTCATAGTCGCTAATGTTCTTGTTCTCGATGCTCATCTCATTTCCTTTCCGGCGGCAATCCTGCTACCTTTAATGCAGCGAAGCTTTTCGCTGATCCGCGTTTTAGGGGACACCCCTATTCCACCGGACAAAATGAATGAATCTGCTATCACGCCCGAACCACTGATAGATTTTCCCGGTCCTTCCACATGGGAGACCGGTTTTCGGCAAGGGGCCGCATTTGGACCGCGTGGAATGTTGAAACGGGATGCAAGCCCACGGCGGCTGTATGAAGTGGCTGATCTTCGGCCAACTGTGCGGATTTTTAACGTGCCGTGCGGAGGATCCGGACGTGGCGGGCCCTCACCGCCCCGACCCGCCGGGAGCCCGTGTATTCTACCCGGATATGCGAAGAGGGGGATCCCCCGAAAGGAATCCCCCTCAACAA
>CAVEXE010000011.1:0-69977 GCA_963619615.1 Senegalimassilia sp. | reverse complement strand
ATTATTCTTGCGGGTGGTTCGGGAACTCGTCTGTATCCGTTGACCACGGTCACGTCGAAGCAGTTGCTTCCGGTGTATGACAAACCGATGATTTATTATCCGCTCAGCGTGCTCATGATGGCTGGGATTCGCGACATTCTGATTATCAGCACTCCGCATGATCTGCCGAATTTCGAACGGTTGCTGGGTGATGGTAGCCAGTACGGAGTGAATTTCTCCTACAAGGTTCAGCCGTCTCCGGATGGTCTGGCTCAGGCGTTCCTGCTGGGTGAGGAGTTCATCAACGGTGAGCCGTGCGCACTGGTGCTGGGCGATAACATCTTCTACGGCAACGGTCTGGGCGCTACATTGCGTGATGCGGTACGCAAGGCCGAATCCGGCGAGGGCGCGAGCGTGTTCGGCTACTACGTGGACGATCCCGAACGCTACGGCGTGGTCGAGTTCGATGAGAACAAGAAGGCTGTCTCGATTGAAGAGAAGCCTGCGGTACCGAAGTCGAACTATGCGGTGACGGGTTTGTATTTTTATGATGAGCGTGTGGTGGAGTTCGCCAGGCGGGTCGTGCCGAGTGCGCGTGGCGAGTTGGAGATCACGGACCTGAACCGCATGTATCTCGAGGCGGGCGCGTTGAACGTGCGTACGTTGGGCCGTGGCTATGCGTGGCTGGACACGGGTACGATGGATTCGCTGTTCGAGGCGGGCGAGTTCGTGCGTACGGTGCAGCGTGCGCAGGGTCTGCCGATCGCGGTGGCCGAGGAGATCGCTTTCGAGAACGGGTGGATCACGCGTGGCCAGCTTATGGAGGCTGCCGTGAGGTATGGCAAGAGTCCGTATGGGAAGCATCTCAAGGATGTCGCGGATAACAAGATAATTGTTAAAGCGAAAGATGCGGTAGAAGCTTTATAGGCTTTTCTGAATTCCATAAACAATATTTGTCGAATGCGGGGTAAGGTAATCCGCAGTCCATTTAGGAGGAAGTTTGAGTTTATTCAGTAAACGGAACCGTGTGCTCCTTCGCGAGCTAACCGTTACAGATTTCAAACTACGTTATCAGCAGTCTGCCCTGGGGTATCTTTGGTCCATTCTGAAGCCTTTGATGCTGTTCGCGGTCATGTACATCGTGTTCGCAAAGTTCCTTGCCATGGGAGGAGATATCCCAAACTATGCGGTGTATCTCTTGGCTGGTATCTCTTTCTGGACATTCTTCGCGGAAGCGACGACCCAAGGCTTGCAGGCAATCGTCTCCCGAGGCGACCTGATTAGAAAGATTAATTTCCCGAAATATATCATTGTTTTATCTGGTACAATTTCAGCTCTTATTAATCTCTTTTTTAACCTTGTCGTGGTGTTCGTTTTCGCCATTTTGACAGGTGTTAAATTCCGTTGGACGGTTTTGCTTCTGCCTCTCAATATTATAGAGATGTATTTGCTGGCTCTGGGAATTGGCCTGTTCTTGGGTTCCCTTTTCGTTAAGTATCGAGATGTCGGCTATTTGTGGGAAGTTGCTCTGCAGCTTTTCTTCTATGCCACGCCTATTATTTATCCCATCACCATGGTAAGTGCCACACATCCATTTATGGCAAAGTTGATGATGCTCAGCCCTATGGCGCAGGTCATTCAGGACATTCGTTATAACTTGGTGACGGATTACACGCAGACCCTTTGGTCGATGTGGGGTACTCCTCTGATTGGCATAATTCCACTTGGTTTTGTTTTGATTGTTCTTGCTATTGGCTCTTGGTACTTTAATAAGAGCGCCAAGAAGTTTGCTGAGGTGATGTGAGTGGTTGCATTGAACGATGATGTTGCGATTGAAGTAAAGGGTGTTTCCAAGAGCTTCAAACTCCCCTTGGAGAAAGCCTCCAGTCTGAAGCAAGCCATCTTTAATACGATTGGTGGAAAGAAGGGATACGAAGAACATCAAGTTCTGAGGGACATCTCCTTCAAAATCAATAAAGGCGACTTTATAGGTATCGTTGGCCGAAACGGTAGTGGCAAGAGCACCTTGTTGAAATTGATGGCGCAGATTTATTACCCGGATTCCGGTAGCATCGATGTTAACGGTGTTCTTGTGCCATTCATCGAGTTGGGCGTTGGCTTTAGCCCGGAACTCACTGGGCACGATAATGTTTATCTTAACGGCGCTTTGATGGGCTTCTCGACCAAAGAAATCGATGCAATGTACGACGATATCGTCGATTTTGCCGAGCTTGGTCAGTTCATGGAGCAGAAGATCAAGAATTACTCAAGCGGTATGCTCGTTCGACTTGCCTTTTCTATGGCAATCCGTGCGCAATCAGACATACTTTTGTTGGACGAGATTCTTGCAGTGGGTGACGAGGCTTTCCAACGCAAATGTTACGCATATTTCGCCAAGCTCCGTCGAGAGAAGAAAACCGTTATTCTGGTCACACATTCGATGGACTCTGTTCAGAGGTTCTGCAACCGAGCGATTCTGATTCACGATGGTGACCTCAAGATTGACGGTACCCCTTTGGAAGTCGCACAGGCTTACCAGGAGTTGAATAGCCAGCGTTTGGATTTGGCTAACTTGGAATCCCAATTTGATGGCAACGAAGAATCTTCTGAATCCACCGAGAAAGAGGAAGAGCGTCGTCAGCGTGAAGAAAATGTTGACTTTGTGCTCTCTCACAGAGTGGATACGGATAAAATTCATTTCGACTTGGAAGTCATTCCGAAGAGCGAATTGGAAGATGCTGTACTTACATTTGTTATCAACAGCGAAGTCGGTGAAATTGTGTTCCGAGTGGCTACTGATGACAAGAATGTCAACAAGCATATCGATTTCATTCCAGGAAAGAGAACTAAGGTTCATCTAGCTGTAGATAATATTTTCCCCAATGGCATTTTTTCTGTACAGGTTGCTGTAAAGAAAGAAGACAGAAGCGAAAATTATCTGATGGCCAACAATGCTTTGTTGTTTGAGGTTCATGCTCCAGTTGAAGTAAGCCAGAATTGGAAGCCGCCATTCACGTTGTCGCTATCTCCAGCGGAGGAATAAAGTACCATGAAATACGGCCTTTTCAAGTATGAGACCGAAAACATCGGTGACGAAATACAGAGTATTGCGGCAAGGCGATTTTTGCCTACTGTGGACGAGCTGATAGATAGAGATCGTCTTGGAGAGTATGCTCCATCTGAGGAAATCAAGTTGATAACCAATGGTTGGTTCATGCACACACCGTATCAGTGGCCTCCAAAATCTGAAATGGTGAAGCCGTTATTGATTTCCATGTATGTTGATCCATCTGACCCTAAGGTTGGGGATGCCTTTTTCTCTGATGAAGGAATTGAATATCTGAATTCACATGGGCCTGTGGGTGCTAGGGATCTGTCAACTTTGGAGCTCCTAAGAAAACATGGAGTTGATGCATATTTTTCCGGTTGCATGACTTTGACCTTGCAAAGGGATCCGGATATCCCCAAGGGCGATTTCATCTTGGCTGTGGACGTTCCACAACCGGTCGTGGACATGATTCGTCAGCATACTGATCGTGCCGTGATCCAATCGTCTCCTTATTTTGATGCGAACATGAGCCAGACTGATCGATTCCAGCTCGCTGAGTATTTCTTATACCTATATCAGTCAGCACATGCGGTCGTCTCCACAAGGTTGCACGCTATGCTTCCTTCGTTGGCCATGGGTACTCCAGTGTTCCTTGTTAAAGATCATCAGAAGTATGACGAGAAAAGGTATGCCGGATTAGCGGATTTGGTGAATAGCGCGACCGATACGGAATATCTGGAAGACTATTCGCTCTTTGATGTTGATAATCCGAAAGCTAATCCGGATACTTTTTTAGAGATTCGTGAAAGGCTGATTTCTACGGTTTCTAAGTTTACGGGGTATAACAATAGTTCTACTTTCAGGACCGTGGATTTTTCCAAGATTGCTTGCAACGAATCCTACATTAGACTCTTCACTAAGGGCTTTTATTCGTTGAATCGAGCTTTGTTGCTTGAAGGGGATAAAAGCTGGTTGCAAGAGCAGAATGATGACTTGCGCAGGATTAGCGATGATTTGCGCAAGGTTCATGAAAATCAAAATGTTCATATCGAAGAGTTGGAATCGATTCGAAAGAATTTGGTTACCCAGAACGAGGAACTGCGTAAGCAGATTGAAGAGATCAAGAACTCGAACACTTGGAAGATCGGTTCAATCGCCACTGCTCCTGGACGCAGAATCAAGGATTTGATCAAGGAAGGCAAAAAGTGAATAGGATTCGTGTTTTTTTCCAATACCTTCGACATAATGGGGCGAAGGTAGCATTTAGCCGAGTCTTTGATTTTATGAAACGTAAGATTCGCCGTACATCTGTTGCTCAGGGAGTCGTTACGAAACGAGCCATTGATGTTATGACGTCCGCGGCTGACGTCGTCTCGGCGGATTTTGTCGCTAACCCGTATCAGAAGCCACGGAAGCTTAACAAGGATAAGCTCAATATCGGATGGGTTCTTTCGCCAATCAGTATTGGCAGTGGTGGTCAACATACTATTGCGAGGTTCGCCAAGTCGCTGCAGAAGCGAGGGCATAACGTCACGTTCTTTATTTATGAGAGCATTGCTCAGCAGCCTGCCGAGTATTCGCATCAACTTTTAAAAGAACATTTTGATATTGATGTTCGTTGTGTTCCTGTAGCCCAAGCGGAAAAAGAGAACATCGATGTAATGTTCGCTACCGGATGGGAGACCGCATACCCCGTCTTCAATATGAAGATTCCTGCCCATAAGATGTACTTCGTACAGGATTTTGAACCGTTGTTCTATGGTATGGGCTCCAAGGCCGTATTGGCTGAGAACACGTACCGTTTCGGCTTCTATGGTGTCACAGCAGGCCGATGGCTGACGAAGAAAGTCGGGGAGTACGGCATGAAGGCCGATTTCTTCGATTTTGGTGCTGATTTGGATATCTACCGTCCGACGGAAAACCAAAAAAAGAAGAAGCAAATTTGTTTTTACGGACGTCCTGTTACGGAGCGTCGTGCATTTGAGATCGGTGTACTAGCCTTAGCGAAATTCCATCAAATGCACCCTGACTACAAAATCGTATTTTTTGGATGGGATGTTTCTGATTTTGATATTCCGTTCCCGTATGAAAACCGTGGGATTGTGAGTCCGTCTGAGTTGGCGGAGATATACCATGAGTCGCAAGCATGTCTTGTTCTTTCCCTAACGAATGCTTCGCTTCTGCCTCTTGAGCTGCTTGCTGCCGGTTGTGTTCCTGTGATGAACGAGGGAGAAAACAATCGATTGGTTATCGGTGAAAATCCGGATATCGTCTATACCCTTGATTCACCTATCGAGCTGGCTAAGGGACTTGATGAAGTAGTCTCTGATACCAATATCGAATTGCGGTGCAAACGTATTTCCAAGAGTGCGGAGAGCTCCTCTTGGGATGCTTCCTATGACAAGTTTGAGAGAATTATCTTGAGAGAGGCCACGGCCACGAGCCATGAGTGATATTAAAGCGACTGTTTTCATTCCTACATACTATGGTGAGGATAATCTAGGAGAGCTCTTTGGGAGCTTGTCGATGCAGGACGTGGATTTTGAGTATGAAATCTTGGTAATCGACACTAGCTCGAAAGATCGCACCCCTGAAATCATTAAGGAATGGGCGCCTAAATTTAAGCATTTTCGTTATGAGACCATAACGAAGGCGGAGTTTTCTCATGGAAGGGTCCGCCAGCAGGCCGCTCAGATGGCTCGTGGTGAGTATGTTGTATATCTGACCCAGGACGCGACTCCTGCTCACCGCAAGTGGTTGTACGAAATAATTCAACCGATGGAGCGCTTCTCTAACGTAGCGGGTGTTATGGGTAAACAGGACCCACGTCCTAATGCCCTTCCTCTCTTGAAAGAGGAGATTATTCGTACCTTCAAGCAATTTGGACCTGATTTCGGGACTACACTGTTCTACTCTGATGAGTTTATCGGGTCGCAGCAGATTTATGACTTGGTTACGTTCTATTCAGATGTTAATTCTGCAGCGCGTAAAAGTGTACTTCTGGGTGACGTTCCCTACCAGGATATTCCTTACGCCGAAGATCAAAAACTGGGCGAAGATTTAATTGAGCACAATTATGTGAAGGCTTATGCTCCACGTGCGAATGTATTGCATACCAATGAAATCAAGCTCAGCGATTATAAGAAGCGCATGTTTGACGAGATCGTAGGTGTTCGACGAGTCGGAAAGACCATGGCCCCCATTTCGGTTGCTTTTGTAATCAAGCAGATGGTGCGTGCCTATACCGTTGGTTCAATGTTTATCCTGCGTGATGGACAGTACTCGTGGAAGCGTAAGATATACTGGCTTCTTTTGAATCCACTCTTCGTGCTTGAAAAATGGAAGGGTGTCAGGGCTGCCATCAAAGTGGATTTAGATGATCAGGAGACAATCGATTCCTACTCGTTGGAGAAGCAGCAGGCCAGATAGATATTTGTTATAGGCTGGTTTTGTTTAATGAAAATTAGACGAAACCAGCTTTTTCTAGTTCAATGAATTAACTTTTCTTGCAAGAGGGCTTAGGCAATGTCGCAAAGATTACATGAATCTATTTATAGACAAAAGAAGTCTATATATGTAATGAAGGATAGCAAAGAAGCCCGTTCTAATAGTATTTCTGGGAAAAAATATGTGGTTTCGACGCCAGTTTCACATATTTGGCAAAATAATATAAATAGATCTTCTGTAAAAAACATTCCTACAGATGACATAAATGTTTATGTAAAGGAAAGTTTAGTAAAATTTTGCTTTCGTAAGCTAGTGTGTTTGATTAAGAATGGTGCGTTTAAATTCTCTTACTTGGCGTATATTATAGTTTTCTTGATTCTTCCTGCTATTGCTGTCGAAGTCATGCAGTCTAGTCTTTATGAAAAAGGTGGAGTTAAGCAGATAACGAAATTTGTTACTCAAATATGGCTTAAAGAACAATATATATTCTTGTTGAACTATGGAATCTTGGCTCTCCTCTTCTTATGTATCATTTTATTTTTAAATAATTTTTGGATTGCTTCGATTGTATATATAATTTTCTTTGGTGTTCTTGGTGTTGCAAATTATTTCAAAGTGCAGCTTCGTAATGAGCCAGTTATACCTACGGATTTTAATTTTATTGGAAATGCCGGAGAGATATCTTCATTTATTCCTGCTGATGGCTATTCTCTCATTTTTACTGTGGTTTGGATACTTTTAGTATCCTTTGCTGTCTGTTTAGTGTTTTGGTTTCTTGACTCTAGAAGACATTTTATACGTTTTCGAAAAAAAGCTTTTTATGAAGAATATAAAGAACATGTAAAAAAGCAGGATTATAAAGATTTGCCAAGTCGTTTGCAGGCAAAAATGCGAACGATTAATCCATGGTTGTTTGCTGTGCGTTGTGTTTGTTGGATTGCTCCTTTTAGTGTCCTGTTCTCTTTTGTCTGGTTTGTGAGCGAAGCGGACTCCTGGGCAGCAAAACTCGCTTCCGCATGTTCCAATTCGACCGTGGGCTTTAGCGAATTAGGCGATATGCAGAAGAATGGTTATGCTGTTGGGTTCGTCAGATACATACATGTCAAAGCAATTGATGAGCCAGAAGGCTACAGCAAAGCAAAGATGGATGAGATAGCCGATAAGTATAAGGCAATGGCCGGCAAGATTAATGCTAATCGAGATAATAATTTGACCGATAGCACTGTAATCATGGTCTTGTCAGAATCTTTTTCCGATCCTACGCGAGTCCCTGGAATTCAGCTAGCGTCAGATCCAATGCCTCAGATTAGAAGTCTAAAAGAGACATGTACGTCGGGGCTGGCTCTTTCGACCGGTTATGGCGGTGGTACGGCCAATATTGAATTCCAGGCTTTGACCGGGCTGAGTATGACTAACTTCAATACAAGTGTCATTCCATATCAGCAGTTGATTCCAAGCCAGAAGTGGACTCCAAGTTTCAATCAGCTTTGGAATGATGCCAATGGGGATGATGCTTCTCAGGCGTTCCATTCGTATAACAGAACGATGTATTTCAGAGGGACCAATTACAAAAAGTTTGGGTTCTCAACATTTTGGACGGCAGATGGTCCTAATGAAATTTCGTTCTCTGACACTATAGATAATAGTGATTATATTTCGGATGAATCAACGTATCAAAGCGTATATAAAGAAATCTCGAAAAAAAATTCAGGAAACCAATTTATTCAAGTTGTTACTATGCAAAATCATATGCCATATTATGATTGGTATGATAATAACGAGTTTAAGGATGATGATCTTTCTGAATACGAAGATGATTACGAAAAACAAGATGTGGAAACCTATGCAAAAGGAATGCAATATACTGACAATTCCACTATGGAATTCTTGAATCAGCTCGATGAGTTAGATAAGCCTGTAACTGTTATTTTTTACGGTGACCATCTTCCTGGCATATATAAGCATGAAAATGGTAAGACTGAAGATGCCAGAGTCTTACGTGAAACAGATTATTTCATATGGTCAAACAGCGCTTCTAATAATGGAGAAGCGAAGATACAGAATGGCACTGCATATACGTCCTCAAATTATTTTATGGCATTAGCTGCTGAACATATGGACGCTAAAGTGACTCCTTATCTCGCTTTCCTGACAAAGATGCGAAGTGTGATTCCTGCCATTGCTCCTGCGGAATCTGAGGATGATGATAGTCCCGTGTATCTTGATGCGAATAGCAATAGAATAAACAAAGAGAATCTCTCTAAAGAGATGAAGGATTTGTTAGAAGATTACAAACTGATTCAATATGATATTACGTCAGGTAAAAATTACTTGAAGCAAACAGATTTCATGAATCTGGAGTGATGTAGTTTCTTTGCGTTGAGAAACTACATCACTCATGAGTGGATGGGTATCTATTTCATATTTTTAATTTTGCGATCGTATATATATTTTTCGCCAAGTCTGATTTGTCGATATATTATGCAAGTAATTCTCTGGGATAGGGGTATAGCATGTACTGCTTGATTTGTGTGTCGCAAATCATCTAGATAAATATTTTTTTCGGTCGTTGCGCTTAATGATTTCTTCTCGTTCTTAAGATTTGTGGTAAGGGTGTAGTAGCTTCGGGCAGGCAGAACGTTTCTTTTTTGGCAAAGTTGCATATTGTGCAATGCCGCTGTGACGTGGTCATGGTAGAAACTGAAGCTGTACATCTTATGTGTGACTGAATCGGGACGCTGTAACCAATGGTATAGGACTGCGTCAACATCGACGACTGCATTCATGCGGTCGTATAGTGTGCCAGATATCGCTGTGTCTTGAGCATACATTCCTTCGGGGAATCGGATGCCATCCCAAAGTTCGCTTTTGTAAAGCCTGCACCAATTTGCTTCGTTAAAATAAAGTACTTCCGTATTTTTCCTTGCAAATTGGCCTATCAGTCGCAGGCTTTTGCAAAATACGGTCTGATACGCATGAAGTGGATTTTTGAAGGTGGTCTTTTTCTCGGGATTTTCGACACCCCTTGATGCTTTTTCTCTGACGCTTTCAATCTGGGAAACCCCAAATTGTTGCCAGCGTGCTTTACTCATATCTGCGCCGGTACTCATAAGGGCATGAAGCAGAAGTTCGATGTTACGGCAGTCAAGTATGTCGTCATTATCGGCAAAAGCGATGTATTCGCCATGCGCGGCGTCGAGACCGGCGTTCTGGGCTCTAGCGATACCGCCGTTTTCCTGATGAATAACGGTGACTCGGGAATCGCTCGTGGCGTAGCTGTCGCAAAGTTCGGGGGAGGAATCCTTCGAACCGTCGTCGACAAGAATAATCTCGAGATTGCGATACGACTGATTTAAAATCGATTCGATGCAATATGGCAAGTATTTCTCCGCGTTATATACGGGAACGATAATCGAAACCAAGGGTTTTTCATCAGTCATGTGAATTCCTCTTTTATTCATTTCAACTGCTTCTAGATATTGTAGGCGAATCCACTCGTTCGAACTATGCGGTGACGGGTTTGTATTTTTATGATGAGCGTGTGGTGGAGTTCGCCAGGCGGGTCGTGCCGAGTGCGCGTGGCGAGTTGGAGATCACGGACCTGAACCGCATGTATCTCGAGGCGGGCGCGTTGAACGTGCGTACGTTGGGCCGTGGCTATGCGTGGCTGGACACGGGTACGATGGATTCGCTGTTCGAGGCGGGCGAGTTCGTGCGTACGGTGCAGCGTGCGCAGGGTCTGCCGATCGCGGTGGCCGAGGAGATCGCTTTCGAGAACGGGTGGATCACGCGTGGCCAGCTTATGGAGGCTGCCGTGAGGTATGGCAAGAGTCCGTATGGGAAGCATCTCAAGGATGTCGCGGATAACAAGATCATCATCAAGTCGAAAGAGTGAATGGCTGCTGGTCTTCTTGATTCCGCCGATGTGATGCGAATATGCGAAGAGCCGGGGTTTCCGGCTCTTGTGATGTCTGTTGTTATACCGTCTGTTGTCGTGCTGTCTATAGTTGCACTGTCTGTGCGAACGTTTCAGATGGTTCGTCTCTGATGTTTCCGCTCTAGACGGATTGTCTTAGACGAGCCAATTTAGACGAATCAGACGTTTCCGGTGATCAACGTCACTTGCTGGATTCCTGCTTGAGTTCCTGGCTGGCGGTCACGGCCTTCGTGGCGGAATCGAGGTCATTGGTCACGCTGCGCAGCGTATCGGAATAATCCTTGATCTCTTCCGTGGCCTTGTTGTAATCGTTCGTACTGCCGCTGGTAGGGCAGGATGGGGCGTCCGTAATATCTTCCGCGGAAGCAATCGCCTTCTTCAACGCGTCCAACGTGGAACTGTCGGCAACATCATCGGCAGTGAGTTTCGAAGCTTCCTCAGCCGCTTCCTGAGCTTCCTTGAAACTATCCTGATGCACGGTGAGGGACTTGACGTTCAGGTTGCACGTATCGCTTGCGGCCTGTGCGAGCTCGCGATTATTGCTTATGGTGATAATCGACGCAACGGCCAGTACAATCGCCACGACGGCCACTATTGCCACAATCACAATAGTTTTTCTTGACTTCGTGCCATTCTTCTGCATGATTTCTCTCCTTTTGGGCGGGTATCAATAAAACGTAGAGAGTATATCGTGACCGCGGAAGAGTGACGGCGGACGATAGGATGCGCTGGGGTGCTGGGCATCGATTTTGTCTGGTGAGATTGCGGGGCGTGGTCATTTCTGGCGGTCTGGCGGAATCGGGATGCTGGAAGGCCTCTAAGAGGGTGAAAATCGCCAGTCGCTGGAGGTTTTTGGACTTTGTCAAGCCCCAAGCGGGTGGAATTATCCAGTGGGTGGTGAAATTAGGTTACTGGGAGACGGTTGAGCGGGTAGATTTATCCAGTGGGTGGCGGAATTAGGCATGTATGTAGGCAGTCAGATCCGTCTGCAAACCTGAGTTCCGGGCCCAATCCCACCCTCTCAAACGGGACCGTGACACCCGACAATCGGCACACTGCCAAAAAGCCCCGACCCATCGCAATCCATCGCAAGCCATCGCAAACCACCGCATACGCTGTAATGCGGTAACGTTTTATCTAAGAAAAAGAAATGCCGCAAAGGGGGATTCCATGGCGCGTAGGGCGACTCTGAAGGATGTGGCCGCAGAGGCAGGGGTGTCCGTGACCACGGTCTCTCTGGTGTTGAACAATCGCCCGGCGCGTATCTCCACCGAACGACGAGAGGCAATCGCGGCGGCAGCGAAAAAACTCAACTATGTGCCCAATCAGAACGCAAGAAGCCTGGTCACCAAGCAATCCAAACTGGTGGCGCTCATCGTGCCGGACATCGAGAATCTGTTCTTCGCGGCGCTCGCCAAATGCATGGAAGATGAATGTGCGGCGCAGGGTTATTCTCTGATCATCGCCAATTCCGATGATTCCCGCATGGCTGAACATAAGCTGTTGCAACGCCTGACGTCCCGTGGTGTGGATGGCGTCATGCTCATTCCCGCGCGCGAATCCTGTTCCGATGGCGTTGGCGCGGGATTGCAGGCTGATGTGCAGGCCGTCACCTGCCCGGTGGTGTTGATAGACCGTTTGACGCAGTGCGGTTGGTGCGACGCGGTCGGTTTCGACAATTATCTTGGTGGCCGCCTGGCCGCGCAGTATTTGCTGGAGCATGGGTGCGAGCGCGTCGGATTGGTTACGGGAGATGTTGCGGAGTCGAGTGCGGCGAAGCGTCGCAATGGATTCGTGGACGCGCTCGAACAGGCCGGGGTGCCGTTCGATCCGGCTTTGTGCGTTGAAGGCGATTACCGTTTCGAGGGCGGGTATAATGCGGCGGACCGGATTATTGACGGTGGTGCCACGGCCGTGTTCTGCTGCAATGATGTTATGGCGCTTGGTTTTTGCCAGCGATTGGCGGAACGCGGTTTGACCGCCACCGACGATATGCAGGTGATCGGTTACGACAATATTCTGAAGCGATTCGGACTTGGCTGGCGTATGACTACCGTTGAGCAGAATGTTGCGGATTTGGCCGGTGTGTGTTGGCGGATGCTTTCGGAGCGTATTGAAGGCTCTCTTCATAAGGGTTCCGATGGCGAGGGAAAAGATGCGGGGAAGTCAGCTGCGAACGGTCGCCCATGGCTGGCGAATCCACGTGTTGAGGTTTTGACTCCGAAATTGGTGCAGTCGTCCGCTCTGTGATGAGTTGGACGGGAGTGTGAGCGGAATTGGTCAAAAGATGCATGCGGAGTTGCCGTGGAAGTTATCCGGGGAAGTCGCGTGTAAGACAACTGCATGTGAACGTAGGCATGTAGATGGTCGGATTTGGATGGTCCATTTTGCTGAATGAGTGCGTTTGGCGTGGCCCTGCCCGATTGTTGCGCAATGTAATGAAAAACGCGACACGCTGATAGATGCGTGTTTGACGAACTTGATAAAACGCTTTACCATAATTTCCGGTAACGTCACGAGTATTGAATGAGGATGAAAAATCGTGACGGATATTCATCGTTCCGTCAATGAGGAAAGGTACGACAATGAAGAAGTTGATTCTCGATCTCGACACCGGCGTCGACGACGCACTGGCCATCTCGTATGCATTGGGAAGCCCCGAAGTCGAACTGATCGGCATCACCGGCACGTACGGCAACGTGCTCGTGGAACAGGGTGTGCGCAACGCGCTGGCCGTGACCGACCTGCTGGGCCATCCGGAAGTCAAGGTTTATCAGGGCCTGCCGCATTCCAGTACTACGGACGGCTTCGAAGTGCTGCCTGTTTCCGCGTTCATCCACGGCGCCAACGGCATCGGAGACGTGGAGATTCCCGACTCGAACCGATCCGTGGAAACCGAATCCGCGGTTGACTTCATCATCGATGCAGTCAAGACGTATGGCAAAGACCTTATCTATGTGCCGACCGGCCCTATGACCAACATCCAGGCCGCGCTCAAGAAAGCGCCGGAAATCAAGGACGAGATCGGCCAAGTCGTGCTCATGGGCGGCGCGCTGACCGTCCCGGGCAACTGCAACGCCTGCATGGAAGCCAATATTTCCCAGGATCCGGACGCCGCCGACTACCTGTTCCGCTCCGGTACTCCGACCACCATGATCGGCCTCGACGTGACCCTGCAGACCCTGCTCACCTACAAGGAAACCCAGCAGTGGCGAGACCTCGGCACCAAGGCCGGCGCGTTCCTGGCCGACATGACCGACTTCTACATCAAGGCCTACGAGACCACATCCCCCCATCTGGGCGGCTGCGGTTTGCATGATCCGCTCGCGGTGGGCGTGGCGGTCGATCCGACGCTCGTAACCACGATCGACATCAATATGAAGGTCGACGTCGAAGGCCCGACCCGCGGACGTACCATCGGCGACGAAACGCGCCTGAGCGATCCGAACAAGACCATGAAGGTGGCCGTCGGAGTTGACGTGCCGCGCTTCCTCAACGAATTCATGACCCGTATTTCCGGCCTGGTCGCCAAGGCGGAGTGAAGAGAGTAAGTCGAGATAGGAAATCCACTATGACTGAATCTACTGAAACCACAAAAATTACTGAAGCTACCGAAAACGCACCCGAAACCGCACCCGAAAACGATGGCATCAGCAACAGGACCGCAATCCGTGCGTTGATTCCGCTGCTCATCACCTTCGTGCTCGGCACCCTGTGTCTGCAGGGATTCAACCTCGTGTTCCAGCAGGTCGGCGCCGATGTCGGCGCTCCGGAGCAGGCATCGCTGATCACCGCGTTCCCGAGTATCGTGCTCGGCATCGTCTGCTTCATCTACGGTTCCCTGGGCGATTTCGTGTCCCTACGTAAGCTGGTGACCGTCGGATTGGTCACGTTGTTCATCGGATCCGTATTCGGATTCGTCTGCAACTTCTTCTTCACTGCGAACCTGTGGACCGTGATCATCGCACGTGTGATCCAGACCGCAGGCGAGCAGGTGGCCGGATCCGCCTTCCTTGTGGTGGCCACCAAGTATCTGCGCAACGATTTGAAGGTCATCTTCTTCGGTCTGTTCACCGCCGCATACCAGCTGTCCGCATCCATCGGCGTGTTCGCGGCAGGTGCGCTCAGCGCCGTCGCATGGCAGTACCTGTTCCTGATCCCGGCAGTGACCATCTTCTTCCTGCCCGTGCTGCTCAAGACCCTGCCGGCCAAGGGCGGCAGCGGCAAGAAGATCGACATCTTCGGCTTCGCGGTCTTCGGCCTGGCGACCGCGTTCCTCACCCTGTTCTTCTCGTATGAGGCATGGTGGATGCTGGGTGTTTCCGCAGTACTGTTTGTGCTGTTCGCCGTGTACATCAGCAAGGCTTCCGATCCGTTCATCACTCCGGCGTTCTTCAAGAACCCCCGCTGGCGTCGCGCGATCAGCCTGATCTTCTTCTTCTACTTCACGAACTATGCGCTTTCCCCGATCTACAACGCCATCGGCACCAACCTCTACGGCATGACCACCACACAGGTTTCGAAGTACTTGGTGTGGGCCTACGTGGTCGCGGCCGTCATGGGCACCTGCTCCGGTTGGATCGTCGGCAAGATCGGCATTAAGAGGGGGCTTGTGTTTGCAGCCGAACTCATGTTCGTCGGATGGGTTGGCGCTGCGTTCTGCGTGAACTATGGCTTCCTCCCGCTTACGTTGTTCGCCTGCGTGTATTACGCGGGATGCGGCATGATGTACTCGCCGGTCGTCTCCACGGTTCTGGGAACCCTCGAAAAGGACGAATCCGGCCGCGGCGTCGGCATGAACGATCTGATCATGAACGTTTCCCCATCCATCGGCATCGCCATCATGGGCAAGCTGCTGAGCTCGGACTATCTGGCTGATTCCGCTCACGTGGTGGGCCATACCGGTGCCGTTGCGGGCTATTCCAACCTGCTGCTCATCGGAGCGGTGATGGTGCTGATCGGCCTGCTCGCGTTCTACATGCTCAAGAGGCGTGTCTACGAGGGCAACCACGCGTTGGAAAAAAGAACGAAGAAAAGCAGCAAGCAGGCGGCCTGATACAGGCGCTTGACATCAATGGCCCGATTTCAGTGGCCTGATCTAAGGAGGAGAAAATGAGTTCAGCCGAAGCGCTCTCCGCACTGGACCGCATCCACGGAACGGTGTCGGTAATCGGCTCCATGAACGCGGATTACACCGTGACCACGCAGCGACTGCCCGGCCCTGGTGAAACCATCACCGGAGGCCCGCTTCAGCTGCTGCCTGGCGGAAAGTCCGGCAACCAGGCCGCTGCGGCCGCACGTATCGGTGCCAGCGTGCAGATGTTCGGCGCAGTCGGGTCCGACTCGAATGCCGACTTCCTGCTGGGAGCGCTCGGTGAGGCGGGAGTGAACACGTCGAACGTTCGTCGCGTGCTTGGACCGTCCGGCACCACGGTGATTACCGTGGACGCGGCTGGCGAGAACACAATCGTGTATTCGCCGGGGTCCAACGCGCAGGTGACCGTAGACTACGTGGAATCCATGCGCGATGCACTGGTACGCTCCTCGGTACTCGGATTGTGCCTGGAAAGCCCGATCGAAACCGTTACATGTGCCGCACGCATCTGCCATGAGGCCGGTGTGAAGGTGCTGCTCAATAATTCCCCGTTCAATCCGTCGCTGCCGGCCGAATTGGTGGAAGCCGCCGATATTCTGCTTGTCAACGAGCATGAGATGGCTCAACTGCTCGGCATCGACGAGCCGGAAAACGACGATTGGGATGCTTTCGACTGGAACAACGCGTTGGACAAGCTGCGTTCCTTCGGCTTTGAGCAGGCCATCGTCACCTTGGGTGGAGACGGTTCCGTGGTGCTCGACGCTACCGAGAGCGAGCCGATCCACCGCATCGCTCCGGTTCGTGTGAAGGCCGTCGATACCACTGGTTGCGGCGATTCCTTCATGGGTACCGTGCTTGCCGGACTTGCTTCCGGAATGGTGCTGGCCGAGGCCGCTGAACTCGCGTCGTACGTTTCCGCATATGCCGCTACCGGTTACGGCGCACAGGCGTCGTACGGAAACGCGGCCCAGATCCGTGAGGCGTTCTCCAAGTAAATCGCGATTATCTGATTGCGATGCTTTGCAAATCGTGATTGCGGCTGTGAGCATACGGCCGCAATCGCAACCATATATCTCTCCAAAAACAAAAATCCCGCGAGATCGTAAGAGTCGCGGGATTTTTATATGAAAGGGTATATCAGGCGTACAGATTGCGAGTACGCATGTCTTCCGGCAAGCCGTTCAACAGCGTGGAGACGGAACCGGATTCGAAGACGGAACGGATGCCGGCCGCCAGCAGCGGAGCCACGGACAGAACGGTCATGTTCGGCAGACGCTTCTCTTCAGGGATCGGAACGGTGTCGGTGAGCACGATTTCCTTCGCGCCGCAATCCTTCAGACGCTGCACGGCGGGGCCTGAAAGCAGGCCGTGGGTGGCCACAAGCGTCACGGACTTCGCACCTGCGTTGCGCAGCGTGCGGACGGCCTCGCAAATGGTTCCGGCGGTGTCGATCATATCGTCCACGACCACGCAGTCGCGGCCGGCCACTTCGCCGATGATGCCATGCGCTTCGGCGTGGTTCGGGCGGGTGGTGTCGCGCGTCTTGTGAATGAATGCGAGAGGAAGATTGCCAAGCTTGGCGGCCCACTGTTCGGAAACCTTGATTCGGCCCGCGTCAGGGGAGACGATGGTGGTGTTCTCCAGCGGCATGTTGTTGCGCACGTAGTCCAGTAGCACGGGAGTGGCGGTCAGATGGTCGACCGGGCCGTCGAAGAAGCCCTGCTCCTGCGCGGCGTGCAGGTCGACCGTCATGATACGGTCGGCGCCGGCGGTCTTGAACAGGTCGAACATCAGACGGGCGGTGATCGGCTCGCGGCCCTGGTGCTTCTTGTCCTGGCGGGAATAGCCGAGGAACGGCGCCACCACGGTGATGGAACGTGCGGAGGCGCGCTTCATGGCGTCGACCATGATGAGCTGCTCCATGATCCACTTGTTGATCGATTCGCCGTGGGCCTGCATCACGAAAGCGTCCGCGCCGCGCACCGGCTGGGTGTAGCGCACGTACATTTCGCCGTTGGCAAAGTCGTAGGCGGTGGTTTCAAGAACATCGATGCCCAAATACTTAGCGGTTTCCGCGGCTTGCTCGGGGTATGCGCGCCCCGTGACCAAAGCGAGTTTCTTATCTGGGGTGCCTTCGAGAATCGCCGACATGCTTCGCCTTCCAAACGTTTTCGGTACGTGAAATTAAGCCAAACTTAAATATAACAATGCGGGTGGCCACGGCACGCGAAATCAAGGCAAAACCAAGGCGAAAGCCGGGAGACTCCAAGGACGTTCCAAGGAAAGAGACGGTTGTGCGGTCGGGATTTCGAGGCGAATGCACCGCATGGTAAGTGTGCTGGCCAAGCCGTTTCAGGCGTGCCGGGTTCGTCGGGACGTCGGGATAGTCTAAACAGGTTGTCATCAAATGCATCCGTATTCCTATATATATAGATGTTTGAGGGCAGTACGCATACACACTCCTGCCATGGAAGGTCCATGGCCGATAGTCCGAAGGAGGTGGGTGATGTCTGCGCATAAGTACGAACTGATGTTCATTGCCGATCCTGAGCTGGATGAGCGCGGTCTGAAGAAGCTGACCGAGCAGTATCTGGAAACTGTCACCAAGGAAGGCGGTGCCGTCGAGAACATCGACATCTGGGGCCGTCGCAAGCTTGCCTACGAGATCGCCGGCAAGACCGAAGGTAACTACGTTGTGGTCAACTACTCCGCCGAGCCGGCCACCAGCGACGAACTTGATCGTCTGCTGAACCTGAACGAATCCGTCATCCGTACGAAGATTCTTCGCAAGTAAGTAATTCAAGCTTTTTGGCTGCATAGTAAGTAGGTAACGTCATGGCAGGCGAAACAATCATCACTGTGGTGGGAAACCTCACGGCTGATCCGGAAATCCGTACCACTGGCAACGGCGCGTCCGTGGCCAGCTTCACGATTGCCTCCACGCCACGTAACTGGAATCGTAGCTTGAACCAGTTCGAAGACGGCCAGGCCCTGTTCATGCGCTGCTCCGCGTGGCGCGACATGGCCGAGCATTGCGCGCAAAGCCTTTCCAAGGGCATGCGTGTGATTGCGCAGGGCCGTCTGCAGCAGCGTTCCTACCAGGCGCAGGACGGCACGCAGCGTACCGTTGTCGAGCTTCAGGTCGATGAGATCGGCCCGTCCCTGCGCTACGCGACCGCCCAGGTAACGCGTACCTCCAGCCCCAATGGCTTTGCCGGCAATCGTGGCGGCAACGGTTTTGGTGGCAACAATGGAGGCTTCGGCGGAAACGCCGGTGGATACCAGGGCGGCGCAGGCTATTCCGGTGGAGCTGGTTATTCAGGTGGCGCAGGCTACCGTGGTGGGGCTTCCGCTCCCGCCAACGCCGCTCCCGCCGCAGCTCCGGCTTCCGATCCATGGGGCAATGCCGGCAGCACCGGCTCCTCGTTCGGTTCCTTCGGCTCCTCCGAATTCGGTGGAGACAGCGACGAACCGGAATTCTGATCCAAGTCCGATAGCCGCGAAACAGCAGCTCATATAGCATATTTCCAGATTTAAGGAGAACATCAAGATGTCACGCAAGAGGCCGCAGCCGCCGGTCAAGCCGTTTAAGAAGAAGCCGAATCCGCTGAAGACCGCCAAGGTCACCGAGATCGATTACAAGGACGTTGCACTGCTGCGCAAGTTCATCTCCGATCGCGGCAAGATTCGTTCCCGTCGTATCACCGGTGTTTCCGTGCAGGAACAGCGCGAGATCTCGAAGGCTATCAAGAACGCCCGCGAGATGGCCCTGCTGCCGTACGCCACTTCCGGTCGCTGATCTTAGAGAGGTTTGAAAAATGGCTGAAACTAAGGTTATTCTTACCAAGTCCGTCAATCACCTGGGTCAACCGGGCGACGTTGTGACCGTCAAGTCCGGTTACGCACGCAACTTCCTCATCCCGCAGGGTCTGGGCTTCGCCTGGACCAAGGGTGCCGCAGCCCAGATCGAGGCCATGAAGCGCGCTCGTCTGGCCAAGGCCGTCGCTACCCGTGAAGAGGCAGTCGCCGCCAAGGAACTGATCGAAGGCTCCGTCGTCGAGATCGCCGCCAAGGTTTCCGAGTCCGGCAAGCTGTTCGGTGGCGTTTCCGCCGACAAGATCGCCATCGCGCTGTCTTCCAAGGTCGACGTCAACCCGAAGAACATCACCGTGGACACCATCAAGACCACTGGCGAGTTCCCGGCAACCGTCGCTCTGCACCCGGAAATCACCGCTTCCTTCACCGTGAAGGTCGTCGCTGAGTGATTTCGGCCCCATTCGCTTCGGCCTTCGGCTGGAGTGAATGACTTCAGACTGCAATACGTCTGAGCTTAAGCATTGAGGGTTCCGTTCCGATTATGGAACGGAACCCTCGTTTTTTTATGTTGCGATTTTCTTGTGCGGTTTCGGACATGATTTCGCCTATGACGTGTCTCCGTTCCGGCCCCAACTGGAAGATATGCCTGTTTCTTTGTGGTTGTGGCTGGAAGGGGGTGTGCGATGTTGCGGCCCGCGTTTCCCGTGTGATTTGAAAACGGCTATTTTCCAACGATTTAGAATTTGCGTACCGGAATATTCAATCTGTGTGGCAGCCCCAACTGGAAGATATGCCTGTTTCTTTGTGGTTGTGGCTGGAAGGGGATGTGTGCCGTCGGGTCTCGCTTCTTTTGTGTGATGCGGGAATGGCGGAATTCCAACGATTTGGAATTCATATGCCGAAATGATCGGCGTGTGCGGTAGCCCCAACTGGGAGGATATGCTCGTTTCTCGCGGTTGGGGCAGATGTGGCTCGCCGTTTTCAGGTGGAGTGTGCGGATTCTGGCTTGGTCGCGCGATTTTTAAAGACTTGTGCGGATTCGTCATAGGGATTCTCCGATTTTCTGATTGATAATGGTTGTCGGACGCCTTTCCAGGTTTGTTATGAACGCTCAAAAACGTTGGAATTAAGCCCGACACGCCGAGAGTTGCGTTATTCGCAGAAGCGAGTATATTTATCTCTTGTGCTCAGCGAGATACAAAACCTCGCAAGACCAACGCCCCTTTAGCTCAGTTGGTTAGAGCAGCTGACTCTTAATCAGCGTGTCCAGGGTTCGAATCCCTGAGGGGGCACAGATAAGTCCTCGGAATCAAACGATTCCGAGGACTTTTTGTATCCGTCGAACAATGAGGTTCCGTTGGATCTCCTGACATCCAAATCATCCCAATCATATTTCGGTAAATGTTGCGACTTCGGTATGGGGAAGAACATCGGTGCCATAAAGTAGAGGGGAGGAAGAAAGAAACGAGGATGTTATGAAGAGAAGAGCATTCCATACAGGCGCTTCGGGCTCCATATCCGTGGCGATGATGCTTATGACGTCAGGACTTTTCGCTGCGATGGCGGTGTTCATGCTGTCGGTGCTGTTTCCTGTCAGCGCATTCGCAGACGATTCCGCGAATGGCTCTGTAGCCTATTCGCAGGATGAAAACGGAAATACGACGTATTACTCCAGCATCTCCGACGCTATGAACGCCGGATATACGGGTAAGACAATCGTGCTCACTACCGATTGGGAGGTTTCGGACAGTCTGGGCGTCGCGGACAGCAAGTCCATCACCATCGAAATGAACGATCACGTGATCCGTCACGTCGGCTCCAGTGATGCGTATGTCATCCGGTTGTATGAGCATTCCACACTCATTCTGCAGGACAGCAAGAAGTCCGACAAAACCTTCAACTATCAGGGCTACGTCATTGATGGCTATAACACGAAGTCGGATTTGAAGATTGACAATATCGGTGGTCTGGTAACGGGCGCCGAAGGAGATAATGGCGGCATCCGAATGGACGCCGACAGCAAACTCACGCTCAACCACGTGGCGGTTGCCGGCAACATGGGAAAAAAGGGCGGCGGTATCTTCGTCAACGGCGCAAGATGCTCAATCACCATGAAGAACGGTGCGACCATCGAAGGCAACAGAGGATACGCGTATGGCGGTGGCATCTACGTTGATGCCAAAGAGTGCACCATCAGCATGAATGAAAGTCGTATCAAAGGAAACACTGCTGCCAGCGGCGGCGGTATCTACTCTGACTCCAGCAACACTACGGTACAACTGGAAGTCAACTCCAGCATCGCAGCCAACAAAGCGGACTTTTCTCAACACGAAACCGGTAAAGGCGGCGGTATTTACTTCAACTACTCGTTCTTCACCGTCGTATCCGACGACAAGACCGGTTCCATCTTCAATAATGGAGCGCAATACGAAGGCGGCGGAATCTATGTAGCCGAGCGATTCTTTGGTTCGAATCTGGGCAAAATCGAAGGCGTTACCATCGATAGCAACAGTGCAATATCGGATGGTGGAGGCATGTATATACTCCAGGAGCATGTCAGCATCAATAAATGTACGATCACGGCCAATGCGGCCAAGTATGGTGGCGGCATAATGGCCCAAAAGACCCTTGCCTTTGAGAACAGCGCCATCACAGGAAATGTTGCGACCATCGAAGGCGGCGGCATGTATGTGGCCAACGATGTTGATGTCGAGTTCAAAGGCAAGATGATCGTCAAAGACAACAAGCGTGCGCGTAACGAGGTCAAAGACGATGTATTCCTTTCCTCCTCGCAAATCATATTCGACTCTTGGAGCTCTTGGGCTTATATCAAGGGCAATGTGGACGCTGGCTCGGAGATCGGCATCCGTACCGAAATAAGCGGCGATCGACGTTTGGTGACGGGATTGACGAACTACATTGAAGGCTCGTTCTTCCTTGATCAGTCGGATAGCTTCCATTTGGGCTATGTGGGGAGCGATAGCGAATTGTGGCAGCGTACCGGTTCTCTCGAGTATCTGGTCACGATTAACGGCTCGGGCAATACTCGCTACAAAGCGGGTTCCACCGTTGCCGTGAACGGCGCGTCCACCGATGAAGGCAAAACATTCCTTCGCTGGGTCAAGGAGGGGTCCACGGGCCTGCCGTCGTTCGATGACGTGGTCAAGGACGTGTACAACCCGTCCGTGACGTTCTCCATGCCGGGTAACGATGTGCATCTGCAGGCTGAGTATATCGATCGGCTGAAAACCATCTCCGGAACATTCGATGGGCTTGTTCGTGGTAGGGATCTGCCTACCGTCATGCAGCTATCCTGGCAGAGCGGCGGCGAGTCCAAGACTGTCGACGTGCCGGTGACCTGGTATCGCGTGTCTGCGGATGGCTCCACCCGCACCCGCGCCCAAGGTACGGTGGAGATGGATGGTGTTTCGTATGTGGCCAAGGTCTCCGTACCCAAGAACGTAAAGGAAGGCTTGGTGTTCTCCAAGTCGTTCAATACGGATTCCGTGGTATTGCGGTATGCATCCAATGCGTCGCTTAGTGTGGCATCCGTGTCGGTGGACGACGCGACTGGTGCGATGACGTTCGAGACCGGACGTATATGGGCATCGCAGCTGAAGGTCTCGTATTTTTCCGATACGACGGTGACCGTCGTCGAGGGCATGTCCAAAGCCGAAGTGATCGACCGTCTGCCGAACAGCGTCGTGGCCCATCTTTCCGACGACACAGTGGCCCGGATGGACACCGCCAACAAGGACAATGCGAATTTGAATGCCCTGCTCGATGAGAACGGCAACGTGACCGGCGTCGGAAAGTCATACACCGTGGTCGTGTCCGTTCCGGATACGGACATGATCAAGAGCGACTGGAATCTCCAGGTCACGGTTAACGTCGTGTCGCATGATTCGAGCCGGGTGTCCGCTCCGGTGCTTGACGAGCCGACCACACAGATTTACGGCGCTTCGTATACCGCGCACGCTACCTGCGATACCGAAGGCGCCGTCATCAAGTACAAGGTCGAGGATGGAAGTGAGCAGTACTACGATGCTTCCGTCGGCATTCCTCTCACCGGAGACGCGGGCGACCAGACGATTCTTCTGGTGACCGCATGGGCCGAGAAGGACGGAGTTATTTCCGACGAGACGATGGCCCTGTATGTGCTTGACGATTACAACACAAATACCGTGACCGGAAATATCGAGAGGGTTTCGAAGCAGGACGGCTCGGACGGTTCCGCCAAGACGTCCGCATATACGCTCTCGTCCGATGGCATCGTGGCTTTGACCGCGGATGACGGCTCTGCCGAATCCTCTGATTCCGACGAGCCGGAGATCACGGTCTATCATGACGGCACCGACACGACGGTGTACGCGCCGGTGATCGACGACATGCTGTTCAGCCATTGGGATTGTGACGAATCGCCTGATGGATTCGACTCGCAAAACGGCATGTTCACCATCAGCAATCTTGACCATGATCTGACGGTGACAGCGTACTATACGCCAGTCGTCACGCGCTTCGATCTGGGTATGGACGTACCTGAGGCAGGCAAGAATCTTGCCGGCTCAATCTCGTCGATGAGCGCGGATGTGTCCGATTTGGACAATCCCGTCAATCTGACGGACGCGTTGCGCGCGGTTGCCGCGGCCGACGACGGTGGCATAGCCGTCGAATGGTCTCCGTCGGGAGATGACGGCAAGGCTGGATATCTGACGACGTACACGGCGATCATCGATTGCGGCCCGGTGTCGCAATGGGGTGATGATTTCGACGATCTTTTGGCAGACAATCTGGTCGTCGGCCTGAATGGTGAGGACACGGCGGCTACCGCGTACTTCGCCGAACGTGCCGGTTTGGCGGACGGTTCGGATGGCGAGCTGTACCTGATGGTCCAGTTCCCGCAGACCGAAGGGCCGAAGCTCAAGGAGGTTGCGCAGCTGCCCGTGGTGGAGCTCTCGTTCGACGAGGCGTTGGAGTATCAGTCCGAACAGGAGTCCTATAGCGACGACAATTGCTGGCCTCTTGCCAAGTCCGTGATGATCACGACGGTGAACGGCGAGCAGACCCTCGGCGATATCGTATGGGACGTTCCGACCGGTTTCGACAAGTCGAAGCGTGCGGCTCAGGAATTCACTGTGCACGGTATCGTGAAGATTCCCTCTTCCATGGATGCGAACGGCGTGTCCACGGACGTGTACGAGACCGTGCGTGTGGCTGCTCCGGATTCCAAGGATGACGGCACCGACGACGGCAAGAAGGATGATGGCAAGATCGACGGAAACAATTCCAGTACTAACGGCAACGCCTCGTCCAATACCTCGTCCAAGTCCTCGACCAAGGCCACGTCCAAATCCGTAATGGCGAAGACCGGTAGCGCGGTGGCGTTCCTGGTGGTCGTGATGCTGGCTGCGCTCGTGGTGGCGGCCGGAATCCGGGTGTTCTCCGTTATATCCAAGCGGGGCAATCGATAGGATCGAGCCTGAAAAGCCGAGAAAGGTCTTCTTGGACCTGATTAACGGACCGCTGATTTTAGGGGGTCTGATGCCACTGACTAGGGTGTTACGACGTCCTTGGAGTCCGCTACAAATATTAAAGTCAGAGTATTTTTTGCTGGCGTCAGAATGCCAGCGATTTGCGTGACTTTGCAGCTCAAGTCGGGCACGCCGCCAGTGCGCCGACTTGTTTGCACATAACGAAAGGCAAAGCAATAATGAGAAAGAAGCTGGGATGCCTGCTCACCGCAGCCCTCGTGGCGACGATGATGGTGCCCTCCACCGCTCTCGCAACCGAGTCTCAGACATCGGACGCAACAAATTCAAAGCTGGAGACGACGTATACCTATACCAATAATGGTTATACGCTTGAGAAGGTCTCCCATGCCGATTCCGAGTCCGGCAACACGGATGGTTTTGTCGATTATTACGAGTACACGGACCCCGACGGCAACACCTGCACCGGCGTGACCGAACACATCTATGTCGATGGTGAGACCACGCAAGATACCGAGGCCGAGCTTGCCGTTATCAAGGGACGTCTGCAGGCCAAGTACCCCGATGCTTCCGAATCCGAGATTGAGCGCATGGTTTCCGAGGCCGGC
Organism: Senegalimassilia sp.; assembly: GCA_963619615.1. Classification (GTDB taxonomy): domain Bacteria; phylum Actinomycetota; class Actinomycetes; order Actinomycetales; family Bifidobacteriaceae; genus Bifidobacterium. Next base: position 44,557 of record CAVEXE010000011.1, on the reverse strand, counting down.
TCAAGCCTGGACGGCGATGCCTGCCAGTCCTACGCCTTCTCTGCCTTGGGCTATGGCGACTGGGTCTATATCGGAACCATGTACGGTGGCACCGGCATCACCAAGAGCAACGCCAAGAAGATGCTCAACTCTATGGGTCTCCTGAAGGACGAGGCCACTGAGGAAGGTGCAGCGGAGTACAACCAGAAGATGGTCGACGGTGTCGTTGGCCTTCTCTACGGCGACAACTACTACACCGAGCACCCGGTGGCCACTCAGGGTGTCCTCTTTAAGATGAACATCAAGACCGGCGAGACCAAGATCATCATGGCCGGGTCGGTCAACGGATACCAGGTCACGCTGCGTAACGCGGTCGAATACAACGGTCGCTTCTACTTCATCGGCACTCAGGTCGGAACCGAGAGCGTTGCGGATGCGGCGACGGGCATTCCCTCGATCTTCGAGGTCAATCCCGAGGACGATTCCTTCCGCACGGTCTATCAGGCAGTCTCCATGGATGAGTACAAGGCCATGCAGGCGGCCTACGTGTTCCCGGTTCCGCGTGCTCTCGCCGTCTACAACGGCTCGCTCGTTGCCTCCGTCACCCAGATGGACGGCGCGCACATCATCTGCTTCACGCCCGACGCCGACGATTACGACGAGGACGGCAATTTCAAGGGCATCAGCGTCGACGGCGATTCCGCTCTGCGCAACCCCGAGTTCACTGAGATTGCCGAGCAGACCAAGGAGCTTCTCAACTATCCTGCCTATCACATGTACGACGCCAACTACGGTGGCACGGTCTATCAGATGATCGAGTACAACGGCAAGCTGTACATGGCTATCAATGCTGGTCAGAAGGCCCTGCACTCCACGCTGAACCCCGAGGACGGCACGTACACCGCAGTGGATCCGACCACTCTTGAGGAGACGGGTTGCTACGCGGGTTATGCGATTCTCGAGGGTACGCTCAAGGAAGGCGCTTCTCCTTCCGACCGTGACGCTTGGACCTGGACGCCGATCATCGGCAACACCGCTGACGATCAGTGGGACAACAGCGTCAACTCCGCTGATGAGCATCCGGCGATGTACACCTTCAACATCGACTCGCACCGCTTCGCCGCGGCCATCTGTACTCTGGAGGTCTACAACGGCTACCTCTACATCGGTGATTACAACGATGTGACCCAGGCGACCTACCCGATGCTGAACATGGACTTCATCCACCTGTCCACGGTGCTTTCGCAGTCCGTGAACCTGTATCGCATGGATGGCGACCATAACATCGAGCTGGTCGTGGGCGACGCGACCGATGATTTCCCTGATGGCTCCCTCACCGGTTGGGAGAGCGGTTACGGAAGCCGCATCAACCAGTACACTTCGATGACCCAGATTTGGGATACCGACAAGACTGATGATAACGACGGCGTCATGCTCCTTGGCACCCTGGACGAAGGCTCGCTGCTCCGCCCGATGGTCAAGGTCATGAATGGCGACGTGCTCAAGATGAGCAAGGACGAGTGGACTGAAAAGCTCAATTATGTCAAGGTCCTGATCCAGCTGCTTTTGCAGAGGGATGTCTCGTTGACCGACGGTACTGCGGGCGCTAGCGAAGACGGCTCCGCTGCCACGGCCAATAATGACGAGACGCTGAGCGCTGAGGAAGAAGTCGCTCAGGCGCTTGCGGCGGCGCAGGCCTACGACGCGGCAAACGGTGCCTCCACGACGTCCGACTCCGCATCCAACGACGCCGCTTCCGGTGACGTCGTGCTGACGGATGAACAGACCGCCGCTCTCGTGGAAGACATCAAGAACGGTGTCATCGAGCTTCATACGATGGGCGGCCAGACCGCTTCCGACGTGCTCTCGCTTGCTTACGGCATGGGTTCCATCACTAACTTGGTCGATGCAAGCGGCCAGGAGAACATCGATGCGTTCTATCAGGTCTATAAGGAGCTCGTCGACGCATATCAGGAGTACATGGGCCAGGGTGACGTGGTGTTCCCCGATTCTCTTCAGAAGGTCCTCGATCAGGTGCTGAACAAGGATTCCGCAAAGCAGCTCCACGCACTCTTGACTTGCCTGAATGCCGTTAAGACCTCGGTTGCTGGCTGCGATACCTACGCCATCACGAGCGATTCCAACGGCGGCAACATCAACATCGACACCATCACGCTTGATGGCCTCGGCGACGACTCGAACCAGACGATGCGTAACTTCGCCGTCACTGATGATTACGTTGTGTTTATTCCGGGCAACGCCATCCGCGGTGGCTCCGTTTACCGACTCGCCGATTGGCCGGGTAAGACGGATGGCGACGACACGCCCGACGACGGCAAGAAGGATGACGGCAAGAAGGATGACGGCAATACCGATGGAAACAATTCCAATACCAACGGCAACGCCTCGTCCAATACCTCGTCCAACGCAGACTCGTCCACGTCCGTAGTGGCGAAGACCGGTAGCGCGGTGGCGTTCCTGGTGGTCGTGATGCTGGCTGCGCTCGTGGTGGCGGCCGGAATCCGGGTGTTCTCCGTTATATCCAAGCGGGGCAATCGATAGGATCGAGCCTGAAAAGCGGCGGTTCCGGTAAGGGCCGTGCTTGATGAGAAGTTGCGGGAGAGTCGTTTTCGGCTCTCCCGTTTCAAATTGGCATAGGTGAAAGTTTAAATTGGCATAGGTGAGAGTACTGTAGTGCGATGTTGTCCGCTTATGGCGGAATTTGCCAACAATCTTTTCTGAAAGTAAGAGAAGCAATAGAGGAAACTGCAGTGGAAATCACACTCTTTAGCAAGCTTGCCGCGGAATTCGTCGGCACCGCCGTGCTGATGATCTTCGGCAACGGCGCAGTGGCGAACGTGGAACTGAAGAACACCAAGGGCCATCATGCCGGCTGGCTGAACATCGCCATGGGCTACGGCTTCGGCGTTATGCTCCCGGTGCTTATGTTCGGCGGCATCTCCGGCGCGCACATCAACCCGGCCATGACCATCGCCCAGGCCGTCAACGGCATGTTCCCGTGGAGCCAGGTCCTGCCGTACATCATCGCCCAGCTGCTCGGCGCAGCTGTCGGCCAGCTCGTTGTGTACGTGACCTATTGGCCGCATTACAAGGACACTGAGGATGCCAATGCCATTCTCGGCACCTTCTGCACCACCGATGCGCACAACGATCGCGTCAACTACTTCATCAACGAGTTCTTCGGCACGCTCATGCTGGTGCTCGGCGCGCTGTGCTGCCTTGAAATGCCGTGGGGCAAGGAAGACCACGCCGCCGCGTCCATCGTGGTCGGCTTCATCGTGTGGGGTCTCGTGACCTCTATGGGCGGCCCGACCGGCCCTGGCCTGAACCCCGCGCGTGATCTCATGCCGCGACTGCTGCACGCCATCCTGCCGATTCCGAGCAAGGGATCCTCTCGCTGGAGCGAGGCCTGGATTCCGGTCGTGGCTCCGATCGTGGGCGCCATCGTCGGCGTGTTCATCTTCCAGACGCTTTTCGCAGGCATCGCCTGATAGGAATTCGGTCGGAAGATAATTTCTGTCTGAACGTATTGAAGGTCCGTGGAATCTGATGTTCCACGGACCTTCTTGCATTGTGCAGGTATTTGCGTGGAGATGAGTGTACGGGTGTTTGCGCAGGTGTTTGAAGTTCCTTCCTCGTGTCCGATTGCAGGCTGAGGGATGCTATAGGCCAAAATATTCGTTGAAGCGTTCCGTATCGAGCAATCGGTCGGCGTGGTCTTCGCGCAGCGCGCTCCAACCGGACTTTCGGAACTCACACAAAGCCTCGTCGGCGCTCATGGGTTGCGGTTCCGCGGATTGCCGGCCTTGCAGCCCGAGCAGCCACGCGCAGTATCCGACGATCTGTTCCGCCGTCGCGCCATTGTTGCGCAGAATGCCCATGTCGAGCGACCGCTCACGTTTGGCGAGCCTCTGACCGGCCGAATTATCGATAAGCGGCAGATGCGTGTATCTCGGTTGAACAGCCGGCGCGAATCCAGCTTCCACAAGCTTGCCGCGAATGTATATCTGCAATGCGTTCGATCGCAGCAAATCGCGGCCGCGAACGATATCGTCCACACCCATCGTCAGATCATCCACGACCACTACCAGCTGGTAGGAGAACAGGCCGTCGGCGCGGCGGACGATCGTATCTCCGATTTCATGATGCAGATCGAACGTTTGCTGGCCGAAAATCTCGTCATGGAAGGAAACGGACGCATGCGCGCCTGAGGGGAGCGCGATGCGCAATGAGTGGCGATCGCCTCGATCAAGCCGTTCCTGCACCTGTTGCGGCTCGTGCGCGGCCAAACGGCGGCAGGTCCCCGGGTAGACCATGAAACGGTCGCCTTCCTGTGGGGCTGACGCCGCACGGATGTCGGCACGCGAACAGAAGCAGGGGTATATCAGCGGAAGGTTCCGCGGGCGGTGGGGCCTCGTATGGGGCCTCACTGGGGAATCTGTCTGAACTTCTGCCTGTGGCTCTGGCGTGTTCTGTGAAATCGATTCCTGCCGCGTTGAATCCATGAGCGTCGCATCCTGCGGGGCGGGCGAATTCTGCAGACAACGCAACGCTTCCTCATATATCTCGTGGCGTTGCGACTGGAAGGCGGGTTCGTCGTCCCAATCCATGCCAAGCCAACGCAGGTCATCCATCATCGCATCGGCCGCTCCCGGAACAACGCGGGGTTCGTCGATGTCTTCCATGCGCAGGAATATCTCATCCCCCCGTCCTCGTGCGGACAGCCAGGCGCCAAGCATCGCGTAAATATTGCCGATATGCATACGTCCGGAAGGTGTTGGCGCGAAACGACCTGGCATGGATTCTCCTGATGGTTGACGATAGGTGGATGTATGTTCAGGATTTGGACATTTTGCGTTTCATTATATGGTGGGATGTGATCTTTAGTGGGTTTTCTTGCTTTTGACTGCTACTATGCCCGAGTGCGATTGGATTTGGGGGAAAGTCCAACCGCGGCGAAGAGCACAAAAGCGGGATGAAACGGTGATAGAACATGGCGAGGAAAAAGTTCAGCCAAACGGAAATAGCATATTTGGAATCCCTCCCGGCGGTCGAGGCTGTTACTGAAAATCGGATCACGTATTCACGTGATTTCCAGATCAACTGTATGAGTCGGTATCTGCAGGGCGAACGCCCGAGCGCGATTTTCACATCCGCCGGATTGAGTCCGCTGGTCGTCGGCAAGAAGCGTGTGGAGCGCAACATCGCGCGTTGGAAGTGCGATGATGTCATCATGGCCCAAGCGAAGCAGATCAAAGCGCCCGGCATCACGCCGGTGGATGCGAAGAGCCACAGGGATGAGATTCGGGAAGGGCAGATCCAATCGCTCATCTGCCAGGTGATCGCATTGCGGGACCGCGTGGGGAGCCTGGAAGAGAGAATCAAGGAACTTTCCGCCTGAGCGCTTGTTGAGCGGTCGGATGTAGGGGGTGTGGTGGATTTTCCTATACCGGGAAAACACGCGGAAAACTCCGGAAGTTGCGTGTTTTTTACCGGCTATCTGCTAGAACTGAGAAGTAGACGGAGTCTTTTGAAGTCCCCCTTCTACTACCGTCTGATACAGGCCCGTACGGTATACCGGTTACTTTATCGCTTCACTTCAAGCCGGTCGTACGGGCTTCTTCATACTCTGGTAACGAAACCCGGTGAAGATTGGTGAAGTTCGAAGACCGGAAAAGTCGGGAACGTGTTATGAAGGTGACGCGATGACAGCATATATGGAGCATAAGGACCTCTCCAACGAGGTAATCGACCAAGTCCGCGCGCAGCAGATTTCGGATGGCGTGCATCGCGTGCTGGACCGTATTCGTGAGGCCGAGACCGCCGCAGGCCGCGATGAAGGCTCCGTGCGCCTGCTCGCAGCCACGAAAACACGCGACGTGGGAGAGATCATGGCCGCGATCGACGCGGGCGTGCGCATGATCGGTGAAAATCGTCCGCAGGAAGTGACGGCCAAGGCCGAAGGGCTTGTGAAGTTGTGCGCGGAACGAGGATACGCCTTGGGGCCCGCTGCTGCAGCCGACGTTGCGGAACCTGTTCAAGACACGGAAAAGCCGCATATTCCGTTCCATCTGATCGGGCAACTGCAAAGCAACAAAATCGGCAAGGTGCTGCCGTATGTCAACACCATCGAATCGGTCGATTCGCTGGAGCTGGCCGAAAAAATCGCACGCCGGGCAGCTGCGCGCGGCATTACCGTAGGAGTGCTGCTGGAAGTCAACGAATCCGGTGAAGCCTCGAAATCCGGGTGTGATCCGGCCCATGCCATTCGAATCGCGCAGAAAATCGGCACTCTGGACGGTCTTGAATTGCAGGGACTGATGACCATAGGCGCGCACGTGACCGATGAAACCGTTATTCGCAAAGGATTTGAGCATCTGCGCAAGACCCGTGACCTCATCGCTGCGTCCGGGGAGCCGGGCACGGGCAGCTGCCGCGAGCTTTCGATGGGTATGACGCACGACATGGAACTCGCCATCGCGGAAGGCTCGACCATCGTGCGCGTGGGGACGGCCATTTTCGGAGAACGCGCGTTCATCTAAGTGTGGGGCGGGTCGGCGTAGACTGACAAGCATGAGAATCGCACGTTTTTCGCATAATGATGTACCGCAGTACGCTTTCGTGCAGACCGACGAAAGCGACGGCAAAGACTATCTCGTGGCGCTCGACGGCTATCCGCTGTCAGGTAAGGCCGTTCAGCCCACCGGCGAGCGCTTCCCGGTCGACGGCGACGGCATTCGTCTGCTCGCGCCGGTGATTCCTTCGAAGGTGTATGGTCTGGCCAAGAATTACGAGGCTCATGCGCAGTTCATGCATGAGGCCGGTCATTCCGATATCAAGCATGCTCCGGAAGACATGGTGATTTTCTCCAAGCCGAGTACGTCGGTGATTGGTCCGGACGATCCGATTGTGATTCCGCCATGTTCGAATGATATGAACTTCGAGCCGGAGGTGGCGTTGGTGATCGGGCGTATCGCCAAGAACGTGCCGGTGGAGAAGGCTATGGATTATGTGCTGGGCTTCACTTGCGTGAATGACGTCACGTTGCGTGATTTGCAGGGTTTGGATCCGATGTGGACGCGTGCCAAGGGTTTCGATACCGCATGTCCGTTGGGTCCGTGGATTGTTACCCGCGATGAGTTTGACTGGCGTGATGCGAAGATTTCGTTCTCGCTCAATGGCGAGGATGTGCAGATGGCGTCGGGTACCACGGCGAACCTGATTCACGGCATGCCCGAGCAGATTGCCGCGATCTCGAGTTTTGCGACGCTTCTTCCGGGCGATGTGATTTTGACCGGCACGCCGAACGCTTCCGGGCATCTTGATCCGGGTGATGAGGCCATCGTGCATGTTGAGGGCATCGGTTCGTTGCGCAATGTGGTGGTGCGCGGCTGATTTTTCGCGGCTTATATGGTTGCGGCGGTCGGCGGGACTTGATTTTTGTTCTGCCGACCGCCTTTTTGATGGTTCGTTGATGGTTCGTTGATGGTTCGTTGAGGGTTCGGACGCTTACTTGAGTGCGTTCTTGACGTAGGTGGCGTCAACGAGTTTCGTTGCGTCCACGTCTCCCTTCACGATCTGTGCGGTGATGGCGGCCTTGTTGATGGCGGGCAGCGTGGAGGAGACGTAATCGCCGGTCAGCGCATCTTCGTTGTCTTCCAGTCCGAAGTATTTCACGCCGGCGAAAGCGGTTTCCAGATCGGCTTTCTTGGAGCCGATGTTCTTGGCGATGATTTCCTGGGCGTCGTCGGTGTTGGAATTGTAGTAGTCGATCGAATCGCCCCATGCCTTGGCGAGCTTGGTCATGGCGTCGGTGTTCTCGTCGATGAACTCGGTCTTGGCCACGAACACGTCGGAGATCAGGCCTTCCTTCTCCGAGCCGGTGTAGATGGTCTTCAGGTCGGCGTCCTTGGACTTCGCTTCGGTGATGTACGGCTCGTAGGTCACCGCGACCGGCACTTTGCCGGCGATTACGGCGGCACCTGCGGCGTCGGCGTCCATCGGCACCTTCTGAATGTCGTCGATGCTCATGCCGTTCTGGTCGAGCGCGTAATTGAGCAGCAGATCGCTGGTGGTGCCTTCCTCGTAGGCCACCTGCTGGCCCTTCAGGTCGGCGATGCTGTTAGCGGTCTTGGAGATGATCGCGTCGGCGGTTTCGGAAGCGTCGAGCAGTAGCACGATCTTCGAATCGATGCCGTTTTCCTGAAGCTGCAACGCGGTGTGGGATGCCACGCAGCCGACGTTGATCTTGTCGGATGCGAGTGCCGCGTTGAAATCGGCGTCGGTATCGAAACTGGTGATCTTGACGTTCAGATCATACTTTTCGAAATAGCCCTTCTCCTGCGCGATGTACCATGGCGCGTAACCAAGCCATGGTTCGACGCCGAGATTGATGGTCTGGGCGTCGCCGTCGGCGGAGTTCGAGTTGGAGCCGCATGCGGAAAGTCCCGATGCGAGGAAGGTGATCGCCGCGGCCGCGGCCAGCGCCTTGAGTGGTTTGTTCATGGTTGTTCCTCTCTTGTTTCTCTTTTCGTGTTGCTTGTATCGCTTGTATTGCGTTTGAAGTTTTGCGATGTACCGGGCTTTTTCGCGCCTGCATGTCCGATTTTGCGGGGCCGGCGCTGATCCGATTCAGTGCTGTTCGTGGATGAGGTTCCAGATTCGACTTGAGTATTGCTGGAATCGTTCGGTCGCGATCATGTCTTGCCTGCGTGGGCGCGGCAGGTCGATGTGCACCTCTTCGAGGATGCGGCCGGGCCTTGGCGAGAGTACGATCACCCGATCGGAGGTGAAGACCGCTTCGTCGATGTCGTGCGTGACCATCATCACCGTCATGCGGTTGGCCTCCCAGACCTGGGCGAGCAGCAGCTGCATCTCTTGGCGGGTGAGCGCGTCGAGGGCGCCGAACGGTTCGTCCATAAGCAGGATCTCCGGCTTGTATGCCAACGATCGTGCCAACACGAGCCGCTGCTGCATGCCTCCGGACAGTTCGTTGGGGAAGGCGTCTTCGAATCCGTCGAGTTTCACGTCCGCAAGACGTTGCCTTGCGATCTGCGCACGGTCGGACGGCTTGAGATTCTTGTCTTGCCGCAGCACGAATTCCACGTTCTTCTGGCAGCTCATCCACGGCAGCAATGCCGGTTTTTGGAAGATGATTCCGCGATCGCGTCCGGGGCCGGTGATTTGGCTGCCGTCGACGAGCACCTGGCCCTGCGTCGGCTCAAGCAGTCCTCCGATGATCGAAAGCAGCGTCGATTTGCCGCAGCCGGACGCGCCGACCACCGCCACGAACTCGTTCGGCTGGAAGTCGAGGTTGATGTTTTGCAGTACGTTCAGCTCGCCGAAGTTCTGCGAGATGTTCTGAACGGAGATTTTCGCGTTGTCGCTCATCGACGGCCCTCCCAACGGCTGAATGCGCGGTGTGCTATGAAACGCATCACTTGGTCGAAGAACAGGCCAAGAATGCCTAGGACGATGACGTATCCGATGATCACGTCAGTGGCGAAGTAACGTTGCGAGACGGTGATCCGGTAGCCCAGACCATTGGTGGCGGCAACGAGTTCGGCCACGACAAGCCAGGTCCAGGCCCATCCGAGGCTGACGCGCAGGGCGTCCCAGATGCGCGGCATGGATGCCGGGAACACGATGCGCATGACTATGCCCATACGGCTCATGCCCAGCGTTTCTCCGAATTCAATGAGATTTGCCGGCACCTGCATCACGGCATCGCAGATGAGCAGTACCTGCTGGAAGAACGTGCCCATCCAGATGATGAGGAATTTCTGGAAATCATCGGTTCCCGCCCAGATGATGGTCAGCGGAACGAACGCCACGACCGGCATGTAGCGGATGAAGTCCATAAGCGGCTCCGCTGCGGCGCGGATCTTCGCGCTGACGCCCATGCCGACGCCCAGAGGCAATGCCATGGCGGTGGCGATCAGGTACCCCACGGTGATGCGGTAGACGCTCACGCCGATGTCTTGCCAGAGCGTGCCATCGGACGACTGTTCGGCCAGCGCCTTCACCACAGAGCTGGGTGAGGGGAGGAACAGCGGGTCCATCAGGCCCGTTTCCGTGACAGCGGCCCAAATGGCCAGCAGCACGCAGAAGGTGGACAGGCTGATCAGCAGTCCGAATTGCGGTTTGAGCGCAGAGCGCAGACGCTTGGTCCGGCGTGGGCGGCCGGGGTTTGCGTGTGGACTCATGGCAGGTTCTCTCATTCTCGTTCGTTGTTTGCGATTATTGGTTTGCCGCTTTCCTCTTGTGACGGAAAGTTTGGTTGGGTCTCTGGCCTGGTTTGGTTGGCTCGTGGACATTGGAACTATATGACAGTAATTTTTACGGCCATGTGATTGGTGTGAAATGTGGACGTATGAGACGTGATTTTCTGGTTGCGACCGGAATTTCGGAAGTAAATTTCAAAAGTTGAGTGATGCGCACTCAACTTTTGGGAATAGAATGGCGGGTGAGTCGGTTGAGCATATCAGACGACGACATATTGCGCCGGCCTACAGGCTGACGCGAATCATGGAGGATGATATGGAACAGAAGTTCACCACGATGGCGCAGTCCGCGATCTCGGACGCCGTGCAAAGCGCTTCCGCCGCAGGAAACGCGCAAATCGAGACGCTGCATCTCATGGATGCGCTGCTACGTCAGGAAAACGGCGTGATCCGCGGACTCATTCAAGCCGCGGGAGGCAACGTCCAGGCCATCGGCGCGGCGGTGCGCAACGCTCTGGTCGCGCTACCGGCCGCAAGCGGATCCACCACATCGCAACCGCAGGCCAGCAGGCAGCTGAGCGCGGCCATCGTGCAGGCCGAAAAGGAAATGCAGTCCATGGGAGACGAATACGTCTCCACGGAACATCTGCTCATCGCGATCGCGGCAAGCAAGCCGAACCAGTCGGCGGAGATCCTTGAAAAGAACGGCGTCACCGCCGAAGCGCTACGCAAGGCCGTTCCCGGCGTGCGAGGAGGCGCGAAGGTGACCAGCCCCGACGCGGAAGGATCCTACAAGGCGCTTGAAAAGTACTCCACCGATCTGACCGCCGCCGCCAAAGACGGCAAACTCGATCCGGTAATCGGCCGCGATCAGGAAATCCGCCGAGTCGTGCAGATCCTTTCAAGGCGAACCAAGAACAATCCGGTGCTCATCGGAGAGCCGGGCGTGGGCAAAACCGCCGTCGTGGAAGGACTCGCGCAGCGAATCGTGGCGGGCGACGTGCCGACCACCCTGCAAAACAAGAAGCTCATCTCGCTTGACCTGGGCTCCATGGTGGCCGGATCGAAGTACCGTGGCGAATTCGAGGAACGACTCAAGAGCGTGCTCGAGGAAATCAAGAAATCCGACGGGCAGATCATCACCTTCATCGACGAAATCCACACCATCGTCGGCGCAGGCGCGGCCGAAGGCTCCATGGATGCGGGCAACATGCTCAAGCCGATGCTCGCACGCGGCGAACTGCGACTGATCGGCGCCACCACACTCGACGAATACCGTGAAAACGTGGAAAAGGACCCGGCCCTGGAACGCCGCTTCCAGCAGGTGTTCGTCGGCGAACCGAGCGTGGAAGACACGATCGCCATCCTGCGCGGTCTGAAACAACGCTACGAAGCGCACCACAAGGTGACCATCGGAGACGACGCGCTCGTCGCCGCGGCAACACTGTCGAACCGGTATATCTCCGGCCGCCAGCTGCCGGACAAGGCAATCGACCTGGTGGACGAGGCCGCCGCGCACCTGCGTATGGAACTCGACTCCTCGCCGGAGGAGATCGACGAACTCCAACGCAAGGTGACCCGCTACGAAATGGAGGAAATGCAGCTCAAGAAGGCCGAGGATCCCGCATCCAAGGAACGTCTCGAAAAGCTGCAGGCCGACCTGGCGGACGCCCGTGAAACGTTGATCGGCCTCAAAGCGCGTTGGGACGCGGAGAAAGCCGGACACAACAAGGTCGGCGACCTGCGTGCCAAACTCGACGACCTTCGTGTGGAAGCCGACAAAGCCATGCGCGAAGGCGATCTGGAAAAGGCCAGCCGCATCTCGTACGGCGAAATCCCCGCGATCCAGAAGGAATTGAGCGCGGCCGAAGCGGCTGCGAACGACTCCGAAACGAACGACGCCACGCTCACCGAAGGCGAACCGATGGTCCCCGACCATGTCGACTCCGACTCCATAGCGGGAATCGTCTCCGAATGGACGGGAATCCCGGTCGGACGACTCATGCAAGGCGAAAACGAGAAACTCCTGCACATGGAGGAATACCTCGGCAAACGCGTGATCGGCCAGAAAGAAGCCATCGCCGCGGTCTCCGACGCGGTACGGCGCTCGCGCGCGGGCATCTCCGACCCGAACCGACCCACCGGATCGTTCCTGTTCCTCGGGCCGACCGGCGTGGGTAAGACCGAACTCGCGAAGGCGCTCGCCGACTTCCTGTTCGACGACGAGAAGGCCATGGTGCGCATCGACATGAGCGAGTACATGGACAAGGCGTCCGTGTCTCGCCTGATCGGTGCCGCGCCGGGCTACATCGGTTACGAGGAGGGCGGTCAGCTTACCGAGGCCGTGCGGCGCCGTCCGTATTCGGTGGTGCTGTTCGACGAGGTGGAGAAGGCCAATCCGGAAGTCTTCGACGTGCTGCTGCAGGTGCTCGACGACGGCCGTCTGACCGATGGCCAGGGGCGCACGGTGGACTTCAAGAACACGATTCTGATCATGACGTCCAACCTTGGCTCGCAGTTCCTCGTCAACCCCGACATGGATGCGGACGCCAAGAAGAAGGCCGTCATGGATGCCGTGCACGCGCAGTTCAAGCCGGAATTCATCAACCGACTCGACGAATTGGTCATGTTCCAGCCGCTTACGCGCGAGGAGCTCGGCGGAATCGTGGACATTCAGGTGGCGCAGGTCTCCGCACGTCTGAGCGAGCGTCGGATCAAGCTGGATGTTACCGATTCGGCGCGCGAATGGCTGGCGAACACGGGATACGATCCGGCGTACGGCGCCCGCCCGCTGCGTCGACTCGTGCAGACCGAAGTCGGCGATCAGCTGGCGCGTATGCTGCTTGCGGGGCGCGTGCACGACGGCGACACCGTGCTTGTGGACCAGACGGGCGGAGACCATCTGGAACTGTCCGCATGGGCGGACGGTCAGCTGGAAACCGTGTGATGCGGGCGATGCGGCCGCCTGAACGGCTGCGCGGGTAATTGCGCAAGTGGTTTGACTGCTTGAGACGCGCCCCGGAATCCGGAATCAGATTGTTGTCTGAGGCCCGGATTGCGGGGTGCGTCTCGTTTGCGCTTGTTGGCGCCGACATGATAGAATCGAACGCATGTTCGATAATTTTGCGTCTTTTGTCCTGATTGTGCTCGTGGCGGCCATCGCCGCGGCCGCTGGTTTCTATGTCGGCCGTGCGAAGGGTCAGGAGATGGTCCGTGATACGCATGCTTCCGATCTGGAAGCGGTGAAGGCCCAGGCTGAGGATTACCGCCGACAGATCGGCGAACTGAACATGTCGGTGGCTCAGTATCGAACGAGGTCGGAGGGGCTGAATCAGCAGCTTACGTACCTCAAATCCCAGTTGGCTCAGGCTCAAAACGCGGAACAGGCGAGAGTCGAACGGGAGCGGGAGAAGGCCGCGGCCGAGGCGGAGCGTCGTCAGGCCGAGAGCGAACAGCGGTTGCAGGAGCAAAGCGAAGTGCTTTCCGCGCTTGCCCCGGTGCAGAAGAATCTTGACGCACTTCAGGAGAAGGTCTCTCAGATCGAAGAAGGACGCAAGCGTGAGATGGGGGCTCTCGGAGAGCAGCTGAAAGGTTTGGGGGAGCAGCAGGCCAGGCTTGATCGCGAAACGAGCTCACTGTCCGCCGCGCTGCGCAACAACAAGGTGCGTGGCGCATGGGGCGAGGCGCAGCTTCGCAATATCGTCGAATCGGCGGGTCTGCTGGAACATGTCGATTTCGATACCCAGGTAGTGGTCACCGATGCGGATGGCAATACGCAGCGCCCGGACATGATCATTCACATGCCTGGCGGAAAGACCATTCCCATCGACGCGAAGGCCCCGTACGCCGACTACCAGCGTGCGTGCGAGATTCCCGATACGGCTTCCAAAGAGGAATTGGACCGCAAGGCGGAACTGTTGCGGTCGCACGCCAAAGCCGTCCGCGATCACGTGAAGACGCTTGGAGACAAGGCCTACTGGAATGCGTTCGATGACGCTCCGGATTTCGTGATCGCCTTCATTCCCAACGAATCCCTGTTGCAGGCCGCCTTGGAAACTGACCCGACGCTGATGGACGATGCGTTTTCACGCAAGGTGGCGCTCACGTCTCCGATCACTTTGTGGGCGGTGCTGAAATCGGTGGCCTATGCGTGGCAGCAGCAGAGCCTTACCGACGACGCGAAGATGCTGTTCGACCTTTCCCGTGAGCTCTACGACCGTTTTGCGGTATTGGGCGATCGCGCCACGAAACTCGGAGCCGCGCTTACCCGAACAGTCGGTGCGTACAACGCGTTCGCTTCTTCCTTGGAATCGCGGGTATTGGTCACGGCCCGCAAGCTGCAGAAGGTTGACCAGAGCAAGGTCATCGGCCCCGTGGAGATCATCGCTCCCGAAAAAGCCGACGTTCGTGAATTGACCGCGCCGGAGACCAGCGGAGAATAGCGAAGAGCCGGAGACGGGGGCGACGTTATCGGCGCCGGGCCGGATGAAATGAGCGCGGGTGCGGTTCATCGGCGCCGTCCGCGTCCAAATAGCCATTCATGTAACTATTGTGCGCGCTAACAGCAGTACAATCAAGACGGTTGGCGCTGAGTGCCAAGGCAGGAAAACAGTCATCGGTGCTGGCCTTGACCTCGGGCGGCCACGACGGTTGGTCTGATGTCCGATGCCACATATCGGATGAGATGGTACGCATAGCAGCGGAGGAACATTGAACGGCAACTTTGACGAGATGAAACTGTGGGATGCCGCGGCCAGCACGGCCGATGCGGGGCAGAGCGCCACTGCGGAGCCGCTCGGCTCCAACATGGATGCCGTTCGCGCGCAATCGGAAAGCGAATCGCGGGAATATTCCGAAAAATATTTGTCGGAATCCGACATGGCGAATGTGCGCGTCGCGGATGACTATCTGATCAATGCCGGACAAAAGGAAATCGCGTATCTGCTCAGCTTCGACGCCGACGGACTGTTGGTGGAATTCCGTACGCAGGCCGGTCTCGACACCAAAGGCGTGCGAAACTACGGTGGATGGGAAGCCGGATACAGTGCGCGGAACAATCCCGATGGAAAGACCAATCCCAACCGTTTCACTGGACATTTCGTAGGACATTACATTTCCGCGATCTCCGAAGCCCAGCGTTCCACATTCGCGACGGATGAGCAGAAAGCGCTGCTCGCGGCCAAGCTCAAGGCCATGGTGCTGGGTATTCGTGAAACGCAGGAAGCCTATGCGCACAAGGATCCCGCGAACGCCGGATTCTTCCCGGCGTTCAAAGTGGATGCGGTGCCGAACGGCAAAGACGGTCTGATCGTGCCGTTCTACAATCTGCACAAGATCGAACAGGGCATGGTGCACGCATGCATGTATGCCACCGACGATGAGACCCGTGACGCAGCCCGCGCCGCTTCGGTCGATTTCGCCAAATGGATCGTCAATTGGAAGTCGGCGCATTCCGACGTCGACATGCTGGGTACCGAATATGGCGGCATGAACGATGCGCTGTATCAGGTGGCGGGAATCGCAGACAATACGGCCGACAAGAAAAAGGCTCTCGAAGCCGCGCATCTGTTCGACGAGATCGGTTTGTTCCAATCCTTGGCGGACGGTCAGGACGTGTTGAACGGCAAACATGCCAACACCACCATCCCCAAGCTCACAGGAGCCGTGCAACGATACGTTGTCTACACGTCAGATCAGGAACTGTTCGACAGCCTGTCTGCCGACGAGCAGAACGAGCTGACGAACCTGTACCTGAAGGCGGCCCGGAATTTCTGGGACATCGTCGTCAACCACCACACCTATGTGAATGGCGGCAACAGCCAGTCCGAGCACTTCCATACGCCGGATCAGCTGTGGAGGGATGCCGTGGCCAATGGCGATTCCGCCAATGGCGGCGGCTATCAGAACAACTCCACGGTGGAAACCTGCAACGAACATAACATGCTCAAGCTCACCCGTCTGCTGTCTCAGGTGACCAGGCAGGCCAAGTATTCCGAATACTATGAGCACACGTTCATCAATTCGATTGTGGCATCGCAGAACCCGGAAACCGGCATGACCGAATACTTCCAGCCGATGAAAGCCGGTTATCCGAAAGTGTTCGGCACGCAATACGGCGAATTCTGGTGCTGCCAGGGTACCGGCATCGAGAATTTCGCCAAACTCAACGATTCCATGTGGTTCACCGACGAGAACGACATATATGTGAACATGTTCCGATCGTCCATGTTCATGGATGAACGTCATGGCCTCAAAATCACGCAGACCGCCAATGTGCCGAAACGGACTACGGTCACGTTCGAAGTCGAGACGCTGGATGCGGGGCTTGGCAACGATACGTCGGGAATCGTGAACCTCAAACTGCGGTTGCCGGAATGGACCACGGCCGACGCCACGTTGAACGGGCGGAAAGCGTCGGATCTAGTCAAGGACGACAACGGATGGCTCACCGTCGCGGTTAAGGCCGGCGACGCGGTCACATACGAATTGCCGGCGAAACTTCAGGCCCACACTGCACAGGACAATAAGAACTGGGTGGCGTTCACCTATGGTCCGCTGGTCCTTGCCGGTTCGTTGAAGAGCACGGACGCAACGTCCAACTACGGATATGGCGGCATCCTCGTACGTACCGCGGCCTATGACGCGTCCTCGAACGCCATGGCCCAGATCTTCCCGTCCAAAGTGGAAGGGAGGGAAATCAGCACGGCCCAATGGCTGGAGAGTTTCAGGCAAAATCTGGTGCGCATAGATGACCCTGCGGATGGCGGGGAATTGTCGTTCGGATTCAGGAACGTCGATGGCGAGGCGGCCGGAGTGAAGCTCCAGCCGTACTATTCGTTGTACAAAACCACATACGCCGTGTACTGGAATCTTGCCGAAGTGGATTCCGAAGCATATCAGCAGCAGATTCTCTCGACCAAGGATGAGGAGCGCGACAATGCGTTCAACACGGATCTGCTGGATGCCTTCGACAACCAGGAGCAGAACGAAAAAGGCTCCCACAATCTGAACAAGGCGAATTCCACCGCAGGCTCACACGAAGACCAACCCTACCGTGAGGCCGAACTCGACGGTTGGGTCAGCTACGACATGATGGTGAACCGGCAGAGCGAGAAGAACTATCTTGGCGTTCGTCTGTACGCCGGCGATGCCGGCCGCAACGGTTTCGACGTGTGGATTGACCCGACCCCACTGGATTCCGAAGAAGACCAGGCGGCAGGAAAGCTGAGCGAAAACGCGCGGAAATTCACCATCTCCCACAATGCCCAAACTGATGGATTCTACTGGGTCAATACGGAAATTCCGGCGGAGCTCGTTGCCAAGGCCCAAAGCGGCAGGGTACGTGTCAAATTCGTGGCGAACGACTCGACCCAAATTGTCGTCGGCGGAATCTACGGCGTGCGCACCACCACGGACGAGAGGTATTCCTCGGACGCTTCGCTGACGGGGCTTGTCTTCGATGCTGGAGCTCTGTATGACGAGGCGGGTTCGACGAAGGTGGAATTCTCTTCGAATATCACCGCGTATGTTCTGAAGGTTCCGGCCGGTACGGAAACGGTGTGTGCTTCCATCGTCGGCCGAGGCGATGGCGGATATGTGGCGGTGGACGGCACCGTGGTCAAGGACGGGGCCGAGAATCCTCGCGAAATCACGCTCGACGGAACCTCCACAATGATCACGTTCGCTTCCTATGCCCAGGATCGTGAGACGGTGAAACGCTACACGGTCGTCGTGGTCGAGGACGGCATGTCGGGCCGTTCATTGTAATGACGAGTCGAAAGGATAGTCTGGAGAACATGACCGAAGAGAACACTTTCCGCAAGACCAAGCCGGTTGCCGAAGCGGCTGGCGATTCTGCCGCCAAAGCGAACTCCGCCGTCGAGTTTGCCATGCTTGAACCGCGTGACCAGCTCAAGACGTTGCTGCAAGCCGAAATGAAGGACAAGCCGTTCTCGGAGCTTTCCGCGGTGCTGTTCGATCACCGCGGAGCCTCGATCGTAGGTCATATGTTGCTTGACGCGTTGGAGGAATCCGGTTATTCCGTTGATGATTTCGACGCTGTCGGCGCTTTGACCGCGGCCGCCGTTCCGCTGGTTTCGGCGATGATTCAGGCTGCCGCGTCCCGTGGGGAAGATTTGAATGGTTTCGTTATGGACTTCGTCTATCCGTCCATCAAGGGACCGTCCATCAAGGGCAAACGCGTGGTGCTGCTTGATTCCTGGCTGTCCGAGAAATCGTATGTGCAGACGTCCTCACTGGTCACTTTGCGTAACGGCAACGAATTGAGCCTTGATTTCTCCGTGGTTGGGAACGAGGGGGCCGAGGTGCTTGCCGTCGCATCCCTGATTGGTGGAGTCGACATGATCGAGCCGACCATCAAGGTCGTCGATCCTGTTTCCGGAGGCGAGTCGGAACTGCCGTTCGTGCAGGTGTACAAGGAGTCCGAGCTTCACTGATCCGGCATGCCGGACCGGATCGCTTGAGATTCGCCCAGCAAGGTTTGTGTGGGTGGTTTTTCTGCGGTTTTTCCGTTGTGTATACGGTCATACGGTCTGGTTGCAGGTTCGTGCTCCGAAGCGCGATGCGAGACTTAGAGGATGTTTCACGGCACTGTGTGTGATGAGATACGCTGATTCTGGAGGAATAGTGCACGATCCCAATCCCATTGATATTGCGGCGAAAGCGTCCGGCGAACCGGTCTTCCGTGAGGTCGGCGTCGGGCCATGGGCGCAAACGCATCCGGGGGAGGAGCGTCCGGATGATCCCCAGTCGCCGAACTATGATTCCAGATTCGATTCGGAACTGCTTGACGAAGGCGACCGACGCAATGTGCTAGACCGTTACCGTTACTGGTCGGTCCAGGCCATCAAAGAAGACCTCGATTCGCGTGGACGTCACGAATTCGAAGTGGCCGTCGAAAACTGGACCCATGATTTCAATATCGGGTCCATGGTGCGCACGGCCAACGCGTTCCAGGCGCGGCGCGTGCATATCGTCGGCCCGCACAAATGGAATCGCAAGGGTGCTCTTATGACCGAGCTGTACCAGCATGTCGAAAATCATCCCTCCATCGCAGAGCTTGTGGAATGCTGGAAATACCGTATTTCCGGTGAAATCGCGGCGGCGCAATCGCAGGCTGACGCAATTCGTTTCCGTATAAGTGGGAATGCGGATGTCGCTGGTACGCAGGAAGTCTCGGATCGATTGACGCAATTGGCCGAGCTGGAGTCGAAGATAGCCGACTTGCGGGCTGCGCGCGTCATCGCACTCGACATCATTCCGGGTGCCGTGCCGATGGAGACGTACCGTTTCCCCAAGCGCTGTCTTATGCTTTTCGGCGCGGAAGGTCCGGGACTGTCCGAGAAGGCGCTTGAACTCGCCGATGATGTGGTGTACATCTCCCAGTTCGGTTCGGTCCGGTCCATTAATGCGGGCGCCGCCGCTGCGGTTTCCATGCACGCTTGGATAGCCCAGCATGCCGCCCCGCAAGCCTGACGGTTTAAGACTGTTTTTCAATACCTGGACGGTCCAACTATGTGTCCGCATCCCCAATTGGGTAAAAGAACGGGCTGAGGATTCGACGGAGGGACTGACGGAGGGCGGTTGAAAAGACGTGCG
The DNA here is from genome assembly GCA_963619615.1 of Senegalimassilia sp. Lineage (GTDB taxonomy): Bacteria > Actinomycetota > Actinomycetes > Actinomycetales > Bifidobacteriaceae > Bifidobacterium. The sequence goes on along the minus strand of CAVEXE010000011.1, from coordinate 24,716 downwards.
CTCGTCACACAGACGCGTTACTGTTATTGCCATGCCTACTTTCACCAAAGAAGAAATCGTGCATTTGGGCGATTTGGCCCGAATTGCATTGACAGATGAGGAAATCACCCGTCTGCAGGGCGATCTGAACGTCATCGCCGAATCCATCAACATGGTTCAGGAAGTCGCCACGGACGACGTGGAACCGACCGCGAATCCGATTCCGCTGGAGGCCTACCTGCGTCCGGACGTTCCCGAGACTCCGCTGACCCAGCAGGAAGCAACCGCAGGCGCCCCGGTCTCCGAGTCCGGCATGTTCGTGGCCCCGCGCATTCTGGGAGAGGAGTGACATGAGCACCACTGAACTCGTAAAGCTGTCCGCCGCCGAAATGGCGGCCAAGGTCAAGGCCAAGGAAGTCTCCAGCCGTGAGCTGGTCGAGGCGCACCTCGAAGTCATCGAAGCCGCCGAGCCGAGCGTCAAGGCATTCCTGAAGGTCTCCGGCGACGAAGCCCTCGAGCAGGCCGACGCCTTCGACGCCAAGTCCGATGAGGAGAAGGCACAGCTGCCGGAACTCGCCGGCGTGCCGATCGCCATCAAAGACATGATCGTGACCAAGGGCATCGAGACCACCGCAGCGTCCAAGATCCTCGAAGGCTGGGTGCCTCCGTACGACGCGACCGTCATCGAGAAGCTCAAGGCCGCAGGTATGCCGCTGCTGGGCAAGACCAACCTCGACGAATTCGCGCAGGGCTCCTCCACCGAGCATTCCGCATACCAGACCACTTGCAATCCGTGGGATACCGAACGCGTTCCGGGTGGTTCCGGCGGTGGTTCCGCCGCAGCCGTGGCGGCATTCGAAGCGCCGCTCGCACTTGGCACCGATACCGGTGGCTCCATCCGCCAGCCGGGCTCGCTGACCGGAACCGTGGGCGTCAAGCCGACCTACGGCGGCGTCTCCCGTTTCGGCGCGATTGCCATGGCTTCCTCCCTTGACCAGATCGGCCCGTGCTCCCGTACCGTGCTCGATTCGGCTCTTCTGCAGGAAGTGATCGGCGGGCATGACAAGCGTGATTCCACCTCCATTCCGGAGGGGCCGCGCCCGATGGTCGCAGCCGCCCGCGAAGGCATGAAGCGTGACCTGAAGGGCCTCAAGGTCGGCCTGATCAAGGAACTGGGCGGCGAAGGATTCCAGCCCGGCGTTATGGCGCGCTTCAACGAAGGCGTCAAGAAGCTCGAAGAAATGGGCGCGGAGGTCGTTGAGGTGTCCCTGCCTCACCTGCCGTACTCCCTGGGCGCGTACTACATCATCATGCCGTCCGAGGTCAGCTCCAACCTGGCCCGTTACGATGGCATGCGTTACGGCTTGCGCGTCATGCCGCCGGCCGGCGTTCCGCAGACCGCGGCCAATATGATGGCCTACACCCGTGAAGCCGGTTTCGGCGACGAGGTCAAGCGTCGTATCATCCTGGGCACCTACGCGCTGTCCGCAGGCTATTACGATGCCTGGTACGGCTCCGCGCAGAAGGTGCGCACCCTGATCATCAACGACTTCAAGAAGGCGTTCGAACAGGTCGATGTGCTCGTCGGCCCGACCAGCCCGGTCACCGCATTCAAGTTTGGTGAGAAGACCGAGGATCCGATGGCCATGTACGCCATCGACATCACCACCATTCCGGCCAATCTCGCCGGCGTTCCGGCCATGAGCATTCCTGCGGGCCTGAGCGACGACGGCCTGCCGGTCGGCTTCCAGTTCATCGCGCCCCAGCAGCGCGACGAAGCCATGTACAAGCCGGCTGCGGCTTTGGAAGCGGCTCTTGAGGAAGATTGGAACGGCCCGATCTGGCAGTCCCTGAAGACCCCGTGGCTCGACGGACTGAACAAGTAGAAGCATCGGAGGAAAGAAAACAAAATGGCTGAAAAGTTGATGAAGTACGCCGATGCCGTAAAGAAGTTCGATCCGGTCATCGGTCTGGAAACCCACGTTGAGCTTTCCACCACCACCAAGCTGTTCTGCCCGGCCGAAGTTTCCTTCGGCGGCGACCCGAACACCCAGCTCACTCCGGTGAGCCTGGGACTGCCGGGCTCCCTTCCGGTGCTGAACGAGGCTGCCGTGGATTACGCGATCAAGCTGGGCCTGGCCCTGCATTGCGAGATCGCCGAGTGGAGCCAGTTCGCGCGCAAGAACTACTTCTACCCGGATATGCCCCGCGATTATCAGATTTCGCAGTACGACAAGCCGACCAACGGCAACGGCTATCTCGATGTTGAGCTGGAGGACGGCACCGTCTTCCGCGTTCCGATCGAACGTGCCCATATCGAGGACGACGCAGGCAAGAACACCCACGTCGGCGGTGCGGACGGACGTATCGAAGGCGCGAATCACTCGCTGGTCGATTACAACCGTGCCGGCGTGCCACTGATCGAAATCGTGACCAAGCCGATCGAGGGCGCCGGAGAGCGTGCTCCGGAAATCGCAGGCGCCTACATGCGCGCCATCCGCGACATCGTGCGTGCGCTGAACATCTCCCACGCCCGTATGGAGCAGGGCAACATGCGCGCTGACGTGAACGTTTCTCTGCGTCCGAGCGCCTCCGATCCGTTCGGAACCCGTTCCGAAACCAAGAACGTGAATTCGTTCCGCGGCATTGAGAAGACCGTCCAGTATGAGATTCGCCGTCAGGCGTCCATTCTGAGCGAAGGCGGCGAGATCCTGCAGGAGACCCGCCACTGGGATGAGGCCTCGCAGACCACCGCCGGCGGCCGTGTGAAGTCCGATGCGGACGATTACCGCTACTTCCCGGATCCGGATCTGGTCATGCTGCACATCACCAAGGAGCACATCGAAGAGCTGAGGGCTCAGATGCCTGAGATGCCGCGCGAGCGCCGCAACCGACTGAAGGCCGAATGGGGCTTCAACGATCTGGAGATGCGCGACGTGCTCAACGCCGATGCTCTGGATCTGCTCGAAGAGACCGTCAAGGCCGGTGCCACCGCCGCAGGTGCCAAGAAGTGGTGGCTGGGAGAGTTGTCCCGTGAAGCCAACGCGAAGGGTGTGAGCCTTGAGGAGCTGTCCATCAGCCCGTCGGATGTGGCCGAGGTCGAAAAGCTCATCGCGGACGGCAAGCTCAACGACAAGCTCGCCAAGCAGACCGTTGCCGGTGTGCTCGCAGGCGAAGGCACTCCTGCCGAAGTCGTCGAGAAGCACGGATTCCAGGTGGTTTCCGACGATGGCGCTCTCGAGAAGGCCGTTGACGAGGCGCTGGCAGCGAACCCGGATATCGTCGAGAAGCTCAAGAGCGGCAATATGAAGCCGATGGGCGCGATCATCGGTGCCGTCATGCGTGCGACCCGCGGTCAGGCCGACGCGAAGGCCGTGACCAAGATCGTTATGGGCAAGATCAAGTAGGCAAGTGAGCAAATAGCTGAGATCAAGCCGTAAACGAGCATGATATCCTCCCGTTTTCCGACGTTTCAATAAGTCGGAAGACGGGAGGTTTTCGTATATGGACCCGCACGCGTCTTCCGTATATGCATCGCACGCGCTCCATATACGCCTACGCACCTAAGCTCCATACATTTTCGCTGGAAACGCCCATATCGGCCATGCCTGGAGACGTTCTGAGGAACCGAAACACGGCAACGTTCACAAGTTGAGATGGAACGTCTCAAGAAGCGTTTTCGACGATTTTTGGCGGAAATGTCGATTTTGCCTCCCAGCCTTTCCACAGTCGAGTACAATACCGTCGGTAATGGGTTGCGGCAGCAGCCGCGACCGAATGACATGGGGGAAAGAATCATGCCAGAGAATGTTGACGCGACGGCAGCGAACGTATCGAGAGAACTTCCTGCACAGCTTGTCATTCCGCCGATCAAAGGCGAGATGGTGCGCTTGCGTCCGGCCATGGTCGAAGACCTTGACCGTATGGATACCATCGAAGCGTATATCGGGGCGTCCGGCATCACAGGCAAGGATCGCGTTGCCGAACGCGGTGCGGTCCACGCGTGGGTGCATCGTTCCGTGGCTTGGAGCAACGGCGAGAAGCCAAGCGAATCCGGAGTGGGGGATCCGGAATTCCGACGTACGGTAGCATGGTCCATCATTACGGAGGCGGACCATGACGGTGACGGCGAAATCGACGCCGCATCCTCCGACAACGTCATCGGCATGATCTTCCTGATCGACATCGACGGCTGGGCCCGTTCCGCCCGCATCCAGGTGGTGCTCGGCAAGGACTTCCGCGGTCGTGGCTATTCGCGTGACATCATGCCGCGCGTCATGACCTACGGTTTCGCGCCGGAACCCGCCGGATTGGGCATGCACCGCATCTGGGTCGCCGTTCCGGAACAGAACACGCGTTCCGTCTCCGTGTACCAGTCGTTGGGATTCGTGCCATCCGGCCGTTCCCGCGACGCACTGTGGAACGCATCCCAGAATCGTTATCAGGATCTGATCGTCATGGACACACTGGCCGACGAATACGATCCGATCCGCTCCCTCGACGCGTTCGGCATGCACCTGATCGAAGACAATCCCGGCGTCAAGGAAGCGTTGAGCGCTCGCGAGCATTCGATCGCCATTCAAATCAACAGGAAAGACGATGACGATTCCGCAGTTGAGCCGTTGCAACAGGACCAGCAGGAGCAGCTGCGGAGAGTGCTCTTCGCGCAGCCGGTTGACGTCAGGAAGAAAGACGACGATTCCCCGCACGCCGACGCAATCGTCAAAGAAGGTTCCAAGGAAGACGGTGACGGTCCCGTGAACGGCGACGTCGAAGAGAGCTGGCCGTACGCTTCGGAGGAACGTAAGACATCAAAGGAAGCTTGGTGGCGCACGCTTGGCCGTGGCCGCAAGCGCGACACGGAAGGTAAGTGATGAGCGCCGAGGATCTCGACAATTATGAAACCGACGCCGAACTGGCGTTGTACAAAGAGTATCGCGACGTCATCAAACTGTTCACCTACGTCGTGGAGACGGAACGACGTTTCTACCTTGCCAACAAGGTCGATTTCAACGTGCGTTCCGCGGGCCAGGACGTGTATTTCGACGTGCGGCTGACCGACGCTTGGGTATGGGACGTGTATCGTTCCAGCCGTTTCGTCAAGAACGTGCGCATCGTCACCTTCAAGGACGTGAACGTCGAGGAAGTGCAGAAAACCGACATCGACATTCCGGACGACATCCACTGATTCGACTTCCGTTTTCGACGTAAGTCCGCCAGTTTTTTGGATTTGTGTCTATGGTGCCGCTTCCCGCCCGTAGGAATGCGGCACCACGCATATGCGGAGGCTGCCCGCGGACGGTTCCGGTATGGAGAATACCGGTGAGAAAATACGGTCCGTCAAGTACGGCTTCACTCTAAGGGTTAGTTTTGTGTGTATGCGCACGCGTGTGGTGTGCGGTTCCGAGCCTTTCGATAGACTGTCTGAGATTTGTTTTTATAAGGAGACCTAAAGTGACGCAAAAGCAATCCGTGGTGATTATCGGCGGTGGCCCTGCAGGCTTGACCGCTGCGTGGGAGCTCGTCAAGGACGGTGGCTCCGAGAAATATGACGTGACCGTGCTGGAAGCCACCCGCGAGTTCGGCGGCATTTCCCGTACCGTCAAACATGGCGGCAACCGCATGGACATCGGCGGCCATCGTTTCTTCTCGAAGGATGAACGCGTTATGGACTGGTGGAAGGAGGTTCTGCCGCTGCAGGGCGCCCCCAGCTATGACGACAAGAAGCTCGGACGTGAGCATGACATGGAGCCGGGCGGCCCGGATCCGGAAGTCGAAGACAAGGTGATGCTCAAGCGTCACCGTGTGTCCCGCATTTACTGGAATCGCCATTTCTTCGATTACCCGATTTCCCTGACCCCCAACACGCTGAAGGCCATGGGGCCGAAGCTGACGCTGGTCGCCGGTTTCAGCTACCTGAAGTCCATGGTGCACAAGCTGCCGGAAACCAATCTGGAGAACTTCTACATCAACCGTTTCGGCCGCAAGCTGTATTCCATGTTCTTCGAAGGCTATACCGAGAAGCTGTGGGGTCGTCATCCCTCCCAGATTTCCGCCGACTGGGGCGCGCAGCGCGTCAAGGGCCTGAGCATCATGGGCGTGCTGAAGAACGCCTTCGCCAAACTCATGCCGAAGAAACGCGACAATTCCGAGGTCGAGACCTCACTCATCGAGGAATTCTGGTACCCGAAGTATGGTCCGGGTCAGCTGTGGGAAACCGTTGAGGCCAACTGCGAGGCCGCTGGCGTGAAGGTGATCACCGACGCCAATGTGGTGGAAATCCGCCAGTCCAATGGCAAGATCGGTTCCGTCGTATATGTGGATTCCGAAGGCAACCGCACCGAACTGGCCGCGGACGACTTCATCTCCTCCATGCCGGTCAAGGATCTGATCGCAGCCGTCGACGCTTCCGACAAGCCGGCTCCGAAGGACATGACCGAAATCGCCACGGGTCTGCCGTACCGCGACTTCGTTACCGTCGGTCTGCTCGTCAAGCACATGCGTCTGAAGAACACCACCGACATCCCGACCCTCGGCAATCCGCCGATCGTGCCGGACTGCTGGATCTACGTTCAGGATCCGGGCTACAAGGTCGGCCGTCTGCAGATCTTCAACAACTGGAGTCCGTATCTGGTCAACGACGTCGACGACACCGTGTGGATCGGCCTCGAATACTTCTGCGAGGAGGGCGATTCCTTCTGGAACATGTCGGATGAGGACGCCGCCAAGTTCGCCATTCAGGAGCTCACCCGCATGCAGGTGATCAACGGACCCCAGGACGTGCTCGATTCTCACCGCGAACGCGTCAAGAAGGCCTATCCGGCCTACTTCGACACCTATGACCGTATGCCGGAACTCGTGGAATACCTCGATTCCTTCGGCAACCTCTACTGCGTGGGACGTAACGGCCAGCACCGCTACAACAACATGGACCACTCCATGGCCACGGCCATCGAGGCGGTCGGAAACATCAAGTCCGGCAAGACATCCAAGAAGAACGTGTGGTCCGTGAACACCGACAAGTCCTACCACGAGGAGAAGTAACCCCATAGACCTTCCGGAAGACCCCTTCGGAAGGTCGGAAGGTTGAATCCGTGGTTGGCGAGACCTGTTTCCAAGCCCGTCCGGCAGTGGCCGACGGGCTTTTTCGATGTCTGTTTGCCTTGGTCTGGGCGGCGTTGTAAAGTTACCTACGTCCGATGGGGGTGAGATGTCACCACGGACGTTCATCGAGCGGATTTTCCGATTCTCTTTTTTAAGCCGTTGCAGGCGTGCGCCGGCAAGGCCAAGGAAAGGCATAACAAGTGGCAACCAGCCCGAATCTTGAAGATATGAAATTGCCTGAGCTCAAGGAGCTCGCAAAGCAGATGGGACTTCGCGGTACCTCCACCATGCGCAAGCCCGAACTCATCGCAACGCTGCAGGCCGCCCGTTCCGGCGGCGATGCTCCGGCCGGTGTCACCGTGCGTGCGCCGAAGTCCGCCGCCGCAGTCCCCGCCGAAGAAGACACCGCAGTCGTGGCGGAAGAAGCCGAAAAGCAACCTGAGGGGTCCAAGAAGAAGGAAGATTCCTCCGAAAGCAAGCCGAAGAACCAGCAGCGCGATCACGGCAGCCAGATTGATCGCAATGAGCGTCGCAGGAAGCCGCAGCGCGCCGAGCAGCATGCCGAGAACGTGGGGGAGGACATTCTTTCCGCGGTGAACGTACTCGACGCGTTGGACGAGGCTCCGAAGCGCCGTCGCCGCCGTGATGACGAAGCCGGCAACGACCTTCTGGCCGAGCTGGGACTTGACGACGCCTCGCCGAAGCAGGAGGAGCGCCGTCGCCGCCGTAACGACGATTCCGACAACGAGCCGCGCCGTCGCCGCCGTGCTGTGGAGGAGACGAAGGGAGAGGACGTCGTGCGCGATCTGGACGACATTCTCGCCACGCTGCCGACGCAGAACGATGCCGACTCCGCTCATAACGATGATGCGGAGGACGGCGATTACCGTCGCGGACGCGGCCGTAACGCCGACCGTATGGAACGTCGCGGACGCCGCATGCGTGGCCGCGACCAGTATGGTGATCGTGATGATCGCCGCGGACGCACTGCCGACCGTAACGAGCGCAATGAGCGTAACGACCGTCTGGATCGTAACGAGCGCAATGAGCGTCTGGACCGCAACGATCACGATCAGCATGTGGAACGCGAACAGCGCCACGAGGAGCCGAAGGAGGACCTCGTACCGGTCGCTGGCATCGTCGACGTGCTGGAATCCTATGCGTTCGTGCGTACCTCCGGATACCTGCCCGGACCGAACGACGTGTATGTCTCCATGGGCCAGGTCAAGAAGTACGGCCTGCGCAAGGGCGACGCCGTGCACGGATCCATCCGCGCCCCGCGCGAGGGAGACCGTCGCAACCAGCGCCAGAAGTTCGTCCCGCTGCAGTCGATTGATTCCATCAACGGCATGAGCGTCGAGGAAGCGCAGAATCGCCCGCAGTTCAACAAGCTGACCCCGTTGTATCCGCAGGAACGCCTCAAGCAGGAGACCGTACCCAACAAGCTGACCGGCCGTCTCATCGACATCGTCGCACCGATCGGCAAGGGTCAGCGTGGCCTGATCGTCTCCCCGCCGAAGGCCGGCAAGACCATTACGCTGCAGAACATCGCCAACGCCATCGCCACCAACAATCCCGAAGTGCACCTGATGGTCGTGCTCGTGGACGAGCGCCCGGAAGAGGTCACCGACATGGAGCGCACCGTGCAGGGCGAGGTGATTTCCTCCACTTTCGACCGTCCGGCATCCGACCACACCACTGTTGCCGAGCTCGCCATCGAACGTGCCAAGCGTCTCGTGGAACTCGGCCAGGACGTTGTGGTGCTGCTTGATTCCATGACCCGTCTTGCCCGCGCGTACAACATCGCCGCTCCGGCATCCGGCCGCATCCTGTCCGGCGGTGTGGATGCCCAGGCGCTGTACCCGCCGAAGAAGTTCTTCGGCGCCGCGCGAAACATCGAAAACGGCGGATCTTTGACCATCATCTCCTCCGCTCTGGTGGAGACCGGTTCCAAGATGGATGAAGTGATCTTCGAGGAATTCAAGGGAACCGGCAACATGGAACTGCGCCTGAGCCGCGAGCTTGCCGACAAGCGACTGTTCCCGGCCATCGATGTGAACGCTTCCGGCACCCGCCGAGAGGAGCTCATCACCGATCCGCAGGAACTGCCGATCATCTACCGTCTGCGCCGACTGCTGGGTGGTCTTGAACCGGAGCAGGCATATCAGACGCTCGTGCCGCGTCTGAAGAAGACCGCCACCAACCGCGATTTCATGGCGTCGCTGATCCAGCAGAGCGGCAACGCGAACAACGCCAATTAACGCCGATTGACGCGCTGGTATCCGGGACCGTATGTTTCATGCATACGGTCCTTTTGTTTTTCGGCCGGAATTTTCGACTGGGCCGTTTTGTCGGAATCGTTTTGCCTGTGTCACTTTGCGGACATTATTCATTCATATTGAAAACAATTAGATACGTGGAAAAAATACGATAAAGAGAAGTGCCTATTGTAAAAAATCTTAATACGCATGGCGATTATCGTAAATATAATTTCTCCGGTAGGGGGTGTGAAGAATCGCCCGCAAAAATCTCCTTTTCCATGTGCTCCCATGTGCCTTGGGGCGGGTATGGTAAAGGGTGACATTATAGGCGCTGCGTATGTTTTCGGCACTGATGTGTCGATGATGTCAGGCAGTAAAGTTGGGGGACTTTATTAAGGAGGGATCTGTATATGGCAGACAACGGTGCCGCTCCGGGGGGGGTATACATGCCGCCGTGTTCCAGATCGATGACATTGATGAGATGATCATCGCCATTCTGGAGCAGGACGGTCGTGCCACGCTCGCGCAACTTTCGGAGGCTACCGGACTATCGGTTTCAGCGGTGCAGTCGCGCGTGCAGAAGTTGGAGCGCAAAGGCGTGATTCTCGGGTACCGCGCCGTCATCGATAACGAGAAACGTGGATTGGGCGTAACCGCATACGTGTCGGTCACGCCGACCGATCGCGCCCAGGAATCCAAGATTCCCGATATGCTGCGCGATATCGACGGCGTCGTATCCTGCGATGCGGTGACAGGCTCGTCCAATTACCTGCTTACCGTGCGTGCGGGAACTCCGGCCGCACTTGAGGAATTGGTGGATAACATCCGCTGTACGGTGTCCGCCTACACGGCAACGACAATCGTTCTGAAGCGTTACTTCTCCAAGTGACATTCACGCGTTAGTCTTGTATCTATGAGCGATAGTGAACATGATTGGCTCCGGCCAGCAGAGAATACCGAAACCGAAACCGTCATCGACGAAACCACCGCGCAGGAGAATCCGGAAGTGGCTGAGGCCGTAGCGAAGATAGATGCGTTGCGCCAGTCGATAGACAATGTCGACACAGCCATCGTCTCGCTGCTTGCGGAACGATTCAAGTACACATCGCACGTGGGTGTACTCAAGGCGCAGGCGGGTTTCGCCCCGGCCGATTACAAGCGTGAGGAACAGCAGATCGAACGTTTGCACGGCATCGCCACCGCAGCGGGACTGGATCCGGAAATCGCGGAAATGTACCGTGAATTCGTGGTCACCGAAGCGAAGCGACGTCATAAGCGCATCGCCGATGCAGGGGGAGATCCGGGAGTGCTTGATATCTTCGCCTAATCGCGATCTGCACAGGCACGCAAAAGCCGCCATTGCGAAGCGATTGTCTAAATCGCCCTGCAATGGCGGCTTTTCGTATTGCGGCTTGTTGCGGCTTATCGCGATTTACTGCAATCTACCGCAGCTTGCCGCAACTTCGGTCTATGCCGTCACTTGCGCTTTGCCGGAGGTTCGCCGAGCTCGCTGTCGGCCACGACCACGCTGATCGCGGCTTCCGCCTCGGACCTCGCAGTTGCCGCGGCGTCCTTGGCCGCCTCGGCGGTTTCCTTGACGGCCTGTGCGGCGGCTGCGGCCTTGATGAAGGAGATGCGGCCAACCACACGGCCTGCCTCGGCGATATCGCCAAGAGCGTTCTCGATGGAACCGCGCACTTCGTCGGAAACGCCCAGCTTCACGGATAGGATCGGGGTCTTCATCGAAACCTTGGCCTTCGACTTGATGCCACGCAGCGCTGCCAGAGCCTCGCCGGCATGGGTCAGCAGTTCCGGAGACACCTTGAACGCGGCCTGGGCATAGGTTTCGGCCTTCGGCCATGCGGCACGATGCACGGAGCCTTCGCCCTCATGCATCCAGCTCCACACCTCTTCGGTGGCGTACGGCAGATACGGCGCCAGCAGACGGGCGAACGCATCCAGTCCGAGGCCCAGAGCGGTGCGGGCGGACTTCACGGCCTCTTCGCTCGGCACGTGGCCGGTGGAGTCCGCGGTACCGTAGGCACGGTTCTTGACCAGCTCGATGTAATCGTCGCAGAACTGCCAGAAGTAGTTCTCGATGACTTCAAGAGCCTTGGAATGCTCATAGTTGTTGAGGCTGTCGGTGGCTTCGCGCACCACGTGGGCCATCTTGGCCATTGCCGCGCGATCCAGCGGCTCGGTCACGTCGGCCGGGTTCCAGCTGGCGGTCGCGGGGGAGCCCACATGGTGGTTCTCGTCCTCGCGGCCGATGGCCAGAGCGAACTTGGTGGCGTTGAGCAGCTTGATGGCAAGACGACGGCCGATCTTCATCTGACCTTCGTCGTAGGTGGCATCCAGACCCAGACGGGCGGCCGCGGCCCAATAACGCACCGCGTCGGCGCCGAACTGCTGAATCGGCTTGTCCGGCACGACCACGTTGCCCTTGGACTTCGACATCTTCTTGTGGTCCGGATCGAGGATCCAGCCGGACAAGGTGGCGTTGGCCCACGGCAGGCACTTGTTCTCAAGATGCGCGCGATCCACGGTGGAGAACAGCCAGGTACGGATGATGTCCTGTCCCTGCGGGCGCAGATCCATCGGGAAGGTGGCGTTGAAGATCGCCTGGTTCTCCTCGCCAGGCTCCTCCCAACGGGTCACGATCTGCGGGGTGAGCGAGGAAGTGGCCCAAGTGTCCATGATGTCCTGCTCAGCGGTGAAACCTCCCGGCACGTCGCGCTGGTCCTCGGTGTAGCCTTCCGGCACATCGTCGGTCGGATCGATCGGCAGAATGTCTTCGCTCGGCACGATCGGATGATCGTAATCGGCGGTGCCATCCTCATTGACCGGATACCACAGCGGGAACGGAACGCCGAAGAAGCGCTGGCGGGAGATCAGCCAATCGCCGTTCAGACCGTGCACCCAGTTCTCATAGCGCACACGCATGAAGTCCGGATGGAAGTTCAGCTCCTTGCCGCGTTCGATGAGCTCGGCGTTCAGCTTCTCATCAGTGCCGCCGTTCTTCAGGTACCACTGGCGGGAGGTGACGATTTCGAGCGGCTTGTCGCCCTTCTCGTAGAAGTTCGTCATACGCTTGGTCGGGGTCGGTTCACCGTCAAGGTCGCCGGATTCACGCAGGGCGTCGACGATGACCTTACGCGCGGAGAACGTGGTCTTGCCGGCGGTCTCCTGGAAGATCTCACGTCCCTTGGCATCTTCGATCCATTCCGGAACGTCCGTGACGATGCGGCCGTTGCGCTGGATGATGGAACGCAGCGGAAGGTTCAGATCGCGCCACCATTCAACATCGGTGACGTCGCCGAACGTACAGCACATGGCGATGCCCGCGCCCTTTTCCATCTCCGCGGCCTTGTGCGCGAGAATCGGCACCTTCACGCGGAACAGCGGGGAATACACGTACTGGCCGAAATACTGCTTGTAACGCTCGTCATCCGGGTGCGCGATCAGCGCGCCGCAGGCGGCCAGCAGTTCCGGACGGGTGGTTTCGATGTAGATCGGAGTGCCGTCTTCGAAACGGAACGCCACCTTGTGGTAGAAGCCCGGATATTCACGCGATTCCAGCTCGGCCTGGGCGACCGCGGTCTGGAAGGTCACGTCCCACAGGCCGGGAGCGTCCTTCTGATAGGCCTCGCCACGGGCAAGATTGCGCAGGAACGCCTTTTGGGCCACACGCTGCGGATGCTTGCCGATGGTGTGGTAGGTCTGCGACCAGTCGATGGACAGGCCGAGGGAACGCCACAGCGCCTCGAACTGCTTCTCGTCCTGGGCGGTGAGCTTCTCGCACAGCTCGATGAAGTTCTTACGGCTGATCGGCACCTGATCCTTGGCGTCGATCTTCTTGCCGTCGGTGCCTTCGAACGGCGGAACGAAATCCGGATCATACTTCAGGGAGGTGTCCACGCGCACGCCATAGTAGTTCTGCACGCGGCGCTCGGTCGGCAGGCCGTTGTCGTCCCAACCCATCGGATAGAACACGTCATAGCCGTTCATGCGCTTGAAACGCGCGATCACGTCGGTATGGGTATAGGAGAACACGTGACCGACATGCAGATGGCCGGAAACGGTCGGCGGCGGGGTGTCGATGGAATAAACGGCCTTGCGGTCGCGGCTGTTCTGGAACTTGTAGACTCCCTTTTCGTCCCAGACTCCGCGCCACTTATCTTCGAGACCGTCCACGCCGACCTTATCGGGCAGCGGCGTGAGATTAGCGTTGATGGTATTATCTTGGCTTTCAGTCATAGTCGCTAGTCTAGAAAGCGAATATGACAACTCGCGGCATCGCCGCCGGATGTCGAAATCGCCTGAAATTCGTAGCGGTTATCAATGCAAGGCGAGCTTGCTCAACGGCAGCAGGCGGTCGGTCATGTTCTTCGGATATCCCTGAAGTTTGTCGGCCACGGCAATGAAGTTCTTACGCGTGTACAGCCATTCGCTGGCCGCGTTCTCACTGACGATACGCGCGTAATTGCGCATCCTCTCCTGGTAATCGTTGTCGTTGGACGCGCACAAGGCATCGTTGTACGACTGCTGGGCCTCGCCGTTCTCGTAATGGAACATCGACTGTCCGTCGGTGAACGCGCTCGCATCGTTCTCGTCGCTCATAGTGATCAACGCGGCGCTATAGGAACCGTTGTTCATACGTTCCCGCACCTCGCCGGCGGAGTTGAGCACCTCCAGATTGACCCCGATATTGCCGATCTGCTCGATCTGCGACTTGATCGTATTGCCAAGCTGCTCATATTCCTTGGGCACCAGAAGGTCGATGTCCGAAATGTAGGTGGAATCGAAAAAGCCGCGCAGCTGCTGCGCCTGCTCAAGATTGTACGGATACAGACCGCTGAGATCCTCATATCCGTCCTCCAGCGGACTGATGGGGCCTCCGAGCGCGCCGTACGCGTCTTCGGCACTGTCCGCTATGGAGTTCGCGTCGATGCCATAGCGCATCATCTTGCGGATCTGCTCATCCGAGAAGGGGCTTTCCTCACTGTTGTTGAAAGCGAGCAGCACCTTATCGAAGCCGATACCGCTGTCGGAACTGAAACCGTGCGTACCGTTCATATCGGCCGCGGCGGACGCGCTCAACGGCAACGCCATGCTGATCTTCCCGGCCTTCATGGCACTGACCATGGAATCCTCGGACGAATAATAGTACAGCGTGATCTGCGAGGAAGCGGCCTTAGTGCCCCAATACGAATCGTTGCGCTGCAACGTTATCAGCGATTTCGACGCGCTCGACACGGTGAACGGGCCGGAACCGACCGCGGTCTTCGCATAATCCGTGTTTCCCGCGTCCTTATCGTAGACAATGCCTGCGCGGCCGCTCAACGCACGCAGCAGTCGCGGATTCGGCTGGCTCAGCGTGATCACGACGGTCTTCTCATCAGGATTGGTGATCTCCTGCAATCCGCCGAGCTGATCGGAACCCACGTAGGAATTGCTGACGGTGTTCTGCAACGACCACACCACGTCGGAAGAATCCAGCTGATGCCCGTTGGAGAAGGTCACATCGTCATTCAACGTGAACGTGTAGGTAAGTCCGTCCTCCGATACCTGCCAGGACTTCGCGATTCCCGATTGCAGCTCGTTGCTCTCATTACGTGATACCAGCGTCTCATATACGTTGGCAAGCAGCGCCTGCTCTATCTCATGCCCTTCCACGGTACGGATATCGAGCGATTCCGGCGCACTCGACTGCACACCTATGGTCACGGTCGAATGGGAGATGAGCGTGCCGAAAGACGTGATCGGATTGCGACGGTTCGTCAACGACCATCCAAGCCACAGCATGATGGTGAGGGAAATCGCCACGCCAAAGAAAATCAGCCACCGCGTCACTTCGGATTTCAGTCTGTTCATCTGCCCGTTCTCTTGCATGGACTCGATTTTAATTGACGTGCGATACACGCAGGGCAGACGATGCACAAAGTCCTAAACCGCAAACGCACTCGGACACGAATCGTTAAGCGGACAATCCAGACAATCCGGCTTGCGCGCATGACACACGGCCCGACCATGCAGAATCAGCCTGTGGGAAAGATCCGTCCACTCCTCAGGCGGAAAACAAGCGGTGATCTCACGCTCTATGGAAACCGGATCAGGGGAGGGGCTCGCCCAATCGGAACGCCAGCGCAATCGCCCGGTAACACGAATCACATGCGTGTCAACAGGGAAACCGGGCTTTCCGAACGCATTGCCAAGCACCACATTCGCGGTCTTACGGCCAACCCCGGGCAATGAAACCAACGATTCCATATCAGCGGGAACCTCGCCGCCGAATCGCGCGCACAACTCATGCGAAAGCCGAATGATGTTCCTCGCCTTGGTGTGATGAAAACCGATAGTGCGGATAATGCCCTCCACATGCTCGGGATCGGCCCCCGAAAGCTCAGACGGACCCGGATAACACGCAAACAACTCAGGAGTGACCATATTCACACGCTTATCCGTGGTCTGCGCACTCAACACCGTAGCCACCAAAAGCTCAAACGGATTGGAAAAATTCAGCGCACACTCCGGATGCGGTATCTGGGAGCACAAAACGGCATACTCCCGCCGCATACGTTCCAACCGCGCCTTCTTGGATTCCCTCGGCATGCCGTAGCCCGCTGTCAATCCGCTGTCAATCCGTTGCCAATCCGCTATTTCGATCAGTCCGCCACATGAGAAGCCGCATTCTTGGCCGCGGCCTCGACTTCCTCTTCCTCAGGCGGATCAAAACGGTAACCGACGTTACGCACGGTACCGATCACATGCTCATACTCGCCACCCAACTTGGCACGAAGACGACGAATATGCACGTCGACGGTACGGGTCCCACCGTAATAATCGTAACCCCACACCTCCTGCAGCAACTGCGCTCGCGTGAACACACGGCCAGGATGCTGCACGAGATACTTGAGCAACTCGAATTCCTTGTACGCAAGATCAATCGGATGCCCATGCAGACTCGCGGTATAACCATTGGTATCAACCACCAAGTCGCCGGAACGAATCATGCCATCCTCGTTCTGCATACTCGCCTCACCCGGACCGGACGTCGCGCTCGCGGGCGTATTGCCACGCTCGGAAACGAGACGAAGACGGCCTTCCACCTCGGCGGGAGACGCGGAGGCGACCACCACATCGGCGATGCCCCACTGCGAATTGACTACGGTGAATCCACCCTCGGTGAGCACGAGCACGATCGGTGTGGACAGTCCGGAAGCGTGAATCAGGCGGCACAACGTTTTGGCCGTGGCCAAATCGTCTCGCGCATCGAGGAAAAGAATGGTGTTTTCCGGCATCTTCACAAGGCTTGCCGCGTCCATCGGCAGCACGCGCACCCGATGGGAAAGCAAGGCGAGCGAGGGGAGCACCGTGGAGGGGTCGCTTGCGAACGTCATAAGCGTAAGATCCGTCACGTTAGCTCCCTCTGTAAATCCCCTTGATATCGATTCTGCGATTGTACTCTCGTAATATATTAGCGGCGTTCCATCAATTCTATATAAACCTTGTGGACACTTGCGGCTACATTTATTGATATTGCATACGTAATGACCACATTATGAAAAGAGGTCGAAATGACTGCCACTCAAAGCGCCGTCGATTCAAAGTCGAGCGCTTCCTTCGGTAAGGTTCTGGCCGTTGAGATCGCCGCTTATGCCGTTTTGATTGTGCTTGCGCTTATTCCGGGTATTTCCTACGGCGATTCGGACGTTCCTTCGATGGTGTCGTTCACGGTGGTGGGATCCGTTGCGATGATTGCGCTGATGACTGTGTTCAATCCGTTCCGCGACGGTGTTGCCGGGCATGTGATTTCCGTGATCGCAGGTTTGCTGTCGGTTGTTTGCGCCACGACGATGATGCTTGGAAGGGCGATTTTCCCGCCTGATTTTGCCGGTAACGACCTCTTTTGGATGCAGGAAGGCTGGATTGCCGGCGTCGGCGGTCTGCTGATTCTGCTCATCGTGGTTTCGTTCGCGCGTCAGATGGCCCGGGAAGAGCGCTCCCATTTGATTCGTTCGCTTTCGCACAATATTGTGGAAGGTGTGGCCATGATCTCCTGTGCGGGCTGGTGCTTCCTGCCGTCCATCCTGCCGGTTGATTTCGGTGAGAGCGCGTCCACCACGCAGCATGTGTCTGTGCCGGTGTGGATCTGCTCTTTGATTGCGGTTGTTGCCGTTGCCGTGGCGTTCGGCGTGTGCTCGTATCTGTGGAATCGCGATGCCGATCCGGAACCGGATGCGAACAGGCCATGGATCGGACGCGCGTTGTTGCCGGTGATGCTGACAGGTGCTGTGGTCGGTGTTGCATCGCTTGCGACCGTTTTGCTGTAGGCTTCTGCTGTCTCTTCGTCCTTCTCAACTGTTCCGACGTAACGGGCTCTTGCCGTGGTTCCTGCGGTATTCCGTGAAATCGTCAGGCGATGAAGCCCAGATGCTCCAGCAGTACCTTTGCGCCGATCAAAATCAAGACCACGCCACCTGCAATCTGTGCGGGCTTCTGCCAGCGGGACCCGAATATGCGTCCGATATATATGCCGGCTGCGGAAAACAGGCCGGTGGTCACGCCGATGATGACTACGGAAATCCAGATGTTCAGCTCCATGAATGCGAAGCTGACACCGACTGCGAATGCGTCAATGCTGCATGCGACCGCCAACGGCAGCATGTGACGCCAATCGAATTCGGCGGTTTCCTTGGCGTTCTCCTCATCCTCACCGAATGCTTCACGTACCATGTTGCCGCCGATAACGGCCAGGAGGACGAAGATGATCCAATGGTCTGCGGCGGTCACGTATTTGCTGAATGTGGATGCCGCGAAGTAGCCGATGAGCGGGAACAATGCCTGGAATCCACCGAACCACAAACCGGTTTTGAACGCGTCCAGACCGCGGAGTTTCTTGACTGTCAAGCCTTTGCCTATGGAAACCGCGAAAGCGTCCATAGATACGGAAACGGCTATAAGTAGTGTCTGAATCAACATAATCTTAAAAAGGTTCATCCCATCGGTCTCCCCACGGGATGGGCCTCGACGGGTTCGAACCGCCTACGCCTAGGGATACCGACATAGAACTGCCGCGCGTGCCATCGCTGGTGGGGTGGC
This sequence comes from Senegalimassilia sp., assembly GCA_963619615.1. Classification (GTDB taxonomy): domain Bacteria; phylum Actinomycetota; class Actinomycetes; order Actinomycetales; family Bifidobacteriaceae; genus Bifidobacterium. Next base: position 6,270 of record CAVEXE010000011.1, on the reverse strand, counting down.
TTTGGCGGGCTTTGAATTCAGCGAATACTGTTCGCATGCCGTGAATTACAGACTCCACTATAGCGCACATCGCGAATTCGCCGTGTTTTCGGGTCTATTTCTCCACTGACTGGATGATTTTGGACTATGAGTCGCAATGTAAAAGAAAAATATGTAAGGCCCGCCGATATGAACCAGCGGACCTTACCTATCTACTTATCCAAAAAAGAAGAAATCACTTCTCGGATTCTTCGAGGCGCTTGCGAGCTGCCACGATTTCTTCCTCGGCCTTGGCGGCACCGGTCCAGTAATCGCCCGGCAGAACTTCCTTGCCCGGCTCCAGAGCCTTGTACTGCTCGAAGAAGTGCTTGATTTCGGCCTTGTGGTACTCGGAAACGTCGTCAACATCCTTGATGTCGTCGAAACGCACGTCAGCCGGCACGCACAGCACCTTGTCGTCTCCACCGGCCTCGTCGACCATGTGGTACAGGCCGACGGCGCGGCATTCGACCACACAGCCCGGGAACACGGAGTTCGGGAGCATGATCAGGGCGTCGAGCGGATCGCCGTCCTCACCCAAGGTGCCCTCGATATAGCCGTAGTCATCCGGGTAGCCCATGGAGGTGAACAGGGTACGGTCCAGGAACACGCGACCGGTCTCGTGGTCCACTTCGTACTTGTTCTTGGATCCACGCGGGATTTCCACCACGACGTTGAAGGTTTCTGCCATTGTTTTCTCCTTGATCGATGTGATCAACAGTAGTTCGTTACTTAGAATACCCGCTTTCGCGCAATGTTGGCGCTGCACGCTGAATTACGGGTGATTTCGCATGTCGAAAAACTCAGATGTTGAGTACGCCAACGTGCCGGTGCATTGCTTTCTGGTCTGCTCGTCGGCATGCCTACGAGGGTTTCGTTATATAGGGTGATGCGGGATGCATTGCTCAGAAGAGTTGTTCTGTTGTTTGATGATGAAAACGTAAGGGTGGGGAGAAAGCGAACGATATGCTTTCTCCCCACCCTTACGCTAAGGCCGATGGCTTCGATGGATTGAGCGGAATCAGTCCTCAACCACGGTCAGCACGTGCGCCACATCGGCCCACGGCGCGAGGGAGACGAAGTTGTCCCAGCCCCATTCGAATTCACGGCCGGTCAGTTCGTCGCGTACCTTCAGCGGGCGGTCGGTGGGCAGTCCGAAGTCGGCCAGCTCGATGTGCACGGTCGACTGGTGTGCGTCATGACCGTCGAGATTGACCACGGTGATCACCGTATCGGCCTTGCCTGTGCCGGTCAGTTCGGCAGGGGTGCGGCGCAGGAACGCGATGATGCTCGGGTCGCTCGTCGGCAGCACGTGCAGGTTGTGGTAGCTGCGGCATGCCGGATGTTCGGCGCGGATCTTGTTGAGGGCCGTGAGCAGTTCGGCGATGCCGTACTTGTCGGTCTCGCTCCAGTCGCGCACCTTGATCTCATACTTCTCGTTGTCGATCTGCTCTTCGAAGCCCGGGCGCTGCTTGTTCTCGATGAGCTCGTAGCCGTTGTAGATGCCCCAGCTCGGGCTTCCCATGGCCGCGAGCACGGCGCGGACCGCATGTCCGGCGATGCCGTTGTCTCGCAGGTAGGCGGTCAGAATGTCCGGAGTGGTGGGCCAGAACGTGTTGTGCTGGTAGAAGCCGCCGTTGCCGTTGGTCTCCTCGAAGTACTCCGCAAGGTCTTCCTTGGTGTTGCGCCACGGGAAATAGCAGTGGGACTGGGTGAATCCCACGTAGCTCAGCGCGCGCGTCATGCCGGGGCGAGTGAAGGCTTCTGCCAGGAACAGCACTTCCGGATGCTTCTTCGTTACGGCGGCGATCACGTCCTGCCAGAAACGTACGGGCTTGGTATGCGGGTTGTCGACACGGAAGATGGTCACGCCCGCCTTGACCCACAGGTCCATGATTCGTTCGACTTCCTTTTCGATGCCTTCCATGTCGGCATTGAAGTCGATCGGATAGATGTCCTGATATTTCTTCGGCGGATTCTCGGCGAAGGCGATGCTGCCGTCGGGCTTGATGCGGAACCAGTTCGGATGGGCCTTGACCCACGGATGGTCCGGCGAGCACTGCAGTGCGAAGTCAAGGGCGACTTCGATGCCCAGCTTGTGCGCGTAATCGCAGAACGCCTTGAAATCGTCCATTGTGCCCAGCAGCGGATCAACGGTGTCGTGGCCGCCGAGTTCGGAACCGATGCCGAACGGGGATCCCGGATCGTTCGGGCCGGCGACCAGCGAATTATTGCGTCCCTTGCGGTTGGTCACGCCAATCGGGAAGATCGGCGGCAGATATACGATGTTGAAGCCTTCTTCCGCGGCGCGATCCAAGCCCGCCAGAGACGTCTTGAGATTGCCGGGAACGATTTTGCCGTCCTCGCCGTAGTAGGCGCCTTCGGAGCGCGGGAAGAACTGATACCAGGCGGCGAAGCTGGACTTCGGACGCTCCACGCGCATACGCAGCGGATTCGATTCCGAAAGACCGTCGCGCAGCGGGTTGGTTTCATGAAGGGCCTTGATCTCGTCGGTCTGTGCGGCGGCCAGACGCTCTTCGGGAGTCAGGGACTTGTCCGCTATGATCTTGGAAGCTTCGCGAAGGGTTTTCTTGTCCGTTGCGGAAAGCTTGGAATCCTTGGCATCGGACCAACGGGCAATGAGCTGGGCGCCGGATTCCAAGGCGTTTTCCACATCGTCTTTCACTTCAACTTTGATGGATGCGTCATGGAGCCAGGATGTGTAGGCATCCTCCCAGCCTTCAACGACCACGCGCCATTCGCCCAGCTGGCGCTTGACTTCCGCGTAATCGTCATCCCACGGCTTTGCATCGCTGTGATCCCCGATTTTCACGGTGGCTTCCCAGCGGTCCAAACCCGGATTGGTGCAGGTCATCGGGAATCGGGCCACTTCACGGCCTCGCGCACTGCGGATGGACACGGTGGCGCCCACCTTGGTGCGGCCTTCGATGAACACCTGGGCGGTGACGGGGAAGGGTTCCCCGAGCTCCACCCTTGCCGGGTACAGGCCGCTTTCGGCGATCGGGGTAACGTCCATGACGTTCACTCGGCCGAACTGCTCAGGGCTCGTGCGTTCGATGACTGGTGCTGGGGTCTCGCCCAAAGGCTGCGCCGTTGCGGCCTTGGGCTTGGTGGCGGCGCGTTTGCGAACCGTTTTCTTGGCGGTTGCGGTTGTGGTGGTTTTGCGTGTGCGCGGTGTCGCGTTTGTTTCTTCTGCCATACCGCCGATTATAGAGGTTGGCGGCTCAAAAAAGCGACTTTTCCGCACCCTAATGCCGTTATTTGTGTGGATAACTTTGTTATTTGCGATTGGTCAAACGTTTTTTGTGGATAAGTCACGTTCTGATATCCCCCTTAGTTATCCACAACACGCCGAGCAGGGCGTTCTCCGACCACAACCTTTGAAAAGCCGGATCCGCAATCGCCGAGTATGGCAGTCTCGTTGGAAACCGGCGAAGGCCACTGGACGAAACAACGTGATGGCCAACGCGACGAAGACGTCCGCGTTGACCGAAAGGAAAGGAACATCATGCGTGCAAACTCGATATCCAAACACATTCGCTCCTTGCTGGCGTCCCTGACGATTTCCGTAGCGATGTTTGCCGGGGTGGTGTGCCCGTCTGCGCAGGCACAGACCTTGCTTCCGGCCAGCGGAGGATACTATCAGTATTTTCTCGACTCGCGTCAGTACGTGATCGGAATCAGCGCCATGGATGCGGATGGCAACAACTATTACTGCAGGCAGATCGACAAGCCGACCGACTACAACGTGACGGAAACCACGGCAGTGGAGAACACGGACGTTTCCAGACGACTTGCGTGGTTGATGCGCAAATACCGAAGCAATATGAATGTATTGACGCACTCCGCCATCGGTATGCTCGTGCACCGTAATTATGACGACCAGACGATCTGGGCCAAACATGACAGGTATCTGTTGTCTGTGATGCCGGGATTGGAAGAGAAAATCAACGATCTTTGGGAATTATCGGGGAAGCAGGCATACGGAACCGTGGAAGTGGTACGTTCCGATGTTCAGGGACTGAAATCGGGCAGCATATTCATTCAGGCGAAAAACGCTGATGGGCAGCCGGTGAATCTGGTATACACCGCTGTGATCGAAGGGCCTGCGGTCTTTGACCTTGACGACGAGCCCGACGCAATCGGAACGACCGGCTTGGATGGCGTGACGCTGTACTGGCATGCCACGGGAACCGGCGAAATAACGATTAACGTGGGGCACAGGGCGATAGGAATGGATGAGGCTACCACTTCGCAGAAGATGGTGACGTTCCACGAGAATGCGGAATATGTGGACCAACTGGTGACATTTGACGTCAGCGACGTCGAGGAACCAAAGGAACGTGAGATGCCTCAAACCGGCAGTTCGGTAGGACTGGCGATTGGCGTGCTTGCCGCGGCCTGTGTTTGTGGAGCGTTCATGCTGTATGCGGCACAGCGGCGTTGAAAGGCCGAGGCTGTGTGGACGCGGTCACGACCGTCTGATTGGGTTACCGAATCCGCACGACCACGTCCATCGAAGTGCCGGAATGTTGCCATATGGCCTGGTATCCGTCCCAGTCCGCCATGTGCCACTGCCCATCCTGCGATTCGGTGATGGATACGCGTGCGTCGTCCGTCATGCCGGTCGCGGATGCCATGCAGTCGAACATGGCGGGCAGCTGGCCGTCGGAAGCGGTGAGCCGTATGTATTCGGATTGCGGGCCGGTGACCCAGCGTACGCTGTCTACCTGGTTCTGTGGCATGCAGCCGGTCCAGATGTCGTACATGTTGTCGTGCGGCACTGCGTCCATCGTGTCGCTGCTGCCGTCGCTGCCGACCTGCAGCGAGTTGATGATGGTCTGCGGGTCCGTGGCGGCCTGTGGCGTCGTGTCCGTCTGCTGTTCCGTGTCTGTCTGCGATTCCGTGTTGACCTGGCCCGGGTTCGTTTGTTGTTCCGTCCGGGTGGCCTGCTGGGCGTCGGTCTTCGTTTTTGTTTTCGGCTCGGGTGCGGCCTGCCGGTTCGTGCCCAAAGCCGTTTGCGGGTCCGTGGTCTGTGCGCTGCCGCACGCGGCGAGCGGCAGCAGGCATAGTGCCACTGCAGACAACGCCACAACGATGTGCGTCCTGTTCATTTTTGCCCCCTGCAAAAGCGTTGAACGCTGATGCTACGATTTTCGCACCGTGTCGTGGGAAAGGCAAGGTACCGAAGAGAGGGGACTCGCTTCTTGGTGGGGTGGACTCCGTCGAAGTCGTTGTCGGTGAGACGGGCGGATCCTCCGTGGTCTTCTCCGTCCGCAAGACGGACACCGGTGTGGAGATCGCCAGTTCCGACGGTCGTGCGTTCACCGCGCATTTCGGATTCGGCGAGACCGTCGAAGCTCCGGAAGGCAAGGTTGTGATTCCGGTCTGACAAAAGTCCGTACGACTTGTCAGAAATCCGCACGGTTCGTTGGGAATCCGCACGGTTCGCTTTCCTGTGCCGCGAATCGCGAACGGCCTCTTTATGCGTTACGCAAAAGATTCGGGATTGGGTCATCTCCTCTGCCCCAACCGCGAGAAACGAGCCTAATCTCCCGGTTGGGGCTGGCCCACATGCGGACCATTCCGACTTCAAAATCGCAGATTGTTGGAAAATGGCCGTTTCTGAATCGCATGAGAAATGTAAGGCGCGATAGAGTGCGCCCCCTTCCGGCCCCAACCGCAAGAAATGAGCCTAATCTTCCGGTTGGGGCCGCGGAAAGAGGGTGGTCGCATAATCAAAGAGGCTGCCGCGTCTCGTCCAACTGACCACGATAGGCGTTCCACGCACACAATCCCGTCGGCAATCGGCTGTGAGCCGTAGCGCGCGAAAACTCAAAAGTTACGGGCAAGTGCGGGAATATGGTCTGTGGGGCGTGCGTGAGACGTTCCGCACTCCGATTGGCAAAGCGCCGGCGTCGACAGGAATGAATCTCGCATCGCCGCACGATACCAGGACGCCGTCGAATAGTCCCGATGGTTACCCTCAGGCGGTTGCCTTCGGGTGCGTATTTTGGTCCATAATCTACGAATTTCATACCGGCATACGAGATGTCCGAATCCCACCGAAGGGCGTGACCCTCAGGCATACATTTTGGCCTATAGCCCCTTCTCGAAGTACCACGTTTGATTTCGCGGGTCTAACGTCGTAGGCGTTTGAGAGAATGCAAAAAGGCTAGGAATCAAATGATTCCTAGCCTTTGGATTGGTAGCGGGGCATGGATTTGAACC
>CAVEXE010000010.1:0-82504 GCA_963619615.1 Senegalimassilia sp. | reverse complement strand
GCTTGTGAACGGCTCCGCTACTTTTCGAACGGATACTTCAGACCCCAGTCGGCGCGGAGGGAATCCATCAGTTCCATGATGCGCAACGTGTCGGCATGTGGCATTTCCGGGCATTCGGTACGGCCGTCGAGCACGCCCTGCGCGGCCGCCGCAACCTCATACTCGTAACCGGTCAACTGTGCCGGAACATCATAGTGGGCCTTGACCTTATGGTCATCGCCATACACGTCGATCGACTCAACATTGTTGATGTTCTGGCACACCAGATAACCATTCGTGCCCCATACGGAACCCATACGGTCGGATTGGCAGAGAATGGAGCTTTGCGCGGTGGCCACCACGCCGTTCTCATAGTGGAACGTCATCGAATCATGCGCATCCACACCGGTCTCATACGCGCGCATGGACGATTCGACGCGTGCGATCGGCGCGTTATGCATGACCATGTCGATGAAGTTGATCGGATACACGCCAACATCCAGCAACGCGCCTCCAGCCAATGCGGGATCGGTGATACGCGCCTTGCCGGTGGTCGGATAGCACAGATTCGCATCGATCATCTGCGCATCACCGATCGCACCACTGCCGATGATGTCGTCGATCATCTTCCGCGACGGCATATAGCGAGTCCAAATCGCTTCCGCGCACAGCATGCCGGTCTGATCGGAAACATCCAACATCTCACGCGACTGCTCCGCATTCGCGCCGAACGCCTTCTCCACCAGCACGCCCTTGCCGGCCTTCATACACAGCACGGCCTGTTCGGCATGAAGATTATGCGGTGTGGCGATATACACCAAATGCACGTTCGAATCAGCGGCCAGTTCCTCATACGAGCCGTACGAAACGGCAAAACCATACTTTTGCGCGAAAGCGGCAGCGCGCTCGCCGTCACGCGCCGCAACCGCGTACGGGGCCACCAGATCGCAATAGCGGCTGTCGGCAGCCATTTTCACTAACGTTTCGGCCATATGCTCCGCGATTCTTCCCGCACCGAGAATCGCCACATTGACTTGTGCCATGAAATCTCCTTGTAACCGTTCGTCCGCCTGTGATCGGCCCGTGCCAATCCGGCATGCGCAAACCCGGCATATGTCAATGACCAGCCTACCGCGTCATGTGCACGTGCATGCGTATCGCGCCGTGTGCACGTGCATGCGTACCATGGAGAGCCGTGGCATCAAGGAAACCGGAGAAATACGAGCGCGGCACCCGCAGTTACACCATGTCTCGCATACGAGGCAAAGACACGACCATCGAAAAGGCCGTGCGCAGTTTCCTCTTCGGCAAAGGCCTGCGATTTCGTAAAAACGACAAACGATATCCTGGTCACCCCGATGTGGTCCTGCCGAAATACCATACCGTCGTCTTCGTGAACGGATGCTTCTGGCATATGCACGACGATTGTCCGAAAGCCGCGCGTATTCCGAAATCCAATGTTGAATTCTGGACGGCGAAGCTGACGAGAAACCGTGAAAGGGACGTCAAACAGCATACCGAACTCGAGGCGATGGGCTGGAAAGTGATCGTCGTATGGGAATGCGAGCTGGGCAAAAAAGTACGGGAGGAACGGCTGGAACGGCTGTATACGCAGATTGTGGGCGAACCGGCAGTAGGCGGACGAATCTCACCTGAGAACAACCACGTGTGAGCAAATGCCGTCCGGCGTTACACGGAACGTGGTAGAACCATACAGTATGGGAAATGCTGAGAACAATGCGCTGCCGCAGATGTCGCGCCGCGCGCAGGTAGCCAATCCGTTCCGCGCCATGGTGTTCGGCGCGATGGCCGACGAAATGATCGCCGCCGGTACCGACGTGGTGAAATTAAGTTTGGGGGAGCCCGATTTCGGCGCGCCTCCGGCCGTGCGAGACGCCATGCGCGAACAGTACGACGGTCGTGCACTGCCATACACGGCGGCAATGGGTCTGCCGGAACTCCGCCAGGCAATCTCCGACTTTTACAAAGAACGCCATCATGTGGATGTGGACCCCAAGCGAATCGCCATCACCGCAGGAGGCTCCACCGCGCTGCTGCTCGCCGCCGCGCTGACCGTCAACGAAGGTGACGAAGTGCTCATAGCCGACCCGTCATACCCGTGCAACCGCGAACTGGTACGCGCGTTCGGCGGCAAAGTGGTGGACGTGCCCACCTCGGCGGAAACCCGATTCCACCTCACACCGGAACTTTGCCGCGAATACTGGTCGGAACGCACCAAGGCCGTGATGATCACCTCACCATCCAACCCGACCGGCACCACCATAGCCTTCGACACCTTGAAGGCGGTGTGCGACTTGGCCCGTGAACGCGGCGTGTGGCGTATCGTCGACGAAACCTATCTGGATCTCGCCGACCGTGAGCCGGACGGTTCCGATGTGAAGTCCGTGCTTGCATGCGATCCGGACGCCATCGTATGCTCCAGCTTCTCCAAGTTCTTCGGCATGACGGGCTGGAGGCTTGGATGGATGGTTGTGCCGGAATATGCGCTTGAAGCCATGGACGACCTTTCCACCAACTTCTTCCTGTGCGCGCATACGCCTACGCAGCATGCGGCGCTCGCATGCTTCACGCCTGAAACGTTGGCGGTATGTGAGGAGCGCCGGCAGGAGCTGCTGGAACGTCGTCGCATTGTTGTGGACGGTCTCGCTGAGATCGGTCTTCCTTTGGAAGTTGAGCCGAACGGCGCGTTCTACGCGTATTTCAACATTTCCAGTACCGGTCTTGATGCTTGGACGTTCTGTGAGCGCGCGTTGAAGGAGGCGCATATCGCGTTGACTCCGGGCCGTGATTTCGGTGAGGCCACGGCCGATACCCACGTGCGGCTTTCGTATGCGGCTTCGCGTGAGGCATTGCGTGAAGGATTGCGCAGGCTTGGCGATTTTGTGGCCAAGCTGCGTGCGTGACGGGTGTTTCCGCGAGTCGTCCCGTGAGTGGTTCCGTGAGTCGTCCCGCGAGGGGGTGATGGTTCCTTTTCGGTGCTGTTCTCTATGTTTTTGCGTTTTTGCGTTGCTTTCGCGGCCATTAATTAAGAATGCTGGGGCAACACCGAAAAGGAGCCGTGCGGGATTCAGCTTTGCAGCATTTCCAGCTGTTTTTTGGCTTTCTGCAGTTTGGCGAAGATTTCATTGCGCTGCGTCGGATTCTTGACGCGCTGATGGTCCTTCTGCAGTTTGGCGACCAGTGTGGTGAGCTGCGCCACTTGCATGTGTCGGGTGATGCGGGCGTCGAGTGCCGTGGGGGAGGAGTCGCCCAGTATCACTTGCGAGCATAGCGATTCCCACAATGCGTCGATTGAATCCACCGTGGGGTCGGATATGTCGAGCATGGCTTCTCCTGCTGCGGTCCATGTGGATTCGAACACGTGGAACGTCTGTGTGTGTCCGGCGCGTCCGGGCAGCGCCCGTCGAATCGCGAAGGCGCATTTCTGCCTGGTCGTTCCTTCGAAATCAGCGTCGCGTACGCATGCGAAAACGATTCCCGACTTTCGCTGCGCCGCGATCAATTCGATGACGTCCGCCGGAATCGTGGCGTTTTTTGCGTGCAGCCGCAATCCGATCACCAGTATTTCCGGAATGCGTGTTCCCGCGGTGAGCTGCGTGTTTTGCGGACGCAGCAGGGAAAGCATGGTGATGGCTTCGATGTCGGAAGCCAAACGTTGCTTTGTTTTTACGGAAACGGGCACCTTCGCCACGAACAGTCCTTTGGGAAGCGTCGCTTTTTCGGCGGGGATTGCGCTGGAGTCCGGCAGTCCTAAGGTGAGTGCGGAAACGGAGCCGCAGGAGGCGATCGTCATCGTTGCCTTCCTTCCTTGAAGTTCGGATCTTGCTACGACTTTAGCAACGTTATGGCGGTTGGCGTGTAAATAAGCCATATGTTCCTACGCTTAAGCTTTCGTTTAAGCAACTATGCTTGTTGACTATGGTCAATCTGCATTCGCGCGCCACCAGACTCGGCGTGCTAGATATTGGTTCGAATACAGTTCACATGCTTATTGTCGATGCCGCTCCCGGCGCTCGTCCGGAACCGGAAGCGAGTACGAAGAGCACGGTTCGGCTGATGCAATACCTCAAGGAAGACGGCACGATCAAAAAGGCCGGTGTGGAGGCGGTGCTCAGTGCGGTCGAAAAGGCCATGAAGCTTGCCGAGGAATACGAGATCATGCAGTTGCTCGTGCTGGTCACGTCGGCTTTGCGTGAGGCTCCCAACGGTGGAAAGATTCTGCGCAGCATCGAGAAGACGGTGGGGCAGCCGGTCACTGTGCTGTCGGGTGTTGACGAGGCGCGTTTGACGTTCCTTGCGGCCCGCCGCTGGTATGGATGGGATGCCGGACGACTTCTGGTCATGGATATCGGTGGCGGCTCCCTTGAGGTGGCCATGGGTTCCGATGAGGATCCGACGGTGGCGCTTTCCGTACCGGCCGGCGCGGGCCGCGTTACCCGCGAATTCCTGCCGGAAAGCGGTGTGGCCAATGAGGAGCAGCTGCAGAAGGCCCGTAAACAGATCCGTAAGGTTCTGGAGCCTATGGTCGAGTCGTTCCCCAAATCGAAGCATCCCATGCACGCGGTCGGCACGTCGAAGACCATCAGGTCGTTGGCCCGCCTGGCCGGTGGTGTATTGCATCAGCCTGGCCGAGTGGATACGACCGTCATGACGTTGGAGCAGTTGGAGGATTGGCTTCCGCGACTCGCGTCCATCGCGCCGGACCAACGTGTGGCGTTGCCGGGCGTGACTCCGGAGCGCACGTACCAGATCGTCGGCGGTGGACTGGTGATAGCTGAAATCATGAACGCATTGGACGTGCGGGAGATCGAAATCTGTCCGTGGGCGTTGCGTGAAGGTGCGATTCTGCGCTGGCTCGACCAGTTCGGCCGTACGAGGCTGGGCTTCTAGCGGTTTTTCGTCGTTTTCGGTATTTTCAGTGTTTCGGTGTAACGGAGTGTGGCAATGTGACACTGCCGTACACTGCCGTACACTGCCGTACACTGCCGTACGTTGTCGCAACTGTGCTGCACGCGGCCGGACGATGTCGTAACCACTTTGCAACGATGCGATTGAGCCCATTCAACCATGCTGCACGTGGCAGGCCGATATCGCAACTGTGCCGTATGCGGCCGGCCGATATCGTAATTGTCTGCGCGTGGCTGCTGATGCTGTATGTACAGCTTATCGCGTTGCGGACGACGGTGGTATTGGAATAATATCGCCGGCTACGCTCTGCTTCCGCGTGCACGGCAGTCGTGTTGCGGACGACGATGGTATCGCGGCAGTGGCGTTGTACGTGACTGACGATATTGGACTGCGACACGCCGGAATTTGGTGATTTGCGGTGACTCGCGTATTCTTTTCTCTTGCGGTGATCATAGCCTAGGAGAAACGCCCGGTCCCATTCCGAACCCGGAAGCTAAGGCCTAGCACGGCGATGGTACTGCACTCGGAAGGGTGTGGGAGAGTAGCACGTCGCCGCACTTAAACTTTTCGAATCCCGAGTTGAGCAAGGCTCCTCGGGATTTTTTGTTTTCGTCAGGTGGGGATTGCGTCGGTATGGGGATACTTCAGCGCGTCGGCTATCCTCATACCGATGCGAACAGGCGGTTTTGCGTCGTTACGGGGATATTTCGGCTTGTCGGCTATCCTCGTGCCGACGTAATCAGGAGTGTTTGCGTCGTTACGGGGATACTCCGGCATGGGAATAGTCGCGCGATGCGTACATGAAAAACGTCCGGAAGTGTAAGGATGGTGCAATTGATGGCTGCGGCATCGTGATGTTACGTAACGCTGAAGGAAGGTGTGCTACATATGTTCATGGATAAGACGGGCCGCATCATTGGCGGCGTGCGTCGCACATTCGGATCGAAAGACCGAAAGCACTGAGGGAACCCAAGGAAAGCATGGCCCAAACAAAATCGAATTCCAAAGCGGTCAAACCGATTCGCATGCTGAATAAGGAGAACAAGGCGAAAAAACATCATGTTCGAAAAGCCGTCTGCGGTTTTCTGGCGGCCATAGCGTCGATGGCCGCCTTTCTCGGCACCATGACGCATATTCTGCCGGAGGAGATTCAGGCATGGCCGTTCATGCCTGTCGTGGCTTCGATCGTGCCATGGTTCGCGCTGTTGGCGGTAGTGGCGCTGATTTGCGCCATCTTGGGAAAGAGAAATTTTTCACTCTTGCTTGCCCTGGTCACCATCGCGCTGCAGATATGGTGGCAGTATCCGTTCTTCTACAATGAGACGAAACTGCCGCGCGCCGCGATTGCAGCGGTCTCCGGAGTGAACGTCAACACCGCCGATAGCTATGCGAAACTCATGACCTGCAACGTGTTCAAAGGACGTGCCGACGCGCAGCAGATCGTCGACCTCGTACGCAGCGAACACGTGGAAGTGCTGGCATTGCAGGAAACGACGGATGAATTCGTCGACGAGTTGAACAATGCCGGCATCGCCGATGTGCTGCCGTACGCGCAGGTGTCGAGTTCGGATGGCGTGTACGGCAACGGCATATGGTCCGCGAGCCCGCTTGCCGACCCGTCCGATGACGATGTGGATTCGAGCGCGTCGTTCATGCCCGGGGCCACGGTCAGCTTCAACGACGGCAATACGCCGGTGCGATTCGTTTCCGTGCACACCACGTCTCCGACGAACGGCTACTGGCAGCAGTGGAAACGTTCGTTGGATGAGCTTGGCCGGCTGCGATACGACACGAGCTGCCGATTCATCTTCATGGGTGATTTCAACGCCACCTACGACCATACGCCGTTCCGCAACTTCCTCGGCACGAGATTCGTGGACGCGTCACGTCAGGCGGCCGATGGATTCGTGCTCACGTGGCCTGCGAACATCGATTACATACCGACGTTCGCCGGAATCGACCATATCGTGCTGGACTCCGGCATGGTGGCTGGGCAGGTCAAATCCGTGACCATCGATGGCACCGACCATAAGGCGCTGTTGGCCACGGTGCAGGTGGATGCGGCCTGATGCTTAGCTGAATCGCTGAGTCGAACAGGTCAGCCGAACAGGTCAGCTGAACAGGTCAGTCGAACAGGTCAGTCGAACAGGTCAGTCGATCGGCAGGGTGGATTCGCGCTGAATGAGACGGCAGGGCAGGTAATCCACGCCATGATGCGGATTGCCGTTGATGGCGTCCATCAGGTAACGTGCCGCGCGGCGGCCGATCTGCTCGGTGTCGTTGTCGATGCTGGTGAGCGGCGGGCGCGAACTGGTGGTGAGCACCTCCCAATTATCGTGTCCGATCACGGCCACGTCGTCGGGGATGCGCAGCCTTGCCGATTTCAGCGCGTCGATGCAGCCTCGCGCGAGCTGGTCGCTTTGGCATACTACGGCGTCGAATTCAACGCCTTGGTCGAGCAGCAGTCGTGTGGCGGCACGCCCCCAGTTCTCATCCCAGCGGCCGTACCTGATCGGGCCCGCCGGTTCGAGGCTCACTTCGGCCAGTGCTTCCAAGGCGCCTTTCGTACGGTCCGTGGCCGCGGTGTAGGTTTCGTCGCCGCCGATGATGGCGATCTTGTGTTTGCCGCAGGAGATGAGATGGTTGACGGCCATGCGCCCCGCTTCAACGTTGTCGCAGGTTACGGAGCAGTCGTTGGTGTCGGTCGAAGGTCCGTATACGTATACCAGCGGAACGTTCCAATCCTGGCCCAGCGAGGGGCGTGGATTGGTTTCGCGCTGTACGATGAGCAGGCCATCCACCTTAAGGGACAACAGTTTCTCCACATGGATGCGTTCGAGAGCGTCATCGCCGCGCGCGTTGGCCAGCAGTACGGAGGCCGATTGGGTGCGCAGCTCGTTTTCCGCTCCGATGAGGATCGGCGTGGAAAAACGGCCTTGCAAGTCCGAGGTGATCAGGCCGATGGTTCCGCTACGGCCTTTGGCCAGCGACTGCGCCAGTTTGTTGGGGGAGTAGTTGAGCTGCTGCGCCGCGGCGAGCACGCGTTGTCTGGTCTCCTCGCTGACTCGGGGCTTGCCGTGGAGCGCCTTCGAAGCCGTTGCGAGGGATACGTTGGCCAGTGATGCCACGTCTTCCAGGCGACTTGTTAGACGGATGTCTTTATCCATATAATCCATCCCTTCCCCGGTGGTTCATGGCCGTCTGCATGTGCACGCGGTATGTCGCATCGAATGCTGTTTTTGCGAAAACTTTCATTGGCGTAAAGCCAACGATTTTCTTGTGATTGTATTGCGCTACTCAGTGTAACAGATGATGCGAAAATAAAAAAATGATTTTCGCATTTTCGTTTCTTTCTTGGTTCTTATGATTTGAAAAATCGCTTTTATGTTAAAAACTGTTGATTTTTCAACGATTGGCCATAATTTGTCTACTGCTTTCGTCGTTGAGAAAGCGATTTTGCAAAAAGGAAAAAACGTTGTATAGTGAAAGGGCTTTCGCACTTTTACTCAATGAAGGAGAGTGCTGGCGGAAGTAGTTTTTGGCGGAGATACCGCCAATCGCCTCAATGTTGAGAGCGACAGGAGAAAGAAGTAGATCAATGGTCTCTTTTAACAAGATCACCCGTGCCGTGGCAGGTCTTGCCGCAACCGCACTACTGATTCCGATGGCCGCCTGCGGCGCTAGCGGCGGCAGTGGCAGCGCATCCACCGCCGATATTCCGGCGGCCGGAACCGACGACGGCACCGAGATCACCCTGTGGACCCGCTCCCCGCTGGAGCGTCAGGCCAAGAACGCCGTCGAAGCCTACAACAAGTCTCACAAGAACCAGGTGAAGCTGGAAATCATTCCGAACGACGATATGGAAGGCAAGGTCGGCGGCGCTTCCCAGACCGACTCCCTTCCGGACATCCTCGCGGGCGACGTCGTCCGTATTCCGTACTGGGCATCCGAAGGCATCTTCACCGACATCACCAAGCAGATCGACGGCCTCGACAATAAGTCCGACCTGCAGCAGGGGCACATCGAAGCCGGCACCATCGACGGCAAGGAATACACCCTGCCGTTCATCACCGACGTTTCCGTGATGGTCTGGAACAAGGACCTTTACAAGAAGGCCGGACTCGACCCGGAGAAGGGTCCGAGCACCATCGCCGAGTTTGTCGAGCAGGCCAAGGCCGTCGCGGCCCTCAATGAGGACGGCGTCGCAGGCTCCTACCTGGCGGGCCAGTCCGGTGGCGCGCTCGTGTTCGACCTGTTCCCGTCCGTGTGGGCCGATGGCGAGAGCGTCATGAACGAGGATGGCACCGAAGCCACCCTCAACAACGATTCCATGAAGGCCGTCCTCGACGCCTACAAGGAGCTCGCCGACACCACCAACGGCCTCGGCGCGGGCTCCAAGGAAGAGACCGGTGCAACCTGGACCGCACCGTTCGCCAACGGCAAGATCGGCGTGATGCCGTACCCGAACACCTCCAGCACGGCACTGTTCGAAGCTGAGGCCGACGGCGGCTTCGAAGTCGGCGTGACCCCGATCCCGGGAACCAAGGAAGGCAAGACCTCCACCTTCCTCGGTGGCGACGCCATGGGCATCTCCAAGGACTGCAAGAACGTTGCCCAGGCATGGAACTTCCTCGCATGGCTCATGAGCGATGACGCCCAGAAGGAAGTCTTCGCGGACAACGGCGACACCGCATCCAACATCCAGACCCTGAAGACCGCCTACGACGACGCCGATCCTCGCGTCCAGACCATCAACTCCGTGATTATCGACGGCAACGGCAAGACCCCGAAGTCCGCCGCGTTCAACGAGGCGTTCAACGCGGCCGGCTCCCCGTGGCAGCTGCTGATCCAGAACGCGGTCTGGGGCACCGGCGACCTCAAGGCCGACAACCAGGCGATCTCCGACGTTCTCGGCCAGTGATCGCATAACGGTTCTTCATCTCACCTCCTTCCTTTTCCGTAACAACTGAATATCGATAACTGAAAAGCAATAACTGAATAAGCGGACCACGTTTGTGGTCTGCCATGAGAGTCGCCGGCATCGAAGGAAATCGACCAACCGGCGGCTCTCATGGCGGATTTCAAAGAAGTCTTCCAACACAGAAGTTTCAAGGAGAGAAAAACAATGTCAACTGTTTCCAAGAGCGCCGCGTCAGTGAAGACGCATCGCTCAAAAGCCAAGGCGGAAGCGACCCGCCGCGGCTTGCTGTATGCCTTGCCCGACTGGCTGATGATCATCGTCCTGTTCTTCGTGCCGATCGTTCTGCTGGTCATCATGGCCTGCTCGCGCTGGTCCCTCATGGGCGGCAACCAGGGAGTCAACTTCCCGGAGAACTTCGTCAAGGTATTCCAAAACAAGCTGTTCGGCAGCTCCATCCTGTTCACCCTCGAATACACGGTGATCGTAACCGTCTTCCTGCTCGTGCTTGGCCTTGGTCTGGCCCTGATCGTGCAGGAAAGCACCAAGTGGAACAATCTGCTGCGTACCTGCTTCCTACTGCCGTCCGCAACCGGCTTGGCCTCCGCGTCGCTGCTGTTCTACGCGCTGTACTCCCCGCAGGTCGGCCCCGTAACCAAGATTCTGAGCTTCTTCGGCCTGATGGACGCCAACGGATCCGTGCTCGCCACCGGCCAGAGCGCGCTGTGGGCCACCATCATCGTCATCGTCTGGCGATTCTCCGGCTACTACATGCTGCTCATGATGATCGGTCTGCAGTCCATCTCCGGCGATCTGTATGAAGCCGCCCGCATGGACGGCGCCGGAACCTGGCGAATCTTCCGTTCCATCACCCTGCCGCTGATGAAGCCGACCATCGTGATGTGCCTGGTCTACTGCGTCACCGGTTCCATCCTGGCCTTCGACCAGTTCTTCATCCTCACCAAGGGCGGCCCGAACAACTCCACCATGACCGTGGTGCAGCTCATCTACAACTTCGCCTTCGATTCGAAGAAGGACCTCGGCATGGCGGCCGCACTGTCTCTGATCGTGCTCGCGGCCCTGGTGGTCATCAATTCCATCCAGATGCGCGGTATGCGCGACAACACCAAGTAAAAGGAAGTGAAGCGCATTATGACTACTCCATTGTGGAAGCGTATCATCGCTCGCGTTCTCGAAGGGTTGCTCGCCCTCGTGTTCATCTCCCCGCTCGTGTGGGTCGTGGTCTGCTCGTTCAGCCCGCAACCGGGTTCCGCGCAGTCCGACGGCTGGGGCATCAACAACTATCTGACCCTGTTCGGATACCAGGAAGGTCTGCCGCACTACCTGCTCAACTCGATCCTCGTCACACTCGTGGCGGTCGTGTTCTCGGTGGTGGTCTGCACCCTCGCCGGCTACTCCTTCTCCCGATTCGACTATCCGGGCCGCAACCTCGGCTTCATGGTGACGCTTTCCATCCTCATGGTGCCGTATGCGTCGCTGCTGATCCCGCTCATGGTGTGGTATAAGAACATCGGATTGAACGACACCCTGCTCGGCGTCGGACTGGTCATCACCCTGTTCCAGCTGCCGATGTCCACCTTCATCATGCGCAACGCGTTCGATGCCATCCCCAAAGACATGGAGGAGGCCGCACTGGTCGACGGATGCAACTCCCTGCAGGCCCTGGTGAAGATCCTCGTGCCCGTCGTCAAGCCGTCCATGGTCACCGTCGGTCTGCTGGCGTTCCTCGAAGCGTGGAACAACTTCATGATCCCGCTGTACCTGTCCTCCTCGAGCAAGGCCACACTGCCGCTGGCGCTCGTCAACATGCGTCAGCAGGTCATGGGCGTCATCGACTACGGCGCGACCGAAGCCGGCGTCGTCGTACTGCTTATCCCTTGCGCCATCCTGTTCCTTGCACTGCAGAAGTACTACGTCAAGGGCTTCATGGCCGGAGCTGTGAAGGGCTGATCATGAACGTAACAATCACCTCACCTTTCTGGAAGAAGCGTCGCGAACAGATCGTCGAATCCGTCATCCCGTACCAGTGGGGTGTGATGAACGACGAAATCGAAACGGAAGTCCCCGACGATCCCGCAGGCAACCAGCTTTCCGACAACAAAAGCCACGCCGTGGAGAACCTGCGCATCGCGGCCGGAGACGAAACCGGCGAATTCCACGGCATGGTCTTCCAGGATTCCGACATCTACAAGTGGCTCGAAGAAGCCGCGTACGCGCTGTCGTACCACCCGGACGACCAGCTTCGCGAACTGTGCGACCGCACGGTCGACCTCATCGCACGCGCCCAGCAGCCGGACGGTTATCTGGATACCCCATACCAGATCAAAACCGGAGAATGGGAGAATCGTGAACGGTTCACCCTCATCCAGCAAAGCCACGAAATGTATGTGATGGGCCACTTCATCGAAGCGGCCGTCGCCTACCATGACGTGACCGGCAACCAGCAGGCGCTCGACGTGGCCTGCCGTATGGCCGACTGCCTGGACGCGAACTTCGGTCCGGAAGACGGCAAGATCCACGGCGCCGACGGGCATCCGGAAATCGAACTGGCGCTCGCCAAGCTGTACGACGTCACAGGCGAGGGGCGATACCTCAAACTGGCGCAGTATCTGCTCGACGTACGCGGCGAGGACCCGGACTTCTACTCGAAGCAGCTGGCGGCCATCGACGGCGATTACATCTTCCGCGATCTCGGCTTCTACAAACCGGAATACTTCCAGGCCGCGGAGCCGATCCGCGACCAGAAAGACGCCAACGGCCATGCCGTGCGAGTCGCATACCTGTGCACCGGAATGGCGCACGTGGCCCGCCTCACGGCAGACCAGAGCCTCCTCGACGCGACCCACCGACTGTGGAACAGCATCGTAGACAAGCGCATGTACGTGACCGGCGCCGTCGGATCGACCCATGTGGGCGAATCGTTCACCTACGACTACGATCTGCCGAACGACACCATGTACGGCGAAACGTGCGCATCCGTAGGCATGAGCATGCTTTCACGCCAGATGCTGCTCCTCGAACCGAAGGGCGAATACGCCGACGTGCTTGAACGTGAACTGTTCAACGGAGCCATCGCCGGCATCAGCCTCGACGGCAAGCAGTACTACTACGTGAACGCGTTGGAATCCACGCCCGACGGACTCGACAACCCCGACCGCCACCACGTGCTTTCCCATAGGGTCGACTGGTTCGGCTGCGCATGCTGCCCGGCGAACATCGCACGCCTCATAGCGTCCGTGGACCGCTATCTGTACACGGAACGAGACGGTGGATCAACGGTGCTTTCCCACCAGTTCATCGCCAACGAAGCGGCATTCGACTCCGGATTGCGCGTCGTGCAGCATTCCGACATGCCATGGGACGGTCATGTTGCGTTCGAAGTGGAACTTGCCGAAGGCGTGCAGCCGGTGCGATTCGGCGTGCGTATTCCATCATGGTCCGCGGACTCGTATGCGCTCGCCGTCGATGGCAAGCCTTGTGAAAAGGCCGTCGAGGACGGATTCGTCTACTTCGACGTGCGGGCCGGCCAGGTCCTGCGGTTGACGCTCGATCTGGACATGTCGGTCAAGCTGATTCGCGCCAATTCCCACGTTCGCAACGATGCCGGAAAGGTCGCCGTCATGCGGGGGCCGCTGGTGTACTGCGCCGAACAGGCCGACAATGCCGGCGATCTGTGGACGTACCGTTTGAAGGATGGCGTAAGCGGCGCGGATGCCGTCGTTACCCACGAGATCGATCTGCTGGGCGGTGTCGATGCGATTGCGGTTCCCGCGATTCGCGAGAAGTCCGACGCCGAGGATGCTCCGCTATACAAGGAAGCGGACGCCTGTTGCGGGCATGATGCGGTGAGCTTGAAACTCGTGCCGTATTACGCATGGGCGAATCGTGAACTGGGCCAGATGATGGTGTGGATTCGCCGATAGCGGCGTCGAAATCTTGTTTTTCGTGAGGTTCCTCATGAAAAACTGGGCGGATTGCCGAAGATTGGAGCCTGAGGCAATCCGCTGACGGAAATGAGAGACCGGTCATCCCTTGAAAAAGGGGTGGCTGGTTTTTTATTTGCCGTGCGATATCGTTGCACGGCAATATTGCACGATTATTGCGCGACGATATCGCATTATCCGACATATGAATCGTAAAGAGAAAAATATTTTCATTGATTTTCGCAAATGATTGCAGTGAAAAAACTGTGATAGTTAAAATTTGCGAAAAAATTTCGCATTGAGTATACTTGTTTTCGTCCAGCGGATGCTCCAATCCAAATCCGCTGAATATCAATCTCATTTCCTCAAAAGTCAGGAAGCGCGGATGCACCCGCGTTTCATCGACGATAAGCCAATGACGGCTTGTACAGGAGAAAAGATGCAACCGAGAAGAAAGAAAAGGATGATGGCGTCCATGGGCGCTCTGGCCGCAGTGGCAACACTGTTGACCGGTGGCGTCACTTCGGCATATGCCAACGACGCATCCAATCCGAATTCTGATATGGGGTATCCGAGTTTCAAGGGCGCCACGGACCCGATTCCGTCGTCCGGCGTTTCTTACGTACCCACAACCAGTTATCTGAAGCAGGTCTTCAACGAGGACCTTGCCAATGGTGCGGGCAGTGACACGTCGCACGATTTCTGGATCGACAAAATGCTTACCAGAGAAGGCGCCGATCCGGTCGGAACCGGAAGCAACGACGCCGGAGAATACTGGTACGAAGGCGCCGACCGCAATCAGTACCTCTTCAGCCGTGGACGCGCCGCATACATGTACAACCATGAGCCCGGATCCCTGGGCTTCGTCGGCAACGCGGCCTACTGGGACGAAACCGGCAACGACGGTTTCACGGTCACCGTGAGCGTCAACGGAACCGAAGTCTCGCTGAAGGAACAAAGCGACCAGCGCAAGCAGACGCCCAGCTACTTCACCACGGTATTCGCCAACGACGACGGATCCATCAAGGTCACGGAAGTCAAGTACATCACCTACAACAACGTGATGGTCGCCAACTTCACCGTGACCAGCACCTCGGACGCGGAAATCGTGATGACCGCGGCCTCGCCGTTCGCGCAGGACGGTGAGGACGGAGCTGCCGAACTGACCGGCAGAATGAACGTCAAGAACGATCTGACCACCATCTACCCGAGGTTCTCCGGCAACGGCTTTACCGCCAAAGACGGCAAACTCGTGTCCACCATGAGCGTCAAGGCGGGGGAGAGCCAGACCACCAAACTGCAGCTGGGCCTGATCGCCAACGAGCTGCCGGACTCCACCACCGAATACGAAGCCCGCTTCAACGGCGATTTGACCGATCCGGCCGCATCCTACAAGGATTCCGTAACCACCTACAACCAGTGGTGGTACGAGAACATTCCGTACGTGGAGACTCCGGAACACAACATCGACAAGACGGTCTTCTACCGTTGGTGGTTGAGCCGCTTCAATATGCTCGACGCCAACATGCCGGGCAATACCTTCCAGTATCCGACATCCATCGAAGGCGTCCTTGGATACAACAACCAGATCGTGCTGACGTCCGGCATGTTCATCAACGACACCAAGTGGCTGCGCAATGCCGAATATTCGTACGGTACTTGGGTATCCGCCGGCCAGACCGCCAAGAAAGGCAAGTCCGGGTACTACTATTACCACGACAATCCGGGCGACCCCGCCAACTGGAACCACAGCTACACGCAGTACATCACCAAGGCCGGCTGGGATTCCTATATGGTTCACGGCGGACCGTCCTCGCTGGCCGAGGCGCTGGGCGACTACGGTTCCCAAGACGTCAAGGGCCTGCTCAACTCGAAGAGCGAGTCGGATTACAACGACAACCAGAACGATAATGAGAACAGCCTGATCGACTGGTCCTGGTGGTCGATGACCGGTAACGACGCCGATGCGGTCTCCTTCTCCGAACCCGGACGTTCCGGACAGCGCATGGACCGTGCCGACGGCTCGGCCAACATGTGGGCCAACGCCAACGCCGCAGCCAAGGCGTATGCGGCTGCGGGAGATACCGCCAAGTCCGAGGAAATGCAGAAGATCGCCGATGGCATCAAGCAGGATGTGCTCGACAATCTCTGGGACTCCGACAGCAAGCTGCTGCTGCACAAGTGGATCAGCGACGGTGCGTTCGCCAAGTACAAGGAACTCAACAACTACTATCCGTATTCCGAAGGCCTGATGCCGACCGGAAACGACGACTACGACAGCGCGCTGCGCCTGTTCGCGGACGCCGACGAGTTCCCGATCTTCCCGTTCTTCACGGCCAACCAGGCCGACAAGAAGGCGTTGAACTTCCCCGGCTCCAACAACTTCTCGATCATCAACGCCACTCCGTTGCTGCAGATCTATTCGGCCGGCATCCGCGACTACAACGCGGCCGACAACGGATACATCACCAACGAGTCGTACAAGAAGCTGCTGTACTGGGTCGCCTTCTCCCACTACCAGGGCGGCGACAACCGTTATCCTGACCAGAACGAGTTCTGGAACATGGACAACAATTCGTCCGGAAGCACCATTCCGGAGAAGAACAGCGACGCGTCCAAGAACGGCGGCAAGATCACGTACCGCTCCTGGATTCACCATACCCAGCTCGGTACCACCAACTGGACCATCATCGAGGACGTCGCCGGTGTGGTTCCGCGTGAAGACAACAAGATCGAGCTGAACCCGATCGAGATTCCGGATTGGAACCACTTCACGGTGAACAATCTGAGCTACCACGGCAGGGACATGTCGATCGTGTGGAACAACGACGGAACGTACGACGCTCCGCAGGGATACACCCTGTACCTTGACGGAAGTGCGGTCTTCACCTCCGACAAACTCGCCCATCTCGTCTATGATCCGGCTAGCGGAACCGTTGAAGTGAAGGACGACTCCGGCGCCAATATCAGCGGAGTGACCACCGCCACCATGCCGAACGCCAACGAAGTCTCCTACGGTTCCTACAGCCGTGTCACCCAGATCTTCGCGCAGTCCGGCCAGAATGTTGACGAGGCCTCCCAGAGCCAGACCAACGTGGCGCAGGGCGCGGATGTGGAAGCCACCTATGAAACCAAGGGCTATCCGGCAACCAACGCCGTTGACGGAATGAACGTCATGGAATCGTTCTGGGGCACCAAGGGAACGGAAAACGCCAAGGATTCAATCACCGTCAAGTTCAAGGACGGCGTGCAGACCATTGACGACGTTCGTCTCTACTTCTACCAGACATCCTCCAGCCAAACGATTTCCGGCTACAGCGAGCCATCCGTGTATACGCTGGAATTCCAGAACGAAGACGGAGAATGGCAGGTGCTGCCGAACCAGGTTCGTACGCCCACGTATGCGGGCGCGAACTACAACCGCGTGCAATTCGATCCGGTGAACGCCCAGGCCATCCGTGCCACGTTCACCCCTCAGTCGGGAATGGCTGTGGGCATCAAGGAGATTCAGGCGTACAGCACCGGCATCAAGCCGACCGAAGAGCCGACCAACGCGGCTCCTGAAGTCGACGCATACGTATCGAGCAGCACGTCCTCCGGAGCGCAGATCGTCGGTTCCGTAAAGGACGACGGCCTGCCGAACGGCGAGATCTCCTCGAAGTGGGAACAGGTTTCCGGTCCGGAGAACGGTGTCGCGAATTTCGTCGACGAGCAGTCCACCAGCACCACCGTCACCTTCAACAGGGAAGGCGACTACGTGCTCAAGCTCTCCGCATCCGACGGCGAGAAGACCGGCGAGAAGCTGATCACCGTGCACGGCATTCCGTCCGACGGAACGGTCAACGTGGCTCCGCAGTCTTCCGCGACCGCAAGCTACACCAACGTGTGGCAGCCGAAGGACAACGCCAAGAAGGTTGTCGACGGCCAGGTCGTGTACGCCAACACGCCGAACGAGACCTGGAACAACTGGGGCGACAACACCGGCGAGGATGCCACCTTGCAGCTGGAATGGGCCGGCTCCGTGCCGCTCAAGAAGGCGAAGCTGTACTTCTGGACCGACCATGGCGGCGTGCCGATGGTCAAGTCCTGGAAGCTGCAGTATGCCGATGCCGAAGGAAACTGGAAGGACGTCAAGCTTGCGAGCGGACAGTCCTACACCGTTGTGGAGAACCAGGGCAACGAAGTGAAGTTCGCCGAAACGGTTGAGACCAGCAAGCTTCGCGTGGTGTTCCCGAAGGGCTCCTATGTGGGCGTCAGCGAATTCGAGGCGTATGCCCTCGATCCGGTGAGCGTGAGCGATGTGAACCGCATGGTCAAGACCGGCACCAAGTCGTCCGATCTTGCGTTGCCGGCCACCGTCAGCGCCGCCTACACCGACGGCACCCGTCGTGATCTGGCCGTCACTTGGGGCAAGGTGACCGACGAACAGCTGGCATCCGACTCGGAATTCACGGTATCCGGCGTCGTCGCCGGCGCTCTTGCCGGAGCGAAGGCGGTCATCGGCGTGCGTTCCGACGCGGAGGCACAGACATCCGGTTCGGCTCAGCCGCTCGAACAGACCGTCTACCAGAACTCCAAGTCGATCGACTTGCCGACCATGGTGCCGGTGCGTTTCCCCAACGGCATGCTCGACGACCGCAAGGTGGTCTGGGATGATGAATCCGTCAAGTCGATCGATCTGACGAAGATCGGCGATTACGAGGTGAAGGGCTCCGCTGAGGCCTCCAGCTCGGAAGCGAAGATCACCGTGCACGTTGTCGCCGATCCGTCCGGTTCCGTGACACCTGATCCTGATCCGGAACCTGACCCGGAACCGGAACCTGATCCGGAACCGCTTGAAGGCTGGATCGAGGGCAAGGCGTCCGACACCACCGTCAGCGCTGAGGCGAGCTGGTCTCCGGCCGCGGGCAAGCTCAACGACGGCAAGCTCGTCGACGACGACTTCCCGACGGGCGACGACCAGGATGTCAACGCCTACGTGTGGGGAACCTGGGGCAAGGCGTCCTCGGGCATGTACGCTCAGTACACCTGGAATCAGGCCGCTCTGGTCGATTCCAGCCGTGTGCAGTTCTGGGCGAACATGACCGAGACCAACGACACTCTGGGCGGACTGGAGATTCCGACCGAGTGGAAGATCCAGTATCTGGCCGAAGACGGTACGTACAAGGATGTCGAAAACGCCAAGTACACCACGGTCCGCAACGATCCGACCCACCATGCCACCGATGAGGCCAAGGGCTGGAGCGAGGCGACCTTCACTCCGGTGAAGACTACGTCTCTCCGACTGGTTATGGAACCGTACACCGGTGGCGAAGGAGCCGGCACCTTCGGTGCGGCCGTCGTGGAATGGGGTGTGCATGCGTCCAAGGAGGAAACTCCGGAACCACCTGTTCCCGCGGTAGACAAGACGAAGCTGGAAAGCGCGATCAAGGCTGCCGAATCGTTGGAGGAATCGCGATTCACGTCAACTTCCTGGAGCGAATTCGCAGCGACGTTGCAGGCCGCCAAGAGCGTGTTTGACAATGCCGACGCCACTCAGGAAGACGTGGACGATGCCATCTCGAAGCTGGAGGACGCCCAGAAGGCCCTCGTCGCACGTGGAGACAAGACCGGTCTGCAGCAGGCGTTCGACCACGCCAACGGCATCGATTCGAGCAAGTACACCGACGAGAGCGTGAAAGCCCTCAAGGAAGCCATGAGTTCCGCGTCGGATGTGCTGGCGAACGTGGATGCCACGCAGTCCGAGATCGATGCGGCCTACGAGGCTTTGGTGAACGCCATCAACGGTCTTGAAGAGAAGAAGAGCGATCCGGAACCTGTGGTGGTGGACAAGTCCGTGCTCAAGACGCTGGTCGCCCGTGGCGATGCGCTCAAGAGTGGCGACTACACGGAAGCATCGTGGAAGTCGTTCTCCGAAGCACTGGCCAAGGCCAAGTCCGTGCTTATGGACGATGCCGTTTCCCAGTCCGATGTGGATGCCGCCGCCTCCAGCCTGGAGAAGGCCGCCGCCGCTCTGGTCAAGAAGGACGGCAAGCCTGCGAAGGTCGACATCTCCGAAGGAATCCAGACGAACGGCAAGAGCCAGGCGATCGGTAACACCGGTTCCAGCGTTGCCGTTCTGTCTGCGGTGATGTTGGTTGCGATGGCTGCCGGAACGATTGTTCTGCTGGCTGTCAGTCGCCGTCGTGGAACGGAGCGTTAAGGTTTCCTTTCGCCCCTGACTTAGGTGCCGATTCGGTTCATGTGGTCGAATCGGCACCTTTTGTTTTGTGGTTGGTGCGGCTGGTCTTGTTGGGCTGCGGCTTGACGGGTAATTGGTGTGGCGGTTGGGCGGTGGCTGATTCGTTGGTTGTTGGGCGGTGGTTGTTGGGTGCGATGGTTGGAATATGGCGTTCGACCGTCTGTTTGATGCGATGGTTTGATTTGGGGGATATGTTCACCCCCTTTATCAGCTGTTGTTCAGGCTCGGGAATTTACGATGTCTTTGTTTGTTGCATTGACATAATCAAGGAGGATTGTATGGGCAAACTCATTCTCACCGGTGTCGACGGAAATCTCGGCGGACAGGCGGCCGACTATCTGTTGGAAATCGCAAAACCGGAGGATCTGATCTTCACGGGCTACAATCCGCAATCGCTGGAAAAGTATGCCGCGCAAGGAGTGGAAACCCGCGTTGCGGACTTCAATAATCGCGAGGGCTTGGAGAAAGCGTTCGAAGGTGGCAGCGTGATGGCGCTCGTCTCCATGCCGTTCGTAGGCGTCAAGCGTCAACGCGCTCAGGGCAATGCGGTGGACGCGGCAAAGGCTGCCGGCGTGGAGAAAGTCGTCTACACGTCGTTGGTGAACGCGGCGGACCCCACCAATCCGAGCGTTGAGAAAAAGGATCACATCTGGACCGAGGAATTCATCAAGGAAGCGGGTCTCGACTACGTGTTCCTGCGTAATTCGCAGTACGCGGAAGCCATGATCACCAACTATTTCACGTATGTACATATGGGCGGCCCGCTGACGAACAGCCAGGGTGACGGTCTGATGGCATACATCTCACGTAAGGATTGCGCCAAGGCCGTGGCGTACGCGTTGGCTGTCGAGGATCTGCATGAGGCGATTCTCGACATCAACGGTCCGGAGCTGATGACCATTTCGAAGTTCTGCGAAATCGGCAACCAGGCCACCGGAAATCACGTGGAATATAAGGAAATCACCGACGAGGAGAACTATCAGGTCTTTGACGCCATGGGTGTGCCTCGTACCACCGACGGCGAATTCAAGGAAGGTTCCGAAGCCCCGTTCTCGTCGGACGGTATGGTCACGTTCGCGCAGGCGATTCGTGAAGGCAAGATGGCGGTCAAGACGGACGACTTCCAGAAACTGACCGGATCCGAGCCGTTGAGCGTCAAATACATGTTCGAACATGCCGACGAATTCCAGATCGGAGACAGGCATTCCAAGGATGCGTGACGCGCTGGCCATCTTGCAGGCTTGAGCCGCTCATTGCTGGATGTGGTATTCCATAGGCGCGAAATGCGAGTTGGCTGGTATACCGCTTTCATCCTTCTGTCTGGATAAATTTGGCGTCTCCCGTGCTGGCCTGTGTGCTTTTGCGTCGGTTTGGGGATAGCGGAGGCGTATGAGTATGTCCGTACCGACGCAATGAGGTGGTTTTGCGTCGGTATGGGGATAGTGGCGGCGCATGGGTATTCCCGAACCGACGCTTTGGGTGTGGTTTGCGTCGGTACGGGGATGGTAAGGGGAGGGGAGTATATCCGTACCGACGGAGTATGTCTGCGTTGGCGTAAGGAGGCGGGCCGGCGCAAGGAGTCGGGCTGAAATCGGATGCCTGCGATTTTGGAATCGGAAGTCCAGATGTCAGATACCGGAATGATGGAATGAAACAAAAAAGCCGGACGGCATCGCCGAACCGACTGTCTTGCATGCAAGTGCCCCAGATAGGAATCGAACCTACGACACCTTCTTTAGGAGAGAAGTGCTCTATCCACTGAGCTACTGAGGCAACAAAAGTACATTTTACACACATTGCGGACGTAATGCGGGAAGCGGTTCAGGAAAACCGCACTTCGACCTTGCGATTCGCATGTCGAGCCACAAGACCGAAGTGCCGTAATCCGGGGTGTCGCAATCCGAAGGGGCGCGTCCCGAAGCGCCGTAATCCCGTGTTCGGTAGGCGGGCAAGAGGCGGGCGCGACCGTTAGGCCAGATTCCCTTGGGTGCCGGCGGTGTCGGCTGCCTTGGCCTGTTCCGCCTGCGCGGCATCCAGTTTGGCGCGAACTTCGCCCAGCAGGCTCTGCGCACGCTTGGCAAGCGCCTCGCCGATTTCCCACTGGCGCATGGACTGGTCGAGATTCAGGCCGCCGGCCTCCAGCGCCTGCACGGCCTGAATGAGCTTGTCTCGGGCCTCTTCGTACGGCATCTGCGCGATTGCCTCGCGTTCCTTGTCGGTAAGGCTGGATGCCGGGGTGGTTTCGTTGCTCATGGTCACTCCTTCGTTACGTTTTTGACTTCGGAAACTACAATGCCGCGCTTCAGCGTCACGGTCAGTTCGTCGCCGACCTTCACCGTGCCGGCGTCGTCAAGCACATGCCCGTCCGCGCTCTGCACCACGGCGTAGCCGCGGTCTAGGGTGGATTGCGGGCTTAGTGCGGTCAGCGACGCATGGTTCTTCTCGATGGTGAGGCTTGCGTCGTCGAGGATGCGTGTCAGGCCGATTCTCATGCGTTGCCGGGCGTCGTCAAGGAACCTTTGATGCGGTTCCAGCATGGTAAGCGGCTGCGTCAGGCTGGGGCGATTCGCGTACCCTTCGACCAGTCGGCTTTCGTTGTTCACAGTCGCTTCGATGCGCATGCGCATGCGGTCGAGTTGCGTCTGAACCAGCCTTGACTGTTCGAATACGTCCGGAACGACTCGTTTCGCCGCGTCCGTGGGGGTTGAAGCGCGCATGTCCGCGACCAGGTCGAGCAGCGTCCAATCGTCGTCATGTCCGACTGCGGAGACGAGCGGGGTGTGCGCTGCCGCCGCGGCCCGCACCACGCCCTCGTCGGAGAATCCGATCAAATCCTCGAATGCGCCTCCGCCTCGGGCCACGATGATCACATCCACGTCCGGATCGGCGTCCAGTTGTTGGATCGCGCGAATCACGTCCGGAGGGCATTGGTCGCCCTGTACGTGAACGTGGGCGACTTTGAAGTCCACGACCGGCCAGCGCAGCCGCACATTGGTGATCACGTCGCCTTCCGCGCGTGCCTGCGGCGCGCAGATCAGGCCGATGCAATGCGGAAATTCCGGAAACGCCTTCTTGCGGTCGGCGTCGAACAGGCCTTCGCCTTTGAGTTTTTTGCGCAGCTCGTCGATCATGGCCTTGAGGCTGCCGCCTGCGTCGACGGCGATGATCGCATCCGCGCGCAGCGACAGCGAGGTGCGTTTCATCCAAAGATTCGGCTTGCCGTGAATGACGACGCGGTCGCCTTGTGTGAAGGATTCCGCGGCTGCGGCGAATTGTCCGAAGCCGTTGACTTCCATGGCGATGTCCTGGTCGTTGTCGCGCAGCGTGATGTACGCGCTTCCTCGCCGGCGTGTGTTGATTTGGGTGATTTGTCCGGCGACCCATACGGAAGGCCAGCGGTCGACAGCCATCTGGAATTTCTCGCTGAGCAGACTTACGGGCCAAGGATTGTCCGCGGTGGTCTCGCGGGCCAATCGTGCCAATGGTTTTGCGGATTGCTGCGGCTGATTCTGCGCCGCTGTCGGGTTGTAATCCGGATTCCAAGTCATGGTTCAAGAATCCATCATCTTGCGGACATGGAAAACACTTGTTCGAGTGCATTCATCCCCTCGGTGAGGTAAAGTCGGGCGACACTCCGAAACGAGGCGACCACCTAGATTTTTGCAGATTCGAGGAATGGCGGAATGAAGCCCAAAAATAGGCTATTTAGTTTTTTCGCGGCGTGAAAACACTACATGTAGTGCGAGGAATGGCGTACTCTCATATAGGCCCAAATTGCGGAACATGCGAAACGGGGCGTGGAAATAGCCGGAAAACCGGCTCGGAAAGGACGATGAATGCAGGAACAGGCTTTGGAAACCGCTGGTGTGAACACGAAATCCAACGCCGAAAAGGTGCTTGTCGAAAAGCGTGACGGTCGTGTGGTCGATTTCGACCCGGTGAATATCATCAACGCGGTGAAGTCCGCTTTTGCCGACCTCGACATGAAGATCGGTCCGCAGGAGGACCGCATGGTCCGTGTCATCGCGGATCAGGTCGAGGCGGAAATCAAGGATCGTTACAACGGGCCTGCCAAAATCGAAGACATCCAAAACCTTGTGGAGCACGGCCTGATCGAAGCCCACCAGTACGACGTGGCCCGCACCTACACCAACTATCGTTTGAACAAAGACATCGAGCGTGCCAAGGCCACCGACATCAACGAAGCCGTGAAGAGGCTGGTGAACCGCGATGAAGCCTTGGTGAGGGAGAACGCGAACAAGGATTCCAACGTGTATTCCACCCAGCGTGATCTTCTGGCGGGCGCGGTCTCCAAGGCATCCGCGTTCTCCATGCTCCCGGACGCGGTCTCGAACGCGCATATGAAGGGTGACATCCACTTCCATGATGCCGACTATTCGCCGTTCACCGCGCAGTCCAACTGCTCGTTGCCCGATTACTGGGATATGCTTGCCAACGGTTTCACCTTGGGCAATGCGCCGATGGGCTCTCCGAACAGCATCAGCATCGCGGCCACCCAGATCACCCAGATCATGAAGGACGTGGCGTCCAGCCAGTACGGTGGCCAGACCGCGAACCGCGCCGACGAGAACTTCGCGGAGTATGCCAGGAAGGACTACGACAAGTTCCTTGAGCAGGCCCATGAGATCATGCCCGACGATCTGCCGATCGAAATCGCCGAACGCCAGGTGCGCATGGCCAAGGACGTCGAGCCGAAGCGTCTGCATTTCGAGAAGGACCGTCCGGCCCTGCCCATGGACGAGCCGTTCAGCGAAAACGTGGATCGTCTGCAGCAGCTGCGCGAGATCTGGGCCAAGATCCAGACCCGCAAGGCCATCTACGACGCCATGCAGACCATGGAATACCAGATCAACTCCAATCGAGTCTCCAACGGCCAGACCCCGTTCGTGACCGTCGGATTCGGCCTGGGCACCGACTGGTTCGCCCGCGAGATTCAGCGTGCGATCTTCCTCAACCGCATCCGCGGCCTCGGCTCCGAGCACCATACCGCCATCTTCCCGAAGCTGGTGTTCACCATCAAGCATGGCGTGAACGCCGATCCGGGCGACCCGAACTACGATCTGAAGCAGCTGGCGCTCGAATGCGCCACCAAGCGCATGTACCCGGACGTGATCTTCTACGAGAACATCGTGAAGATCACCGGTTCCTTCAAGGCCCCGATGGGATGCCGTTCCTTCCTGCAGGGCTGGGTCGATCCGAAGACCGGCAAGAACGTTGAGGACGGCCGTATGAATCTGGGTGTGGTGACGGTGAACATTCCGCGCATCGCACTGGAATCCCACGGAAGCAAGGAACGTTTCTGGAAGCTGTTCGACGAACGCATGTCGGTCGCCCATCAGGCATTGCAGTTCCGCATCATGCGTTGTAAGCAGGCCGCTCCCGTCAACGCTCCGACGCTGTTCCGTTTCGGTGCGTTCGGACGCCTTGGCGCCAACGACAGTGTGGATCAGCTGTTCCGCAACGAACGCGCCACCGTATCGCTCGGATACATCGGTCTGTATGAGGCGACCAGCGTGTTCTACGGCAAGGATTGGATGCGCGATCATGGATGGGATCCGGAAGGCAAGGAGTTCGCGCTGTCGATCGTGCGCCGCATGAACGAGCTGTGCAAGGACTGGAGCACCGCTGAAGGCTACCACTATTCCGTGTACTCGACGCCGGCGGAATCGCTCACCGACCGCTTCAACCGCATGGACCGAGACAAGTTCGGCGAAGTGGACGGCGTTACCGACCATGACTTCTACACGAATTCGTTCCACTACCCGGTATGGCTGCAGCCCACGCCGATGGAGAAGCTCGACTATGAGAAGGACTTCCCCTACTATGCTTCCGGCGGATTCATCAACTACTGCGAATTCCCGTGCCTGCAGTCCAATCCGAAGGCGCTTGAAGCGGTGTGGGATTACGCCTACGGCATAGGCATCGGCTATCTCGGTACGAACACGCCGATCGACCGTTGCTACGAATGCGGTTTCCAGGGCGATTTCGAACCGACGGAAGAAGGATTCAAGTGCCCTGAATGCGGCAACTGCGATCCGGACCGTTGCAATGTCACGAAGCGAACCTGCGGTTATCTCGGCAATCCGGTGCAGCGTCCGATGGTGCATGGGCGCCATGAGGAGATCGCCCACCGTGTCAAGCACATGAGCGGCGAAACCGGCCATGTTACGTTGCGCGATGGTTCCGCACGCGAATGGTTTGAGGAAACGAAGTAACGTTTTCGGCGTAATGCCAAGCATGACGCGTGGTGCGGCACGGTGCGAAGTGTCGCACCACGCGTCATATTACGGGCTTCGCGCGCCGCAAGGCACCGCAGTGCAAGGTGCCTCATTGCAAGGTTTCGAAACGACTCGCCCACAGTGGGAGGTAATCGCATGGTGAGCAGTGCCGACTCATCAATCAAACGTCATGATTTCGCCCCGGACGATACCGGTCGAGGGCCCTTCATACCTACGAACAGATCCAACAATCCAAAGGCGGGTCAGTGGACCAACCGTATGAGCCGCAACATGATCGCCGACTACAAACGGTTCCTCATGACGGACGGCGAAGGCATACGCTGCTCGCTGTATGTATCCGGATGCCCGTTCCGCTGTGAGGAATGCTACAACACCTCGATCTGGGATTTTCAGGCCGGATACGAGTACAGCGACAAACTCGAGGCGCAGATCATGAGCGATTTGAGCCTGCCATACGTGCAGGGAATCACCTTCCTGGGAGGGGAGCCGCTGCTCAACACCGGAGTTCTGCTGCCTCTCGCACGTAAGATCCGCGAACGTTTCGGCCATACCAAAGACATTTGGTGCTGGACCGGGTACACGTGGGAAGAGCTTATGCGCGAAGGTGAGAGCACCGACAAACTCGAGTTGCTCGAACAGATCGACATCCTCGTGGACGGCAGATACATCAAAGAACTCCATGATTCCCTGCTGCAGTTCCGCGGAAGCTCCAACCAGCGCATCATCGACGTTCCGCAATCGTTCGCTCAGGGCGAAGTGGTGATCTGGCCGAAACTGCATGACCAATTGCGCGTGATTCCTGAAATCTACGGCAAGGATCGTGCCGCTGGAGAAGGAAGCGCGTCCTAAATAACAATTGGTTGTCTAAATTATGCGCCGTGTCGCATAATTTATGCAAAATGGCATCGAATTAGGTGGGGCACAGACTACCATTACATATTTGGTAACCGGGGTAGGGGATTCTATGCCTTAGCGTGGATTCTGCCCGGCGGACAAGAATGAGTAGAGGTTTGTGCATGGTTGAAGCAGCGAACACCGTGGTTGAATCCCGCGATAGGAAGCCGTTGCGTGTGGGACTCGACATCGGCTCCACCACGGTGAAGGCCGTGGTCCTCGACCAGACCGACGCATTGGACGATGTGCTCTTCTCTGACTATCGGCGCCATCACGCGAACGTACGTGCCACAGTCGGCGGCCTGATGGAAGACATCCATGCGAAGCTCGAATCCCTAGGGCGAGGTGACGAGCCGATACGATTGGCCATCACCGGATCGGGCGGTCTTGCGCTCGCCGATAGTCTCCATGTGCCGTTCGTGCAGGAAGTCATCGCCGAAACCCGCGCCATCGACCAGGAATACCCCCAAGCCGATGTGATCATCGAGCTTGGCGGCGAAGACGCCAAAATCACTTATCTGAAGCCAACTCCGGAACAGCGCATGAACGGTTCCTGCGCGGGAGGCACCGGTGCGTTCATCGACCAGATGGCCACCCTGCTCGATACCGACGCGTCGGGCTTGAACGACATGGCCAAGAGCTATGAGACGCTGTATCCGATCGCGTCCCGCTGCGGAGTCTTCGCCAAAACCGATCTTCAGCCGTTGATCAACGACGGCGCGGCGAAACCGGATCTGGCCGCATCCATCTTCACCGCCGTGGCCACGCAGACCATCGCGGGTCTGGCTTCCGGCAGGCCGATTCACGGTACCGTGATCTTCCTCGGAGGACCGCTCTTCTTCATGTCGGAGCTGCGGGAAGCGTTCCATCGCGCGTTGGAAGGCAAAGTCGACGAATTCATCGTGCCGACCGACGCCCATCTGTACGTGGCGTTCGGTTCCGCACTGCTTGCCGGCGAACCCGACCAGCTGGAGGAAGGCGACAAGTTCGAGGCGCGCACCTGCGAAGACCTTCTTTCCAATCTTGAGGATCTCAAGAATCTGCCGGCGAACACGCCGACCATGCCTCCGCTGTTCCCCACGGAAGCCGATCGTGATACTTTCAACGAACGCCATCATCGCGAACACGTGCATATCGGCACATTGGAGGGCGCCCAGGGACCGCACTTCCTGGGAATCGACGCCGGTTCCACCACCATCAAAGCGACGCTTGTGAACGACGACCGTGAAATCGTGTGGTCGTCATATGCGACCAACGAAGGCAGTCCGCTTACGGCCGCGATCAACATCGTAAGGAAAATCCAGAACGAGCTTCCGGAAAACGCGTGGATCGCACGATCGTGCGCCACCGGCTACGGCGAGGGCCTGATCGCGACCGGTCTGCACCTCGACGAGGGCGTGGTCGAAACCATGGCGCACTACCGCGGCGCGGAAATGGTGTCTCCCGGCGTGACCGCAGTCATCGATATCGGCGGCCAGGATATGAAGTATCTTGCGATTTCCGATGGCGTCATCGATTCGATCGCAGTGAACGAAGCCTGTTCCTCCGGTTGCGGATCATTCCTACAGACATTCGCCCAGTCCATGGGATTGACCATTCAGGAATTCACGCAGGCCGCGCTCAACTCCACCCATCCGGTGGATCTGGGATCGCGTTGCACCGTGTTCATGAACTCCTCCGTCAAGCAGGCGCAGAAGGAAGGCGCCTCGATGGAAGACATCGCGGCAGGCCTGTGCTATTCCGTAGTGCGCAACGCCTTGTACAAGGTCATCAAACTGCGCGACTCCGGCGAGCTTGGAGATACGGTGGTGGTCCAAGGCGGCACCTTCCTCAACGATGCCGTACTGCGGGCGTTCGAGCTGCTGACCGAACGCGAGGTCACCCGACCGAACATCGCCGGTCTCATGGGCGCGTACGGCGCCGCACTCACCGCACGCATGCACTACACCGACATCGCGGACGGAATCGACGACTGCGACGTGGATGCTGTCGGAGGCAAAACCGTCGAAATCGCGGGAGTTGCGCACACAGCGTCGAACATCGTATCCGGCAGCGAACTCGACAACCTGTCCATGACTTCGGAACGCGACGTATGCAAGCTGTGCCAGAACCACTGCAAGCTCACCATCACCACGTTCCAGGACGGCTCCCGCTACGTTACCGGCAACCGTTGCGAACGCGGCGGCGATTCCAAAAAGCAGCGTTCCGACCGCCCCAACCTGTACGACTACAAATACAAACGTTGCTTCGCGTACAGGCGCTTGACCGACAAGAAGGCCACCCGCGGCGAGATCGGCATCCCACGCGTGCTCAACATGTACGAGAACTACCCGTTCTGGTTCACGTTGCTGACGTCTCTCGGATTCAAGGTGATGATCTCCGGACGAAGCTCGCACGAACTGTTCGAAACCGGCATCGAATCAATCGCATCCGAAAACATCTGCTATCCGGCCAAACTCGTGCATGGCCACATCAAGTGGCTGCTCGACAAGGGCGTGAAGAACATCTTCTACCCGTGCGTCTCCTATGAGGAGAACCTCGTTCCCAACACCGACAACCACTACAACTGCCCGGTGGTGGCCAATTACCCGGTGGTCATCGGCGCGAACATGCCCGAACTGCGTGAAGAGGGCATTCGCTACATGCGGCCCTACTTCAACATGGCCAACCATGAACTCATGGTGGACCGCATCGTCGAGGAATTCGCATGGGCCGATGTGAGCCGTGAAGAAGCCGAGACCGCGGTCAAGGCGGCCTACGCCGAAAACGAAGTGTTCAAACACGACGTGCAGATGGAAGGCCTGAAGGCGCTCGCCTACATGAAGGAGCACGACTGCAAGGGCATCGTGCTGGCTGGCCGTCCATACCATATCGATCCGGAAATCAACCACGGCATCCCCGAAACGATCTGTTCGCTGGGCATGGTGGTGCTCTCCGAGGATTCGATCAGCGAACTGCAGCCGGGAGAGAAACTCGACCTGAGCGAATTCCTCTCCGAAGGCGAAGAGGATCCACGCAAGAAGAACGCGAACGGATTCCGCCATGTCGACGATCGCAAGGTCACCAAAATGCCGTTGCGCGTCACCAACCAGTGGGCCTACCATGCGCGCCTGTACTCGGCTGCGAACTTCGTGGCATCATATCCGGGCCTCGAACTCGTTCAGCTGAACTCCTTCGGCTGCGGCCTCGACGCCATCACAACCGACCAGGTCAGCGAAATCCTCGCCGACAAGGCCGACGTGTACACCATGCTGAAAATCGATGAGGTCTCGAACCTCGGCGCGGCGAAGATCCGACTTCGCTCGCTCAAGGCGGCGATCGAGGAACGCGAACGCAACAACAGGAATGAAGTTGCCGTCGATTCGTCCGAGACAGTCGAAGCGCAAGCCATGCCGAGCAAGAAGGGCGAATTCCGCAAGACCGGCTCCGCGGCGCCTACCCCCGGCCGCCAGGTCATGCTCGACACCGTCATGAAAGCCAACCCGAAACTCACGGAAGCGGTCAAGAACGCTTCCAAACGTGCCGCGGAAAACGGCATCGGAGAAACGAGCGAAGGCAAGAAGTCGCATAATTCCGCGACCATGTCGAAGTACGCGAACCGAGTCCCGTTCGGCAAGGACATGAAGGATTACACCATCGTGGCTCCTCAGATGAGCCCGATCCACTTCTCCCTGGTGGAATCCGTGATCCGCTCCGGCGGATACAAGTTCGACATCCTCAAGCACGCCAGCCGCGAAAACGTGGAAACCGGCCTGAAATACGTGAACAACGACGCCTGCTATCCGGCGATCATGGTCATCGGACAGCTTTTGGACGCGATTCTGGACGGCAAGTACGATCCGGACCATACCGCGCTCGCCATCACGCAGACCGGCGGCATGTGCCGTGCCACCAACTATTTCGGTCTGATTCGCAAGGCGCTTGTGGATGCCGGATATCCGCAGATTCCCGTTATTGCGATTTCAACGCAGGGAATCGAGGAGAATCCTGGCTTCACCGCCACTCCGGCGTTGCTGCATCGTGCCATCAAGGCGTTGATCATCGGCGATCTGTTGATGAAGTGTCTGTACCGTGTGCGTCCGTACGAGGTTACGGAAGGTAGCGCGAACAGGCTGTATGAGACCTGGGACACCATTGTGCGTGAAACCATCGAGCACCATGGCCATTCCAAGACCGCACGCAAGTTCATCGGCAAGGGGTATCTGCCGTATCAGACGCTGGTAAAGGAAATCGTCAAATCCTTCGACGCATTGCCGCTGAAGGATGAGCCGCGCAAGGTGCGCGTAGGTGTGGTCGGCGAGATTCTCGTCAAATACCAGCCGGACGCCAACAACCATGTGGTCGACGTCATCGAATCGCAGGATTGCGAGGCTGTCGTGCCGGGCATTATGGAATTCATGACCACCCGTCCGTACATTTCCGATTGGAACGAGCATTATCTCGGTACCGGTGGCAGCAAGATCGGTTATGCGATCATGCGTAAAGGGCTTGACCTGTATATGAATCCGGTGCGCAAGGCGATTGATCTGGCCGGAGGCAAGTTCTCGCAGGATCAGCCGATGCCGGAATTGGTCAAGAAAGCCGACGAGGTCACGTCCGTCGGCGTGCAGGCCGGTGAAGGATGGCTGCTGACGGCTGAGATTCTTGAACTCATCGAATCGGGATGCCCGAACGTGATCTGCGCGCAGCCGTTCGCCTGCCTGCCGAACCACGTGACGGGCCGCGGCATGTTCGGCAAGATTCGCCGACTGCATCCGGAAGCCAACATCGTGTCGATCGATTATGATCCCGGCGCGTCCGAAGCCAACCAGCTCAACCGCATCAAACTGATGATCTCGGCCGCCAAGAAGGCCCATAAGGCGCGTCAGACCGAGACCGCCGCCTGAAAGTAGTCGGATACCCGCCGTCAGCAGGCCGCAAATAGGGTGTTATCGATTTTCCGTATAGCACAACCTGCGTTGCTGACCCGGGTTTCCACTACCATGGCGAACATGACAACGCCAAGAATCAGTTACGCGCATCTGCTGACCGAGCCGAATCCAAAGCATGTGGAAAGCCTGGTCAAGTTCTTCGAATCGGGCTGCCAGGATCGTGGCACCGGTGGTTTCGGAGTGGAGATAGAACATCTTCCGGTGCATAACAGCGACGACACCGCCGTGAACTATTACGAGGAAAACGGCGTTGAGGCACTGCTTAACCGTATACGCCCGTATTATGACGAAAGCAAGGAATATTGGGAGAACGGCCGTCTGGTGGGACTGGGCCGTGAAGGCATTTCCGTTTCCTTGGAGCCGGGCGGCCAGCTGGAATGCTCGCTGGGCATTCTTAAGAAACCCGAGGATCTGCGTACCCTGTACGGGCAGTTCCGTCGTGAAGTCGACCCTGTGTTGGATGAGCTCGGATTCCGCCTGGTCAACTATGGCTATCAGCCGAAGTCCGGTTATGCGGATATTCCGGTCAATCCGAAGGACCGTTACAAGGCCATGACCGCATATCTTGGCCGTGTCGGTCAGTTCGGTCCCTGCATGATGCGCTGCTCCGCTTCCACTCAGGTGAGCATCGACTATGTGTCCGAGGCGGACGCGATTTCGAAGTTGCGTTTGGGAACGATCGTCGGTCCGATTCTGGCGTGGTTCTTCCGTAACACGCCGTACTTCGAGGGCCAGGAGAATCCGTATCCGCTGTTGCGCCAGCGTATGTGGGATTATTTGGATTTCCAGCGCACGAACGTGATTCCCGGCTTGTTCGACCCGCGCTTCGGCTGGGAGGACTATGCCGTGGACGTGCTGTCCACGCCGTTGATGTTCGCCGATCTGACGCACACGCCCGAGGCGTTGGCGGTTCCCGGCACTGATCTGCATCATCCCGCGTTCTATGAGAACGCGAATGACGTGTATCCGGATCGCGAGCTTAACGCGTATGAGATCAATCATGTGATTTCCACGCATTTCAACGATGTCCGTTTGAAGAACTTCATTGAATTCCGTCATTGGGATTCGCTGCCGGTCGCGCGTGCGGAACGGCTGACTGAGATCATCGGTTCGCTGTTCTACGATTCGACGAACCGGGAACGTCTGGAAAGCTATTTTGATGGCATCCGCGAGGAGGATGTGCTTGAGGCCAAGGCCAATCTGCAGGCTCGTGGCGCGCAGGCGTCTCCTTATGGGAACTCCTTGGAATTCTGGCAGGAGTTCCTGGGGCTTGAGGGCGTGTTGGCCGATGAACCGGGAGATCCGAAGCACCCGAACGTCTTCCAATCCTGACTTCTAAGAAAACGAAAGTATTGGTCCACACCATCGTTGTTGAGGCGTGGACCAATACTTTTTATGTCTGGCTTATATCTGGAATCTTCAGATGAACAGCGACAATCCCAGTACGGAAAGCAGGCCGGTCACGGACATCACCGTGGTCGCGGTGGTCCAGGACAGGAATGTTTCCTTGAGGGAAAGGCCGAAGTATTCCTTGATCATCCAGAATCCGGCATCGTTGACGTGATCGGCGATGACCGATCCGGCGCCCACCGCCAACACCATCAAAGCCGGATTGACCGAGGACATGGCCAGCATGGGGGCCACCAGTCCGGCGGCGGTGAGGGACGCCACGGTTGCGGAACCAAGGCAGACTCGCAGCACCGCGGCCACCAGCCATGCGGCGATCAGTGGGGACATGTTGAGGTTGGCGAACAGCGAGGACACGTAGTCGGAGATGCCGCCATCAACGAGCACCTGCTTGAATGCTCCGCCGCCGCCGATGATCAGCAGCATCATGGCGATTTGCTTGACGGATTCCGTCATCGACGTGCTGATTTCGGTCATGGTCTTCTTGCGGGCGAATCCCATCGACCAGATGGCGAAAAGCAGGGAGAGCAGCATTGCGGCATCTGGTGCGCCGATGACCTGGATGGCCTGATTCACCAGATTGCCTTCAGGCAGCGCGAAGGAGCAGATCGTTGCAATGGCGATCAACACGACAGGCATCATTGCGGTCAGTACAGAGATGGCGAATCCAGGGGTCTCTTCCTCCTTGAACTCTTTGAAATCGCCAAGTACCGCGATATCGATGTTCGTTCGGTACAGGTCCGGGCGAACGCGATGCAGCAGCATGTTGAACAGCGGTCCGGCGATGATTGCGGTCGGGATGGCCACGATGATGCCGAACACCAGAACCTGCCCCATATTGGCGCCCAGAGTGCTGGTGATTGCGGTCGGGGCGGGATGCGGCGGCAGGAATGCGTGGGCGACGTTCAGGGTGATGGCCATCGGGATGCCAAGGAACATCAGCGGCATGTCAAGTTCTTTGGCGATGACGAAGATGATCGGCAGCAGTACGACGAGTCCGACTTCGAAGAACAGTGCGAGTCCTACGATGAACGCCGCAATGACCACCGCGATCTGGATATGTTTGCGTCCGAATTTTCGGATAAGGGTCATGGCGATGCGGTGTCCGCCACCGGAGTCGGAAACCAGTTTGCCGAGCATGGTGCCGAAACCGAAGATGACGGCCAGATGGCCCAATTGGCCGCCGATGCCGTTTTCGATGGTCGTCGGAATCTGGTCCACCGGAATCTGCAATACCAAGGCGGTGAGGAATGCGGTGATGACCAGAGACACGAATGTGTTGAGCTTGCATTTGACGATGAGGAAGATCAGTAATGCGACTGCGCAGGCGACGATAAGCAATGGCATGATAACACCTTAATATTCCTTGATGGCTGACGTGATCGGCGAGGGTCAGCGGAGCAGATATCCGCCATCGACGGGGAGCA
Source organism: Senegalimassilia sp. (assembly GCA_963619615.1). Taxonomy (GTDB): domain Bacteria; phylum Actinomycetota; class Actinomycetes; order Actinomycetales; family Bifidobacteriaceae; genus Bifidobacterium. The sequence continues at coordinate 47,574 of CAVEXE010000010.1, read as the reverse complement.
TGACGCCGGTTACATAATCGGATGCCTTGGAGCACAGGAACACCATCGCTCCCATCAGTTCCCTCGGCTCTCCCCAGTGTCCGGCGGGGATGTGCTCCCGAATTTCCACGCTTCGCACCGGATCCTCCTGCAGGGCTTTGGTCATAGGCGTGTTGATGTAACCGGGGGCGAGGCCATTGACCTGTACGTTGTAGGGAGCCAGGGCATCGGCGTAGGCTCGGGTCAATCCCATGACCGCGTGCTTGCTTGCCGCATACGGGAAGATGAATTTGCCCGCTCGATAGGATTGCATGGAGCCGATATTGACGATTTTGCCGCTTTTCTGCTCGATCATGACCTTGGCGACTTCGTGGGAAAGATAGTACAAGGCGTTCAGATTGAGTTCGATGACGGCCTTCCAGTCTTCGTCGGGGAAGTCCACGAGTTCGTGCCTGCGCTGCATGCCCGCATTGTTGATGAGCACGTCGATCCGTCCGAAATCCGCCATTGCCTGCTTGACGATTTTTTCGGCTGCGCCAGGTTCCGTGATGTCTTGCAGCATGAACACGGCCTTACGTCCATTGGCTTCCACTGCAGCTCGGGTTTCTTCCCAGCCCTGCTGGTCATAGGAGACGATGAACACATCCGCGCCGACTTTGCTGACTGCCTGGGTGTAGTACTGGCCAAGTCCGCTTGCGCCGCCGGTGATGAGCACGACCTTGTCGGTCAGGTCAAAGCTGTTGATTGAGAACTCTTCCATGATACCTCCCTTGGTTTTTATTAAATTGGTAACGATACATCTAATGATTTCAACGTCTCTTGTTGTGTTAGGTGTAACGATACCCCTATAGTAAACACCATGTGGAAAGTTGTCAATTCGCGAGGCTTCGACTATGGGGAAACGCTAAATAGGAAGAAGGCTCGTTCGGTGTGTCGATGACGGTTCGGGGTCGAGCGAACAAAGAACGATACAATAATTGACTGTTCTTTGATGGAAAGGGAGTTGCCATGACGAAGGCGACCATTGCGGATATCGCACGTGAGGCGCAGGTGTCTGTGACGACGGTGTCTCGTTTCATTAACGGAAACTACGGGAAAATGAGCGCGGCCACGAAATCGCGCATCCAGGAGACCGTGGATCGGTTGGATTACAGGCCGAATGCGTCGGCGAGGCGCATGCGTCAGCAGAACACGCATGTGGTGGGTGTTGTGGTCGCCGACATATCGAATGTGTTTTCGTCGTTGCTGTTCAAGGGCATCGATGAGGAGTTGCGTCCGGCCGGATATGACGTCATGCTGATGAATTCCGATAATTCCCTTGACGAGGAGCGTGCCGAAATCAACAGGCTGCTCTCTCAACGGGTCGATGGATTGGTGATTCAACCCAACGCCGCCGATTTCAACGCGTATTCCTCTGTCATCGCGGCTCGTACGCCGCTGGTCATCGTGGATAGGGAACCGGAGAACCTTCCCGATTCCGTCTCGAGGGTGGTGTCCGACAATGAGGATTCGTGCATGAGGCTGGGTGAACGGCTGGCGGATGCCGGTTATGGGAATATCGTGGTGCTTTCTCGTATGAGAAGCGAGATCTCCGCGCAGACGCATCGAGTGGAAGGGCTGCGTAAGGCTGCGGATGAGCGCGGACTTCTGATGATGGCGATTGATGTCAAGGACAATGACGTTGACTGGCTTGAGCGGAAGTTGTCCGTCGTGCTGGGGCATCTGAGCGGCAGGACCGCGATCGTATCGTTGATGGGGCCTCTGTTGTTCGACGTATTGGCGGTATTGCGTACTTTGGGTATCAATTTCCCGAATGATGTCGGCCTGGTGAGTTTCGACGACTGGAGTTGGAGCCAATACGTGCATGACGGTATCTATTTGCTGGAGCAGGATCCACGGGAGATGGGTCGTGCGGCCGCGCATGATCTGTTGTTGCAGATTCGGGCGAGGGAGAACGAAACCCCGTATGGGGGAGACGGGAACGTGGTGCTTCCCGTCTCCGTGGTAGAGGCTTCGTCGATTTGATGGAATTCCGTCAGTCCGCGACGTTTCCTCGTGCCCGCTGATTGGCCCAGGACTGGGACTGATTGAATGTGTTCGGATCTCCGGAGACTCGCATGGCCGAATCGTGCAGTGCGCTGATGGCCTGCATCTCATCCGGCTCCAGCGCGAAGTCGAAGAGATCCAGGTTTTGGATCATGCGTTCTCGATGCGAGGATTTCGGGATGATGACCCGTCCTTCCTGTATATGCCAGCGCAATACGATTTGCGCGGGGGAGACGTGATGCGAGTTCGCCGCCTGCAGGATGGCCGGGGCTTTCATATCCGTGCCATGGCCGAGCGGCGAATATGCTTCGATGGCGATGTTGTGTTTTGCGCAGAAACGCAACGTTTCCGGCTGTGAGAAGCTGGGATGTATTTCCAGCTGGTTGATCGCGGGCGCCTCGCCGGTTTCGTCGATGAGCTTTTGCAGATGGGAGGGGAGGAAATTGGACACCCCGGCCGTTCGTATCCGGCCGTCCGATTTGAGGGAAAGCAAGGCTTTCCATGTGTCTGTGTATTGGTCGACGGCCGGGAACGGCCAGTGGATGAGATACAGGTCGAGCCTGTCGACTCCGAGTTTTGACAGGGATCTGTCGAACGCGAATCGTGCGGCGTCGAATCCCTGGTCGCAATTGCGCAGCTTGGATGTGATGAACACGCTGTCGGCCATGCCGGTTGCCTTGATGGCAAGTCCGACTTCATGCTCGTTGTAGTATGCGGCGGCGGTGTCGATATGCCGGTATCCGATTTCCAATGCTTGCTCGACGGCTTTCTGCGTATCGACCGCGGGAATCTGGTAGGTGCCGAACCCGATTTGCGGGATGGATGTGTGGGCGTCGAGTTGCACGTCGGGGATTGGATGGGTTGCGGTCTGTGTCATAGTGCGCTCCTTGCATAGAACTTAGGAAAACGATACACCATGGAAGAAATGTAACCATATATAACCGTGTGTCCTACGGGGAGCGATGGTCGGTACACTGTTCCGTATGGTTAACGAGGGGAAGAAACGAGTTCGTAAATCGCCTGAAGAGCGTAAAAGGGAGATTGTTGCGGCGGCGAGCAAGCTGATCGGCGAGAAAGGGTATTATGGCACGTCGCTCAAAGACATCGCCGATGAAATCGGCATGAGCCAGCCGGGATTGCTGCACTACATAGGCAACAAGGAGCGATTGCTTTCCCTGCTGGTCACCGACAATTACGATCAGGAGGGCACCCCTGGTGATTTTTCCAGGTCGGGATTGCCCGGCAGCGATCCGGATGGCATGAACTTCCCGGCGTATATGCGTTTTCTGGTGCGCTATAACGCTCAACGCCGAAGCATATTGCAGCTGTATATGGTTTTGGAATCCGAGGGATTCAGCCCGGAGCATCCTCTGCATGAGTATTTCGATGAGCGCCCGAATCTGGTGTGGGAGCATTATTCCAAATATCGGTGGAATATTCCGCCGGAGGTCGGCGGCTGGAGCAATATGCGCCAGACGGTGCGCATGTGCCTGGAGGCGATGGACGGCATACAGTTGCGTTGGATGCGCAAACCTCCCATCGATCTGTACGACGAATGGCTGTTGTTCGAACGGATTATCTTCCCGTCTCCGGTGTGGGACAATTACAGATAGGTTTCGTAAAAAATACGTTTCTAACGGTTGTTAGGTGAGAAACGCCTGTTTTTTCGCGTTTCTTGACAGAAAGTATACGGAGGTTGTACGCTTTTTATATCTAATGACCGTTAGATATAAATTTAGTTTTCAGTCAAGGAAGACAACAGAAAGAGGAACCATGAGCCGCTACAACGTGGACCACATCCTTTTCGGCGCCGCCTACTACGACGAATATCTCATGATGAAGGGCATCGATCGTGTCGATGAAGACATGAAGATGATGAAGGATGCCGGTCTCAACGTGATTCGCATCGCCGAATCCACGTGGAGCACCTGCGAGCCCCAGCCGGGCAAGTTCGACTTCACCTATGTTGACCGTGCCCTCGACGCCGCCCAGCGCGCCGGCATCGACGTCATCGTCGGCACTCCCACCTACGCGGTGCCGAGCTGGCTCGTCAAGCTTGATCCGAGCGTGCTTGCCGTCACTCCGGCAGGCGAAGGCAAGTATGGCGCACGTCAGATCATGGACATCGTCAACGCCACCTACCGCTACTACGGCGAGCGTGTGATTCGCAAGCTCATCTCCCACGTGGCCGACCATCCGGCGGTCATCGGATATCAGGTGGACAACGAGACGAAGTACTACGATTCCGTCTCCAACGACATGCAGCGCCTGTTCGTCAAGTACCTGTATGAGAAGTTCAACGGAAACCTTGAGGAGCTGAACCACCACTTTGGCCTTGACTACTGGTCGAACCGCGTGGACTCCTGGGAGGACTTCCCGGATGTCACCGCATCCATCAACCAGTCCCTGCGCGGCGAGTTCGACGTGTTCCGCCGCGACCAGGTGCGCGCCTACCTGCAGTGGCAGGCCGACATCGTGCGCGAGTACGCGCATGACGATCAGTTCATCACCCACAACTTCGATTTCGAATGGCGTGGATACTCCTTCGGCGTGCAGCCGGCGGTCGACCATTTCAAGGCGGCCACCGCGGTCGACATCACCGGCGTGGACATCTACCATCCGACCGAAGATGACCTGACCGGCAAGGAGATCGCGTTCGGTGGCGACATGACCCGTTCCACCAAGGACGGCAAGAACTACCTTGTGCTCGAAACCGAGGCCCAGGGCCAGCACGGCTGGGTTCCGTTCCCGGGCCAGCTGCGTCTGCAAGCGTACTCCCATATGGCTTCCGGTGCCGACATGATTGAATACTGGCACTGGCACTCCATCCACAATTCGTTCGAAACATACTGGAAGGGTCTGCTCAGCCACGATCTCGAGCCGAATCCGACCTATCGCGAGGCCGGTGTGTTCGGTCGCGAAGTGGCGAAGCCGGAAGTGGGGGAGCGTCTCGTCCACCTGCAGAAGCGCAACAAGGTGGCCATCATGGTCTCCAACGAATCCCTGTCCGCGCTTGACTGGTTCCTCATTGAATCCGGATTCCCGTTCGGTGGCAGCCTCAAGTACAACGATGTGGTCCGCAACGTCTACGATGCGCTGTTCGAGCTCAACGTCGAATGCGATTTCGTGCCGTCCGACGCCGATTCCGAGCGTCTGTCCAAGTACGAGATGATCGTGACCCCGGCCCTGTACTGCACCAGCCAGGAAACCACCGATCGTCTGCGTGAATTCGTCTCCAACGGCGGCCATCTGGTCTCCACCATGCGTTCCTTCGTGTCCGACGACGAGGTGAGTGTGTGGGCTGATCGCGCTCCGCACAACCTCACCGACGTGTTCGGCATGACCTACAACCAGTTCACCCGCCCGAACGGCCATGTGTCCGTGGAATTCGCGGGTGCCCTCGAAGGCGTCGTGTCCACTCAGGCGCTTTCGCTGATCGAGCTGGTGGCTCCGGCCGAAGGCACGGAAGTCCTCGCCACCTACGGCCACTACGCATGGAAGGATTACGCGGCGGTGACCCGCAACGCCTTCGGAAAGGGCAGCGCCGAATGGATCGCCACCCTGCTTGACGCCGATTCGATTCGCGCCGTGATGAGCGAAGCCGTGGAACACGCGGGCGTCGCCGGTGCCGGTACCGCGCTTGCGGGCAAGGTGGCGGTGCGCCAGGGCGTGAACGCCAAGGGCGAGACCGTGACGTACCTGCTCAACTACTCCGCCGACGAGGTTACCGTCGCCAGCCCGGTGTCCGGTGACGTTGTGGTCGCTCCGGTCGTGATCGCCACGGAAGGCGAGATTGACGAAGCCGCCACCGCTGAAGTCGCGCTTAAGGCTGGAGATACCGTGGCCGTGGGCGACGAGGTGACCATCGGCCGCTGGAATGTGGCCGTCATCGCAGGCTGAGAGCGCTGAAACGATTCCGTTTGGTGCCGTCCGTTTGAACGGCACCAAACGGAAAATGCCGGCAAGAAGTTTTTAAAAAAGGACTTGCGTCAGGGGATGAGAAGGTCGATGATGGCTTTCCATTCCCCGACGAAATCTACGTCATGCGATCCGTTGAGCCAGCGCAGCTGCAGGCCGTCCATGGCGGACAGCACCTGCAATGCGGTGCGTTCCGGATCGGGAACCCCGTCGCGTCTCGCCGCGAATTCGTATTCTTTGAGCACGTTGGTTTCGCGTTGCTTGAAGTATTCATGAACCGGGTGGTCCTTGCTCAGCGCCTCGCTTTCCAGCAGGGTGTAGAGACGGACCAGTTCGGGGCGTGACGCGTTGGTTTCCACGGTGGCGGTCGAAATGTCCTTCAGTCCGAGGTCGCAGTGGTATGCGACGCCGTCCTGCAAGACCTCGCCGGTCATATCTTCGACGCCAAGATGCTTTGCGATGGCGATTTGATTGATGCGATCGGCGTACTTGAGGGTTTCCTCAAGGAGTTGTTCTTTGGATTTGAAGTAGTAAAGGAGGCCTGCTTCGGTGATGTTCTGAGCCTGCGCCACATCGCGTATGGTGAACCCCCAGAAGCCGAACTGAGAAATGAACGAGACGGTGGTCTCGAGGATGCGCTTCTTGCGTTCCTCGGCGCTCATTCGTTTCCTGGGTTTGTCTTCGGTGCGGCGACGCATGCTTCCTCTCCTTATTTCTGGTACTTACTAAGTTACAGTATGGGGGTGAGGAAAGTGGCGAAATACCAAGAAACACGCCGTGAATATGACAGAAAAACAGAATGTAATATGATTTAACTAAACGGTTACTAAGTAATAAAAACTTCAGTTGCCGTAGGGAAAACAGAACAGGATTTCTTTTGAGAGGAACCGCGATTCTCCGAAAAGATAACATCGGCGACTTGCTTTTTTCGAAAAAGGGATTTAACATGTTACATGTTAACTACCATGTGGTAGCTAACTGACTGGGCAGGGTTGCCCGATAAACAACACAACACAACAAGTTCACTACTGAAGCATGAATCGAAGGAGAGAGTTTCATGAGTGAAGCAATCGCAAGCAAGGAAGCGCGTCTTGAGGCGTATTACGCCAACATCGCCGCTGCTGAGAAGGATCCGAGCCTTTCCCCGGAAACCGGCAAGCCGCTCGACAAGACCACCATCGCCCGCTTCGGCGCAGGTTTCATCCTCTTCGGCGTACTGTGGATGTCCGGCCTGGGCATCGTCTCCGCAGTGCTTCTGCCGATGCACTACAAGAACATCGAAGGTGTCAATCCTGACGCCCTGATCGGTATCGTCAACGCCTTCACCGCAGTGGCATCCCTGGTTGCCAACCTGATGTTCGGCAACTTCTCCGATCGTTCCCGTTCCAAGTTCGGTCGTCGTACCCCGTGGATCGTGTTCGGCGCCGTTCTCGGTGGCGTGACCCTGTTCCTCACCGGCACCACCACCAACGCCGTTCTGCTCACCATCTTCTACTGCCTGTGCATGTTCGGCCTGAACTGCATGATCGCACCGCTGGTCGCGGTCCTCTCCGACCGTGTTCCGTCCGGCATCCGCGGCACCATGTCCGCCTTCTACGGCGCTGGCGCAACCATCGGCGCCCCGATCGGCACCATGCTCGGCGCACTGTTCATCACCAACCTGCTTCCGGGCTTCGCGGTCGCCGGCGTGCTCATGTTCCTCGGTGGCGTTGTCGCTGTCATCATCATCCCGAAGGAACAGTCCGCCGACTTCCTGCCGAAGGACGAAGGCTCCTTCGCCGACGTTCTCGCATCCTTCCGTCCGCCGAAATTCAGCACCGCCCACGATTTCTACAAGGCGTTCGTCGGTCGTTTCTGCATGCTCGTCTCCTACCAGATGATCTCCGTCTACCAGCTGTACATCATCCAGAACTACATCGGTCAGACCGTTGAGGAATCCGCAGTCACCGTGTCCGTCGTGTCCATGATCATGATGGTCATGTCTCTGGTCGGCTCCTTCATCGCAGGCCCGGTCTCCGACATCATCGGCCGTCGTAAGGTTCCGGTCATCGTGGCTTCCGTGCTCTTCGCAATCGGTATCGCCATGCCGTGGATCTTCCCGTCCGCAATGGGTATGTACCTGTTCGCAGGCATCGCCGGCCTCGGCTACGCGGTCTACTCCGCAGTCGACCAGGCTCTGCTCGTGGACGTTCTGCCGAGCAAGGAAGAGGCCGGCAAGGATCTGGGCATCCTGAACATGGCCACCACCCTCGGCCAGATGTGCGGCCCGATCATCATGTCCGCCATCGTGGTGAACCTCGGCTACAACTTCGCGTTCCCGACGTCCATCGCCCTGGCAATCATCGGTTGCTTCTTCATCATGGCAATCAAGAAGGTCAAGTAATAGCCTTCTGAACATACGGGAGGCGGTTTCGCGAGTGATCGCCTCCCGTTTTTTACAACTAAATTCGCAAATATCAAACGCAAAATATCAACGAAGATATTAAGGAGTGTCCAATGACCACTTGGATCGCGACTACGCAAGACAGCAAACTTGCCGACAAGACCTCGCAAATCGAATCCACCAACTCCACCACGGGAGCCGATCTACAGCTCGACGGCAACGAGTACCAGGCAGTACGAGGTTTCGGCGGCTGCTTCAACGAACTCGGTTGGCTTCCGCTGCAGAACGTTACCGAAGAGGAACGCGACCAGATCATCAAGGAGCTGTTCAGCCCCGACGAGATGAACTTCACCTTCAACCGCGCTCCCGTCGGCGCCAATGACTTCGCCGACCACTGGTACAGCTACAACGAGACCGATGGCGACTACGAGATGGAGCACTTCTCCGTGGCGCATGACGAGGAGACCCTGATTCCTTACATCCACCGTGCGCAGGAATGGCAGCCGGATATGCAGCTGTTCTCCAGCCCGTGGAGCCCGCCGACCTGGATGAAGCGTCCGAAGGCATACAACTACGGCCGTCTGGTGCAGACCCCGGAAAACCTCAAGGCGTACGCGAAGTATTTCGTAAAGTATGTGCAGGCCTATGCCGAGCATGGCATCACCGTGAACCAGCTGCATGTGCAGAACGAGGTCTTCGCCGATCAGAAGTTCCCGAGCGCGCTGTGGGATTCCGAGGCGCTCAAGGTGTTCATCCGTGACTACCTCGGACCCGCATTCGAAGAGGCCGGACTCGACACCGATATCTGGCTGGGCACGCTGAACGGCCCGGAAGACATGGCCTGGACCGGCGGCGGCTATGGCATGCGCCTGAACAACTACAACCGTTTCGTCGACAACATCCTGTTCGACGACGAAGCCCGCAAGTACATCAAGGGCATCGCCTACCAGTGGGCCGGACAGAACTGCATCGCGCGTACGCATGAGTCCTGGCCGGAGATCGAGCTGATCCAGTCCGAATCCGAATGCGGCACCGGCGACAACAGCTGGGAGTATGCGGAGTACATCTTCCACCTGATCAACCACTACTTCCGCAACGGCGCAACCGCCTACACCTACTGGAACATGATCCTCGACGATCAGGATTCCACTTGGGGTTGGTGGCAGAACTCCCTGTTCACCATCACCGCCGATACGCATGAGGTGCGCCGCAATCCGGAATACTACGTGATGCGCCACTTCTCGCACTTCGTCAAGCCGGGTGCGAAGCTGCTTGGCACCACCGGCCACTTCAACTCGATGGCCATTGCCTTCCGCAACCCGGATGGCACCGTCGTGGTGGTCGCCCAGAACGCCCTCGACGAGGAGCGTCCGTTTGAGTTTGCCGATCCTTCGTCCGCCGATCGCGGATTCAAGGTGACGCTGGCCCCGCGTTCGTTCAACACCTTCGTGCTGGACTGACGCTTGGCCGACAACGGCTTCTAGGCCTGCCGGGCGGTGGTTCCTTCCCTTCTCTCCACCGTCGGCCTTAAGCCGATGTTGTGTTGCGGCGCCTGCGAATCGAGATTTTTGATCGATTCGCAGGCGCTTTTTTGTTGTCAAATTTTGCAAAAAACAGAGGTTTTATTCCGTATACATCTCGGAATATTTGTCCGTAATGTCCGTCGGCATTTCGAAATGCTGGTAATCCTTCCGGTCGGTCCAGTCTCCTCCCCATTCGAACCCTTTTTCGATGAACAGCTGATAGCACAGATCGTCCTTGTTTATTTTGTAGTCGAATTCCTGGGTCCTATCGAGATACGGTTCTCCCGTGGCCGGCTCTATCACTTCTTCCGTAGTGCCATCGTCATTGGTTACGGTTTTATGGTAGGGGTTGTATAGCGTGTTGATATCCACGGCCATGCCCAGTCCGTGCTTTGAAATTTTGGTGGTATGCGATATGAATCTGAAATTAAAGCAGGATGAATTATTGTCACGCATCATCGTTTCGTCATCGGCCATATAGTTGTCCGGAAGCACCATGCGTTCTATGGGATAATTCGCATCGTAAAGCTTCTCGAAAATTTCCAGGACGTCCTCCGCGATCAGTTTGTGCACGACCATTTCTCCCTGATGGACATTCCCGTCCTTGTCTTTATGCAGAACAAGCAGATAACGGAGATCCTCCCGAGGAACGTTGCAGTCCTCTTTATACGTGTTTCCCGCTTTCATCCTATCGAATACATCATCGGAGATCTCGTGGATCGAAAAACCTTCCCTCGTGCCGACCGCCTCGCTCTGGGAGGAATTATTGCCGGAAGAATCACCGCCGGAAGAACCGTTGTCTGAAGTATTGCCGACACTGCCGCAGGCGGTTAACAATACGGAGGCCGACAGCAGCAAACAGATTGCGCGATGTTTCTTTGCGAACATGGTTTTCCTTCGGTAAGTCCTGTATTCTCAGCTCCGTAATACATTCGCGATGCTATCACGGCTGAACCGCGGGTTTGTCATGCGTTCCTTCCAACCCGTCCAGCAGTGTTTCGTTGCATAGGACCGGCGCGTTTGAAACACTGGGCTGGATCGCGTCGAGCTGTTCGGCAAGTCCGTTTTCGTCCACAACGGGTATATCGAGCAGACACCGCGCCGCCGCGTGAAGATAACGGTTCAGCGCTTCGATTCTGCCGGATTCCATCGGATACGTCGTGTCGTTCTCCAACGTGACGTTCAGGGCCCGGCGCAGCCATTCATGTTGCCTTGGGCCCATGATCTGTGAGACCTGTCGAAGGAACGTGAGCCGGCTGTTTGACGGTTGCAGCAGGTCCATGGCGTCCGGTGTCCACTTGCCTGATTCCCAATCGGCGCGCATGTCGTTCTTGAATAGACTCATGTTGTGGTCGAACAGGGGAGCGGGGCCGATGACGTGTCCGGTCGCATTGTCACGCAGGAAGCCGTGGTTGTTGGCATGACGGTCCTGATTGACGATCAGCGCGTCGAATACCAGCATCGTGCGCATCGCTTCGTACGCTTCATCTGAAATCGCTCGCGCGCAAGCCAGGATTCGTGGGAATTCGCCTAACTGGGTCGCGGCATAGAACGGTACGAACGATATATCCTTCGTGTTCATCAGCGGGCAGACGGATGCGAGCTTGCCTTTCCACTGCGCCAGCCGGTACGGCACCGCCGTGATGCCGAGTTTGGAGGCCAGCTGCGAGGCCAGAAACTCGGAGAACGGCTCGGTTCCGGCGTTCGCATAACCTTCGGTGCCGGCCTTCCAGAGTTCCAGACCGTTTTCGGCGCGGCGCCAGGCCTTTGGGAACTGACCATCCGTGGTCCATTCGCTGGACAGACCGATGACGTGCTTCTCACTTGAGGTGTAGCCCGTGTACGCCACGATGGCAAGTGTGTCGTCAAGTTGGTTGTCGAAGAGGTTGATGTCGGAGAATGCGAGATCCTCGTCGGAACGTTCCACCCAGTAGGAGTCGTTGGTCGACAATCCCTTGCATAGGTCGATGATGCCGAGTGTGTCCGAGACGGACAGTCCCGCCTGCGCCAGTATCTCGGTCGCGAATCGACGGTTCTTTGGAATGGTGCGACGTTCCAGCCAGGAGGTGATCTTGGCGTCGCTCGGTTCCGGCGCGAGGGGGAATGGCAGGCGCGTGCGTTGCGTCTCGTCGAACCACAGTATGTGGGCGGTCAGCATGCCGGCCTGCAGCCCTTCACCGTAGGATGCCTCGAATTCCAACAGCGGGGTATCGAATATCCGCATCACGTATCGCATCCGGTCCTCCATCAATCGACCTACCATATTCAAATATAGAGGCGAACGGTGCGGATGTGATGACGTCTGTGGTCAGGTTGCGTGCGCGGGAGAAATGTATTACGATATAACTAAGTAGTTACTAAGTATAAAAATTGCTTGGTGCTGCTGCTATGGCAACGTACAAAGGAGTGCTCATGGATACCAATTACATCAAAGGCGTGAACCTCGGCAACTGGCTGGTTCTGGAAAAGTGGATGAATCCGGCGCTGTTCGACGGCACCACTGCGGACGACGAATACTATCTGCCGACCCAGCTTGACTCGGCCGTCTACGAGGCGCGCATCAAGACCCACCGTTCCGAATACATCAACGAGCGTGACTTCGCCACCATCAAGTCGTGGGGCCTCAACTCCGTGCGTATTCCGGTGCCGTACTTCATCTTCGGTGACCGCGCGCCGTTCATCGGATGCATCGACGAGCTTGACAAGGCGTTCAACTGGGCCGACAAGTATGGTCTGACGATCCTCATCGACCTGCACACCGCTCCGATGAGCCAGAACGGTTTCGACAACGGCGGAATCTCCGGCGTGTGCAAGTGGGCGCAGCTGCCGGACGAAGTGGAGTTCGTGCTGACCGTGCTCGAACGTCTCGCCAAGCGTTACGGAAACCGCGAATCGCTGATGGGCATCGAAATCATCAACGAGCCGAACACCACCGCGTCGTGGTCCATGATGGATGTAACCACCCGTTACAAGGCGGTCGACCCGGAACTCGCCGAAGGTACCGGCCCGATCGCGTTCGATTGGCTGAAGGACTTCTACGTCACCGCCTACCATCGTCTGCGCGATGCCGACAAGGGCGCTCTGCCGACCGACAAGGCCGTGGTGTTCCACGATGGCTTCGATATCTGGCAGTGGAAGGATTTCATGCGCGGTGAGGACGGCAAACTGGCACCGGAATTCGAGAACGTGATCCTCGATACCCACCAGTACCTGATGGCCGCCGAAATGATGGGCTGCCCGCAGACCGTCGAAGGCTACGACGACTTCGTGAAGAACACCTATGCGCCGATGATCGAGGAGATGAGCGAATACTTCCCGACGATCGTGGGTGAATGGTGTTTGTTCAACTCCGTCGGCTGCGGCGTGGACACCCACGGCGGCCAGAGCGTGCTCAACGGTGAGGAAGGCGCGCAGGCCGAGACGCTCTCCGCGCAGGAGAAGCGCGATCTGTACCAGGGCGTGGCCGAATCCCAGCTCAACGCATGGAGCAAGGGACACGGCTTCTACTACTGGAACTACAAGCTGCTCACCGACACGGTCAACACCCCGGGCTGGATCGGCTGGGATTCCTGGGATCTCGGACGTTGCATCGCCCAGGACTGGTTCCCGATCCAAAAGTAATCCCATACGGCAGAAAACGAAGGAACAGCAATGTTGCAGAATCCTATTTTCAAAGGCTTCAATCCCGACCCGGCCATCTGCCGCAAAGGCGACGACTACTATGTGGCCGTCTCCACATTCGAATGGTTCCCGGGCATTCCGATCTACCACTCCAAAGACATGAAGCACTGGGAGCTGCTGACCCACGTGCTCACCGACGACACCACGCCGAACCTCACCAAACTGCCTTCCGCCAAAGGCATCTGGGCGCCGTGCCTCACCTACAACGAGGCCGAGGACATGTTCTACGTGATCTACGGCGTCATGAACTCCATGAACGCCCGATACTTCGACGTGAACAACTACCTCATCAAGTCCAAGAGCATCGAAGGCCCGTGGAGCGAGCCGGTCTACCTGACCTCCTCCGGATTCGACGCGTCCATCCTGCATGACGACGATGGCAAGAAGTACATCGTCAGCCTGGAATGGGAGACCCGCGAAGGCTACGAGAAGCCTGGCGTGATCTGCTGCGTGGAATATGATCCGGAAGCCAAGCACGTTGTCGGCTATCCGCAGCGCATCTGGCGCGGCGCCACCGATCGCGGCTGCATCGAAGCCCCGCACCTGACCAAGCGCGACGGCTGGTACTACATCATGTGCGCCGAGGGCGGCACCGGCTACAACCATTCCGTGACCATGGGCCGTTCCCGCAACGTGTGGGGCCCATATGAGCCGGATCCGAACGGACCGCTCGTCACCTCGCAGCCGAAGGATTCCAACGAACGCGCCGACGACGACCATCTCAAGCCGCGCTATTTCAACCCGGATTCCGTACTGCAGAAGTCCGGCCATGGATCCTACGTGGACCTGCCGAACGGAGAAACCTATCTGGTGCACCTGACCAGCCGTCCGTTCGTGCCGGAACTGCGCTGCACCCTCGGCCGTGAGACCGCGATCCAGAAGATGAAGTGGACCGACGACGGCTGGCTGCGCATGGCGGATGGCTCGAATCTGGCCAAGATCGAAGTCGAAGAACCGAATCTGCCGGACGTTGCGATGCCGGAAATTCCACAGCATGACGATTTCGACGGCGACGAGATCGGAAACTGGTACTACTCGCCGCGCCAGATGCCGACGACCTTCGCCAACGTCACGGAACGTCCGGGCTGGCTGCGCATCCGTGGCGAGGAATCGTTGGCATCGCTCAATCGTACGAGCCTGATCACGCGCAAGCTGACCAGCGTGTACGCCACCGTCACCACGAAGATGGAATTCCAGCCGGAGGTCTACCAGCATTCCGCGGGCTTGACCATCTACTACGACAACATGAACAACGTGTTCCTGCGCAAGTACTATTCTCAGACGCTCGGCGGTTCCGCAATCTCCATCGTGCGTTTGGAGAACGGCGAGAAGACGGAAATGCTTGACACCCGTGTGGCCGTGGAAGACAAGCCGATTTACATGCGTCTTCGCATCGAAGGCCGTCGCACTTGGTTCGAGTGGGGATATGACGGCGAAACCTGGACTAAGATCGGCCCGGATTTCGACACCACCACCTTCTCCGACGAATACTGCAAGTTCGGCGAGTTCACCGGCACGATGGTCGGCATTGCCGTCACCGACGCCTCGCTGCACGAGAAGACCGCCGACTTCGACTTCTTCGACTACGAAGCGGACGAGAGCAAGCCGGTCGACTGAACCTCGGTGTGATCGGATGCCATTGAACGCCTCCGATTGATGGAACTGTGCCACGACGATGGGAATATCGCCGTGGCACTTTCATTGTCGCCTCGACGAGTGGTCGGCATTTGATGAAGGTCGGCGTGGAAATGGCGGGAATGACGAGGGGGCGGCGCTAGACTCGGAACCATGGTAGAAGAAGAGGTTGCCAAGCGTGTGCGCAAATCGCCGGAGGAGCGTCGTGAGGAAGTGCTGGACGCGGCGGTACAGCTGATCAGCGAACGCGGTTTCAACGGAATTTCCATTCAGGCGGTCGCCGACCGGGTCGGCATCTCCAAGCAGGGTGTGCTGCGGTATGTCGGCAACAAAGACAATATGCTGGCGATGGTGTTCAACGAATATTACGGTCAGACGGGCACTCCGGAGGATTTCTTCGCGTCGGGCATGCCCGGTAGCGATCCCGCCGCGCCGCTGTTTCCCGCATATCTGCGTTATCTGGTCAGGCATAATTCGCGCAGACGTATGATGGTGCAGCTGTTCGCCGTGCTGTCCGCCGAGGCTTTGAATCCGAACAATCCCCTCTATGACGATTTCAACTCGCGTATCGACGGCATCTGGGAGAAATACTCCAGCTATCCGTGGCTGATTCCGCCGCAGTTGGGCTCATGGAACGAAAGCATGCGTCCGATCGTACGCAAATCGATGGAGATCATGGACGGCATCCAGCTTGGATGGCTGCGCGATCCGAAAATGGATCTGTGCGAGGAATGGGCGGAGATGGAGAACATGCTGTTCCCGTCGCCTCTGTGGGATACCTATCGATGATTCACATGGGTTTCTTGGTGTCGAACGCCCTGAAACCCACTGACCTAGCGATATCCATCTGAAACGAAAACGAGGGCGCAACCTGCAATACACGGTGGTTTTGCAGGTTGCGCCCCCGCTGGCAGTGGGTGAATGCCGTGCAATCACCCAACTATGCATGTGGCATAGGTGAAAGAACGTCAGGCGACGGTGAACGTGGCGCGCTTGAGATCCTCACGACGGCTGGAGTGGCCGAGCAGAAGCTCGAACTCACCCGGTTCCACAACGCGGTTGGCATCCGAATCGACGATGGTGCAATCGGCCACCGGAATATCGAACTCGAGGGTCTTGGTCTCGCCGGGCTCGAGTTCCACACGCTGGAAGGCCTTGAGTTCGCGGTCGGTCCAGCTGTAGGAGGTAACGATATCGCCGATGTAGGCCTGCACGACCTCGGTGCCCTTGCGCTCGCCGGTGTTGGTCAGGGTGATTTCGGCATGCACGGTGTCGGCCTGCGTGAAATCGCCGGATTCCGGAACGTTGGTGATGGTCGGCTCACCATATTCGAACGTGGTGTAGCTCAGGCCCTCGCCGAAGGCGAATGCCGGATCCTGCGTGAGATCGGAGTAACGGTTGCCGTGCTGGCCGCGAATCTGGTTGTAGTAGACCGGTAGCTGGCCCGCATGGCGCGGGAAGGTGATCGGCAGGCGTCCGCTCGGTTCGGTCTCGCCGAGGATGATCTCGGCGATGGCCTGGCCGCCCTTCATGCCCGGGCTCGGAGCCCACAGCAGGGCGGAGGTGCCTTCGGCGGAAGTCTCGTCGACGATCACTCCGTTGGTGCCGATCACGCATGCCGGCAGCACCATCGGCTTGGAGCTCATGAGCACCACGACCAGCGGCTTGCCGGTTTCGCGTGCGGTGTCCGCAAGCGCCTGAAGCAGCGCGTTCTGGCCGCCCTGCAGTTCCAGAGTGCCGGTGGAGCAGGTCTCGCCGATCATCTGGATCACATCGCCGACCACGGCAACGACCAGATCGGACTGCTTGGCGTTCTCAACGGCTTCGTCGATGAGTGCCTGGTCCACTGCCGCGGAGACGCCGATCTTCGGGCGGGGCTGTCCATCCGGGTAGAAATCGCCTTCCGGATCGGGAACGAGGTCCACGATGTTGGCGCCGCGGGAGTAAACGACGTCGCATCCTTCGGGTGCAAGCTGCTTGAAACCGTCGAGTACGGTGGTGATCATGCCACGCGGCTGTCCGTCCGGCATCCAGTTGACCTGTCCGGAGTTGCCGGCCCAGTCGCCCAGCTGAGTCTGCGCG
Source organism: Senegalimassilia sp. (assembly GCA_963619615.1). Taxonomy (GTDB): domain Bacteria; phylum Actinomycetota; class Actinomycetes; order Actinomycetales; family Bifidobacteriaceae; genus Bifidobacterium. Next base: position 30,327 of record CAVEXE010000010.1, on the reverse strand, counting down.
TCGTCCGCGAGCGGTCCCACGACTGCGATGCGCTTGCCTTCGGAAGCGGCGAACGGCAGGGAACCGTTGTTCTTTAGCAGGGCCACGGCCTCGCGTGCCACTTCAAGGTTGAGCTGCTGGTGCTCGTCGGAGCCGATGACAGCGTCGATGCGTTCCTGGTCGGGCAGACGCGGGTCTTCGAACAGTCCGAGGCGGAACTTCAGTGCGAGAATGCGGGAGACCGCTTCGTCGATCAGGGATTCGTCAAGCAGTCCGGTGCGGACGGCTTCGAGCGCGCCCTCGTAGAACTGCGGCGTGGTCATGACCAGATCGTTGCCGGCCTTGACGGCGTCTGCCGCGGCGTGCACGTAATCCGGCTTGACCTTCTGCTCCCATACGGAACGGCCGACGTTGTCCCAGTCGGTGATCAGCGTTCCCTGGTAGTTCCATGCGCCGCGCAGCTTGTCGGACAGCAGCCACTTGTTGAACGTGACCGGAACGCCTTCGATGGATTCGTAGCCGAGCATGAACGTGCCGCAGCCTTCCTTGGCCACGCGCTCGAACGGCGGCAGGAACCAGGATTCGAGCTTGCGGTGGCTCAGGTCGGCTTCGGATGCGTCACGGCCGCCCTGGGTTTCGGAGTAACCGGCGAAATGCTTGGCGCAGGCCAGGATCGCATCCTTGGCGAGCGGTTCGCCGGCCTTGGCTCCACCCTGATAGCCCTTGACGATGCTGGATGCCATCTCGCCGATCAGATACGGATCCTCGCCGAAGGTTTCGCCGACGCGGCCCCAACGGGTATCGCGTGCGATGCACAGCACGGGGGAGAAGGTCCAGTGGACGCCGGTGGTGGAGACTTCCTGGGCGGTGGCGCGTCCGGCTTCCTCGACCTTCTTCGAATCCCAGGTGGTGGCCATGCCGAGCTGTTCCGGGAAGATGGTGGCGCCCGGCCAGAAGGAGTAGCCGTGGATGCAGTCGTCGCCGATGACCAGCGGAATGCCCAGTCGGGTCTTGCTGTTGACGGTTTCGACCGCGCGAGGCAGGTCTTCGGGGGAGGTATGCAGAATCGAGCCGACGTGCTTGTTGACGATCAGATCGTCAAGGTCGCCGCTGCGGGCGTCGAGCTGCATCATCTGGCCGACCTTCTCCTCGAGGGTCATGCGGCCAAGCAGATCCGCGATGCGCTCTTCGGTGGGCAGCTCGGGGTTCTTGTATGGCAGTTCGTTGGTCATGGAATACTCACTTTCTTCGTTGAAGCGATGTCCTTTAATTACCAATTGGTAGTTTAGTACTTTCGGGTCAATCGCGCAAATGGAAGGAGCGGATATTTTCAGACGCGTCTACGGGCCAAAATCAATCCGATGCCAAGCGTGCCGTATGCGATCAGCATGACGGCGGGGGACAGCGGATCGGTTCCCGTGTCGGCTATGGCCTTGGTCTTCGTGGTTGCCGCAGCGGAGGAATCGTCCTTCTGTTCGGGCTGATCCGGCGTGACCGGAGCCTCTTCGTACACCACGGATGCGACGGACTGTCCGGGCTCGACCTTGACGACGGTACCGTCGGCGGCCAGCGTCACCTTGGAACTGTAGGCCGCGGCGAGATTGAGTCGCTGATATCCGTTCGAGTTTGCGTCCAACGGTTCTCCGGAATCGATTTCCGTGGCTGCCAGTACTGCCCGGCGCTGTTCATCGTTCAGCGTGGGGAACGTGGTGATCAGCAGATTCTCGGCACCTTCCGGAACTACCGCCGCTTGACCTGTGGCGGAGGTTGGGGCGAATCCGTAACTCATGCGGGCCTGATATGCGATCAGCGCGGACTGGCGGTCGGTCACGGGCTGTGTACTGTAATCATCGGTGAAATCGTTGGTGTATCCGCCGCTCGCCTTGGAGGAGTCGGCGGAGTTCGCGTTCAGCGCGGTCACGCAGTTCTGCACGGTCGTCGAATCGTCCGTCGCGTATTCCACGATGTCGGATGATACGCAGCGCTGCGCCATATATGCCTGCATCTCCTGGTATGCCGGCATCAGCTTGTCGTTGCGGAACTGTTCATCGGACCAGCGTGCCGTCAGGCCGGCCTCGGCGATGATGCGTCCACTCATCAAATCGAGCGGATAGTGCACGCCTGCAACAAGGCGGTTGTTGGCCGCTTCGGACGCGCGGGTCAGGATTTCCGGTGCGAGCTGCGGCAGCAATGTGGCCAGACCGATGCCGCCGGAATAGGCGAAGGTGGTGTGTCCGGAAGGAAGCGAACCTGCGGTGGAAAGATTCGCATAGCCGATGTCATATGTTTTTCCGGAGGCGTCGTCCGTCCATGCCGGCAAATACACGATGTCTTCCGACTTCGGCAGTCCGGCGTCCACGTAACCGGCGTCCGTGCGATCCGTGAACGGACGCGGATGCGCATATTGCTTCTTCACCGAGGAGTATTGCACGTAATTCGTGAGCAATGCGTTGCGCTTGCCGTTGGTATTGTTGTTTTGATCTACCAACAGTTCCGAGGAAAGCGGCAGGTCGCCCTGTGCGAGGCCTTCTTTCAGGAATGCGCCCAATGTTGGGCCGAGGGAGTCGGAAAAGGTGTCTTCGAAGATCTTGTCGCCGTCTCTCAGCGCGCGCTGCTGCTGTGGGTTGAGCGGATCGTCGTCGCCGCGGCCCTCGTTGGCCTTGTGATTCACCGATGTGGTGGCGTTGCTGTTGGCTCTCAGCACGTCCGCGTTGACCACGCGTCCGCTGAGGCCCGACGCCGATTCGGAAGGATCCGGTTCGTAGTAATTGGTGAAATCGCTGAGCAGTGCGACGTAATCCGGTTGGGTCGTATCGGACGGATACGCGTCGGCGCATTGCGCCGATGCGGCGAAGCCCAGTGTCAGGGCGGTTGCGGCGATTGCCGAGATGCCGCCGCGCAAGACGAGCCGTGGTGTTCTTCTCATCTGTCTCTCCTTTGATGTTCCGTGTCTTTGCGGATGGTGCGCATTCCTTTCCAATCATAGGTGCTGACGGGGTTGGGATTGCGTATGTTGTCTTGGGTGCCCATATACTTACCTTTAGTAATGACTATTGGTAACGATATGTGAGGTGTCATGGCGCAATCGCAGGATATGCGGCAACTTTCATTGGACGACGTACGCGATCTGATCGACGCATGCTGGACGGCGAAACGCATCACCGAAATGCTGCCGGAACTGCCGAAGAACATGAAACCACGACATGTGCACGTCATCGACGCCATCTGGAATCTCAATCATCAATCCGAATCCCCGACTCCGGTCGCACGGGTCAGCGGCATCAGCGCCTTTCTGGGCGTGACAGCACCGAGCATCACGAAACTGGTCAACGAGTTGGTCGGCAAAGGTCTTGTAGTCAAGCACGCATCCGAAACCGACGGTCGTGCGGTGACGTTGAGCCTGACGGACGCCGCCGAGGAAATCCGCGAACTATACGTACATCAATTCCATGAACATCTGCGCGGAGTGCTATCCGACATCAACTCACAGGACGCTGCGACGGCTGTCGCCACGTTGCAGACCATGCACCGGCTGATGGATGCGGATCGGGGAGGGGAATGGACCTCGCAGGTGGCCGACACCTGGCCAAGCCGTATTGAGGAGCTGATGGCGGCAAGTCAATCGCATACTGCGAAACGGCAATGATTCAACGCTTCGCAAAGCAAACAATTTCGTACGTTCGACGCATGCCGAAAGACACAAGCCGAAAAAAGAGAGGGAACGCAAAATATGACGAACGATAACCGACATCGAAAAACGTCGGCGCAAACGGTTCAGACGGAATCGCAAACCGGCGAATACATGAGCGAAGGAAAACTCACCATCGTGGTGGTGGCGCTCGCCATCCTGACGTTTCTGGGCATTCTGTCCGAAACGTCGCTGAACATCGCCTATTCCACGCTGATGGAGGAGTTCTCCATCTCCGCCGACGTGGTGCAGTGGCTCACCACGGGCTATCTTCTGCTGCTTTCGGTGGCGATTCCGACCTCGCCGTTCATGGTGCGTCGTTTTCCGACGAAATCGCTGTTCGTCGCCGCAATCATACTGTTTTCGGCCGGTACCGTGGTCGGTGCGCTCGCGCTGAATTTTCCGATGCTGCTCGCCGCGCGACTCATCATGGCTCTTGGAACGGGTGTCTCCCTGCCGCTGCTGACCAACATCATTCTGGAAAAAGCTCCGCTCCGCAAGCGTGGTATGATGCTTGGCCTGGTCAGTCTCGTAACCTGCGCCGCTCCGGCCATCGGCCCGGTGTTCGGCGGATTGGTCATGGAATTCCTCGACTGGCATTGGATCTTCTACGCCATGATTCCGTTCCTCGTGATTTCCTTCCTGCTTGGTCTCGCGACCATTCCCGATATTCGCCACGGTGAAAAGGGATACCTGTCGGTGCCGTCGCTGCTGCTGATCGCGGTCGGTTTGGCCGGCATTATCGTTGCTGCCAGCTTCTTCTCGCAATGGAACGGCGATTGGCGATTCTGGACGGTACTCGTCGGTGCCGTCGCGGTATTGGCGGTGTTCGCCTTCGTGCAGTTGAGGATGGAGCATCCGCTGATCGAAGTGCGTACGTTCGCCCATCCCGGATTCACGCTCGGCATGGTGATCCTGCTCATGTCGTCCGGCGGTGTGCTTGGCGTCAACTTCCTGCTGCCGATTCTGCTGCAGCGGGGCCTTGGACATACCAGCATGATCGCCGCCCTGATTCTGCTGCCTGGAGCTGTGGTCGGAGCGGTTTCCGCACCTGTGATCGGCAGTGCGCTGAAATCGCACTTCCCGCCGAAATTCATAGCCTGCGGTTTTGTTGGCGTGGCCATCATGGATGTCGCGATGATGCTCGGCGGCTCGCATGAGTGGTCGGTGGCGGTGGGATACGCGCTGTTCATGGCCGCTTCCGGATTCGTGCTCGTGCCCGACCAGACCCACGCGTTGAACCAATTGCCGGCCGAAATGAATGCGGACGGATCCGCCGTGATGAATACCGTGCAGCAGCTTGCCGGCGCCATCGGCACGGCGGTCGCTTCCACGCTCATCGCCGAATTCGCAAATGCGAAAGCTGCTTCCGGAATGAGTCAGGCCGCGTCATATGTGGCCGGATTCTCCACCAGCATGTGGGTGTTCCTCGGTATGGCCGTGGTCGGCGAGGTCCTCGCACTGCTCATGTTCCGTTTTTCGAAGCGCATGGATTGATGCATGGGCTATTGGCGTTGCTACTGGCATAACAGGATTCCGGAAATTCCAATTCGTCTGTTCTGCCGATAAACGTCATATTCAAATCGTAATTTGTCAAAACGTAATTTGAATAATTGCAAAAAAGAAACTTCGGTTCCACACGGTGTTCGAGCCGTGTGGAACCGAAGTGGATCATCTGCAAGCCAGTCTGCGTTACCAGATGAACAGGCCGACCATGGAAGCGGACAGCAGGGAAACGAGGATGCCGGAGAGCAGCGCGCGTCCCACCTGCTTGGAAATCGCATCGTTCGATTCCTCGTCGACGGTGCTCTTGAACGTGCCGATGATCTGGCCGAGGGTCGAGAAGTTCGCGAACGAGGTGAGGAATACCGTCACCACCGCGCGGAAGTGGGCGGGGGCCGCGGAAATATCTCCGACCTGTCCCATGGCCACGAACTCGTTGGTCACAAGTTTCAGACCCATAAGCTGAGACAAATCCCACGCGTTGGTCGGATCAAGACCGAGAAGCAGTGACGGGATGTACATGATCACGCCGAGAATCGATTCGAGGGAAAGCTTATCCCAAATCAACGCCAATCCGGAGTCGATCATACCGGCCAACGCCACGAAGGTGATCACGTTCGCGGTAACGATCAGAATCACCTTGCCGCCGTTCATGATCGAATCGCCCAGGAAGGAGAAGAACGGTTCCTTGGCCGGCTTGCTCGGATCGTGCTTGAACAGCTGACGCCAGCGGGGAAGGGCCTGATACTGCGCTACCGCAGCCTCATGCGCGGCGAGTTCCTCGGCGGTAAAAGCGGAAGTGTCGATTTCGTCGTACAACGAATAGATGACATCTTCCTCCTTGGAGATCACGACCGGGAACAACATATGGCTGACGGTCAGAGCGTTGATGCAGTTCAGGGGGATGGCGGTAATCACGAATTCGCCGGGCATCATCTGTACGTAAGATCCGATGATGGCTGCGGAAACGCAGCTCATGGACATCATGCTGATCACCACATTACGGCTGGCCTTCATGCGCTGCAGCTGCACGCGGGATGCGGCGATGGCGTCGGCGTTGCCGAGGAACATCATTTCCAATGCGTAGAATGTTTCGAACTTCGGTCGGCGGGTCACGAAGCTCAGGCCGCGTCCGATCCATTTGATGAGCCATGGCAGGAAGCCGATGTAGGTCAGAATGTCGAACAAGGGAAGAATCAGAAGAATCGGCAACAGTGCGGATACCACGAAGTTGGCCGGTGTCGGATCGATGCCATCAGGTCCGACCCAGTTCTCCAGAGCAAAGTTGATGCCCTTGTAGGAGAGCTTCACCACAGCCGCGAATCCGTCGGCGGCGGCTTTCACCGCGGTTCGTCCAGCCTCAAAACTGGTCAGCAGCCAGGTGATGGCCAGATTGAGGACCAGCATGCAGCCCACGGATTTGTAATCGATGTTCTTACGATCAGCGGAAAAGACCCAGCCGATGGCAAGGAACACAACCAGTCCCAGTAAATTGATTGCAAGATACATGTTTTCTCTTTTCTCACGCTTCTTTGTGTGGAATGTTCCAAGGTGGCGAGCAAATGACACCGGCCACCTTGGACGGGCTATGGTTTACTGCGCTTGGCTGCGATTGGCGAGCTTGAGAATCGCGGCTGCGAAACGACGGGAAAAGTCGGCCGCCTCCACGTTGGTGCACACGATCGCCGTGGTCGTTTCATCGGTCAGTCGATTCAGATTGCCGATGGTACGACCGTTGCTTTCGCTTCCGACCTCCACGGTGAGGTTCATCGGTACCTGATAGGTGATGGTTTCCGGATGCAACGCGATATCCACGGCGAGCGGGTCATGCAATGCTCCGCCGACGCTGTTGCCATCGGGATCGGTCTCATTGGCGTAGTAATAATCGGACATCTGAGCCAAAGCGTTGCCGATCGCTGAATTCGGCTGCTTCCAAGCGTTGATATCGTCTCCGGAAAGCAACGTGCGTAAGGTGACGTCAAGACCGACGACCGTGATGTCGAGACCGGATTCGAACACGTATTTCGCGGCTGCGGCATCGTTGATAATGTTGGCTTCCGCGTAACGAGTCACGTTGCCCGGAACCGTCACCGCTCCGGCCATGCTCACGATTTTGCCAATGGAAGAGATGGTTTCCGGATCCTTTTTGAACGCATCGGCCAGGTTGGTCATCGGTCCGGCGGTCACGAGGGTCAGGTCCTTGCCATATTCGCGTGCCTTGGCAATCAGGAAATCGACCGCATTGGTGGTCTCCGGCATGCGCTGCGGCTCCGGAAGGACGACATCCCCGATGCCATTGCGTCCATGAACCTGCAGCAGTGTTTCGCTTGGTACGTATTTTTCCTCGGCACCCCACGGGCGATCGGCGCCCTGCGCCACCGGAACATCCGTCAGGCCAAGCAATTCGAGCATGGCCAGCGAATTGCGGGTTGCCGTCTCCACACGCACGTTGCCGAATGCGGTGGTGATGCCCAACAGGTTGGCGTCATCCTGACTTGCCGCGTATGAGATGGCCAGCGCGTCGTCGATACCTGTGTCAAGGTCGAGAATGAGGTTCATGTTTCCGTTCCTTTCGGTGCAAACCACTTTGTTATGCTTGCTAATGGAATATGAACGTCCACGGTGTTGTGTGCGTTCTGGTATGGCAATGTAACCAGTCGCGAAACGATGCGGTTGCGACATTTGTCACACCGTTTCGTGGAAAACAGAAGGTACAAAGTATGGGTATGGGCGAGCACGACGAACTGAGATTCGCGATGGAGCGTTTCGGACTGCAGGATTTCTTTGATGAGCGTCATTACGCGCATATGACGCTGCGTGAGGTGCAGGTCGGCGACATACTGAGCCGTCAGAATTTCGATTTGGATAGCTTGTATTTCCTATTGGAAGGGGACGTGCGGTTCTTCCGTTTTTCCGGTAGCGGCAAAATGGTGGTACTTGGTTTCGGCCATGGCCCATCCATGATCGGTGAAGTTGAATTGGTGTTGCATAAGCCGACGGTTGCCTTCACGGAACTGATGACTGATGGCACGGTTGTCGAAATGCCGATGGACTATTGCCGGCAGGCCATGTCGGATGATATTGACTTCGCCAACGCGATAGCATTCAATCTTGCCCAACACCTCGATGCGGCAGATATCAATACCACGACAAACGTCGCGCTGAAACTGGAAGAAAAAATCGCGAGCTACATACTATCCGTTGAAAAAGACGGGTATTTTGAGCTTGATCTGCAATTGCTGCCGGGCATGCTCGGAGCCACATACCGGCACCTGCTACGAGGCATCAAAGCGTTGCGTGAGGCAGGCGTCATCGCACAGAAGGACGACGGATATACCATCCTTGACCGAGAAGCCCTGGCACTCCATGGCCGCGACCGTTACACGCTCTAGCCTCGGGCCACATACCTTGGCCCGAGACCAGAGAACCGTTATTTTTTCAGCAACACAACGATGATGCTGCCTGCCGCAAGCAAAGAGAAGGCTATCGTGTACGCCAGAAAAGGCGCGGAAAGGGCCTGCGAGACCATTCCAACCATCTGAAGGATGTAAGGGGTTGCGGCCACACCCGCGCAACAGCCTGTCAACGCAACGGTATTGGCGAGCGTCAAAGCACGATCACGGAATCGCAGTGAAAGACCATTGAGAACAAGCGCGAAACCGTTCGACGTGGAAAAACCGACCAGCATCGAACCGACGACGACCAGAAGAATATTACCGGCAAAAGCGACAATCGTCATGCCGATCGCAATCATAGCTGCGGAGACCGCCATGTGCCAACGTTTCAGCAGCCGAGAAAGAACACCGAATGAGATTCCTCCCAGAAAACCAGCGAACACGCAACAACTCAACGCGGTGCTGCCGGCAACGGACGAACCGAAACCGGAATCGACGACCAATGTGGGAATGCGTAGAGAATTCAATGTGTTGGCCGAAAAGAACGTAACCGCCAACAGCGCCGCGCCGACGGCCTGAAGCCATCCACGACCGTCCAATGTGCAAGAGGCGTCTGCCTGTTGCGGAAGTTGCGCGGACGCAACATGTCCCCCGTTCTCCAGACCTTGAACGCCCACCACGTCCAAAGGCTTCACGAACGCAAGGAACCAAGCCAGAATGACGAACGCTATAAGATAAACGGCAAAAGAGGCATGCCATCCAAAAACCAGAAGCTGGCCAGCCGCGAACGTCAACAACGTCTGCCCCAGCGTCTCCATCGAAACACGTATGCCTTGCATGGTCACTCCCAAACGTCCCGCATAGCGCTCGCCGACCATACTGACGCTACGCGCGTCCATAAGTCCGATACCGGCGCCGAGAAGGATTCGCGCCGCAAAGATTGTCTCGAACTGGCTGACGAACATCGGCAGAATTCCGCCAATGCCTACAGCCGTTGTCGCGATGGTGATGAGTTGGCGTTCGGAAAGTTTTCGAGTGATGAACGGCGTGATGATGAGCATGATCAACGCCGGAATGGACGGAACGGAAATCAGCATCTCCACGGATGCGCGTGATTTGTCCGGAAATTCCTCAATCAGGTAGGGCAGGGTGCCGGAAACCGTCAGATACGACGTGAGCAGCATGGAAAGGGACAACACGCCGATATGTTGGCATATCCGCTGATATTGCTTCATGGGTGGACTCTCATTTCTATCAATTGAAGAAGATGAATTTTTCTCCAATTGATAGCGTTGCTGCATCGAGGGGAGAGCGACATTTGTCGGCGCGTGTCTTGGCTGATGGGGCGCGCTTTCCATGGAAGGTGCGACCGTATACATGGCCGCCCGCAATGCGGAACGCGCGCAGGAGAAGATCGGCGAGCTGGCCGGTTTGGGACTGCCCGGCGAAGTGCGATTCGTGTACAACGACGCTTCCAAAGACGAGACCTACGTGTCCGCGGTGGAGACGGTCGTGGCCGATGAAGGGCGCGTCGATGTGCTCGTGAACAACTTCGGCACGTCCAATCCGGCCAAGGACCTGGACATCGAGCATACCGACCCGCAGGAGTTCATCAATACGGTGAATATCAATCTGAAATCCGTGTTCATCACGTCGCAGGCCGCGTTAAGGCATATGGCCGATCAAGGGTCGGGCAGCATCGTCAATATTTCGTCGATTGGCGGTGCCGTTCCCGACATCTCGCAGATTGGGTATGGCACGTCGAAGGCGGCCATCAACTATCTGACCAAGCTGATCGCGGTGCATGAGGCTCGTAAGAACATCCGCTGCAACGCCGTGCTGCCGGGCATGACCGCCACGGATGCGGTTCAGAACGCGTTGAACGACGAGTTCCGTGAGTTCTTCCTGCGTCATACGCCGATTCGTCGTATGGCCACACCGGAGGAAATCGCCAACGCGGTGATCTATTTCGCTTCCGATGAATCGCGATTTACCACTGGTCAGATTCTTGAAGTATGTGGCGGTTTCGGTCTGGCTACGCCGGTCTTCGGCGATTTGCAGGACAAGTCGCGCGCTGCTGTGTGATTGTGTTCTGATTCCTCCAGCCATTGGGGAAATCAGGACGTTCAGCGGTAGCCTTCCCATTGGGGTAGCGGGAAGAGCACGTCTTCGCAGGCGGCCCACATGCTTTCCAGATCCTGGCCGGGTCTGCGCAGCCAGCGCAGCTGCACGCCATCCATCATCGCGAATCCGGCGCGCAGCACCTGTTCGGCGTCGACTCCTTCGGGCACGTACCAACGGACGTTTTCCGCCACGTCCACGATGCGTTCCTCACGGTTCGCGAAATAATCGTGCGCGGGATGATCGGGGTTCAACGCTTCGGCGCTCAGTGTGGAGAACATGTGCACCAGCTTGGGGCGTTTGTTGTTGATCTTCACGGTTTTGCGCCACATTTCAGCTATGCTTGGATGCTTGTCGCGCACCATTCCCGCGGTGATGTCCACGGTTTCGCGGTCGTACATTTCGTCGAGCACCGCGTGCAGCAGGCCTTCCTTGCTGCCGACGTAATGCAGTACGCCGGCCTTGGTCAGGCCGACCATGGTCGCGATTCTCTGCAGCGAGGTTCCGTAGTATCCGAGCGTGCCGAAGCATTCAACTGCGGCCTCAAATATTTCGCTTTTGCGGTCGACTTCGTCGTTGGCCATGTTGTTCTCCATATGTTTCTCGGATGATGCGCTTTCGCAAGGAGTGAAAGTTACGTTTACCTTACGGTCGGTTGGTTGAAATTCCAAAGATGATTGGCGTGTCTTTTTTTGATTTTGATAAAGTACCTACCAATCGGTTGGTAAAGAATTCGGGGTTGAATTCTTGCCGAGCAAATTGAAAGGGGCTCGTATGAGCGAAAGCACCTATCCTTCCGTCAATGATCTGACGCTTGAGGAGAAGGCGTCGTTGACCTCCGGTGGCGATGCGTGGCACCTGCAGGGCGTGGAATCCAAGGGCATTCCGGGCTACATGATTACCGACGGACCTCACGGCCTGCGTAAGTCCCTGGCGTCCAGCACCGGCGAAACCGATCTGAACGACTCCGTGCCGGCGACTTGCTTCCCGCCGGCGGCAGGTCTGTCCAGCTCCTGGAATCCGGAACTCATCCACCAGGTGGGCGAAGCCATGGCCGAGGAATGCATCCAGGAGAAGGTGGCCGTGATTCTCGGCCCGGGCGTCAACATCAAGCGCAATCCGCTCGGTGGTCGTTGCTTCGAGTACTGGTCCGAGGATCCGTATCTGGCCGGACATGAGGCCGTCGGCATCGTCGCGGGCGTGCAGTCCAAGGGTGTGGGCACCTCGCTCAAGCACTTCGCCGTCAACAACCAGGAGACCGATCGTCTGCGTGTTTCCGCAAACGTTTCCCAGCGTGCGCTGCGTGAGATCTACTTCCCGGCATTCGAACACATCGTCAAGGAAGCCCAGCCGTGGACCATCATGTGCTCCTACAACTGCATCAACGGCGTGCACTCCGCGCAGAACCGTTGGCTGCTCACCGACGTCCTGCGTGACGAATGGGGCTTCGAGGGCATCGTTATGAGCGATTGGGGCGCGGCCCACGATCGCGTCGCATCCCTCAACGCCGGCCTCAACCTTGAAATGCCGCCGAGCTATACCGATGACCAGATCGTCTATGCTGCGCGTGACGGCCGCATCCAGCCCGAACAGCTCGACAAGATGGCCCAGGGCATGATCGACCTGATCAACAAGACCCGTGAGGCCATGAGCGTCGAGGGCTATAAGTTCGATGTGGATGCCCATGACGAAGTGGCCCACCAGGCCGCGGTCGAATCCATGGTGCTGCTCAAGAACGATGATGCCATCCTGCCGGTCGCTTCCGACGCCAAGATCGCGGTCATCGGCGAATTCGCGCGCACCCCGCGTTATCAGGGCGGCGGCTCCTCCCATATCACTCCGACCAAGATGACCGGATTCCTCGACACCCTCGCCGCGCGTGGCGTGGACGCCAAGTTCGCACCGGGCTTCACCCTCGACCTCGAACCGTCCGATGCCGCAATGGTGTCCGAAGCCGTTGAAACCGCGAAGGGCGCCGATGTGGTGCTCATGTTCCTGGGACTTCCGGAAGCCGCCGAATCCGAAGGCTTCGATCGCGAGACCCTCGACATTCCGGCAAAGCAGGTCGAATTGCTTGAAGCCGTGGCCGCCGAAAACAAGAATATCGTTGTCGTGCTCTCCAATGGTTCCGCGGTCTCCGTGGCTCCGTGGGCAGGCAATGCCAAGGGCGTTCTCGAGGCGTGGCTGCTCGGACAGGCCGGCGGTCCGGCCCTTGCGGATGTGATCTTCGGCGGCGTCAGCCCGTCCGGAAAGCTCTCCCAGACCATTCCGATGGACATCAACGACGACCCGAGCATGCTCAACTGGCCGGGCGAGGAGGGCCATGTCGATTACGGTGAGGGCGTGTTCGTCGGCTACCGTTATTACGACACCTACAACAAGGCGGTCGATTATCCGTTCGGCTTCGGTCTGAGCTATGCCACCTTCGAAGTCGGTGATGTGAAGGTCTCCAAGACCGGCGCCAATACCGCTTCCGTAAGCGCTGTGGTGAAGAACACCTCCGATGTGGACGCCGCCGAAACCGTGCAGGTCTATGTGGCTCCGGGCAAGGCCGCGGTGGCGCGTCCTGCGCACGAGCTCAAGGGCTTCAAGAAGGTGTTCCTCAAGGCGGGCGAATCCGTCGAGGTCAGCTTCGATCTTGACGAGCGTGCCTTCGCCTACTGGTCCGAGAAGTTCAACGCCTGGCATGTCGAATCCGGTGAATACACCGTCGAGGTCGGCACCTCCAGCCGTGACATCGCCGGCACCGGCGTGGTCGAACTGGATGGAGACGGCATGGCCGAGCCGCTCACCGAGTGGTCCACCTTCGGTGAGTGGACCGAGGATCCGGTCGGCTCCAAGATCGTCGACTCCGTGTACGCCGAAGGCGAGGCGGGCAATCTGCCGAAGCTGCCTGACAACGACATGATGCGCATGTTCCTCAAGTCCATGCCGATCAACTCCATGCCGATGCTGATGAGCGAAGGTGGCAAGAAGATCACCGCGTTCATGCTTGACGAATACGCCAAGATCACCAAGTAAGGCAAGTCGATACCCAGGCCGAGGTTTTGATCCGCGAAATGAACCGGTGCGCGGATTGGAGCCTCGGCCTTGCTTGTATCGGCGCGCTATTGCGATTTACCGCTAAAATATATTGTGGTCCGGGAAGAATGCGGTCCACGGATGAGAATGCCGAATTAAAGGGCGTGCGTGATGGCGCGCATGTAAGGAGACGTGACAATGGCTGATATTGACGAGACGGCAGGCATGAGCGAAGCGGGCCGTCATGAATGGGAGCTGATGGTGGCCGGCAAGGTATACCAGGATTCCCATCCGGACATCGAGCGCAAACGTGCCGATGCGAAGAAACTGTTCGTCGAATACAACAAAACCGATTATGAGGATGTCGAACGTCGTCGTGAGATTATGGAGCAGCTGTTCAAGTCGGTCGGCGAGGACGTGTTCATCGAACCGAACTTCCGCTGCGAGGTTGGTCGCAACATCACCATCGGTTCGCACGCCTACATCAATTTCGATTGCGTGATGCTTGACAACGCGCCGATCACAATCGGGGATTACGTGTGGATCGCTCCGATGGTGGGTCTGTTCGCCACCAACCATGCGATTGATTTCGAGGAGCGTAAGAACGGCGCATGCCAGTCGAAGCCGATCGTGATCGGCGACGGCGTGTGGTTGGGTGGTCATGTGTCGGTGCTCGGCGGCGTGACCATCGGTGACGGTGCGGTGATCGGCGCCGGAGCTGTGGTGACGCACGATATTCCGGCGAACTGCATCGCGGTCGGCAACCCCGCGCGCGTATTGCGTGAGATCACGGACGAGGATCGTACCGGATTCATGGAACGCATCCAGGCGCGCGACGCGGAATGACGTCGTTCGTCTGCTGAAAACCGTTTCGGCTGCGAAATGCCGCCATTCGACGTGAGTTCCGCAAAACCGTTTTTGCCGGTTTGCGGAACTTGCGTTTTTCGGGGATAGACGTGTGCTCCATACGCTTGTCTATCCGTTTTGTTCGCCATGGCCCCGTACGTTCCCGTATTGTGTGCGACTGCTGGTTCTAAGGTCAGCCAAAGGCATGCGATTTTGCAACACGCTTAAAATGTTGCATGTGCAACTGTTGTATATGCAACGAGTTATGATATATCCCGTGACAGAACATATGAACGAAACCGCCACTTCGGTGAATCCCGAATTCGCCGAAGCCTGGGATCAGGGCGCATGCAAGCCTCCCAGCGTGGCCATCCGTTCCCTGCACAACGTCATCAACCGGTATCTTTCGGTGACTCATCCGGAGGAAGTGGAAGGTCTGAGCGGTGGCAATATCGACATCATCACCTTCCTGGCGAGGCATTCGGAGCGTGAGATTTTTCCGCAGGATGTGGAACGCCGGTTCGGGGTGACCCGGTCGACGTCCAGCAGAGTGCTGGCGTTGATGGAACGCAAAGGGTTGGTTGAGCGTGAATCGGTGCCGTCGGACGGGCGATTGAAAAAAATCGTGCTCACCGATAAATCGCGCGAAATCGCCGAAGCGCTGAGGGAGAACGCGGTTGCGATGGAGGGCGTCCTGCTGCAGGGGTTGAGCGATGATGAGATTCGCCAATTCATGCACACGCTGGATGTCATGCAAAGCAATCTCGTTGAGACCGGTAGAATCGGCGACTGCAGTCGATATCCCAGTTTGGCGATTTGCAAGGCGGGCGAAGTCGGGCAAGTGCACATGGAAACAGAAGAAATGGGAAAACAGAAGAAACAGAAAGGAAGGGTGTGAAACAAGTATGACGAAATCATCTTCGATTCGACGAAACAAAACGTCGCAGCATCAATTGCGCACGCTGGGCAGATCCATGCGTGAATACAAGAAAGACAGCATCCTCGCGCCGGTGTTCGTGGCGGCGGAGAGCATCCTCGAGATCCTCATCCCAACGGTCATGGCGGCGCTCATCGATCAGGGCATCACCGCGGGCAGCATGCCGGCGATCATCAAGTTCGGCATTATTCTGCTGCTGTGCTCCCTGTGTTCGCTCGCATGCGGATTCCTGGCCGGAAAGTTCGCTGCCATCGCCGCTGCGGGCTTTGCGAAGAACCTGCGTCAGGACGAGTTCAAGAAGGTGCAGGAATTCAGCTTCACCAACATCGACCGCTTCTCCACGGGATCGATCATCACCAGGCTCACCACTGATGTGACCAACCTGCAGAACGCGTACGGCATGATGATCCGTATGGGCGTGCGCGCTCCGATCATGGTGGTCGTCGCGTGGATCTTCTCCTTCAAGATCAGCAAGTCGATCTCCCTGGTGTTCCTTGCCTGCATTCCGATTCTCGCGATCGGCCTGTGCGGCTTGGCGGTGATCGTGCATCCGGTGTTCGAGCGCGTGTTCCACACCTATGATGAACTCAACAACGTGGTGGACGAAAACCTGCAGGGCATCCGCGTGGTCAAGTCGTACAACCGCGAAAGCCATGAGATCAGCAAGTTCGATCGCATCTCCGCACGCATCTTCAAGGACTTCACCAAGGCCGAGCGCATCATGAGCTTCAACAGCCCGCTCATGCTGCTGTGCGTCTACGGAACGATGATTCTCATCTCCTGGATGGGCGCGCAGCAGATCGTGGCTTCCGGCAACAACGCGGCCCTTGGTCTGACCACCGGCGATCTTACCGCCCTGGTCACCTATGCCATGCAGATCCTCATGGCCATGATGATGCTTTCCATGATCTTCGTCATGTTCATCATCTCCCAGGCATCCGCGGATCGTATCTGCCAGGTGCTTAATGAGGAAAGCACCGTCGTCGACCCGGTCAATCCGGTCAAGGACGTGAAGGACGGCTCCATCGAATTCGACCACGTGACCTTCCGCTATTCCGAGAATTCCGAAAAGCCGGTGCTCGACAACGTGAACCTGAAGATCGAATCCGGTATGACCGTCGGCATCGTCGGCGGCACCGGCTCCGCAAAGTCCAGTCTGGTGCAGTTGGTTCCGCGACTCTACGACGTGACCGAAGGTTCGCTCAAGGTCGGCGGTGTAGACGTGCGCGATTACGACCTCGAACTGCTGCGCGACCAAGTGGCCATGGTGCTGCAGAAGAACGTGCTGTTCACCGGAACGATCGCGGAGAACCTGCGTTGGGGCAACCCGAACGCCACCGACGAAGAAGTGCGCCACGCGGCGAAGCTCGCCCAGGCGGACGGATTCGTGCAGGAATTCCCCGACAAATACGACACCCATATCGAACAGGGCGGAAGCAACGTGTCCGGCGGTCAGAGGCAGCGTCTGTGCATCGCCCGCGCACTGCTGAAGAAGCCGAAGATCCTGATCCTCGACGACTCCACGTCCGCAGTCGACACCAAGACCGACCAGCTGATCCGCGCCGCGTTCCGCGATGAGATCCCGGACACCACGAAGATCATCATCGCCCAGCGAGTGGCGTCGGTACAGGAATCCGATCTGATCCTCGTCATGGACGGTGGCCGCATCATCGCATCCGGCACCCACGACGAGCTGCTGGAAAGCTGCGACGAATACCGCTCAATCTACGAATCGCAGACGAAGAACCAGGCGCAGCCTGAGGAACTGCAGTGAAAGGAGGGGAAACGATGACCGAAAAGAATATGAACAAGAAACCTGAAACCGCGGGCAAGCCGGGCGCAGGCGGTCCGGGTAGGAAGAAAGCCGCTCCCGGAACCACCAAACGTATCTTCGGATACATCTTCCAATACAAATGGCATGTGATCGCAGTCGTCGTATGCATTCTCGTCGGAGCTGCGGCACAGGCCGGATCGGCCCTGTTCCTGCAATCGCTCATCGACAGCTACATCCTGCCGATGGTCGGCGCGGACAACCCCGACTGGGGTCCGCTGCTGCGCGTGCTCACCCTTATGGGATGCCTGTACGCGGCCGGAACCATATGCAGCTGGCTGTGGCAGTGGCTCATCGTGACCGTCGAACAGGGTACATTGAAGAAGATTCGTGACGACATGTTCGCCCATCAGCAGAGCCTGCCGATTCGCTACTTCGACGCCAACGAACACGGCGACATCATGAGCCGTTACACCAACGACACCGACACCCTCCGCCAGGCCATCAGCGAGTCGTTCCCTCAGATGTTCTCATCCGCGATCTCCGCACTGGCCGCCATCGTCTCGATGCTGTGGCTGTCCGTGCCGCTTACGATCTTCGTACTCGCATTCACGGTGATTCTGTTCGCCGTGGTGCGCAGGATCGTATCGCGCTCCGGCCGCTACTTCGTCGAACAGCAGACCTGGCTCGGCGACGTGAACGCGTTCGTCGAGGAATCCGTCAACGGACAGAAGGTCATCAAGGTCTTCAACCATGAGGATGCCACCCAGAAGGCCTTCGACGAGAAGAACCATGCACTGTTCAAAGCCTCCGCCGAAGCAAACATCTGGGGCAACGTGACCATGCCGGTCGTCGGCAACATGGGCTACATGCTCTACATCTTGCTGGCCATCGTCGGCGGCGCCATGGCGCTTTCCGGAGTCGGCAACTTCGGTCTGTCCGGCGCGGGCACGCTCACCCTGGGAACCCTGATCTCCCTGCTGACGCTGTCCCGCTCCTTCGTCAACCCGCTCGGCCAGGTCTCCATGCAGCTCAACATGGTGATGATGGCTCTCGCGGGCGCGTCGAGAATCTTCGAGCTTATGGACGAAAAGCCGGAAGACGATGGCGGTTCCGTGACGTTGGTCAACGTGGAGCTCGCTTCGGACGGCCATACCATGACGGAAGTCGATTACGAAACCGGACGCTGGGCTTGGAAGCGTGAGGCCGGCGATGACGGCACCCGTTCCCTGAAGGCCGCGCATGCGCTGAGCCCGCGCGCCGCGGAGGTCGCCATGAAGGCGCGTGAGAAGGCCATCACCTCTCCTGACGGCCGCCTGACCCTGCTGCAGGGCGACGTGCGCTTCACCGACGTGACCTTCGGATACAACCCCGACAAGCCGGTGTTGCACGATATCACCTGGTTCGCCAAGCCAGGTCAGAAGATCGCGCTCGTCGGTGCGACCGGTGCCGGCAAGACCACGGTGACCAACCTGATCAATCGCTTCTACGATATTCAGGAAGGCATGATTCTGTACGACGGCATTTCCGTCAAGGGTATCCGCAAGCCGGATCTGCGCCGTTCCCTCGGCATCGTGCTGCAGGACGTGAACCTGTTCACGGGCACCGTCATGGACAATATCCGTTACGGTCGTCTCGACGCCACCGATGAGGAATGCATCGCGGCTGCGAAACTGACCAATGCGGACAGCTTCATCCGCATGCTGCCGGACGGATACCAGACGGTGCTGAAGGGCGACGGTTCCGGACTTTCCCAGGGCCAGCGCCAGCTGATCTCCATCGCGCGTGCCGCCGTGGCCGATCCGCCGGCGATGATCCTCGACGAGGCGACCTCCTCCATCGATACCCGTACCGAGGAAGTGGTGCAGGCTGGCATGGACAACCTGATGAAGGGGCGTACCGTGTTCGTGATCGCCCACCGACTGTCCACCGTGCGCAACTCCGATGTGATCATGGTGCTTGACCATGGCCGCATCATCGAGCGTGGCTCGCATGACGAGCTCATCGCGCTCAAGGGCGAGTACTACCAGCTGTACACGGGTGCCGTGGAACTGGAGTAAACGCTGAAGAAGCAACGAAAATGGCTGTGACCGCCAAGTGTGGTCACAGCCATTTTGCGTATTTACGGGTTTTGTGCCGTCTGTTGGCTTCGTCTGTGGGATGTGTCGTTCCGTGTCGTTCCGTACTGGCGGGGCCGGCGCATCATAAAGCGAAAAGCTACTCAAGATTGGCGTGGAACTCCAGCAGGGAATCAAGGTCGATGCCCTGCTTGCGTACCAGGCTCATGGCGATCGCATCGCCCAATAGCGGCAGCGACTGTTCGAACAGGCTGGTCATCGGCCGCACGCAACTGGCCGCTACGCATGCCTAGCCGCGTTTGGACCCCTGTCGGCTGATACCGCCTTTATGCCCGGTGGCCTTGAACGGCCGTGACCCTTTAACAAATCCTTTGCCTCGGAAATTCCGCGAGGCAAAGGATTGTTGCTTTTCCGGCTTCGGCCAGGTCTGCTTGCGAGATTGCACATCCATAACGGTCATTGTAAGTGACGTGAATCCTCAAAGCGCCCGCCGCCGCGATGCCGGCCAATGTGATTCGCTCCGGGAAATGCCGATGAATGAAGCCGGTCATGGGCAACGCACTCATCGAATCACGATTATTGGCAGGGGAGTGCGATGCCGAATGATGTAAGGATGGTGATTGCCGGTCCAGTGCCGGCTCCGGCCGTCCGGTCGTCGGACGACCAGACGCTTTCGCCATGCTCTCCCGAACCAACGCCAAAACCGTCCCGCACAATTGAATCGCCGTTCCGATCGCCTGAATCGTATCGGACTGCGGATTGAACTGGCGGTCTTCTGAATGTCTTCGAGTGAATGTCTTCGAATAGCATTGCTGTAATATCGGGCGGTGACGATGTTGTTCTTCGAAGGCGGGTGTGCCATGTTTCATACACATGGTGAAGTATGTCGGGATTCCCGTTTTCTGGCGTGCGGCTGCTCGTGGCGCTGTGCCGTCGATTCGCGCGGCGTCGCTTTTCCGGTCGTCATGTTCCTTCTTTGCGCGGTGAGAGGTTGCTATGACTTTGGGTATCGATGAGAAAATCAAAGGTGTCAATCTTGGCAATTGGCTGGTTTTGGAGAAATGGATGTCTCCTGCGCTTTTTGACGAATGCGGTGAGGAGGATGAGATCTGGATGCATCGCACGTTGGGCGCCGATCGGCTCGCCGAAACGTTGCGTGAACATCGAGAAGACTATATGACGATTGACGACTTCCGTAATATCGCGGCGCATGGCTGCAATCTGGTGCGACTTCCCGTGCCGTACTTTGTATTCGGCGACGTCAAAGGGCATCCCGGTTGCGTCGAATACGTTGACGGGGCTTTCGAATGGGCCGAGCGGACCGGATTGAAGGTGATGCTGGATCTGCATACCGTTCCAGGCTCGCAGAACGGATACGACAACGGTGGCATTACGGGCGTGTGCAAGTGGGCCAAGAGCCCGAAAGCGGTCGAATATTCGTTGACCGTGCTGGAACGGCTGGCCAAGCGTTACCGGGACCGGGCGTCGTTCTGGGGCATGGAAGTGGTCAACGAGCCCATCAGCTGGATCGTCTACGCCACGGCACCCTCGACGGGCCATGCAAAAAACAAGGCCGAAGCCAGGGGCAGCGGATATGTTCCGATGCGGTTCCTCAAATCGTTCTACTGCGAGGCGTACCGTCGCCTGCGCCGAATATTACGTGACGAGACGGTCATCGTGTTCCATGACGGGTTCCGTCTGAATGCTTGGGGCGACTGGTTCGCACGCAAGGGCATGCGTAACGTCATGCTCGATACGCATATCTACCTCGGTGCCATGGAATCGTTCGTCCCGCTTCGTGCCATGTGGGTGTACAAGGCGTATGTGAAATGCTGCGAGTGGGCCATCAAGCGTGCCGCGCGTCACACTCCGGTGATCGTGGGGGAGTGGAACGTGGTCAACTCGCTGGCTATGCGCGAAGGCGTGAATAAAAGTGACGTGTACGGGAAGATCCTTGAACTCGAACTGCCCGCATGGAACGCTTCGGCGGGCTGCGTCTACTGGAATTACCAGCTGCTGCGCGGGAGGTCGGATGTGACGCCTACGCACTATTGCACAGCGGACAGCCTCGAGGCATGGGATCTTTCCCTGATGTGGCGCAGGGGCTGGATTGGCGGGACTGCCAAGTAACCGTGCCGACTATCCTCATACCGATGGAAGTGGTATGGTTTGCGTCGGTATGGGGATACTGGAGCAGGGTGACTATTCCCATACCGACGCAACGAGTCCGCACATCCCATTCATACCGCATGGCAGTGCGTTTGATTACCGCCCATACCGGAAGATAAGGTAACCTAATTCGGTAAAGCTTTTACTTCACCGAATGAGGGGCATCGATGGCGACCATCAAGGAAATCGCAAGACGGACTGGATTCTCGCAAGCCACGGTATCGCGGTTGCTCAATGGCGATCCCACATTGTCCGTCCGTGAGGAAACGCGTCGCAAGATCATTCAGGCCAGCGAGGAACTTGGCTACAGCATGCAGACCAAGCGCATCGTGATTCCGCATGAAGTGGCGCTGCTCGATTGTGAGGAATTCAACGAGGCGTTGCATGACTCCTATTTCACGGGTCTGCGTGCGGCGATCGAACGCAATGCGGTCCAGCAGCGTATGGAACTGACCGTGTTCCATGATCTTGACGGCATGATCGCCGAAAGCGGCAAATTCGACGGTTTCATGGCGATCGGTGCCGGTGGAATCGAGGAGCGCGATTTGGAACGTCTGCATGACGCCATGCCCTACGGCGTGTTCATTGACGTGAATCCGGCTCCGAGCCTGTTCGACTCCGTACAGCCGGATCTGCAGCAGACCATGCACGATGCCGTCGCGGCCGTAGCCGCCAACGGAATGAAACGCGTCGGATTCATCGGAGGCAAGGGAAGGCTGGTCAATTTCAACGAATTCAACGAGGAGATTCGTGCGGAATCCTTCCGGCGTGAGGTAAGACGCTTCGGATTGGATTCCAGCGGCATGGTCTACTCCAGCGGGTTGTTTACCGTTGAAAACGGCCGAGAGCTTGGCGAGCGTTTCATCCGCGACCACAATGGGGTGCTGCCGGATGCGGTGATCGTCGCCGCCGATGTGATCGCGGTGGGTGTGCTGCAGGCGTTCAACGCTTCCGGAGTGATCGCGCCGCGGGACATCAGTGTGATCAGCGTCAACGATCAGATGATCGCGCAGCTTACGTCACCGCCGCTCAGCACGTTCGCCATCGATCAGAGCGAGCTTGCGCGAGTGTCGATTCTGACGTTGGCGGACGCCATTTCCGGCAAGAGAAACATCCGTCAGCACGTCTATCTTTCGACATCGCTGGTGGTGAGGGATAGTTTCGTGACTGCGGAGAACCGACGTTCGTCGGCAAAGCATTGATATCCGCAGATCCGTTATCTGCAAATATCCGCAAAAAAAGATGGTTGCGAGACCTTTCGATTTCGCAACCACCTTTTTACGTGTCACCTTTGTGATTGGCTGGTTGATCAGCGGGCCGATTGATCGACTTTTGCAAGCGGTCAACCTTTCCGACCGGCAGAATCTGCGATTAGAACAGTTCCAGCATCACGTCGAGAGTGAGCGGCTGGTCGGCCGGCACCTGATACTGCTCATAGACGGGCGCGCCCCACGAATCGTCGCCGCCGACGCCCATCTGCGCGGCCAGCAAACGCAGGAACATGTGCTTCGGCTCCGGCAGCTCCTCCTGATGGGTGGCTTCCTCCAGCATCAGGGTGCTGTACGGCAGCAGGCTTGCGGCGAAGTGCTCATCCGAAGCCTGGCTTACGCGAATGCCGTGTCCATAACGGTCGGTCGCTTCAAGCCAGCGCACGCCCTCATGATTGCCGGTTTCCTGTGGTACCAGATATGGAGCGTTATCCGCCTGGGCCGTGGTTTCGAACACTCCCAGCTTCGCTCCGTGAAGACGGTCCTGATACGTTTCGGCCGGACCGAGTCCGTAGAATCGCAGATTCGAATATTCGACGGGAATCATCCACTCCATACCGAACGCGGGCAGGGAAGCGGCTTCAACGCCACCCGGGTAGGAGAGCGTCAGATGAACACGGCCGTCTTCCAACAGCTCGTAGCGCGCGGTGACCTTCGTATGCTGAATATCCGCCAACTCATACGTATACAACGCGGTGATCGACTTCTCGTCGTTGGAGACTTCGGCGGCCACGGTCTTGGCGTAACGGCCGGCCGCAAACCATTGCGCACGATCGAAACCGGAGGCATTGCCGCGATCATTGTCGGTCAGCGGGCGGAACGTCAGCAGGCTCGGCTTGCGCGAAAGCATCTCACGGCCATTCCGGGTGAAGGAAACCAGACCGCCCTGCGCCTTGGAAAGCAACGCCTCACGTCCGCAAGCACGCATACCGGCATTCCAACGACCGTTGGTGATAGTAACGTCGTTCATGGCGTCATCGACTTCGGAATCCTTACCGGAACAAGCCTCGCAATCGCGGCGCACAACGGTCGTGAACTGACCGAACGTCACCTCAAAACCGGCCGGAGCCCAGTCCGTGGCAGCATCCAAACGCTGATCAACCTCGTACGTAATCTCATAGGAACCATTCGGCAGTCCCACGCCAACGTAGCTTGCAGCCAAATCACGCGCCGCGGGGAACGCGATATCAAACCGTTCGGACGCTCCGGCCGCAACATCGAAATGATAATCCGCATGCCAGCATTCCACTCCGTTGACCAACGCACGAGCCGTGAACACATAATCGGCGGTGGAGACGAACAGATTCTCATTACGGATCGTCACACCCTGTTCATCCGGCATAATCCTCACATTCGCATACAGCTGCTTGACCTCCTGCGCCTTAGGGGAAGCAGTACGGTCGGCGAAGATGATGCCATCCCCGGAGAACTCGTAATCATTGGGCTTGTCATCCCAATCACCGCCATACGTCAAGCGCTCGGTACCATCCGGAAGCCGCTGGAACAACGCCTGATCAATGTAATCCCAAATGAAACCACCCTGATACTGCTCGTAACGTTCCAGCTCGGTATACAGATGCATGCCACCAACGGAATTACCCATGGCATGCATGTACTCGCATGAAATATACGGCTTCTTAGGATCCGATTCAAGATACTGCGCAATCTCCGCCGGCTTGGCGTACATGCGGCTCTCCATATCGGAAATATCCTCGAACTCACGATTCCAGAACACACCCTCGTAATGCGTCGGACGCAACGAATCGTTCTCATGCACAAAATCGCTCATGGCCTTGAACACGGTGCCCGCATACGACTCATTGCCCAACGACCAGATCACCACAGCCGGATGATTGTAATCACGGCGCATCATCGACTCGACGCGATCCACGCACGCATCCAGCCATTCCGGCTTGCTGCCCGGCACATTGGTATCGGCGGTAACCGGCTCACTCGGAGCGGTCCACGAACCATGAGACTCAAGGTTCGTCTCGTCGATCATATAGATGCCATACTCGTCACACAGCTCATACCAACGCTCCTGATTCGGATAATGCGAGGTACGCACGGCATTGATGTTGTGCTGCTTGAAGAACCTGATGTCAAACAGCATGTCCTCCTCGGTCACAGCACGTCCACGACGCGCATCGAACTCATGACGATTCACACCCTTGAACACGATGCGCTTGCCATTAAGCCTCATCACACCGTTCTCAATGGCGAAATGACGGAAACCAATGCGCTCGCGATCCACTTCGACCACGGTGCCGTCCCAGCCGTACAGCGTCAGGCTGAGCGTGTACAGGTTCGGTGCCTCGGCGCTCCATGGGGCGATGCCATCAAGGCTGGTCTGCAGTGCGATTGTTTCCTCGACGGGCATTTCGTCGGACTGCCATACGATGGTTCCGTGCGAGTCGGTAAGCGTCGCCACGGCTTTGGACACGGCGACGGGATTGCTGACGTCGGCTTTGAACGTAAGCGTCGCGTTTGCTGTGGATGCTTCGAAGTCGGGGTCGATTTTCCAGTCGCGGACGTGGGCTGCGGGGATCGCGGTCAGTTCAACGCTGCGATACAGTCCGTGCAAACGCCAGAAATCCTGGTCTTCCAGCCAGACCGCGCTGCTGTATTCGTAGCATGCGACAGCCAGCACGTTGTTGCCTTCCCGGATGGCGTCGGTCACGTCGAACTCACTCGGAGTGAAGGAGTCCTCGGCATATCCGACGAATTTGCCGTTGAGCCACACGTAGATGGCGGTGGATGCCGCATGGAAGGTGAGGGTCACCTGGCGGTTCTCGCGGATCGCACGCGCCACCGCGGGTGACGGTGCGAAGGTCTTGCGGTAGAGCGCCATGTGGTTGTGTTCGGGAATGTTGGGCTGCTGCGGGTCCTCGTGGCCGTCCCACGGGTACTGCACGTTGACGTACTGCGGTTTGAGCAGTCCGGACGTTTCCAGATTGGACGGCACTTCGATGGCTTGGAATTCGCTTTGCGCATGGTCGCCATCGATGTAATTGGCCAGGAATCCCGTTTCTGCGGTGTCGGTGATCTTGACCTGCCACTGCCCGTCGAGCTTTTGCTTGAGGGATGTCGGCTCATCCGCGAGCGGTTCATGGTCGTGGAAACGGTGGCTGGAATGCGCCGGAAGGCGGTTGACCGCGAAGACGGTGGGGTCGGTCAGCCACGATTCGTTCGCTTCGGTTGCGGAAAGGATGTGAGACATGGTGTTCTGCCTGCTCTCTTTCTAAAGTTCTGCTCACGGCTCTGTGCATAAGGCGTAAAAACCTTAACTAGATAATAGTAACTTTTTTTATTAAGTATTGCAAGTCAATCTGGGACGACGGCAAGATGCAGTAGGAGACGCGGCTGGCGGCATGGTGACGAATATGACGGACGGCATGTCGGCTTGGTGTAACGGCATGTCGGAAGATATGGCAAGTTCGCGGTGCCGTGCTACTGTGACTGCTGAAACGTATAGCAGTGATCCGTTATCAGCGGGGAGCTTCCGGAAGAACGGCCGGGCGCAATCGCAAGACATGCGCAAGACTCAGTAGAACCGGCGGGATCGGCCCGAACAGCCGAACTACAAGCGGTCGCGATCGCCGATGAAAGAAAAAGGCGGGCGTGGCAAGCGAGGTGGTACCGCGGTGGCGGGAATGCGACGGAAATCGCATGAACGGCATCGTCCTCGTAAGGGTAAGAAACTGATGAACTGCCAAGCGAGGAGCATACGGTGAGCGAAACCACCAATCATGTGTATCCGAAGGCTGCTGCCGGTGAGCAGAGCGCCAATGTTGCGCCGAACCCCAGCTTCCCGAAGCTGGAAGAGTCCGTGCTCGACTATTGGGAGAAGGACGATACCTTCAACAAGTCCGTGGAACGCCGCGAGTCCGGCGACCACAGCCAGAACGAATTCGTGTTCTTCGACGGCCCGCCGTTCGCCAACGGCCTGCCGCACTACGGCCATCTTCTGACCGGCTACGCGAAGGACGTGATTCCGCGTTACCAGACCATGAAGGGCCACAAGGTCAACCGTGTGTTCGGCTGGGACACCCACGGTCTGCCGGCCGAACTCGAGGCCCAGAAGGAACTGGGCATCGATTCCGTCGATCAGATCAAGGAAATCGGCATCGACAAATTCAACGATGCCTGCCGTGCATCCGTGCTCAAATACACCAACGAATGGCAGGATTACGTGCACCGTCAGGCCCGTTGGGTCGACTTCGAGCACGGCTACAAGACCCTGAACATTCCGTACATGGAATCCGTGATGTGGGCCTTCAAGCAGCTGTACGACAAGGGATTGGCCTATCAGGGCTACCGTGTGCTGCCGTACTGCCCGAAGGACCAGACTCCGCTTTCCGCGCACGAACTGCGCATGGACGCCGACGTGTACCAGGATCGTCAGGACACCACCGTGTCCGTGGCCGTGAAGCTGCGCGACGAGGAAGACGCCTACGCGGTGTTCTGGACCACCACGCCGTGGACCGTCCCGACCAACTTCGCCATTGTGGTGGGCGCCGACATCGACTATGTGGAAGTCCGTCCGACCGAAGGCAAGTTCGCCGGCAAGAAGTTCTATCTCGGCAAGCCGCTGCTCGGCTCCTACGCCAAGGAACTCGGCGAGAACTATGAGATCGTCCGCGAGCTCAAGGGCGCCGACATGGAAGGCTGGCGCTACTATCCGGTGTTCCCGTACTTCGCGGGCGACGAAAACGCGGTCGAAGGCAAGGTGCCGGGACCGGAAGGCTACCAGATCTTCACCGCCGATTACGTCGATACCGTGGAAGGTACCGGTCTGGTGCATCAGGCTCCATACGGCGAAGACGATATGAACACGCTCAACGCCAAGGGCATCAAGAGCGTGGACGTGCTTGACGCGGCCTGCCGATTCACCTCGCTGTGCCCGGATTACGAGGGCCAGTACGTGTTCGACGCGAATCTGCCGATTCTGCGCAACCTGCGTGCCGGAGACGGTCCGCTGGCCAGCATTCCGGAAGACCAGCGCGCGATTCTCTTCCAGGAGAAGAGCTACGTGCACTCCTACCCGCACTGCTGGCGTTGCGCCACCCCGTTGATCTACAAGCCGGTGAGCTCCTGGTTCGTGTCCGTCACGAAGATCAAGGACCGACTGCTCGAACTCAACCAGGAAATCAACTGGATTCCGGGCAATGTGAAGGACGGCCAGTTCGGCAAGTGGCTTGCCAACGCCCGTGACTGGTCCATCTCCCGCAACCGCTTCTGGGGTTCCCCGATTCCCGTGTGGGTCTCCGACGATCCGAAGTATCCGCGCGTCGACGTGTACGGCTCCCTCGAGGAGCTGAAGGCCGACTTCGGCGATTACCCGCGCGATCATGAGGGCAATGTGAACATGCATCGCCCGTACATCGATGAACTGACCCGCGTGAACCCGGATGATCCGACCGGCAAGAGCCACATGCACCGCATCAGCGACGTGATGGACTGCTGGTTCGAATCCGGTTCCATGAGCTTCGCCCAGTACCACTATCCGTTCGAGAACAAGGAAACCTTCGAACAGCACTTCCCGTGCGATTACATCGTGGAATACATCGGCCAGACCCGTGGCTGGTTCTACGTGCTGCACATCATGGCCACCGCCCTGTTCGACAAGCCTGCGTTCAAGAACGTGATCTGCCATGGCATCGTGCTCGGTTCCGACGGCCAGAAGATGTCGAAGCACCTGCGCAACTATCCGGACGTGAACGGCGTGTTCAACGACTTCGGCTCCGATGCCATGCGTTGGTTCCTCATGAGCTCGCCGATCCTGCGCGGCGGCAATCTCATCGTGACCGCCGACGGCATTCGCGACACCGTCCGTCAGGTCATGCTGCCGGTGTGGAGCTCCTACTACTTCTTCACCCTGTATGCCAATGCAGCCAACGACGGTGCCGGTTTCGATGCCCGCTCCCTGCGTGCCGACGAAGTGGCGGCACTGCCGGAGATGGACCGTTACCTGCTGGCCCGCACCCATCGCCTGGTTGAGAAGACCCAGTCCGCGCTGGACGACTTCCTGATCTCCGACGCCTGCGAAGCCGTGTCCGACTTCATCGACATGCTTACCAACTGGTACATCCGCAACAACCGCGACCGCTTCTGGAACGAGGACGAGAACGCGTTCAACACGCTGTACACCGTGCTTGAAGCGTTCATGCGCGTGCTTGCCCCGCTCGCTCCGATGGAGGCCGAAGCCGTATGGCGTGGCCTGACCGGTGGCGAATCCGTGCATCTTGCCGATTGGCCGTTCCTGACCGATCCGGCATCCGGCGAAGCCACCGAGCTTGGCCTGGTGTTGGTTGACGATCCGGCTCTGGTTGATGCCATGGAGAAGGTGCGCGAGGTTGTGTCCAGCACGCTGTCCATGCGTAAGGCGAAGCAGATTCGCGTGCGCCAGCCGCTGAGCAAGCTGACGGTAATCGTTTCCGATCCGGAAGCCGTGGCCGCCTATGCCGAGATCCTCAAGTCCGAACTGAACGTCAAGGACATTGAGCTGTGCACGCTTGAGGATGCCGAATCCCGTGGTCTGAAGATCATCAACGAGCTGCGCGTGAACGCCCGTGTTGCAGGTAAGCGTCTGCGTAAGGACGTGCAGTTCGCCATCAAGGCGTCCAAGTCCGGCGCATGGCATGTGGATGCTTCCGGCGCTCCGGTGTGCGAGACTCCGAACGGCGAGATCACGCTGGAGGAAGGCGAATACGAGCTGATCAACAGCGTGGAGGAGAAGGACGCCGAAGAAGCGGCCAACTTCGTGTCCGCGGCGCTGCCGACCGGCGGTTTCGTGATCCTCGACACTGAGCTCAACAACGATCTGATCGCGGAAGGCTATGCCCGCGACGTGATTCGTTCCGTGCAGGATGCCCGCAAGGCCGCCGATTTGGAGATCTCCGACCGTATTGCGCTCAGGCTTACCGTTCCGGCTGCGGATGTGGCCAAGGTCGAGCAGTTCGAGGAGCTGATTTCCGGCGAGACGCTCGCCACTTCCTTCGAGGTTGTGGCCGGTGACGAAGGCTCTGAACTGGCCGTTGAGGTTGCCAAGGCCTGAATTGGAGTTTGAACTCTTCGTTATGTAGCGGCGGGTCGTGTTCCATATTCTCATGTGGACGCGGCCCGCTTCTTGTGTTTTAGGTCTCTTTTCGACACCTTGTTCGACTTGTGTGGGGAGTGGTTGCCGGCCTACGAATGCAGTTCGTGCGCGATTGGCCTTGTTCGGTTTGCGCGGGGAGCGGCTGGCCGGGTTTTGATGAGCGGATTGCGGCCGGTCCGAGGATGCGTTGTTCGGATTTGTGATTGTTCCGTTATGCGGCTACAGTTGAGCTTTGGCTTTCAAAGCCCTACGACTTGATTTGTATCTCGTGCGTGTGCCTGGCATGGGTGCGGGAGCAGATCGTCAGCGAATGGTTCTCAGTACCATCCATGTGAGTCAAGCACACATTCTTGAGAAGCAGTCGCGTTGCCGGACGGTGGATTTCCCGGGTTCGTTCCATGTGGAGCAGACCTCTAAGGATGCGCCGTCCGGCTTTTTCTTGTGTTGGCATG
>CAVEXE010000009.1:0-82893 GCA_963619615.1 Senegalimassilia sp. | reverse complement strand
AATTCGGATTTTCCCTTGTGTAAAATTCGGATTTTCTCGAAACGTTATGAAGCGAGGCTGAAATGGCACAAGGGAAAACCAAGCCAGACGCCTGCTCAATTCGCTGGCCCGCAATGTCAGTCAATCCGTAACGTTCGAAACGCTGCGCAAAGACGGCATCTACGTCATTCCCGTACGGGCATTGGGCGCATGAACCGTATTTCGTGGCTCATTCCGGCTCTCAGGCGTTGGGATGAGTCACGAGACAACCATACGCAACACGGTTGAATCGCTTATTTATAAAGTTATAAATAACGTGGTACTCTTATAGGGAAACGTAATAAACCACGAATACTGGCCGCGGCCACGCGCAACACCGCCACGCGTACGCCATACCGCAGTCAGAAGCCTCAACGAAGCAGTTGAAAGGAACCACGAATGAAGTACGGCCATTTCGATGACGCCGCCCGCGAATACGTGATCGAGACCCCAGCAACCCCGCTGCCATGGATCAATTATCTCGGCAACGAAGACTTCTTCTCCCTGATCTCCAATACCGGCGGCGGCTACTCCTTCTACAAGGACGCCAAGCTGCGCCGCATCACCCGCTACCGTTACAACAACGTTCCGGGAGACAACGGCGCACGCAACTACTACCTGAGCCTGATGGACTCCAATGCGGTTGACGCCAAGCCGGTCGACACCTGGTCGCCCACCTTCCTGCCATGCAAGACCCCTCTCGACTCCTACAAGTGCCGTCAGGGCATCGGCTACACCGTATTCGAAGCGTCCCGCAACGGCATCGAATCGAAGCTGACCGCGTTCGTCCCGCTCAAGACCAACGCCGAAATCAACCGACTCGACCTGACCAACATCACCGACAAGCCCGTGGTCGTCGACGCGACCGCATCCGTGGAATGGTGCCTGTGGAACGCCGTGGACGACTCCTCCAACTTCCAGCGCAACCTCTCCACCGGCGAAGTCGAAATCGAAAAGCAGGACGACGCCACCCTGATCTACCACAAGACCGAGTTCAAGGAACGCCGCAACCACTACGCGTTCTTCGCCGTCAACTCCCCCGTCGCAGGCTTCGACACGAGCCGTGACGAATTCCTCGGCAAGTTCAACGGCTGGGATACCCCGCAGGTCATCGCCGAAGGCCAGGCCCACGATTCCGTGGCGCACGGCTGGTTCCCGATCGCGGCCGACCGCGTGCGCGTGGAACTGGAGCCGGGCGAAACCAAGTCGCTCGTATTCATGCTGGGCTACATCGAAGTCAGCAAGGACAACAAGTGGGAGGATCCGAACGATCCGGCCAAGGTGGGCATCATCAACAAGAAGCCCGCGCATGAGCTGTTCCGCAGCTTCGCCACCGTCGAACAGGTCGAGGCGGCACTGGCAGAACTCAACAACTACTGGACCGACCTGCTGACCACCTACAGCGTGCAGTCCGGAGACGAGAAGCTCGACCGCATGGTGAACATCTGGCATCAGTATCAGTGCATGGTCACCTTCAACATGTCCCGTTCCGCCTCCTACTACGAATCCGGCATGGGCCGCGGCATGGGCTTCCGCGATTCCAACCAGGATCTGCTGGGATTCGTGCATCTGGTTCCGGACCGCGCACGCCAGCGCATCATCGACATCGCCTCCACCCAGCTGGAGGACGGTTCCGCATGGCACCAGTACCAGCCGCTCACCAAGAAGGGCAACGCCGACATCGGCGGCGGCTTCAACGACGATCCGCTGTGGCTCGTGGCGGGCGTGAACGCCTATCTGGCCGAAACCGGAGACACGTCGATCCTGACCGAACCGGTGCCGTTCAACAACGTCGAAGGTTCCGAAGAGCCGCTGCTCGAGCACCTGCGCCGTTCCGTGAACTTCACCATCAACCACAAGGGACCGCACGGCATTCCGCTGATCGGCCGCGCCGACTGGAATGACTGCCTGAACCTCAACTGCTTCTCCGACACCCCGGGTGAGAGCTTCCAGACCGTGGAGAACAACGACACCGGCGTTGCCGAATCCGTGTTCATCGGCGGTATGTTCGTGCTCTACGGCGGCCAGTACGCCGACATCATCGAACACTACGGACAGCTCACCGGCATGACCGACGCCGAAGTGGCCACCGAGTCCGCCGCCGTACGCGCCGAAATCGGCCAGGTCTCCGAAGCCGTCAAGACCGCCGGCTGGGACGGTGAATGGTTCGTGCGCGCCTACGACGCCTATTCACGCAAGGTCGGCACCCACGAAGACACCGAAGGCCAGATCTACATCGAGCCGCAGGGCATGTGCGTGATGGCCGGCATCGGCCTCGACGACGGCAAGGCCCAGCAGGCGCTGAAGTCCGTGAAGGACAAGCTGACCTGCGATTGGGGCACCGCCATCCTCGCCCCCGCCTACTCCACCTACCGCATCGAATTGGGCGAGATCTCGTCCTATCCGCGCGGATACAAGGAGAACGGCGGCATCTTCTGCCACAACAACCCGTGGATCTCCATCGCCAACGCGCTGGCCGACAACAACGAGGAGGCCTTCGCCGTCTACCAGCGCAACTGCCCGGCCTACGTGGAAGACAAGTCCGACATCCGCAAGGTGGAGCCATACGTCTACTGCCAGATGGTGGCCGGCCCCGAAGCCCCGACTCCGGGTGAGGGCAAGAACTCCTGGCTGACCGGAACCGCCGCATGGACGTTCGTGGACGTATCCCAGTATCTGCTTGGTGTGCGCCCGACGCTCGACGGCCTGGCCATCGAACCGCATCTGCCGGAGCAGTTCAACGATCTGACCGTGACCCGCGTGTTCCGTGACGTGACCTACCGCATCGCCATGAAGCGCACCGGCGAACGCACGGTAAGCGTGAACGGCGAACAGCTCGACGGCAATGTCGTGCCGGTTCCGACCGACGGAACCAAGACCGTGGAAGTGGCAGTCACGTTCTGACGCAACACCCGGCGCAACACTTGACGCAACATCCGACACGACATGTGACACGACATTAACGACGATTACAATTTGGGCGTGCGAGAAAACTACGACTTCTCGCACGCCCTCTTCGAATAGGACCACACTTATGCAGTATTTCGAAACCACCATCCCCGGCATTGACGGCAGCACCGCCAAATTCGTCGGATATTGCCTCGACAACAGCGAGGAAATCGACCCCAATCGCAAGCGTCCGGCCATATTGGTGATTCCCGGCGGCGGTTACGAAATGACGTCCGACCGAGAGGCCGAACCCATCGCCATGCGATTCCTTGCCGCCGGCTACAACGCTTTCGTACTGCGGTATTCCGTAAAGCCGTCCGTTTTCCCCGTCGCGCTGCTGGAAGCCGCCGAAGCGATGCGCCAGATTCGCGAACATACCGACGAATGGCATGTGGACGTGGACGCGATTGCGGTGATCGGATTCTCCGCCGGTGGCCATCTCGCCGCGAATCTCGCCACTTCCGCCAGCGACGACGTGCTCGCCGCACACGGATACGCCCCGGACGCCGTCCGCCCGAACGCCTTGATGCTCGCATACCCGGTCATCACGTCCGGCGCGCTCGCACACCGCGGCAGTTTCGATTCGCTGCTCGGTGATCTCAAGGACGATCAGGACGCCCTTGATTCCGTATCCATCGAGAAGCATATCGACGCGAAGACCCCGCCGGTTTTCATATGGCATACCATTCCCGATGACTGCGTG
Source organism: Senegalimassilia sp. (assembly GCA_963619615.1). GTDB lineage: Bacteria > Actinomycetota > Actinomycetes > Actinomycetales > Bifidobacteriaceae > Bifidobacterium. The sequence continues at coordinate 79,223 of CAVEXE010000009.1, read as the reverse complement.
CCGTATGAAAACACGCTCATGCTCATCGACGCATGCAAGAAGGCCGGCGTGAAGGTGGAGGCGCATCTGTTCCCCAGCGGCGGTCATGGACTGGCCTTGGGCAATACCGAGACCGCCTGGCAGGGAGTCAACGGCATTGAGGAGTGCGTTCAGGTGTGGCCTTGGCTGGCGATTGCGTGGATGCACCGCACGTTCGGCAACAAGATGGGGTTCTAGACCCGCCCCGTTTTATGACGGATCTCGAGGCCAGTCTCGTGATCCGTCACGCAATGGGCAATCTTTCGGCCCTTTGTCGACCTTCCCGTTGTTAAACCCCCTTTCAATAACGGGAAGGTCAAGAGTACTGTAGGAACAGCGTAGTTCGAAAAGTGCAAGAAAGAAGATGATATGAGCGTTGCGGCATGGGATCGGTTTTTACAGGAGCAGGACAGCTGGCCTGCCGCGTCACGTGTGAACGACTCGCCGTCCTACATGCCCCAGGCCCGCAATACCCTGGCCGATAAAACCTTCGAGAAGAAGAAGCGCATGAGCCAGGAGGAACGCCATCTGCAGATACTGCAGGCGGCCGTCAAAATCATCGCTTCCAAGGGATTCTGGGGCATGAGCCTGCAAGACATCTCCGACGAGCTCGGCATCACGGAAGCCGCGCTCTACCACTACATCTCCTCAAAAGACGACCTGCTCAACATGGTGCTTACGGAGTGCTACGACACCCCCGACGCGGACGAGTACAATGCGGTGACATCATGCCTCATCGATCATGACGGACATCGCGTGAATTTCTATCCGCGCTATTGCCTGAACATCGTGCTGTACAACCTGCAACGTCCCGAGCTTGTACAGCTGTACTCCATGCTAAACGGCGAAGCGCTGAATCCCGAGCATCCGGCGCACGGCTTCTTCATCGGACGCCATATACGTAATTGGGAAACGATCGGATCGATGAACTGGGTGCTGCCGGACAACGTTGACGAGGAACGCTTCTACGACCTGTATACGCTGGCGATGAGCGCCATGGACGGCCTGCAGTACCGTTGGCTGGGCGATGATTCGATGAATCTGCTGGAAGAGTGGATCGCGATCTCCGACATCATCTTCCCGGCGAGCGAATGGGCCGGCTACACCGATCCGAGCGAATACGACGGAAAGAAACCGACCTGCCTGCTGCCAATGACGCTTTCGGCACGGCAGTAAGGAGGGTTGCAACCTACTGGGCTTCCCATCCTCGCGAGGTGTCGTCCGCACTACCCGCTGCGCGACATTCTGCGCGACATTCTGCGCGGCCGGCCCTTTTGTCTGTTTCGCTCCGATATCGCAACACCCCCTTCCAGCCACAACCCGGATATAGAGGCGTATATCAGTACTTGTGGCAGAAAGGGGGTGCTATTTTTAAAAATCCCAATTATCTTGCGATTCAAGAAATGGCTATTTTCCAACGTTTCTCGAGTTTAGCATCGCAATCGAAAATAGGAGCGTCTGCCACAACTCCGACAATACGCCCCTATCTTCGACTTGTGGCCGCCGAACGAAAGGAAATCAGTACAGTTCCGTGAAGATCTTGAGCACGCGATCGTAATCAAGCGGCTCGAAGCAGTTCTTCATGAGTCGCTCCTGCGTCTTGATCACACGATCGGCGAACTCGGGCAGATCCTGCTCGGTCACGCCGTACTCATGCAGCGCCTTCTTCGGCAGCAGCTTGTTGATCAGCGCCTCCAGCTCGTCGTAGGCATCGGCAACGTCGCAGCCGAGAATGTCGGCGATGAACTGGTTCACCTTGAGAATCTCACCTTCCGGCTTGATCTCCATATAGTTGCGCAGAACGCCCGTGAACATCGCATAATTGGATTCGCCGTGCGGCACATGATACTTGCCGCCAAGCTGGTAGCTCAGCGCGTGCACGGCAGCGCAACCGCCGGTATCGAAGCTGATGCCCGCGTAGTTGGATGCGATCAGGAAGTCGCGCATCAGTTCGTTGCGCTTGGCGCGGCGCTCGTCGGAACCGGCAGGGCCAGCCTCCGCAATCGCCTTGTATCCGGAGACGATCATCTTCAACGCCTCATAGCCGAACATGCGCGTGTACGGCGTGGAGTTCGGGGACAGCGTGGATTCGACGGAATGCACGAGCGCGTCGAGAGAGCTGGTCGCGAACACGTAATCGGGCAGGCCGTACAGCAGTTCCGGAATAAGCACGGCATCGTCGGCGAACATCTCAGGGCTTGCGATTCCGGCCTTGCAGCCCAGTCGGGTGCGATTGATGGCCGCGATTTCGGTGACTTCCGAACCGGTTCCGCACGTGGTCGGCGCGAGCACGAGACGCACCTTGCGCTTGAAGTCGGGCAGATGGTCGATCACGTCGTCGATGGATGCGCCACCGGCCACCGCGACGACCTTCGACATATCCATGACGGCGCCGCCGCCGATCGCCACGATGCGGTCGTAATCGAATTTGCCCGCGTCCGCGATGAATTCGTCGATCATCACGTCGGTCGGCTCCTGCGCGCCGTACTTGTCGACGAGAATCACGTTCGCGCCGTTCGCATACGGCTCGAGGAACTGCTTGTAGATCACTTCGATGCTGACCAGCAGGTCCTTCGGTCCGAGTTCGAACGATGCGAAGAAGTCCTTGACCGTGTCGTAGGTGTAGATGTTGTCGGGTCCGACCGTCAACAGTTTCATGATGCGTCCTTTCCAAAACGTTGGCTGCAATCGCACCAATTTCGGCGACTGCAGCCAACTCTATGCCTATTTGCTTGAGGATTCGTTACGGACGATTGCGCCCGCCCGCAACGTTCGCCCTCTTACTTGGCGCTTTCCTCGACGATGATCTCCTTGAGCACCGCGAGGGCCTCGTTCAGTTCGTCGTCGGTGATGACCAGCGGCGGCAGCAGACGGATCACGTTGCCGTTGATGCCGCAGGTGAGCATGATGAGGCCTTCCTGGATGGTGCGCTTGGCGATGCGGCCGACCAGCTCCTTGTTCGGCTCCATGGTGCCCGGCTTGACGAATTCGACGCCGATCATGGCGCCACGGCCACGCACTTCGGCGACGGCCGGCACTTCATCGACCAGCGGTCCGAGCTCGGACTTGACGACCTCGCCGATGTGAGCGGCCTTGGCCGGCAGATCCTGATCCTCCATGATGCTGATCGCGGCAAGGGATGCGGCGCAGGAGACCGGGTTGCCGCCGTAGGTGCCGCCGATGCCGCCGGGCTGCACGGCGTCCATGATTTCGGCGCGACCGGTGACGGCTGCGAGCGGCATGCCGCCGCCGAGCGCCTTCGCGGTGGTGATCAGGTCCGGCTCAACACCGTCGTACTCGCAGGCGAACCACTTGCCGGAACGGCAGAAGCCAGCCTGGATTTCGTCGGAGATGTACAGGATGTCGTGCTCGTGGGCCCAGTCGGCCAGTCCGGACAGGAAGCCATCGGCCGGAACGATGAAGCCGCCTTCGCCCTGAATCGGTTCGGCGATCACCGCGGCCACGTTGGCGGAACCGACCAGCAGTTCGATCTTCGCGGCGGCGGCCTTCGCGGCGGCGGCGCCGTCGGCACCGAAGGCGTCACGCAGCGGATAGGAGAACGGAACACGGAAAACATCGGGGGCGAAAGCGCCGAAGCCCTGCTTGTACGGCATGGACTTGGTGGTCATGGCCATAGTCAGGTTGGTACGGCCGTGGAAGGCGTTCTCCATCACCACAACAGCGGAGCGGCCGGTGTACTTGCGGGCGATCTTGATGGCGTTCTCGACGGCTTCGGCACCGGAGTTGACCAGCACGCTCTTCTTCTCGAAATCGCCGGGAGTGTGCTCGGCGAGCTTCTTGCACACTTCGATGTAGTTGGCATACGGGGTGGTGGCGAAGTTGGTGTGGGTGAGCTTGGCCACTTCCTCCTGCACGGCGGCAACGACTTCCGGAGCGCAGTTGCCGACGCCGGTCACGGCGATGCCGGAGGCGAGGTCGATGAAGCGGTTGCCGTCCACATCGGTGATGGTGGAGCCGCTGGCGGTTTCGGCAAACACCGGCATGCCCTGGCCTACGCCGGCGCTCACGTAACGGGTGTGCTCGGCCTTGAGGGCTTCGGACTTCGGTCCCGGAATGGCGGTGACGATGTTGCGTGCAACCTGTGGAACTGACATGATGTTTCCTTCTTCCTTTGTTTATGAAAGGTCTTTGTTTATGAAAGGTCTTTGATTGGTGGATATTCGATTTTGATTTGTAAAACTGTTCTCGGAATTCAGACGATTCGTCCGACCGGGCGTCTCATCACGCGTCACCGTATTCCGGAGGATTCTGACGGAATCCCTTGGTCAGCACCGCCAGGATGACGATTCCGATGGCCAGCCAGGAAAGTCCCAGCACCACCGCGTGCACGTCGAGGTGCAGCAGCAGGTAGGCGCAGCAGGCGGCACCGATCAGCGGGCAGATGATATTGAGCAGCACGCCTCCGCGGAATCGTTCCTTACGTTCGCTTTCGCTGGCCCGAGCGTACGAGAAGACCACGCAGACGTTGACCATGGTGAACGCGATGAACGCACCGAAGTTCACGAAGGATGTGGAGGTGGCAACGTCAAGGAAGGTTGCGATCAGACCGACGGCGGCCACGAGCAGGATGCTGAACACAGGGGTGTCGAATCGCGCGTCGAGCTTGCCGAAGATGCGCTTCGGGAGCACTCCGTCACGGCCCATCACATACAGCAGTCGGGATGCGGACGCCTGGGTCGCGATCCCGGACGTGAACTGGCCGAAGCACAGGCCCGCGATAAAGATGGCGGTGAAGAGGTTGCCGCCCACCTGCGCGGCGATCTCATATGCCGCGGAGGATTCGTCCGCGAACGCGAAGCCGGGGTGAACGAGCTGTGTGATGTAGGCGACGACGATGAAGATGATGCCTCCGATGAGCGCGACCAGCATGATCGCACGCGGAATCGTATGTTCGGGATCGCGGGTCTCTTCGCTCAACGTCGTGACCGCATCGAATCCGAGGAACGAGTATGCCGCGATCGCAGCGCCCGCAACCACTGCGGACAGCGAGGATCCCTCACCGAGGAACGGCGTCATCGAGAACAGCGTGCCCTCACCGGTTCCACCGAGCACGGAACGGACCGACAGCGCAAGGAACACGACGATCACCAGCGCCTGGAAGATCATCAGCGCGTAGTTGACTTTGTCGGCGACGTTCAGGCCGATGATGTTGATGGCGGTGGTCAGCACGATGAAACCGAGGACCCAGACCCAGATCGGCACTGTGGGGAACTGCGCGTTGAGGTAGGAGGCTCCGATCAGCCACACCACCATCGGCAGGAACATGTAGTCCAGCAACATGGCCCATCCCACGAGGAAGCCGAGCTTGTGGCTGATGGACTTGCCCACGTACGTGTAGGCGCTGCCGGCCTGCGGATGGAGCACCGCCATGCGGCCGTAGCTGCCGGCCGTGAACATCATGGCGATCGTTGCCACTAGGTAAGACATCGGAGCCGCGCCGTGCGAGGCCGCGGCGATGACGCCGAACGTGCCGAGCGCGATGATCGGGGTCATGTATGCCAGGCCGAAAAGCACCACGGCACGCAGACCCATGGTTCGTTTGAGTTCCGGTTCGCTCGATTCTGCCGTCGCCGCCAATGGCAACGTGTTGGATTCAAGCATTTGCGCTGTCATGTTCCGTTCCTTTCAAATGTCCTGCGCTGGTTCTCATATGCGATTTCGTTCGACGTCACGGCCGCTGCCGTACGTTCCATCGCTCCGGATCGATCGACCCTTGGTAGAGAGGCAGCGCAATCGGAGGTTCGCCAAGGCGGAATTGTTCCCACATCCTGTTGCTGCCGGCGGTTCCGTCGCGGCGCACTTGAGAGACCTTGCCCAAATCGATCGTCGTGATCATCAGATGCTCGTCCGCGTCTTCCGTTTTCGCAACGATCTCGCCTTCCGGATCGACCAGCAGCGACTGCCCGACGCCGTAAGGGGCGGGAGCGTTCAGACTTGCTATGAACGTCTGATTGACGATCGCGTTGGCCTGCGCCAGCACCAGTTCCTGCTTTCTATCCGGGGTGGTGGTGAAAACGGGATTGATGATGATGTCCGCGCCGAGCCAGGCGATCTGACGGCTGATTTCCGGGAACCAGGCGTCGTAGCAGATCATGATTCCGACGCGACCTTTGCCGGGAATATCGAAAACCGTGAAGGAATCGCCGGGAGTGTAATGCTCGAACGGACGCCAGGGGCATATCTTTCTGTAGGAGGCAACCAATTCTCCGTCGGGGGAAAATACGGGAGCCGTGTTGAAAATGCCGTTTTCGGCGTTCTTCTCCGGGATGGTTCCGGGAATCAACCAGATTCCAAGCTCCTTGGCAAGACGGCCGAATTCGTCGATCAGCCCGTCGTGCATGTCGCTGGCCGCTTCGCACTGCGCACGATAGGCGTGCTCTTCGTCCAGATCCCCCGTGCCGAAAAGATGCATCTCGGGAAAGACGATCATTTCGGGCGTATTGCCATGTTCATCGTGCATGGAAGCGATGGCGCGAACGTTGCTTTCGAAAACGCTGAACGGCGTGCCGATGGCGGTTTGGCTTTTCTGCGCCAGGGCGATGGTCAGTGTGCGATTTTCGGACATTTCACGCTCCTTCCGTTGCTGCTCGATAGGTTGTTGCCTCTCAAGATAGGAATTCGGAAAAGCGAAAGTTATGGACAAATTGTCGAAAATAATGTCGATATATGGCCATTTTCTACATACGATGCGTCGATTGCCTACCGTATACGTATGGCAATCACTATCAACGCCTTGCTGGAGCAGCGTTCCCTGAATCTTTCGCTGGTTGTGGAAGGATCCAAGGAAGTTTTGGATACGCCCATCTCATGGGTCCACTTTTCGGAATCGCCCGATCCGACTCCGTATCTTGAAGGCGGCGAAGTGCTGCTCACCACCGGTCTGGTGATGCCGCAGGACAATCCCGACGAGCGCTACCGCTCATTCGCGTCACGACTCATCGAGGCGGGCATACGCGGCCTGGGATTCGGCGTCGGAGTGCAGCACGACAGCATTCCCCAATGGCTGATATACCAATGCGAGGCAACGGGACTCGCCTTGTTCGAAGTACCTCTCGAAACCCCGTTCATCGCCATTTCCAAGACGATCACCCGAGAGATAGCCGACAGCAACCGGCAGAATTTCGCCCGCATGTACAGCAATCAGCAGAGGCTGCTGCGCAGCGTGAAATCCCTCGACCCCGTCAGCGCGGTGATCTCCCGCTTGGCGGAACTCATCGGAGGATGGGCGGCGTTGCTCAATCCCGTAGGCAACATAGTCTCCTCATCGCACCACGTATTGCCGGTGGACGTTGGATCCTTGGGAGACGCATTAGCCTTCAGCGTGCTGGGCGAGGCGAAATTCACCACGGCGAAAGGTTATGACATAGCGGTGTTCCATGTTGCCTCACCGACACGGCAGACTCTCGGATATCTTGTGGCCGGCAGGAAAGGCGGCAAAGGCTCCATAGACCATCCGCTGGTGGGAGCCGCCGCGTCATTGCTCTCCCTGGCCGTGAACGGCAGCGCGGATTCAAGCCGGTCGATCAACCATCTGCGTTCCACCATGACCAGGCTCTGCTTGGAAGGCCACTCACAGATCGTGGGCAGATTCGCCGACGACGTGTGGAACGGCCTGCCCGTGCAACCACTGACCACACTACGCATCATCGGGCAACAGGACGCCCTTGAAGACGCCGGACGTCTCTTCGAACCTTTCCGCCGAACCTTGGCGAAAAACACCAATCTCGCGGTGTTCGGCATCGTCGACGGAGACATGTGGGCCATCGTCTCACAGACGAACGCGGAAACATGGACGAGCCAGCTGACCCGCGACGGAAGGCTGACGATCGGGCAATCATCGGGAACCACCTGGCAGGACATGCCCCGCGCAAGGCATGAAGCATACCAGGCCGGCGCCGAGGCGTTGACGTCGGGCGCAAGCCTGATCCGCTACGGCAGCAGCGAAGGCAACACCTCGCTGGAAGGCATGGTGGAACCGTCTCTGATGCGCGCGTTCGCCGATCTGAGGATCGCACCGATCGCGAATCTCACGTTCAATCTGTCCACCGGCCCTCATAACACAGCGAAAACCGCGCGGTCCAAAGGCACGACAGCCGATGCGAATTCCCCCGCAATCGCAGCGGATAACGATACCCAAGTACGTGCCATCGACGTACTGTGGGCATGGCTGCAAAGCCGTGGCAGAACCGAGGAAGCCGCACGGAGGGCAGGCATGCACCGGCACACGCTCACCAAATATCTGGGCGTCATCGGCAAGGAGCTGAACGCCGATCTGAACGATCCCGGCGTCACCGCGGAACTGTGGTACGCCTGCCGTTTCTCACGTTTCGGAAGCACATTGAAGTAGCCCGAGGCGTCCGTAAACACAGTGCGTCAGCGAATCGGCACCTTCTCCAAGCCTCCAACTTCGGTCTCAAAAGCGTAATACGCGCCGATCAGACCGGCGTTGTTGGCATGACGGCAACGCTTCACCGACGTGCGGAACGTGTTCCATACCGGAATCCTATCGAGCGCGGCATTGGCCAACGGCAACAGCTGCGGCTCACGGCAGATGCCACCGCCAAGCAGTATGCATTCCGGATCGGTCACGGCCGCGATGTTGAAGACGGCGATCGCCAGGTAATCGATCCACTGATCCACGATCTTGCGCACACGCGGCTCATCAAGCCTGCGGAACAATGAAGCCGGCATGATGGAGCCGGGCGGCACGTCGAACTCCTCCGCATAGCGCTCGGCAAGCATGATGGTGGACAGATAGTTCTGCATGGTGAGGAATCCGCCCTTTTCGTAGTTCGGGATCATCATGCCAAGCTCGCCGGCACGCCAATCCTTGCCGCGTCGAATCTTGCCGTCCAGGAACAGAGCGCCGCCGATGCCGGTATCGATGGTGATCAACGCGAAATCATCGAGCTTGACGGCATTGCCGCTGAGCTTCTCCGCCATGGCGGCGCAGTTCGCATCGTTTTCGATCCAGGTCGGCACCGGATTATCGAGATACTCCTGCAGTTCCTTGCCGACTTCACGCTTGTACAGCATGCCGAGCGCACCGGCGGTGACGGCCAGCTGCTTTTCCACATCGATGAATCCGGGCACGCTCATGGCAATGCCGTCAAGCGGAAACCGCTGATTGTTGACGATGTGCGCGAGTGCCTGGTAGAAGGTCTCCACATTGTCCGACGGCGTCGCAATGGTGCCGGGGATGCCCATACGCCCATTCTCGAAGACAACGTACCGCGTGAAGAACGTTCCGATTTCAAACGCAAGAATGCGCTTCGCCGATGCCATATCGTTCTCCAACCTATCTCTAATAACGAGTCAAAGTCTCTACACAGTATACTTTCGCCGGCGTCTTTCAGCCGGTTCACGACGCGACCCACCCTTTTTCCCCTCCACCAATCGCTATGTGGTAATTTTGCGTATCTTAAGGCAATATTCCGTCAATATTTCGCTTATTGCCGCATTTCGCCGTTTTAAATACGGTTTTTGTCAGATATTAGCGTTATATTTTTTCGGGGGGCAAAAGGGTGTATGGCCTAGGTTTCCTATCGCATACGAGCGCCCGACGCCTCCGCTGACAATGTTTTCGGATTCTTCCAGACGGGATTAGGTAAATGAAGAAAGAGAGAAGAGCAATTGCGCTCCTGAGCGCAGTCGCTGCTTGCGCCATGACGTTCGCCGGTATGCCGGCCGCCGCCATGGCGGACGAGTCCAGCGAGCTGACTCCTCAATACACGTATACCTCTCAGAACGGCATGACCTTTGAAAAGATCAGCCATGCCGATCAGGGCCTGAGCCAGGCCGACGGTGTGGTCGACTACGCGGGCAACGGCTCCATCACGGAGTACATCGCAGGCCAGAGCGAAACCGGCCAGGGCGACCGTGGCCAGTCCTACAGCTACGCGGCGGCCTCCTACGGAGACTGGGTCTACATCGCCACCATGTACGGCGGCCTCGGCGTGCAGGCCTTCTTGAACAACAGCATGAGCGCCGCCGGCATGACTACGGAACAGGCCACCGCGCTCATGCAGACCATGTACGCGGGCAACATGTACCTCGGCGAGCCGGACGGCAAGAGCTCCGGCGGCATGCTGTTCAAGTTCAACGTGAAGACCGGCGAGTCCAAGATCCTCATGTCGAAGAGCACCGGCATCGACGGCGGACAAGGCGTGATCCCGACCTTCCGCAGCGCCTTCAAGATGAACGGCAAGCTGTACTTCGAGGGTATGGTCATGGACACCAACAACTCGGAACTCACCCAGCAGGAGATCCAGACCGCCATCGCTTGGCAGAACGGTTTCCCGTGCATCTACGAGGTCGATCCGGAGAATGACGACAAGCTCACCAAGGTGTACGACAGCGTTGACGTCGACGGTTTCCGTTCCCTGGTCAAGGGCAACGTGTTCACGTCCACCCGCGCCATCGGATCCTTCGGCAACACCCTGATCGCCGGCGACCTCAAGCCGACCGACGACGGCACTGGCCAGGCCCTGCTCGTGGCCTCCAACACCCCGTCCGATCCGGATTCCTACAAGGTCATCGCCGATATGGCCGACTTCGACAACCTGCCCGCCATCCACCGCTCGGACGTCAACGCCGGCGGCGGCTTCTACCAGGTGCAGGAGTTCAACGGCAAGCTGTACGTGGTGGTCTGCACCGGCAGCACCGACACCCTGAACGAAGAGACCGGCACCATGCGTTCCTTCGCCATCTACGTGGGCGAGAACAACGGCGATCCGACCAACAAGGATGACTGGACCTGGCGTCCGCTCGTTGGCGACACCGCCAAGGGCGCCAAGTACTACTACGGCCTCGACAAGAGCCGCGTGAGCGCGGGCGCCTGCACCCTGCAGGTCTACGGCGACTACCTGTACATCGGCGACTACAACGACGTCTCCAGCGCACTGCAGAACTTCGTGACCAAGAGGAACTTCGTGACCCAGGCCACCAACCTCGAGCAGTCCATCAACCTGTACCGCATGGACAAGAACGAGGACGTCGAGATGCTCGTGGGCGACGCCAACGAAACCTTCCCGAACGGCGGCACCACCGGTCTGGGCAGCGGTTACGACAACCACATGAACCAGTACACCTGGCAGACCACCGTTCATGAAGGCAAGATGTATCTGTCCACCATGAACACCACCACCCTGCTGGAGCCGATCGCGCAGTTCACCAACGGCGACATCCTCAACATGAACGAGAAGGATTGGAACAACACCGTCAACTACCTGCGTGTGTTCCTGCGCCTGCTGTTCGGTTCCAAGGATCAGACCGCCGTCGCCTCCGAACAGAATTCCGAAAACGCCGATGAGCAGACCACCGTCAGCGATCCGGAAGCACTGATCAAGCAGGCCTGCATCGATGCCGGTAAGGACGCCGCCGCGGCACAGGCGCAGACCGCCGACGCCGACAGCAACGCCTCGGCCGACGCCATCACCCTGACCGAAGACCAGACCAAGGAACTGGTTGACGGCATCAAGGACGGCAGCATCGTCCCCGGCAGCCTGACCGCATCCGATGAGGTCTCTCAGCTCTTCGACATCAACAACGCGCTGGCCGACCTCGGCTCCCAGCTGTCCGACAAGGGCTCCTCCGATTTCGCCGACACCTACGGCGAGGTCACGGACGCGTTCTTCGACATCTCCGACATCATTCCGGACAAGTTCAAGGGCCTGTACGAGACCCTCGTCAAGCTGACCACCAAGGCCAACCTCAAGGCCTACGCCAAGTCTCTGCCGTACCTGTCCCAGTCCAAGCGCGGCTTCAACCTGTTCGAGATCACCGATAACGGAGACGTTCAGGTGTCCACCGTCACCGATGAAGGCTTCGGCGATCCGTTCAACCACGGTCTGCGTATCTTCTGCGACACCGATGACTACATGGTGATCGGCACCGCGAACCCGTTCTACGGCACCCAGCTGTGGCGTGTGCGCAACACGCAGTTCAACGTGAACGTCTCCGCGACCGAAGGCGGAACCGCCTCTGCGGACGTTGAGACCGCCGCCAAGGGCAGCACGGTCACGCTGACCGCCACCGCAAACGAGGGCTACCATTTCAAGGAATGGAAGGTCCTGAACGGCGACATCACCATCAACAACAATGCCTTCGAGATGCCTGACGGCAGCGTCTCCGTCCAGGCTGTGTTCGAGAAGGATTCCGCCGAACCGGTGACCCCGGCAGAGCCCGCATCCGACACGAAGTCGAACACCACGGCTCAGACCACCGGCAACAATAAGTCCACCGCCGCCACCGGCTCCGCTGTGCTTGGCATGGCAGTCGCCGCGGTTGTGGCGCTGATTGCAGGCGTCGCGGTTCTGCTGAAGAAGAAGCAGGCGTGATATCTGGTTGTGTGATTCCGGCCACTTGCTGGTTCACGGAATCACACAACCGAATCCATAAGCGAATATGAGGAAGGCCGATGCTCTTGACGGGCATCGGCCTTCCTTGTTTATGTTTTGTTTATCTACCGCAACGCGATTACCTTCACGTCGTACGGGCGCAGCTCGATCTCATCGTCGATACGGCCGCCCGACAGCAGCTCCTCGCTGCCGTCAAGCTCGCTGACGCGCAAATGCTTGTCGGCGTTGCCGTTGTTGATGAGGAACGCATATCGGGTGCCATCATCGGCATGGCGCACCGACAGGCTCACCTCTTCCGGAGTGTCGATTGGGCCGAGGTTCAGCTCGCTCATAACCGATGCCATGAACGCATCCATGCCGGTCTCGTCGAGTGGCGTGCCGACGAAATACGCCTTGCCGGAACCGAAATCGTTGACGGTGAGCGCACAACGGCCCGCATAGAATTCGCAGCCCCCATAGGTGGCAAGCCCGCGTGCGCCTTCGCGATGGATGATGCTGGCCACGATCTCGCCCTTGGCGTCGATCATGTCTCCATGCACTTCGATGGTTTCGTCCGGTGCGAGCGCGTCGATCTCCTCGACCCACACGCCCATGAGTCCGCGCAGCTTGCCGGGGTATCCTCCCGGCACCACCAGATCATGCTCGTCATGGATGCCGGCCATGTATCCTGTGATGAAGCTGCCGCCCTCCGTCACATAATCCTCCAGGTTTTCGGCAACGCCCGGCAGTACGGTAATGAGCGCCGGAGCGATGACCAGATCGTACTTCTTAAGCTCATCGAGCGGCAGAGTGCTTTCGATCATGTCGACGGACACGTTACGACGCCACAGCGCACGGTAGAAGCGATGCACCTCGTTCGGATACGAGAAGCCTGCGGTCGGACCAACACAGCCTTCGAGAGACCAATAGCTTTGCCAATCGAACATGATCGCGACTTTCGCGCGAATCTGAGAGCCCATGATCCGCTTGCCGATGCGCTCCAGTTCGCCGCCCAACGCGGCGGTTTCCTTGAACACGCGGGAATCCTCGGTACCGTCGTGCCCGATGATCGCGCCGTGGAATCGCTCACAGCCACCGATGGACTGCTTCATTTGGAAGAACTGCACGGTGTCGGCGCCGTGGGCCACGGCCTGCCAGCTGAGCTTGCGTACTTCTCCGGGGCGCTTGACCTTGCAGAACGGGAACCAGTTCTGCTGGTTCGGGGTCTGCTCCATCAGCATGAACGGCTTGTTCCCGCCGATGCCGCGCATCAGGTCGTGGCACATGGCGGTGTAGCTCGGCGGAGTGTCCATGCCCGGGTAGTTGTCCCAGCTGACCACGTCCATCTCCTTGGCCCATTCGAAGTAGTCGAGGTCCTTGAACGTGCCCATAAGGTTGGTGGTGATCGGTGTGGAACCGTCATATTCGCGAATCGCATCGCGTTCGTTCTTATAGCATTCAAGTTGCGCCTGGCTTTGGAATCGGCGATAGTCCATCTGCAGGCCGGAAACCACGCATTTGGCGTCACCGATGCCATCGCCGTAGCTGACGGGCGGCACCACATCGGCCCAGTCGGTGATGGTATGGCTCCAGAAGTTCGCGCACCACGCCTGGTTGAGCGCCTCCACAGTGCCATACTTGGCCTTGAGCCATGCGCGGAAGGACCGCGCGCACTGGTCGCAATAGCACAGGCCGCCGCCTCCGCCGTATTCGTTGCACACATGCCAATTCACCAGCCCGGGAGTGCCGGTGTAGCGTTCGGCCACATGCGCCGCGAGCGCGCGTGACACCTCACGGAAATACGGCGAGGTCGGGCAGAAGTTGTGGCGGCCTCCGAACACGTGGCGGGTGCCGTTCTGTTCGGTACGGATCACTTCGGGATGCAGGCGTACCATCCAGCCGGGCAGTGCCGCGGTGCCGGTGGCCATCACGATGTTGAAATCATGCTTGACGAGCAGCGCGACGATCTTGTCGAGCATGGTGAAGTCGTAGAGGTCTTCGGCCGGCTGCAGCAGCGCCCATGAGAACACGTTGATGGTGACCTCGTTGACGTGGGCGTCTTCGAGCATTTCAATGTCGTGCTCCCATGTTTCCTCCGGCCATTGCTCCGGATTCCAATCGCCGCCGAACAGGAAATGGTCATAGGTTGGTTTCACTGGGTCCTCCTTCTGGACTCTTCGAGTGGTTCATATGCGTTCGTGTTTGGCAACAACCGCCGTCATTCGCCAGTCGATTCGGAAGCCGTCCGGTAGCGCACGTCGCTGAAATCGACAACGCCGTCGCCGTGCGCGTAGACGCCGAGCAGGATTCCGGTGAATCCCCCGGCGTTGGTGAAACTCAGCACTTTGCCGGGAGCGGCGCCTAACGGAATTTCGCCGGAAGCAGTGCCGACGGCGAAAGCGTATCCGTAATCGTCACCGCGGGCGATCAGTCGTATCGGATCGCCTTCCGGCACCTGCACGGCACCGACCTGTGATACCAGTCCCGCGTTATGCACGGTCGCATCGACTGTGATCGTCCCCGCATCGGCGGCATGCAAGGAAACGGCCATGTAATGGTTGGCGTTCGCGTAAATCGCGATGCCGGCCGTTCCGGATGCCAGTTGCGTCGGGTCGGCAATGGTCGCCGCGAAATCGCAACGGAAGTCCGTCTGGCGCGTGCCGATCATCGGCGCGCCCGCGTCCAGCCCGAAATCCTGACGCGCGGCAATGACGCTGATATGCGAGCCTTCGTCGTCGATCGTGAAACGTTGCGCCTTGTCGATGCCCGGAGTGATCCATGCGGTCTCATGCTCCAAGGCCTCGCCGCAGCCGTTGAGAGGGCAATCATAGGATTGGTCAGCGAGTTCGGGCCAACCGTCCTTCCACGCGAACCACACGCCGTACGGTTCACGGCCAAGCCATCCTTGAGCCGGATATTCATCGTTGTTGCGTGTGCCGTGGAACACCATCAGGGTGCGGTCGGCGTCAAAGTGAGCGCAATCGCAGTGTCCGATGGCCTGTAGGGTCAGATGCGTGCTGCGGTTGGTGATGAGCGGATTGCCCGGGTACATCTCGTACGGACCGGTCGGACTGGACGAGCGGGCGATGTTCTCCATGTGTCCGGATTCCGTGCCGCCTTCGGCCCACATAAGGTAGTACATGCCGTTGCGCTTGTACATGTGGGGACCTTCCGGATTCGATCCGGTGATGCCGCCGCAGATACGCTGCCTTTTGGTCAGCACGGTTCCGGTGGCAACGTCGATGCGCGACAGGTAGATTCCCGCGGGTTCGCGTTCGCCGTCTTCATCCGGTTCGGCACCTTCGTTGCCGCAGATGTAGACGGATCCGTCGTCGTCGAAGAACAGGCTGGGATCGATGCCCGGCCATCCCTCCACCCAGATCGGGTCGGACCATCCGTGGTGCGGATCGTCGGTGGTGAGGATCATGTTGCCTTTGTTGACGTTGGTGACGATCAGATAATATCGGCCGTCATGGTAGCGCAGCGTCGGCGCGTAGATGCCTTGGCTGTTGCCCATGGACTCGTAAGGAAACTGAATTTCCCGATCCATCGCGTTGCCGACGCGTTGCCAATGCTCGCCGTCGACGCTTTCGAACACCGGCAGTCCCGGGAAGAATTCGAAGGAGCTGTTGACCATGTAGTACGTTCCCTGCGGTGTTTCGCAGATGGTCGGATCCGGGTAGAAGCCCGATGCGATGCGCTTGGCTTCGGTTACGTTGAAAAGGGTCATTGCGGAAGCTTTCTTCGTTGTGGATTATGGATTGTGCTGTTGCGCCACCGATTAGGCACGCGCTTCTTGGTAGATGGCTTCGACTTCAGGGTCGAAGAAACGGCCGGTTTCTCGGTCGAGGAAGCGCATTTCCTTGGTGGATGTGTCCCATAGGATCGGGCAGGAGCCGTTGGCCAGTGCGCAACGGATGACGGTGCGCAGCCATTTGATGTTGCTGTCATGATCTTTATGGTCCACCGGTTCGGTCAGAAGACCGTATTCGCCGATGATCACGGGAATGCCGTTGTCGATGAAACGTGCCTTCTGTTTGGCGAAATCAGCTTCGATTGCCGCCACTTCCTCTTCACTGCCCCACGTATCGACCGGAGTGCCCCAGACACAGTCATGTTCCGCAAGTGCGAATCCGGCCGGTGAGTAGTAGTGGATCGATACGATCAGACGGTCGTCGACGGTGTCTTCCGGCAGTCGGAAACGTTCGTCGCAGGTCAATGCGGTGTCGGTGTTGTATCCGGGGATCAGAAGGAATCGGTCGGCATTGTTGCCGCCCGAAGCGCGCACGATATCGACGAACAGCTGATTCAGCCGGTTGAGCAGTTCGTAGGAAGCATCCTGGTGTGCGGCGTTCGGAAAGCAGACCTCATTGCCGCCTTCGAAAATCAGATGATGGTCATAATCGCGGAACCGTTGTGTGATTTGATGCCAGAGCGCGGAATAACGCGAGCAGACGCCCGGATAGTCCTCGCTGGCGGTACGGATCCATCCGAACTGGCTGTCGCCACCGTCGTGATGCACGTTGATGATGACGTTCAGACCGGCTTCGTAACTCCAATCGACTGCCTGTTGCACTGCGGCCATCCATACCGGATCGACGTTGCCGGTATACGGATCCTGCCAATCCTTCCAAGTGATCGGAATACGGATGGTGTCGAATCCCGCTTTTTTGACGAGGAGGGCGCAGTCGCGGGTGAATGGCTTGTTGAACCACAGTCGCTGCTGGTCTTCGGGCGTCCACACTCCCCCGGTGGTGATTTTCTTGTTACGCTCGTCATTCAGTGGAAGCGGGTCAAAAGTGTTGCCCAGATTCCAGCCGAGACCGAGGCCGCGCACAAACTCAAGTGCCGTAGTCATTCATATGCCTCTCTGGTACTGCTGATGCTCTTGTTGATGGGATGCAAAAATCTTGGCGCCGACGCGCCAACGTAGGTTGGATTGCGGAGAGTTCGTAGGCCACGCATCCAACACAATGCGTCACCATGTGTAAAGAGCGTGCGGACACACCTTTTGTCCGCACGCTCTTGTCATTCATCTATGCCGCCGCGTATGCGATCGCACTGTGCGTTCACACGTGCAGCGGATCGGCGCCCGGACGGGCCAGCACCGGCAGGGTGTGGTAATCGTACTGCTCGGTATACCACTTGCCCGGCTCGTATGCCGCACCGGTGATGATGTTGGTCCATGCCTGGCCAGTGCCGTCGTCCGGCACGTAGAAGCGGGCCACGCCATCCTCGCGGAACACCGGAGCGACCAGCAGATCGTCGCCCAGCATGTACTGGGTATCGATGTCTTCACAGGTCGGATCATCCGGGAATTCAAGCACCATGGCACGCATCATCGGAACGCCGGTCTCGTGGGTTTCCACGGCCATCTTCTTCAGATACGGCTTGAGCTGCAGCTTGAGCTCGGTGAACTCACGGGCCACGTCAACGGCCTCCTCGCCGTACAGCCACGGCACCTTGTAGGCGGTGGAACCGTGGTAGCGGGAGTGGGAGCTGAGCAGGCCGAACTGAGTCCAACGCTTGTACAGATCCGGGCTTGCCTGATCCTCGAAGCCTGCGATGTCATGGCTCCAGTAGCCGAAGCCGGACATGCCGAAGCTCAGGCCGGCACGCAGGGATTCCGCCATGGACGGATAGTTGGAGGAGCAGTCGCCACCCCAATGCACCGGGAACTGCTGACCACCCACCGTCGCGGAGCGGGCGAACAGAATCGCCTCATCGGCGCCCTTGGTTTCGACGAGCACGTCATAGACGGCCTTGTTGTACAGGTAGGTGTAGTAGTTGTGCATCAGCTCCGGGTCGGAACCGTCGTAGTACTTGACGCCTTCGGTCGGAATGCGCTCGCCGAAGTCGGTCTTGAAGCAGTCGACGCCCATATCCACGAGCTTCTTCAGGTAACCCTGGAACCACTTGGTGGCTTCCGGGTTGGTGAAGTCGACGATGCCCATGCCGGCCTGCCACTTGTCCCACTGCCATGCGGAACCGTCGGTGTTCTTGATGAAGTAGCCGTTCTTGGCGCCTTCCTCGAACAGCGGGGACTTCTGGCCGATGTAGGAGTTGATCCACACGCAGATCTTCAGGCCGCGGTCGTGCAGCTTCTTGAGCAGACCTTCCGGATCGGGGAACTTGGACTTGTCCCATTCGAAGTTGCACCATTCGAGTTCCTTCATCCAACGGCAGTCGAAGTGGAACACGGACAGCGGAATGTTGCGCTCGGCCATGCCGTCCACGAACTCGAGAACGGTCTTCTCGTCGTAATCGGTGGTGAAGGAGGTGGACAGCCACAGGCCGTAGCTCCAGTCCGGAACCAGCGGAGCCTTGCCGGTCAGATCGGTGTAGGTGTTGAGAATCGCCTTGAGATCCTCGCCGCCGACCACGGAATAGCTCATTTCCTCACCCGGCACGGAGAACTGCACGCGGGAGACCTTCTCGGAACCGACTTCGAAGCTGACCTTGCCCGGATTGTCGACGAACAGGCCGTACTTCTTGTTGGACAGGTAGAACGGGATGTTCTTGTATGCCTGCTCGGTGCCGGTGCCGCCATCCTCGTTCCAGATGTCGACGGTCTGGCCGTTCTTGATGAAGTTGGTGAAGCGCTCGCCCAAGCCATAGATCTTCTCGCCCACGCCGAGGTCGAGCTGTTCGGTCACGTGCAGCTGGCCTTCCGGATCGGTGACGAGGCCCTTGGCGCGCCAGCCGGAGTGCGCGACGACCTTGCCGTCGTACAGATACTTGAAGTCGATGGTCTCGCCCTTGGCGATTTCGAGGGTCAGACGGCCGGAAGTGAAGGTCCACTTGTCGTCGGTCTCGCTGATTTCAACGTCCGGATCGGTTTCGTTCAGGCCGAACTTCGGGCAGTTGCTGCGGTCCTTTTTGAAGTTGATCAGCTTGGTGGTGATCACGTCTTCGCGCGGCGAGGTGACCTCGATGGTCAGGATGCCGCCGTCAAGGGTCATGCCCGCATTGTAGATCGGCGAGCCGAACGGGCAGAACAGCGTAAGCTTCTTCGGCTCGATATTGGCGGTATAGACGTTCGCCGCGTACTTGACGTCGAAGCCATCCTTGATGAGCCAGCCACCATTGAGGAACTTCATACTTTGCTCCTTTGCGTTGATCGGATTTCGTCTTCGGAAAGCCGGATACCGCCGGCTTTCCGAAGACGACCGTCATTCGTTTTTTTCTTTATTTATAAGTTTATAGATAAGGTCTATGCGACACGTCCGGAAAGACGAATATCTTCCACGGATTCTCCCACGAACACACTCGCTTCCGGCGCCAGAGCATAGGATTCCGCTTCGTTGGACCAGTAGCGCAGCGCCTTGGCCACAGGCATCGCCACCGTGACCTCACGGCACTCCCCCGCATCCAACTCGACCTTGGCGAATCCCTTGAGCTCCTTGGCAGGGCGGTCCTCGCCGGTTCCTTCAAGGCCAAGATACACCTGAGCGACCGTTTTGCCGGCACGTTCCCCGGTGTTCTCGACGGTGAAGGTCACGCGAATCTCGTCATCCACACGGCGCACATCAAGACCGCTGTAGGCGAAGCTGGTGTAGCTCAGACCATGGCCGAACGGGAAAAGCACCGGAATCCGCCTGGTGTCGAAGTAGCGGTATCCCACATAGATGTCTTCCGTGTAGTCAACGTGACCGACCAGTCCGAACGTGCCGATCTTGTGCGCAGGCTCATCGGCGAGCGCGATCGGGAAGGTCTCCGGCAGATGTCCGCTCGGATTCACCCGGCCAAGCAGCACTTCGGCCAGCGCGTTGCCGGATTCGCATCCCGCGTACCAGTTCCATACGATGGTCTTGGCTTTGCCGGCCCACGGCATTTCGATCGGGGAACCGGCCACGAATACAAGAATCGTGTTCGGCGCGGCCTCGAGCAACGCTTCGATCAGCTCATCCTGGCCGTACGGCAGGCGCATGTCGGCGCGGTCGCGGCCTTCGAGGTCGTGCTCGTGGTCGAGACCGCCCACAAACAACACCGGATCGCCGGATGCCGCGTATTCGCGGGCCTTGGATACGGCCTCTTCGCGCAGTTCATGCACGCGGAGCTCATCATTGGCGTCGGAACCGGTGGAGTTCTCAAGGCTTTTCTCCTGCCAGGATTCATCCTGGTTGACTTGCAGCGCATCATAGCCGAGCACGTACTCGATCTGCACGTTGCCGCCAAGCTGGCCGTTGAGTCCCAGCAGAGGCGAGACCTCGTGCAGCGCCTTGATTACGGCCGAGCCTCCACCATTGGAGTGGATGCGATCGGCATTCGCTCCGACCACCAGCAGACGGGTCATTTTCTTTTCATCAAGGGGCAGCAGATTCTCGTCGTTCTTCAACAGCACGATGGATTCACGCGCCACGTCCAGAGCTTTCGCGGCATGGTCGACGGTGGCGTAACATCCCGGTTTTCGAACCGCGAGGCCGTCATCCAGCATATGCAGCGCATCCATGACCGCGATCACGCGTTCGACTTTCGTGTCGATGTCGCTTTCCTTGACTTCTCCGTTTTCGATGGCTTTCTTCAGCGGGTTCGCGAAATAGTAGTCGTCGAAGTTCGGGGTGACGGACATTTCGACGTCCATGCCGACTTCGGCGCTGGCCTTGGTGTCGCGCACCGCGCTCCAATCGGAGACGACGAAGCCGTCGAAGCCGTATTCGTCGCGCAGAATGTCGTCCAGCAACTGCTTGTGTTCGCAGCATTTGGTGCCGTTGACGAGATTGTAGGCACCCATGACGGAGAGCACGCCTCCATTCTTCACCACCGCTTCGAAGGCCGGCAGGTAAATTTCGCGCAATGCCCGCTCGCTTACGGTCTCGTCAACGTCGAGTCGGTCGGTCTCCTGGCTGTTGACCGCGTAATGCTTCGCGCAAGCGGCCACGTCGGATTCCTGCACACCCTGGATGTAGGCCACGCCCTGCGCGGCGGTGAGCGTCGGATCCTCGCTCATATATTCGAAATTACGGCCGCACAGCGGGCTTCGCTTGATGTTGATGGACGGGCCGAGAATCACGTCTTTGCCTCGTCCGCGCGCTTCCTCGCCAAGCACCTTGCCGGTGGCATAGGCCAGTTCGGGATTCCATGTGGATGCGACGGCGGAACCGGACGGCAGATAGGTCACATAATCACGGGTGTTGTACAGCGGCACCCAGTTGTCGTTGTGCAGTTCGGCACGCGGCCCCATCGGACCGTCGTCCATATGGAGGGACGGGATGCCGAGTCGTTCGGCACTTCCGTTCTTGAACAGGCCGGCCGCGTGTACGATGGCGATTTTTTCGTCCAAGGTGAGTTTGGCGGTCAGATTTTTGGCCTTGGATTTGTTGTCTTCGGTGATTACGGTCATGATTTCTTCTTTCTTCGCTTGCCAGCGACACAGCTGGCTGAAGTCGTTTTGTCGCTCCTCTGTCAGCCGACGGTTATCTTGAATCCGATTGGCAGGGCTTGTTGCGCACAATCACGGGGCAATGGCGAAATCTTCATCGCTTCGTTGGTACGTTCGAATTCCACCGATCCCGCTCCGAGCTGCTCCACCGACTTGACGATGCCGTTGAACGGCGGTTTCACACCGTCGTGGTATGCGGCGAAAGTCGGAAGCGCAAGTGTTTCACAAGCGGTTTCACAGCCGTTTTCGATATTGTTCGGATTCAGGCAGAAGGCGTAGATCGCTCCGTTCTTCGTGGTGAATCTCCAATCGGCGCAAGTCCATTCGACCGGCTTCTGGTCGGCGAACATGCCGTCCGCCTGCTTCGTCGGACCTTCCTGCGCGAGTTTCCACGGACGGGTTCCGTATATGCCTTCGCCGTTCGCACGCAGCCATTCGCCGACGCCGAGCAGCAGTTCACGGTCATGGTCGGCGATTGAACCGTCGGCACGAGGGCCAACGTTCAGCAACAGGTTGCCGTTCTTCGACACCGCATCAATCAACGAAACGATCAATTCGGCAAGCGTCTTGTACTCCAACGAATCCGTGTAGCACCATGAATTGCGGGCGATCGCGGTGTCCGTCTGCCAGACGAACGGCGTGGTGTCGGCGAAGCCGCCGCGCTCCACGTCGACGATTCCCGCTCCCCATGCGAGGCCGTCGTACTTGTAGCAGATCGAAACGTGCCGTCCCCACTCGATGCCGCGGTTGTAGTAGAAGGCCGCGAGCTTCCTCATGTACGGTTTGAACGACTCATGCTGCACCCACCAATCGAAATACAGCAGTTCCGGTTGGTAGCTGTCGATAATCTCGCACACGCGCAGCAGCCAGTCCTCCAGATATTCGTCGGTCGGCGCCGGCGTGCTGTGAATGTCGGACTCATTCGGCTCAGGCATGGCCGGCCAGTAGAAATCGCCCTTCTTCATCGGTTCCTTGACATCGGAATCGAAGTCCTTGCCGTGGCCCATGAACCACCAGTGTTCGGCGCGATGGTTCGATGTGGCGAAGTGCATGCCATGTTCACGCGTGGCGTCGCGCAGCTCCCCCAGCACGTCGCGGTGCGGACCCGTCTCCCACGTGTTCCAGTGGGACAGCTCGCTGCGGTACATCTGATAGCCGTCATGATGTTCGGAAACCGGGAAGTAGTATTGGGCGCCACTCGCCTTGAACAGGTCGAGCCATTCGTTCGCGTCGAAACCTTCGGCGGTGAACATGCCGATGAAGTCCTTGTACCCGAAGTCCTTCTGCGGACCATAGGTGTTCACGTGATGCTCGAATTCCGGGTAGCCTTCGATATACATGTTGCGCGAATACCATTCGTTGCGGTATTCGGGAACCGTGTAGAGGCCCCAGTGCGTGAAAATGCCGAATTTCGCTTCGGTGAACCATGACGGAACCGGAGCCTGGCTCAACGACTCCCAGGTGTCGGCGTATGGGCCGGCGGCGATGACGGCCTCGATCGTGCTCATATCAATCATCGAACGTGCTCCTGTTCCAATCGAATCCAACGGCCTGGCACCATGCACGGGCGATGATCATCGCGCCGCGCTCGTACGGATGCACACGATCCTGGCTGGCCAGGCATCCGTGCAACTGGGTGAGCCAATGGTCCACTGCCGCCTGCGTATCAACGAAAATCGCGCCATGGCGTTCGGCCACACGCTTGGACGCGGCCGCGAATTCCTCAACCTTGGCGCGCATGGCATCCTGCGGGTTCGGTTCGAACATGAACGGACGCATGACGATGATTCCCTTGAGATTCGGCGCATCCCGCTTCACGCGTTCAATAAGCTCGTCATAAATGCGCTCGTAGGTTTCCACAGTGTTGAGGCGGGCCTGCCACAGCGGGCCGTCGAAATAACGCCAGGCGTCGTTCACCCCGATCATGATGGACACATAGTCCGGATTCATGTCGATGACGTCGCTCTGCCAACGTTCGGCCATGTCGACGATATCGTTGCCGTTAATGCCTTCGTTGATGGTGCACAACGCCTTATCCGGATATACGGCCGTAAGAAGATTATGCAATGTGTTGACGTACCCATGCCCATAACCCCAGCCTCCGGGGATGGCGGTACGGTCGCGGTCGGCGTCCGTGATGGAATCGCCTACGAAAACAATGCGCGAATGCTTTTGGAAAATCAACTTTGATCCCTTTGTGTCATACGGCGTCGCAACGAGCCTGGCTCATATGAGCGGCCGCATTGATGAAAAAGAAAGGCGGGGCGCCAGATACCGGTTCAGCACATCTGGCGCCCCGCCTCTTTCAGTTATGTGGATTGCGTGGTGGGGACTAATGCCTCATCACTCGGAGGAGGAATCGGAGCTGGAGGAGCTCTCCTTGTTCTGATACTCCTTCAAGATGTTCTTACGGGCCTTGTCCTGATCCTTGGCGTTCTTCATATCGACTTCCAGCACGGAATCGATGTCCAGACCGTTGACGGTCTTGATCATCTCGCTGAAGATCTTCTCGCATTCGGACTCGGAGTCGGCGAAGGCCGCCTTCCAGGAAGAGTTGACGATTTCGGTCTTGATGGAGCCGCGCAACGTGGAGATCTGGGAATTCTCTTCCGGCTGGACGTAGCTGGAACCGGCGCCGACGAGCAGCATGTCGTTGTTCTTCAGATACTCCATGGTGGTGGAGGCACCCATATGCTCCTGCCAATCCTGGTTCAGCGCGTTCTGGTTGGCCTTCTCAATCTCGCTCGGCCACAGAACCGGGTTGTAGGTGTAGCCGGTGTCCGGATCGATATCGTTCACGGTCACGGTGGTGAAGTTCAGAGCGGAAATACCGTCGGAGTAGGAACCGCCGCCCCACTCTTCCGGAACGTTCTCGGATTCACCGGAGAGCACGGAGGAGCCGAACTCGGTCAGCACCGGCTGTCCGTCCTTGATCTCCCAGTTCAGACCCTGCGGACCCGCGGAGCCACCGGTCTGGTTGGAGGAGTCGTACACGCCTTCCGGAGAGTACAGCCAGTTGATGAACTTGACCAGACGCTGCTTGTTCTTGGCCTGGGAGCCCAGAGCGATCATGGTCTTGTCGCCACGAGGAGTCGCGCCATAGGAGAAGATCTTCATGTCCTTGAGCGGAGCCAGCATGAAGCCCTTGCCCTCGGCCTTGTTGGAGTTGGTGTTGTAGGCAGCCTGTCCAAGCCACGGCCAGAAGGAGAAGAGCACCTTGCCGTCCTTGTACTTGGAATTCATGGTGTCGTAGTTCTGGGTGGTGGATTCCGGATCGACGATGCCCGCACGGTAGGCGGCGTTGAAGAACTTGATCACACGCTCGTAGATGCCGTCTTCCTGGGTGATGGACTCGAAGTCGGATCCATCACCCTTGGCCAGCACGAAGCCGACTTCATCGTATCCGTAGAAGCAGGTCGGCTGCTTGGCGTTGTTCATCATGTTGCCGTCCCAGTCCTTGAACAGAGACATGGCGTAGATGTCGTCGGTGCCGGATTCTTCACGGGCCTTGTCCTGCATCTGCTTGAGCACCGGGATGAGATCCTCAAGGGTGTCGATCTCCGGATAGCCGATCTCCTTGTACAGGTCCCAACGCAGGTACGGTCCGAAAGTCGGTTCGAGGCCTTCGGAAGCCTGATCCGGAGTCAAGGTGTCGACAACTGCGGACGGGATGCCCCACACACCGGATTCCTGACCGATCTGCTCGTTCACGTAATCGGTGGCGTCCTTGTACTTGTTGATGTAATCCATGCCGTCGAGGTACGGGGTCATATCGGCGATCAGGCCGGACTTCACCAGCTTGGCGCCCTTGCCGGTGTCGTAGCCGTAGATCACGATGTCGCCCAGATTGCCTGCCGCCGCACGGGTGTCGAACAGCGTGCTACCGCCGCCGGCAACGTTCGGGGCAACAATGTTGAGCTTGATGTTGAACTTGTCTTTGATGATCTTGGCGAACCAACCCTTCTGTTCGCCCTGATAGTTGGCCAGACCATCGAAGACCTCAACGGTCATCAGGGAGTTGTCGTCCTCGTCGGATGCGGTGGTATCTCCTGACCCTCCGCAGGCGGAGAGCGACATCATTGCCGCAAGCGTCACTGCCACGGCAACGGTTACCTTCTTTTTGAGGGACATTGCGTCCTTCCTTTCTCTATTTCTTTTGCTTTTCGAAGTTAAGAATCACGATTGCGGGATCGGCCAGATCGGCGATGCCGGCCGATCCCGCAGTTTTTGGGATTGTTCCGCTGTGAATCAGCCCTTGACGGCGCCGAGCATCATGCCCTTGACGAAGAAGCGCTGGAAGAACGGGTACACGAACAGGATCGGGAGCACCACGATCACGGAGACTGTCATACGGATTGAGGTCGGGGTCTGCTGCGTTGCGAGAGCGGCCACGTTCACCGCGCTGCCGGCGCTTGCTCGCACCGAGGCAGCCAGCGCGTTCGCCTGGTTGATGTAGGTGTAGAGCACGTACTGCAGCGAGTAGAGCTTGGAATCCGTCATGTAGATCAGGGTGTCCTGGAAGGAATTCCACTGTCCGACGGCGGAGAAGATGCCGACGGTCGCCAGGATCGGAGCCATCATCGGCAGCACGATCTTCCAGAAGATCGTCAGTGTGCCGGCGCCGTCCATCTCCGCGGCTTCCTGAAGGGAGGACGGGATGGACTCGACGAAGGTCTTGACCAGGATGATGTTGAACGGCTGCACGATGGCCGGCAGGATGTACACCCAGAAGTTGTTGGTCAGGTGCAGGTTCTTCATGGTGATGAACATCGGGATCAGGCCTGCGTTGAAGTACATGGTGATCACGATGAAGCGGTACCAGAACTTGCGGTGCCACATCTTTTCCTGGGTGAACATGAAGCCGAGGAACGCGCTGGCGATCACGGTGAGCACAGTGCCGATGACGGTACGGGCCACGGAGATGAAGGCCGAGGTGGTCAGACCGCTCAGTGCGAAGACCTGCTTGTAGTTCTCCCAGTGGATGCCCTGCGGCCACCAGTTGATTTCGCCGGATGCCGACAGGTTGTTGTTGGAGATGGAGTTGATGATCAGGTAGTAGAACGGGTAGACGCAGATGAACGCGAACACGATGAAGAAGATGATGTTGAAGACATTGTAGACTTCTTCA
Source organism: Senegalimassilia sp. (assembly GCA_963619615.1). Lineage (GTDB taxonomy): Bacteria > Actinomycetota > Actinomycetes > Actinomycetales > Bifidobacteriaceae > Bifidobacterium. Next base: position 52,336 of record CAVEXE010000009.1, on the reverse strand, counting down.
CCCTTGGTGCGCCTCATAGCGGGCGCGATGCCCTGCTTGATTTTCTTTGCCATGATTGCTTCCTCTTACTCTTTCCTCATCAGACGATCGACACGCCACGGGTGCGCTTGGACAGCCAGTTCACAACAATCAGCAGGCCGACGCTGACAAGCGACTTCAGCATGGAGATTGCGGTTGCGTACGACAGGGAGTTGTTGCCCATACCGACGTTGTACACATACAGGTCAAGCACCTGGATGTACTTGGTGTTGAAGGCGTTCTGGAACACGAAGTACTGGTCCATGCCGTTGTTCAGGAAGTTGGAGATCGACAGCATCAGCAGCACGAAGTAGGTCGGCAGCAGCTGCGGGATCGTGACGTGGATGATCTGCTGGAAGCGGTTCGCACCATCTACCTGGGCGGCTTCGTACAGTTCGGGATCAATGCCTGCGATGCCTGCGAGGTACATGATGGAGCCCCAGCCGAGGCCCTTCCACAAGCTCCACAGCAGCATCTTCAGCCAGGTGTGCGAATCGGAGTCGAGGAACTTGATCGGCTCACTGATAAGGTGCAGGTTCTGCAACAGCTCGTTGACCATACCCGTGGTGGAGAACATGGCGAAGGCCACTGCATAAACCAGAACCCAGGAGATGAAGTTCGGCAACGTGGTCAGCGTCTGAATGAGGTTCCTGAACCACTTGGCACGAATTTCGTTCAACGCGATGGCGAAGAACAGCGGGAAGAATGAGGTGAGGATGTTCAGTCCGGACATGGCGAAGGTGTTGATGAGCACCTGGCCGATGGTCTGGAGCTGAGCGGGATTCTGCACCATCATCTTGAACCACTGCAGGCCGACGAATTCGCTTTCGGACAGCGGAATCGGCGGTTGATAATCGTAGAACGCATAGACCCAGCCAAACAGCGGAAGATAGCTGAACAGCACGGACAGGATCAGAAACGGCGAAATCAACAGGAACAGCTTGAATCCATGACGCTTTCTGTCGTTCTGATATTTGCTCAGCCTCTCAGCCTTACGCGCGGCCCTCCGCGTTTTTTTGTCGGAAAGCGCCGCAGCGTCTGAACCACCGTTGTCGACAGATGTCACCACACTCTCCATTCCCTCTTTCGACTGCACCATTCCTCCTCCTTCGGTTTGGCGATGCATCTGATGCCCCTTCAGGAACGCGATACTTCCTTGATGCCGCTCCATCTGGTAACCTTCTTATTTATTAGTTAATAAATAAGCTGTTAGAGGACATAATATATTCGTTCAACTAACTTGTCAATTCAGCACATTCGACGGCGAGTATGCTTGGAATGTCAACGAAACGGAGGTCTAATGCACTACAATCCCAACAGCCCCCTGTGGCAGTTCGTTTCACTCTGCCTGAGGTATTTCATCCTGAATCTGTTTTTCCTGATCTCCATAATCCCCATCGTCACCATCGGACCGGCGAGGGCCGCGCTGTACAGCACGGTGTTCGCATTCAACGACAACGACGACATCAACCTCGGCCGTGAATACATCAAACGCTTCAAGCGTGAGTTCAAACGCGGCATCGGCTCATCCGTCATTTTCGTGGCGTTGATCGCCGTGATCACATTCGCCATCGTGTTCTGGAACGCGCTCGATACCAATGCCGCCTACATAACGCTTCCGATTCTCATCATCTTCGGCGTGATCACGTTTTTGACCTTCGAATACTACTATCCGCTCCAGGCCCGCTATGAGAACACCTTCCGACAGACGCTGCGCAACTCCTTCATGATGCCGTGGGCCTGCTTCGGATACACGCTCGGCATCCTCGCCATCGATGTGGCAGCGGGCGCGATCTTCGCATTCACGCCATATCTGCGATTCCTATTCATCCTGCTCGGCTTCGCATGGCTGGCCTATGCCAAATCGCTGATCTATCTGCGGGCGTTCCAACGCGCCAGCGGAGATCCGAACACGCCACGAGAAAAGCCCGATTATTCAATGCCCAGCGCATCCATTCAATAGCCTAAGCAACATTCCAACAACAAAAAAAATGCCACTGGGCAGAACCCAGTGGCATTTTTTTGTTCATATAGCCGTCCGTCTTCGATCAGATGCTATTCGTATCGAGGACGAACGGAAAGGCAGGCATTACAGCACAACCTTGCCTTCCGGAGCTTCGACGGCCTCGCCGAATCCGAGGCGTGCGGTGAACGCGCGACCGTCGGAGCTGGCGATCTCCACACCGGCATCCGTCTTGCGGGCGGAGAAGACCACGGAGGAGCCGTCCGTCTCGCTGACAACGGCTTCGGCGGAATCCACCCCGTCAAGGAACACGGAGACCAGCGCATCCTTGCCGTACTCGTAATCCGGGGTCTCGGCGCCGGGCTTGGTCACCATCACGCTGCCGTCGCGCACCCACAGCGGAATGGTGTCGAAGCCGTGGCGTTCGTTGCGCCACATGCCATGCTCGGAGGAGACCTTCTCGCCGGTAAACCAGTTGGTCCAGGTGCCGGCCGGCAGGTAGTACTCAACGTCGCCGGAGTAGGTGAACACCGGAGCGACCAACAGGTTCGGGCCGAACATGTACTGGCGGTCGAGCGGACGGCAGGCCGGATCGTTCGGGAATTCCACGAACATCGAGCGCATGACCGGAGTACCGGTCAGATGCGGCTGCAGGCCGGTCTGGAACAGGTACGGCATGAGCGAGAGCTTGAGCTTGGTGAAGGTACGTGCCACATCGACAGCGGTCTGGCCGGGCGCGTTCACCACGCCGTTCTTCTCGTCTTCCTCGTCGAACAGCCACGGCACGCGGTACACGGTAGATCCGTGCATGCGCGAGTGCGATCCGAGCAGACCGAACGCCACCCAGCGCTTGTACACGGCCGGATCCGGATATGCGCCTTCGAAGCCGCCGATGTCATGGCTCCAGAAGCCGAAGCCGGAGCTGGTGATCGACAGGCCCGCGCGCAGGGTCTGAGCCATGCCGTTGAACGTCGATTCGCAGTCGCCGCCCCAGTGCACCGGCTGCTGCTGGCCTCCGACGGTCGCGGAACGCGCATACAGGCAGGCATTGCCCTTGCCGTAGGTCTCCTCGATGGCTTCGAACACCGCCTGGTTGTACAGCTGGGTGTACCAGTTGTGCATGGAGAGCTTCGGGGAGCCGTCGTACCAGACCACATCACGCGGGATTCGCTCGCCGAAATCGGTCTTGATGGCGTCCACACCCTGGTTCAGCAGTGCCTTGACCTTGTCTTTGAACCACTCGCGGGCCTCCGGATTGGTGAAGTCCACCAGTCCCATGCCGGCCTGCCAGAAGTCGGTCTGCCACACTTCGCCATTGGCCTTCTTGACCAGATAGCCCTTCTCCTTGCCTTCCTTGAACATGGAACCGCGCTGGCCGATATACGAATTGATCCATGCGCAGATATGCAGTCCCTTGTCTTCGTGCAGACGCTTGAGCGTGGATTCGATGTCTCCGAAGAAACGCTTGTCCCATTCGAAGTCGGTCCAGTGGAATTCACGCATCCAGTAGCAGTCATAGTGGAAGGCGCTCAGCGGAATGTCCCGCTCGGCCATGCCGTCGATGAAGGAGTTGATGGTCTGCTCGTCGTACTTGGTGGTGAACGAGGTGGTGAGCCACAGGCCGTAGCTCCATGCCGGAACGTTGGCCGGGCGCCCGACCAGCGCGGTGTAGCGGTCGAGAATCTGCTTCGGCGTCGGGCCGTAGATCACGCAGAAGTCGATGGTCTCCCCCGGCACCGAGAACTGCACGGCCTCGGTGTTCTCGGAACCGACTTCGAACGACACATGACCACGATTGTTCACCAGCACGCCGTATCCGTTGGATGTCATGTAGAACGGAATATCCTTGTAGCCCTGTTCGGAAGCCGTACCGCCGTCCTCGTTCCAGATGTCGATGGTCTGGCCGTTCTTCACGTACGCGCCGAATCGCTCGCCGAAGCCGTAGACGCTCTCGCCGACTCCCAAGTGAAGCTGGATGGCCGTGAACACGTCGGATTCGTCATAGGCGGAGCCGTCCATGGTCACGCCGAACTCACCGACAGGCTGGGCCGTCACGTTGGACAGCTTGTTCAGCGCGAAACGTCCGAGGGACTTGCCGAACGACTGCGTGAGCTCCTTGCCATCCTCACCAAGGAAAGTCAGGTTCCACGGAGAGCCCTTGACCACCTTCGCGGTCAGGCCGCCGGAGGTAAGCGAGATGCTCGCACCGTTCTGGCCGACCTCGCCGTCTCCATTGCCGTCGGCTTCGACATTCACATAGTCTCGATCGCCGGGTTCGTCGGCGTTCAGCGGGAATCCCGGATATTCGGTCGCACCCTGCCAGTGGCCTGCGACCACGCGAATCACGCCTTCGGCCGGAGATGTCACGTCAATGTTGAACGTAGGAAGGTTCAGGGTGTCGTAACGACCGCGCACAACGGAGACGGGGGCAAGCACGTTCAGGCTTTCCTTGTCTTCCCCGATGTTCAGCTCATACGCTTCACGCGCATACAACGCATCGACACCGTCTCGAATCATCCAGTATCCATTGGTGAACTTCATTGTTGGTACTCCTGGTGTAGATTCCCGGCTTCGAACAAGGAAGGAAGAGATTTCGAAGCCGGGATTGATTTGTTTTTTCGGGATTGTGTTTCCGTTACTTGACCGCTCCGGCGGTGATGCCGCGGGAGAGCGTGCGCTGGAAGATCAAGTAGAAGATGAGGGTCGGGACGATGCTGATCAGCGACGCGGCGGCGGTGGTGGTCACGTCCATCAGGCGATCGCCGGTCAGCGAGCTGACCGCGATCGGGATGGTCTGCGTCGAGTTGTCGATCAGGAACGCCATCGGGATCATGTACTCGTTCCACGTCCAGATGAAGAAGAAGACGAGCATGACGCTGAGTGTGGGTCGGGAAATCGGGAACACGATCTTGGTGAAGATGGTCCAGCGGGTCGCGCCGTCAATGGTCGCGGCCTCAAGAATCGACTTCGGGAACGTTCCGTAGACCGACGACAGCAGGTAGGTGCCGAATGCGCTCTGGATGACGGTGAAGATGATCACGATCGCCCACGGGGAGTTGTACAGGCCGAGGTTCTTGAACATGATGTACAGCGGGTACAGCATGGCTTCCTGCGGAAGCATGTTGGCGAGCATGATGAGCAGCACGATCCAGCGACGGCCCTTCACGCGGCCGATGCCGAGGGCGAAGGCGTTGAACATGGAAAGCACCACTGCGAGCACAGCAACCAGACCGGAGGTCCAGACGCTGTTCCACAGCTTTTCCGGGTAGTTGACGCGGTCCCAGAACTTCATCAGACCGTCGAAGCTGAGTTCATGCGGCAAAGACAGCGGGCCGGAGGAATTGTATTCCGCGGTGGTCTTGAATGCGTTGAGCAACAGCACGATGAACGGGAAGAGCATCACCAGGCCGCCCACGATGAGCAGCGCGAGGATCGTCCAATCGCCGGCAGTGCGGTTCTTCTTTACATGCACAGGAATTTTGGCTGCGGAAGTCATGGCTTACTCCTCGTCTTCCTTCGCGACCTTCTCCTGAAGGTTCGTGAAAACAACGGACACAATGATGATGACGATGGTCAGCGCGGTTGCGATCGCAGCACCATAGCCGACCTGCTGGGACTGGAAGAACTGCACGTAGGAGTAGTACGACGGCACGATGGTGCTGGTTCCCGGACCACCCTTGGTCAGCATGTAAACGGGACCGAACACCTTCAGGGCCGCGATGGTGCAGGTCAACGCCACCACGAAGATCTCCGGCTTGATGGCCGGCAGGGTGATGGCCAGGAAGCGCTGCCACCAGTTGGCGCCGTCGAGGCTTGCCGCCTCATACAGTTCGGGGTCAACGCGCTGCAGACCGGACATGAAGATGACCAGCGGGTAGCCGACCTGAATCCAGATCATGATGAGCATCAGGAAGATGAGTGCCGTATCGGGCTTGCCAAGCCAATCATGCTGCAGCTGACCCAATCCAATCGCTTCCAGCAACGCGTTCAAAGCGCCGTTCTCCGGACGGAAGATCCAGCCCATGACGAGGGATGCGACCGCGATCGGCAGCAGCTGCGGGAAGTAGTAGATGGCTCGCATGGTGGAGGCCACCTTGGGGCCGAACTTCTTCTGCACCACGTCGAAGACGAGGGAGGAAAGGATCAGGCCGAGAAGGATCGGGATCACCACCATGGCTATGATCATCCAGATCGAGTTGCGGAACGACACCCAGAACGTGGCGTCCTTCATGAGTCGGGCCCAGTTGGTCAGGCCGGCGAACTCCGGAGGCTTGATGCCTCGATAGTTGGTGAAGCTGAGATAGATGTTCCAGATGGCCGGCACGATGATGATCCACAGCAGCATCAGGAAGCCAGGAAGCAGGTACAGCCAGAATCGGCTTGATGGATTGCCCGGAATACGGGACATTCCCTTCTCTCGCGCGGTCGGCATCTGACCGCGACTCTTATCGTTCTTGTGAGCGTTCATAACGTAAATCACTTCCCATGATTCTCACCGCGATTGGAATGCGGGACGGTTGAACTGAAGGACCGCCGTCAGGCAGCGTCGCCTGAAATCGGTACGGCAAAAAAGGGCGCAGAAAGCCAATGCGCCGCCGCGGATCGCAAGCGGCGCATTGATTGTTTTAGGGTTTTACTGTTGTTCGGAAGTCGGGACTACTTGACGCCGGCGCTCTCCACGCCCTTGTTGTAGTTGTCTTCCATCTGGCTGAGCACGGTCTTGACGTCGGAGGTGCCGTTGACGAGTTCCTGCAGCGATGCGTTCAGCTCGTCGTAGAAGGTGGAGGTCGGCCAATCCGGGTAGAAACCGAGGGCGTTCTTCTCAAGCACGCTGTTGAAGGAGGTGATGAGTTCCTTGGTCTTCTCGTCGGTGATGGTGTCCGGATCAGCTGCGATCGGCAGGCCACCGGAGTTGCCCATCAGCGTCTGCACTTCGTCGCTCAGGGTGATGTCGATGAACTGTGCTGCGAGATCCTTCTTCTTGGAGTTCTCGGGGATGACCCAGATGTTGCCGGAGGATCCTACAACCTTGTCGGTGTCCGGGAAGGTGGAGAAGGTCCAGTTGGCGTCCGTCATGTCGCTCTGGAAGCGGCCGAACCACCAGGTGCCGGAGAAGAACATCGGATAGGTGCCGTTGATGAAGGCCTGGCCCGCATCCTCAGCCTTGGTGCCGGTGCAGTCCTTGGAGATGTAGCCCTTGTCGACCCAATCCTTGATGGTCTGGGTTGCGTAGGTGGTCTCCTCGCCCTGCCAATCGACATCGCCGTCATACATCTCGTATGCCTGGACGAAATCGTCCGACGCCTTGGAGAGGACCAGCTGCCACCACAGGTGCTGCAGCGGGTATTCGGCGACGCCTTCGGAAAGCGGAGTCACGCCGTTGTCGACGAACTTCTGCATGGCGGCTTCGAGCTCATCCAGTGTGGTCGGGATCTCGATGCCGTACTTATCGAACATGTCCTGGTTGTAGTACATCACGATGTCTTCGCCGTAGTTCGTGATGCCGTACCAGTCGCCGGAGCCCATGATGCCCTTTTCGTTGTACTTGCCGGTATCGGCCAGGGTTCCGCTGACCTTCTCATCCCAGCTGTACTTGCTGACGTAGTCGTTCAGGTTGGTGAGCAGGCCCTGGCTTGCCAGCAGACCGGCGGTCGCGTTGCCCTTGTTGTACTCCATGACGTCGGGGGCTTCGTCGGAGTTGAGGATCTGTGCCGCGTTCTGGCGAATCTGCTCGAAGGACTTCTTTTCGAATTCGACCGTGACGCCGGTCTTCTCCTCGAACAGGTCGATGGCCTTCTGCCATGCGATGCCCTGCGCGGTGTTATCTTCTTCGTAGTACCAGATCTTGATGGAGCTCGGGTTCTCCTCCTGAGCGGTGTCGCTGCTGCCGCAGCCCGCCAGACCGATCGTTCCGAGCATGGTCGCCGCAGCCAGACCGGCGGCAACAAATTTACGGGTAGACTTCATTGTTTCTCCTTTTCAGCACCTTTACTGAAATGAGTTTCGACTCATCGAAGCTCATACCCTTAAGTTAAATATTTTCGATTGCCTTTTCAATTTATTTCGACATATTTCGATAAATTACTTCGATGACTTTACTATGTTAGGGCTCACATAACCCGAGCCGCGATTCACGACCACTCGGTACCTAAAAATCGTCACAAAACGTCATGAAACGTCACGCAACATCACGGAAGAGCGCACTCACCCATCGTGCCGCGAGCCACATACCGGGACGGCAGCAATTCAACGGCACCAACGTCATACCTACGGCCTTCGAGAATATCCATCATCATGTCGACCGCACGCGAACACACGACATTGGGATCCATCGGCATCTCATCAACGGCCTGCGGAAGCTGCTGCATCCCCTGCGTGCAGGCGGCCATAACCGAAATATCGCGCGGCACGACCAATCCACGCTCGTTCAAAGCAACAAGCAAATTGTTCACATGCGTGGCGTTGGTCTGGCACATAATCGCCGTAATCAGCGGATCACGGGCGAATGCGGAGGCGAGCAACAGCTTCACATCCGCCAAACCATAGCCGGTGGAAGGCATGAACGTCACCTTCATATTCAAGTCCGAACCGTGCTTGACGGCCGCGTCACGAAAACGAATCAGATAATTCGAACCATCATCGTAAGCAAATTCATTGCTGCCGATGATCAGCACATGGCCGTGACCCAGCGCCGCGGTCTTCTCCACCGCCTCACGCCCCATGCGCTCAAAATCGAGGTCCACGGAATACACGGCCTCGGTATTCGACGGATAGCCGATGGCCACCACCGGAACATCCAGCATGGACGCCACTTCGGCGCGCGAATCGTTCAGCAGCACGTCCAACAGCAGAATGCCGTCGACCATGCCGTCCCGGGCAACACGAATCAGTTCCCGATCGCCATACTCGTGCATCAGCAGCAGAATATCGTAGTTATACCGCTTGGCCCTGGTGGCCACGGCAAAAAAGAACGATGCGTAATTCGAATAATCCGTATACTCATGCACCGGCGAACTCAACGCAAGCACCTTCTTGCGAACCGGCTGGGGCAGATTCGTCTGATTTTTAGGTCGATATCCCAGTTCCCGCGCGGCCTGCATGACTTTGCGCCGAGTCTCCTCCTTGATGGAACGCTTGCCGCTCATCACATACGAAACCGTGCTGATCGACACTCCGGCCTTCGCCGCCACGTCTTTAATACCGGCCATAGGCGGATGCTCCTCTCAGCACAACAAGTCCATCGTTTGACGACACTGCCTAGACTACGCCGACTTCCTCCCATGATTTCGACGTTTTCGACATTTTTTCGACAACGGGGCATATCTGGAGGCGGATACGCCCCGTCATACTGTCGAAATCACTTCATCAGCAATCACCTCGGCTGGCGGAAATGCCTGTCACCAACCGAATCGAACGGCGTATGCGGCTCAAGCTGATACCAGTAGGCAACGGACGCAACGTCATCCTGACGTTCGAAATTGCCACCCTCCTCAGTGCCGATCTGCTGCCATTCAACGCGCAGATCCGAATCGAAATAGATCGGATCGGGAATATGCCAGCGGTACAGGCCGCGCGTCACCGGCGTATTGATGTCCCAGTAAGCGCTTTCCCGACTCGCGGAGAGCTTCTGAGAATAAAACGGGAATCCCAAGTACGGACCAGTGAACGTCTGCTCGCTCATATGGCCGTTCTCATCGAAATCGGCGAAACTCCACGCGCCACCGAAGTAATCCTCCGCGCCGGTGCTGCACCAGGTCGGATACCGGGAATCGCCATCGATGTACATCTTGAACTCGCCCTCGCCCCACCAACGGCTTTCCAACGCGGTGAGCGCCAAGAACGTTCCGATATAGGCGCCGCGGCCACGCACGCCGTCAAGCACCACGTAATCACGCGCAAGCTCCGTAACCCGCTCACGACGCCACTGCGCATGGAAACGCATGGCGTCAACCGGCAACTCGTCATATTCCGTGTAGTCGATCTGGTAGAAGAACGCCGGAACGTCTTCATTATGATCGTTGCGCAGCACGATGCGCGCATGCTCGAACGGCATGGCGAAGTAGCAGTTGAAGCCACGGTTGGGCACCACCATAATCGGAATGGAATTGATCCGGCATGCCTGCGCGTGGCCGCAGCAGAAGAAGTCACCGATCGGACACTGCACGGACGGCGTCTCCTCACCGTCCCAGTAGAATTCGAGGATGAGATTGCGCAACACGTTCGGACCGGTCGGCGACGTGCGGTCGGTCACCGTCATCCAGATATGACGGATCACGCCAGGACCATCGGCATCCATCAAGGTCACGGATTCTCCGGCATGGACGGTCTGGATGCACGGACTGCCCTTGCGCGACGGACCCAGTTTGCTGGCAGCCATCGCGGCCACACCCTTGCCACCTGTCGGGTTCTCCGCGTTCACGCAACGCGTGCGACCATGGTTTGCGGCGAGCGCCAACGAATCCAGCGCGTTATGTCCGAAGCCTGCCGCAAATCCTGCGGAACCGGGGCTGATAGTGGCCGAATCTGTCATGTTTTCTCCTTTGAAAGAGTTAGCGCATCATATGCCATTATCAATCGTTTGACGTCAAGCCATGCCGAGGATTTGACACCAATCACGAAAGCGATTCGGTATGGCCATTGAGCGTAAGGACGGAGGCAAACGCCGGAGAGGAGGTAGCGGGAGCAAACGCCGGAAGCAACCGCCGCTGATGGAATAGGCATTACCCAGCAACCAGCGCATCCATCGTCCGGACTCCAGCGACGGCGACAGGACCCCATCCTGCCACCATCCAACCATCGTCCGGGCTCCATCCGGCCACCATCCAACCATCGACAGGACCCCATCCTGCCACCATCCAACCATCGTCCGTTTTAACGTTTTGTGCAGATTTGTCACGCCACCCCTCTTACCCCGTTTCGATGTTAAACACCACTGGTAGTCTGTTCTTGGTTTATGTACGGCGCTTTATGGCGCGTGCATTGCATTACCGATGCTTTCACAGAGAGAACTCATGGAAATCATTAATTTCTTCATCAACCTGCTCAAGGATCCACGCACCGCGATTGCCGGATGGATCGCCATGGGCGTCGCCCCGACGCTCGGATTCATCTTCCTCATCATTTTCGTTGAGACCGGCGTGGTGTTCTTCCCCTTCCTTCCCGGCGATTCGCTGCTGTTCGCGGCAGGATTCTTCGCCGCCCCCGATGCCGCGACCGGCGTTGCCGCATTGCCGCTGTTCGCACTACTGCCGGTGGTCTGGTGCGCTCCGATCATTGGCGACCAGTGCAACTATTGGATCGGCCATTTCTTCGGACGCCGCATCATCGAATCCGGCAAAGTCAAGGCCATGACCCCGGAACGAATCGCCAAAACCGAAGCGATGATTGAAAAGTGGGGCCCGCTGGCCGTGTTCCTTGGTCGCTTCTTCCCGTTCATCCGCACGTTCATGCCGTTCATTTCCGGCATTTCCGGCATGCGTTGGAGCCGTTTTACGCCGTTCTCCGTGCTTGGCGGCCTGTGCTGGTCCACGCTGTTCACACTGCTTGGCTACTTCTTCGGCGGTATTCCGGCCGTGCAGAAGCACTTCGAGCTGGTGATCGTGGCAATTCTCGTGCTTTCGCTGATTCCGACGATTGTAGGATTGCTTAAGGCCAAGTTCGGCAAGAAGGCGCCGGTCGAGGCGTAAATCAGCATAAATAGAAGTAAATAATAGTAAATCGCTAAAGCATATGAAGTGCGTATGATCGCAACACGCACACGCGTTGAATTGCGTTCGTACGCACTTCGTACTAGAGTATTGAGAGTTGCCTAACTTTGCTAGGTAATGTTTCGGGGCTGTAGCTCAGTTGGTAGAGCGCTTCGTTCGCATCGAAGAGGTCGCGGTTTCGACTACCGTCAGCTCCACGAAGCCCGCTGCATTCATTCCACCGCGGCGGGCTTTTTCTTTTATCTTTCTTATCTTCTGTTTTCTGTCTTCTTAGGCCAGCAACTGAAATGCGTGGCGCCTGGAATCAATTGAGCCCTGTGGCGTAGATTCACACAGAACGTGCGAATTCTGGCGCGGTTTGCGGGTTATAGGCCAAAATTTGTGTTTGAGGGGTATCTCATTCGGTAGTGTTTGGATATCGGGCTGGTGTGGAATTCGTTCTGGTCGACGCCGAGGGTATAGGCCAAAATGACCACACGGAACCCTTGCCACGGCACATTCGACAGTCCATCGCCCGCAGAATGCCTTGACCGCACCGGCCAGCCAGCCGAACCACCCGAACCATAACGCCGCATGTGGGGACATTTGCGTCGTTACGGAAATACTCCAGCATATCGACTATCCCCATACCGACGCAATCAAGAAGGTTTACGTCGTTACGGAAATACTCCAGCACGTCGATCATCCCCATACCGACGCAAACAGGCGGGCTTACGTCGTTACGGAAATAGTCGCGACTCCATTCAGGCTATAGGCTGAAATATGACTTGGGGTATCGTGCGTCGGTGCGGAATCCGTTCCAGTCGATGCCGGCGCCATATCGGTTGGCATGTGGAACGTCTTGCATGTGCGCTGCGGATCGCATTCCCGGTCCCGCCCGTAGTTTTCCATATGAGGTGCCGACATCGCATTCGCGAATGCGTGTTTCCAGCCCTGCTCAGTATTCGCGCGCGACAGGCTGCGGCCGATCATCGGCGCAGTCACGCGCCGTGGATGCCAGCCGTGTCTATCGAACGGGACACGTCGGTCTCCTTGGGTATGCGCGTCCGCCATCTTCCACGCACAATTGGGAAATAGTGGCGACGGTTGACATGTCGTCCATGCTCCGAGCCATATTCTGCACACAACTGGGAAATAGGCCTGTTTTCTTGAGGTTGGGGCCGAAAGAGGGTACATTCCATCACGTCCCGTATTCCTCGCACAATCCAAAAACGGCCATTTTCCAACGATTTGGAATTTGCGGGCCGGAATGGCCTGCATCCGCCTCAGCCCCAACCGGAAGATACACTCGTTTTCTCCCAGTTGTGGCCTCAAGGGGGGTATACGTCGTCACGTCCCGCTCTCCTTGTGGGAAACGAAAATGGCGGAATTCCAACGATTTATGATTTCGATGCCGCGGTGATTTGTGTGCAGGCCAGCCCCAACCGGAAGATAGGCCCGTTTCTCGCAGTTGGGGCAGAGAAAGTCCACCACGCGCCAATCTTTTATGCGATGCGTAAAGAGGGCATGCGCGATCCGCGGCGCAAAATGACAGCCATGCGGATTTTCAGCCAGCCGTGCGGATTTTCAGCAGGTTGTGCGGATTCTGAGCCGGACGTGCGGATTTTAAACGAACTATGCGGATTCTGACTAGGTCGTGCGGATTTTCAGCGGGGCGTGCGGATTTTTGAAGACTTGTGCGGATTCGTCATGGGGATTTTCCGCCAGATAGACTCAAAATCGGCGACTTTTAGCCCTAAAAGACCATCCCAAGCCAGTTTTAGACCGCGGACAATCCGCACGACTGGCCAAAAATCCGCACGACACGTAAAAAATCCGCACACTACCGTACTTCCGCTCTACATGGTTTTAATGGGATCATTTTTGAAAATCACTCAACTTTGACCCCGTTAAACGCAATACGCGATATGAAGGAACGGCGACGGAAACGTACCATCAGAGAGCATTATCTAACTGAACTTCGCCCGTTCTGTAACGATTCAGATCGCATCAAGGTAATTACCGGCATCCGTCGCTGCGGCAAATCCAACCTATTGAATGCGGCCAGGAGCGAATTGCACAATCGCGAGGCTCCGGAGATCAACATCATCTACATTAATCCGGACCACAGGAAATACAATCGGACCACAGGAAATACAATCTAGACCGCAGCCGAGCATACGCCCAATCATACGCCCGACCGTATGCTCGACCGCACGCCCAATCACGCGCCAGAAGCCCGCAGCCGAATCACGCACCGACGCGCTGCCGAACATACGCGTCGAGTACAGCGGCAGTGATACCGTCGTAACCCTTGATCGACGCGAATTGCGGACCGTCGGAATTGTCGATCTGCATGAAACCGGTCTGCCCCAACGTGGTGGCGCCGGAAGCCACGGCGGAACGCAGGCCGGACATGGAGTCCTCAATCGCAATACAGTACTTCATGTCTTCAGGCGCTATGCCAAGGCGACGGGCGGCCTCCAAGTACGGTTCCGGCGACGGCTTCTTCTCAACGTCGTCATCGCCGCACACATAACCGGCAAACACCCCGGCAGGAGCCTGGTCAACCAGATTCCGCGCAAGGTGACGCGGCGAAGTCGTAACCAGCATCGACGGCACGCCCGCCTCAGCCAGCGAACGCAGCACATCCTCCACGCCGTCGATCCACGGAATGCGCTCGAACTCCTTCTGCGCAACATAATCGATCATGCCTTTGCCGATTTCCTCAACCGACAGCTGGCAGCCATGCTCCACCATGCGGCGGGCAACGTCCGGGACCGGAGTGCCGGAACCCTGCCACGCCAATTCCTCGTCCCAATATCCGCCATGATCCGCGGCGATCTTCATCTCGCCTTCATGCCAATACGGCTCGGAATCGATCAACGTGCCGTCCATATCCCAAAACACGGCTTTGATCATCAGACTCGGATCGGTCATTCGGAACTCCCCTCACTGTGTTGCTACTGCCATTTCATCAGGGCGGCATGACCAATACCATCACATAACCAATAACGTCACATGGCCAATACCACCAGGAACGCACACCCCAAAAAAGCAGAAAGCGCCCGAACGGAGTCAACTCCACCCGAGCGCTTTCAAACCTTCAAGCCTTCAAGCTTTTCATCGTCGTCTTGTCGTGGACCCGCGAAGCCCCATTCCTCACCGATTCACCATTCGTCGACGTCTTTATCTGTGTTTATTTTTCAGCGGCTTTCTTCGCATCCTCCGCCTTCCAGCGGGCGATGCAACGTTCCACACGCTTGTATCCGATGATCTTCGGATCAAGACCGGCCTCACGGAAGATTGCAGCAGGCGATCCACCTTCGGCATACCTGCGCATGCAATCATCCCTGAATTCCTTGGAATAGCAGATTCGATACTGGGTAACCGATTCAACGGCCTCCAGCGACCCGAGATATTTTCGGGTTTTAGCAGTGAACGCAACTCTTGGCACTGTACGCTCCTAACCTTTCTTTTCCCACCGCATGGACACCCCCCCCCGATAGTTGTGAAGGGGCAGGCTATCTCACGACCAATCATCGAAAGGATCAGAAGAAAAACAGCCAGAACGCGGATATTCGACATTATTTCCTACAACTGAGACATCTGTTGCGAAAAGAAGCCGAACCCACTTTCTCTGCAGACAAGTGTACGCACATCTTCCGTGAAAAAGCCCGATTTTGGTGTTTTTCCAGTGGTTTTTCCGGAAATCAGTCAAGCCCCCATACGACCACGGAGTTCGACCACTTACCATCCCCTCTTTCGGAACGTTCGAATTCCGCGGACTGTCTTGATGGAAGCTGCCTGGCGTCGGCTTGAATCTGGCGTCGCCACATGCGCGCGCGACGGGAACGTTCGATCTCCACGATTCCGCCATCGGCATCCGCCGCGAACACACTGCTGCCCTCCGGCTTCTGCAGCCGATCGACCTGCCTGCGCAACTCGCGGTTTTCCTCTTCAAGTTCCAGGATTCGCGTGATGCCGGCCAGGTTGATACCCTCTTCCTGACTGAGATGCTGTGCCTGCGAAAGGCGGAAGATGTCTCGCAACGAGTATCGGCGCGCCCCGCCTTCCGTACGCTGCGGCACCACGAGTCCCACGCGATCGTATTGACGGAGAGTCTGCGGATGCACACTGGTCAGTTCGCCGACGCGTCCGACGGTGAATACCGGCAGTTCGATGTCGAAACCGACTTCGTCGGCCCCGTCCAAATCAGCCCTGCCGGCAACAATCGCCATCGCGCACATCTCGTAGAGCTGCTTGATCTGCTGCGCCACGCGCGCACGTGCCATGGGTCTCAGCGCTCCTTGGCAAGCTCGTCGGCAAAATTACCGCACGCATCGTCGAATTTCTTCGCCGCGCGCTTGACTCCCAGCCCCGGCTTGTCGGGAACGCGAATTTCCACACGGCCAATCAGGTCGCCGTTACCGCGCGGATTCGCCACTCCCTTGCCCGAAATGCGCACTTCCGTACCGCTGGACGAGCCTGCCGGCACCTTGAAGGTGACTTCATTGCCGTCAATGTCCGTTGCGCGTACCTTCGCGCCTTCAACGGCCTGGCCGACGGTAATCGGCAGCCTCATGATGATGTCGCGTCCGCGCAGCGTGAATTTCGGATCTTCCGGAACGCTGATCTGCAGATACAGATCGCCGTTGCGCCCGCCGTTACGGCCCGGTTTGCCCTTGCCTGCGATGCGGATCTTCTGCCCGTCTTTCACGCCGGCAGGAACGTGCGTCTTGAATTTCTTGCCATCGGCGGACAGCGAAACCGTGGCCCCCTTGACCGCCTGACGGAAGGTCAGGCTGATTTTGGAATTGCGGTCCTCGCCATCTTCCGGCTGCGGAGCCTGGCTGTGTGCGGAACCGTACGCCCCGTACTGGCTTCCGGCTCCAGCCGCGCCGGGGCCTCCCATACCTCCGAACATCGAGAAGATGTCGGAGATATTGGGATTGCCGCCGCCGTTGGTCTGGAAGCGGATATGGGATCCGTCTCCACCGCCGAACATGGAACCGAAGATGTCGGAGAACGCACCCGCGTCAAAGCCTCCCGCACCGGAACCGCCGGCGAAGCGTGCGCCGCCCATGCCGAATTGGCGGATGGCGTCATACCTTTGGCGGCTGTCCTTGTTGCTGAGCACGTCGTAGGCTTCCGAGATGTCCTTGAACTTCTCTTCGGCTTCCTTGGTCTTGTTCAGATCAGGATGGTATTTGCGTGCCAGCTTGCGGTAGGCTTTGGTGATCTCATCTTCGGTGGCCTCTTTGGAGACACCGAGGACCTTGTAGAAATCCTTGCTCAGCCATTCATTCTCAGCCATGTTGTGCCTCCTTCCACGAGGTCATGCTGATTGATTTGCGTATATGAGTTTTCGTATGTGCTCGTATCGTCTCGCTCTGGTCCGATTAGTGGTTAGTCCTGTGGAGACGCGACGACCACACGGGCGGCACGAATCACACGATCACCGATGCGGTAACCGGCTTCCACAACAGTGTCGACGGTTTCCGTTTCGGCCTGCGGATCCGGCTTGCGCAGAATCGCATCGTGCTTGGTCGGGTCGAAGTCCTCGCCTTTCTCGCCGAACTTTTCGACACCGAACTTCTCGAACGCCTTGTCGATCTTGTTGGAGACGGCTTTGAAGGAGTCATCCATCTCGCTGTGCTCGCGGATGCGGTCGATGTCGTCGAGAGCCGGCAGAAGCGCGGTCAGCACGTCGATGATGCCGTGCTGGCGGAAGCGGTCCTGTTCCTTCTGCGCGCGATTGCGGAAGTTGATGAATTCCGCGCGTTCACGCTGTAGGGCCTCCAGATATTCCGCGGCTTCCTTCTTGGCCTGGCCAAGCGGAGTGAGCGTCTCGTCGGCGCCTTCCGTGGAATCGGTGGACTCGCCTTGTGCGCTTTCGGCCGCCGCGGTCTCTTCCGCGGCGGGGACGCCGGCGGCTGCGCGATCTTCGGCAGCGTCAGCGTCGTTGGAGGGGGCGGCCTGCCCGGACAGATCGTCGATGTCGGGCAGGTCGTTCAGATATTCGTCCTTATTGAAGTCGGACATGATCACTTATTGTCCTTGTCGTCTTCGTCCACGACTTCGGCATCGACCACGTCGTCTTCGGAAGCACCGGCATTCGCAGTGCCTGCGGCACCGGCGGCACCAGCGGCGTCCGCACCCTGCTGGGCGTAGAGGGCCTGGCCGATCTTCTGGGCGGAGGTCATCAGTTCGGCCTGGACGGTCTTGATCTTCTCGATGTCGTCGCCCTTGAGAGCTTCCTTGAGCTCGTTGACCTTGTCGGTGACTTCCTTGGCCACATCGTCGGAGAGCTTGTCCTTGTTGTCGTTGACGAGCTTTTCGGTCTGGTAGGCGAAGGCTTCGGCCTGGTTGCGGGTCTCGGCATCTTCCTTGCGCTTCTTGTCTTCGGCTTCGTGGGCCTCGGCTTCCTTGACCATGCGGTCGATCTCGTCCTTGCCCAAACCGGAGCCGCCGGTGATGGTCATGGACTGCTCCTTGCCGGTGCCCTTGTCCTTGGCGGAAACGTGCACGATGCCGTTGGCGTCGATGTCGAAGGTGACTTCGATCTGCGGAACGCCACGCGGAGCCGGAGCGATGCCGGTCAGTTCGAAGGTGCCCAGCGGCTTGTTGTCGCGAGCGAACTCACGCTCGCCCTGGTAGACCTGGATGAGCACGGACGGCTGGTTGTCTTCCGCGGTGGAGAAGACTTCGGAGCGCTTGGTCGGGATGGCGGTGTTGCGGTCGATGAGCTTGGTCATGATGCCGCCCTTGGTCTCGATGCCGAGGGAAAGCGGGGTCACGTCGATCAGCAGAACGTCCTTGCGGTCGCCCTTGATGACGCCGGACTGCACGGCGGCGCCGACTGCCACAACCTCATCCGGGTTCACGGACTGGTTGGCTTCCTTACCACCGGTAAGTTCCTTGACCAGTTCCTTGACGGCCGGCATACGGGTGGAGCCACCGACGAGGACCACGTGATCGATGCCGCTCACACCGATGCCGGCGTCGGCCAGCACGTTGTTGAACGGGGTGCGGCAACGGCCCAGCAGATCGGAGGTCATGTCTTCGAAGTGGGCGCGGGTCAGCGTCTCATCCAGGTGCACCGGAGTGCCGTCAGGGGTCATGGCCAGATACTGCATGGAGATGGAGGTGCTGGAGGAGGAGCTCAGCTCCTTCTTTGCCTGCTCGGCGGCTTCCTTCAGACGCTGCAGGGCGATCTTGTCCTTGCTCAGGTCAACGCCGTACTTGTTCTTGACTTCGCCGACAAGCCAGTCGATGATCTTCTGGTCCCAGTCGTCGCCGCCGAGGTGGTTGTCGCCGTTGGTGGCCTGCACCTGGATGGTGGAGAAGCCGTCGTCATCCTTGCCGATTTCCAGCAGGGACACATCGAAGGTGCCGCCGCCGAGGTCGAAGACCAGGATGGTTTCGTCTTCCTTGCCCTTTTCGAGGCCGTAGGCCAGTGCGGCGGCGGTCGGCTCGTTGATGATTCGCAGCACGTTGAGGCCTGCGATGGTGCCGGCGTCCTTGGTGGCCTGACGCTGGGCGTCGTTGAAGTACGCCGGGCAGGTGATCACGGCGTCGGTGACCGGCTCGCCGAGGTATGCTTCGGCGTCGCGCTTGAGCTTCATCAGCACCTGTGCGGAGATCTCCTGCGGAGTCCACTTCTTGCCGTCGATCTCGACGGTCCAGTCGGTACCCATGTGGCGCTTGACGGAGCTGATGGTGCGGTCGACGTTGGTCACGGCCTGACGCTTGGCCACTTCGCCGACCAGAATCTCGCCGGACTTGCTGAATGCCACGACGGACGGCGTGGTGCGAGCGCCTTCGGCGTTCACGATAACGGTGGGCTGGCCACCTTCAAGAGTTGCGATGCAGGAATTGGTGGTACCCAGATCGATGCCAACTGCGCGTCCCATAATGTATCTCCTTTGTAAATCAGGTTCGCTATACGTTCTTTCGTTCTTCGCGCGAGTCTCGGATTGCCGTTTCTCACGCTTTCCAAAACTTGAGCCTACACCACTCAACTTTGAATCGCAACTTTTTATTCCCAAATCTACAAAAAAAGTTGAGCCATTCTCGCTCAACTTTTTTCACACCCAAATCGGCAAAATAAATCGCCGGCACTTAGACGAATCCAAGTACCGGCGATTTTATTTCAGGGATCGAATAGCGTGCCGGGTCAGCGGACGTTCCTCATTGCCTTGACCAGCATGGCGGCAGCCGCCAGCATAGCCGCTGCAATCGCGATGACGGCCACTACAGTGCCGGTCTTTCCGAGCGGCAGACCTGCGGCCTTCGGATTGTTGTTGACTTTGCCGGATGCAATCACACCGTCTTTGCCGTCATTCGTGCCATTGTCCTTGCCGTCGTTCTTATCGGCGGAGCCGGAGGCCGGAGCCTGGAAGTCGACGGTCACGATCTTGCCGGACTGACGTCCGGTGACGGTAAGCGTGTATTCGTTGCCTTCCGTCACCTTGTCAAGCGCGATCGAAGTGGTCTGAGCGGTCTTGACTCGCACGCCGGAAAGCGGGGTGGTGGAATCGGAAGCGGCGACGACATTGCCCGACTTGTCCTTCAGCTCGTAGCTGAGCACTGCGTCGCCGTTGAAACCGGTCGCGGCAGCGGCATACGAACCGTTCTCGGAAGAGACCTTGACTTCGGCGTTGTCGGACAGCGCGTTCTGCCGGTCGGTAGTGGTGGCCAGGCCGAGAGCTCCTGCGATGGTGTAGAAGTTGTCGGTCTGATCGGTCAAGCCGACCACACGCTGTGCGCCCGGACCGGATGCCGCGATGCGCAGCTGGGTGCCGGTGTGCGCCATATCGCCACCGTTGTAGCCGCCATCCTCATCACGGGAATCCGCCTCGGCGGTGCCGTAGGAGACGACCATGTTGCTGCCGTCGGCAGTCTTGAGCACGGTGGAAAGAGCGTAGGCCGGCTGGGAGTTGAGAATCTGTGAGGTGTGGGCGTGGTCGGCGGTGACGATCACAAGGGTTTCGGAAAGATCGACGTTCTGCAGCACATAGGAGATGGCCTGATCGAAGTCGTCGGTCTCGCCGATCTGGCCGCAGGCGTTGCCGGCATGGTCCTGCTTGTCGATCGAAGCGCCTTCGATCTGCAGGAAGAAGCCGTTGGACTGGCTGGACGGATTGGCGTTAAGCAGTTCGAGGGCCTTCTTGGACATGTCCTTGAGCGAAGAACCCTGATTGCCGAGCCACTGATCGTTCACCGTGCACACGGTCGGATTGGCGTCCTTGGCCGGATCCTGGGCAGTCGCTTTCGACGCGTTGAACTTGGTCGGCAGATTGCCATCGCTCATCAGAGCAAGCACCGGCTGGCCTTCCTTGTATTCCAGCGCGTTCAGGGCATCCGGGTCGTTTTCGACGGTCTGATAGCCCATTTCCTCAGCCTGCTCCCACAGGGTCTTGCCCGCGTATTCACCACCCTGCACGGTCTGGCGGAAGTACTTGGAGCCACCGCCGATGGTCACGTCGGCGCGAGTGTCAAGCAGCTGTTCGGAGATGGAGCCAATGCCGCCGTTCTCCTTGAGTTGGCTCGCGAGGCAACGCTTCACTGCGTCATTGGAGGAACCGTCGGTCTTGCCCTGCGGTCCGTAGCAGCCGCGTTCGGACGAATGCGATTCCAACACGGCCGGCGTGGCATCCTGGATTTCCGCGGTGGTCACGTTGCCGGTCGCCTTGCCTGCCGCCTTGGCGAGTTCCACCAGATTGAGCTGCGGGTTGCCATACACATCGACATCCACCGCATTGTTGTAAGTCTTGGTGCCCGTGGCCCAGGCAGAACCGGATGCCGAGGAATCGGTGACCGTGGTGATTTTGCCGGGATTCGAGTTGGCGTTCAGATTGCCCTTGCCATCCTTGCCAACGGCGCTATCGGAGCTGTTGGAACCGAGAGAGAACGTCGTGTACTGGCCAGTGCCGGATTCCACATCGTCGAGAGCACTAGGCTGGCCTACCGCATCAAGACCGTCGAAATGGCCGTTGACACCCTTGAGATAATTACGGGCCACGGTGATTTCGGAATCTCCCATGCCGTCGCCGATGAACAGGACGACATTCTTGGCGGACTTGTTGCCGATTGCGGCGATACGCTGCGCACCGCCGTGCTGGGCCAGCTCCGCCACGGATTTACCGTTCGGACTGTAGGTGGACGCGTCGTCGGCGAGCGCCGGTACTGCGAGCGCTCCGAGCGTGGCGACGGAGGCGAACGCCGCGATGGCGCCTTTGAGAGCCTTGTGCTTGCTCATGTGTTCTTCTTTCTTCTGCACGCGGAACCTTTCCGCGTCTAATGTTGCGGAATCTTGCGTTTCCGTAGCCCACGCTAGGCGCGCAAAACCAACGCAGTCCGTTTCCTTCCCTAACGGCAGATGAATTTTGGGTTCAGTAAGGTGAACACACCCCCTTGAATGTGCAAAAACGGGTTCGCAATCCCTCTTGTCACGAGGGTTTGCGGACCCGTCCAAGTACTCATATGGTTCCGGTGCCGATCGCCGTCAACACCGAAAGTCGGCCATTCGCTTTTGCAACATATCGAAGGTCACCCTCGGGCGCTTCGTGTGGACTTGATTGCCACGAAAAGGCTGCGGACCAACAGCACGCATAGATACATCGCGAACATGATCGAACCGACGCGGGCGGATACCGCTCCAGCGATCCATGTTCCGGCAGGAGTCACTAGAGCCGCCGTAATACCGATGATCAGCGCGGAGCGAACATGCAGCAATTTGCGCTTGTGATTGGCCACGCTGGTGGTGATGGCATTGGGGAACATGGCCAGCAGCGAGGTGCCGCGCGCGATCAGATCGGACGCGTTGAACAGAATCGACAACGCGGGAACGGCCAGCGCTCCCCCGCCGATGCCCAGCAATCCGGAAAGCACGCCGATCAGCACGCCCAACAGCACCAGGCATATGCCGGTCGTAACGTTCATGGTTATCTGCTGGTCCCTTGACGGCACGAACAGCAGCTGATTGATCACGACGAACACCAGGAACGCCACGAACACCCATCGCAACACCAATTCCGGCAATCGGGAAAGCAGCCAGCTGCCTATCTGTCCACCTACGAACATGCCACAGAACAGCAGCATCGCGGCGATCCAATCGACGTTGCCGTTGTACGCATAGGAGAGCACGCCGGAAATCGACGTCGGCACGATCGCAAGCATGGACGTCGCGGCCGCATTGCGCTGCGAAAAACCAAGCCATACCAACGCGGGCACGATCACTGTTCCTCCGCCGATGCCGAACAGTCCGGACAACAATCCGACGGCCACGCCGACAATCACGAGAATCACCGTGTTACGCGCGGAACGCACCGACCGCAGCTCCTCCGCCTTTTCGGATTCCTCGATTTCACCCGTCATATCGCCTCACTCTCCCATCACACCAAGCCGATGCTCAAAGACAATCATCGGCAGACAGCCCGTCGACAGACATATTCGACGGATATCAGGCCTTCGATGGCGATCGACGACCTCAATCAGGCATTCAACACGAAATCGAGCAGGTCGTCGCAGTCCGGTCCGGAGAACGAACGCATCGCTTCCGTGGATGCTTCCGGATCGGATGACGGTGAAATCTCCGTACGGAAGTACACACCGTCGATACCGGCGCTTTTGATGCCGACGATGTCGCCTTCTTCATCGTTACCGACCATCAGCGCATTGCTTGCGGTCACCAATTCACGATCGAGCGCCAGCATGTACAGTTCGCGGGCAGGCTTGCGTACGCCTTCCTCGTTGGAGATGATCACGTCGTCGAAGACTTCTGACAGTCCGGTCAGTTCAAGTTCCGGCCTGACGTAGCAGGATTGCCCGTTGCACAGCAGCAAGACCCAAACATGGATCGGACGATACACCTACAGAGGAGTCCGTTGCCAACGGTCATTCGGCACAGACGGCAAGATCCAGGCACAATGCTGGCTTGAGGAGGAAAAGCTCCTTGTGGACCTTGACCGCCGAGGCATCCAACAATGGGTGCCATGGTCGGAAAGAAGGAGAAAGGAGATGACGTCGCATCTCACATTCGACCAATGGGCCGATCATTAACATCGGCACCCACCGCCGAAAAGACGGGCAACCCCTCACGGGCAGTTCAAAACGCAATCTCCGCGCCGACATCGCCCATCTGCGAGCGGCGTTCGGTCAAACCCCGCTCACGAGCATCACACCCTCGATGATCCGCGAATGGTACGAAACGGAGCATCCCGAAAGTCCGTGGGCGTTCAAGAGGGAGTGCGAACGGCTCAAATCAATCCTGGAAGATGCAATCAAGACGAATTATCGGGACGGAAGACATGAGTAGGTAAAATCAGGGACGCAATAACGTTTCCCCAACGGTATGCCGGCACATACCGATTCCGGCAAGTACCGACATACCGCGATATACGGTGGACGCCACGGATGATTATTCAGATTGATTCCTTGGCCATTCCTTGGAATACCGTCCCGTGGATAGCTCCTCGTGAGTACGGATAACCCTCAGGTGTATCACGTCGCGCGGCGCCGGCGGATAGTACAAGACCAGCACATCATCGGCAAGATGGAATTCCATGCAACCGTTGTACAGTCCTCCCGGATTGTCCAGCACATTCGGACGATAGGAGTCCGGGACCCGGCCGTTGGGCATCAGCTCATCGGCGATCAGCTCCATGAGTTCGCGCGCCAGGACCCTGTCGTATCGGGCCAGCCGCTTGAAGTCCTTGTCGAACTCCTTGGAATGCGAGTCTATCTCATACATCCTGCGACGCCTCGTCCATCAGCTTGCCGAAATGGTCACGCACCTCGTCAGGCGTGCGCATCACGGTCACGGCATCTCCTCCGGCCGCCACTCCGGCGAGATACGCGCTGATCATGTCCACCAGGTTGGACCCACGGGCCTTGGCCACCGCCTCCGCCTCGGCATATCCGGGCAAGGATTCAATCATCGTCATTTCCACACCTCCGTTTCGTCTGTATTCGCCATTCTACAATTATTGGCTGCGGCATTCCTAGGCGCGGAACATGGCCGTAGAATTTGTGGTTCTCGAGCAATCGATCACCGTGAATGGACCACGGGGAGGTTCTTGCGAAACTTCTCCCACGAGCCAACCCCTTCCTTCTTGATTTTTCAACAGACGATGCATCGGTGCCAATCGTCCAGCGCTTCCGGTTTGAGACTACTACAACCGTCCGATTGTAGCGTGATTACCACGCCGTCCATGGTTATCCGCCAGTCCCTCAACGACGCAAACGCTTCCGACGACTTTTTGCACATGAGTATGCAAAGCTTTGCAATCCCACGAGATCAGTCGTACCTACATATTGCAAACGTTCATCATAATAACCGCAACAAATCAATACGTTAACCGCAGCATAGTCATCATAAATCTATATATCGCAACCATTTCTAACAGCGCAACACGCTTTGCAAACGATAGCATCACTATGCTACAGTAATCATAACGATTCGCCGACGGCACCGCAGCCGCCGACAATCGGCGTAGCAATGGCGTTATGCAGACCGCAATCGTATGAAAAGGAGCCTTCGACCGACATGACAGCATCAGCGCAACAGACAGAAAGCGAAGAACGCATCGCGCGCCCCCTCATCCAACTTGCCAAAATCAACGGCATCGCCACCTCATACATCGACCAGCTCGGCACTTATGTCGAAATCCGCGACGAAGTGCTCACCTGCGTGCTGGCCGCCCTTGGCGTGGACGCGTCCAGCGAGCAGGCCATCGCCAATTCCTACGCCGAAGCCAAGCAGCGCATCGCCGACACGCTGATTCCTCCGACCATCGTGAAGTTCATCGGCAAGCCGACGTCCATACCCATCCACTCCAAAGGCAACGACGTCATCCTGCGACTCATTCTGGAGGACGGCACGCAGTACACGGGCAACCTGTGCATGTACCTGATGCAGCGGGACGACGGCTCCCTGACGCTGGACCTTCCCGACGACGTTCCGACCGGGTACCACAGCCTGCGCGTGAACGCCGGCGAACTGCACGGCGAGGCCACGCTGATCTGCGCGCCGGCACGCATCGAACTGCCGAAAGCCGTAGCGGAAAAGCAGCGCTGGGGCTGGATGACACAGTTGTATTCCGTACGTTCCGCGGCATCGTGGGGCGTGGGCGATTACGGCGACCTGCGCGATCTGCTGAAGGACGCCGCCGAGAAATCGCACGCCGATTTCATGCTCATCAATCCGATTCACGCGTCCGCACCGGTCGAGCCGCTCGAGCCTTCCCCCTACCTGCCGGAATCCCGCCGATTCCTCAACGTCACCTATATTCGCCCGCAGGACATCGCGGAGTACGCCGACCTGAGCGAGACCGATCTGGCCGAAGTCGAACGTCTACATGCCGAAATGCAACCGGCCAACGACGACCCGAATCCGATGGACATCAACTCCGCATGGTGGCACAAGCGCAAGGCTCTGCAACTGGTGTATGCGGTACCGCGTTCCGCCGAGCGCCAAGCCGCGTTCGAAGCGTTCAAGAAGGCCTCGGGGCCTGATCTGCGGGCATTCGCCGCATGGTCGGTGGCGTTTGAGATATGGGGCGCCCCATGGGAAACTTCATGGATCACCGACACGAACCGCGATTCGCCTGAAGTGGCCGAACTGATGCGCGAACATGCCGACTTGATGGAGTTCGAGTGCTGGCTGCAGTGGATCGCCGCCGAGCAGGTGACCGCCGCGCAGAACACCGCCCGTGAAGCGGGCATGGCGCTCGGTCTGGTGCAGGATATGGCCGTCGGCGTGCACTCGCTGGGCGCCGACGTGTGGTGGAATCCGGAACGTTTCGCGGTCGGCAGCGTGACCGTGGGCTGCCCGCCTGATTTCTACAATCCGCAAGGTCAGGATTGGGGGCAGCCGCCGTTCAATCCGAATTACTTGAAGAAGACCGGCTACGCCGTATACCGGGAGATGGTGCACAATATGTTCTCACGTGCCGGCGCGGTACGCATCGACCATATTCTCGGCCTGTTCCGCCTCTGGTGGATTCCCCAAGGCGAAGGCGCGAAGGGCGGAGCATACGTTGCGTACGATCACGAGGCTATGATCGCGATCCTCACCATAGAAGCCACCCGCGCGGACGGCCTGGTGATCGGCGAGGATCTGGGAACCGTGCCGGATTACGTGCGCACCGTACTTGCGGAGCATGGTCTGCTCGGTTGCGTCGTGGAATGGTTCGCACGCATCGACGACTCCCCCAACGCCGGCGATCCTTACGCCGATCCGGCCACCTACCGTAAGTACGCGCTGGCTTCCGTAAACACGCACGACATGCCGCCCGCCGCCGGATATCTGCAGTTTGAGCATGTGAAGCTCCGCGAGAAGCTGCATCTGCTGTCCGGACCAGTCGAAGAGTTCCAGGCTTCCGCGGCCGCCGAACGTCAGGCGATGATCGACCGTCTATTGGAAAGCGGACTGATCACGCCGGAAATCGCGGCCGATGTGGAAGGCCATATCTCGCAAATCGTGGAAGCCATGCACAGGATGCTGCGGCAATCGCCATCCGTGCTATTGCAGGTCGCGTTGGTCGACGGCGTGGGCGAGACCCGATCACAGAACCAGCCGGGCACATCCAACGAATACTCCAATTGGCGGGTACCGCTGGCCGGGCCCGACGGCAAGGTGGTCCACACCAATGAGGTCTTCGATTTGCCTCAGGTTCAAGACCTTGCCAACATTATGAATGAAGACTAGTTTCTCCAATCCCCTCCACAACAATCGTGGCGCGGAACCCATGAATCCATCCCGTGAATCGGATGGCTCAAGGGTTCCGCGCCACGATTATTTTTTACCGGTCAGCCAAGCAGCAACCAGGCCGATGCGTCTTGCGGAAGCTTGCCATCATCGGACAGCGGGACGGATTGCGCCACGATCACACCGCCCTCCGGCAGTTCGACCGGCTCGGCTCCGAAATTCGTGACGGACACGAATCGGCGGCCATCCGTAGCGGGACGGGAATATGCAACCACCGCATCGCCCATCTCAAGCAACTCGGCGGATGTGTCACCAGTGGCCGTCAATACGGTCTGGCGCAAATTCAGCAGTTTGCGGTACAACGCGAGCATGGAATCGCCATCCGCGGCCTGAACGTCGGCGGCGAGGTCCTTGAACCAAGCCGGCTGCGGCAGATGTGCATCGGCGGAGTCGCCGGCCTGCGGACCGAAACCGAATGTGGCGCCGGTAATGAAATCGCCATTCCAAGATGCCGGTTCACCGCAATCGGCGGCAGTCCACGGCAACGGCACTCGGCATCCGTCACGCCCCTTGTCGGTGAAGTTGCGGCGGGTGTTGTACGGCGTCGGATCCTCAAGACGATCCCACGGAATATCCGCCACTTCGAACAATCCCAATTCCTCACCCTGATACACATACACGGATCCGGGCAGGCCGATCTCCATCAACGCCGCGGCACGGGCACGACGGGTACCCAGCTCACGATCCTCCGGATAGGTGTCACCATCGCGCATCAGCCAATCATGCGCGATCTGGTGGAAAGGCGCGCCCTTGACCTGCGGCAGACCATAACGGGACGGGCTGCGCGGCACATCATGATTGTTCATGACCCACGTGGTGGTGGAACCGTTGGTTTCCGCGGCGGACTTCAAACCATCTTCGATGGCTGTACGGAATTCATCGGCGAACCAGCCCGCTTCGGCGAATTCGAAGTTGAACACCTGGCCAAGCTCGTCGGTGGACGCGTACAGATGCTGCGATTCGGCGCGCACCCAAGCCTCACCCACCGCGAAACGCGGCGGATCATATTCGTTGAACACCTCACGCCATTCACGATAGATCTCATGCACTTCCGGCCGATCCCACAGCGGGCTCAAGCCGCCCTTGGGCGGCAGCTGCTTCTGCACCGCCATCGGATCCATATCGGCAAGCGGCACGGAATCAAGATCCTTCGCCAAACCGTGCGCCACGTCGATGCGGAAACCATCAGTGCCATGGTCGGACCAGAAACGCAGGGTCTTCTTGAACTCCTCATGCACATCCGGATTCTTCCAGTTGAGGTCCGGCTGCTCCTTTGCGAACATGTGCAGATACCACTGCCCGTCCTCCACCTGCTGCCAGGCCGGACCACCAAACAGCGACTGCCAGTCGTTCGGCGGCAATTCACCGTTCTCTCCACGCCCCTCGCGGAAGATGTAACGGTCTCGTGCCGCCGATCCGCGACCGGATGCAAGCGCTTCGATGAACATCTCATGCTTGCTTGCCGTATGATTCGGCACGATGTCGACGATCACCTTGATACCGGCCTGATGCGCGGCCGCGGCCATCGCGTCGAAGTCATCCATGGTGCCGAGGCGAGGATCCACATTGCGGTAGTCGATCACGTCGTAACCGCCGTCGGCCAAATCGGACGGATAGAACGGCGAGAGCCAGATTGCGTCGATGCCCAGGTCCCGCAGATACTCCATTTTTTCGGTGACGCCGGCGATGTCGCCCAGTCCGTCGCCGTTCACATCCTTGAAGCTGCGCGGATAGATCTGATAGACGACCGCCTGCTTCCACCAATCGTCACGTTGATTGTTTACGGTCATACATGACCTCCTTTCAACTGCATTACGTTTATGAAAACGCTACCACCAATTGCACATAGGAAAGCTACAGTATTCCAATATTTTGAAAGATGACAACGATTGCCAAAATCAGGTAGACTTGACGTATGAGATTCCTTTCACCCGATTCAGGTTTCATGCGTGGCCTCAGCGACGCCGTCGACGCGATTTGGATCAACATTCTGATGATCGTCACCAGCATCCCCATCATCACCATAGGCGCGGCTTTGGCGGCCGGCCATGATGCGGCCCGCAAGTCGTTGGCGGGAGAAGGCACGGTGACCCGCAATTATTTCGCCGCGTTCCGTTCGAATTTCGCGAAGGCGACCGGATACTGGCTGATCTTCGGACTGGCCGGCGCATTGAGCGTTTATTCATGGATCGTGCTGCAGATCACGCCGCTGCTGATTCCGAAATTCGCGTTGAGCATCGTATGGCTCATCGGATTCGAATGGATCTGGGCATTGCAGGCGCGTTTTGAAAACTCGTTCTGGCGCACATTGGGCAACGCATTCGTATTCGGCGTGAGCAACATCGGCCACACTTTGGCTTTGGCCGCCATCGACGTGGTGTTTGTGGCCTTGCTGGCCGGCAGCTGGTTCTACATGCCTCAAGGTCTGTTCCTACTGCTGGTTCTCGGCTATGGCACCATGATCATGCTTCATATTCCGATTCTCGAACACGTACTCAAACGGTACATCCACTAAAAAGTGGCGTGGAGTGGGATCCCGTTCGGAACGCCCTTTCCACGCCACAATCATTTTCAGCCCTTGACGGCTCCGCCTCCGGCCCTGCAACCACGGACCGCGCTACGCGCGGACCAACACCACCCTCGCGGCACAGCCGCTCGGGCCGGAACCTGAAAACAGTGCACAGCACTGTTTCCCAAGGGCTTTCAGCCCTTGACGGCTCCGCCTCCGGCCCTGCAACCACGGACCGCGCTACGCGCGGACCAACACCACCCTCGCGGCACAGCCGCTCGGGCCGGAACCTGAAAACAGTGCACAGCACTGTTTCCCAAGGGCTTTCAGCCCTTGACGGCTCCGGCCATCACGCCTTTGACGATGTGCTTTTGGCAGATGAGATAGAACACGATAATCGGAATGATCGCCATGACCAGGCAGGCCATCATCGCGCCCATATCCACCGAACCATAGCCGCCCTTCAGGTACTGGATGGCCACGGAAATGGTCTTGTACTTGCTGAGGTCGAGGGTCAGGTACGGCAGCAGGTAGTCGTTCCAAATCCACATGGCCTGCAGAATCGCGACCGACACGATCGAAGGCTTCATGATCGGTACGACGATCTGGAAGAAGATGCGCGGCACGGAAGCGCCGTCGATCATCGCGGACTCCTCCAACGACTGCGGAATACCCTTGATCACGCCCGTGAAGATGAACACGGCCAGACCGGCTCCGAAGCCCAGATACACGATGCACAGACCCCACGGAGTGTTGAGCTTCAGCATGTCGGCGAGCTTGGACAGCGTGAACATGACCATCTGGAACGGCACGATCATGTTGAACAGGAACAGCGTATACAGAAGTTTGGCCGCCCAGTTGTTCACACGCACGATCCACCACGCGCACATTGACGTGCAGACCAGAATCAAGGCCACGGAACCGACCGTGATCAGCAGGGTCCAGCCGAAGCTTGCGAAGAAATTCGTGGTTTCGATGCCACGCGTGTAATTCTCCAGTCCAACGAACGCCTTACCGGTCGGGATGGAGAACGCATTGCGCGAAATATACGCCTTCTGCTTGAAGGAGTTGATGAGCACCAGCACGATCGGGAACACCCATGCCAGTGAGATGACAGTGAACAGTGCGGTCCACAGTCCGCCATGCTTGACCTTGTCTCCGGAGATCATGCCTCCACCTCCTTGGAAGTCGTGAGCTTGTTCTGAATGAGGGCGACCGCCGCTACCAGAATGAAGAACAGCACGGCCTTGGCCTGGCCGACGCCTTCCCAGCCCATGCGCCCGTAGAATGTGCGGGTGATGTTCATGGCCAGGCCTTCAGACATGTTCGACGGAGCGCCGTTGGTCAACGCAAGGTTCTGGTCGTAGAGCTTGAATCCGTTGGTCACGCACAGGAACGAGCAGACGGTAATCGACGGCATCATCAACGGAATGATGACCTTGAACATGGTCTGCGTTCCGGTCGCGCCATCAACCGCCGCGGCCTCAAGTACATCGGTCGGCAGGGATTGCATGCCCGCGATGTAGATGATCATCATGTAGCCGATCTGCTGCCAGCACACCAGAATGACCAGGCCCCAGAAACCGTACGTGGCGCTGTACGTCAACGCGCGTCCCCAATGGGCGAGGATGCCGTTGAGCAGCAGCATCCAGATATAGCCCAGGATGATGCCGCCGATGAGATTCGGCATGAAGAACACGGAACGGAAGATGTTCGACCCTTTGATGGCCTTGGTAAGCATGTATGCGATGGCGAACGCGGCCACGTTGATCACGATGGTCGTCACGATGGTCAACGCCACGGAGAATCCGAGCGCATGCAGAAACTCTTTGTCCGCAAACGCCTTCTGATAGTTCTTGAGCCCCACGAATTCCGCATCGGTGACGGTGGTGAATTTACAGAAGCTCAAATACACACCCATAATGAACGGGACTACGAACCCGATGATGAACGCAGCGAACGTAGGCAGCGCGAACAACGCCCACCATTTCCGTATCGCCTTGCCAGCCATGCTGATCATGCGTGCCTGCTTTCCTTCTTCTTGATTCCACACCCACGCCAGCGTGCCGTGAAATCCCTTGCAACCTTCGACCCAAGACGAAACCTCACTGCTCTGTTCGGCTCACATCAAGGGCTCATTGGCCATGATAGATGCCATTGCACGAAATGTCAAACGTTGTCATTTTCACCCGCTTCCATAGAGGTTACAGCAACGTTGTCATATCAACAAAATCATCATATTTACTGAAATTCCAAAGGTTTTAGGTTTATGAAACTTTTTGCAAACGTTTGTAATAGTGTTTTTGCAAAAACTTGCAATACAGTATGCTGAACATTAAAGAGGTCAATATATGAAAAGCAGTATCCAAGACGTGGCGCAGCTTGCGCATGTATCCATTTCGACGGTTTCGCGATCGTTCACACGCCCTGATCTGGTATCGGCGGCCACCCGCGAGAAGGTGATGAAGGCGGCCGACGAGCTCAACTTCTCCATCTCCCGCTCCGCGGCGGCGTTGAAAACCGGCCGTGCGCTCCGCATCGCGGTGCTGATATCCGGCAAACTCAACCTGTGGTTCAGCTCGTCCATCATCGAAGGGCTGAATCAGGTCTTCCATGACGAAGGCTACGACATCTCCATCTACCAGATGTCCAGCATCGAAGAACGTCGTGAGTTCTTCGACATGCTGCCGGTACGCCGCAATGTCGATGCCGTGATCGTCATCTCTTTCGATATCGACAGCGACGAAATCAAACAGCTCAAATCCGTGAACGTGCCGATCATCGGCATCAATTCAAGCTTGCCGGAAGAACGCGGATTCGACGCCGCCGTGCGCATCGACGACAAGCAGGGCTCCGAACTCGCCGCACGCCACCTGATGACCCTCGGCCACAAAGACATCGCCTACATCCGCACCGACCGCGACGTGACGCTGCATTTCAGCGTGCAGGGGCGTTTCGATTCGTTCATGGCATGCTGTGAGGCCAACGACGTCACGCCTCAGGTACTCGTCACCGATGAAGGCAAGAACAACATCAGCAAGGTCGTCACACAGCTGCTGAGCCTCGACCATATGCCGACGGCCATCGCCTGCCAGGAAGACGGCATTGCGGTACCGCTGCTGTTCCAACTGGAGCGCAATGGCTTCACCGTGCCGAACGACATCTCCATCATCGGCTACGACGACGGCACCTACGCGCGCGACCTCGGCCTGACCACCGTCCGTCAGGAACCGGTCAGAATGGCGCAGGAGGCCGCACGGATGACATTGGATCTCATCGAAAAGCAGCCGATTGAGGAACCGTTCAAAACGTTCCCCGCACAGCTGATCGTACGCTCCACCACCGCACGTATGCGCCGATAGACATGCATCGATAGACAGCCGGCATGTTTCACGTGAAACAGTACGCCGGAAGCATCTGCTGACATTAGACGAAAGGGGCCGTCGCCACATCCAAACGAATGTGGCGACGGCCCCTTCATATCTCGCCGAGGCTTGCAGCAAGAGGAAAGGGAGAGACCGGCCTCGGCGTGATCTGGTTGCGCTCAGGAATCGCGGGCCTGCGACCGGACCCGCGACCCCTCTCAGTGAGCAGCGTCGTATTCGGTCTTCCAACCATCCACGAACGCGGACTTGACGGCATCCCAGTCACCGGTGCCCTGGGCGTACTCAAGAAGCGCGGAGCCAAGCTGGTTCTTCCACTCCTCGGACGGCATCATGGTGAAGTTCCAAG
This sequence comes from Senegalimassilia sp., assembly GCA_963619615.1. Classification (GTDB taxonomy): domain Bacteria; phylum Actinomycetota; class Actinomycetes; order Actinomycetales; family Bifidobacteriaceae; genus Bifidobacterium. Next base: position 18,653 of record CAVEXE010000009.1, on the reverse strand, counting down.
AGACGGCGGTCTTGCCGGAATTCTGGTCCGCAACGGCGGCCTGGATGAGCGGGTTGTCGCTTTCAATGTCACTGAAGGTCTTGAACGGCGTGGTCAGACCCATGTCGGAGGAGAGGGATTCGATACCGGCCTCATCGGTGATGACCCACTTCAGGAAGTCCTTGGTGGCCTGCTTGTCGGCATCGGAAGCCTTGTCGTTGATGCACCAGTAGTTTTCGGAACCGGTGGCCAGTCCCTGATTCTCCTCACCTTCGGCACCGATGTAAATCGGGAGCATGCCGAGGGAATCGGCTTCCATGCCGTTCTTGCTGAGGTCGGACCACGCCCAGGTGCCGTTCTGGTAGAAGGCAGCCTCACCCAGGGAGAATTCGGAGGTGGCGTCGTCACCGGTCTTGGAGCTCAGCTGCGTCGGCTCGGTGGTGGAGTCCTTGAGATACAGGTCGAAGATCTGCTTGTATTCCGGCAGGTACGTACCCTTGATGGTCGCCGGCTGCTCGGTGATGTTGTCTTCCTTGAACTCGTAGTACAGCGGCAGGTTGGCCAGGTGGGTCTTGAAGCGCCAGTCGGAGCTGGAATCGAAACCGGCGGAGGTGAAGGCACCCTGAATGCCGAGCTCGTCCTTCTTGGACTGCATGTCGTCGGCAACGGCCTTCAGCGTATCGAAATTATCGATTTCGTCGACGCTCTTGATTTTGGCGCCGTCGGTGGCGATGTACTTGTTGAGGATGTCTTTGTTGTAGATAAGACCGTAGGTCTCCATGGCGTACGGAACACCGACGACCTTGTCTCCGTCCTTCAGCGCGACGGACTGGTCGATGAGCTGCGCATACGGCTCCGTGTCGGACATATCGGCGGTGTAGGACTTCCAATTCTGATAGCCGACCGGGCCGTTGACCTGGAACAGGGTCGGAGCTTCGCTCTTGGCGATTTCAGACTTCAGAGTCTGCTCGTAAGTGTTCGACGCGGCGGTCTGCACCTTGACCTCAACACCCGTCTTCTCGGTGTACTTCTTGGCCAGCGCCTGCCATGCGTCGTTGGATTCCGGCTTGAAGTTCAGATAGTAGACCTTGCCCTCGCTGTCGCTGGAGCTGGAGCTCGAGCCGCATGCGGCGAGCGTGCCGACGGACATTGCGGTAATGGCGACCATACCTACCACGGACTTAACAGTGCGATTCATCATCGAACCTTTCTCTTTCCTATTTCCGGTTTCCGGACGTCCCTCCGGAAACGCACCTTTCTCGAAGTTGCTCCTTCACAGCTTCGGCAATCACTATTGTGCTCCTTTTTTCTATTTTTTGCAAACGTAAGCATTTCAATTGTCATCAAAGACGATTTCAAAACCCGTCAAATACGTAAAAAGTCTTTATTTATAAGGGTTTCTTGATACTTCTTACTATGAAAGCGTTTGCGACACACCTTGTGCAACAGTCCTCAAACTGTAATCTTTTCACTGATTTAACTCAATAAAATCCTGTTTTTCCGTATTGGAACCCAACAAAAAGCAAACGAATGCACAACAAAGGATCCACACCATAAAAAACCGCCTTCCATTTCTCGTGTCCGGGAAATGGAAGGCGGTTCATGCATGCCGTACGGGCGTTCTAATAACCGCAGGCGTCAGCAATTCCAACGTTCGATGACGTTATCGCCCTTGTATTGGCTCAGAACGCAATAGTGCGCAGTGTCGAGCCGCAGCAGACGCGCGAAATGCGGATCGACGCCCAGCCACTGTGAAGTCAGGATTCGCAGCACATGCGCATGGGCCACCAGCAGCACGTCATGTCCGTCATTGAGGATAGGCAGAACGGAAGCGATGCCGTCACGCGTACGGGCGGCGACATCCTCAACCGTCTCCCCCGGGCCGTTGTGCACCGGCACCTGCTCGCCGTTCGGCAGCGTTTCAACCCAGTCGCCTTCCAAGTCCTCAGGAAGGGAACGCGGTCCGTCGCGCCACACATCCCAGGCGAAACCGCCCGCCTCGCTGACTTGCTGGCGCGTACGTCCTTCGGCACGGCCATAATCCCATTCGGCGATCTGCGGCAATACCGCAAAGTCATCGAAACCAGCCAGCTGCGAGGTCTGCTGCGCCCTGCGCAACGGACTGGCGAACACACACCCCGCGTCAAACCCGTCGGGAAACGCCTCACGAAGTCGCACGCCCGCATCCTCGGCCTGCCGGCGCCCGATTTCAGTCAGGGGAATGTTGGTACGGCCCGTATGCTGGCCCGATTCGCTCCACACGGTCTGCCCATGGCGCAGCAATACCAGTCGCCCGGGAACGGTTTTAGAAGCCTCGTTGCTTCTCGGTTGAGTTTCTGTCATACCCTCACTCTAGTCGAAACAAACGTCCAATCGTGTTCTTTCCACACGTGTCTCGCCCCCAATCGTGGTCAACACCCTCTTAAATGACCATAAAACGGACATCCTGCACGCACTACACTGGATTGCATGAGTGAGATGCCAGATTTCGGCCCCGGAGCGGACCGCGCCGTCGAGGCCCTGCACCGAATCGACGAGAAAGTAGACGCCATGCGCATGCACAGGATCAACGACCCCGACTCGTTCGGAGACAAGATCTTCAAAACGGTGTTCCCGACCATGATGGGATTCGCATTCAGCACGCTGTTCGACATGGTGTGGAAGAGAAGCGTCGTGCGTAAGGCCACGAAAGCAGACGGTTCCACAAGCGCACGGCGGGGAGCGGTCCTCAACATCGCGTTCACCGTTCTTTCGGCAGGACTCGGAGCGCTGGTATCGCAGCTTGCCGACCACGGTTCGAAAGCGATCGTCAACAAACATCACGCACGGCAGGTGAATCGCAAGTAAGTGGCTGCCGCATACGGAGCTACTCCGCGAGCGCCACGAACCGGACCAGCACGATATCAAACACCGGACCAGCACGACATCAAACACCGGACCAGCACGACATCAAACAGGCGAAACAGACAAGGCGCGTCCCGCAGCACATGAACTACGGAACGCGCCTTGTTTCGCGCGGTAATCCTCACTCCCCCTGCGAGGCATCCTCCGGCTTGCCTTCCGGGAAGATGATCTTGTAGGCGAAGAAGTAGATCACCATGGAAACACCGCCGGTAATGAACGTGACCAGCAGATTGTAGACGGCCGGGCTAAATCGCACCTGCGCCAGCGGCAGCCACAATCCGTTGATCGCGTTGCAGAACAGGGAAATCAGCAGCCATGCGATGAAATACCAGAAAATCTGATAGGCGAGATTGCCATGCGATTTGAAGGTCACATTGCGCTGCAGCGGAAAGTTCACGCATTGGGAGATGAACGAACCGATCTCGTAACTCAGGAAATATCCCAATCCACCGCCGATCACCACGTCGCCGGCCGCGTTGCGGACCACCTCGTAGCCGAGGATGTTCCACGAATAGTCAAGCCCCCCGAAGGAGATCGGAATGCGCGGCCACATGAATTCGACGCCCGCCAGTCCTATGCCGAACATGTACGGCAGAACCGTGAACAGCGCATACTGCAATACCGTCACAGCAAGGCTGAACAGATAGAAGATGCCGATCTGCCAAACCCATTTCGCCGCTTTGGGGTGTGTTCGTTCGAAATTGCCCCACGCGTTGGCCACGCCTTTCATCAACGTACCTCGATTCTTGTTTCCGCATTTCCGTACGGACTCGTGGCCCGCACGACCATCTCCCCCACCTTGCATGGGCGGATGATCGCCAAAGCCTCGCCGTAATACGTGTCGGCGACGTCGGACTGGTAGCTGCGCTCATAGAACGGGCATGCACTGCCGAAACCGAGCAGCTCACCATTATCGACTTCGATCTTCACGTCGCCGCGGGCCAATGGTTTGACGGTTCCGGCGGCGTCGGTATAACGGAAACGCACGTACGCGAGACCGTCGTCGAGAGGAATCGACGATTGTTCGGCCGTTGCGTTCAGCTGCGTCTCGTTTCCGGCCGACACCAACGACGTGCAGGCGATTTCGTTGCCGGCAGCGTCGAGTGCGACCGTTTTGAGCTCACCCGGCTCGTACGCGGCGGAAAAATAGGTACGGCAATTTTTGCCGACTTTCCTGCTGCCGACTTCGCGGCCGTTCAGCAGCAGACGGACGCTGTGCGCACGTGCGTAGACTTCAATCTTCGCCTGCTGCCCGTCGCATCCCTGCCACGACCAGCTTTCAATCGCATTGGACATCTTCCATGCGGACGGCGAATGCCTGGTACCCGTCATACCGAGTGGTTGGACCGCCACCGCGATGGGCTTGAATCCGAAGGCAACCTGCGTGTACGAGGCTTCGGCAAGCGGCTTGCCCGTCAAGTCGAAACGTCCCGCGCCGGCGCTCACCCAGCCGAGAGAACCATCGAAATTCTTGGCGTAATCCGCATACTCCTGGGAGCCGATGCCAACCTCACCGAGGTAATCCATGCCGGCCCATACGAAATCTCCGATAAGTCTTGGATTGTCCTGCGCAAAATCCCAGAAGCGGGCCGCATCGGAACAGAAGGTTTCGGAACCGACGATCACACGGTTCGGATACTTCTTCAAATCGTGCTCATACCGGTTGATGCCGTAGTTGTAGCCGGCCACATCAAGCATGGCGAACGCGCCGCGGGTCTTCCAATCGCAAGGCGGCAATGTGGCTCCGAATTTCATGAAGTCCGCACCCAACAGTCCGGCAAGCTTGTTGAAGAACTCGCTGCCCACCGCCTTCTTCTTGGATTTTCCGGCCGCCTCCTTCTGGGCCTTTTCGTCGCTGTAGACGCCGAAGCCAATGGAGGAAAGGAAGTTGAAGAAGATGTTCACGCCACAGGTGACGGTCCTGGTCGGATCAAGGCCGTGCAGATATTGCGTCATGGCATCGGTCAACGCTATGCCACGCGCCTTGGCGGTTTCCGACACCTCATTGCCGATGGAATACATGATCACGCTCGGATGGTTGTAGTCCTTGGCCACCATATCGGCCAGATCGCGCCTGTAATTGGCTTCCACATGGGTACCGTAATCGAAACGGGTCTTGTGGATGTACCAACCGTCCACATACTCGTCGAGCACCAGCATGCCTTCACGGTCACAGGCGTCGAGCATCGCCTTGGAGCAAGGATTGTGGGCGGAACGGATGGCGTTGTAGCCGCCCTGCTTCATCAAAGCCACCTTGCGGGCTTCGGCGGCCGGATACGCGCAGGCGCCCAACAGACCGTTGTCGTGATGCAGGCAGCATCCGCGCAGAATCACGCGCTTGCCATTGATACGCAAGCCCTTTCCCGCATCGCATTCCACGGTGCGCACGCCGAACGTCTCACGCTGTTCGTCGCCACCGAAGGAGACGACGCACGTGTACAGCGCCGGATCTTCCGGGCACCACAATCGCACGTCGGGAATCACAATCTCGGAGGAAGCCGTGAAATCGCCATCGTCCAAACGTTCCGCACGCGCTTCGCAAGACGCCTTGCGATTACCGTCCTCATCAAAAATCGAGATAGCGGCATCCCCAGCATGACTGGTATGGACGGCCACGCGCACACGTCCGGTGCGGTAGTCGACCGTGGTCACGCGGACGCCTTCCGGAATCACATGACGTTCCGGCATCGCGCAAAGCCATACGGGACGGTAGATTCCCGTGCCTGAATACCAGCGGCAATTCGGCTGTTCGCTGTTATGGGCCTCAACCGTCAACACATTGCCTTCAGGCTTGATACGGCCGGTCAAATCAACGGTGAATCCGGAATAGCCATAGTCATGTTCGGCAATGAGCTCACCGTTCAGTTTGACCACGGCATCGCGATACACGCCTTCGAATTGCAACATCAGCATGGCCGCATCCGGCAAATCGGCGGCATCGAATCGCTTTGTATACAGATAATCGCGGGCAACGTACCAGCCGCTGTTCACACCGGACGGACTGTCTTCGCTTTTCGAATCCCACTGCATGGCGTCATGCGGAATGGTAACCGGTTTTTCCTCGGCGCCGGCTTCGAGCGGACGGCAGGCCCAGCCGTCGTTGAAAGGAATCTTGTGCATGATGTTCCTCATCTAGAAAATACTGACAACAGGTGTCCGAGCAGGCCCTACATACCGGACCCCACTCGGACACCATCTTTTTCAGCGCATTACTTGCGCTTGCGCATGAACGCCGCGACCAACAGCACCAGCTGCGTGGCTGCGATCGCCAAGGTTGCCGTCCATACCTGACCGAACAGGCTCTGATCGCCGAACATGTTCAGATTCATGAAATGGCCGACGTAGGTGTACATGCATTCCATGACGAACGCGCACAGCGCGATCATGCTGATGATGGGCGTTACCGCCACCAGCCAGTCGTTGTCGAGCACCAACGTGGACAGCTGCGATGCCAGCACCACGATCAGAGGAACGATGACGAGCGCGTTGTACGATCCCGCGGCCGCGGCGTACATGAAGTACGTCACCAGCGACACGATCGTCAGGATTCCGGCCGCCAGACCGAGGTAGAAGCCTACCGTTCGATTGGAGAACATTTCCTTGCAGTTCATGATGTTCCTCACTTTCCTGCTTCGTTGGGCTTGTTTGCGGATTCGGTCACCATCACGGCCGCTTTCCTGTTGCGTCCGGAACGCCACAGCATGAAGGCGCTGCCTGCGGTCAGGATGGCGAACGCCTCATCAAGACCGTAAATCGCATAACGCCACCATGGAGTGACCTTCACGACCTTCGCGTCGGCGTCGAGACCGTTGACCAGGTTGGTGCGAGTCAGCGCGTAGTGGAAGTTCTTGACCGAGGTGCGCAGGTCTCCGAGCAGATCGCCGTCATCGTTGTCTTCGATGGCCTGTTTGATGCCCGCCGCGGCGGTGTTGCCCGGGTCGATGCAGTAGGTGGTCACACCGGCCGACAGCGAGGACGGGAAGTGCGACTTGTATTCGCCTCCGGCGACGCCGTCAGTTTCGATCATGCCCTTGAAGCCCCATTCGTTGCGAATGACCTGGGTGGTCAATGCGGTGCTGGAGGAGGACCAGATCACGCCGATTCGGTTGAACGACATCATCAGTGCGGTCGCGTTCTCATTGCTCACAATGCCTTCCACGCCCTTGAGCGCGCCTTCACGGAACGCCTGTTCGTTGAAGAACATGTTCAGACCTTCACGGTACAGTTCCTGATCATTGCCGACAACGTGCTTGACGCCCTGCGCGAAGCCCTTCTTCTGTGCTGCGGACAGTTCGACGATGTTGTCGAGGTACGTCATGATGCTGTCTTCGGACCAGTATTCGCCGTTACGTCCGCCGAACGGGGTGCGGTGCAGGTTGCCGCCGCCGCCCCAGCCGATCGGGGTGTTCGCGTATAGGGCTTCCTCGCCTACGAGTTCGCCGCGGCGCTGCATACGTTCGTAATCCCAAGTGCAGGCAAGGACGACAGTCGACGGGTACAGCGTCACGTTGCGGGTGTCGCCGTATGCTTCCGCGTAGGTGTTGTCGCCGACGCTTGCGGTGCCGTCACCGGCCGCGTATGCCGGGCGATTCACCGAAGCCACTTCGACAGTGCCGAACAGGTCGGAAAGCTGGGACGTCAACTCGTCGATGGTCATCTGGTCGAGATACTTGTTCCAGGTTTCGTCATCGTCGTAATCAACGTCGCGCATCATGGCGAAGGTCAGGCCGTTGTCCGCGCCCTGCGTGTAGTCGGAAACGGACTTGGCATCGTCCGCCTTCTCATACAGTTCGCCCTTGAGCAGCTCGATCATTTCGGCGGTGGCGGTCACTTCGACGGATTCGGTCGGGAAGGTGCCTTCCCAGTCGGAACGGGTCATATAGGTCACGGAGTTGCCATCCCAGCTGTTCAGATCGGCGTCCTCGAACTGGTTGGTCACCTTCTCACCGGACTTGGAGTTCTCATAGGTTTCGGTGTCGATGCTGTCGTACGACCACGTGTAGGTCTTGGAAGCATCCGCATCCACCTTGTTTCCGTCCAGATCGGTCATGCCGGAGGCCCCGGAGGCCGCGAGAATGTTGTTCAACGCATCGTGGGCGTTGTCTCCGATGGCGAAGTAGTAGTCGCCTGCGCTCAGAATATAGCCCTTGGCCTTGGTGTAGTCGTAGCTGGCGAGCAGGTAACGGTCCACCGTGATCTCCACTGTCTGCAAAGCACCCGGTTCCAAGGTCTCGCTGCGGCCCTGCCCGGCAAGCTGGATGGCCGACTTTTCGACGAGGTTCTCACGCTCATACTCACCGTACGGGGTTTGCGCATACAGCTCGACCACGGACGCACCGGCAACATCACCCGTGTTCTTCACGGTTACTTTGGCGGTGAACTCATCATTCGACTTGTCATAAGTAACTTCGTCGAGCGTCTGCTCGAACGTGGTGTAGCTCAGACCGTAGCCGAACGGATACGACACTTCATCCGCGTAGTTCCAGGAGCTTGCCCCGTTCGACGCGCCGACCGAACTGGAGGCTCCGCTGTCCGGATTCGTCACGGAATCGGCGTAACGGGTCTCGTAGTACTTGTAGCCGATGTAAATGCCCTCGCTCTGCACGTTGACGTTGTCCACGTTGACGGCCTTGTCGGAAACCTGTTCGTTCACCTCGTCAACGTTGGTCCACTGGGTGCTGTTCTGGCTGGAAACATGTGCCGCCGGGGAAGAAAGCGAATCCACGGCATATGTGTCGGTCAGTCGGCCGGACGGGTTTGCCTTGCCGACCAGCAGGTTGGCCACGCCTTCGAATCCGCGCTGGCCCGGATTGCCGATCCACATGCATGCGTCGACGTCATAGTCGTCAAGCCATTCCACTTCCATGGGGTACGCGGAATTCAGCAGCACAACCGTCTTGGCGAACTTGCCGGAATCCTTGATCATCTGCAGCAGGTCCTTTTCGTCCTGATGCAGGCTCAGCGAGCTGATGCCTTCCGGATCCTCCATCATCATTTCCGTGTCCTCGCCACCTTCACGTGCGAGCATGACGATGGCGACGTCGTTGTAATCATTCTGCCAGCTCGCCTTGAGGCTGTCGGTATAGAACGAGGCCGGTTCCTCGCCGAGCACCGGCGGATCGCCCAGTTCGCCGTTCGAGAGAGGGCTGCCGGAAACCTGCAGATTGTTGCTGGCCACACGCTTGGTGCTGCTCTTCGAATACGCGTCGAACAGCGTCTGGTTCACGGAGAATCCGCTCTCCTCCAATGCGGTTTTCAGATCGACAACATAGTCGCCGCTATCCGCGGAAGAATTGGCGCCGCCCGGGCTGTACACCGGCTCCACGACCGCATGGCCGAACAGCGTGACATGCTTTCCGGAGGCGAGCGGCAGAGCACCATTGTCGTTCTTAAGCAAAACGGAGCCTTCCTCCTGCTCAAGCACGGACTCGTCGTACGTGTCCGAAATCAGCTTCTGCAGGTTTTCCGCACTCAAATCGCCGTATTCGCTGGCATAATACGTAGTATTGCCATCGCTGTCCTCGGTCGCGACGATTTTGGTGGTGGACGTACCAAGCGCGGAATTAATCGTGCCGGCATACGTATAGGAGCATTGCGTTCCGCAGATGCCGAAAACCAGCAGTGCGCCCGTCACCGAGGTGAGGCCACGCCACAGCAGGTTCGAGTTCCCTTTCATCTCAACTCCTTCATCATCGAATGTGTGTCTACGTCGACGTAATTCTCATACTGAACGTCCCGCGCACCCCCGAATCTTGTTTTGGCACAATCGGTCGTTTCCATGGTCACAATTCGCATCAACGATGTTTGCCCGCCTCGAATTCGTCTCCCTATAATCGAATGGTCGCGAAGAGGAGGCAGGGAGAATCTTGAGAATCGCAGTAGTCGATGATGACGCAGGCGAGCGCGAATCGTTGCAGAACGCTTTTTCCAGGATGGAACAGGAGATAGGAACACGGTTCGTCGTCTCCACGTTTTCCGATGCGGACGCGTTCCTTTCCTCATACGATCACTCGTTCGATCTGGTTTGCATGGATATCGACATGCCCGGCAAAGACGGCATGACCGCGGCGCAGGAATTGCGCGCGGTCGACGCGGACGTGCCGCTGGTTTTCGTTACGAATATGGCGCAGATGGCGATTCAAGGATATTCGGTACGCGCTTTGGATTTCATTTTGAAGCCGGTCAATTATTATTCGTTCTTGATGAAGATGCGTAGCATCGTCGCCATGATTGGAAGTCGACAGGACCGCGCGTTGACGTTCACCTTGCCGGATGGTTTCATTCGATTGTCTTCGAACGACCTGTATTACGTGGAAGTGCGCGGCCACTACCTGTTTTTTCACACGTCGCAAGGCACGATTCGGCAACGTGACTCATTGCGCAATTGGGAGGACAACGTGCAGGGTCTTCCGTTCGAACGGTGCAACACCAGTTATCTAGTCAATCTCCGTCGGGTCACCGCGGTCAGTAAGGATGAGGTTCAGGCCGGTGGGGATTGGCTGCCGATCAGCAGAACGAAGAAGAAACCGTTTCTCGCCGCTTTGACCGAATACATGGGAGGTGTTGTGGCATGATCGTTCAGATTTGGATTCAGGTTGCCTACATGGCTCAGCTCATCGTGGCATGCGGCCTGTTCATCATGCCGGTGAGCAAACGCCGTTCCTTCCCTGTGCGGGCGGTATTGTGCAGCGTCGGACTTCTTGCGTTCACTGTCGCTTTCGCATTGGCTGTGCCGATTCCCGATGATCTGCTCTCCACGGTTCTGTATTGGCCGATTTTCGCCGTCGTCTGTGTACCGGCGATCGCCATGTGCATCAGAGGCAGCGTTTCCGAAATCATCTACTGCGCCATCTGCGCGAACGCCACACAGCATGCCGCGAACGAATGTTACATGGCGTTGGCCACGGTTGCGGGAATCGCCGCATCTCCTGCCGTTCCGATCCTGCTGAACGGCATTCTGACGATACTGTCGTACTGCGTTATCTACATATCGTTCTACATCATGTTCGCACGCAAGCTTTCCGTACATGGGCATTATCAGGTCCGTCGCAACGACCTGTTCCCCATGCTGTGCATTCTGCTGTTCGTATGGGTGCTCGGTGTCATCAGTCATGACGACGCTTCCATCAACGGCATCATCTACCACATCAGCGACGCTTTATGCTGTTTCTACATCATGTGGACGCAACGCAGCAACCATGACAAGGCATCCCTGCAACGCGAGCTGGACGGCGTGCGCTACACGCTGCTGCAGCAGCAGAAGCAGTATGCCATCAACCAGGAAACCGTCGATATCATCAATCGCAAATGCCATGATCTGAAGCATCAGATCCACATGCTGCAAACCATGCAGGAAAGCCCGGAACGTGACGCGTACTTTGCGGAGGCGGAGCAGGCGATCATGATTTACGACACCCGCATCAAAACAGGCAACAAGGCGCTTGATACCGTACTCATGGAAAAGGGGCTGTACTGCCAGTCGCACAATATACAGCTCACCTGCATGCCAAGCGGCGATTCACTGGATTTCATGCAGGTGGCCGATATCTACGCGCTGTTCGGCAATGCGCTCGACAATGCCATCAATGCCGAAATGGAGATCGACGACCCGTCTAAGCGTGTGATCAACGTTCGGTTCTCATCGCAAGGCGCGCTGGTCCTCATTCAGATCCAGAATTACCATCAACGGAAATTGCGTTTCTTCAACGGATTGCCGGTCACGACCCACCGCGACCATACCCGGCATGGTTTTGGTATGAAAAGCATGCTGCATACCGTTCAACAGTATGGAGGGACCATGCAGGCAAGCGACGCCGATAACGTGTTCACGCTGCAGATACTGTTGCCGAAGGACCAGTCGCGGTAAACGCCCCTCTGCCCACGGCAAATATCGGACGCGTGTTCTTGCGTAATTTCGCGGAGCGGACAACAATGACATCATGAGTAACATACTTCATAACGCAACCATCGATACCCTGCTAGAACGTCGTTCCATCCGCAAGTTCAAGAACAAGCCGTTGAGCAACGACGTTATCGAAACCCTTGAGACCGTCGCGCAGCATGCGGCAAGCAGCCAGTTCCTCAACGACTGGTCCGCGATTCGCGTAACCGACCCGGCCGTCAAGAAGCGTCTTTCCGAAATCGGCAATCAGGAATACATCGCCACGGCACCGCTGCTGTACGTGTTTGTGCTCGACGAGCACCGCAATGCCGCCATCGCTTCGGCAAAGGGCGTGGATACCGCTTCCGACGCGTTCACGCTCAATGGCAGCTACCGGTACTCTCAGGCGCAGAACGACGCCGTACTGGCCCTTCACGCCATGGAAACGGCGGCATACTCGCTGGGACTGGGATGTGTGATTCTCGGCTCGCTGCTCAATGATGTTCCCGCGCTGATTGATTTGCTGAATCTTCCGGAACACACGTACCCCGTGCTGGGTCTTGCCATCGGCAAGCCCGATCAGGATCCCGACGTAAAGCCGCGTATGCCGCGTTCGATGCAGTTCTTCGAGGATGCGTATCCGGATAGCGATGAGACGCTGCTGTCCGGCTTGGATGAGTTCGATTCCGCGGTACACCAGTATTACGATCTTCGTAATACGCAGCATCCGGTCGACGCTTTCAGCGACCAGATCGCGCAGAATTCCGTTGATGAGGGTGTGACCGCCAAGGCCGTGGCTGTAAACGCCACACGTCAGGGCTTCCGCCTGGAACGTTAGTTTTCGGATTCTTAGGATTCTTAGGATTCTTAGAATAATCGTAATTCTTGTTGTATTTGCCCTGCCCGGCTTCATTGCCGGCAGGGTTTTCTTTTTTCGTGTTGCGTTGTATATCGTGTTGCGCTATGCAACGTATCGTTGTCGTGCTTGTTCGACTCGATCGCAGATTCGCTATTTCGTACTTACGATCGCGATACTATCTTCTGCGCGGCTTGTAGCCTTTTTTACGGGAATGCGGTTTGATTTGCTGGTTGAGCGGCACATACGTGTAGCTCGATTGTGGATCGCGATGAGTCAGATGCCATTTGCCGCAGAATTCGCAGCGATATACCCATAGTTCCGTACCCCGCTCACGCCAGCTTTGATCGGCTGCCTGCTGGGCCGTCGCCTTGTCTTGATACATGATCTTGTTCGACTCGGTGCAGCGCTTTGGTACGAAATAATGCATAGCTGTTCAGTGTATTCAGCTGTAGCGATAAGTGTTTCCGACGTTTTGGCACACGGTGAAAGCCGCATTCCGGAACCGCCCCGTTTCGCCGGGAGCCTGTGCCACGGTGCGGCGGAGGCCACGCCCGTCCGCGGGCCGTGGCGGGAACCGGGAACTCCGTGGAAACGGCCCGGGGACGACAAACACGGGAAACGAAAAAAGGCGGGACCCCCACCGGGGGACCCCGCCAAACAAGAATGAATGCGGCGGCGTGCTACTCTCCCACACCCTTCCGAGTGCAGTACCATCGCCGCGCCAGGCCTTAGCTTCCGGGTTCGGAATGGGACCGGGCGTCTCACCTGGGCCATGACCGCCGCAAAACCACCATCAACGGAAACACCAGACGTGTTCCCGGCCATGGGACCGCGGGACGGTCCGGGAACCGGACAACGGACGCGAACAAAAAACCTCATCACCATCGTTCCGTGACACATGCAACGCTCAACATGCCACCACAACAACCACACCGCAGAAATCCGACCCAACCCCGCAAGGGGGGAAGGGAATGATGTCGCCTTCGCCCGTTAGTACCGGTCGGCTCCACCCCTCACGGGGCTTCCACCTCCGGCCTATCAAACACGTGTTCTACATGCGGGCTACAGACGCCCGAAGACGTCAAGGAATCCTAATCTTGGAGCAGGCTTCCCGCTTAGATGCTTTCAGCGGTTATCCCTCCCGAACGTAGCCAACCGGCCGTGCCGCTGGCGCGACAACCGGCATACCAGAGGTTCGTCCACCCAGGTCCTCTCGTACTATGGGCAGGCCTCCTCAGGATTCCAACGAGCGCAGAGGATAGAGACCAAACTGTCTCACGACGTTCTGAACCCAGCTCGCGTGCCGCTTTAATCGGCGAACAGCCGAACCCTTGGGACCTGCTCCAGCCCCAGGATGCGACGAGCCGACATCGAGGTGCCAAACCATCCCGTCGATATGGACTCTTGGGAATGATCAGCCTGTTATCCCCGGGGTACCTTTTATCCGTTGAGCGATGCCGCGCCCGTGCGCCGGCACCGGATCACTATCTCCGACTTTCGTCCCTGCTCGGACCGTCGTCCTCGCAGTCAAGCCCGCTTGTGCGATTACACTCGACACCCGATTGCCAACCGGGCTGAGCGGACCTTTGAGCGCCTCCGTTACTCTTTGGGAGGCAACCGCCCCAGTTAAACTACCCGCCAGGCACTGTCCCTGAGCAGGATGACTGCTCGAGGTTAGACGTCAAACGAGAACAGAGCGGTATTTCACCTTGCGGCTCCACACGGGCTGGCGCCCACGCTTCGAAGCCTCCCGCCTATGCTACACAATCCGCGCCTAACGCCAATACCAAGGTATAGTAAAGGTCCCGGGGTCTTTTCGTCCTTCTGCGCTTAACGAGCATCTTTACTCGTACTGCAATTTCGCCGAGCTCCTGGTCGAGACAGTGGGGAAGTCGTTACGCCATTCGTGCAGGTCGGAACTTACCCGACAAGGAATTTCGCTACCTTAGGATGGTTATAGTTACCACCGCCGTTTACCGGGGCTTGAATTCACCGCTTCACCCGAGGGCTGACGGATCCTCTTAACCTTCCGGCACCGGGCAGGCGTCAGTGCATATACAGCGGCTTGCGCCTTCGCATGCACCTGTGTTTTTGGTAAACAGTCGCTACCCCCTGGTCTGTGCCACCCCCGAAAGCTCGCCGGGCAAGCCGGTCCACCATCAGGGGTCTCCCTTATACCGAAGGCACGGGAGTGATTTGCCGAGTTCCTTGACCAGGATTCGCTCGATCGCTTTGGTATTCTCTACCTGACCACCAGTGTCGGTTTGGGGTACGGGCGGCAACGCCCCTCGCGCCGAGGCTTTTCTCGACGGCCTGGACCACCGGATATCGAACCATACGGTTCCCATCATCACACCTCACCCTCACGCCGCACGGATTTGCCTGTGCGGCGGGCTGCGTGCTTGACCACGGAAAACCACCTCCGCGGCCGGCTCCCATTCCGTGTCACCCCTGCGCTGACCTACTACCGCTACGCTCCCAACACCCCGCGCGGGAACCAACCCGAAGGAAGGAAACCACACGGGACGGAGGTTAGTACTCACGGCCCCGGTTTGGACGGTTCGCTGCCGGTACGGGAATATCCACCCGTTCATCCATTCGACTACGCCTGTCGGCCTCGCCTTAGGACCCGACTCACCCGGGGACGACGAACGTGGCCCCGGAACCCTTGGTCATCCAGCGGACGGGATCCTCACCCGTCTCTCGCTACTCATGTCTGCATTCTCACTCCCCTGAAGTCCACGACAGGCTTACGCCGCCGCTTCGCCCCTCAGGGGACGCTCTCCTACCCAACAGCCAAAAGACTGTTGCCGCGTCTTCGGTGGTGTGCTTGAGCCCCGCTACATTGTCGGCGCGGAACCACTAGACCAGTGAGCTGTTACGCACTCTTTCAAGGGTGGCTGCTTCTGAGCCAACCTCCTGGCTGTCTATGCGACTCCACATCCTTTCCCACTTAGCACACGCTTCGGGACCTTAGACGACGATCTGGGCTGTCTCCCTCTCGACGACGGAGCTTATCCCCCGCCGACTCACTGCCGGAATACACATCAACGGTATTCGGAGTTTGGCTGCTATTGGTACCCAGTACGGGCCCGCAAGCATCCAGTAGCTCTACCCCCGCGATGCAATCAACCGACGCTGCACCTAAATGCATTTCGGAGAGAACCAGCTATCACGGAATTTGATTGGCCTTTCACCCCTAGCCCCAGGTCATCCCCCCGGTTTTCAACCCAGGTGGGTTCGGTCCTCCACGCGGTCTTACCCACGCTTCAACCTGCCCAGGGCTAGATCATCCCGCTTCGGGTCCAGGACACGCGACTCAAACGCCTTTTAAGACTCGCCTTCGCTACGGCTCCCCCACGACGGGTTAGCCTCGCCACATGCCACTGACTCGCAGACTCATTTTTCGATAGGCACGCCGTCACCCCCGAAAAGAAGGCTCCGACGGTTTGTGGGCGCACGGTTTCAGGAACTGTTTCACTCCCCTCCCGGGGTGCTTTTCACCTTTCCCTCACGGTACTAGTACGCTATCGGTCAGACAGATATACTTAGACTTACACCACGGTCGGTGCGGATTCACGCGGGATTCCACGAGGCCCGCGCTACTTGGGAACCATGCACGGGAGACGACGGACTTCCAGGTACGGGGCTGGCACCCTCTGCGGCCAGGCCTTCAAGCCTGTTCCCCTGACCCGTCGTTTTATCACTCCCGCCCGGCCCGTCGGGACCGGGAAGCAAGACCCCACAACACCATGCGCGCAACCCCCGACGGGTATCACACGCGCACGGTTTGGTCTCATCCGCTTTCGCTCGCCACTACTCACGGAGTATCCTTTCCTGCAGGTACTGAGATGTTTCACTTCCCTGCGTACCCCCGGAACAATCGTTCCGTGCCGGCCCATGACGGCCGGCGGGTTCCCCCATTCGGAGACCCTAGGATCAAAGCCCTGTTGGAAGCTCCCCTAGGATTATCGCATCCTCAAACGTCCTTCATCGGTACTGTCTGCCAAGGCATCCACCCTACGCCCTCACCGGCGACACCACACACCAAACAAAAAGCGCATGGCCACCGGATCCTGCCAGCAAGATCGCCTGATGACAAATTTTCATCACACTGCAAATGATCACAAAACGATCGATCTCGAACCAAACTCCAAACGGAGTCTGGCGAAATCGCGATAAAGCAACGGAAAACAAAAAACGTTTTCCGATTGCTCGCGTCCACTATCCAGTTCTCAAACCACCACGCGCGCCACCGAACACACCCCCCGGAACACGAAAAGCCGGAGAACCACGACGATGGGCGGGACCACGCCACACCCCACAAGGATGCGGTGGCGGTCCGGGAGCCCAAAAGCGTACCCGCACCACTCCCCCGACCGGAACACCGGCCGGAAAGCCAACGATCTCTTCCACACCAGCAACCCCCACGACATCCACGACCATCATGGACGAAGGAGGCACACGACAGGCACCAGACGTGCCCTGAAAACTCCGTAGAAAGGAGGTGATCCAGCCGCACCTTCCGGTACGGCTACCTTGTTACGACTTAGTCCCAATCACGAGCCTCACCTTAGACGGCTCCCCCCCAAAAGGGTTAGGCCACCGGCTTCGGGTGCTGCCCACTTTCATGACTTGACGGGCGGTGTGTACAAGGCCCGGGAACGCATTCACCGCGACGTTGCTGATTCGCGATTACTAGCGAATCCAACTTCGTGGAGTCGGGTTGCAGACTCCAGTCCGAACTGAGACCGGTTTTAAGGGATCCGCTTCATGTCGCCATGTTGCATCCCGTTGTACCGGCCATTGTAGCATGCGTGAAGCCCTGGACGTAAGGGGCATGATGATCTGACGTCATCCCCACCTTCCTCCGAGTTGACCCCGGCGGTCCCCCGTGAGTTCCCGGCACGACCCGCTGGCAACACAGGGCGAGGGTTGCGCTCGTTGCGGGACTTAACCCAACATCTCACGACACGAGCTGACGACAACCATGCACCACCTGTCTCTGCTTTCCCCGAAGGGCACCTGATGTATCTCTACTTCGTTAGCAGGATGTCAAGACCTGGTAAGGTTCTTCGCGTTGCTTCGAATTAAACCACATGCTCCGCTGCTTGTGCGGGTCCCCGTCAATTCCTTTGAGTTTCACACTTGCGTGCGTACTCCCCAGGCGGGATACTTATCGCGTTAGCTACGGCACTGCAGGGGTCGATACCCGCAACACCTAGTATCCATCGTTTACGGCCAGGACTACTGGGGTATCTAATCCCATTTGCTACCCTGGCTTTCGTTCCTCAGCGTCAATTACGGCCCAGTAAAGCGCTTACGCCACCGATGTTCCTCCTGATATCTACGCATTTCACCGCTACACCAGGAATTCCCTTTACCTCTACCGCATTCTAGTTTGCAAGTATCCAGTGCCATGCCGAAGTTGAGCTTCGGGATTTAACACCGGACTTTACATACCGCCTACGAACTCTTTACGCCCAATGATTCCGGACAACGCTTGCACCCTCCGTATTACCGCGGCTGCTGGCACGGAGTTAGCCGGTGCTTCCTCTGTGGGTACCGTCATTTGTTCGTCCCCACTGACAGAACTTTACACCCCGAAGGGTTTAACATTCACGCGGCATTGCTGCGTCAGGCTTTCGCCCATTGCGCAAAATTCCCTACTGCTGCCTCCCGTAGGAGTATGGGCCGTGTCTCAGTCCCATTGTGGCTGATCATCCTCTCAAACCAGCTACTGATCGTCGCCTTGGTAGTCCATTACACCACCAACAAGCTAATCAGATGCAGGCTCATCCTAGAGCACCGGAGTTTTCAAGAATACTATCTCAAGTACGCTCATATGGGGTATTAGCAGAAGTTTCCCTCTGTTGTCCCCCTCTCTAGGGCAGATTTCCTACATATTACTCACCCGTCCGCCACTTATGTATCTCCGAAGAGACCTTATCGTTCGACTTGCATGTATTAGGCATGCCGCCAGCGTTCGTCCTGAGCCAGGATCAAACTCTCCATTGTCAGAAAGTTTAT
>CAVEXE010000008.1:0-90549 GCA_963619615.1 Senegalimassilia sp. | reverse complement strand
CACGCCAATCCGCATGGTGCTTGTTGATCCGGGCCGTCGCCGAATGCGTCGGCATATCGACGGCAACTTCTGCTACGGACATTGCTTCCTCTCCTTCGAGGCAATACCGACTCATATCACTTCATTGAGAATACGAGACGACTTCTTCCAAATGTTTGCGTTATCAGAATAACATCATAACGCAAAAATGTCCAATTTTGTTATGATTTAGCCCATTCATTATCTCTTTTGAAAATAAGCAATATGGTGACGAAAACACTATATCCTCTACGCATGTACCATGGATATCGCATGTACTCTCCTAAGGAGGTAAAACAATGGAACGCGCATCGGTCTCCTTGCAAGACGTCGCCAAAGAAGCCGGCGTATCACCGCAGACCGTCTCCCGTGTCGCCAACGGCAGCGACGCAGTCCGACCTGAAACACGGAGAAAAGTCGAGGTGGCGATGGAACGCCTCGGATACCGCCCGAATTATGCGGCACGCGCGCTCAAAAGCGGACGATTCAACAACGTCGGCGTACTGCTGTCGCACATGTCGGCTTACGGCAACGCCCGCACTCTCGAAGGAATCGTCAGCGCGGCCGCGGACAACGGATACTCCACCACCATCCGGACTATCGACAATCTGCAGGATCGCTCCTTGTCCGGTGCGTTGAAGCTGGTGGACCATCTTCCTCTTGACGGAGCCATCGTCATCATGGAACGAGATTTCACCGATTTCAATCAGTTCAAACCGTCTCCCGACCTACCCGTCGTGCTTATTTCCGAAGAGCCCGCGGATCACTGCCCCACCGTCGATTCCGACGCCTACGGGTGCTCCACAGCGGCGGTCGACTACTTCCTCTCAAAAGGACACAAAACCGTATATCACATCGCCGGCCCCTCCGTCTCACGCGCGGCACAGAGCCGTATCCGGGGATGGCGCGACGCTCTGGCACAAGTCGCCATCCCAGCTCCGCCCATGTATGTCGGCGATTGGGAAGCCGATAGCGGATACCAGGCGGGCTTGGCGCTTGCGCACGAACACGATTGCACCGCCATTTATGCAGCCAACGATCAAATGGCCTACGGCGCCATGCTCGGGCTGCGAGCGGCAGGCAAGCGCGTTCCGGAAGATGTCAGCATCATCGGAGTGGATGATTCGCTCAGGGGCACCGTTCCACGACTTGAACTGACCACTTTACGGCTGAAATTCAACACAGTCGGCAATGAGGCCTTCTCGATGATCGCACGGCAGTGCAACGGAGAGAAGGTGCCTTCAGGTGTCAAAACGGTGGTTCCCCCCGAATTCATTGACCGAGGATCCGTGCGTGAGCTCATCTGACCCCCAACCACAAACGCCAGACACAAATATGGCTGTCGCACCATCCGGCACGACAGCCATATTCAAAATCACCAATGGTTATTTCGTCACTTCATCGTGAAGCCCTGCTCGGTACCGTAATCCTGCAAGGCCTTCTGCCAAGCGGTCACACCATCGGAGAGCGTCTGATCACCGGTGTAGCACTTGCCGAAGTAGTCGCCGAACACGTTGCGGGCCTTCACTTCGAACGGTAGGAACTGATAGTCGGAAGACACGTTCTCGGCGGCCTGCGCCAGGACCTCGTTATACTTCTGGCCACCGAAGTAGTCCACTTCCTCACCATCGGAATTCTTGACAGTGGTGGCGTTCTTGAAGGAATCCTCCTCCAGAGATGCCTTGTCGGCCGGGAAAGCGCCACCGGCAACGCGAGTGGCCACACCGTCGCCGTGGGTGGCGTATTCGATGAAGTCATAGGCCGCCTGCGCCTTCGTGGAGGAAGACAACACAGCCAAGGAGGAACCACCGTTTTCCGCGTTGGTGGCGGAACCGTCCGCGGTGGGCATCTGGGTCACACGCCACTTGCCGGCTCCGCCTGCCGCGGAATTCGCGAGATTGGCCGGCATCCAAGCGCCGCTGAACAGCGACGCGATGGTGCCGTCAACCATACCCTTGAACCAATCCTCGGTCCAGCCGGTGGTCTTGGTGTCGAGCAGGCCTTCATCCAGCATCTTCTGCCAGAATTCGTTGAACTTCTTCACCCCTTCGTCGCCGGTCAGGTTGATGGTCACTTCAGTGCCGTCCGACGAAGTCTTGAACGGGGTACCCCCGGCAAGCCAGATCATGGAATCGTAGAAACCGCCGTCGCCGGAATCGGACGTGATGTAGTAGTCGTCTCCAAGCGCATGGATCTTCTTGGCCGCCTCATAGTAGTCGTCCCAGGTCTTGATGGACTCCGCGTCGACACCGGCCTTATCAAAAACTTCCTTGTTGTAGTAGAAGGCCATCGGGCCGGAGTCCATCGGCAAGCCGTACACCTTGTCGGCAAACTGAACGGAAGCCCACGGTCCCGGAGTGTAGAAATCCTCATAGCCGGAAGTCTTGTCGGTGATATCCAGCAGGTTGCCCTTGATGGCATACTGCGGAACAGCATAGTATTCGATCTGGGCCACGTCGGGAGCACCCGAGCCGGCTTCCAGGGCATTGTCAAGCTGCGTATATTCCTTGGTATTGGTACCGACGTTCTTGAGATTCACCTTGATGCCGGTCTTCTTCTCGTAATCCTTGGCGACCTGCGTCAGAGTCGGCTCCCAGGCCCAGACCGTGATCTCCGTGACATCGCCCTCCTGAGCCGGCTGGCTCGAAGACGAGTCAGCACCCCCACATGCCGCCAACGGCACAATCATGGCGGCCGCTCCAATCAGAGCCACAATTCGCTTGTCGAACTTCATCGTTCTTCCTCCTTTTCCACCCGGCCCCTATGCCGGCTCCTTTAGCGAGGAATCACTCAACCATTGAACAGCTCCTCGCTGGACTGAGCATAACACAAAACGAATGTTTACGCAAACAATGATGTTTTTCGTATATTCCCAACGATTTCGAATTCTAAATTCCCATAAGAGTATTCACGCAAACACTTATGAATACCTAACAATGAAGTCCATTCCCAAAAAGAAACGCCGGTCCCGAATGGAACCGGCGTTATCCGCAAAACGCATCAGCCTTCGATGCCGAGCTTCTGACGTTCCTTCTTGGAATACATGAAAGCCGGCAGCTGACGGCCTTGCTTGAGCCAAGAATGGTATTCCGCCGTGGCCGCGAACTCCACGTCGGAAGCGGAATTCAGGCAGGTCTCCACGGAATCCTGAATGACGCCGATAATAAAGCCGACGCCAACCACCTGCATGGCAATATCGTTGCTGATGCCGAACAACGAGCAGGCCATCGGAATCAGCAGCAAGGAACCGCCGGCCACACCGGACGCGCCACACGCACCAAGCGCGGAAACCACGGACAGCAGAATGGCCGCGGGCAGGGAAATCTGGATGCCGAGCGTATTCGCCGCGGCCATGGCCATGACGGTGATGGTTACGGCGGCACCATTCATATTGATGGTGGCACCCAGCGGAATGGATACGGAATATATGTCCTTATCAAGCCCAAGCTTCTCACACAGCTGCATATTGACCGGAATGTTCGCCGCGGAGGAACGGGTGAAGAACGCCGTCACACCGGATTCCTTAAAGCAACGGTAGACCAGCGGATACGGATTGCGACGCAGATAAATGAAAATAACCAGCGGGCCGAACACCAGCACCATAAGCAACATGGTGCCCACAAGCAGAAGAAGCAACGAACCATACTGTGTGAATGCGGCAAGACCATTGTCGGCCACATTGCTGAACACCAGACCCATGATGCCGAACGGAGCCAGATTGATGACCCAGCGAATCACCTGAGACACACCATCGGCCACATTGGCCATGAACGCCTTCGAACTCTCGTTGGCGATACGCTTCATGGCAAGACCGAACAAACAAGCCCACATAAGAATGCAGATGTAGTTGCCGTCGATCATGGCCTGAATCGGATTGGACACGATATTGGTCAACAGCGTATTCACCACTTCGGCAAGGCCCTGCGGCACCACATCGGCCTCAGCCGCATCACCCAGCGACAACTTCTGCGGAAAAGCGCGGGAAGTAAGCACCGCCACAACAGCCGACAGAAACGTGGTGAACAGATACAGGAAGATCACCGTTCCGAAACGACGATCCAACCTGGACGTGCCCTGCGCAAGCGCACTGGCCACAAGCACGAACACCAGAATCGGAGCAATGGCCTTCAAAGCACTGACGAACAACGTGCCAAGCGTACCAACCCACGTCATATGCGGCGCGACCAAAGCGAGAACCGTGCCTGCGATCAGACCGACGATGATACGGATGATCAGCTCCGTACCGTTGTACTTATCAATGACGGCCCTGACCGCCCCGGAAATATGTCCCATAATCTTCTCTCTCATTCTCAGCCGACGTTCCGACCTCCAAACAGAGAATCATCCTAACGCCAGCCGATACGACAAAAGAGGGCATGTCCACAACGAAAGACACAAGCCCGTCATACGGTCACATACCGCCAAGCGGAACGTTGGACATAAACACCCGAAACTCCCCCGTCACCGGGTCCACGAACTCCAGCCTGCGCGCCACCAATTCCAACGGACAGGAGAAATCGTCATAGGCGCGCTCGCGGATCGTCGGATAGAAGTCATCGCCGAGAATCGGCAATCCCAACGCGTTCATATGCACACGCAGCTGATGCGTCTTGCCGGTTTGGGGGTGCAACACATAATCCACGTACGTTTTGCCGTCAATATGGCGGACCGCGCAACCCCGTTCGATGAGCGTCACCGCATTAGTGGCATCAGGGGTTTCGTAAGCCTGCAATCGCCCGCGGTCCTTATTGATATGCGATTTGCGTACCAGCGGAAACGGCCTGTTCACACATGTTCTTGCGATTGTTCCGTATTGCGGCCGCTCGTACGGTGCGAGCGGAGCCAGGCATTCGTAGGTCTTCCGGGTCTTGCGATTCTGGAACAGCATCTGATAGGAGCCACGCAATTCCGGCTTGCGCACGAATACGACCACGCCTGCCGTCAGACGGTCGAGACGATGCGCGGGAACGATGTCGGGCTCGTCGTAACGTTCGCGCAGCCGTATCAGCGCGGTCTCGCGATACCACATGCCACGCGGCGTGGTGGCCAGGAAATGCGGTTTGTCGATGACGATGATTCCGGCATCCTCGTAAAGAACCTCATATTCGAACGGAATATGAGGTTCTTCGGTGACGTACCGGTGCCGTTTGCCGGAATCACTCAACGGTAACGGACTTGGCGAGGTTACGGGGCTTGTCGACGTCATAGTTCTTGAGTTTGGCCATATCCATGGCGAACAGCTGCAGCGGCACCACGTCGACGAGCGGGCTCATCAACGTCGGACATGCCGGCCTCCAGAAGACCACATCGGCGTAACGTTCCACATCCGGATCGTTCTCCTCGGCCACCGCGATGATGTACGCGCCACGCGCCTTGACCTCTTCGATGCCGGAAATGACCTTCGCATGCAGCACGTTGCGTCCCCGTGCCGGCGGCACGATGAACACCACCGGCTCGCCTTCGTCGACGAGCGCGATCGGGCCGTGCTTGAGCTCTCCGGCCGCGAAGCCCTCCGTGAAAGTATAGGCGATCTCCTTGAGTTTCAGCGCGCCTTCCATGGCCACCGGATATCCGACGTGACGGCCGAGGAACAGGAAGGACTTGGCGTCCACCATCTGTTCGGCCGCGGCCTGCACCGCATTCGTCTGGGTGTCGAGCACCCACTGAATCTTGCGAGGCATCGCCTTGAGGGAATCGAGCGTCTGCGCTATCTCATCGCGGTACATCACGCCTTTGACCTGAGCCAGGTACAGGCCGAGCACATACGCCGCGGTGATCTGCGCCACGAACGCCTTGGTGGATGCGACGGCCACCTCCGGACCGGCATGCGTATACAGCACGGCGTCGGATTCACGCGGAATGGATGCGCCCTGCGTATTGCAGATGGCCAGCACCTTGGAGCCCTGTTCGCGGGCATGGCGCAACGCCATCAGCGTGTCCATGGTCTCGCCGGACTGCGAGATGGCCACCACCAGCGTACGTGGGGTGAGGATCGGATCGCGGTAGCGGAATTCGTGGGCGAGTTCCACCTCCACCGGAATGCGGACCCAATGTTCGATGGCGTATTTGGCCACGGTTCCCGCATAGGCCGCGGTGCCGCACGCCACGACGATGATCTTGTCGATGACCTTGAAATCGTGTTCGTCGATGCGCAGCTCGTCAAGGTTGAGGTTGCCTTCGGCGTCGAGACGTCCGAGCAGGGTGCGCTGCACCGCGGCGGGATCCTCGTGGATCTCCTTGTCCATGAAGGAATCCCAACCGCCCTTTTCCGCGGCGGAGGCGTCCCAATCCACGGTATAGGTCTTGGGATCGCTCACGATGTTGCCCATGAAATCGGAGACGACCACTTCGTTGGCGGACACCATCACGGCCTGGTCCTGATCGATTTCCATGGCCTTCTTGGTGTAGGCCACGAAGGCGGCCACGTCGGAGCCGAGGAAGTTCTCGCCTTCGCCGAGCCCCACCACGAGAGGCGAATCATGACGCGCGCCCACCACGATGTCGGGCTGGCGGCAATCGGTGGCCAGAATGGTGAAAGCTCCCTCAAGCATGCGGGCCAGACGCCGTACCGCCTTGAACAGGTCCGGCTTGCCGGTCTCCTCGATGATTTTGTCGGAGATCTTGCCAAGCAGTTTCGCGGCCACTTCCGTATCGGTTTCCGAAGAGAAACGGTATCCTTCGGTCTGCAGGTCGAGACGCAGCTGGGACGCGTTTTCGATGATGCCGTTGTGGATGATGGCGACTTTGCCGTCACGGGACGTGTGCGGATGCGCGTTGACATCGTTCGGCACGCCGTTGGTGGCCCAACGGGTATGGCCGATCCCCACGGTGGCCATCGGCATCGGGGCGCGTTTCACGTCTTCGGCCAGATTGGCGAGACGGCCGGCTTTCTTGCGCACCTCCACATGATCCATGCCTGGCGCGGTCAACGCCACGCCGGCCGAATCATATCCGCGGTACTCGAGCCTCTGCAATCCCTGAAGGCACACTTCCAGCGGCTTGCCGCACGAGGTTTGCACGTTTCCTGCATATCCTACGATTCCACACATACTGCCCTAGCATATCGGTTCATGGTGTCAATCGCGAAACGAACCGCTTCGTTCCCGCAAACATTTGTAATACGGACACAAACAACGGTTCACAGCACGTGATGCAGGAATTCCTTGAAGCGCGGCTCCTGGGGATTGTCGATGATTTCCGGACCCCCCTGTTCCACGACGACGCCGCCGTCCATGAACACCACCTGATCGGCCACTTCGCGCGCGAAGCCGATTTCGTGGGTCACGACCACCATGGTCATGCCTTCCTTGGCCAGCGAAAGCATGACGTTGAGCACTTCACCCACCAGTTCGGGGTCAAGCGCGGATGTCGGTTCGTCGAACAGCATGATCTCCGGCTTCATGGCCAGGGCGCGGGCGATCGCCACACGCTGCTGCTGGCCGCCCGACAACTGTGACGGATAGTGGTCGATACGATTCCCCATGCCCACTCGTTGAAGCTCCTGAATGGCTATCTCGCGGGCTTCGGCCTTGTTCATGTGCTTGACGTGCACCGGAGCTTCCATAACGTTCTCGAGCGCGGTCTTGTGGGGGAAGAGGTTGAACCGCTGGAACACCATGCCCAGTTTCGAGCGCTGCCGGGATTTTTCCCTGTCGGTCAGTGTCTGCAAGACCTGCTGGCCATGCTTGGTCACGTATTTGTAGCCGATGATCTCATCGTATATACGGATTTCGCCGCCTGTGATCTTCTCAAGCTGGTTGATCAGTCGCAGGAACGTGGACTTGCCCGAACCTGAAGGTCCGAGAATCACCGTGACCGTGCCGGGCATGATGGTCATGTCAACGCCCTTGAGCACATGCAGACCGCCGAAGGCTTTGTGCACCTGCGTTGCCTTCACTGCAGGAATGACGCCGTTTTCTTTGGATTCACCCATTGCCGTCCCCCTTTACGCGTTCATTCCCACGAATGCGGCGCGATGCTGTTTGCGGATGTTGACCTTCGGTTCGCCCTCGGTTTTGCCCGACGACGGGCGACGCCTGCCCCTCACTCCAATCGGGCGAGCATCGAATCCCTTGCCGTAATGCCTTTCGAGCATCGATTGGATGACCATCAGAATGGATGTGATCAACAGATACCAGAGGCACGCCACGATCAGCAACGGAATCGGCTTGTACAGTCGGTTCGCGATCGCGGTGGTGGCGAACTGCAGCTCCAGCGTGAACGGCACCGCGTTCACCAACGACGTGGTCTTGAGCATGCCGATGAACTCGTTGCCCGTGGGCGGAATGATGATGCGCATCGCCTGCGGCAGAATGATGCGCCACATAATCAGCGGCCGGTTCATGCCGAGCGCCTTGGCGGCTTCCTTCTGCCCGGGGTCCACGGCATCGAGGCCGGCGCGCACGATTTCAGCCAGATAGGCCGCCTCGTTCAGCGCGAGGCCAAGCCATGCCGCATTGAACGCGGTGACGACCGACTGCGAGTCGATGCTCCAGAATTCGACGGATGTGAACGGAATCCCTATGGTGATACGCGGGAACAGCACCGCGAACAATCCCCAGAACACGAGCTGCGTATACACTGGCGTACCACGGAAGAACCAGATGTAGAACCAGCTCACCCAGCGCAGCACGGGATTCACGGATTTGCGCATCACCGCCAGAATCACGGACAGCACAACCGCTACGAGCATGGAAAGCACCGTCAATATCAGCGTATATCGAATGCCTTCGAGCACGTTTTCGTTGAACAGATACTTCCAAACCACGTCCCATTCGAATCGCGGATTGGTGATCAACGATTGCAACAGCATCACGGCGAAGATCGCGACCACGACAGCCGCTACGATCGGCCCGGTGCGTCTGACCGGCAGGGCCTTGATGCGATTGGGAATATCAAGGCCTTCGCCGTCCATTTGCTTCTTCGCCATGATTCTGTTGCTTCCTTCGTCTCTTCAGTGGATATAAATCAGCTCAAGTCGGTCGGGTTGATTTCAGCCTTGTCGATGGCGCCGGATTCCACACCCCAATGCTTGAGGATCTTTCCGTAGGTGCCATCGTCCATAAGCTTCTGCAGGGCCGCCTGCACCGCTTCGGCGGTTTCGGTGTCGCCCTTGGCCACGGCCACGGCCTCCTTGGTCACGCCGACGTCCTCGCCCAAGGCCTCAAGCGCGCCTTCGCTCTGGGAAATGGCGTAACCGGCCACCGGGGAGTCGGCGTAGAAAACATCCGCCTTGCCGGTGGACACGTTGGTGGTCACCGCGGTCTGCAGCTTGGTGGAAAGGATTTCGATATCGTCCTTGCCGTCCGCCTTGCACTGGGCCTGCGCCTCATTGACCTCTTCCTCCTGGGTGGTGCCGGTCTGCACCGCGATCTTCAGACCGCACAGGTTGGAGGTGTCGACGTTGTTCGGATTGCCTTCCTTGACGACCCAGGTGGAGCCGGCCTTGAACATGCTCACGAAGTCGACGGCTTCCATACGTTCCTCGGTGATGGTGAAGGAGGAGACGCCGATATCGTACTTCGAGCCGACGGACGGAATGATCGAATCGAAATTCGAGGTCTGCGGATCGGCCTCAAGTCCGAAGATGTTGGCGAGGGCCTTGACGATGTCCACGTCGAAACCGACCGGCGTCTTGCCGTCCTCGGCAAGGAACTCGGCCGGAGCGTACGACGTGTCCATGCCGACGGTCAGCTTGCCGTCCTTGGTAACGGAATCAGGCAGCATCGCCGCGATCGAATCGTCCTTCTGCACGCTGGAAACGTCGTAGCCGGTGGTCGTCGTGCTTGACGACTCGGATTCCTTATCGGAAGTGCCGCACGCGGCGAGCGAAACCATCATCGCGGCGCTCAACGTCAGCGCAACGAACCCCTTGACATGATTCAGAGTCATCGTAAGTCCTCTCTCTCAGACCCAACCAAACCAGCCCAGCCAAACCAAGCTATGTCAGGCACGATATGAGGTCTTTGCTACATCCGCGTAAATCACACCCGTTTTGTTCAAAATATGGCCACGAAAACGCGACCACTCACTCGGTCACGGATTCAGTTACGGATTCAGTTACGAAAAAAGCGGCCCGACAGACCGCTTTGCATTCGATTTTCGACTTCGTCAGCGCGTGCGCTTGTTCGCGTAACGCATCGCACGCAAGGCCTCGCGTTTGTCCTGCTCCTCACGCAGGGCCTGACGCTTGTCGTATTCCTTCTTGCCTCGGGCCAACGCGATTTGGGCCTTCACACGGCCATCCTTGAAATACAGGCTCAGCGGAATGATGGTGAAGCCTTTTGCCTGGCTTTGGCGGGACAATTTCTCGATCTGCGCCGCATGCAGCAGCAGCTTGCGCTTGCGCTTGGGCGCATGATTGTTCCATGTGCCGTTGAGGTATTCGGGAATATTGGCCCCTTCCAGCCACATCTCTCCCCTACGGTCGATGGTGATGAACGATTCGGCCAACGACGCACGGCCTTCGCGAAGCGACTTCACCTCGGTGCCGGTCAGCACCAATCCCGCCTCGTATTTGTCTTCGATGGTATAGTCGTGACGCGCCTTCTTGTTCTGCGCCACAGGCTTTACGCCTTGTTCCTTAACCATATGGATGCCTATCTCCTCAAGTTCGCGTCAGCACGCATTCGGCATGCGCTCGGTATGAACGCTCAGTGCACGTACCAATACTGCGACGCACCGCTCAACGTACGGTACGACACCACATACGGACCACCGTCCGCGTTCATTTCGGAAATGGTGATGGTGTCTCCGTAAACGGCTTCGACAACCCCGACATGGCCATAGAAGCCGTCCGCTCCGGCCTGTCCAGGCAGGAACGAAATGGCGGCGCCCACCTGCGGACTGTGGTCCACGCGCAGACCATACGACGGTGCGGTGGCGTACCACTGGCCGCCGTTACCCAGATAGGAAGGCGTGCCGATGCCCATCTGCTGGCGTCGGTTGTATGCCCACCACGTGCACTGGCCCGGAACATACGCGTTGCCGTAATCGCCGTTCGACGTTCCCTGGCCTCCGGTGGTGCCACCGGAATTGTTGCCGGAATTGTTGTTGTTGTTTCCAGAATCATTGTTTCCGGAATTATTATTACCGGAATTGTTGTTATTCGAATTGTTTCCGGAATTATTGTTCGTATTATTGCTCGGCTCGGTCTGCCCCTGAGTGCCGGAATTGGTCTGGTTCGCAGCGGCCGCCTGTTCCGCGGCATACTGGCGATTGAACGAATCGACCTGCGACTGCAGAAGCACGGTCTGCGCCGCCTGCTGAGCCACGCTTCCCGACAGTTCGGACTGCTGGCTCTCCAGCTCGGCACGACGGGTCTCGCCTTCCGCCCTCAACTGATCGAGCGCATCACGCTGGGACTGCGCGGAAGCCGCCGCCTGCTGGGCCGCGGCCGCCTTGGTTTCGGCGACCGTCTTCAAATTGGCGATCTGCTTTTCGATCGCTTCAAGTCGCTCGCTGCGGTTCATGGAAGTGCTCAACGTATTCGCGGCATCCGTCGCGGCATTGGACTCGGTCCTGGACAACGCATCGCGCGACTGCATGGAGTTGATGAACTCCTGCGTGCTGGTGGAGCCGGTCACCACGCTCATCACCGTGGACGCATCGGAACCCTGCATATCCTCACGTGCCATCTGCGCCACGGCCGCATGGGCATCGTCGTAATCCTTGCCCGTCTGCTCAATCTGCGCTTCGAGGTTTTCCTTGTCTTTCTGCGCGGCTTCAAGACGGGCGGAGGCGGCTTCGGCCTCGCTCTGCGCGCTGGCAGCCTCAGAATTGGCCTGTTCGACGGCCGCCTGCGCGGCCGGAATCTTGGTGTTGGTCAGCTCGTCGAGTTCAACGATCTTGTCGGCCAGATCGGCACGAACACCGGAAAGCTGCGCTCGCAGCTCCGCTTCACGCTGCGCGCTGGCGGCCTTTTTGTTCTGTGCGTTCACCAGATTGCTGTACGTGTCATTGGCGTAGGCGCTCTCGGCCATCGGCGAATCGGGAGCAATGGAAACGGCGAGGCACAGCACGCTCGTAAGGCATACCGCGGAGACCTGCCTGATGGCTTTGCCCTTGGTCATCATTATTCATTTCCTTTCGTCACTGGCCCACACCATATCATTGTTTCCTGAATCGTTGCATGTGGGCCCAAAGCTTCCCATCCGCTTTGCGCATGGCCGCGGTCGACGGCAAACGTTCGAATCAGGTCTTCAGATACCTATGCAGAGACACCGCCGATGCGATCACCGACAGCAGCACGGCCCCGACAATGAGAATCGGCGAAATCAACAGCACCGTGGTCTGGTTCACGTACGGAATCCACTTGATGGACGTGGCCAGCCAATCGGTGACGAACACCTTCACCAAAACCGACAGCGCCGCGCAAGACAACAGTGAACCGACCAGCGATGCGATCGCGCCCTCCAGGATGAACGGAAGACGGATCGTCCAATTCGAAGCGCCCACGAGTCGCATGATCTCGGTTTCCGTTCGACGGGATGCCGCAGACATACGAATCGTGGTGCCGGTCAGCATGATCGCGACAACCACCATCACCGCGGCCAATGCTGCGGTGGCCACGGTCGCGCGGTTGAGCACTGCGAACACGGGCTCGAAGATCTGACGCTGGTCACTTACCGTATCAACGCCCTCCTGTCCGGAAAGCACTTCCGAAACCACCTGGTATTTTTCCGGATTCTTCAACTTGAGCCACAGCGAATCCTGCATGTCGTCGGCGGTGAGGGTGCGCCCCTGGTATTCGCCGTTCGGATACTGCTGCAGGAAAGTGTCGTTGTAGAAATCCTCTTTGCTGACGAAGGTGATTTCGGACACATCACTGGCAAGCTCGTTGCGGATGGTCTGCTGCAGATTGTTGATCTGCTCCTGCGTGGCCGCGGTGCCGGATGTGCAGTTCACCGACTGGCTGGTACCGTCGGGGCACATCCATACAACGACCTCGACCTTGGAATACCAATCGCCCTTCGCTTTGGTTATCTGCGCCTGCGTAAGCATGGACGCGCCGATGAACAGGAACGAAATGAACGTGACGAGCATGACGGAAAGCAGCATCGGCACGTTGCGCTTGAGACTATTCCAGGTTTCGGAAAGGATGAAACGAAAACGCATCAGTCGTTCTCCTCGTTTGCCTCGGTTCGGGAAGCGGTTTCGGATTGCATGGGATCCTTCGAACGTTCGCCTTCCTCTGATGGTTCTGATGGCTCGGGAGCTGCGGACATCTCATTCTGCCGGGGTGCCGGCGGCGTCGGAGGAACGGGAGGCGCCGGTGGTATCGAAGATGCAGACTGCGTTGAAGATGCAGGCGGAAGAGGCGGAGCCATTGATGTCATCGACTCTTCGGATTGAGCGGCACCGTTATCTTCGATATTGCTCTCATCGTCGTCTTCACCGGTTTTTTCGATGTTCCCGATGCCTCCGGCATGCCCCAGACTTTCGAGATCGAGTCCCTTGCCCCATGTCAAAGTGGTTTCAACCGGCACGAACGCCTCACCATAGCGTCCCGTACGCCCGGAATGCACGGAATTGGCAAGTCGCGCGATGCCTTCATCTCCATTTTCGCCGCTCAGGGTCTGAGTCACGACATCAACCACATTCTGAGCCGCCTCGATACGAGTGGCGCCTTCCTGCACAACCATCTCGATATTGGCCTCGGCACTGGCTTCAGCATCATGCCGCGGCTCGATCACGTTCAGATGCCGCCCCAAAGCCTGTTGCGATTTGGACTCGACTTCCGCGTCCGGGAAGTACAGCGCGGAATCATACGATCCCTGCTGCTCGTCACGTACGATCTTGCCCGCATGCAATTCGACTACGCGTTTGCGCATGGAATTGACGATTTCCTCGTTATGCGTGGCCATGACGATGGTCGTGCCGGTGCGGTTGATGGCATCCAGCACTTCCATGATTCCCAAAGACGTGGTCGGATCAAGGTTTCCCGTAGGCTCGTCGGCAAGCAGCAGCTGAGGATGGTTCACATACGCTCGCGCGATGGCCACGCGTTGCGCCTCACCGCCGGAAAGCTCATGCGGATAGTTGTTCTCCTTGCCGGTCAGACCAACGGTCTGCAACACCTTTGGGACCAACGATTTGATGGTGGAACGGCTTGTGCCGATCACTTCGAGCGCGAACGCCACGTTCTCCCATACCGTCTTGTTGTTCAGCAGCTTGTAGTCTTGGAAGATGAAGCCGATGGAACGACGGTAGTGCGGAACCTGCCTTGCCGTCAATCTTCTCAGATCGTTGCCCGCCACACGGATCTCGCCGTCAGTGGCCTCCTCCTCGCGCAGCAGCAGGCTTAGCAGCGTTGTTTTGCCGGAGCCGGACGCGCCCACAAGAAAGACGAAGTCGTCTCGATTGATTTCGAGACTGATGTCATCCAATGCCGGGCGCGAGCCCTTCGGATAGACTTTGCTCACATGTTCGAGCGAGATCAGCGCCATCGTGAAGTTCCTTACTCCTCAGCCTCTTCTGCCGCGGCACGACGCTGCTCATGACGCCAGCGGATGCCGGCTTCGATGAATTCGTCGATATCGCCGTCGAACACGGCCTGCGTCTGGGAAGTCTCATGGCCGGTGCGCAGGTCCTTGACCATCTGGTAGGGGTGCAGCACGTATGAACGCATCTGGTCGCCCCAGCTTGCCTTGATGTCTCCCGCAAGTTCCTTCTTCTTCTTGGCTTCCTCTTCATGACGAAGCACAAGCAGGCGGGACTGCAGCACCGCCATGGCCGCGGCACGGTTCTGAATCTGGGAGCGCTCGTCCTGCATGGTCACCACGATGCCGGTCGGAATGTGGGTGATGCGCACCGCGGAGTACGTGGTGTTCACGCCCTGGCCGCCAGGACCGGAGGAGCAGTAGGTGTCGACGCGGATCTCGGAATCCGGCACGTCGATATGATCGGTCGCTTCGACAAGCGGCACGACTTCCACGGCTGCGAAGCTGGTCTGGCGGCGGCCCTGGTTGTCGAACGGGGAGATGCGCACCAGACGATGGGTGCCACCCTCAACGCTCATGCGGCCGTATGCGTACGGCGCATCCACCTGGAACGTCGCGGATTTGATGCCGGCCTCTTCCGCATAGGAGGTATCCATGACCTTGGCCTTGTATCCGTTGCGTTCCGCCCAGCGCACGTACATGCGCAGCAGCATCTGCGCGAAGTCCGCCGCGTCGACGCCGCCTGCGCCGGAACGGATCGTCACGACCGCGGAACGCTCGTCGTATTCGCCGTCCAGCAGCGTCTGGATCTCCATATCGGCCAGATCGGCCTGAATGCTCTCGATTTCGCTCTGGGCTTCAGCCAGGGTGTCGGGATCGTCCTCTTCCTGACCGAGTTCGACCAGCGTCTCCACATCGTCGATACGCTGGGAAGCCGAAGCGAGACGCTTGAGCTGGGCCTGCACTGCGGACAGCTTGCTGGTCACCTTCTGCGCGTTCTCGGGATTGTCCCACAGACCCGGCTCCGCGGCCTGAACCTCAAGATCCTTGGCCTGCGCGGTAAGCCTGTCCACGTCGAGGGCCTTGGCGATGGACTCATACTTGGCCCTTGCATCGCCGATTTCCTGGGAATAATCAAAATCTGCCATCGTTTACACCATACATTTCTTTATACGTTCGTTGCTATTTTGTCATGGATGCGCTTACAGCTCCCGCACAATCCTCCGGTTTTCAACGAGCCCGCACGTTCTCCACAATCTCGTTGAACCGAAAACCCTTCCGGTTCATTGGAAACACGGACCCTTTCCAACCGCTACGGGCCTGGAGCGTCAAAGACCTGCGTAGATAGCAGGAACAACCAGACTGATGAGCATTGCCGCGGCAATGACGACGCCGACCACGCGCGTCACAACGCGGCGGCGGCGCTCTTTGCGCTCACGTTCTTTCTGGTAGCTAGTCACGATTGGTGAGTATACGCGATGCGTCATACTTTCCCTGCATGCGCACACGCGCGTTTTTCAGCCGTTCCGCCATGCGATCGCACCGCATCGATACGTGGAATCACCCCGCTCACGGCCTTCCCCTCCCGCTAATGTTGCTAGCACAACAAGCAATTCGTTTTGCAAGGAGATTCATTATGACCGACCAACGCACCGCATGGGGTTGGGGCCTGGCCAGCGTGGACGCTGCCGGCAATACCCTGGATGTCTGGTACCCGCAGCTGCAGCTTGGCGAAGTTCCGGCCGAGGTTTCCCGCCCGAACCATAATTTCGGCAATCTGGCTCATGAGGGAACCGACGCCCGCGGAGTGCGCCGCATTCCGGTGTTCACCGTTTCCAATCTCGACGAACCGATCGAGGACGCCGCGGACGCCTATCTACGTCTGCACCTGCTGAGCATGCGTCTGGCGAAGCCGAACACGCTGAACCTGGACGGCATCTTCGCGGCGCTCAACAACGTGGTGTGGACCAATTACGGACCGTTCGCCGTCGAGGATTTCGCCCTGCGCAAGCTCGACGTGATGGCCGCCTCCAACCAGTCCGGCCCAGGACTGCCCAAGGCGGACGTGAACGTGCTGGCCATCGACAAGTTCCCGCGCATGGTCGATTACGTCGTGCCGACCGGCGTGCGCCTCGGCGACGCCGACCGTGTGAGGCTGGGAGCATACCTGTCCGAAGGCACCACGGTCATGCATGCGGGCTTTGTGAACTTCAATGCCGGCACCCTCGGCGTCTCCATGGTTGAGGGCCGAATCTCCCAAGGCGTTGTGGTGGGCAACGGTTCCGATATCGGCGGCGGCGCATCCATCATGGGCACCCTGTCCGGAGGCGGCAAGCTCAAGAACTCCATCGGCGAGCATTCCCTGCTCGGCGCGAACGCCGGAATCGGCATCTCCCTTGGAGACAACTGCGTGGTCGAGGCGGGACTGTACGTCACCGCCGGAACCAAGGTGACCATCTACGACAAGGCCAAGGTCGCAGCCGGAGAGCCTCTCGAAACCGTCAAGGGCGCGGATCTGTCCGGAAAAGACAACATCCTGTTCATCCGCAACTCCGTGTCCGGACGCATCGAGGCCCGCTATCGCAAGACCGGCATCGAGCTCAACGAAAAGCTGCATAAGAACTGAACATGAAGATAACGCTCATCACCGTCGGCAAAGTCAAGGAGAAATACCTTCGTGACGCAATCGAAGAGTATTCGAAGCGACTTGGCCGTTACTGCAAGCTGAGCATCGTCGAAGTGGCGGACGAGAAGACGCCGGATCATGCCGGCGAGGCCTTGGAACGCCAAATCAAAGAGAAAGAGGGCGAACGCATCATGAAGCACATTCGCGATGATGCGTTCGTCATCGCCCTCGCCATCGAGGGCAAGCAGCTCACCAGCGAGCAGTTGGCTTCGAAAATCGACGATCTGGGACTGCGCGGCACGAGCCATATTCAGCTCATCATCGGCGGTTCGCTCGGTATCGACCAATCGATCCTCAACCGCGCCGATTATCTGCTGAGCTTCTCGAAGATGACGTTCCCCCATCAGCTTATGCGCGTGATTCTTCTGGAACAGATCTACCGCGCCTTCAAGATCAACGCCGGAGAGCCTTACCACAAGTAGTCTTCGCCGGTCCTATTACCGAATATGGCGCGATTTTCGCGAGACGCACCCGTAGAACCCGGGTATATCTCACGAAAATCGCGCCATATTCATATTTGGCCTATGTAGTTCGGCTTGCGTTCGCGTCAGCGTTCGGACATGGGAACGTACGGACGTTCCGTGTAGCCCGTATAGACCTGACGTGGACGCCCAATCTTGGTGTTCGGGTCGGCGAGCATCTCCCGGTACTGGGCGATCCATCCCGGAATTCTGCCCAAAGCGAACAGCGTGGTGAACATGGACGGGTCGAAACCGATGGCACGGTAGATCAGGCCCGTATAGAAATCGACGTTCGGATACAGATGGCGGGACACGAAGTATTCGTCGTTGAGCGCGATGTCTTCCAATTCGGTCGCCACGTCGAAAAGCGCGCGCTCGTCCAACGGCAGTTTCAGCGTATCCGCGCGTTCCATGATCTTCTGCAGGTACGTCTTTGCGATGGCCGCACGCGGATCATACGACTTGTACACGCGATGCCCAAGTCCGGAGATACGCTGCCCGCTGTTCTTCGCGTCATCGACGAACTGCTTGACCGACTTGCCCGAATCGCGGATCGCCTTGAGCTGGCGGAGCACAGCCTCGTTCGCGCCGCCATGCAACGGACCCGACAATGCGTTGATGCCCGCGGCCACGGCGGAATACAGGTTGGCATGGGCGGAACCGGCGATGCGCACCACGGATGTCGAACAATTCTGTTCATGGTCGGCGTGGATGATGAGCAGTCGGCCGAGCGCATGGACGTACAGCGGATCGGATTCGAACGGCTCGTAAGGCACCGCAAAGCACATGCGCAGGAAATCGTCCACATAGCCGCGCGAATAATCCGGATACAGCATCGGCTCGTCACGGCGACGGCGGAAGATGTAGCTGACGATGGTTCGGGCCTTCGCCATGATGATGGTCGCGGCCTCATCCAACTGATCGGAGTCGGAGATGTCGGTGGTGTCCGGATAGAAGGTGGCGAGCGCGTTGATGGCGGATGCCATGACGCTCATCGGATGCGCGGTACGGGGGAAGGATCCCATGAACGTGCGGAAATCCTCGCCGACCATCGTGCGGTGGTTGATGTCGGAGATGAAACGGTCGTACTGTTCCTGGCTGGGAAGTTCGCCGTGGCGCAGCAGCCATGCCACCTCAAGGAAGTCCGATTGCTCGCACAGTTGCTCGATGGGATAACCTCGGTAACGCAGGATGGAGTTCTTACCATCGATGTAGGTGATTTTCGATTCGCATTGCGCCGTAGTCAGAAATCCCGGATCGAGCGTGACCCAACCATCGTTGCGCAACGTGGACACCACGATGCCGTCCGCCCCCGATGTGGCCTTGACCACCGGCAGAGTGAAGTCTTTGGATTTCACGCTGAGATTGGCTGTTGCCATACGCATTCACTCCTTACCTTTTCAAAAGTAACGTTCACTATATGGCATGAGTGTTTCATCGCCCGTGCACGTCTCAAAACCATTCTATGGCCGCCAGCCGCGCACGGAAGGCGGAAATGGAAGGAAGAACGGAGGAAAAAGAAAGGCACTCACCCCGAACCGCTTCGCTTCCGTTGTGGATGCGTCGTTGGGTGAGCGCCTTTCGATTATCCTGATTACCGGGAAATCCGGATCGAAGAAAAATCCGCGTTCGAAATCGCAGATGGATTACAACCGGCCAAGCATTAGTCGCGAACGGTGAGGATCACCGGGCCGTTCTCGGTGATGGCGATGGTGTGCTCGCTGTGGGCGCCGCGGGAGCCGTCCTCGCTCTTCAGCGTCCATCCGTCCTTCGGATCCTGGTAGATCTCGTCCGTGGTCTTGAGGAACCACGGTTCGATGGCGATGACCAGTCCCGGACGCAGCTTGTAGCCGTGGTGGGCCTTGCCGTCGTTCGGTACGTGCGGATCGCCATGCATGATGTGGCCCACGCCGTGGCCGCCGAAATCAAGGTTGATCGGATAGCCGTATTCCCTGGCGACATCGCCGACCGCGCTGGAGATGTCTCCAAGGCGATTGCCCGGCTGGGCGGCGGCAATGCCCGCGGCAAGCGCCTCTTCGGTGCACTGGATCAGTCGCAAATCGTCCGGATCCTGCTTGCCGACGACGAAGCTGATGGCGGAATCGGCAACCCAACCGTCGACGTTGATGGCCAGGTCAAGGCTCACCAAGTCGCCGTCCTTGAGGTTGTAATCGTAAGGAACGCCATGCAGAACGGCGTCGTTCACGGAAGTGCAGATGTAGTGGGCGAACGGGCCGGTACCGAAGTCCGGAGCGTAATCCACATAGCAGGAGGACGCGCCCTTGCGGTCGACGATGCGCTTGTGCACGAACTCGTCGATTTCCAGCAGGTTGGTGCCGACCTTGGTGAATTCCTTCAAATCGCGCAGGATACCGCCGACGAAGCGTCCAGCGGGCTTCATCGCTTCAATCTCTTTAGGGGTTTTCAGTTCGATCATGCCTATAACCCTACTTCGCGCGCTCTACAGCGGGCTTGTATGGAGCGATCGCCCGCGGTCGGATTTGTCACCAAAGATGGATAGGGTGAAACCATGAGTACCACTTTGACTTCGGGTATTGATCCGGCATCGTTCTCCGCCGTGATTTCCCCCGCACAAGACCTCTTCCGCTATGTCAACGGTCCGTGGATCGACATGTACCGTCTTCCCGACGACCGTTCCCGCTATGGCTCCTTCGACAAGCTTGCCGAGAACGCCGAGAACCAGATTCACGAGATCCTCGAAGACGACGATTGCCCGGCCGTCAAGTCGAGGGCCTTGTTCAAAAGCTTCCTTGACGCCAAGGCTATCGACGCTTCCGGCCTTGCCGCCATCGAAAAGCAGCTTGAAGCCATCGACGCCGCATCCGACAAGACCGAACTGGTGCGCGCGCTGGGTGCCATGAATCCCGCCGGCGGCCCCGATCTGATCGGCATTGCCGTATATGGCGATCCGGGCTCCCCCGAAACGAACATCATCCATATCGAGCAGGCGGGACTCGGGCTTCCCGACGAAGCGTACTATCGCGAGGACCATTACGGCGAAATCCGTGATGCGTATGCTGCGATGGTGGCCAAGCAGCTGAGGAACGCCAAGCTCGCCGAAACGGATGACGACGCGCAGGCCCAGGCCAAACGATTCCTTGATGTGGAGACCCGCATCGCGGCCCAGCATTGGGACAATGTTGCCACGCGAGATTCGGTCAAGACCTACAATCCCACCGGTTACGCTGATTTGAGCGGCATGCTCGCCAATTACGATCTCGACGCGTGGATCGACGCCTGGCAGTCCGCCTACGACCAGACCGCCGCCGCCAAGGTGCAGCCTTTGGATTTCCGCGGCCTCTTCGAACGGACGATCGTGCATGAGCCGAGCTTCATCACCGGTCTTGACGATTTCTGGAAGCATTGCGATCTTGACGACCTCAAGCTGTGGACGCGCGTGCATGTGATCATCGGCTCCGCTTCGGAACTGCCGCATGAGTTCTCCGATACGAGTTTCGACTTCTACGGCAAGGTGCTCTCCGGACAGAAGAAGCAGCGCGACCGCTGGAAGAGGGGCGTTTCGCTGGTCAACAACATCTGCGGCGAGGATGTGGGCCGCGAGTACGTCAAGCGTCATTTCCCGGAATCGTCCAAGCAGCGCATGGAGCAGCTGGTCGCCAATCTCATCGACGCATACCGTGTTTCCATCTCCAATTCCACTTGGCTGGGCGAAGAGACCAAGGCCAAGGCGTTGGAGAAGCTGTCGAAGTTCGTGCCGAAGATCGGCTACACCAACCATTGGCGCGATTATTCGGCGCTGGATGTGCACGAGGACGCTCCGTTCGCCCAGAACATGCGCGCCGCCAACCTGTATGAGACCGGTTATCAGCTTTCCAAGGTCGGCAAGCCCGTCGACAAGGACGAATGGCTGATGAACCCTCAGACGGTGAATGCCTACTATGAGCCGACCATGAACGTGATCGTGTTCCCCGCAGCCATCCTGCAGCCTCCTTTCTTCAATCCCGAAGCCGAGGACGCGGCGAACTATGGCGGTATCGGAGCGGTGATCGGCCATGAGATCGGCCATGGTTTCGACGACCAGGGCGCGCAGTACGACGGAGACGGCAAGCTCAACGATTGGTGGACGAAGGAAGACAAGGCCAACTTCGAGACGCTCACCAAGAAGCTCATCGACCAGTACAACGAGTTTGTTCCGACGCAGCTGGCCGACAAGTATTCGGATGATCCGTCGAAGGCTCCGCATGTGAACGGCGCGTTGACCATCGGCGAGAACATCGGCGATCTGAGCGGTGTGAACATCGCGCTCAAGGCCTATGCGTTCGCGCTCGATCAGGAATCGGGCGCCCAGAAGGACGGCTCCGAACAGGCCATCGAGTCCTCTCTGGAGCAGGCTCCGCAGATCGACGGATTCACCGGCCTGCAGCGTTTCTTCCTGAGCTACGCTTCGATTTGGCGCACCAAGAATCGCGACGAGCTGGCCGAGCAGTATCTGCAGATCGACCCGCACTCCCCCGCCGAATGCCGCACGAACGGCATCGCGCGCAATGTGGACCTGTTCTACAAGGCGTTTGACGTTCAGCCGGATGACGACATGTGGCTGGATCCGGATCAACGTGTGCGTATCTGGTAGTCATTTTCAGAACTCCTGGCCGTCGAATTCCCCGTCTTTTCGGAATTCGGCGGCTTTTCCGTCGATTCGGTCCGTTTCGGCGGGAATATTCCATCCTTCCGGTTCCCCGTTTTCCGCCGATGATTCCTGTTGCATCATCGGCGGCTCATTTGCGCCGAGCACTTCCACCGGTCTGGCGTTCTGCTGCGCGTACGGATCCGACCCTGCGTGGGATGTCTGCGCCGGAGCGGGTTTCGGTTCGTTGTTCGGTTTGAGCATCTTGCGCAATGTGGAGACGCCGTAGTTGAGATCATGGCCGACGGCATTGGCTTCCAGAACGACGCGCGACTGCTGTTTGCCGTTCTGGTCGGCCCACATTTCGGTGGCCAAGGTACCGCTTACGATTACGGGCTCCCCTTTTTTCAGGGACTGGCATATGTTTTCCGACAATCCCCGATACGCTTTCACCGTAATCCACGTGGTCGGCAGGTCCCGCCATTGTTGGGTGCGATTGTCGAAGTAGCGGCGTGTGCTCGCCAACCTGAACGAACTGGCATGCGGCATGCCTTCGCGGTTGAATTGCACCGGGTTCGCTCCCACATATCCGGTGACGGTGAGGAGACCCTGCTGCTGTGCCATGATAGGTCCTTTCTGTTCGCTGAATAAAGACCGCGGAAAGCACCTTTGGGGTACGAAAGCCGTGCGTTGGAGAGATGGGTGTGAGAGAGGAGATGCAGGCTTCCCGCTTCGTTGCGTTTCCGCGGTACTTCAACTATCCCCGATGAAAGCACCCCGTTTCAAGCGCCTTCGGAAAAATGTGCATAACTTCGCATGATCGGGCGAGTCGTGGATAGGGTGTGGAAAACCCACCGTTATCCACACTCATCCACAACGTCATGGTGCATTGTTTTCCGCCACGGTTCCCCATGAAAAGAGGGACCATGCCCTACAGCACGGTCCCTCGATCACTGAGGCGTTCGGGAAACGCCGCTTCCCGAACGCCTCTCCGCTTACTTCAGCAGTGCGGCCACACGTTCCGCGATCACCTGGGCGGCGTCGGCCACCGGCACGGCCTGGGAATTCTCACCGTTGCGGTCGCGCACTTCAATGGTGCCGTTGTTCACGGTGTCACGCCCGGCCACTGCGATCAGCGGCACGCCGATCAGCTCGGCATCCTTGAACTTCACGCCCGGAGACACCTTCTTACGGTCGTCGAAAACAACCTCGATGCCCTTGGCTTCCAGCTCACCGATCAGCTGCTCGGCAGCCTCGAACGCGGCCTCGTCCTTGCCCGTGGCCACAACATGCACCTGGGCGGGAGCCACGATGGCCGGCCATGCCAGGCCCTTGTCGTCATGGTGGGTCTCCGCGATGCATGCCATCACGCGGGAAACGCCGATGCCGTAGGAGCCCATCCACACCGGAACGGTCTTGCCGTTCTGGTCGAGCACCTTCAGGCCGAGAGCGTTGGAATACTTCAGTCCAAGCTGGAACACCTGACCGATTTCGACGCCGCGTTCGAAGCTCAACGGTCCGGAGCCGTCCGGGCTCATGTCGCCGTGGCGCACCTGCACGGCCTCAACGGTGCCGTCCGCCTCGAAATCACGTCCGTACACGAGATCATAGTAATCGACCTCATGTTCGTCGGCGCCGGTAAACCATGCGGATCCGCGTGCGATGTGCGCGTCGACGAAGTAGCGCAGCGCGTCACCGGTCTCGGCTGCGCTTTCGGCCTTCTTGCCGTCGCGGGCCTGTGGACCGAGAACCATCGGGCCGATATAGCCCTTGACGAGTTCCGGATGCTTCTTCAGATCATCCTCATTGGCCTCTTCGATCTCAGCCGGGGTGAACTGCGCCTCAAGACGCTTCATATCGACGACGCGGTCACCCGGAACGCCCACGACCACGAGCTCACGCCACGGTTCATCGTGGTCCTCGTCCTGCGGATGCATGACGGCGATCACCACGTTCTTCAGAATGTCGGACGCTTCCCAGTCACGTCCATCGGAACGCGGATGGTTGGCATTGGCGAATTCGACCATCTTGTCGATGGTGGCGGCGTCCGGGGTCGGCCTCTTCTCGGCGGCCGGCGTGTTGGAGAAGTCGATGTCTTCCGGTCGAGGAGTGGTCAGCGCCTCGACGTTCCAGGCCTTTCCGGACGGCGACTGGGCGAAGGTGTCCTCGCCGATCTCCATCGGCGCGAGGAATTCCTCCGATTCAAAGCCGCCCATCGGACCGGCCATGGCGTGCACCGGCACGTACTTCAGGTCGAGACGGTTGAAGATGCGCTCGTAGGCGCCGCGCTCGTCCATGTAGGCCTGCACGAGGCCTTCCTTGTCGAGCGTGAATGAATAGGCGTCCTTCATGATGAATTCACGGCCACGAATCAGGCCCGCACGCGGACGGAATTCGTCGCGGTACTTGGTCTGAATCTGGTACAGGGTCACCGGAAGATCCTTGTAGGAGGAGTACAGGTCCTTGACCAGCAGGGTGAACATTTCCTCATGGGTCGGGGCCAGCAGGTAATCGGCTTCGTGACGGTCCTTCAGGCGGAAGATGT
Organism: Senegalimassilia sp.; assembly: GCA_963619615.1. Taxonomy (GTDB): domain Bacteria; phylum Actinomycetota; class Actinomycetes; order Actinomycetales; family Bifidobacteriaceae; genus Bifidobacterium. Next base: position 65,792 of record CAVEXE010000008.1, on the reverse strand, counting down.
TGTCGCCGTATTCCTCCCAGCGGTGGGTGGCCTCATACGGCTCACGCGGCAGCAGGCCGGAGAAGTGGACTTCCTGGGCTCCGATGGAGGCCATCTCCTCACGGATGACGGCTTCGATCTTGTTCAGAACGTTCAGGCCCAGCGGCAGCCAGGTCCAGATGCCGGGCGCGGCCTTGCGCAGATAGCAGGCGCGCTGCAGAAGCTTGTCCGACACAACGTCGGCGTCGGCGGGGTCCTCGCGCAGGGTGCGCAGGAACATGGTAGACATACGAAGTGCTTTGGTCATACGCTACAAATTACTCAGGCAAGAAGACGTACCCGCCGTCAAACACGTCAGAACAGGGCGTCCTGACCGAATTCATCATCCTCTTCCACACCCTGCGCCGACGGAGAGAACGCACCGACACCCCGCTGCGCAAGTTGTTCGGCCGCAGCCGACGAATCGCTTCGGAGCATGCCGTCCAGCCGTACCGCATCCGGCGAGACCAGAAACATACGCTCGTTCACTCCGCCCAGATACAGCCCTTCAAGATTCTCCACGCGGGAAAGCGCCACATATCCCATACCGGGCGCGAACGTGCGACGTAGATCCATAACCGCACGTTCAAGCGTCATACCCTGCGATTTGTGGATCGTAATGGCCCATGCGCAACGCAACGGAACCTGTTTCATACTGGCAAGCACGGTATCGCCGTCCTGCATCTCCCAGCAATTCGGTTTCATGGTGACGATATTGCCGTTTTCGAATTCGACGATCGGCCAGCCGCCCTTGTTTTCTGCGACGAATCCGCGAACCGTGCCGAGAGAGCCGTTCACATACTGATGGTCGGCGTCGTTGCGCACTGCCATCACAGCGGCTCCGGTTTTGAGCAGCAGCCGTTCCGGCGCGAGCATGTTCTTCTTAAGCCGTTCCACCATGTTCACCGGCCCCGACGCCTCGGCGAAGTATTCGTGAGGCTCCTCTTTGATCTCGAACAATCGCAGATCATTCAACGTATCCGCCTGTTTATTGACGGGAAACAGGTTCACCGCCTGCTGATCAGGCTCGGGAACGGCTCCCAAGCGGGTAAGCAGCAGATTGCGGTCGTCATCGTCGACTTCGCCCGCGCGGATGTCGGTGAGCACACCGAGCAGTCTGCCGTCGTCCTGACGATGCTGTTCCGTCAGATAGCAGATGACGGGATTCAGCTCACGCCATACCAACGATTCGGTGACGAACCCTTCCGGATTGAGTCCTTCACGGGCATACCGCTCACGCGACGCCAGAAATTCCGCGCTCGGTGCGATCAAATCATGGTTGCGTCCCGAAACGGACACCGGTGGAAGTTGGAAGAAATCACCGGAGATCACCACTTGCAGACCGCCGAACGGCCGAGGATCCTTGCGAATGACGCGGCAGACCTGATCGACCATGTCGAACAGCCACGCGTGCAGCATGGAGATTTCGTCGATGATCAGCACGTCGGCGGCCCGCAGCTTGCGTCCGCGCCGTGTCCGCACGGTTTTCACGAGATTATCGGTCAGCGCGGTGGCGAGTCCGATGCCGCTCCACGAGTGGATGGTGGTGCCGTTGATATGCGTGGCCGCGATTCCCGTCGACGCGGTGACGGAAACGGACGCACCATCGGCGCGCGCCTGACGTACGAATTCATTGAGCACGTACGTTTTGCCGGCCCCCGGCGCACCGGTGAGGAACACGTTCGCACCGGCGTTCAGAATCGCCAATGCCTCAGCCTGCCGCATAACGTACGCCTTTCATCGTCGTTCGACTTCCGGTTCCACACGGAACCATGTAATCAACGCAGGTTCACGCAGATCAACCGGCCGATCAATCCGATTGGCCAGATGGACCAATCAATCCCGCCAATCCCGCCAATCCAACCGATCCGAATCGAGCCGATCAGCCGATCAGCCTGTCGAGCACCTGCAGCACGCCGTGATCGGCATTGGACGGCGCGATATAACGGGCGGACTCCTTCAAATCGGGATGCGCGTTGGCCATGGCGAACGACCAATCCCCCGCCTCCAGCATCAGCAGATCGTTGAGATAATCACCGAAAACCGCCGTCTGCGCGGCACTCACGCCCAGAACGCGGCGCAACGCCTCCACACCTTGCTTCTTATCGGTGTCGGGGTCCATGATATCGACCCAATGCTCGCCGGAGACGACCACCTGATAGTCGTTCTTCAGATGTGCCAGCTTGTCGTTCGCCATACGTTCGGAACTGTCGAAATCGAGGATCGCAAGCTTGAGCAGAATCTCATCGCCCGGAACGTAATCGTCGGGCTCCACGGCGAAATCCAACACGTCATGCAAATCGTCGACGATTTTCAGGGCCGCGTAATACTTGCCCACTTCGTCGAGGAAAGGCTTGTCGGTGCGCTGCACGTAGGCGGTCTTGAGGCCGCACAGCACCAGGCCCATATCGTATTCACCTGCATCCACCGCGGCGTCCACCATGTCGATGGTGCTGCGCGCGATGGCCAGATCGACGCCATGCACCTCGACGATCTCACCGTCGACGGCCACGACATTGCCGTTTTCCGCGATGTAGGAAAGCTCTCCCCTGTCCAGCACCTCGGCCGCGCGCTGGGCGAACATGTTGCGCAACGTGGCGTACTGGCGTCCGGAGGCCGGCACGAATTCGATGCCACGCGCGCGAAGGTCGACGAGCGCCCGCCAGAATCCTTCGGGAATCCGGCTCTGCTCGTCCAGCAAGGTACCGTCCATATCGGCCACCACGAGCCGGATATCCTGTGGCTGGCTGATGGTGGTCCAGTCGGCTGCGCTCATATGTACGAATCCTTTCCTGCGTTGCTTACGTCACGTTGCGTTGATTGACGCTGCTTTACGTTACTTTACGGTCGGTTTGCATTGCTTGCGATTGCCTTCGATTACAAAAGCGTACGAGCAGCAAAGCACCGCAAACACCAGAGCGGTCAGCCCTTGTTGATGCTGGTGGACTTGACCTCAGCCGCGATCGCCTTGGCCTGCTCATCGTCCGGCCCCGGCACAGGCGCCATGAACGCCTTGCGATAGTAACGCAGCTCATCGAGGGATTCGATGATGTCGGCGAGCGCGCGGTGGCCGCCGTTCTTCGGAGGACGATTGAGGTAGACGGCCGGATACCAGCGGCGTGCGAGTTCCTTGAACGTGCTCACGTCGATGGTGCGGTAGTGCAGGTTTTCCATGAGTTCCGGCATGTAGTGGTCGAGGAATTTCTTGTCGGAGCCGATGGTGTTGCCTGCCAGCAGGGGCTTGACGCCTTCCGGCGTGAACTGCTTGACGTATTCGATGACCTTGGCCTGCGCGTCCGCAAGGCTCAGTCCGTGCTCCCATTCGTTGATCAGTCCGGAACGGGTGTGCATGCCGCGCACGAAGTCGTTCATATGATCGACGGCTTTCTGGCTGGGTTTGATCACGTAATCGACGCCTTCGTCGAGCACGTTCAGGTCGAAGTCGGTCGGTACCACGGAAATCTCAACGAGTTCGTCGCCGCCGAAAATATCCAGGCCGGTCATCTCGCAGTCGATCCAAATCAGGCGAGAACCTTCGGAAGTGTACGTTTCGCCATCATGCGCATCTACCATCGTTGCCTCATTTCATATGTTTGCGACCGCGCCCGCTGCGTGGAACCGAACATACAAAGATACCGCAAGGTAGGGAGATTGCTCCCCGCCCCGCGGTATGGAGTGCGCGCCGGTTCGTTGTTCAGCGCACGCGCTTGATGCCCAGCACGCTGACGGCAGCCACGGCGGTCATGACGATGGCCACAGGGAACACCGCCGTGTAGGAGCCGAGGACGCTTACCAGCGTGGAGGTGATGACCACGCCGATGGCCTGGCCCGCACAGGTGGCGATGTTCATGAAGCCGAGGTCCTTGCCCGCGGTCTTCTTGTTGGGCAGCACGTCCACGTTCAGCGCCTGGTCGACGGACAGGTACATGCCGTAGCCGAAGCTGGCGATGCCGCCGAAAAGGAACATGCCCATCTGGGTCGGGAAAATCCACGGCATGGCAAGGCCCACGGCGAAGAACACGCATGCCACGACGATCGGCGCCTTGCGGCGGTTGAGCATATCCGCGATCGGACCGGCCACAAGGGATGCGACGATGGACACGATCATGGTGATCACGGAAATGACCTGGATGGAAGCCGCGGCCGACAGCTTGTCCTGGCCGATGTAGTCCTGCAGGATGTACAGCTGGTAGCTGAACACCATCTGGTATGCCACGATCAGGCAGGTGCGGCAGATGAACGCACGGTAGAAGTCCGCGCAATCCTTCAGCGGCGGGGTGAGCGACGCCGCAACGACCTTCCACAACGGTTCATCGGTGTTCTTCGGCATGTTCTCGCTGGAAGGCTCACGCGGTGCGATCACCACGGAGAGCACGCCCGCGGCCAACGCGCACAGGCCAGCACAGACGAAGCCGAGTTCCATATGCTCGATCAGGGAGGAGCCGACCAGGGTACCGATGCCCTGACCGATCACGCCACCGGCGCCGATCGCCGCGGAAACGGTGGCGCGCGAGGTTGGTTCGACCTGGTCGGAGATGCGTGCGTAGATCGGCGCCTGCACCATGTTCAGGCCGATCAGGGCCATCACGTAGAGCACTCCGATCACCACCGCGCTGACCGGTCGGCTCAACGCCCAGAAGCAGATGCCGTATATGAACGCGCCACAGAAGATCCACGGCGTACGCTTGCCCCAACGCGATGCCGTGCGGTCGGACAGCGCGCCGACAAACAGCGCGATGAAAATCGATGCGATAGAGCCGACCGCGTTGATGGTGCCGAGAACCGCGGTGGAGTTGTCGATGCCGATATCGCGCAGACGTTGCGGCACGAGTACGGACATGGTCATGTAGAAGGCCGCGCCGGACAGTACCGCGAAGGCAAGGAATCCTCCGGTGAAGCGCCATTTCGTACTGCTTTGCGATTGCTGTGCGGGCATTGCCGCGATGGTTTCAGACATATTGCTCCCCTTTTGTGATGTGTTGTGATGCTGCGAATGTTGCGATGTTGGTGGTGCGCCGTGATGTTTGCGATGTTGCGATTCGGTGAAGTCGCGTCGCTATTGACGCCGTTATGATGATTGCGCCGCATACGTCCTTCGTATCGTGCGCCCTCATGCCGTTTGGCTTCGCATCGCGCACGCTGCATGTGTTGCGTATGAGCATGTGGCGCTTGCGAAGGCTGTACGCGTTGCCGCAGACGCCGAGCCTGCGGCAACGGTTGTGAAGATTCGCTTGCGATTGACAGTCGATCGGACTATTCCGCCAGCTTGAGCCAGGCACTGGTGTCCTGCGGCAGCTTGCCGTCGTCGGTAAGCGGTCCGGAGGTCAACAGCACTTCTCCGGCCGGCAACGCCACCGGCTCCTCACCGAAGTTGGTGATGGACGCCCATCCGTTGGCACGCTTGTAGGCGATGGTGCCTCCTGGGAAGCCGTTCGCGCCGTCATGCGCCTTGCCAGGCTTGTCTTCCGGCAGCCATTCGAGGCTCAGATCGGTGGTCTGCAGCTCATGGCGCAACGCCAGCACCCGACGATACAGGTTCAGCATCGAATCCGGATCCTCCGATTCGACGTCGACCGCGAAATCCTTGTACCACTTGGGCTGCGGCAGATGCGGATCGGAAGCGCCGGCCGGAGAGAATCCGAAGGATCCGCCATGGCCGAACTCATCATCGGAATCGTCCAGCTTCGGAGCGTCGGAAGCCACCCACGGCAACGGAACACGGCAGCCGTCGCGTCCCTTGGTGCTGGCCGAACGCGAGGTGCGCCATGCGGACGGGTCCTCAAGCTCGTCCCACGGAATGTCGGCCACTTCGAACAGGCCGAGTTCCTCCCCCTGGTACACGTATGCGGAACCCGGCAACGCCATTTCCATCAGAATCGCCGCGCGGGAACGCTTGGTGCCGAGCTCGCGGTCCTCCTCGAACGTGGTACCGTCGCGGAGCAGCCAATCCAGCGGCAGGCGATGGTATTCGCTCGTCGGAACCTGCGGAAGCGCGTATCGGGTGGCATGGCGGATCACATCATGGTTGCTCATGACCCAGGTTGCGGTGGAACCGGAGCGTCGGGCGCTTTCCAGTCCCTCCTCGATCGCCAGGTGCAGATCGTCACGAATCCAGTCCTTCTTGGCGAATTCGAAGTTGAAGATCTGTCCGAGATCGTCCGGAGACGCATACAGATGCTGTCGGCTCGGGCGCACCCAGGCCTCGGCCACCGCGAACGCCGGTGGATTGTATTCGTTGAAGACCTCGCGCCATTCGTGGTAGATGTCGTGCACTTCGTCACGGTCGATCACCGGATGCGAGCCGTCCTCAGGCTGGTCGTTGGTGCACCAGACCACATAATCGTCCAGATCGTCGCGGTTGAGATCCTTGGCGAGACCGTGGGCCACATCCACACGGAAGCCGTCCGCTCCGTGGTCGAGCCAGAATCGCAGGGTCTTGAGGAAGTCGTCGCGCACTTCGCGGTTGTTCCAGTTCCAGTCGGGCTGTTCCTTGGTGAACATGTGCAGATACCACTGGCCGTCCGGCACACGGGTCCAGGCCGGACCTCCGAAGTGGTTCTCCCAATTGGTCGGCGGCTGGTCGCCGTTCGGTCCCTTGCCGTCACGGAAGATGTAACGGTCACGCTCCGGAGAGCCCGGTTCCGCGGCGAGGGCCGCCTTGAACCATTCGTGCAGGTTGGAGCTGTGGTTCGGAACGATGTCGACCACCACCTTGATGCCGTTGGCATGCGCGGCCTTGGCAAGCTCGTCGAAGTCGTCGATGGTTCCGAGCTTCGGATCGACGTCGCGGTAGTCGTCGACGTCATAGCCGCCGTCAGCCAGCTGCGACGGATAGAACGGGCTCAGCCAGATGGCGTCGACGCCGAGTTCCTTCAGATAGTCGATCTTCTCGGTGACGCCTGCGATCTGCCCCAATCCATCGCCTTTGGAATCCTTGAAGGAACGCGGGTAGACCTGATAGACCACGGCCTGTTTCCACCACAGGGCCGGATCATCGATTTCAGTCATGTTTACCTCCTCGTATACAAGCGCTTGCATTTTATTTACATCAGCACTGCCCTATATAAAACACCGCTGATTTATTAAGTTTCATTAGTTACTTCGCGCAGCTTCATTGCCGTTTTCAAACTGCTCGATTTTCTCAATAATAACGCTTGCATAAAATTTCGCAACCAGTTAGCGCACTTTTATTCAATAACCACCTTCAAAACCTTGAAATCGCAATATATTCAGCTATGCAAGCGTTTTTACAAAATGGGCGTGTCGTGCTACAGTTGAGCACATCAAAGCAAACAATCCCCTCGAAATCGCAAAAGGAGCGTACGTGCCCCGCACAACAATCGCAGACGTGGCGAAAGCCGCCGGCGTCTCCGTCTCCACCGTCTCCCGCGCATTGCGTGGACTCGACAGGGTCAACCCCGAAACCCGCGAACGCGTGGAAAAGGAAGCGAAACGACTGCACTTCTCCTTCTCGAAAAGCGCGTCCGCGTTGGCGTCCGGCAAAACCATGCGCATCGCCATGCTGCTGCCGAGCGAAATCAACAGCTGGTTCAATGCCAATGCGTTCCAGGGCGTCTACGAGGTAATGTCAGTCGCCGGGTACGACGTGATCCCGCATATCGTATGGACGCAGAACGATCTGGACCTTTTCTTCCAAAACCTACCCGGGAACCGCAACGTGGACGCCATCATCGAAGCATCCTTCGATTTCGACGAGGCGAAGAAACAGACACTCGGCGAACTGACCATACCTGTGGTCGGCATAAACGCGCCAAGCGAACACGGCCTCGATGCTGGAGCCGCGATCGACGACCCGGAGTCCATGGGCGTAATCGTACGTTTTCTGAAGTCGCTGGGCCATCAGACCCTCGCATATGTGGGGCAACCGGTCAACGCGTCGCCGTTCATCTGCTCGGATGCCGTCCGAGAGAAGGGATTCATCGACGCGGCACGATCGTGCGGATACTCGGACGACGACATCATCGTCATACCGTCGCTGCCCAACATCGACATTCAAAACGAGCAGGACATCTACTCCGGCATAGTCGCGCAACTGCTCAGCGCACCAAAGCAGCCGACCGGCATCTGCGCGTCAGTCGACGCGGCCGCGGTCCCCCTGCTCAAGGAACTGCGGCGAATCGGCGTGCGCGTACCGCAAGACGTCTCGCTGGTAGGTTTCGACGACGATCCGCGCGCATCCATCGTGGATCTGACCACCATGCACCAAAATCCCGCCGAAATCGGGCGCGAGGCGGCACGCAAAACGTTGGCTCTGCTCGCCGGCGAAACCCTCGAGGAGCCGTTCACCACCATGCCTACTTCACTCACGCTTCGCGCCACCACCGGACGCATCAGGTGACCGGCGGCATGGCAGGCATTGCGTCGGTACGGACATACTCAGACGCTCCCACTATCCCCATACCGACGCAAACCAAGCCATCTGCGTACGTTTGGGGATACCAGAACTCCCCCACTATCCCCATACCGACGCAATCGCACCCCATTCCGTCGGTACGAGAATACTCAAGCACTCCCACTATCCCCATACCGACGTAATCGCACCCAATTGCGTCGGTATGGACGCGCCGCCGTTACTTACCGATCGCCGCCTTCAAATCGCGATCCCCGTACCGCTGCTGCAGCACGCAGTAACCGCCAAATACCGCCAGCCATACCAAACCGAGCACCGCGGAACCTCGGGTATCGTCGGAAAGGAACAGCGTCACGTAGACGAAAGCGAAAAACACAATGGCGATGGTATTAAGCCATTTCCAAGCCGGCATCACGAAACCGTCCGCAATAAAATCGGCAGAACGACGGTAATGGCGATGCGCGATCAGCGTAAGAATGTAGATGAACAGGAACACCGCCGAGCTAGCCGAAGAGAACAGCACGAAGGCGCTGGACACCTGCGGGAAGGCGTTGATAAGCGGTGAAAACAGAATCAACGCGGCGGAGATGACGATCGCACGCGCCGGCACTTTGCGCTTGGACACTTCGCCGATCTTCTGCAACGCAGGAGCATCGGATTCGGAAGCAATCTGGTAAAGGTGGCGACCCGCCGAATACAGCAACGAATTCAAAGCGGAGGATGCCGCGGTGATCACCACGAAGAACACCAAGGCGGACGCCCAATTCAGCCCCGCATACTGGAACACCATGATGAACGGGGATGCGAAGGAACCATCCTTGTTCGCCTTGAAGCTCGTCCACGGCACGATGCACATGATGGCCGCCAACGCGCCCACATAAAAGACAAGCACGCGCACGATGATTTCGTTGATCGCCTTGGGCAACACCTTGCGGGGGTTCTTCGTCTCGGAAACCGTGACACCCACGAATTCCATCATCTCGTAGGCAAAGAACACCATTTGGAAGCTCATGAGGAACGCCAGCCATCCGTTGGGCGCGATGGAGAAGTTCGCGAGGAGGTTATCGACGCCCGCATGTCCGGCGGGACTTGGCGAATCCATACCCTGAATCTGTACAGCCGGATAGTGGTAACCGATCACGATCATCACCACGGCCGTGACGATCATGGCCAGAATCAACGTGATTTTGATCATGGAGAACCAGAACTCCACCTCGCCGAACACCTTGACCGCAATAAGGTTCACACAGACGAGCGCCACCAGGAAGCATACTTCAATCAGCCATTTCCACTGGCTCAAGTCCATGCCGAAGGTGTCGAAGAACGTGACGAAGTACTGCGATACCGCGGTGATTTCGGTCATTCCGAGCAGCACCAGCGCGATCCAGTACGTCCAGCCGGCGAATTTGCCCCAGCCACGCCCCAGATAACGTCCGATGAAGTTGATGAAAGTGTGCTGGCTTGGATCGCGGTACATCATCTCGCCGATGGCGCGCATGAGGAAGAACATCACCACGCCCACCAAGATGTATACGAAGATGATGCTCGGACCGGTAAGCGAAATCGACTTACCGGAGCCGAGGAACAGGCCCGTGCCGATAGTGCCACCGATGGCGATGAACTGTACATGGCGGTTGTTCAGGCCACGCTCCATATCGTTGGTCTGGTCGAGCGTTTCAACCGATTGCAAATTATTCTGCATACTCTTTTCATCAGGCATAGAGAGCAACATAACTCTTTCAAGTTATATTCCAAGCCTTTTGTCCGAAAACATGCGGACAAAATTGCGACCAGGCCTTGCCTATGCCAAGCCACGACTTTTGTCCGAAAACATGCGGACAAAACACAGTCGACGACCGCATACGACGATGCCCACTCTCCGGACGGACTATCCGCGCCGCCGTTGAACACCCCCTTCTACGCGCATTACGGACGTATGGAGATACTCAGGCGTCTCCGGTATCCCCGCGCCGACGCAAATACATCTGGTTCCGACGGTTTGGAAATAGTCTGCCACGTCCGTTATTCCCAAACCGACACAAACAACTGCAAACAGAAGTTTCACACCATGTCAAATCAGGATTCAAACAGTCCGACAGAAATCAGGATTCGAGTAGCCTGAGAAGGAACAGGATTCAGATACCCGGACAAAGATAAGAACGAAAACAGCCTGACAGGGCTGCAATCCGACTATAGCCGCCCGAAATCAGCTGAGGCTGGCTAATCTCAACAGAAATCAGCCAGCCTCAGGCAAAGGCAATCCGGATAATATCCGGACAACAATCCGAATAGGCTATCCGAATAAAACCGCGGAAAATCAGCGTCCGGAGTAGTTCGGAGCTTCAGCGGTCATGACGATGTCGTGCGGATGGGATTCGCGCAGACCAGCGTCGGTGATGCGGATGAAACGGCCACGTTCCGGCATTTCGGCGATGTTATGGGCGCCGATGTAGAACATGGACTGGTGCAGGCCACCGATCATCTGGTACAGCACGGCGTTCAGCGGTCCGCGGTACGGCACTTCGCCTTCAACGCCTTCCGGAACGACCTTGTCGTTGGAAGTGACGTCGGCCTGGAAGTAGCGGTCCTTGGAGTAGGACTTCTTGCCGCGCGGAGCCATGGCGCCGAGGGAGCCCATGCCACGGTAAAGCTTGTACTGCTTGCCGTGCAGGAGCACCTTCTCGCCCGGAGCTTCCTCACAGCCGGCAAGGGTGCCGCCGAGCATGACGGTGGAAGCGCCGGCCACCAGGGCCTTGGCGATGTCGCCGGAGTAGTGGATGCCACCATCGGCGATGCACGGAACGCCAGCGGCGCGGCAGGCCTGAGCGGCTTCGTAGACCGCGGTGAGCTGCGGCACGCCAACGCCGGCCACCACGCGGGTGGTGCAGATGGAGCCAGGTCCGACACCGACCTTGACCGCGTCGACACCGGCGTCGATCATGGCCTGAGCGCCCTGACGGGTGGCCACGTTGCCGCCGATGATGTCGACGCCGGCGAAAGCGGAATCGGACTTCAGACGACGAATCATGTCGAGCGCGAGCTTTGCCTCGCCGTTCGCGGTATCGACCACGAGCACGTCCACGCCGGCTTCCATCAGAGCGGAGGCACGGTTGTAGGCGTCGCCCAGGAATCCGATGCCGGCGGCAACGCGCAGACGGCCCTGCTCATCCTTGGTGGCGTCCGGATACTGTTCGGTCTTGACGAAGTCCTTCACGGTGATCAGACCGGTCAGGTGGCCCTCATCGTCGACCAGCGGCAGCTTTTCGACCTTGTGCTTGGCCAGCAGGTCGTGGGCGTCTTCCTTGGAGATGTTGGACGGGCCGGTGACCAGGTTCTCACGGGTCATGACCTCGGAGACCTTGAGACGGTCGTAATCCTCGGATGCGATGAAACGCATGTCACGGTTGGTGATCACGCCGACGAGCTTGTTTTCCTTGTCGACGACCGGCAGACCGGAGATATGGAAGCGTCCGCACAGCTTGTCGAGATCGGCGAGGGTCACGTCCGGGCTCACGGTCAGCGGATCGCTGATCATGCCGGATTCGGAACGCTTGACGATATCGACCTGAGCGGCCTGATCGTCGATGGAGAGGTTACGGTGCAGCACGCCGATACCGCCGTTACGTGCCATGGCGATCGCCATGTCGGACTCGGTGACGGTATCCATTGCGGCGGAGATGGCCGGAACCTTCATCGTGATGTTACGGGTCAGGTGGGTGGTGGTGTCCACTTCGGACGGAATGACATCCGTCTCGTTCGGCAGCAGCAGCACATCGTCGTATGCGAGGCCAAGCTGAGCGAAAATCGGAGGAAGTGGAGCGTACGTGGAATCTGCATTCATATCAGGAATTGTAGCCATAGGCATACTGTAGAAATGTGGTAGGACTTAACGCGACACGACGCGGCGCGACACGACGCGGCGCGATGTCGGTCATGTTCCGGCCGGCATTCCCCCTACCTTCGTTCGCGGCTTACTTCGATTCCATTGCGATTATGATCGCATCCACTCAGTCAGATGCAATCACCATTCAGCCTCGCGACTTCCGTCATACCACTTCGGCTTCGTTACTTCGCAAGTTTTTCCGACCTGTTTTCCTCACGTATCTCCGGAATGCGTCTTTTCAGATACGGATACATGGTGGCCACCGTCAGCAGCGCCATCGCGATGAGGAATCCGACCAGCACGTATCTTGCTTTGAAGAACAACGTCATGATCGAGCCGAATGCGATCAACGCCGCCCATCCCCACAGAATCAGCACGGCTCCCTGCACGGAGTGGCCAATGCGCAGCATACGATGGTGCAGGTGCATGCGGTCGGGATGCATCGGCGACTGCCCCTTGCGCAGACGACGGACAATCGCAAGGCACATGTCGAGAATCGGTAGGAACAGCACGAGGATCGGCAACAGGATCGGCATGAACACCGGCAGATAGATGCTGGCGTGGATGCTGGCCGGGTCAAGACGGCCGGTCATGACGATCGACGCGCAGGTAATCAGGTAGCCAAGCAGCATCGAACCCGAATCGCCCATGAACAGTTTCGCCGGATGCCAATTGTGCATGAGGAATCCCACACACATGCCGACCATCGCGATGTCGATCAGCGTTGCCATGGAAGCGTACGATGGCGAGCTACGTGCGATGATATACGAATAGATGGCGAATGCGATGCCGCCTATCGCCACGATTCCGGAAGACAATCCGTCCAGTCCGTCCACGAAATTGACGGCATTGATGGATGCGACGATCAGAAACGCCGTGATGGCCATGGAAAGGCTCGGCGATGCGGTGACCAGAGAGCCGAGCGGCAGCGAAATGATCTGCAGACCGCCCCATGCCACGAACACGGAGATCAGCAGCTGTCCGGCGAGTTTGAGCATCCAGTCAAGGTCCCATAAATCGTCGGCCATGCCCAGCAGACTGATCATGATGGCGCCCGCGAGGATCACCCACGCCTGCTGCGATTCGCGGAACAGCCCTTCGATGAACGGAATGCGCGACGCGAACAGCATGGACACCGTGAATCCGATAAGCATGCCCAGACCACCCAGTCGCGGTGTCGGAATGGTATGCACGTCTCGCGCCCTCACCTCGCCGACCGCACCGATCTCGATGGCGACATGCCGAATCAGAGGCGTGATCAGATAGGTGACACCGCCCGCAATCGCCGCAATGAACAGATAGATTCTCATATGCCTAAAGCACCGCCATTCACAGTCAGGGCCTTTCGAATCGCGGTCGAGCGAATCACTCCCTCTCGAAGCACCGCAATGCCGTCACGTTCATGATGATCCGCGGCGACCACCGTGGACGCCACATGTCCGGGAGTCGCACCCCCGTCAAGATACAGGTCGACCGACTCCCCCAATGCCGCCACCGCTTCCTGAACGGTCTGCGCGCTTTCCTCCCCGGATCGGTTCGCGCTGGTCGCCGCCAGCGGACCTGTGGCGCGCAGCACGCGCAAGGCCGCCGCGGAATTCGGAATACGCACGCCCTGGGTAACCATGCCCGTGGCCGGATCCGTGCGCACGGTGGCCAGGGAGCAGTCCCCTTCGGCCTGCGCGATCGGCGAGAACGGACCGGGCATGAACATGGCGGCCAGTCGGTTCAACGGCACCGGCAGATAAAGATGCAGCTTCTCCATGCTCTCGATCGTTGGCAACAGCACCTGCAACGATTTGAATTTCGGCCGGTTCTTCGCCGCGAAGATCTTGCGGATGGCTTCGACGTTACGTGGATCGCAGGCCACGCCGTACACCGTGTCCGTGGGAATCACGATCAGTCCTCCGTCACGCACGACCTGTACCGCTTGTGCAAGGGATTCGTCGGTAATGGCGCGGACTTCGCTCATGACACCTCCCATTTGGCCGTATTGACCCCACCATTGTAATGCACGAAATGATGACGGCGGCAACATGGCCGATTCCTTACGATGATTGAAATATCACGCTTTTTCCGCCACGAGATACCGTGGCCGATTCGTATAGTCGTTTCGGACGAGCGCGTCCGTGAAACCATGCGCATTGGCGTAGGCCGCGAGCCTGTCGCCCTGCGTGATGTCATGTTCCATGACCAGCAGTCCGCCTTGTCTGAGCAATCCGGCGGCGCGGTCGATGATGAGTTCCGGAATGAGCGTTCCGTCCGCGGATCCGCCGTATAGCGCCATTTGCGGATCGTAATCGCGCACTTCCGGCTGTTGCGGAACATCCGTCAACGGCACGTACGGCGGATTCGTGAGCACGATGTCAATCGTTCCGTCCAGTTGGCTCAGGGTCGGGTTGAGCGTCGCGTCGGCGATTTCCAGATGGTAGTTGCTGGCGATGCTGGGATGCGTTTTCGCGGTCTCCTCGAGATTGCGACGCGTCCACTGCGCGGTCTGCTCGCTTTTTTCGACGGCCCAGACCTCGCTTCCGGGCATTTCGGTGGCGAATGCCAGTCCGATCGCGCCGCTTCCCGCGCACAGATCGACCGCACGTACGGCATACATGCCGTGTTTGGTCGCCCAATCGATGCCTTCCTGAACAATCAGCTCGGTTTCCGGACGCGGAATGAACACGCCCGGGCCGACTTTCAGATCAAGATAGCGAAACGGCGCGTGACCTGTGATGTGCTGCAACGGCTCGCGTTTCACACGACGATCCACCATGGCGTGGAATTCGCAAAGCGCCGTCTGCACGGATTGCTCCGTTCCCGATTGCACGGATCGCACGGATTGCACGGATCGCACGGATCGCGTCGCTTCCGCCGTCTGCGATTCCCGCGAGACGTTCCCTGCGTGCGTTACGGCAAGGGATTCGACATCGCTGCCCATCAGCATGGCCTTGTCCACGTCCTGCAGTTGCGTTCCGAACGCTTCGGCGCACAGCAGTTTGGCGTCATGCTCCGGAGTGTCGACTCCCGCCGCGCGCAGCATGGCCGCGGCGGAACGCACTATTTCGAATACGGTCGCCACAGCGTACCTTACTTCTGGTTGGCCAGACGATCCGCCTCATCCGCCTGAATGTCGCTGTCGATCACGGCCTGCAGATCGCCGTCGAGCACCGCGTCGAGGTTGTACGCCTTGTAGTTCGTACGATGGTCGACGATGCGGTTTTCCGGGAAATTGTAGGTGCGGATGCGTTCGGAACGGTCCAGCGAGCGCACCTGCGAGTGACGCATGTCGGCTGCCTGCGCGGCCTCTTCTTCGTGCTTCATGGCCAGCAGGCGGCTCTTGAGCACGCGCAATGCGGCCGCGCGATTCTGGATCTGGCTCTTTTCATCCTGCATGCTCACCACGATGCCAGTGGGGATGTGGGTCATGCGGACAGCGGAATACGTGGTGTTCACGGACTGTCCGCCGGGACCGGAGCTCATGAAGATGTCGATTTTCAGGTCCTTCTGATCGATTTCGATCTCGTCGTCGTCTTCGTCGGCTTCCGGGAACACGATCACGCCGGCCGCGGACGTCTGGATGCGACCCTGCGATTCGGTCACGGGGATGCGCTGCACACGGTGTACGCCGCCTTCATACTTGAGGGACGCCCACACGCCCTCTTCCGGAGACGGGGTTCCCTTCGCGCGAATCGCGAGCTGAACGTCCTTGACGCCGCCCAATTCGGTGGTGTTCTCGCTCTGCAAGGTGACGGACCAGCCGCGCTTTTCCGCGTAACGCATGTACATGCGCAGCAGATCGCCGGCGAACAGCGCGGCTTCCTCGCCGCCGGTGCCGGCCTTGATCTCCATGATCGTGTCTCGCGCATCGTCCGGATCACGCGGAATCAGCGCGGTGCGAAGCTTTTCCTCGACCGACGGAAGTTCGCCTTCCAATCGCCTGGCTTCTTCGGCGAAGTCAGGATCTTCCGACGCCATCTCCTTGGCTGCCTCCAAATCGTCCTTCACCTGCAGATATGCGGTGTAGGCGGAGACGATGACGCCGAGTTCCGCGTGGCGACGGCCCATCTTGCGCATTTTGTCGGGGTCGGACGCGACTTCCGGCTCGGCCATCTGCTGTTCGATATTGCGGTATTCCTCTAGTGCGGTAGCCGCCGCGGGAAACTGTTCGTCTGCCAATGTACGCCTTTTCTATCTACTGAATCTGCGTTCCGACGGAAAAACGCATCGTCGGAATCTGCTCAACTTGTACATCATATAAGGTGGCCCGGAAACGAAGAACGCCAGCCCGTAATGGACTGGCGTTCCTTCATTGCCTCAAGGCAATAAGACTCACTTGGCCCTCTTGCCGTAACGCTTCTCGAAGCGAGCCACGCGGCCGCCGGTGTCGAGAATCTTCTGCTTGCCGGTGTAGAACGGGTGGCAGCTGGAGCACACGTCGGCGGTCAGGTGATCGCCCTTGACGGTGGAACGGGTGACGAAGGTGTTGCCGCAAGAACAGGTAACCTGCACTGCGTGATAATCAGGATGAATACCCTGCTGCATAGTTGTCTCCTAGAGATTCGGGGGACCCGGGTCGCAATGCCCCGATGGCAAAGCGTGAACCGGATAACCTGTCAGATGATAGCAAGGGGCATGGATCGGCCACAACCAGATACGTACGTCTTTTTCATGACCGCACATGCGAATCGCGCACAAAATCGAAAAGCAGAACATGGTGGCACATATCCGCTCCAGCCACAACCCATAAGAAACAGGCGTATCTCCCAGTTGTGCGCAGCGCACACACCAACCCACCCCGGCATATAAACACCAAATCGTTGGAAAATAGCCATTTTTACATCACATAAAATGAAGTAACGCGCAACGACATATACCCCCTTCCAACCCCAACCCATAAGAAACAGGCGTATCTCCCAGTTGTGCACAAAAGGACGCCCCCTTGGGATGAAGGCGCGTACGATTGCGTGATATCCCCCAGTTGTGCACAAAAGGGTGAATAAAGACCGAAGTCACCAACCAAAATCTAGGTCCGGAATCGACCTTCAGACCATGCAAGACAACAAACAACGCACAATAAGCAAGAAACCCTTGGAATCACACGACTCCAAGGGCCTTCCGGTGGGACGCCAGGGGCTTGAACCCTGGACCGGCGGATTATGAGTCCGATGCTCTAACCGACTGAGCTAGCGTCCCACATTGCGCACCGCTTCACGATGCCAACTTTGCTAGTCTAGCAAAGGGCTGGACTATCCGAGGAAATGCAGCGGGTTCGTAATGAAGGAACGCAATCCTATTTCGGCCGCTCCGACCAACGCCGCCCGCTCCACGACATCCGCCATGAGCACGCGCGCCTGCACCTCCGGATAGGCCAAGGTCTGAGGACGGGCCATCCGTTCGATCCTGCGGATCAGGTCCGGTTCGAAATGGGCCCACAGGCCACCCATCACCACCGTATCGACGTCGCATACGTTGATGGTGGACACGATGACCGAGGCTATGGCCTCCAACGCCTTCTCCACCACGGCAACGGTTTTGGCATCGCGCTGCCGCCAGCGTTCCACCAATTCGGCGATGGCCTCGCGCGTCGCGGCCGCATCGCTGCTTGCGATTCCCGCGGCGCTGACCATGGACCTGCGGCCCGCATACACCTCTAGGCACCCCCTGCGTCCACAACGGCAGACGGGCCCGCGCATATCGACGGAAACGTGACCCAATTCGCCGCCGAAACCGTGGTCTCCGGGAACCACGCGTCCGTCACGGATCACCGCGCCGCCGATGCCCACGTCCGTCGACATGTAGATGAACGAATCCGTCGGTTCGATCTGTCCATGGTTCCTGCGCTGCGTGGCATAGCCCGGAACCTGGGCGAGCGCCGCTGCGTTCGCCTCATTGCATACGACCGGCTTCAACCTTGAGACCACGTCGAACCGACTCAGATCCATTTTCTCCCACGCAAGGTTCCGCGCACCCAACAGCCAGCGGTCCTCCATTACCAGACCCGGCAGCGCCAAGCCCGCTCCGGCAAGCGTGTATCCTTTGTTTTCAAGCGATTTCTGCTGTTCGATCGTCAGTTCGTTCAGTTTTGAAAAAACCTCTTCGGCACTCGGATTCGACATATCGGCGTCGATCCACTCCTCCGCCACCACGGAACCGTCGATGTCGAGCACCACGATGCCGTAGCCGTCGGTATTGGCCTGCAATCCGATGCCGCAGAATCTCCCGCCCTTCACCATCAGCGGGATGCTGGGACGGCCATACAGCGATTGCCCTGACGGAGACCCCTCCTCGAGGACGCCGTTGTCAAGCAGCAGCGACACAAGAACCGACATGGTGGCCTTGGTAAGGCCGGTCTCCTTGGCGAGGTCGGCACGGCTGAGCGGATCATTGGAACGCAGCAATGTATCGAGGACCACGGAGAGATTGTGGTTGCGTAAATCATCTTGATTGATACTCCGCAATGAAGCCATCCCAATCTCCTTTCAAAGCGTCTTTGCTGAAATCGCATCGAATCAGCCGGTTGAGCCAATTTATGATGCTACACTAGACATTATAGTTCGTTCATCTAACTAATTAAACGAAGCTGGCATCGTGTCACCGAACGATTCGAACGATTTATTCGATTCGAACGATTCCACACACACGGCTTCATTGCAAGGAGGCACAAATGGTTCAACAGCTTGTGGCCGGCGTCGACACCTCGACCCAGTCCTGCAAGGTGCGCATCACCGACGCACAGACCGGCGAAATGGTGCGATTCGGCCAGGCCAAGCACCCCAACGGCACGTCCGTCGACCCGAAGTATTGGTGGGACGCCTTCCAGGAGGCGGCACAGCAGGCGGGCGGCCTTGACGACGTCGAGGCGATCGCCGTCGGCGGACAGCAGCACGGCATGGTGATTCTCGACAAGCAGGGCAACGTGATCCGCGACGCCATGCTGTGGAACGACGTGAGCTCCGCACCTCAGGCCGCGGCGCTCATCGAGAAGATGGGCGAGGCCCCCGCACAGGAAGGCGAGCCGGAAGATGTGATCGCCCGCGGCAAGCAGCGTTGGGTCAAGGCAGTGGGCTCCTCCCCCGTCGCATCCTTCACCCTGACCAAGGTGGCCTGGGTGGCTGAAAACGAGCCGGAAAACGCGAAGAAGATCGCCGCCGTCTGCCTGCCTCACGATTGGCTGAGCTGGCGCATCGCCGGTTACGGACCGGTCGCCGAAGGCGAGGACGCGCATCTCGAGGCCCTGTTCACCGACCGTTCCGACGCTTCCGGCACCATTTATTACGATGCCGCATCCAACGAATACCGTCGCGATCTGATCGCCATGGTGCTTGAGCCCGCCGAAGGCAAGGACGAGGCCAAGGCCCACGCCGACGCGATCGTACTGCCGACCGTGCTCGGACCGCGCGATGCGGCCGCAGTCAAGGCAAGCCCAGAAATCGCAGGAAAGAACGTTGACGGCGGCTGCATCATCGCCCCTGGCGGCGGCGACAACGCCATGGCATCCCTCGGCCTGGGCATGGCGGTCGGAGACGTATCCGTCTCCCTCGGCACCTCCGGCGTGGCCGCGGCCATCTCCGAGAACCCGACCTACGATCTGACCGGAGCCGTGTCCGGATTCGCGGACTGCACCGGCCATTATCTGCCGCTCGCCTGCACCATCAACGGCTCCCGCATCCTCGACGCCGGACGCGCCGCACTCGGCGTGGATTACGACGAGCTCGCCCAGCTGGCCTTCGCATCCGAACCGGGCGCAGGCGGAATCACCTTGGTTCCTTACTTCGACGGCGAGCGCACGCCGAACCGTCCGGACGCCACCGCAACCCTTTCCGGCATGACGTTGGCCAACACCACGAAGGAGAACATGGCCCGCGCGTTCGTGGAGGGTCTGCTGTGTTCCCAGCGCGATTGCCTTGAGCTCATCCGTTCCCTCGGCGCGGACATCAAGCGCATTCTGCTGATCGGCGGCGGCGCCAAGTCCGAAGCCATCCGCACGCTTGCCCCGAGCGTGCTCGGCATGGACGTGACCCGTCCGACCACCGACGAGTATGTGGCCATCGGCGCCGCCCGTCAGGCGGCTTGGGTGCTTTCCTCAGAAGCGGAACCGCCGGCATGGGAGCTCACCATCGACGGTGTGGAGACCGGAGAACCGACTCCCGCCGTGTATGAGGCCTACGCCAAGGCACGCGGCTGATTCGAAACGGCCCGTGGAATTCTGATCCACGCATTCGAAACGGGACGGCACGCTATGTGCCGCCCCGTTTTTTAGAAATCCGAATAGGTAATCCGAATAGGATTACGCCGCAGCGAATTGGCGGCCCCACCGGACACATCCGAAACCGACTATTCGATTCCTTCCACATCGACGAACGCCGGATCATGTTCCGGAATCTCGCGAATCACACGGGCCGGATTGCCCACCGCGATGGAGTTTTCCGGAATGTCCTTCGTGACCACCGATCCCGCCCCGATGATGGAGTTGGAGCCGATGGTCACGCCGGGCGTCACCGTCACGTTCGCCCCGAACCATACGTTGCTTCCGATGGTCACGGGGGATGCGTATTCCCATCCGGCCAAACGGGTGGCCGCGTCCTTGGCATGATTCGGCGTGGCGATCGTGCAACGCGGACCGATGAGGCAGTCCTCGCCGATGGTCACGTATCCGCCGCCGCAGATCATGAAGTCCTTGTTGATGAACGTTCCGCGGCCGATCGTCAGACCGATGCCGTAATCGATGGTGAACGGCGGCGTGAACTCAACGCCCTCCCCCGCATCCGGAATGAGCTCATGGAACAGCCGGTACGCCTCGTCGGGATCGTCGAAGAAGATTCGGTTGATCTTCGCGCAGGCACGCGCCGCCTCGCCCGTATAGTTGGGCAGGGACTTCGACTTGCGGTACTGCGTCGGCTTGCCCGTGAACAGCCTGTTCAACTCATCATCGGATGCGATCAAAGCTTCGGTTTCCTGTGTCATACATTCTCCCACACCACAGTTCGTGAACGTTCACACCCTATATTACAAGAGGAAAGCAGGAAAGCCTCCGATTCCACGTTCACCATTCGTAACGGTATGTTCCGCTCAGCGCCAAGGCATACGGGAAAGGAGCATATCGGCAATGCTTCAAACCAGCACTCACATCATGCCAGATAAGGCGCGTTTGCCGCTTTCAAGCAGCCCCGCCATATAGACAGGAAGGTAATGCACCCTGCCTTCCACTTCAAGGTTTCCCTCACTCAACACAACCGCATGATCGATACCATAATTCGGCGTCGCCAAAGCATTATTCAACGCACTATGCCGCTTATACGATTTGCCCGACTTCACTTCCAGCGGAACTACACGCCCTTCTTGCTCAATCAAAAAATCCAACTCGCCAATCACGCGATTTTTGAAGAAAAACAAGCCATGCCCATGTGCCACTAATTCCTGTGCCACTGCATTCTCATATATGGAACCATAATTGATATCCAGCCTATCCGACAGCATTGAGCGTACGACATCCAGACCGCACTCATATGTCAGCAGCCCAACATCAGCCAAGAACATTTTGAACTTGGTAGAGTTCATCGACAACTTCAATGGATACCTAGGCTCATCCACGTTGTAGGCAGGCAATGCCACACACGCATCAGCCAACCACAAAAAATCATTGTCATAACGATTCAGACGTGGCTGCCCCTCGATGTCTTTGACGATGAAACGCTTGTTCTGATCATTTAGCTCACTTGGAATGAGATCAAAAATCCTCTTGGTTGTTCGAGAACGATCACCGGCATACCTGGAGATATCCTCGCGATACATCTGCACGATGCCGCCTTGCAGAGCACGCGTACGCTGTATGTCATTCGTAGCAAAATACGCCTGTACCGCATCGGGCATGCCGCCGCAGATCAGATATTCGTGGAACAACTGCAGCAATCGACGGTGCACGAATTCGTCCACTGCTTCGCATTGCGCATACGCACGACGCACTTCATTCCAGATATCTTCACCGATTCCAGCGGCCCATGTAAATTCCTCAAAATCCAGTGGATGCATGGTCACTGCCATCAGATAACCAACCGGCACCGACCTAACGTTCTTCATTTCCACACCCAGCATGGATCCGGAAAGGATGTAGTCGTACTCCTGCCTTTCACACAGGAATTTCACCATGGTGATGACGCTCGGACAGGCCTGCACCTCATCAAGGAAAATCAGCGTCTTCCCCGGCACCAATGGCTTCTGCGCAAAAGCACTGATACGCAAGAACAACTCCGCAGAGTTCTTGGCCGAAGAGATGGCATTGCAAGCCTCAATATTCTCAAGTAGATTCAGTTCCACAACATATTCGTAATTTTCGGAGCCAAACTCACGAATGAGGAAGGTCTTGCCGACTTGTCTCGCTCCATCAACAAGCAGAGCTTGCTTGGTCTTGTACTGTCTCCACGACTCCAAGTCGCGATATGCCTTACGCCGCAACACGAGAATCACTCCGATCCATACGACAGAATACACTTTGCAAATTATTGTAAGGCTGAATTTTTACACTTTGCAAACCATTTTTCATGGCAAAAAAGACACTTTGCAAATTGTTTCGTGATTCAGTAACGCGTCCACTAGGCATGGCTCGATAACTGACCGACAGTCGAATAAACTATCGTCCACCAAAGCTCCCGCCGAGATTCATGCAGCCCTTTTTCACCGGACGGCACGCACGGCACCCCTCCTGGACAATCAAAATCCATTCATACCTCCAGCACAGTGGTGACCCGTACCGCAAAAGCCTTCCCTGCCGTATTTCAACCTGCTGAGTATGACCGCACCCCTCTCCGGCACCAAACGCTCACCACTCGTAACGGTATGTTCCGCTCAGCGCCAGCATGGCGAAGGCGTAGAGGAAATTGTCATAGTATCGGCGGGCGCCAATGCGCATCGGAGTGTTCCACAGCATGCTCACCCAACGTCGCGCGCAATCGTCGGCATCGTCGGCTTCGGCGAAGCGCCCTGCCAATGATCCTTGCGCCATGGTGGCGATGAAGCCCACGGGATGCAGCACACGCTCGTCCACCGGCGTGCCATCCACCGTATATACGCAGGTTCGATCGTGGGTGAGGAAGAAACGTTGCAGCGCGTTGACTCTGGAGCATAGCGCTTTCGGGGTTCCGCCCCATAGCGAGTCAAGGCCGATGTTCGCGGCGGTGCGGTACGCATCGGAGAAGAAATGCCAGTGATCGCGTTCGTCCACATGCGGACTGCCGTCAAAATCGGCGTATTCGGCGTTCATGCCGGTTTCGGCTTTACAGGCGAGCGCCAGATAATCGCGGCTTGCCCGTGCGGCCTGACTCCAGAAATCCCGATCCTCTTCATCCGATTCCTCCGCAAAGACGTCATAGAAGTGCGGCAGATGGTAGGAGGGGTCGCTCCATTCGGTTTCGGGAATGAATTTGATGAGCTTGTTGTCCGGATTCCACATGGGCTCGCCTTCGTACCGTTCTCCCTTGTGGATGCAGTACCGCAGAATCTCACGTCCCCATGCGGCGTAGTCGTAGATGCCTTCGCCATCGCCCCAACGCCGTGACGCAAGGAACAGGTCCATGGCGAAATATTCCTCGCCGTCCGGGGCGGGTCCGTCGGCGTTCGGCACTCCGGAGGGATCGACCGACCATGCGAAATAATGCGCATGATGCCCTTGGGCCATGTACATGTAGCGCATGACCCAGCCCCACAGTTTGTCGAACACGTCCTTGCGATTGAATTGCACCGCGAGCATCATGGCGTAGCTCATACCTTCGGTTCGCACGTCGTCGTTGCCGGTGTCTTTGACGTAGCCGAGCCCTTCATCGGTCTGCCAGTAGAACTTGTCCGGCCCTTCGAAAATCTCATACCAGACCTGATTCACTCGTTCGCGCACTTCATCGGCGTCATATCCGTACTGTTCGAACAGCGATTCCATAATATTCTCCTTGCACGTGATCAATCAGTCTTTGATACGCAGACGGAATGGGGGCAACAACGTGCCGTTCTCGTCGCACAGCAGTCCGGATTGCGGATTGTTGCGCCATGCGTAACGCACTTCGTCCGGTGTTCTGTTCGGCAGGCGCGTCATGACGCAATCGCCGTCGATCCACGCTTCAGCAGGGGCCGCAGTGCCGGAATCCGACCAGAAGAAGGTGATTTCCCCGGGAGCTTTTCCGTCAAGCGTGTGTAAACGCAATCCTTGCGATTGCACGGCACCGCCGCATCGCACGACCTCGTTTTCGCAAACACCCGCGTCGATCCGATCGCAGCGTATGCGCAGCAGACCGCTTTCGATGCCCAAAGAAACGATGCGCGGCTGCGGTTTCGCGTTTTGCCCGTACACCAGCGCCCGTGCCGCAGCGAACAGCCGGTCGGCGATGAGTTTCTTATTATGCGGATGCAGATCGTTGCCTTCACCCGCGTCGAGGGTCACCACCGACGCCACATGCTCAAGTTTTTCGGCGACCATCCATTCCTGCTCCCGGATCAATGGCCATCCGCCGTCTTCGATGGCGTCAATGGAGAAATTCGGCAATTGGACGATGAGGAACGGCATGTCCGGCTGTTGCCATTTGCCGCGCCACAGGCCGATCATGGCTTCCAGCTCGCCACCGTATTGCGTGGCGCGATCACCCGTGTTCGATTCGCCCTGATACCACAAGGCGGCACGTACCGCATACGGAAAGCAGGGGGCCAGCATGGCGTTGTACAGTCCGGTCGGCTTCCATCGCACGAAATCCTCAAACGGACAATCCCGCTCGGCACGCTGCACCACGGCGCATTGCCAAGTGCCGTTCAAGGCGAAGGTCTCGTCGTCGACCGCCAATATCATCGGCTTGCCAGGCGTCACACGGCCTCCCGGCCGTTCGACGACCAACCGTACGCGAATCTCATTGGCCCCGGCATGCAATACGCCGGGCTTCAACTCGTAATCGCGCGGCTCATACACATTGCCGCGCCCGCCCACCAGCACATCATTGACCCACGTATGGTCGGCATCGTTCATGGTTCCCAAACGCAGCAAGGCCGGCCGACCTTCCACGCAATCCGGCAGAAACACGGTTTTCCGCAATTCGATCTCGCCACGGAAGTCGGCAAATCCAAGATCGCCATACCAGCCGGGAAGTTCGACGTTCCGCCAGCTCACATCCAACGGCGCACTATTCTTGGCTTCCGGACAATCCCAGGTAATCAGAGGAACCGGCTCATGATGGGCGTCGGCCGCGCCGCCATAGCCCAACGCCTGATACCACGAATCCCTCGCAGCCACGGAACCGGCGCTCCTACGCCGTGCCACACCCTCCCCCAAATACGGTTCGAGTTCCGCAAGGGCTTCGGGGAAATCACGCAACGAATCGGCGTCCATCCACGATTCGATCGGCGAGCCACCCAAGGAAACGTTCAGCAAACCGACCGGAACATCCAACAGTTCGCGAATTTTACGGCCGAAAAAGTAGGCCAACGCGGAAAAATCACCGAGCGTTTCGGCGCTGCAGCCGCACCATGACGCGCGTTCATGGTCTTGACGCGGCCCGGCAAAATCATAATCGGGAATCACTTTATACTGCCGAAGCAACGGATCGGGACCGCGATTCCACTCCTGCGGATAATCGGCCTTCACCCACGCCATGGGAAGTTCCATGTTCGACTGGCCGGAGCACAGGAACACCTCACCCACATAGCAACCGCGTTCCAAACGCTCCCCCGACGAGGATTCGACATGCAGCGCAAACGGGCCGCCGGCATGCAACGGAGGTAACGAAACGCACCATGACCCGTCAACCGAATCGGCTTCGACGCGCGCCACGAACCCTTCGAAATCCACCGTGATGCCAGAGCCGGCATCGGCCCATCCCCAGATGCGCACATCCGTTCCAGACTGCAGCACGCAGCCGTCGCCGAGCAGTTTCGGCAATCGCAAGACCATGATCGTCTCCCCTTCGAGCATACGGCCCGCATTACCGAGCCAACAATCAAACAACAATAAAACAACAGATGGGCGGCGGCCATCATAGAAACGGCCGCCGCCCACGGAAGGCAACTATTCGTTGTCCGGCAGTTCCTTGTAATCGAAATAATCGAATTCCGCGGTCGCGCCGTAATCCGACAGATCCACGCAGGCCAGGCCGACGAACGCGCCGGTGAAGAATCCTCCGTACCGCTGCACGATGTAATCGTCGGAAAGGACCTTCGCGTCCAGCTTCACCGGAATCTCGGTGAAATGCTCGCCGTCGAAGGAATACTCGTAGGAATAGTATTCCTTGCGCACCTTGGTGCGAAGCCATACGGATTCAGCGTCCCGAGGCACCTCGATGGCGTCGCCCTTGAGGTAGGACGTGTACTGGTTGAAGTCGTTCTGCGCCACTTCGATGACGCGGCACGCACGCTTCTCATCCCATGTCACGAACGCCCACGACCAGCACAGGTCGTCGTAATAGTTCGCCAATCCGGCCATCTGCATGTAGTTGTCCGGATCGAAGCTCACCTTCGTTTCGGCGTCGAAGTTGAACGCCTGCCAGCGGCGTGCCACCAGCGACTGTTCGAACGCGTTGCACAACGAGCCCTGGCCGCGCAGCGTCAGTTTGCCGCCACCGACGGTTCCCATGGCTTCGGTGAACGGCACACGGACGGTGTTCCAATTCACACCAAGCGTGTCGGATTCGAATTCGTCATGTTCATCGCGGTTTGCGGGGGCTTCGGTTTCGACGGCGTCCTTCGGAGCGTCCACATAGCGTTGACCGCCATGACCTCCCACCACGTACGGCCAGCCGTCCTCATCCCATTCGACCTTCTGGATGGACGTCTCCCGACCGAGCGTGCACCAACCACGAACCCCGTGGGACGGTTCGGTTTCATGCCTCCACGGACGGCCGCACAACGATGCGTAGTACCATTCGCCGGACGGAGTGTCCACAAGCGCGCCATGACCCTGCTTTTGCAGGTAAAAGTCGGGGGTGTCGTAGTTGCCGATGAACGGACCGTTCGGCATGACCTCGAACGACAATGCGTCAAGAGTATGCGAGCGCGCCACGGACTCCTGATGCTCGTACTGCGTGCCACCTTCGGCCGCGAACAGGTAGTACCAGCCGTCCTTCTTGTACAGATGGGGACCTTCCACCACCTTCACGTCGGTGCCTTCCCAGATGGTTCTGGCGGTCTGCGGCTTGAGTTTCATGGTGTCCACATCGAATTCGGTGAGCGTGATGCCGTTGAACGCATGGTGGTATTCGCGGAAGTCCCAGGTCTGCTGGACCAGGTATTTGCGTCCGTCGTCATCATGGAACAGGCTGGAATCGAAGCCGACGCCGTTGATGCGGATCGGATCGGACCAAGGTCCTCGGATGTCTTGCGCGGTCACCAGATAGTTGACGCAGTCCTTGAATGCGCCGTTGACCACCTTCACATCGGTGTAGACCAGCCAGAATTTGCCGTCCGCGTAGCTCAGGTCGGGGGCCCAGATGCCACCGGAGGACGGGTTGCCTTTCATGTCGAGCTGGCTGACACGGCTCAAGGGGCTGGGCAGGGTGTTCCAGTGCACCAGGTCCTTGGATTCGTGCAACCGCACGCCGGGGAACCATTCGAAGGTCGAGTTGGCGATGTAATAGGTGTCGTCCACTCGGATCATCGACGGATCCGCGTGGAAACCCGTGAGTACGGGGTTGGAAATCTTCATGATTGCCTCTTTGCGTTGGTAAGGCGTTCGGGAGACCGGAGGACATCTCCCGAACATACGTTTTCTTTTGTTCTCAGCCCTTCACGGCGCCGGTAAGTCCGCCGACGATCTTCTTCTGGAAAATCGTGAAGCAGATCAGTGCCGGAAGCATGGCCAGCGAGGTGAACGCCAGAACCTGTGCGGTGTCGACGGAATGTTCGGAGCTGAACATCTGCACGCCGAGCGGCAATGTGTACTTGCTTTCGTCGCTGAGCACGAACAGCGGCAGCATATAGGCGTTCCAGCTTCCGACGAAGGTGAGGATGCCCGTGGTGGCGACGCCCGGCATCGACAGCGGGATGACCATGCGCCAGAAGAAGCCGAGTCGGGAGCATCCGTCAAGCAGGCAGGCCTCTTCGAGCTCGTTCGGAATGGACTGCAGGAACGGCACAAGAATGATGATGGTCTGCGGCAGGCCGAACGCGATCTGCGGCAGGATCAGGCCAAGCAGGGAGTTCGACAGTCCGAGGTTGCGGATCAGCAGGTACAGCGGCGTGATGCCGACGGTCATCGGGAACATCAGGCCAGCAGAGAACAGCGCGTACATGAGCGGCGCGTAGCGGAACTTGTACCGTGCGATGACGAAGCTCACCATGATGCCAAGCACGACCACGCCGACCATGGTAGCGAGACCCACGATGGTGGAGTTGACGAGTTCGGTCCAGAAGGTGTCGCTGGTGAACACGGCCACGTAGTTGTCGATCACCCACGGATTCGGCAGGCCGGACGGATGATTGGTGATCTGCGAGTTGGTGCGGAAACCTCCGAAGATGATGTACAGCACCGGCGTCACGCAGATGGCCACCAGAAGCAGCGAGAAGAAGTACACGACCGGGTGGCCCCACGGCGTTTTGGACGATACGCGGTAGCCGTTCTTCGCGGTGTACTTGTTTTTATCGGGACGACTTGCGGTATTTGCGATGGTCATCACTTCACCTCACTTGCGATTGCGGCGGCTTCGCGACGCTGCGCTTCCTTCGCGCGCTTCGCTGCGCGCTTCTTGGCTTCCTTCTGTTCGGTCACGGCACCGTCGAGATCGCGGTTGAGCACGAACTTCTGGTAGGTCAGCGCGATGACCAGGGAGATCACGAAGATGATCAACGCCACCGCGGAGCCGTAGCCGTAGTTACCGGCCCCTCGGCCTTCGCGAACCATGTAGGTGGCCATGGTGGACACACCCGCCGTAGTGGACACGTATTTGCCCCACACGATGTAGACCAGATCGAACAGCTGCAGGGAGCCGATCATCGACAGGAACACCCAGATGCGCAGGGTCGGGGCGAGCAGCGGCAGCGTGATGCTCTTCTGCATCTGCCAGAATCCGGCGCCGTCGACACGGGCCGCTTCGTACAGTTCCTCAGGGATGGACTGCATGCCCGCCAGCATGAGGATCACGGCGAATCCGATGTACTTCCAGCTGATCAGCAGCAGCAGCGTGAACATTGCGATCTTCGGGTCGGCAAGCCAATCCGGACCATCGATGCCGAAGTTGGCGAGGATCTCGTTGATGGCGCCCTTCTTCTGCAGCAGCAGGCTCCAGCCGGTGCCGACGATCACTTCGGAGACGACGTACGGCACGAAGATGAGCGTGCGGATCAGACCACGACCCTTGAATTTCTGATTGAGCAGCAGCGCGAAGAGGATGGCAAGCGGGGCCTGAATCACCAAGGAGCCGACGACCACTTCGAACGTGTGCAGGATGGCTGCCTGGAACGCTGAATCCTTCAGTGCCGTAACGTAGTTTTGGAATCCGACGAACTTGCCCGTCTCGGAAGGCGATCCATAGCCTTTCCACTGGTAGAAGCCGTAGTATGCGCCCAGAATAATCGGCAGGATCACGAAGCATACGAACAGAAGGATCGCGGGCGCGGATAGGATGAATATTTCTGCGTTGCGACGCGCTTTGCCACTCGACACGCCTTTGATTCTGCGTGACTTCGGCGTCGCCCCATTGTTGTTTTGAGTCGCCATGTTTATCTCCACCAAGTCGTTTGTGCGAAAAGAACAAGGCCGGACGGACCTTCCGCCCGGCCTTGGATATGACTTACGTCAGTCGCCGTTGCGCGATCAGCCCTTGGCCGCCGCGTCCTCCATCGCCGTAACGATGTCTTCGGCCGAGCCCTGACCGGAGAGCAGGTTCACTACAGCAGAGTTGAGCGCGTTGCCGATGTTGCCGCCGAGTGCGGTGTCCATCCACAGCTGCATGTCGTCGGAGCTGTTCATGGCTTCGATGATCTGCTTGAGGTTGTCGTCCGTAACGGAGTCCATGGCTTCGGAGGATGCCGGGATGGTGCTGAACGCGGTGGCGTATTCTTCCTGGTTCGTCTTCTCGGCCATGTAGTTGACGAAGTCGACCGCGGCCTGCGGAGCCTCGGGGTTGACGGAGAAGCCGGTGGCCGCGCCCATCAGAGCGCCTTCCTCGCCCTTGCCGCCGTCGACTGTCGGGAATGCGAAGAATCCGAGGTCTTCCATCGCGGTCTTGTCAGGGGTCAGATCCTTGACCACGCCAGGCTCCCAAGTGCCCATGAGTTCCATAGCCGCCTTGTGGTTGGCGAGCAGGCCGGCGGAGGAGCTTGCGCCCTGCTGGGCGGTGGTGGTCAGGAAGCCTTCGTTGAAAGCGTTCATGTCGAGCAGATCCTGAAGGTCCTCGGCGGCCTTGGTCCAGCAGGAATCGGAGAAGTCCTTGTCGTTGACGCCCTTGGCATATGCGTCGGTGGAGCATTCACGCAACGAGAGCCAGTAATACCAATGTCCTGCCGGCCATGCGTCCTTGCCGCCGAGTGCGATCGGTTCGATGCCCGCGTCGCGCAGCTTCGTGATGTCTTCCTTCAGCTCGCTGAAGGTGGTGGGCACTTCGGTGATTCCGGCCTGTTCGAACAGATCCTTGGAATACCAGATGCCGCCCGGCTGAACAGTGACGGGCACGCCGTACACCTTGCCGTCATAGGTGAAGGACTTCACGGAGGAAGCCATCTGAGTCTTGACGGTGTCGCTGATCTTGTCGGTAAGGTCCATGGCCTGTCCCGCGTCGATCATGTCCTTGGTCTTGGCGCCGTTCAGCGCCATGTACACGTCCGGACCGGAGGACGGATCCTGCATGGCGGTGGTCAGCTTGCCTTCGAAATCCTCATTCTGGATGGCCTGGATCTCGACCTTGACGCCGGTTTCCTTTTCGAAGGAAGCGGCGAGATCCTCCCAGTACTGCTTGCCGGTACCGGCGGTGGCGTTGTGCCAGAACGTGATGGTGTTTTCATCCTTGGCGCTGTTGCTGGATCCGCAGGCGCACATGCCCACCATGGTTGCCACTGCGAGCGTGGCGGCTGCGACGGCTTTGAACTTCATTGTCTTCTCCTTATTTTCCACTCATCATCGGCGAATGATGACAACCCTGAGAACAAGTGATTTCGACTGCGGCGACGTTCCGCGACTTCGTAGTCGCCATGTCGTCCGCTGCTTTCGTTGATTGAAATCAGCCTTTGATTTCGTTTCGAAACTTTCGTTCTCTTTCGTTGTACAACCACTATAAACTACGAAAATATTACACGTCAAATTATTCGTTAAATCAACTTACTAAGCATTTTTTCTTGATTTTCCAACCTTCTTGAATAGATTTTCTTTTTCGAAACTTTCGAAAATCGAAAACCGAAAGTTTCGCTGGTTTTTCCACGTATGATAGAACACGAAAGGGGGAAATATGGCACCCGGAACAAGCAAGTCAACCAAGAAATCATCCATCCGTTTGACCGACATAGCCAAGGAAACGGGCTATTCCCTGGCCACCGTGTCAAAAGCCCTCAATGGACGCGCGGACATATCGGAAGAAACACGCCAGACCATCAACGCGGCCCTGAAGAAATACGGTTATTCGCGCAAGGCGGTGCCCGGCAAAAAACAGAAGATGATAGAGATCGTCTTCCAGGATTTCGAAAACGTATGGGCGATGGAGGTCATGCGCGGCGCGATCCGTGAAGCCAAACTGCACGACATGAGCATCATCACCACGGAAGGGGGCAACCGTCAGCACCCCGACTCGTCGTGGATAGACAACATGCTTCGCAGACAGACGGACGGGGCCATCCTTGTGTTCTCCAACCTGACGCGTATCGAGCGAAACAAACTGCATTCGCGGGGCATTCCGTTCGTGCTGTTCGACCCGTTCGGCGATCCGGATCCGACCACATTGTCGGTGCAGGCCGACAACTGGACCGGCGGCGTGATCGCCACACGGCATCTGCTCGCACTGGGTCACAGACGCATCGGCATCATCACCGGGCCGGAGGAGATGATGTGCTCCAAGGCCCGGCTCGACGGCTACACGTCCGCATTGGCGGAACAGGGCATCACCGCGGACCCGGAGCTGATTACCGAGGGCGATTTCACCACTTCGGGAGGATACGCGCAGGCCGTATCCCTACTTGAGCACCCACATAGACCGACCGCCATCTTCGCGGGCAGCGACCTGCAGGCCATGGGCGTATATGAGGCTGCCCGACAGTTGGGATTGCGCATTCCGGAAGATCTGTCGGTCGTCGGATTCGACGACGTGCAGACGGCTTCCTACCTCGGGCCGGCACTCACCACGGTCCGCCAGCCGCTGCAGGACATGGCCAGAACATCGGTGCGCATGCTTGCGGAGGCATTGACCACCAACGACGTTCTGCAACCGCACGTCATCCTGCCGACGTCCTTGGTGGTGCGCAACAGCACGCAAAGACTTGAGGAATGACAGCGCCAAACTGCAGGGTGAGATCGTTCGCAAGCCGAATGATCGGCACGGACGAAACTTTGGGCGGCCGAACATCCACGGCCGCCCCGCATTCGCACAATGCGATCAGACGTGCTCAGCAATCGGACGACAGTCCGGCCATGCAACCTACGAAACCGCCGGCCCATTCCGTGCTCAGGAATCGCGCGTCGAAGACATGCAGAACATCCCATCCGTCCCGACATACATCCCGGCGCGCATCCAGCAGGGATATCGAATCGCCCGCATTACCGTCCGTGGTGGCGACGATCGCAAGACGATTGTCGGAAAACAGCACCGCGACGCGCGACAAATCGCCATCCGGCACATCGACCCGGAAGCGTTCGCCCTCATCGCCACCGGAACAAAGCCGGAACTCGACGACGCCATTGCGCAACGCGAACACCGCATAATTGGCGCCATCCTGCCGAACAATCAGCGAACCGGAATCCGGCAGCGGCATCAGGCACGGCAGCTGCGGTATTCTCCAATACCTCACATGCGCATCACCACGCACGAAAACGGAGGATTCATCGCAGCGCCGCACGTCCAACACCATCGGAGCCGATTCCGGAGCGGAAATTCCCGTATGGACCGTGATTTCCGGATATCCTTCCCCATCCAGCGTCATCGAAATCTCATCGGGCAGACGGCCAAGGCCGGCGCACGTCACCGGCCAGCCGGGATCGACCTGCGGATGCGAAGGCATGCCGTCTCCACGAAGCTTCCAATCGGTCGGGTTATGCTCCCAACGCACGGGCGTGACGAAGCTCTCCCTGCCCAGATAGCTCAGCAACTCACCGGGATTGGGTCCCGGCGTCTCACGGACGCCCAGGCACACCATCCACCAACCGAACCGGGGATGGTTCATCAAATCGCCGTGCCCCACACACTGCACGGGTTCCGCCATGCCCAAATGACGATGGGTGAGTATCGGATTCTTCTTGTCGGCGTGGAACGCGCGGACCGTATTACCCAGGTAGGAACGCTCACCCTCACGCACTTGCGCAATGCCCTCCCCCGCTTCGATCGCCGCACGTTCGTACTCCGTGAACGCTTCGGCCAATCCGTTCGGAGCATGGATGCGCATGGCCATCTCGCTATGTTCGAAACTCGTGCCGCCCTCAGCGGTCAGCAGATACACGTAATCGCCGATGCGGTACAGATGCGGCCCTTCGGCCCACACAGCTTCCACGCCGTATCCTCGCCAGATGATGGTTTTCATGCAACCTGCGGTTTGGCCATCCTCAACCAGCGTCCATGTTTGCGGATCGATACGTTGGGTCCAGACCTCGGTCTGCCCCTCCCACTGAGGGAAGACGGCGGGTCTGGTTTGCGTCCAATACACGGATCCGTCGCGGTCCTCGAAAACGTCGGGATCAATGCCTTCGGCGCCTTGAATCCAGAACGGCCCGCGCCACGGCCCCTCGATGTCGTCGGCCTCGAGGATGAAGTTTCCGTCCGCATGCCTCGCCTGAGCCAACTCTTCCTGCGAACAGCCCGATTCGGCCGCCTTATTCACATCGATACGCGCTATGGTGCACGCGATCACGTATTTGCCTGCGATTCTGCGCAATGTGGGAGCATAGACGCCGCCCGAATCCTCCACGAACGGAATGAGAAGACGGCGGGCCATGTCCGAATCGATGGCATCCGCGACGTGCGTCCAGTGCGCAAGATCATCGGAAACGTGAATGGGCAGGCCGGGAACGAGTTCGAACGAGGAATTGACGAGCGTTATCCGCTGTTCCGAATCGTCCCAGATCCAGCTGGGGTCCGGATACATGCCGTTGAGAATCGGATTGGCGACGGTGATTGTTTCGACAGTCATGAATCGCTCCTTTGCGAGCCGAAATGAGGAAATCGAAATTTTCGTTTTTCCCGTAAACAGAAAATCGCCTGCAAGCCACAACGCTTACAGGCGACCTTCATGGAAGGAGTCAGGAAAGGAAAGTATCAGAAGACGGGTCGAGAAGATCGACTTCCCGGCCCGTCGTATCGTTGGCCCCGTTACAGCCGGACCCCGCTGTTCAATCCAGTGATGAATCAAGGATTGGCGTGAAATTCACCCTTGAATCAGGCCTCAGCCAGCGCGTCAACGATGTAGTTGTTGATGGTGGCCTTGACGGACTCGAGGTGATCGGACTTGGTGGCCTCGATGAGCTTGGCCTGCGGGATATCCAGGGCGTACTCTTCGAGGGAAGCCAGGGTCGCGGTGCCGTCTTCGATGGTCGCGCCGATGCCGGAATCGTAGGAGCTGTAGCGCTCGGCCTGCAGGTTCTCGATGAACTTGTCTTCGTGCATCTTGTCGGCAACCAGGAGGCCGGCTGCGAATGCATCCATGCCTGCGATGTGGGAGCGGAACAGATCCTCGGCGTAGAAGGAGGTACGACGCGGCTTGGCGTCGAAGTTCAGACCACCGTGAGGACCGATCTGGCCTGCGGCGAGGACTTCCCACATGACGGTGGAGGTCTCGTACAGGTCGGTCGGGAACTCATCCATATCCCAGCCGATGAGCTTGTCGCCCTGGTTCGCATCGAGGGAGCCGAGCACGCCGGCTTCGCGGGCGGTGCGGATCTCGTGCTGGTAGGTGTGGCCGGCCAGGTTGGCGTGGTTGCCTTCCAGGTTCAGCTTCATGAAGTCGATGTCGTAGGTCTTCAGGAAGGCGATTGCGGTGGATGCATCGAAGTCGTACTGGTGCATCGTCGGTTCCTTGGCCTTCGGCTCGATCAGGAACTGGGCGTCCAGGCCGATCTCCTGAGCGTACTCATGGCACATGTGGAAGAACTTGGCCATGTGAGCCTGCTCGCGCTGCATCTGGGTGTTCCACAGGTTCTCGTAGCCTTCACGGCCGCCCCAGAACACGTAGTTCTCGGCGCCGAGGCGCTTTGCGATCTCGAGGGAGTGCTTCAGCTGGCCGGCGGAGTATGCGAAGATGTCCGCGAACGGGGAGGTGGAAGCGCCGGAGACGAAGCGCGGGTTGGTGAACAGAGAGGAGGTGTTCCACAGCAGCTTAACGCCGGTGGCCTTCATGTTCTCTTCGATCTTGTCGACGATCTTGTCGAGGTTGGCATCGGTCTCGCGCAGGGTGTCGCCTTCCGGAGCGATGTCGCGATCGTGGAAGCAGAAGTACTCGACACCGAGCTTCTGGAAGAACTCGAACGCGTAGTCGACCTTGGCCAGGGACTGATCCATCTCGTTGGAGTACTTGCCGTACCACGGACGCAGGGAGGTGCCGGTGCCGAACGGATCGACGAGCTCCTGATCGAAGGTGTGCCACCAAGCAACGCCGAAGCGCAGCCAGTCCTTCATCTTCTTGCCGGCGACAACCTTGTCGGCGTCATAGTAATGGAAGGCAAGGCCCTCTTCCGGTCCCTTTTCGCGACCGACATACGGAATCTTCTCGATATCCCACAGACCCATGGGGGTGCTCCTTTGCTATTGGTTTTGGTTTTCGAAGCTTTTCTCGCGGCGGACTTCCGCCCGTCTTGCATACATAATAAATTCATCTACCTAAATTTGTCAATTCGTTGAACTATCCGGCGTTTCGGTTGGAAAACAGCCGAATTCCAACGCAATGATAGAGTGGCCTTGTTTGTTGCATCTCACATAACGCGAAGACGTTCGAAGGGAGAACGAAACCATGAGCGAAAACGTCGATACCATCTGCGTGCAGGGAGGTTACCAGCCTGGCAACGGAGAGTCCCGCACTCCCCCGATCATTCAGGCAACAACCTTCAAATACCAGTCCAGCGAGCAGATGAGCCGCCTGTTCGACCTGTCCGAAGCCGGATACTTCTACACCCGACTGCAGAACCCGACCAACGACACCGTCGCAGCGAAGATCTGCGAGATGGAAGGCGGCGCGGCCGCGATGCTGACCTCCTCCGGCCAGGCGGCCAACTTCTTCGCGCTGTTCAACATCTGCAACAACGGCGACCACATCGTGGCCTCCTCCGCGATCTACGGCGGAACCTTCAACCTCATCAACGTGACCATGCGCAAAATGGGCATCGAGTGCACGTTCGTGAGCCCCGAATGCACCGAAGAGGAACTGGAAGCCGCATTCCAGCCGAACACCAAGGCCGTGTTCGGCGAATCGATCTCCAATCCGGCGCTTATCGTGCTGGACTTCGAGAAGTTCGCGAACGCAGCGCACCGCCACAACGTGCCGCTGATCGTCGACAACACCTTCCCGACGCCGATCAATTGCCGTCCGTTCGAATACGGCGTGGACATCGTGACCCATGCCACCACCAAGTACATGGATGGCCACGGCTCCTGCGTGGGCGGCGCGATCGTGGATTCCGGAAACTTCGACTGGATGGCGCATGCGGAGAAATTCCCGGGACTGACCACTCCGGACGACTCCTACCACGGTGTGACCTACGCCAAGGAATTCGGCAAGGCCGCCTACATCACCAAGGCCACCGCGCAGCTCATGCGCGACTTCGGTTCCACACCGGCGCCGATCAACTCGTGGATCATGGGCATGCATATGGAATCGCTGGGCGTGCGTATGGAACGCCATTGCGCGAACGCGTTGGCCGTGGCCAAGTGGCTGGAAGCCGATTCGCGCATCAGCTGGGTGAGCTACCCCGGACTCGAAGGCGACAAGTACCACGCATTGGCCGAAAAGTACATGCCGAACGGCACCTGCGGCGTTATCTCCTTCGGAGTGCCCGGCGGTCGCGAGAAGGTCTCGGCGTTCCTCGACGCCCTCAAGATGGTGTCTATCGCCACGCATGTGGCCGACGCACGTAGCTGCACACTGTATCCGGCAGGCACCACGCACCGCCAGCTCACCGAGGAACAGCTCGAGGAAGCCGGCGTGGGTATCGATCTGGTACGTCTGAGCTGCGGCATCGAGAATGCGGCCGACATCATCGCCGACCTCGACCAGGCATTGGCTTCCATCCAGTAAGCAGCACGCCATCTCGCTTATAGATCGGTGAATGCGGAAACAGTCCAACGGGAAAGAGGATGCATGAGTACGAAGACACGTCTGAAAGGTCTGCGATTCACAGGCGCGGACACGTCAGTCGATCTCGAAATCGAAGATGGTCGGATCGCCAGAATCAGCCCATCCGATGATTCCTCAGACACTTGGGTCATTCCCGGACTCTGGGACAACCACACGCATTTCACACAGTGGTCGTACACCTTGGGACGACTCGACCTGATTGAAGCGCGCAGCGCCGAAGACGCCCTCGACATGCTCCGCGGGCACCTGAACGCGCTGCGCGCCGCAGGCACGCTCGATCCGAATCAATATGTGGTCGGCATGCGGTTCAGACACTCCC
Source organism: Senegalimassilia sp. (assembly GCA_963619615.1). GTDB lineage: Bacteria > Actinomycetota > Actinomycetes > Actinomycetales > Bifidobacteriaceae > Bifidobacterium. The sequence continues at coordinate 27,779 of CAVEXE010000008.1, read as the reverse complement.
TGTGGTCCGATGACGCACAGCCTACATTGGCCGCGATCGACGCGGTCACAGGAGACCAGCCGGTCGCGCTTTCCAGCGCCGACATGCATTGCGGCTGGGTGAATTCCGCCGCCGCCGAAAAGCTCGGCGTTCGTGTGGATGAATCCGGCCTGGTGGGCGAACTGGAGTGGTTCGACGCCTACGACAAACTCAGCGCCGGTCCAGACGCGCAAGCCGAACTATCGAAACTTCTGCGCAACGCCGAACTTGATGCCGCCCGCAAGGGTGTGGTCGGCATACGCGACTATGAGATGGCCGAAAACATCGACACCTGGATCAGCCGGTTCGAACAGGGACTCGACGGCCTTCGCGTTCAGGCCGGAGTATATCCCGAGCGTCTCCGGCAAGCCATCGACGATGGGTGGCATACCGGCGACGAGCTGCCCGGAAGCCACGGACTCGGTCGTGTCGGCGAGATGAAGATGATCTCGGACGGATCTCTGAACACTCGTTCCGCCTACTGTTCCACACCGTACTCCGGCATCACTCCGGAAACATTCGGAACCCTGAGCTACACGCCGGAGCAAATCGAATCCTACATGCGCCTGGCCACCGAACACGGTTTCGACATCGCCTGCCATGCCATCGGAGACGAGGCGAACACCATCGTGCTCGACTGCGCGGAACGCACCCACGCCCACGGTTCCATCGAGCATGCCCAGATGCTTAAGCAACACGACATTCCAAGACTGGCACAGCTCGGACTCGCCGCAAGCATCCAGCCGCAGCATGCCATGGATGACCGCGATGTCATCACGCGGTTCTGGGGCGATCCGGGCGGAGTCCCCTACGCGTTCAACGCATTGCGCAAGGCTGGAACGAAACTCCTCATGGGCTCCGACGCGCCGGTCGCGCCACTCGACCCATGGCTGGCGATCTCCGCCGCCGTGTTCGGCACGGAAAGTTCCGGCAGAGCACCATTCCAGCCGGAACAGTGCCTTGACTTCAAGAGCGCCCTTGCGGCATCCACCGCACAGGGACGTACGGATCCGCAGGTCGGTGACGACGCCGATCTGGTGCTGCTTGACCTTGACCCAAGCACCATCAATACCCCTGAATCCATGCGGGCCATGCCCGAACACATAGTCGGCACCATGCTAAACGGCCGCTGGACCTACCAGCGTTGACAGCATCTCGCTTATGGATGGCGGACATTGACCACAAATGCAACGCGGACACGCCACCCAACAGAGTGGTCACGCTATCTATAAGCGATATACGGAACACGCCGTACGTACAATGGAGCAATCGTCACGCAGAGAGGAAAGCAGGACATGCAGCGAGCAATCATGACATCCATCCCGTTTCTGAAGCAACCTTCCCAGGATGCGCGGAACACGGATGAGGACCTCGCCGTGGCCCAGGACCTCAAAGACACGCTCGAAGCTCACCGCGATGGCTGCGTCGGCATGGCCGCGAACATGATCGGCGTTTCCAAACGCATCATCGCCTTCGTGGACGAGGATTTCGGCGGCCGTATCTCCGTCATGTTCAACCCGGAGATCACCGCGAGGGACGGTGCGTTCGACGCCACCGAAGGATGCCTTTCCCTTCAGGGAGAACGCCATACCGTGCGCCACCAGCGTATCGAGGTGACGTACTTCGATCGCAAATTCCGCGAGCGCCATGCCACGTTCACCGGTTTCACCGCGCAGATCATCCAGCATGAGGTCGATCATTGCGAGGGAATCATCATCTGAAGCGCATGCTCGCGCCGGATATCCGGTCGTACCCGGCATTGTGCGCCGATGACCGTAAACGTCCGGCCCTCATGTTTGGAGACGATGCCACGGGTGTTCTCAGCCATCGGCAACCTGTTCAAATAACACGATATCCCTGCTGAAAATCGTTTGACGTCACTATAATCGTTCCTGCACTTCCCCGTGGCATCAAAGGAGATTCTTATGGACGCCGTCACCATCTTCAATGATTTCGTGAGTCTCGTAGACAGCGAAGACCTGCCGATCGAAGCTGTGGCCATCGCCGATGGCGATTCGGTCGTCGCCGAGCACCATTTCACTCCCGATCAGGAACGCAACATTTATTCCCATACGAAGAGCTATGTGTCGACCGCCATTGGAATTGCCGTCGATGAAGGGGTTCTGGAACTTGACGACAAGCTGACGGATGCGTTTGCGGAATATGTGCCGGCCGACGCGCAGCCGGAATTGTTTGACATCACGTTGCGTCATCTGTTGACCATGTCGAGCGGATTCAATCACGCGTATCTCATGAATCCCGACCGCCGCGGCGGTGTGGGAGCACCGGATTATCTGACATACATGTTCTCCCGGCGAATCGAGGTGGAGCCCGGAAGCGAGTTCTGCTATTCATCGGCCGATTCGTACTTGGCTGGCCGGATGCTTGAGAAGGCATGCGGCGAGCATCTTGGCGAGTACCTGTACCGCAAGGTTTTCTCGCGTTTGAATCAAGGCTGGCCGCTTTGGGAGTGCGACCCGCAGGGGCATCCGACTGCGGGATCCGGCATGTTCATGAAGCTTGGAAACATGCTCAAGCTCGGCCAGGTGTATCTGAACGGCGGCCTTTGGCATGGTGAACGCATAGTGAGCGAGGCGTGGGTGAACGCCGCGTCGAGCCAGCAGATCGAAACACCGCACGACAACATCTGGACCTGCGGATACGGATATCAGTTCTGGATGTCTCCGTACGACGGCGCGTATCGTGCCGATGGCGCGTATGGTCAGATCACCACCGTGCTTCCGAAGCAGGGATTGGTCGTTGCGGTCCAGTGCCCGGAATCCGGCGATTTCGACAATGTGATGCGCCCCGCGTTGCATGAGCACCTGTTCGGTCCGCTGACCGCCTGATTGCACCTGATGCCCCGAGTCCGCCTCGGGGCATCGCGATGTCCGACAACAGCCACCGTCCTCATCTGTACAAAGCATGGGGGCGATTCGTTATTCCCCGATTACAAAAGACAATCGCAGTCTGCGCATAATCTCGGTTAGAGCGTATGCGATCAATCCGAATCCCAAGAAATTGATGACGAGCATCAGCCAGGGGTTGATATTCGGCCAATATGCGAACGACAAATACAGTAGCGGCGAGTGGAACAAATACATGCCCATACTATTTTTGCTGATGGCTCGTATCACCATATTCGACTTATTCGGCGTGATACGGTAGCACGTCACGACAAACACCAGCGAAGCTATTTTCGTCACCATGCCGTTCCGAACACCCATGGCAACGGCAATCAACAGACCCACCGTGAGCAACACCATAATCCAAGGCACGAAAGAAGGCGTCCAAATCCGCAAAATTTCCTCATGCTCGTGAATCAGTAGTCCAATCACGAAATACAGGTAATACATTCCGAATTCCCGGACATAAGGAATTCCGTTGGGAAAGAAAGCAAGACCGACAACACCGACTATTACCAGCAGGACATCGAACACCGTTCTCCGCGAGGCCACCGCGTTCAATATCCACGTGATGACCAGCATCAAGAACAGCGTCGGCAAAAACCACAGATGTCCATTGTCGTAGCCTGCAACAATATCCTTGAAGATGACATATATGATGCTATGCCCCTGATACGCAGGATATCGCACCAGCATCCGAATCGGGTACATCCACAGTAAACCGATGACAAAGAACGGCACCAGGATACGACGCGCTTTCGCCTTGATGAAGCCGCTGAAACCGCGTGAGGATTGAATGGTGTACAGAAAGCAGAATCCTGAAACAGAAAAGAACAGCGGCATTTGAACGACGTTAATGACATCCTTCAAATGACTCAGGGGGGCATGACACATTTGTGGAATATAGATTCCATGAACTCGAATACAGGATGATGCTGTGACCGAGCATCACCATAAGAATGGCGATGGCACGGATATTGACGATATCCTGTCGACGCTTATTAACCATGAAAAACCCGTTCTACGCAATCCGCTTATTGGACGAAGCAAACCCAGTCGCCTAAGCACACATGCAGCACTCGTCGGCTTGGAGATTATCGAAAACCAATCTGAGGGGGTATTGACCCCATGAAGAAGCATACTCACACACGTCGAAAGAGAACGCCAAGTCATCCGAATCAAGGTCCATACGATGCCAGCGTCAGATCGACAGTCAGCAAGTCGGCGCAACGCCACCTTGACACGACCGGCGGAAAGCTGACCGGGGAACTGGCGCATGGCGATGAACTTACTCAGACCGAGCAAACAACCTTACGGCTTATTGTCCAGACGAAAGACTCGGGCAATCCAAAACAATTGGACGCTCCGAAGCAATTGCTGGATGAATCTGAGGGACAGGCCGCACACTACCCACCGACGCGAGCGAGCTGAAGCACAATCCTCTGAGATCATGTGCCAAATGTTGGTGCCACGGGCTGCTTTTGGGCAGAAAGCGGCCGAGGCCCCTCACCGGTGATGCAAGGACAGAGACTGCGGTTTCGATGTAGTGTGCGGATTTTTGCGCCACGGACCACGAACAGTCTCTTCGCACATTGAGTGAAGACCCGGAGCGCGGAGCCCTTCCTCAGCCCCAACCGGCAAGAAACGGACATATCTCCCCGGTTGGGGCCGAACCGCATGCGGGCCACTACGACTTCAAAATCACAAATCGTTGGAATTCCGCCATTCCCATGTCGGACAAAAGAAGCGAAACATAACGGAACACACCCCTTTCCGACCACAACTTCAAGAAAACGAGCATATCTCTCGGTTGGGGCCGAACCAAACGCAGACCGACTCAATATGAAAATCGCAAATCGTTGGAAAATGGCCGTTTTCGAATCGTATAAGGAAAACGGAACATGACGATATATACCCCCTTCTAACCACAACCCGCAAGAGATGGGCGTATCTCCCGGTTGGGGCCGGGATAGGCTGATCACACACTCCCAGAAAAAGCCATCATGACCCGCCCGACGAATCCGCCCGGCATCCCCGACAAACACGGCGCTGATGCCGGCTGGAACGAATTTCACACCGGCGCACGGCATCCGGGTGCTACCGGCCTTGGGGCGCATCTTCGGCCCACAACCCTATAATCCAACGAACCCCACGACCAGCCAAGCCACCACCCCGGCGCAAGAGCCACGATCGGACCGTTTCGCCGTTGCGACATGACGACGCCGTATGGGATAATGGCCAGCGGTACTTTTGCGCGGCCCGGACGCCGAATGACACAACACGCCCGGACGGAGAATGCGTCCGCAACGCCCCTGCAAGCGTTATGTCGCCACATTTGCGTCATTCGGTTCACAAGGCCCGTAAAACGTTGAAATCTCAACGATTTGAAGGATGGAACACAACATTGGCAGAATTCATTTATCAGATGATCAAGGCCCGCAAGGCTTACGGCGACCGAGTGATTCTCGATGACGTGACCCTGAGCTTCCTGCCGGGCGCCAAGATCGGCGTCGTCGGCCCGAACGGCATGGGTAAGTCCACGCTGCTCAAGATCATGGCCGGCATCGATTCCGTTTCCAACGGCGACGCATACCTGACTCCGGGATTCACCGTCGGCATTCTGCAGCAGGAACCCCCGCTGGACGACACCAAGACCGTCGGCGAAAACATCAAGATGGCCTTCGGTGAAATCGCCGAAAAGGTTGCCCGCTTCAACGAGATTGGCGAGGAGATGGCCAATCCGGACGCGGATTTCGATTCCCTGATGGAAGAGATGGGCAAGCTGCAGAACGACATCGACGCGGCCGACGGATGGGATCTCGATTCCCAGCTCGAGCAGGCCATGGACGCCCTGCAGTGCCCGGATCCGGACACCCCGGTGAACGTGTGCTCCGGTGGCGAACGCCGTCGTGTGGCATTGTGCAAGCTGCTGCTTGAGGCTCCCGATCTGCTGCTGCTCGACGAGCCCACCAACCACCTCGACGCCGAATCGATCCTGTGGCTGGAGCAGTTCCTGCACCAGTACAAGGGCGCCGTCATCGCGGTCACCCACGATCGTTACTTCATGGACAACGTGGCCGAGTGGATCTGCGAGGTCGACCGCGGTCACCTGTACCCGTACAAGGGCAACTACACCACTTACTTGGAGACCAAGGCCAAGCGTATGGAGATCCAAGGCGCCAAGGACGCCAAGCTCGCCAAGCGCCTGAAGAACGAGCTCGACTGGGTGCGTTCCTCGCCGAAGGCACGTCAGGCCAAGAACAAGGCGCGTCTGGAACGCTACGACCAGATGGAGCAGGAGGCACGCAGCAACAAGAAGCTCGACTTCTCCGAAATCCAGATTCCGGCCGGCCCTCGCCTGGGCTCCACCGTTCTGGAAGCCGAGCACATCCACAAGGCGTTCGGCGACCGCGTGCTCATCGACGACCTGAGCTTCACGCTGCCGCGCAACGGCATCGTCGGCGTGATCGGCCCGAACGGTGTGGGTAAGTCCACCCTGTTCAAGACCATCGTCGGCCTCGAGCCGCTGACCTCCGGTTCGCTCAAGATCGGTGAGACCGTGCAGATCAGCTACGTCGACCAGAACCGTGCGGGACTCGACCCGAACAAGAACCTGTGGGAGGCCGTGTCCGACGGACTCGACTTCATCGAAGTGGCAGGCGTCGAAGTGCCGACCCGCGCCTACGTGGCTTCCTTCGGTTTCAAGGGTTCGGATCAGCAGAAGCTCACCGGCGTGCTGTCCGGTGGTGAGCGCAACCGTTTGAACCTCGCCCTCACCCTGAAGCAGGGCGGCAACCTGCTGCTGCTCGACGAACCGACCAACGACCTTGACGTCGAAACCTTGGAATCGCTTGAAAACGCGCTGCTCGCATTCCCGGGCTGCGCCGTGGTGATCTCCCACGATCGTTGGTTCCTCGACCGCGTCGCCACGCATATCCTCGCTTGGGAAGGCGACGACGAGAACCCGGCCAAGTGGTACTGGTTCGAAGGCAACTTCCAGGCCTATCAGGAGAACCGTGTGGCCCGTCTCGGTGAGGACGCCGCCCGTCCGCATCGTCTGCACCGCAAGCTGACCCGATAGTCCGCTGACCTGTTCAGTAAAACAGCGACCATATTTCCGGCGAAGCGCCGTTCCCCGCACCGGGAGCGGCGCTTCGCTTTTTTGAATCGGCCACCTGCGTTCCGGGCAGGTTCCGGCAAATTTCAACAGGTTCCGGCAAAATGCTCGAACCGGAAGCCCAACAATCACCTAACATTCACTCTTCTCACGTACTTGTTACATAACAATCCGGTGGAATTTACCGCTTTTACATAAACTCATAGCCATTACGGCATTTCTGACAACATACGCAAGAATCGAGGATCGTTATGGCCCAAGCCGAGTCAACACCGTTGCAACGCCTGACGAGAGTGCTTCAACTAGGCGAGCCTTCCGCCTACCGCAGTCACACGTATGTGAACGGCGAAAGTCTCTACTTCCCCACCGGCCGCGTGTATGGCGGCCAGGTGATCGCGCAGGCCATGATGGCGGCATCAAAAACGGTTTCTCCGTCGCGGTTGCCGAATTCGATTCACGGATATTTCATTTCCGCTGGAGACATCAGGCAGGATCTGCTTTTCGATGTGGAGAATCTGCGGGACGGCCGTTCCTTTTCGGCACGTCGCGTGAACGTGACCCAGGCACAGGGATCGATTCTCACCGCGATCGCCAGCTTCCAGGAGCAAGGCCAGAAAAGCATCGAATTCGCGGATTCGATGCCTGAGAACATTCCCGATCCCGAATCCTTGGACAGCGCGAAGCAGCTGATGGAACCATACAGCGAACAGTCGGCCTTCGCCAAGTATTATGCGGAGAAATCGCCGTTCGATATTCGTCATGTCACGCAGACGATCATGCTGGACGCCGATGAGAAAAGCGCCCGCAAGGATTCCGGCAAGCAGATGGTGTGGATGAAGGTGGACGGCATCGTGGACGTTCCGCAGGTCATGCACCGCGCGATGCTGGCCATGGGGTGCGATCAGATCATGTTGGAGCCCGTGCTGCGCCGCGCCGGATTGAGCATCAGCACTCCCGGCATTTCGTTCGCTTCCCTCGATCATTCGATGTGGTGGTATCGGGATATCGACATCAATCAATGGCACTTGTATGTGCAGGACACCCCCACCGCGGCGCACGGACGCGGGCTTGGACAGGCGAAGGTGTTCACGCAGGATGGCGAACTGGTTGCATGCATGGCGCAGGAGGCGATGATTCGCGTGCCGGAAAGCGATCTGAAGTAAATCCACGTCATATGCCGTGTCTCATGTAAAACGTTGTGTCTCGTGTGAAAGGGGTTCGCATGAGACACGGCCAAGGCACGACGGCGATACGACGATAGCAGGATTCGCCGGATTCACCTGGCGCAATCCGCTTCCAGCTTCGTTACCTCGAAGACGACGTATCGGAGGTTTTGGTTGTCGTGGTCGCGTAGCGTTGCCGTTGCGTGGTCTTCTTGACTTTCGGGCCTTCTGGCCCATCGATCGGCGGAAGCTGGCACAGCCACTCCCCTACTATGCCGATGATCATGTCTGCAACACACACCACACACGCGACCACGCATTCGATGATGGCCTGGTTGTAGAACGAGGCTTCACCGTGCGGAAGACTGATGATGATCTGCCCGCCATACCATCCAATCAGTGCGGCGCCCGCGATTCCCATCGCTTTGCATGCCACGAGCGTACCGAACGCCTTCTGCGGGTCAAGCGGCTTCAGTTGCGCGCGCTTCACAGGATCGTCCGTGGTGTATTTGTGAATCTGCAGCGCCAGATACAGCACCAGCAAACCGAGCGCTACCAGCACGACCGGAACGATCCAGGGGGCGCCAACCAGCGGCAGACCCTCGATTTCGCCATATTTGGCCAAGGCCATGCCCGCAAGCACACCGAGCACAGCCGCGAGCACGTATTGCCACCAAGGCGTTCGCCGCGCCCTCATAACGTACCTCCGATAATCCAGTTATCGGCGAGCATGCCCACCTGCGCGCTGTCGGGAGCCATGGCCAGAAGGAACGACACCGGATCCTTGCCGAGTTTGGCATCCGGATCCATATCAAGCCACGGAGCAAGCACGGACGCATGTTCACGCGCGGACGGCCAGGGAACACGGCAATTCGGCTCATCGCAGACAACGCCTTCCATGTCGACCAGATCGATATCAAGGTCGTCGCTGATGTTCTCCTGCACGGATATGAGCGTTTCGATCAGGCTGGCGGCCTCCAAACGGGTGGAAATCTGCATGACGGCCGACATTTTGTCGGGAGCCCCGTCAAGAAGCCCTACATGGTACAGCGGTGAGATTCCCTCCACCTGATTGCCGGGAATACCGTCGATGGCTACGATCGCCTTGCGGAATTGCCGTTCCGCATCGGTGGATGGACTGTCAAGCGAGATTACCGCACGTCGGGAAACCGGGTTTTCCTGTATTCTCGCGGCTGCCGCGGCCTTGGAAGCGACGGTTCCCTCCGCAGTCGTCTGAGAATCGTAAGCGCCGTAATCGTCAGTCTCACGATTATCGGTCTCACGATCGCCAGGTTCACAATCACCGAACGAATCACCGAACGAATCATCAAAAGAATCGCCGGTCATCCAATCGGCGGAGATCTCGTTCACATGGGCGCGGTCGGAAGCTTCGAACAGCAGTTGGGCCACGGAACCGGCGTGTTCGCCACCCAATTCGGCGTCCGGATCCACGGCAAGCCACGGGGCGAGCACGAAGGCACGCTGCCATGCGCGCGGGTGAGGCAGGGTCAGGTCGGGATCGTCGCTCTCCACGCCGTCAAAATCGATGATGTCGAGATCAAGCGTGCGTGACGCCCAATGATCGTTGCGCACACGGCCATGATCGGCTTCGATGCGGTGCAGCCCGTCCAGCAGTTGTGTGGCGTTCAGCTTCGTTTTGACGATGACGACCGCGTTATGGAATTCGGGGGTTCCCTCCGGCATACCCCAAGCGTCGGTGCGGTACAACGGCGATATGCCGGTCACCTGCGTGGATTCGAGTCCGTCGATGCAACGCACCGCGTCTCGCAGCGTGCCCGGAACGTCGCCCTGATTGCCTCCGATGGCGATGACCGCACGATGCACCCGTCCGTCGTCCACAGTACCGGCAAGTGTCTTGCGGCTTCGTTCCACGGTGACGCTTACGTCGTCGAACGGCACCACGATCGGCGCGTTCGGCTTGTGCACGGTCACCTGCGTATTTGCCACTGCGGGATATTCGAGAATCATGTCGGCGATTCGCGCGGCGAGCTTTTCGATCAGATCCACATGCTCGCCTTCGATGATGGCCACGATGCCTTTGGCTATCGCGCCATAGTCAACGGTGTCGTTGAGATCGTCGGACGTTCCGGCAGGAGCCAGATCGAGGAACAAGGTGGCGTCCACCACGAACGTCTGCGCGCGCTCATGTTCGAAATCAAGCACACCGTGCTTGCCGGCCGCGCGAATTCCCGTCAGTCGAATCTGGTCCATGCCAACCTTTCCTGTTCCTTGTGTGTTTCCGTTATGCGTTCGCATATGCGCGCATCGCATTGCCGATGGCAACGGCGTCACGTGATTTCGCGACGTCGTGCACGCGAACCGCCCACGCCCCGCGCTCGGCGCTCAAAGCGCTGATCGCGGCGGTGGCGTTGTCTTTGCTTGCCAGATCGGGATCGGCCGCTCCCGCATCGGAAAGTACCGCCGAAACGAACCGTTTGCGGGACGCTCCGATCAATACCGGGTAGCCGGTCGCGTTGAACCGTTCGATGTTGGCCAGCAATGGCAGATTGTGCTCGATTCCCGGTTTCGAGAATCCCAGACCCGGATCGATGATGATCTGCGATTGCGCCACTCCCGCGGCAAGCACCGCATCGACCTGCCTCATCAACTCGTCGTACACGTCGTCGAGCACGCCATGGGCGTATACGGACGTGTCAGCATCGGGAACGTTTCCCATGGCTCCGGCAAGCCAGCCGCGCCAATGCTGCACGATGTACAGGCACTGCGGATGGTCGGCCACCACATGCGGAAGTTCGACGTCCAGTTGACCGCCCGACACGTCGTTGATGATCTGCGCGCCATGTTCGAGAGCTGCGAGCGCCACCGATGCGCGCGTGGTGTCGATGGAAAGCACGGCACCTTCCGGTATGAGCGCATCCACGGCACCGAGCACACGCTGACGTTCGTCCTCTTCGCTTACACGCTTGGCTCCCGGGCGCGTCGATTCCGCTCCGATGTCGATGATGTCGGCCCCCGCCTTCATCATCTCCTCGCCATGCGTTTTCGCGGCCTGCGGGTCGAGCCACAATCCACCGTCGGAGAACGAGTCCTCCGTGATGTTGAGCACGCCCATCACCAGAGTGCGTTCGCTGTTGCGAACGGCAGCCATGTCAATCGCCATTATGCTTCCCCTCTTTTATTTATATGGCTTTTGCCTACACGGCATGTGTGGAGCCGTCACGCATGCTGCGAAAGAATCAGGCTCATGGCCTCCGCACGTACCGTGCCGTTTCGCATGCAACCGCGAACGGCCGATGTCACGGTACGGGATTGCGCCTTCTTCACACCTCTCATGGCCATGCACATGTGGTCGCATTCGGTGACCACGATCACACCCCTGGCATCGATGCAGTTCATCAAGGCGTCGGCCACCTGCTGGGTCAGACGTTCCTGCACCTGCGGACGGCGGGCGTACAGCTCCACCAGTCGGGCAAGCTTGCTCAGTCCGGTCACCTGGCCCTTGGATGGAATGTATCCGACATGGGCCACACCGTGGAACGGCAGCAGATGGTGTTCGCATACGGAGAACAGTTCGATGTCTCGTACGAGAACCATCTCGTCGGTGTCGACCTTGAATCTGGTCTTCAGCACTTCCTGCGGATCATGCCCCAGTCCGGCGAAGAGTTCCTTGCATGCGCGTCCGATACGGTCGGGGGTGTCGAGGAGTCCTTCTCTGTCGGGGTCCTCTCCGATCGATTTCAAAAACAGTCGTACTGCCTGGCGTACGCCTTCCTCGTCATAGCCGACAGGCCCGGCCGCATAGGCGGCACGGGCCTTATCGTCGAGGAGGGTATCGAAGGTTTCGGTATCGCTCATCAGTTGGTCAATCCTGCGCTTTTCTTCAGGGATTCGGGAATCTCGACCGGCGGAATGTCGGAGTCGGGACGCTGGTTGTTGCTCAGCCACACTTCACGCTTCGGGGCCTTCTTCACATTGGCGAAGATCTCAGCGAGTTCCTTTTCGTTGAGCGTTTCCTTGATGAGCAGCTGACGTACCAGTTCGTCAAGGATCTCACGGTTCTCGTTGATGACGTTCCACGCTTCGGTGTGCGCCGTTTCAACCAGTTTGAGCACTTCCTCGTCGATGATTTCGGCGGTTCGTGCCGAGTACTTGTGGTTCAGGGAACCAAGGTCGCCCTGATCATCGTCGGACCACTTGATCGCGCCCAGCTTGTCGGAGAAACCGTAGTCGAGCACCATCTGGCGTGCGATGTTCGTAGCCTTCTCGATGTCGTTGGATGCGCCGGTGGTCGGATCGTGGAACACGACCTCCTCGGCGGTGCGGCCGCCCATGGCGTAGGCCATCTGGTCGAGCAGCTGGTTGCGGGACATGGAGTAGCGATCCTCCGTCGGCATGACCGCGGTGTAGCCGAGGGCACGTCCTCGCGGAAGAATCGTCACCTTGGTGACCGGATCGGTGTCGTTCATGGCGGCGGCCACCAGCGCATGGCCACCCTCGTGGTATGCGGTGTTACGCAACTCGTCAAGCGCCATGCCCTTGGAGCGGCGCTTCGGGCCGGCCTGCACGCGGTCGATCGCCTCGTCGATGGCGCGGTTGTCGATCAGCTGGGCTCCCGCACGGGCGCACAGCAGAGCGGCTTCGTTGAGCACATTGGCCAGATCGGCGCCGGTGAAGCCCGGAGTACGCACTGCGATCATATGCAGATCGACGTCCGGAACGAACGGCTTGCCCTTGGCGTGCACCTTCAGGATGGCCTCGCGGCCTTCCAGATCCGGAGCTTCCACGGCAACCTGACGGTCGAAACGTCCAGGACGCAGCAACGCCGGGTCGAGCACGTCGGGACGGTTGGTGGCCGCGATGATGATCAGATTGGTGTCGTTGTTGAAGCCGTCCATTTCGACGAGCAGCTGGTTGAGCGTCTGCTCACGTTCGTCGTGGCCGCCGCTCATGCCGGATCCGCCACGCTTGCGGCCGACCGCGTCGATCTCGTCGATGAAGATGATCGCCGGAGCGTTCTTCTTGGCTTCCTCGAACAGGTCGCGCACACGGGATGCGCCAAGGCCGACGAACATCTCGACGAAGTCGGAACCGGCCATGGAGTAGAACGGCACGCCCGCCTCGCCCGCGATGGCTCGGGCCAGCAGCGTCTTACCGGTGCCGGGAGGACCGTACAGCAGCACACCGCGCGGAATGCGGGCGCCAAGGGCCTTGTATCGCGAAGGATCTTTCAGGAAGTCCTTGATCTCCTCGACTTCCTGAACCGCGGCATCCTCGCCAGCAACATCGGCGAACTTGGTGGTCGGGGTCTGGCCTTCAAGCAGCTTGCCTTTGTTCTTCTTGCCGCCCATGCCGAACATGCCGCCGGCACCGCCCATACGGCCCATCATGAACCAGAACAGACCCAGGATGATGATGAACGGCAGCAACGACGTTATCAGGTACGTCCAGACGCTGGTCTGCTGCATGGTCGCGGTCCAGCCGTTGGTCGGATCGGCGCTCTGCACCGCCTTGACCACTGCCGCGGACTGCGCGTACGTGTAGTAGAACTGCACGTTCTTGCCGTAGTTGCGCGTCTTGCCGGTGTCGGGGTCGGTGGCGGAATAGTCGCTCTTGAGCTTGAGCTTGACCTGCTGCGTATTGTCGACTATCTGCGCGTACTCAACGTTGCCGCCGTTGAGGATCTGCATGCCGTCTTTGGTGTCGATGGTCTGATATCCGGAGCCCGCGAAGATCTGGAACATGGTCACGGCAAGCAACGCGATGACCACGACCCACAGCCACGGCGACTGCCAGAACTGCTTGGGGCCGTTGGGACGCTGGCCATCCTGACCGTTCGAACCGTTGTTGTTGCGGTTGAACGGATTGCCGAACGGATTGTTGCCTCCGTTGGAATTATTGTTGCCTCCGTTGCTCGGTGGCTGACCCGGACCGGGGAAACTCATGCCTGCCCTCCTTTATAGACTGCCGGCTTCAGGACTGCGATCGAATCGAGATTGCGGTAACGGTCGTCGTAATCCAATCCGAAACCAACCACGAATTCGTCGGGAATCTCATGTCCTCTATATTTGACATCCACATCCACCTCACGACGTGACGGCTTCTCCAAAAGCGCAAAAATCTCGGCGGAAGCCGCTCCACGCCCCTTAAGCTCCTCAACGAGCCAGGCAAGCGTTTTACCGGAATCAATGATGTCTTCGACAATCAGCACATCACGGCCGCGCACGTCGGTGGACAAATCCTGACGGACGGTGATCACACCAGAGGATTCGGTCCCCGAACCGTAGCTCGAAAGGCTCATGAAGTCGATTTCCACGGGAATGCTCATGGCCTGCACGAACGCGGAGAACGTGCACACGCTCCCCTTGAGCACACAAATCAGCAGCGGATTCTTCCCACGATAGTCTTCACTGGCCTGGGTCGCGGCACGGTTGATGATGTCTGCAATTTCTTCCTTGCTGATCAGCTCATGATCAATGTCTTCTTGTACGTCAGCGATTCGCATGCCCACCATCTTGGCACACGCGAATGACGTGTTTCTGGCGATACGCTGAATATCCGCTGGAAAGATTCACTCCACGCTGTCCATGCCAGTCTGCGATGAGCGCGTCGATCCCCTCCACCTGACGTGCCGAGCAGTCGATGCCCGCCTGCGCGAGCGCGTGCGCAATGACCCTCCTTCTGATGGCCACGTCCTGTTTCAACATACGACGGGCGTCCATTTCGATTACATCGTCGCCGAAGGTGACCGCCTCGTCGATCGTACGCCGCGCCATGGCGTCGAGATATCTGCGATCGTCCTGCGCGAGCCGCGCACCAATCGAAAGACGGTCGATGACGTCGCTTCCGGAGAACCGTTCGATATACGGCATGAGATCGTGCCGCACCCGGGATCGCAGCGGATAGGTGGATGGCAGTTCATGTCCGTCCATCGTTCCGTCGCCTTCGGAAACGACGGAATCCACGGATGTTCTTATATCCGGGCCATTGGTCGGATCGTCCCACCATTGCAGTTGGAGATCTTCGCAGATACCCGTGGTCTCCTCACGGGTCACATTCAGCCAGGGGCGTAAAAACAACGTTCCGTCCCGTTCGAACGCCGGTTCCATGCCCGCGATCGCGTCAAGCCCCGCGGACCGCAACAATCCCATGATCACGGTCTCGGCCTGGTCGTTCTTCGTATGGGCAAGCAGCACGGCGCCGACGTTCAATTCGTCGCAGACCCCGACGATCGCATCGTAACGGGCCTGCCTTGCGACGGCTTCCACGCCAAGGCCCTTCGCGGACGGCACTTCGATCGCGCACACACGCACAGGATCAAGACCCAGATCAACGCACCGTGCCGCCGCATCCCGCGCCACCTGCGCCGAACCGGACTGCAATTGGTGGTCAATAATCACCGCGCCGCAACGAAGACCCCAGGAAGCGCAGACCTTCGCAGACACCGCGGCCAACGCCATCGAATCGCGTCCACCGGAACAGGCCACCATGATCAGCGGAGCGTCGAAATCAGGCTGGTGCACACCATGCTTGGCGAAACGCGCATCCTGCATGCCGAAGCCGGCTTCGGCCAACGAGGAACGCAACGCTCCGATGGATTTACGCAAACGGGACGAGTACGCCATGCGCATCACAACCTTGGCAATCCGGCGACGAACGCATCGATGGCATTCTTGGCCGATTGCATATCATCGGGGTCGTTGACGATCACCGCGAAGCTGAGCGCGCCTCCGTTGCTGCGGGATACGTTTCCCGTCATGGCCGTCACGTTTCCGAGGCTGCCGGTTTTGACACGGATCAGTCCCGCTTCGCTTTCATCGTCAAGACGGCTGGCAGCGGTTCCGATGAAGCCCACGATCGACAATCCCTCAGCCGCGGCGGTTCCCGATCCCTCCTGCAGATTCCGTTGCTGCACGTCAAGCAATGTGCGCACCGTGGTCTTCGAACCACTCGCCAGTCCGGAACAGTTGAGCATCGTAAGGCCGTTGGTCGAGATTCCGGACTGCTGCAACACCTGTTTGACGGCCTTCACCGCCCCCTCCGGCGAATTGCCGTCGCCGGTTTCGAGGGCCAGGAGCCGTCCGAATTCCTCAGCCAGGGAATTGTCGGAATGACGCATCATAAAGGCCATGACCTCGCTCAAGGATGCCGATTCGACCTCCGCTATCGGGCTGCTTCCTTCCGGAGCTGCACCCTCTTCCAAATCGGTCACGGTGATTCCCTGCTCCTCCAGCCGCCGCTGGAAGGTTTGCGCGGCTTCCAGCGCCGGTTGGGTCGACAGTTCCGGGTACGAGCTGAAAACATCCGGGTCCGAAGGCTCGGAACCATCCCAGTATCGTCCGCCATCCACGGCCATGGAAGCTGTCGGAGCATAGTACACATGGTCCGGGTCGAGTTCGCCGATGCCATCCGGCCAACGGTCATCGCCGAACATGGAATCGTCGTACAGCAACGTCACCGACTTGATGCCACGCTGTTTCAGAGCCGTCGCGGTCTCCTCGGCGAGCGTGCCAAGTCCCGCCCGACCATTGACGTGGGTGTCGTCCGACTGCCCCGAACCAAGCAGCATGTCTCCATTGCCCTTGAGCACGACACTCGCCGTTCCGTCCTGATATTGCTCCAGATAGGCTTCCGTGGCCAGCGTCTTTCCCATATCAAGCGTACTCGCCGCCGCATATGCGGTAAGCGTCTTCATGGTGGATGCCGGCACACGTTTCTCGTCGACGCCGCTTTCGGCCACGATCTCGCCCTTGGCGTCGGCGATGGCGATGGAATAGCTGTCACCGATGCCTTCGGTCGCAACGAATTCCTCGATAAGCCGTTGCGCGGCGGAAGCATCCACGGCAATCGATGCATCCAAATCCTCGACGATTTTCGAAGCGGATACCACGGTACGCGGCTCCGTGGCCGTGGTGCGTTCCACCTCGTCGAACGTCAGCACGCCCGGCAGCACGTCGTACAGGTCGCCCGCCACATATCCCAGGCACAACGCCGTGGTGATGATCACGGAAAGCGATACGGTGATGAGACGGCGAATCCTCGCCTTCTGGAACGCTCCTGCTTTGCGCGCCACCGACCACTCCCCTTCACTGCGTCAAAAACCGTCCTTACTGCTGCAGGGATGCGAAGGACTCCAACGTGGCAAGAATCTTCGGCATCCGAGCCTCCAATAGCTTACCGCCAAGCCATGTACCAATCGCAAGCACGGCAACGCCGTTAACCAGCGAAACCGGAGCCAACAGCCAGTACATTCCGCCATTGCCCGTCAATCCCAGCGCCAACAGAACAATGCCGGTGGGCAGCATCAGCGGAATCATGCCGAACATATGCAGGAAAGGAAACAGCATCTGAGCACCCATACGGCCTTGCGACGACGAGAACGGGCGCGAAATGGACGGCACCGGATACATGAATATGCAGGAGACCACTTCCGCCAGGCCCAATCCGCAGAATCCCAAACACAGGCCCACACAACCGAAGACCGCTCCCAAAGTCAGCCCTTCGACACTGCGCCAATCGCCGGTGATCACATAGACAACGACCATCAGTATCGCGATGTAGGCAATCAGCATGCCCGTATAAACGCGCACACGCCCATGACGGTCGTCCACACCGCGAACTCCACTGATCACTTCCATGGCGAAGCCTCGACCGTCATAGGACAGGCCATTGCCTTCAATCAGCACCAGAAAGAAACCGGCCAAGATAACCGACTGCCATACCATCACGCTTTCACCTTGGGATTGCACTGCGAATATCACGACGAACAGCAGCGGCATGCACACAATCGGCACCTGCCGCGGATCTCTGCGCAGGTAGGTGAGCAAACGGGCCGAAATCGCACCGGATGGGGAATCCGGCATCGTGGAGAACAGCCCGACACCCTTCGAGGACGCGACGCGCGTGGCGGAGCCCGTGATGGTACGGTCCTTCTTCAAGCACCAAAGGCAACCGAAATGACACACCGCCCATGTGGCGACGAGTATCAGCAGACGAAGCGCCGCAAGTCCCCAAGTACCGGCGACCATATCGAACGGCAATTGGAATGCCGCGCCCAACGGCGTCCATGAGAACACGTCGGCGAACACCGTGAACATTCCGAGGCTGAAATGCTCCGCATCCTGGCCGTTTATCATCATGTTCGGCACTTGGCACAGCAACGTGAACAGCAGAATGGTGATGATGTAGATCGTGCTTTTGTTTTTGCTGGAATTCGTCAATGTGGTCAACAGCGAAACCACGAGTTTCGACAACGCCAGCATAGTGATAATCGCCAACGGAACCGCAATGATGCCCGACGCAATGCCGGTAATGCCCGCGGACTGGTAAATCGGCACCAGACCGAGCATAACAAGCGCGCCCCAAATCGTTGCCGAGCCTGTCAGTCCGGACAGGAACAGGCCACCGACCAAAACATGGTCGTCGATGCCATACAGTTCGAATTTCTGCGGGCTCAGGGCCGTTCCCTGACCGAAATACATGATCTGCACGATGATCACGAGAACCGTGGTGAAGGTTCCTCCCGACACCATCGCCGCACGTAGCATCCGCCAGGCCACGCCATCCACACCACCGATAAGAGGACCGACCATAAACCCCAAGACCACGGAACCGACGATCACGCCTGCGCCGAGTATCGCGACGATGATGTAACTGACAAGCATCACTGTCGACTTGCGCATGGTCGCCAGCATCAGTGCCCAATGCAATCTCATGATGGTGCCGATGGTATTCATCGCGCACCACCGTCCAGCCACGACAGATGCGCGGCCGCGTGCCGTCCGCCCACCAATTGCAGGAAGCGCTCCTCAAGATCCTCTCCGTCGGCGACCTGCTCCACGGTTCCGTCCGCACAGACCTGACCGTTGTTGATGACCGCCACATGCGTGCACATCTTCTCGACGAGCGCCATGACGTGAGACGAGATGATGACCGTTCCTCCGGTGGACGCGTATTCGATGAGGATGTCCTTGAGATTCGCACTCGACACCGGATCGACCGATTCGAAAGGCTCGTCGAGCACGAGAACGCGCGGACTGTGGATCATGGCGCTGGCCAGGCAGATCTTCTTGGTCATGCCGGCCGAGTAGTCGGCGACCATCACGTTGGCGGCACCAGTCATGTCGAACGCCGCCAACAGGTCGTTGGCACGCTTGACCGATTCGCCGCGTTTCATGCCACGCAGCATGCCCGCATAGATCAGCAGCTGCAGGCCCGTCAGCCGGTCGAAAATCTGGTCGGACTGCGGCATCACGCCGATGGAACGCTTCGCCGCGTTCAGATCACGCCATACGTCACGGCCAAGAATCATGGCCGTACCGCCATCCGGCACGAGCAGACCCGTCAACATGTTGAGCGTGGTCGTCTTGCCGGCGCCGTTCGGTCCAACCAAGCCGTAGAAGGAACCCACTGGAATGTCAAGCGACAATCCGTCGACCGCCACCTTCTGCCCGAAACGTTTGAACAACCCTCGAATCGAAACCGCGGCTGTGTCATCAAGAGGAACGGATGGAATAAACCCAACAGAAGGGGAAGCATCGTCTAAGCTCATAGCACCATCCTACCAACCGTTCGGCAGGATGGGCCTTAGCCTTTATGCTCGATCGGCTTCCATTCCGACTTGGCGAATACGGCCTGGAACGAGATCGGCACATAGCTGAACATGTAGATCGGGAAGCTCAGCACGTAGGCGAACAATTCCTTGTTCGTGGCACCGACCTGATCGCGTTCCACGATGATTGTCAAAGCGGCGAGCGCCATCATGCCGATGACCGACAGCACTATTCCGGAAGACCATCCGGTAAGCGAGTTCAGCTGGCTTTGCCAGGTGACGAATCCGCATAGCGCGAAGAGCATGCCCAGCAGCACGCGTACTATGCCGATCACGGTGAACGGACACAGCAGTAACGTGAAGTCCACTGCGGAGAAGTCGCGTTCGCGAATCGCACGTTTGATCAACGATGGACCGTAATAGCGGAACACCTGCAGGAAGCCTTTGCTCCAACGTAGTCGTTGACGCCAGCTCTGCTGGAATGTCACGGGCTGCTCGTCGTACAGGATGGCGGTGCCGCAGTAGCCGATTCGGTCGCCGTGCAGCACGGAATCCATGGTGAATTCCAGGTCTTCGGTGAGCAGATGGAATTTCCAACCGTTGTTGCGGCGCATGATTTCCTGCGAGAACATGAATCCCGTTCCGCCGACGTGGCAGCTGTTGCCGAGCCACATGCGGGATGCGGACAGAAATCGCGATTCTCGGATGAACCATAGCGCTGAGCCGGATGAGACCCAGTTGTCGGACAGGTTCACGGAATTGCGGTAGCTGGTGAGGATCTTGAAGCCGGCGTGGAACGCCTTGTTCATCTCCTCGATGTAGTGCTTGTCGAGTTTGTTGTCGGCATCGAACACGAAGAACGCGTCGTATGGTTCGGAGGCTCCGGATTCGTTCATCTGGTCGAGCAGATAGGTCAACGCGTAGCCTTTGCCCACGAGTTCCTTGTTGAAGCGTTCGATTACGTGGCATCCCATGTCACGCGCCACTTGTGCGGTGTTGTCGGTGCAGTTGTCGGCCACGAGCCAGATGTCGACGAGCTCATACGGATAGGTCTGCGTTTGGATGCAGGTGATGAGGTTGCCGATCACGTTCGCTTCGTTTCGTGCGGAGATCAGCACCGCGTAACGCTTGTCCATCGGGGCGTCGGGGAATTTGATCGGTTTGGCGAACAACGATATGAGAATGCATACCGCCTGATAGACCATGCCGGCCCCGCCGACTATGACCAGCAGGACGTCCAGTACGCTCAGCAGTACCATCAGCGCCACCCGCTCCTCGGATTGTCGTTCATTTGTGATTCGTCCGTTTGTGATTCGTCCGCCTGCTCAGATGGCGATTCATCGGTTTCGTCGGCCTCCTGCGTGCCTTTCAGCGGTTTCCTGTCCGTCTTGTCGAGCAGATGTTTCGGAATGGCGACCGTCTGTGATTCGTCGGCATTGTCGGTTTCGTCCTTCTGCCCGATGTTGTACGCCTGTTCCTGCAGATGACGCACTTCATCGGAAATCGGCACGTGGGCGCTGGAACCCTGCACAGCGCGGGGCATGTTGTGCAGCACGTGTTCGCTGATCGCTTCGGCGCCTTCAACGAGCTTCGACTTCTTATCAGGTTCGGGATCGTTCATCAGCGGGGAGTCGACCAAATCGTAACGCTTGGTGTATGTGCGCAGAATGGTCTGGATGGAAGCCACGACCGGCAACGCGAGGAACGCGCCAAGCGCTCCGAACAGGGAACCGAACGCCAACACCGCCAGGAACGCCACCGCATCGTTGATGTCCATGGTGCGTTGGGAGATCTTCGGAGAGAAGATGAGGTTCTCGATCTGCTGGTAGACGCAGATGAACGCCAGAACGCCCAATCCGCACAGCACTCCGCCGTTGACCCAAGCGAACAGGACCGGCAGCGCGCCGCCGATATAGGTGCCGAGCATAGGAATGAACTGCGAGGTCACACCACAGAACAGCGCCAACGGCATCCAGTACGGCACATTCAGCAATTCCAAGCAGATGGCGGTGAAGAACGCGTTGAGCAATGCAAGAATCGCTCGGGAGAACAGGAACGAGGAGATCTGCGTCTGACTGACCGTCCACACGAACAGAAAACGGCGCTGCGCTTCCGGAGCCATCCACTGGCAGGCGGAACGACGCAGCTTCGGCCCTGCCGCGGAAATGTAGAACGTGGTCATCACGATGGTCATCAGGTTGAGCAGGAACGAGAACAGTCCCGACACCGTGCTCACTGCGGTTCCCGCGAAATCGGTGACCCAGG
Organism: Senegalimassilia sp.; assembly: GCA_963619615.1. Classification (GTDB taxonomy): domain Bacteria; phylum Actinomycetota; class Actinomycetes; order Actinomycetales; family Bifidobacteriaceae; genus Bifidobacterium. The sequence goes on along the minus strand of CAVEXE010000008.1, from coordinate 5,780 downwards.
ATGTTTGGATGTTCTTGAAGATCTCGCTGCCGAGGCTGTTGATCTCGGGAAGCTCGAAATTGGTGTTCTGACTGACCAAATCACTGATCTGCCGGTATAGTGCGGGCATGCCGTTGAGCAGCGCGATCACCTGCTGCACGAACATGTTGCCGAACAGTCCGAACAGCACGCCGAGAATCACCGCAAGCAGCACCAATGCGAACAACGACGCGAAGGAACGCTTCCATCCGTGCTTGACCAGCGGCACAACCACCGGTTCCACGGCGAGTGCGAGGAACAGCGAGATGATGATGTCCGTCACCAAATAGTCGATTTTGCCCCAGCTGCGCCAGCAGAACGCGAAGAGCACGATTGCGATGCAGATGTACAGCAGGGCTCGCCCCAACCACTCCGGAGGCCGACGCGGGTCGCCTTTCGCGGGGAACAGCGTTCCCAGATCCCAGCGTTGACCGGTATCCGGTTTACCTTCACCGTCTTGCATCGTGTCTTCCATTCGCTGTTCGCGTTTACCCATGGCTCACTATTGTAGCGTTACGGGTATGCGGGATTCTCATCGGCGGCATAATGGGGAAAAGCGCCGTGTACGCGCTGAGCCCTATTCTTGGAATCATGCTGAACGTTTCAATTATCATCCCCGCTTGGAATGAAGAGGAGCGTATCAACGATTGCCTGCTCAACGCCACCAGGCAGACGGTGATGCCGCATGAAGTAATCGTGGTCGACAATCGTTCCACCGATGCGACCGTGCAGGTGGTGGAACAGTTCATGGCGGAACATCCCGAAGCTCCCGTACGTCTGTTGCATCAGGATGAGCAACAGGGACTGATTCCCACGCGCAACTATGGTCTGAACCACGCCACCGGCGATGTGCTGGGCCGTTTCGACGCCGACTGCATGATCCGCCCGAACTGGGTTGAGGTGGTTTCCCAGATTTTCACCGAGGATCCGGATGCGATGGGCGCCACCGGACCGGTGATGTACTACGACCTGCCAAGCCGCCATTTCGGTCTGCGCAGCGACAACTCCACCCGCAAACGCATTTACAAGGCCGACGACGGCCAGCCCCTTCTGTTCGGCTCGAACATGGCTTTGCGCGCATCGGCATGGCGCCAGATCGCCGATGAAGCCTGCCTTGACGAAGACGATGTGATGCACGAGGACATCGACATTTCCTTGCATCTGCTCGGAAACGATCTGAAAACCGTATACAGCCCGCACATGATTTCCGGAATCAGCGCACGGCGTATGGACACCTCCCCCACATCGTTCATAAATTACATGCGGAGGTTCAAGAACACGTTCAACGCGCATCCGCAGCATTCACGCAAACACAAGCCGGAGATTCTGCTCACCGCCATCTACCCGGTGATGCATCTGCTGTATCCCGTATGGCAGAAGGTGTTGGACACCGCCGACATCAATCCCGCGGAAGCCGCCTGGATCAACGAGCAGATGGAACTCGCCGAAAGGGAAGGCAAAGAGCTGTACGACGACACCCCTACCGATGAGGAGTGGAGCGAGAAGCACGAGTAAAGGGCTGCTACGGCACGCGGTTTTGAACCCGATTTCAGACCCGGTTTTGAACCCGATTTCAAACGCATCCCGGTGATTGCGGCGCGTGTGTTTTCGGAATCCGTTCCAAGTTCCGAAAACACACGCGCCGTATGCGTTATGACATCCGTACTAGCGAACCTTGCGCTTCATCATCAGGCTGAATCCGCCGCACAACACCAACAGGCCGGTCAACACCGTCATTACGGACACGTTCGAGCCCGTCTTGGCTATGGTTTTTGCGGACGATGACTTGCCTGCCGTTGAGGTATCGGTTGAGGTATCGGTTGAGGTATCGGTTGAGGTATCGGTTTTGCCGGAGTCCTTGGAACCGGAATCATCGGAACCGGAATCATGCTGCTCACGCGAGGCCTTGGCAGCGGCCACTTCCTCATCGGTGAACAGCACCTTGACCTGCGCGTTCGCGAAGGTCTCCCCTTGGGCAAGGAACTCAGCCAATTCCCCATCAGCGAGCTCACGGCTCACCTGTACGCTGCCGGCTCCCGGCACGTTGGGCACGGCACTGGTGTCCATATGCTCCACCACGCCGAAATCGACGCCGTTGACATGCAGGTCCACGGCGATCGGCTTGGCCTCATCCGTAGTGAACGACATGCCGGACACGGTGAAGCTGACGGTATTGCCGTCGATCTTCAGATTGGAAAAGCCCGTGCTGGAACGTTCCTTGGCGGATTCCAGATTCTGGTGAGCCTCAAGATAGCTTGACATCACATCTATATCCACGTAACCCGTGTCCAGGGAATCCGTACCCTTCTTGAACACGTCGAATTCATCTCCGCCAGCCAGCAGATAGTTGTTTCCGCAAACCCGGAACGTATCCTCATCAGACACCGCCTCGCCGTTCACCATCAAATCGAACACACGGCCATGCGTGTAGGTTTGCTCCACTCCCGACTCGTCTACCGACGTGGTACGGACCACTTCGTAATGGAAGGTGACATTGCTCGACATTCCCAACCATTTGACGCTGTCCCATTCGCCTTCCGGCACGTCGCGCCATTGCGATTCGAGTAGGGCTTTGAGCTGCGCACCGGTCAGAGTGGTCACCATTTCCGTATTGCCGTACGGCATCGATTCGTACAGTTCCATGTATGTGATCACTCCGTCGTCGTCCGCATCAAGGTCGGCGCGTAGGGATCCGGGATTGATCATTCCGATATCCGCTTTCACTCCCCTCTCGTTCAGCCCCCACAGCACCGCGTCGGCGTTCAGTCTGCCGAGAGTGGATTCCGTGCCTTTGTTCAATCCGATCGTGGAACTCCCCCTATTGAACGATGATCCTTGGGCGATGGTCCCCACCGTTCTTTTTCCTAAGGTTTGCGCGTTTTCCTGCGCATCCTCGTAGATTTGCCGCGCCTGCTCATCGGCATCGTACAGTGGGGTTTTCCCGGTGGAGTCGTATACAGGTTCGATGCTTGCACTGGCGGTAACGGTTCCGTCACTGTCAAATACAAGAGTGGATAGCGAAAAATCGGTTCCCCCGTTCGCCGATTCCACGATCGGCTTGCCGGCATTGGTAGTCATGAGTTTGTCTTTATGGCTATGGCCTCCAAGAGCCAGGTCCACGTTCACGTTCAGGTCGAGCAGGGTGTCGGCGTCGGAGTGGACAAGCGCCACGACCGCGTCAGCCTCTCCGTTGGATTCATCGCCGTCCGACAGCTGGTCGGCGATTCGGTTGACGGCGGCGACCGGATCGCTGAACGTCACTCCGCCCGATTGAGCGGGAGACAACGATTCACCTATGCTGCCGTAGATTCCACCGATGAAGGCTATACGCTTGCCCGCCACGGTTTCGATCTTGTACGGCTCGACCCCGTCCAATCCGTTGACGTTCGCCGCCAAATAACTGATCGGGCTCATTCCCGGAAGGATGCGGCCCGTAATGTCTTCAGGACCTTTGTCGAATTCGTGGTTGCCTATCGCGGTCACCGTCATGCCCATGTTCTTCAGTTGTTCCATGGCCGGCTTGTCTTCGTTGATGGATGACACGAAAGACGAGGCTCCCACCATATCGCCCACTCCTACGACCAGGGTGTTCGGATTGTTCTCCCTGGCCTGCTTCACGGCAGACGTCAGATACACGCCTTTATCGACGCCACCGTGAAAATCGGTGATTCCCACCAGCTGAATCTCCGTCGCGCCCGCCACCGTATCATCGGCGAGCGCGGTTGTTGCGGGAAAAACAGTCGCGGCTGCGATCGCAAGTCCTGAAAAAGCCGCGACGGCACCGCGCAATCGACGTGTTCCCATCTTGCCCCTATCCCTTCTCTTGAAAAAGCATTTCCTCAAGTGTAGAACAGAGCAAAATCGTCCACGCAAGAATCGAACGAATGACGTCGACAAAGGTCATAACGCGAAACGCCATTCACATGGCACCCTCCTTACGGAAACGGGTGCCATGTGAATGGCGTTTCTCATCGTTCTTTGACGGAACCTTCCCCGAATGGCCTGCCGGTTGGCGGATCACAATCGGGGAACCGGCATCACATCAGGCTCTTGTAGATGGCGAGGATGTCTTCCTCGGTTGCCTGACGCGGGTTGCCCGGGGTGCACACGTCGTGGAAGGCGTCATGCGCCAGACCCTCCAGATCGGCTTCGGTGGCGCCGACTTCGGAGATTGTGGTCGGGTTCTTCAGGTCGACGGTGAGCTGGTGCACCGCCTGCACGGCCTCTTCGCGGACCTTGTCGAGATCGCCGGTATAGGCATCCTCGACACCGAAGGCGTCGGCGATGTCACGGTACTTCTCGCCGGTGAAATCCTTGTTGTATTCCATGACCGGAGCCAGCAGGATGCCGTTGGCGACGCCGTGGGCAACACCCAGACGGCCACCGAGCGGGTGTGCCATGCCGTGCACCAGGCCAAGACCGACGTTGGAGTAGGCCATGCCGGTGATGTAGGAGGCGTAGGCCATCTGCTCACCAGCCGGAACATCTCCGTCCGCGCTCTTGGCAAGGTTCTTGGCGATCATGCGGATGGTCTGCATGGACAGGCAGTCGGACAGGCTCCATGCGCCCGGGGTGATGTAGCCTTCGATGGCGTGGGTCAGAGCGTCCAGACCGGTGGCGACCTTAAGGCCACGCGGCATGGAGTCGGTCAGGTCCGGATCGACGAACGCGACGATCGGAATATCGTGCGGATCGACCGCCACGAACTTGCGCTTGTTGGCGGTATCGGTGACCACGTAGTTGATGGTGGTTTCGGATGCGGTGCCTGCGGTGGTCGGCACGCCGAAGATCGGCACGGACGGGTTCTTGGTATCCGCCACGCCCTCAAGCGAAAGAACGTCGGAGAATTCCGGATTGGCGGTGATGATGCCGATGCCCTTGCAGGTGTCCTGCGGGGAACCGCCACCGAGACCGATCAGGAAGTCGGCACCGGACTCGGCGAACTTAGCGACGCCGTCCTGGATGCATTCGACCGGCGGGTTCGGCTTGACGTTGCTGAACACCTCGTACGGCATGCCGGCCGCATCGAGAACATCGGTGACCTTCTTGACGGTACCGGTTTCGATCAGCACCGGATCGGTGACGATGAACGCCTTGGTGAAGCCGTGGGACTTGGCGACTCCCGGAATCTCCTGAATGGCGCCGCGACCGAAGTATGCGTTCTGGTTGAAAATCATGCGATAAACCATATGGTGCTCTCCTTTAAGCAACGGGTTCTGTTCCAAGGTTTCAAACGCGTTGAAACCCAACGGAATTCATCTTATCCCCGTTTATGGTAAAAACCTGATCAACGACACATTTTTTTCTGTGAGCGTTCTCACACCGTCGCGTCATCATGATCAGGGGGTTTCGGAGGCTTTCTTGATCGGATTTGAATTTCCACATGCAGAATACAATCGCACCGCCACGATTCTTCGATGGTTTTCGATTGATTGAGCCAACGGCAGGTTTTGTTAAACCAGATTCAGTGTCGAATCCTCCTTTTCGCAAGGCGAGTTCCCCGGCTTTTTTTTGGGGGGGGGCGAGATGGGTGTAAGATTTACGAAACCCGTACGACCCATGAGATCCGCACGCAATAATTGCGCGGATTCCTGCAGTCTTAACTAGTGTGCGGATTTTAGACAGGTCGTGCGGATTCTGAACAGTGTTTGCGGATTTCTGCAATACTCTGCGGATTTTCAATGGGCCGTGCGGATTCTAGACAAGGTGTGCGGATTTTCAGAAGGTTGTGCGGATTGCCCGCGGCCTGGAATCGGCCTGGA
>CAVEXE010000007.1:0-110380 GCA_963619615.1 Senegalimassilia sp. | reverse complement strand
AGAGCATCCGACTGTTAATCGGACGGTCACTGGTTCAAGCCCAGTCGCAGGAGCTTGATGAGAACCCTTACGAGAGTAAGGGTTTTTTGTTATCTAACGTTCTTTCGACGGTCGGTTTCAGACTGTTTTCTCTCCGATTCTCAGACAAACCGGAGACGCCTCGTTTTCGAAAAGCATACCGATACGGTCTTGACGAGTCCGCATGCCGCATGTCTATTCCAAGGAATCCAGCACATCGTCGATCAGCGTTCGATCGTGTGAGCCATCACGCAATCGCGGGAATCTGCGCAGAGCGTTGGCCGGACTCGCCCCCGCGGCGCGTGCGACGTTCGATTTCGACTCACCGTGCTGTATCGCGGTCTCGGCCAATCTATCCACAAGCGAATCCGATATCCGGCGAATCTGTTCGGCTACCCACAGCTGCGCCAAATCCGGGGCGATCGAGTAATCGTCCTGCAATTCGCTTGAAGCCTCCTGCACGGCGGCCCACAGCACCATGAACGGTTTGCGTACATAAGCCATGCGCTCATCGGGACTTTCATCGCCAAGCTGTTGCAGCGCCTTGCGCTGTGTGGTGTTGTCGCTCATGCGCATCATCGTAGCCCGACACGCCCGGAGACATGTGGATAAGTGCCATTCTCCGACCACAGCACCCGAATCGTTCCCTCCCGTCGACATGCGGATGCCATGCTTGAGGTTCCGCCGGGAAGTATCAAGACCGCCGTCGAAGGCGGTCACAAGGCAAAGGAGCCATGATGAAGGAACACGAATACAGATCCAGAATCCGTAACGCGCGAATCGCCAGAGACGAGGATGAGCGCAATCGCAAAAAACGCGCAGCATTGTATTCGTGCGCGATGATGTCCGTTATGCTCCTGCTATGCTGCATGGCGATGACTTGGCCATCATACGCAGTACAGGAATACTCCTCACAGGAGCATTCCTCCACCAACGCGGAATGCAAGGCTTTGATGGGATGGCCACTGCAACAGGCGAAGATCGTCGGACGGTATGACGCTCCGGACCAACCATGGCTGCCGGGGCACAGGGGAGTGGACCTGCTTGCTTCACCACAGAACGCGATTCTAGCGCCAGCCGATGGGGTAATCGCATTCAGCGGCGTCGTCGCCGGCAAATCCGTAGTCACCATACGGCATGGCGGAAGCCTGTCCAACCTGACATCAACATTCGAACCGGCCGTGACGGAAAAGAAAACGGGAACATACGTCTTAAAAGGAGAGCACTTCGCCCATGTGGAAGGAGACTCCGACCACTGTAGCGACCAATGTCTGCATTGGGGCCTAAAAGCCTCGGACCGCAGCTATACCGATCCGACCTCGAAAGCCAGACCGATGCGCATAGGCCTCAAAAGCGGATAGAAAACGAAACCCAAAGTCCCACCTAACACAAAAACAATGTTCTGCGGCTATCATGCTGTCTGTACGCAAGAGCCGAGGAGAACCGCCGTCATGCACAAGGAATACACACGCCCACTGGAAGAGCCGATCGATTGCGACAAGAACATTTTTTCAGTGCTCGAAGAGCGCGCGAACCGCACACCCGACGATTCCTTGGTTGAATATAAAAACAAAAACGGCGAATGGACATCCTTCAGCGCCGCGGAGTTCCGAAACACGGTCATAGCCATCGGCAAAGGCCTGATCGCACGCGGAATCATGCCAGGAGACTCCGTATCCATCATCGCGCACACATGCTGGCAATGGACCGCGCTCGACATGGCCATCATGTCGGTCGGCGCGCTCACAGTGCCGGTATATGAGACGAATTCACCAGCACAGGTCACCATGATATTCAACGACGCCAACGTCAAAATGGCGTTCGCCGAAAACGATGCGCAACGGGACAAAATCGAAATCGTGCGCTCGCAATGTTCCGACCTGACTGACGTGTATGTGATCGACTTGGGTGCCATCGATACAATTATCGAATACGGCCGAAGCGTCTCCGACGCTGAATTCTATGAGCGCGAACGTGCGGTAAAGGGTTCCGATCTAGCCACCATCGTCTACACATCAGGATCGACCGGTGTTCCGAAAGGCGTCGAACTGACTCATTCCAGCTTCGTGTTCATCACGTATTCCGGGATCCATTCCATGCCGGACATAGCCATGAAACCGAACCGTCGTCTGCTGTTGTTCCTGCCTCTGGCGCACGTGTTCGCCCGGTATATGCAGTTCTTCTGCTTCGCAGGAAACGTCACCCTCGGTCTTTCAAGCGATTTGAAGACGATTCTGGCTGATTTCAAGGCGTTCCAGCCGACGTTCATCCTCGCGGTTCCGAGGATTTTCGAAAAGATCTACAATGCTGCGTCCCAGAAGGCCGGAGCCGGTCTCAAGGGCCGTGTGTTCGCGGGCGCCACGCAGGTCGCGAAGGACTGGTCGTATGCGCAGCAATCCGGCGAGGGCATCCCGTTCGTACTCAATCTGAAACATGCGTTGTACAACAAGATGGTGTATTCCTCGATCATGGATGTGTTCGGCGGCCATGTGGAATACGCCGTTTCCGGAGGTGCGCCGCTTGATTCCTCCATAGCGCACTTCTTCAACGGCGTCGGTCTGCCGCTTTTGGAAGGGTATGGTATGACCGAAACCTGCGCGCCGTCCAGCGTCAATCCGACTTCCGGCTACAAGATCGGTACCATCGGTCTGCCGTTGCAAGGCGTGACCATGGGCGTTGACGAAGACGGCGAACTATGCGTCAAGAGTCCGGCGGTCTGCGCGGGATACCACAACAACCCCGATGTCACCAAGCAGCAGATCGTGGACGGGTGGCTGCATACGGGAGATCTTGGATCCATCGATGATGAGGGTTTCGTTTCCATCGTGGGGCGTAAGAAGGACCTGATCATCACGGCGGGAGGCAAAAACGTCTCCCCGTTGGAGATGGAGGCCTCGATCATGACGTCTCCGGTAGTCAGCCAATGCGTGATGGTGGGAGATCGCAAACCGTTCATTTCGGCGATTATTTCGCTTGATCTGAACGAAACGAATCTGTGGCTTGAGTCAAAGGGCGCGGAACGTGTGGCCGATCTCGCGGAGGCGACGTCGAATCCGATTGTCCGTGCGGAGGTGGAGCGCGCCGTCAGCAAAGCGAACGAGCTTGCATCCCGTGCCGAATCCATCCGCAAGTTTGAAATCGTCCCGGATGAGTTCACCGAAGAGAACGGCTTGGTCACGCCAAGTATGAAAGCTCGCCGTCAGGCCGTTGTGGACCATTACCGCACTCTGATCGATACGGCTATCTATGCTCCGAGAAAGTAGGCCGTGGTCGTGATAGTGGCCGCCCTTACAGTCCGGCGTCCGCCAAAGACACGTATCCCGGCTCGATGAGGGCCTTCTTGAGATTGCTGGCGCTCACGGCGAGGGCGGTCTCTTGGACGGTCGGTACCTGTGTGCCTTCCATGTCGCTTGTGGTCATGAAATCCATTTCGGAGACTTTGCGGGACGTGTTGAGGCGTACGCAGACCTGCGCTATGTCTTCGGCGAGTGTCCTGCGATTCTCCAAAGCCGTCATCCATTGGCTTCCATCGACGATGTTCGGCAAAGAGCTTACGTATGCGCCGTAGCCGGTGACGATCGGCCATTGCGCATTGCGCTCTTCAAGCGTGTCGTCGCTCGCTTCGGAATCGGAGGAGTTGTTTTCGCCATCCTGTGACTCCGGGGCTTTGATCGGATCAGGAACGGACTTTTTCTTCAGATCCTTCTTGCCTGCGATGCTGTCGACGATGCCGGAAATCGTTATCGAAGGGTTGATGTCGGCGGCCGAACCGGTATATCCGAGGCTTTCCAATGCGTCGGTCACATAACCTGCCACATAGTCGTTGCAGGAGATGATGCCGTCGATGCGAGTATGTCGGGATTGGTCTTTATCCATGCCGAGCCGTTCGGCGAGTGTCTTCTTGATGTTTTCGCCGTCGCCCGCGTCGAATGCCACGTTCTTCCAGTCATCGTCGGTGCTGGAGGATGTGAGCGTTCCAGAGGGGGAAACGGCCTTGCCTTCCTGGAAATACGGTCCGAGGATTTTCCAGATACCCACGAATACCGATTGCGTGAAATTCGAATCAGCTTCGTCTTCTTCATCCTTGTCATATGGCAAAAGGACCTCAAGATATTTGGGGTTGTCGGAACTCGTTGTGTCGAGTTTGAGTTTTTCAACCAGCTTTTGGGCCTGCAGCTCCCCGATTTGTTCCGCGCTGATCATGGGAACGTACACATCGGGCGTATAGCCGGCAAGCGTATTGGAGACCAGCACAACCTCCATGCCTTCGTTCTGCGCAAGCTGCAGGGCCGAGACAAGACGTTCCGCCGCCTGCGCGTACGCCTGCTCGTCTTCATCGGAGGAATCGGAATCCCAGCTGATGATGTGGCCCGCGTAATCGCCGTATTGCCTGTCGGAATCGGAAGTCTGCGCTACGGGAGCCACCACCAAGGTGGTTTTGCCCTGATCGGACTGTTCTTCGGTGGTCTCGTTCACATGGTTCACCACATAGTCCTGCACGCTCTGGCTCTGCTTGTCAAGGCTTGACGAGGACTTGACGGTGATGTTCTCTCCGTCGATTCCTTCGTCCTTCAGAGACGAGACGATCTCGGGAACGAGCTTCTCCCATTTGCTGAGTGGGGTTTGCTGGGAGATGGTGATGCCGTCCGAAGGTGTGAAGATCGCCACGTTTCCGGTGGTTGCCGTGGTTTCACTTGCGGTGCTTGTGGAGGACGTCTGGTCCGTCGTATCGCTCGTTGATGAGCAGGCGCACATAGATGCCAGCAATCCGGCCGATGCCGTCAGTGCGATCAGGCGCTTCGTCATGGTCGAGCGATGCAATATCATGCCGTTTTCCTCCACATCAGGGCGTGTATATGCGTTCAACACTGCCCTTGATTGTAGTAGCCGGGCAGAGAAAAACCCGAACATGCTTGAGTTGCATGCATGTTCGGGTTTTTCTCGGGAGGTGTTTTCAGGTTACTCGTTCAGAGCCTTCGCGAGATTCTCATCCAGCGCGTTCATGAACCCGTCGGTATCAAGCCAAGGCTGATCCGGTCCGATGAGCATGGCCAGATCCTTGGTCATCTGTCCGCCTTCGACGGTGGAGACGATGACCTTTTCCAGAGTCTGCGCGAAATGCTTGACTTCAGGGGTGCCGTCAAGATCTGCGCGGTGGCGGAGACCGCCGGTCCAGGCGAAGATCGACGCGATCGGATTGGTGGAGGTCTTTTCGCCCTTCTGCCAACGACGGTAATGCCGGGTCACCGTACCGTGCGCAGCCTCGGCCTCGACGGTCTGTCCATCGGGGGTCATCAGCACGGACGTCATGAGGCCAAGCGAGCCGAAGCCCTGCGCCACGGAATCGGACTGGACATCGCCGTCGTAGTTCTTGCAGGCCCAGATGTAGCCGCCGTGCCACTTGAGCGAGCTGGCGACCATGTCGTCGATCAGGCGATGTTCGTAGGTCAGTCCGGCGGCATCGTACTTGTCTTTGTATTCGGTTTCGAACACCTGTGCGAAGATGTCCTTGAACTGGCCGTCGTAGGCTTTGAGAATCGTGTTCTTCGTGGACAGGTATACCGGATAGCCGCGCATGAGTCCGTAATTGAAGCAGGCGCGGGCGAAACCGCGGATGGAATCGTTCACGTTGTACTGGACCTGGGCCACACCGCCATCCGCGCCGTAGTTGTAGACCACGTGTTCGATGGGTTCGGAGCCGTCCTCCGGGGTGAAGGTGACGGTCAGGGTGCCGGCTCCGGGAATCTTGAAGTCGGTGGCCTTGTACTGGTCTCCGAAGGCATGACGCGCCACGACGATCGGCTTGGTCCAGCCTGGAACCAGGCGCGGCACATTGCTCATGACGATCGGCTCGCGGAAGATCGTGCCGCCGAGGATGTTGCGGATGGTCCCGTTGGGGGACTTCCACATCTTCTTCAGGCCGAATTCCTCGACTCGGGCCTCGTCCGGTGTGATGGTGGCGCATTTGACGCCGACATGTTCGCGCTGAATGGCCTTGGCGGCGTCGACGGTCACCTGATCGTCGGTGGCGTCGCGGTTCTCGATACCCAGATCGTAATAGTCGAGATCGATATCGAGATACGGCAGAATCAGACGATCCTTGATGTCTTTCCAGATGACGCGGGTCATCTCGTCGCCGTCGAGCTCGACGACCTTTCCTTCGACCTTGATTTTGGCCATGGGTGCCCTCCTGTCGGAATTGAGGATGATGCTCCCGTCTTATATCATTCGTGTTAATTCCATGCGCGTATGTCCAAAATCGTGGATGACACGCAGTGGCCGCGTCGGACGGACGCGTGTCATTGCTGAGCATTAGCCTTGAAGTCATGTCTCAGGAAATTGAAATCGGTTTGGGCAAGAAGGGTCGTCTGTCTTATTCGCTGGATGACGTTTCCATTGTTCCCTCTCGTCGTACTCGTGATCCGCAGGATGTGTCCATCTCCTGGCAGGTCGATGCCTATGAATTCGATGTGCCGGTCATCGGCGCTCCGATGGATTCGGTGACCAGCCCTGCCACCGCCATAGCCATGGGCAAGATGGGTGCTCTCGGTGTGCTTGACTTGGAAGGTTTGTGGACCCGCTACGATGATCCGCAGCCGCTGCTCGACGAGATCGCGCAATTGCCTCCGGAGACCGCCACGGAGCGTATCCAGCAGATTTACGCCGAGCCGATCAAGCCGGAACTCATCGTGGAGCGTTTGCATGAAATCCGCGATGCCGGCGTCACCGTTGCCGGTGCGCTTTCGCCCCAGCGCACCCAAGACTATTACTCGACCGTGCTCGAGGCGGGAGTGGATCTGTTCGTCATCCGCGGTACCGTGGTGTCCGCTGAGCACGTGTCCGTCGATCATGAGCCGTTGAACCTGAAGAAGTTCATTTACGATCTCGACGTGCCCGTCATCGTCGGTGGAGCTGCCAACTACACCGCGGCTCTGCACCTGATGCGCACCGGTGCCGCGGGTGTTTTGGTCGGTTTCGGTGGCGGTGCCGTTTCCGCGAACCGCAACACCATCGGCGTCCATGCTCCGATGGCCACCGCGATCGCGGATGTGGCCGAAGCCCGTCGCGATTACATGGATGAATCCGGCGGCCGCTATGTCCAGGTGATCGCGGACGGCGGCATGGGGGATTCAGGCAGTTTCGTCAAGGCTTTCGCTCTCGGCGCGGATGCGGTCATGCTTGGTTCGCCGCTGGCCCGTGCCGAGGAAGCTCCGGGACAGGGCATGCACTGGGGAGCCGAAGCCCGCCATCAGACGTTGCCGCGTGGTTTCCGTACGAACGTCGGTACTGTCGGAACGTTGAACGAGGTGATGTTCGGACCGAGCCATAAGGCCGACGGCACCACCAACTTCGTAGGGGCGCTCCGCCGCGCGATGGCCACTACCGGTTACGTGGATCTCAAGAGTTTCCAGCGTTGCCCGGTCACGGTGACTCCGGGACGCTGACGCTCAGCGTTTTCGCAGCAAGTTATCCACATATCCACAGATGTCTCCCAGTCGCTTGACGGGAGACATTTTTTTATGACTTAATAGAGATACCCCCTCGCAAAGGTGAGAGGGGGTCTTAAAAGTACAGTAAGGAAACCATAATGAAGGGTTCAAATGAAAAATCGCCTCCTTGCGACGCGGGACTTCTCCCGGATGAAGAGGTCATGGGCGCCTATGCGGAAGGGTTTGAGGACAGCGATGCCGCGGGACTGGACGGAAACATCCCCTCGTCCGGTCTCGATGATCTGCTTTCGTTCGATGACGAGGCCTGTGAGCGTTGGCGTCGGATGATTGATCGCCCGAAGGAAAAACTTCCCTCATACAACGGCGAGCTTGAAGCGGAGATGTCAGGAGTCAAGGTTCCGTTTCATGTCGTCAGGGTCGACAATCAGGTGTGGGACGCCGAGCAGGCGTATTATCTGGCCTTGCTCGCCGCGCGAATCGCATGTGATGTCATCGATGTTTTTCGAGGGCGGCAACGACCGGCCCGAGTGGAGCGTGTGCTGACGGTGGAATGCATGAAAAGACTCAAAACCGCGTCCGAACTCATGATTGGGCATATGCGGGAGGATGCGCGACTCTACGCGAAGATAGGCATGCTTCCGATCAGCGTGTCCTGTGTGGACGGCTGGCTGGTGAATCCCGCGAAATTCGAATGTTCCGTTTTGCTTCGCATAGGTGAGACCCGAATCAACTGCAATACGTCGTTCATCTTCAAAGGATCCGTTTGGAAATGCGCCGTAGCGGACTTCGGATAAGTGTTCCGTCCGGATATTCCTTGAGCTGAAATCCCTGAGAATGGCTTCGTGGAGCCGCTCCCAGGGGTTTCAGCGTGCCTTGGGGCACTTGCAGCTACTATAGGAACTCATGTTGCGAGAATTTATACCGGAGCCTGCCTATAGCACCACGGATGAGGATACAGTCTATGCGCTTCTGTCGAGGAGGGCCGAACGGAATCCGGATGATTTGATCGCCCAGTGGCAGGATGACAAGTCTCGCCGCTGGCATGATGTGACCGCAGGCGAGATGCTCGAACGGGTACGGTCCGTCGCCCGAGGTCTTATGGGATTGGGCGTCAAGGCCGGGAACATGGTCGTGATCTATTCCCCCACATGCTACGAGTGGGGGGTGGTGGACTTTGCATGCGCCGCAATCGGTGCGGTCAGCGTGCCGGTGTACGAGACGGATTCGGCCAAGCAGGCGGCCTCCATCATCGAAGAGGTGGAACCTGTTCTGGCGTTCGCGGGGGATTCAGAGCACTTCCGTACGTTGGAGCAACTTCGAGATCAGAACGACAGTCTTGAGTATGTGTTCAATTTCAGTGCGGACGGACTTGATGCGGTGGCCAATTTCGGACAGGGTGTCAGCGATGCCGCCCTTGATGAAGTCATATCGCGTGTCAAAGCGGATGACATGCTCACCATCGTCTACACTTCCGGTTCGACGGGCAAGCCCAAGGGCGCCATGCTGTCGCACCGTAATTTCACCCATATCGTGCTTAACGGCTATATCATCCTTGATGAGATGCTGTACCAGCCGAACCGTCTGATGCTGTTTCTGCCGTTGGCGCATTGCTTCGCCAGATACATCCAGTACGTTGCGATTGGCGGTCAGGGCGTCGTGGGGTATCTGCCCGGGGCCAAGCATCTGCTTGCCGATCTGCGAAGCTTCAAGCCGACGTATCTGCTGGGCGTCCCGCGTGTGTTCGAGAAGGTGTACAACGCGGCAACGCAGAAAGCTGGTGCGGGTTTCAAGGGACGTGTGTTCGCCAAGGCGTTCGATCATTTCGTGCAGTGGTCGAAGGATTCTCAGGAAACCGGGCGACATTCCACGGCGGCCCGTCTCGAGCATTCGTTCTTCATGTCGACCGTTGGCAAATCCATCCGATCCGCCCTCGGGCCGAACATGCGTTACCTTGCATGCGGCGGTGCGCCTCTCAACGTCGATCTCGCGCACTTCTTCAATGGTATGGATGACATCACGTTCATACAGGGCTATGGCATGACCGAGACCGCGGCTCCGATGATCGTCAATTGGCAGGAAGCCAATAGGGTAGGCTCGGTCGGTAAGCCCGGTCCCGGCATGGGAGTCAGGACCGATGACGATGGTGAATTGCAGGTGATGGGACCGAACGTTTTCCTCGGATATTACAAAAAGCCCGAATTGACGGGCGATGTCAAGATGCCCGATGGCTGGTTGCGCACAGGCGATTTGGGAACCATCGACGATGACGGCTTCGTATATATCACGGGCCGTAAGAAGGACATCATCATCACGGCCGGAGGCAAGAACGTCAGTCCGGCGCCTTTGGAGGATATTATCAACACCTGTCCGATAGTGTCGCATAGCGTGGTGGTCGGTGATGGAAAGCCGTTCATCGGCGCTCTCATCGAGCTTGATCCCGAAATGGTCGGTTCTTGGCTTGAACACCAGGGGCTGGATGCGAACATGCCTATGGAACAAGTGGCGAAGAACGATGCGGTGCGTGCTTTCGTGCAACAGTACGTGGAGAAGGCCAACGCAAATGTGTCTCGTGCCGAGTCGATCCGCAAATTCGAGATCCTGGATGAGGAATTCAGTCAGGAGAACGGAACTTTGACCGCCAGTATGAAGGTGGTTCGACCCAAGGTTTTGCTGCGGTACGAGAATGTCATTGAGGATGTGCTGTATGCGCCGAAGGTGTCGAACAGGCCGTTGCCGAAGACCGTGCAGATTCTTGAACGTACCACAGAAACGGTCAAGCAGGCTTCGGAAAGCATGCGTCAGGCTTCCGAATCGATGAGTCCGAAGGTTCGTCAGGCGTTTGATACCATGCAGGATAGAATCAAAAAACAAGCCGAGGATACGCCGTCCGTGGACGCGGATCGTGCCGAATCCCCGGAAACTGGTGAAACCAACAATTACGAGGAGCGATAATCTTGGCAATTCGCGAAATCCGAGTCGTACCCGATCCGGTGCTGCGCACACCTTGTGACCCAATCAAGGAAATCACGCCGGCTGTGCGTCATTTGGTGCAGGATCTGCTTGATACCGTGGACGATCCCGGACGGGCCGGTCTTTCCGCCAATCAGATCGGCGTGAACCTGCGTGCGTTCTCTTACAACATCAACGGCAAAATCGGATATGTGCTTAACCCGGTGCTTGAGGAGACGAGTGGCGAACAGTACGGCGACGAGGGGTGCCTGTCCGTGCCGGGGCTGTGGTACAAGACCCGTCGCGCCGACTACGCACGTGTGCGCGGCATCGACCTCGACGGCAACACGGTCGTGCTGGAAGGCCATGGCATCATGGGCCGGATGCTGCAGCATGAGACCGACCATCTTGACGGACACGTGTATCTCGACCGTCTCGAAAAGGAAGAGCGTCGTGAGGCCATGCGTTATATGCGCAACCGCACCGGTAAGTAACGACATCCGTGTTCGGCCAAAACTTCATGGGGTCCCGTCTTGATGAAAGACGGGACCCCATGGTATCCTCGAGGCTTGTGTGCCAACCGGCGAGAAGTCCTGTCGCGGGGATTTCAGACCACCCATTATCGTCAACCGGCATGCAAAGAATTCGCGTCATGTCCGCGACGGCCTGTGTCGGTCGGCCGCACTTCGGTGAGGCTGCACGCAGGAACGCATGGCCAGGCAAAAACCGACAAGAAAGAGGTAGCGATACCATGGCTCAGATCAATATGAGCGATATGCTGAAGGCAGGCCTGCACTTCGGCCACCAGACCCGTCGTTGGAACCCGAAGATGAAGCAGTTCATCCTCACCCAGCGCAACGGCATTCACATCATCAACCTGTTCAAGTCGCTCGACATGATCGACAAGGCCTATGACTTCATCAAGGCCACCGTCGCCCACAATGGCACCGTGCTGTTCGTCGGCACCAAGAAGCAGGCTCAGGAAGCCGTTGCCAACCAGGCCACCCGCGTGAACATGCCTTACGTGTCCGAGCGCTGGCTCGGCGGCATGCTGACCAACTTCCAGACCGTGTCCAAGCGTGTCTCCCGTCTCAAGGAACTCGAAGAGATGGACTTCTCCGACGTGCGCGGCTCCGGCCTGACCAAGAAGGAGCTGTTGCTCCTCGAGCGCGAGAAGGACAAGCTGGCCAAGCAGCTGGGCGGTATCCGCAACATGAACCGCACTCCGTCCGCCATGTTCGTCGTTGACGTCAACAAGGAATCCCTGGCTGTTGAAGAAGCTCACAAGCTGGGCATCCCGGTTGTGGCCATCGTCGACACCAACGCCGATCCGGAGTCCGTTGAGTACCCGATCGCGGCCAACGATGACGCCATCCGCGGCATCGAAATGCTGACCAGCCTCATGGCTGACGCTGTTGCCGAAGGCCTGCTGGAGCGTTCCGGCAAGGCAGCCAAGGCTGAAGGCGAGACCGAGCAGCCGATGGCCGCTTGGGAGAAGGAGCTCCTCACCGAAGGTGCTCCGGCCGCCGAAGCACCGGCCGCTGAAGCTGAAGGCGAAGCCAAGGCTGAGTGAAACCATCCTCTATGATGGGAGGTGTCGTGCCTCCCATCATTAGGGGCATCACTACATTTTTCAGAGGAGACATATCAATGGCAGCAATCACTGCAGCTCTGATCAAGCAGGTGCGCGAGGAAACCGGCGCCGGCATGATGGACGTTAAGAAGGCTCTGACCGAGGCTGAGGGTGACGTGGCTCGCGCCAAGGAAATCATCCGCGCCAAGGGCATCCAGGCCGCTGGCAAGCGCGAAGGCCGCAAGGCTCAGGAAGGCACCATCGCCTCCAAGGTCGTGGAATCCTCCAACGGCCAGACCGGCTACGCCGTCGAACTCAACTCCGAAACCGACTTCGTGGCCAAGACCCCGAAGTTCGTCGAGTTCGCCGATAGCGTTCTGGAAGACGCAGTCAAGGCCGAGGCCGATTCCGCCGAGGCCGTTCTGGCGGCAGCTTCCGGCGAAGCCACCGTAAAGGAAGCAGTCGAAGAGGCTGCGGCACTGTTCGGTGAGCACGTCAAGGTTGGCCAGTTCGCCAAGGTCGAAGGTCCGCACGTCGAGATCTACGCCCACAAGAAGTCCGCTGAGATGCCGCCGAGCATCGTGGCTATGATCGCCACCGATGAAGCCGGCGCAGCCGTGGCCCACGAAGCCGCACTGCAGATTTCCGCAATGGGTGCCCAGTGGCTCACCCGCGAGGACGTTCCGGCCGATGTGGTCGAGTCCGAGCGCCGTGTGGCTACCGAGAAGTCCCTGGCGGAAGGCAAGCCGGAGAAGATCGTTCCGAAGATCGTGGAAGGTCGTCTCAACGCCTTCTACAAGGAGAACGTGCTTCTCGAGCAGTCCTACGTCAAGGATCCGTCCAAGTCTGTCGGCGACCTGTTCAAGGAAGTCGGCGGCACTGCTCTGGCCTTCGCTCGTGTGGAGGTCGGCAAGGGCGAAGCCGAGTGAGACTCGATTGAATCCACGTTGAATTCGTGACGATTCTTTCAAGGTGGTTCCCATTCTCTATGGATGGGGACCACCTTGTTCTTTACCGGGAAGTTTATGAACAAGGATTTATGGTGTCTGCGTTTGCCGATAGTCTTAGGAACGGCAAATTTCGTGAGTTTTCGGGCAAGAAAGGCTTTTCATGACTGGCGAAAACACTGGTGATAATCCACGTAGAGTTCTTCTCAAGCTTTCTGGCGAGGCATTCGGCGGGGGCAAAGTCGGCATCGACACCGCCGTGATCCGTCGAATCGCAGGAGAGATCGTCCCTGCAGTGAAGCAGGGAGTGCAGGTGGCCATCGTTGTCGGAGGCGGCAACTTCTTCAGAGGGGCGGAACTTCAGCAGGCCGGAATCGACCGCTCCCGTGGCGATTACATGGGCATGCTCGGCACCGTGATGAACTGCCTGGCGCTGCAGGACTTCCTTGAGCAGGAAGGACAGGCCACTCGAGTGCAGACCGCCATCACGATGGGCCAGGTGGCAGAACCGTACATTCCGCTCAAAGCCATTCGTCATCTTGAGAAGGGCCGTGTCGTGATTTTCGGCGCAGGCGCCGGTATGCCGTATTTCTCCACTGACACGGTGTCTATTCAGCGCTCTTTGGAAATTCACTGCGATGAGGTCCTCATGGGCAAGAACGGCGTCGATGGCGTATATACCGCCGATCCGCGCAAGGACGAGAACGCCAAGCGGTTCAGCACGCTGAGCTACAACCGTGCTCTTGTCGACAACCTTGCGGTCATGGATGCCTCCGCGCTTTCCATGGCACGTGACAACAAGCAGCGTATCCGCGTTTTCGGGCTCGAGGGCGAAGGCGACGTGACTCGCGCTCTGCTGGGAGAGGAAATCGGCACCATGGTTTCCTCCGCTGAGTCCTCCATCGCGGAGTGACGACATTCAACGTCGAATATCGATAGACAACACACAACATACAAGGAGTAGAACAATGGCAAACATTGTAGAACAGGCCAAAACCCAGATGGCAAAGTCCGTGGAGTCCACCAAGGAGAATTTCTCCGGCATCCGCACCGGACGTGCGAATCCGGCCTTGCTGAACGGCATCACCGTTGATTACTATGGAGCCCCGACTCCGTTGAAGGCCGTCGCCACCATCGGTGTTCCTGAGCCGCGCACCCTGTCCATCACTCCGTTCGACGCTTCCCAGGCCAATGCCGTGGAGAAGGCTCTGCGCGATTCCGATCTGGGCGCGAGCCCGCGTCGTGACGGCAACGTCATCCGACTGACCATGCCGGAACTCACTGGGGAACGCCGTAAGGAATATGTGAAGCTGGCCAAGGGCAAGGCCGAAGACGGCAAGGTCGCTGTCCGCAACATTCGCCGCAAGGCCAAGGAAACCTTGGATAAGGCAGTCAAGGACGGCGAGATGGGTGAGGACGAGGGTGATCGTCTGCTCAAGGAGCTTGACAAGATCACCAAGCAGACCACCGATGAGCTTGATACCCTGCTGGAAGCCAAGCAGAAGGAAATCATGGAGGTCTGATCGACTCCCAACTCATTCGATAGATTCACAGTCCAGACGTACAGCGATACAGAAAAGAGCCCGATGGATCAGGAACAGCGTGAGAAGGAAGAGGAAGCCATCAACGCCATCAACAAGAAGACCGGCCGTAACATGCCTCAGGCCATTGCCACGGCTGTGGTTCTTGTGGCGCTTATTCTGGCAAGTCTGCTGATCAGCATCGACCTATTCGTCTGTTTGGTCGTATTGTTCATGATATTGGCGCTCTGGGAACTGCGCGTCGATTTCGCCACCGCCGGATTGCATATTCCGGTGGTGGCTCTGTGGATCTGTTCGGCGGTGACGCTGTTTGCCACATTCTATAGTGAGCGGCATATCGTGGCTATGACGGTATGTGTGCTTGCGTCTTTGGTGATTGTGGCGATCGCCGCGAGCGCGAAGGCCACATTCGGAAGTCGTCTGTCTTTGGCCGTGGCCAATAAGCTGTCTCATACCGATGCTGGTGCCAGACTGGAATCGTCCTTCAATCATGAGCAGGGCGAGACCAGCCATAGCCGTCTGAGCCATGTGGCGGTATCCATGTTCACCGTGCTTTACATTCCTCTGTTGGCGTCCTGCATCATCATGCCGCTGACGTTCAACGAGCATCCCGTAGCCCATGCCATCATCATGGTGTTCATGCCTGCGTTGAGTGATACGGGTGGTTTGTTCGCCGGGGCGTGGTTGGGCAAGCACAAGCTCAGCCCACGCATCTCGCCTAAGAAATCATGGGAGGGACTTGCCGGCTCCGTGCTTTTTGCTATGGTGGGGGCGTTTGTGGTGCTGTTTTGCACGTATGATCCTTCCGTATGGATGTCTCGTTGGTGGGTCCCGGTCGTTGCGGGAATCATGATTGGCTTTGCCGGCACCTTTGGTGATTTGTGCGCATCCATGCTGAAGCGAGATATCGGAATCAAAGATATGGGCCACTTGTTGAAGGGACATGGCGGTGTAATGGATCGCGTGGATTCCATTCTGCTCTGCGCTCCTTTCATGTGTGTGCTGCTGTGGGCAGTCGGAATGTGAGAAAGGTCGGGACGAGACGATGAACGACACCGTGAGAACTGCGGATGAGAGGCCGGAGACCGGCATCACCCCAGGCGGAACCACAGGCGCATTCCGGGACGTATTGTCTAAGGACCACGCACGACGTGGCAAACCGCCGCTGCATTTTGCTGATATGAGTGATCAGGAGCGAGTGGCGAAGGCGAAGGATCTCGGTTTGCCGAAATTCCGTGTCAAGCAGCTCGCCAACCACTATTACGGGCATTTCGATGTAAATGCCGAAGATTTTTCCGATTTCCCGTCGGCGAAACGAGCTGAGGCGGCGCAGGCGTTCTTCCCGGAACTTATTACCGAGGTGACCCGCCAGATGGCGGATGAGGGTGCCACGATAAAGACGTTGTGGCGTCTTTTCGACGGTTCTTTGATCGAGTCCGTACTGATGCGTTACCCCTCAAGAACGACCCTGTGCATCTCAAGTCAGGTCGGTTGCGGCATGGGATGTCCGTTCTGCGCCACAGGACAATTGGGATTGACCCGCAACATGTCCGCCGGGGAGATCGTGGAACAGGTGCGTGTGGCAGCCAAAGCCATGCGGGACGGCGATATCGCCGGAGGTCCGGGCCGTTTGAGCAACATCGTGTTCATGGGTATGGGCGAACCGATGGGTAACTATAAGTCCGTGCTGAGTGCGGTTCGTCAAATCAGCGCGATGCCTTCGGAGGGATTTGGAATCTCCGCCCGTAATATCACGGTTTCCACGGTCGGTGTCGTGCCTGGTATCAGAAAACTTACAGAAGAGGGTATTCCCGTCAGGCTCGCGGTCTCGCTCCATGCTCCCAGCGATGAGTTGAGAGACGAGCTTGTCCCTATGAACAAACGATTCAATACGACGCAGGTATTGGACGCGGCCCATGACTATTACTTGGCTTCCAAACGTCGTGTAAGCATCGAATACGCTCTGATGCGCGGCATCAACGACCAGGCCGAGCATGCGCGCCTCCTCGCCAAACGTCTGAATCACTATGGGGATAATTGGGCACATGTGAATCCCATTCCGCTCAATCCGATAGAAGGATCAAAGTGGACCGCTTCCAAGCCCGAGGACGAACAGCGCTTCTTGGAGATTCTGCACAATGCCGGCATCACCGCGACTCTGCGTGATACACGAGGCCAGGATATCGATGGCGCCTGTGGCCAGCTTGCGGCCAAGGAGCGTGGCTAGTTTTCTGTCCGCTAGTCGGACGTTACCCGAATAGGCGTAACTCGTTGCGGTTACTCTAGCATTCATTGCATGTCACCGTATACGTAAAAGGAGAACCAGCATGTCATTGGCAGTCCGAGTCATTCCATGTCTTGATGTTGACGCGGGACGAGTGGTCAAGGGCGTGCATTTCGAGAATCTGCGCGATGCCGGGGACCCCGTCGAACTGGCTGCCGAATATTACCGTCAGGGTGCTGATGAACTTACCTTTCTGGACGTGACGGCTTCCAGCTCGCACCGTCAGACCATGGTCGACGTGGTGAGCCGTACGGCCGAACAGATTTTCATTCCGCTGACCGTCGGCGGGGGAGTACGCACGCCTGAGGATGTGGATTCCTTGTTGCGTTGCGGCGCCGATAAGGTCGGTGTCAACACCGCGGCCATCAACGATCCGACTCTGATCAGCCGTGTTGCGGAACGTTTCGGAAACCAGGTGCTCGTTCTTTCGGTCGATGCCCGACGTGAACAGGGAGAGCGCCACACCCAGTCCGGATTCGAAGTGACGACCATGGGAGGACGTAAGTCCACAGGCATCGACGCCATCTGGTGGGTCAAACGTGCTCAGGAGCTTGGTGCCGGCGAAATCCTGCTCAACTCCATGGATGCCGACGGCACTCAGCAGGGTTTTGATTTGGAAATGATCAAAGCGGTGCGTAAGGAAGTGAAGATTCCGATCATCGCGTCCGGCGGTGCCGGCAAAGCGTCCGATTTCCCGCCTGCGATCGAGGCGGGCGCCGATGCGGTTCTCGCGGCATCCATTTTCCACTACGGCAAGGTCTCCATTGGAGAAGTCAAGGACGCCATCAAGTCCGCCGGATACACCGTGCGATGAATATGTCAGGCAACGACGTCAATCACACATAATCGAAGAAACGAAATATACAGATATCATCATGACTTACGAAGAATTCGACAACAGCGTCACCCTCGATCCGCGTATAGCCGGTCGCCTCAAGCATGACGATAAAGGTTTGGTCGCGGCCGTGATTCAACAGTTCGACACCAAGGAAGTGCTGATGGTCGGCTATATGAACGACGAAGCCGTCCGCCGCACCCTGACCACCGGACGAGTCACATTCTGGTCGCGTTCGAGGCAGGAATACTGGCGTAAGGGAGACACATCGGGCCATGCCCAGTATGTGAAGTCCTTCGCTCTGGATTGCGACGGTGATGCGATTCTTGTTGAGGTGGATCAGGTCGGTGCAGCCTGCCATACGGGAAAGCATTCCTGCTTTGAAGAAGGCGGACAATTACCGGTGGTCGTAGGCTACCGCAGCGAGGAATAGGAAGGTCAACAATGAGCGAATGCAGCGTACAGACACTCAAATGGGGTGCGACTTGGCCGACTCGCGAACAGTTCCACGAACTCGCGGACCAAGGGTATCGAGTCATTCCGATTGTTCGTCGTCTGCTTGCCGATTCCTTGACCCCGGTGGGGTTCTATGAAAGGCTTGCGGGCGGACGTCCGGGCACGTTCATCCTTGAATCGGCGGAATTCGGAGGAACATGGAGCCGTTACAGTTTCATCGGTGTGAATTCCATGGCTCAGTTGCGTTCCAACGAAGGCAAGGCCGATTGGCTTGGCCAAGTGCCCGTGGGAGTGCCGACCGAAGGCGACGTGATGGAGGTGGCGCATGCCACACTTAAGACGTTGACCGCGCCGCATGTGGAAGGACTGCCGAATCTGACCAGTGGTCTGGTCGGTACCGTCGGTTGGGATGCGATTCGTCACTGGGAGCCCACCCTCCGTGCGCAGGCGCCGAACGAGACCGGCCAGCCTGAGACGGTACTGGCCTTGGCGACCGACATTGCCGTGGTGGACCATGTTTCCGGTTCCGTATGGCTGATAGCCAATGCGGTGAACGTCGACGACCGCCCCACTCGGATCGATGCCGCTTATGACGAGGCTGTGGCACGGCTGAATGACATGCAGTGTAATGCCGCCACGCCGGTTGATGGCGAGGCGAGGGTCAATGTTCTCGATGAATCGGTCAGCCAGCCCGAGCTGCGCTTCCGTACGCGCAAAAGCGATTATGAGCATGCCGTCGAAGTGGCCAAGCAGCACATCGTCGACGGTGATGTGTTCCAGGTTGTGATTTCGCAGCGTCTTGATATCGATTCCCCCGCGGATCCGTTTGACGTGTATCGTGTATTGCGCACGCTCAATCCGAGCCCGTACATGTATTTCATGGCGCTCACCGATGCACAGGGCCGTGACTTCAATGTGATCGGTTCCAGCCCGGAGACCCTGATTAAGGTTGACAACGGCCATGCCATGACATTCCCAATCGCGGGCTCGAGACCTCGTGGAGACACCCTTGAGGAAGATGAGCGGCTTGCTCAGGAGCTGCTTGCCGACCCGAAGGAATGCAGCGAGCACATCATGCTTGTGGATTTGTCACGCAACGATTTGAGCCGTGTCTGCCTGCCGGAGAGCGTGGAAGTCGTATCGCTGATGGACATCAAGCGATTCAGCCATATCATGCATATCTGCTCCACCGTCACAGGGCAGGTGAATCCGGACATGACGGCTTTCGATGTGTTCACGTCGGCGTTCCCCGCAGGAACGTTGTCCGGAGCTCCGAAGCCGCGAGCCATCGAGATCATCGACAAGCTTGAGCCCGCCGATCGAGGTATATACGGCGGTACCGTAGGATATTTCGACTTTTCCGGAAACCTCGATATGGCGATCGCCATACGAACCGCATTCATCCGCGACCATGAAGCGAGCGTGCAGGCTGGCGCAGGAATCGTGCTTGATTCCGTGCCGGCCAGTGAGTGGCAGGAAACCCGCAACAAGGCCGAAGCCAGTGTGGAAGCGGTGCAGATCGCATCCCAGCTTCGCCAGTTGTAGAAGCGCAAAACCAGCCAATCGAGCGAAACGCTGAAAGGAAGATCATGTCTGTACTTGATGAATTGATTGCGGGGGCCGTGGAGGACCAGCAGATTCGCGAGAAGAACGTGCCGTTGGACGAGCTCAAACGACAGGCGGCCCAGGCGCCCGCCCCCATCGATGCGCGTCAATGGCTGAAAAAGTCGGATGGGATTCCGATCATCGCCGAGATTAAAAGGGCATCGCCGTCCAAGGGCCATCTAAGTGATATTCCGGATCCCGCGGCATTGGCGCGCGAGTACGAACAAGGTGGTGCCAGCGCGATTTCCGTGCTTACCGAGGGACGTCGTTTCAAAGGGTCCCTGGATGATCTCGACAGCGTGCGTGCCGCGGTGCATATTCCGGTGCTTCGTAAGGATTTCATCGTTACCGAGTACCAGATTTGGGAAGCGCGTGCCCACGGAGCCGACTTGGTGCTCCTGATCGTCGCGGCTTTGGACGATGACAGGCTCGCATCGTTGCTGGGCCTGGCGCATAGTCTCAACATGACGGTTTTGGTCGAGACCCATACCCGTGAGGAGATTCAACGCGCCGTCGACGCCGGAGCAAAGGTCATCGGCATCAACGCCAGAAACCTCAAAGATCTCAAGGTCGATGTGAACAAGTACATGGAGCTTGCGTCAGATCTGCCGGATGACGTGATTCGGGTCGCTGAATCAGGTGTGTTCGGATCGGTCGAACTTGAGGATTATGCCCGTGCGGGAGCCGACGCGGTGCTGGTCGGTGAAGGAGTGGCCACCGCGGACGATCACGAACAAGCTGTGGAACGATTAGTAAAGGCAGGAGCAAGAGTGAAAGCATCCGAACAGACCCCGTTGGAAAGCCACGAGGGACCATATTTCGGCCAATTCGGTGGACGTTATGTTCCCGAGGCGTTGATTACCGCGCTCGATGAGCTTGAACAGGTGTATGAGCAAGCCAAGGCCGATCCTGAGTTTCATAAGGAACTCGCACGTCTGAACCAGCAGTATGTCGGTCGTCCGTCTCCTCTTACGGAAGCGCCGCGATTCGCCGAACGGATCAAGGAAAAGACCGGTCTTGACGCCCGTGTGTTCCTCAAGCGTGAGGATCTGAACCACACCGGCGCCCACAAGATCAACAATGC
Organism: Senegalimassilia sp.; assembly: GCA_963619615.1. Taxonomy (GTDB): domain Bacteria; phylum Actinomycetota; class Actinomycetes; order Actinomycetales; family Bifidobacteriaceae; genus Bifidobacterium. The sequence continues at coordinate 89,637 of CAVEXE010000007.1, read as the reverse complement.
GCTCGGGCAGGCCCTGCTTGTCAAGCGTATGGGCAAGACCCGTGTGATCGCCGAGACCGGAGCGGGACAGCATGGCGTTGCGACCGCGACGGTCTGCGCAATGCTCGGCCTTAAGTGCCGCATCTACATGGGTCAGATCGACGCCCGCCGCCAAGCGCTTAATGTGGCTCGTATGCGTATGCTCGGCGCTGAAGTAGTGGAGGTCACCCTTGGAGACCGCATCCTCAAAGACGCCATCAACGAGGCTTTGAGGGATTGGGTCACCAACGTCAAGGACACCCATTATCTGCTTGGCACCGTGGCAGGGCCGCATCCGTTCCCGAGCATGGTGCGTGACTTCCAGAAAATCATCGGAGAGGAAGCCAAGCAGCAGCTTCAGGACTGGTACGGAATCGATCATCCGGACGCCATCTGCGCCTGCGTCGGAGGCGGCTCCAATGCAATCGGCATCATGAACGCCTTCTTGGATGACGACCGTGTGAACCTCTATGGCTATGAGGCAGGCGGCAATGGCCCCGAATCCGGGCGTCACGCCATTCGTTTCGCGCCGGGTACCGGAGAACTGGGAATGTTCCAGGGCACCAAGAGCTACCTTCTTGAGAATTCGGAAGGACAGACGCTCGACACCTATTCCATTTCCGCCGGTTTGGATTATGCGTCCGTTGGACCAGAGCACGCATGGCTCAAGGAAATCGGTCGCGTCAACTATTCATGGGCCACCGACGACGAAGCGATGAGCGCGTTCAAGGATCTGTGCGAGACCGAAGGCATCATCCCCGCGATCGAAAGCTCCCACGCCGTGGCCGGCGCCTATAAGGCCGCCGCAGACCTGAAGGCAAAGGGCTATGAACATCCTGTCATGATCGTCAATATCTCCGGCCGTGGAGACAAGGACATGAACACCGCGGGCAAGTGGTTCGGCTATCTGACGGATGAGCAGGCCAAGGCGCTTGAAGCCAATGGCGCGCAGGGCAACAACGCAGACGGCGAGTGAGAGAAGGAACAACCATCATGACGAACGCAACAGCAACAACGCCGTCCGGACAGCCGCTCGGCATCAGCCACAAGCCAAGCCCGACCGAAGCCCTGTTCGAGGAATTCAAGGCGGCCAACAAACCGGCATTCATAGGTTATCTGCCGTACGGCTTCCCTGATCCGGACTATTCGCTCAAGGCCTTCCGCACTATGGTTGAACATGGTGTTGACGTGGTGGAGATCGGGCTTCCGTACTCCGATCCGGTAATGGATGGGTCGACCATTCAGGCCGCATCCCAGATCGCCATCAACAACGGCGAGAAGATCGCAGATGTGTTCAAGGCGGTGGAAACCGTAGCCAATGCCGGAGGAGTGCCTCTGGTTATGAGCTACTGGAATCTCATCTTCCATTATGGAGTCGAACGATTCGCACGTGACTTCGAAAACGCCGGCGGTGCCGGTCTGATCACCCCCGATCTGATTCCGGACGAAGCCGGTGAATGGATTGAGGCTTCGGACCGTCATGGATTGGACCGCGTATTCCTGGTATCTCCGGACTCCAAGGAACATCGACTGAAGGTGGTCGCCGACAATGTGCGTGGCTTCGTCTATGCCGCGGCCCGAATGGGCGTGACCGGTGAACGGTCCTCAGTCGACGCTTCGCCCGAAGGACTGGTCGCCCGTACTCGTCAGGCCGGAGCCAAGAACGTATGCGTCGGCATCGGCGTTTCCAACGCCGAACAGGCAGCCGGAATCGGAGCGTATGCGGACGGCGTCATCGTCGGTTCCGCGTTGGTGAAGACCATGCTCGACGAGTCCGGAGCCCGTTCCGTCGACGAGTCCGAAGGACTTAAGGCCTTGGCCGCCAAGGTTGAGGAACTCGCTGAAGGCATCCACAACGCCCGATCCTAAAGTCCAACTAATTTCAAGAATCCTGGTGGTCCGCGTCGGCATATCGGCTGCGCGGACTACCATCAAGGAACCATGACACTTGCATCTATTCCGTCACCGACGATTTCGCAATTCTCCATCGGACCGGTGACCATTCACATCTATGCTTTGTGCATCCTTCTCGGCATCGTACTGGCGGTGTGGATCACCACGGGGCGTTGGAAAAAATGCGGCGGAAACTTCGATCAGATTCTTGATATCACCTTGGTTTCCGTACCGTGCGGAATCATCGGTGCCAGGCTTTACCACATCATCACCACTCCGGAACGGTTCTTTGGCGAGAATGGCGACTGGGTCGAGATGTTCCGCATCTGGAACGGAGGCCTTGGAATCTGGGGCGGTGTGGCACTTGGCGCGTTGGGAGCATGGGCATGGTGCAGGCATAAGCACTATCCGATGGCGTTGCTTGCCGACGCCATCGCGCCGGGGCTGCTGGTTGCTCAAGCGGTTGGACGTCTGGGTAATTGGTTCAACCAGGAACTGTATGGAGCTCCCACGACTCTTCCCTGGGGGCTGAAACTCAATACCGAGGGAAGCGCCATCGGACAAAGCGAAAGCTGTTATGACGGGGCCACCTGCCCGAGCGGTACGCTTTTCCATCCGACGTTCCTGTATGAGATGATCTGGAACCTTATCGGAGCCGCACTGATCGTATGGATAGGCTCCAAAGTGATGAACAAACTCAAAGCGGGTTCCCTGTTCACCATGTACATCATGTGGTATACGGCGGGACGAACCTGGATCGAGTGCCTGCGCATCGATTACGCGCATGAATTCCTTGGGGTGCGTATCAACGTATGGGTCTCCCTCGTGGTGTTCGTGCTCGGTGCCGTGGCTTTCATCATCGTCCAGCAAATGGGCAAGCCAACGTATCTGCTGGCCGAGAAGATGAGCGCCGTCACGCAGATCGAACGGCTTATCGAGGACGGAAAGCTTCAGAACGACGCACAATCCAAGCCAAAGGTCGACGTTGCACCGAAGCCAACCGTGAATGAATTCGCGAACAATAACGCGGAAGACGTTCCACATGCCGATAACCACCCCCACATCAATTAGTCCAAGTCGATTACCTTCCATAGAATGAGAGCCATGACTATTCAAATCGCACCCAGCATCCTGTCCGCCGATTTCTGCAACCTGGAACGTGACCTCAAGGCCATCGCCAATGCGGATCTCGTTCATGTGGACGTGATGGATCATCATTTCGTTCCGAATCTGACGCTTGGCGAGCCGATTGTGGCACGTATCTGCCAGGTGACCGATCTGCCGGTCGATGTGCATCTGATGATTGAGGATCCGGATCGTTGGGCACCGGAATACGCCAAGTTGGGAGCCGCGTCCGTCAGCTTCCACATGGGAGCCACCCATGCCCCCGTGCGTCTGGCGCGCCAGCTGCGTGAAATGGGTTGCAAGGCATGCTTCGCCGTGCGCCCCGCCGAACCTGTTGAACCGATTTTCGACATTCTCGACGAATTCGACATGATTCTGATCATGACCGTCGAGCCGGGCTTCGGAGGCCAGAAGTTCCTCGATAACCAGATGGCCAAGGTTCGCCGTCTGCGTGACGAGATCACCCGCCGTGGACTGAAGACCAAGATTCAGGTGGACGGCGGTGTCAGCCCGAAGACCGCACACATCGTGGCCGAGGCCGGAGCGGACGTCCTCGTTGCCGGTTCCGCCGTGTACGGTGCCGAAAGCCCCGCCGAGGCCATTGACTCCATTCGAGACAAGGCCGAGGCCGCTTTCAAGGCATGAACCCACGAATACCGTAAGGATCGATACGAAAAATGAAGACTTTTGAATCCCTGTTCGAAGAGCTGAGCGAAAAGGCCGCGACCAAGCAGGAAGGTTCCCTTACCGTCGACGAACTCAACAAGGGCACGCACTTCATCGGCAAGAAAATCGTCGAGGAGGCAGGCGAGACATGGATCGCAGCCGAGTATGAAGGCGCCGACCGCACCGCGGAGGAAATGAGCCAGCTCATCTACCATCTTCAGGTTATGATGATCGACCGCGGCATCACGCTTGAGGACATCTACAAGAACCTGTGAAAACCTGGGCCATGCCGCTTGAGGCGTGGCCTTTTTTGGAGGAACAATGCTGAGAATCGCTGTGCCCAACAAGGGCATGCTGTCTGAACCCGCTTGGAACCTGCTGTCGGAGGCAGGCTACCGGTTGCGTAGCAATCCCCGCCAACTGGTGGTCGAGGATACCGACAACGACGTGGAACTGTTCTACCTTCGTCCGCTCGACATCGCGGTCTATGTGGGACGCGGAACCATAGACGTCGGCATCACGGGCCATGACCTGCTGCTCAATTCCGGCACCGAGGCCGAAGAACATATGGAGCTGGGCTTCGGTGCGTCGACGTTCCGTTTTGCGGCGCCGAATGATTCCGAAATCCGCAATCTCGAAGACATCGAGGGCAAACGCGTGGCCACGAGTTTCGACAAGCTCGTGCACGACTATCTGACCGAGCATGGCATCGCCGCCGAAACGGTGCATCTGGATGGTGCCGTGGAATCCTCGGTTCAGCTTGGCGTCGCCGATCTGATCGCGGATGTGGTTTCCACCGGGACGACCTTGCGCAATGCCGGTCTGCGTATTTTCGCGGAGCCGCTGTTGCACTCCCAGGCCGTACTCATTCGTTCTCCGCGCCTTGAGTCGGATGATGATAGGCTTACGATTTTGAGCCGTCGTCTTCAGGGAGTGCTTACCGCTCAAAGTAATGTGCTCATGGATTACGACATTCCGGTTGAACGGGTATCCGCCGCGGTGTCGATTACTCCGGGATTCGAAAGCCCGACCATTTCACCGTTGCATGACAAGCAGTGGGCTGCCGTGCGCGTGGTCGTGCCCAAGGCCAAGGTCAATCAACTGATGGATCAGTTGTACGAAATTGGTGCCCGTGGCATTCTGGTTACCGCGTTGCAGGCGTCGAGAATGTAATATTGCTCAAGGTATGAGCAAGTTTATTATCAGAAAACAGTACAGTCCGGAACCGCGGGATATCTATCTCACGGTTCCGAACGTCATCAGCATGCTGAGGATTTTATCCATTCCTTTCGTAGCGGTGCTTGTCTCGCGGCATGAAATGGTCGCGGCGTTGGTGGTTCTCGCATTGTCTGCGATATCGGATGGGTTGGACGGAATAATTGCACGTTCGTTCAACCAGGTGAGCAAAATCGGACAGATTCTCGATCCCATCGCCGACCGACTGCTGATTTTCTTCAGTATCCTTGCATTGGGCGTTGCGCAGATAATCCCATGGTGGATGCTGATTGTTATCGGCCTGCGTGATCTGACCATGGTGATTCTCATACTTGTGCTGGCGCAACATGATTACGGTCCGCTGCCGGTTCATTTTGTCGGCAAAGCCGCTACCGCGATGTTGCTGATTGCCATCGTCTCGTTGATTTTCGCCGATATCTGGACGATTTCCGCCACTGACGTCCTGCATCTATGCGGACTTGCCGCCGGTATATGGGGTGTGGTGCTGTACTGGCTCGCAGGATATATCTACATTCGTCAGGGGGTTCAACTTCTGAAAAACGATGTGGAAGGCAAAGATGACGGAGGAGCCGCATATGACGCGTGATGGTTCCTCATACACGTCGTTCCCGGTCTCTCCGGAGAACACGCCGACGAAGCATCGCGCCATTTTTTCCGCTTCCTTCGTGGGGCTGGCATCGCATCATGTTCAATCCGAGCATGTTGTGATGCCGACTCGCAGAAGGCACCTCGAAGATGATTCCCTCCGACTGATCGACGACCTGACGAATCGGCCGATGGATGTGCTGTATACGGATTCGAGACTTACCACCAAGCCAACGTCGGCCGTGTCCCTCTGGGCCACAAGAATCCTGGTGTTTCTTATCTGCATCGCCGTGGGAGTGTCTGGAAGCGTGTTCGTGCGGCAGCTAAGCTCCGATCCGCGAAAAGAAGTACGCCGTCAGCTCGCAAGTCAATTGACGGAACAGACCCAGGAGGCGGACGAGCTCACCAAGGAAGTCACCTCACTCCGCTCCGAAGTGGAGAAGGAATCGAAAGCCGTTTCGAGCTGGTCCTTGAACCAAACCATCCAGGATGATGAAATGGCCAACGGTGTTCTTCCGGTCGAAGGCGAGGGAATCACGCTGACCATAGCCAACCCGATGTCCGTGAGCGGAGACAATGCGGATTCGTCATTGGCAAGGGAGAACGGTAGTCAGGTTCGAGTGGTCACCGATTCGGATCTGCAGACGTTGGTGTCGCTGTTGTGGCAGGCCGGTGCCGAGGCAGTGGCCATCAATGGGTACCGTCTCGGAGTGCAGACGTCGATCAGAACGGCCGGCTCCACGATTCTCATCGGCGTCAATTCCGTGCAAAGCCCGTATAAAATCGAAGCGATCGGCGATTCCGGCAATCTCGCCGACGCAGTGAGCAAGAAAACCCAACAGCAGTTGTACGACGATTTCAAAGAAGCCGGCATCTATCCGCAGGTAAGCAAAAACAAATCTATTACACTTGAAGCGGCAGCGGTGGGCGAAGTCACCTACGCGAAAAGGAGCGAGTAATGGCAGCGGTTTTGGGAATCATCATCGGTGTGGTCATCGGCGTCTTCGTACGTCCTGATATTCCCATCGAGCTCCAGCCGTACCTACCGATCATGGTGCTGGCCGCTCTGGACGCGCTGCTGGGTGCGGCGCGAGCCTACTTCCAGCGTAGCTTCTCCGATAAGGTTTTCGTCATCTCCTTCTTTTCCAATGTGATTACTGCCACACTGCTGGTGTTCCTCGGCAATCAGCTCGGTGTCGGCTCCCAGTTGCAGACGGCTGTGATCGTCGTGCTTGGCATACGCATCTTCACCAATGTGTCGTCCATCCGCCGTTTCATCTTCCGAGGCTGATGTCTGATGCCCAGAAAACGTGATGACAAGGATGTGCTCTCGAAGATCCACGACCAGAGGGTCAAGGATCAAGACAACGACAGCATGCAGACCGGTTCGTTCCCCGTGGTTCGCCGTAAGCCGAAACGCATTTCGCTGAACGCCAGATCCACCAGGGCCCGGCTGTATTCCAGCGTGCTTGTGACCCTGCTGTGCGCATTGCTCGGCTTTGGGTATGCCATCCAGCTGAACAACACGACTTCCACGTATGAAACGATGAGCGAGGATGAGCTGACCAAGCTCATCAGCGAGACCAGCACGCAGGTGCAAAAGCTTGAAGAACGCAAAAGCGAGTTGACCAGCCAGCTGAATTCGCTGAAGGACACGGCCGACAAGAACGAAAAAGCCGCGGAAATCGCGCAACAGAACGCCGAATCGAACGGTATCCTTTCCGGACGTCTTCCAGCCTACGGCGAGGGCGTGATCATCAACATAACCCAGGGGTCGAAGCAGGACATCGACGCGGTGATCCTGTTCACGCTGCTCGAGGAACTGCGCAACAGCGGCGCGGAAGTCATCGAAATCAATTCGGTGCGCGTCATCACCAGCACCTACATCAGTGACACTTCCAGCGGACTCGATTGCGACGGCACCACGTTGACGGCGCCATTCGTCATCAAGGCGATCGGCAGTTCCGACAATCTGCAGAACGCGGTCAACCTTGCCGGCGGTGTAGGCTCCAGATTGAAAGTCAAGTACGGAGCCACGGTGAAGGTTGAAACGTCGGACAACGTGGAAGTCACCGCAACGCGTGAGGCACCCCAGTATACGTACGCCCGTGTCGTCGAATGACGATAGGTTCCGTTTCGATTTCGTCGGAAACACACGGACGCGCGGCCTTGACGTGGGCACGCGTCCATGTACTTCAGCGAGTCGATGTCGGCACTCGTACCTATCTTGTTCATCGTTGATATGTAGTCCAGGCCTGCACATTGGTAACGCGGACCCCGATAGTAAAGGACAATCCATGGCTGAACAGACCATCTCCATAACTCTCAACGGCGAAGCGAAGGAGGTGGCGGCAGACCAGACCGGTGTCCAGCTCTTCGCGCAAGACAAGAACATCATCGCTGTGCGACTGAACGGCGAACCTCGCGATCTTTACACAGAGCTCCATGATGGCGACGTTGTGGAATCCATCGCGCTCGACAGCGAGGACGGTGTGGCCATCATGCGCCATTCCGCGACTCATGTGATGGCCCAGGCCGTGCAGGAGATTCGTCCGGATGCCAAGCTTGGCGTAGGCCCGGTCATCAAGGACGGCTTCTATTACGATTTCGACGTCGAGACCCCGTTCACTCCGGATGACCTCAAGGATATCGAGAAGCGCATGCAGCGCATCATCAAGTCCTCCCAGTCCTTCCGTCGTCGTGCGGTGAGCGAGGAGGAAGCACTCGCAGAGGAAGCCGACCAGCCGTACAAGCTGGAGCTCATCAAAGACAAGGAAGCGCATCTCGACCCGGAGGCCGCCACCGAAATCAGCGGCAAGGAACTGAGCTTCTACGACAACGTCGATCGCGACGGCAACGTGGTCTGGAAGGATCTGTGCCGTGGGCCGCACCTGCCGAACACCCGTTACATCAAGGCTTTCAAGATCGAGCGTTCCGCCGCCGCGTACTGGCGTGGCAGCGAGGCCAATCCGATGCTCCAGCGCATTTACGGCGCGGCTTTTGCGACCAAGGAGGATTTGAAGGCATATCAGACCCGTCTCGAGGAGGCTGCCAAGCGCGACCATCGCAAGCTCGGTGCGGAGATGGATCTTTTCTCCTTCCCGGATGAGATCGGTCCGGGACTGTCCGTCTTCCATCCGAAGGGCGCAGCCGTCATCAACGCCATGGAAGACTACTCCCGTGAGATGCACCGCAAGCACCATTACAGCTTCGTGCAGACCCCGCACATCACCAAGGGCGGTCTGTACGAGACCTCCGGCCATCTGCATTGGTACAAGGATGGCATGTACCCGGCGATGCGCCTGGATGAGGAAAAGGACGAGAACGGCAATGTCGTCAAGCAGGGCTTCGACTACTATCTCAAGCCGATGAACTGCCCGATGCACAACCTGATTTTCAGGTCTCGCCAGCGTTCCTACCGTGAGCTGCCGCTGCGTCTGTTCGAGTTCGGTACGGTGTACCGTTATGAGAAGTCCGGTGAGGTCCACGGTCTCACCCGCGTGCGTGGATTGACTCAGGATGATTCCCACATCTACTGCACCCGTGAGCAGATGAGGGACGAGTTGAAGAACCTGCTGACCTTCGTGCTCGGTCTGCTCAAGGACTTCGGTCTCGACGACTTCTACCTGGAGCTCTCCACCAAGGATCCGCACAAGTACGTCGGCTCCGATGAAATCTGGGAGGAAGCCACCAACACGTTGGCTGAGGTGGCCAAGGAATCCGGTCTCGACCTGGTCGACGATCCGTGTGGCGCGGCCTTCTACGGTCCGAAGATTTCCGTGCAGGCACGCGATGCCATCGGACGTACCTGGCAGGTTTCCACCATCCAGCTTGACTTCAACCTCCCGGAACGTTTCAAGCTCGAATACATCGCGGCAGACGGAACCCACCAGCGTCCAGTGATGATTCACCGCGCCCTGTTCGGCTCCATCGAGCGTTTCTTCGCGGTTCTGCTCGAGCACTATGCGGGAGCCTTCCCGGCATGGCTTGCCCCCGTTCAGGTGCTCGGCGTGCCGGTCGCGGACGAATTCGCACCGCATCTCCAGCAGTTCATCGCCAGCTTGGAGGAAGAGACCGTCCGTTGTGAGATCGACATGTCCGACGACCGTTTCGGCAAGAAGATCCGCAACGCGTCCAAGTCCAAGGTGCCGTTCATCCTCATCGTCGGTGAGGAAGACATGAACAACAATGCCGTGAGCTTCCGTTTCCGTGACGGCAGCCAGCTCAACGGTGTACCGGTGGACGACGCCAAGGCCCAGATCATGACCGTGCTGCACAAGCGCGTGCAGGTCAACAGTGCCGACGATTTCAAGGCGGCCATCGCCGACTGACCGGTATTGACTGCGTAGGAGTGGGGAAGAGCGGCATACGAACGTGGAAGTTGTTCGTATGCCGCTCTTTTCCATGTATCACGTATATTGAAACGATTCGAATCGACGGGAAGTGTGGACGCATGCTTGAGCATTTGAGGGCACCATTTAAAAAACTCATCGAACCCATTGCCAGATTCCTGGTCGCAATGGGCCTTACCGCCAATATGGTCACGGTGATCGGTTCCATCGGCACGATTGTGGTGGCCATAATCACGGGCCTTACCGGATGGCTGTTCGCGGGAGCGGTCGCTCTGACATTGCTCGTGTTGGCCGATTCCCTGGATGGGTCGGTTGCGCAGCTTACCACCGGCGGCACTGAATTCGGAGCTTTTCTCGACTCGACACTTGACCGCATCGCGGATTGGTCCATATTGACGGGAGTGATCATTTTCTTCATGATGCACAACGATTGGTGGCATGATCTTGCGGACAGCACTTCGCCGGATTACCTTGGCATCGTCGGAATGTCCGCAACGCTGATCTCGATCATGACATCGTTCGTCACATCCTATGCCCGGGCACGCGCCGAATCAGTCGGATTCGAAGTCAAGAACGGCATCGCCACCCGCGCCGACCGTCTGGTCATCATCCTCGTGGGAATGGCCCTTGCCGGATTGACGCATCAAGGCATCTGCCTTGCCGTGGCCATGGTGCTGTTGGCCGTTCTCGGCGTCATCACGGTATTCCAGAGAATCCTTGAGGCACGGCGGCAAATGTGCGCTGAATCCGGGTCTATCGCAGGCCGTTGACGGGCTCGCGGGCCTTGGATGCGGATCTGCAGGAAAGCCAAATTCGAGGTTTTCATCGGTGTTCGCACGGTTTTGTCTAAGAATCGCTCTAGAATCATTTCGTTTGAAATATCCGTAACCTGCCTAGGAGCATTATGTCAGGTCATTCCAAGTGGGCGACCACCAAGCACAAGAAGGCCGCCATCGACGCAAAGCGCGGCAAGCTGTTCGCCAAGCTGATCAAGAACATCGAAATCGCAGCGCGTATGGGCGGTGGCGATCCTGACGGTAACCCGTCGCTGTATGACGCCATCTACAAGGCCAAGAAGGCCTCCATGCCGGCCGACAACATCAAGCGTGCCGTCAAGCGTGGTTCCGGTGAAGAGGCCGGCGGCGCCAACTACGAGGACATCGTGTACGAGGGCTACGCTCCTGCCGGCGTCGGCCTGATCATCGAATGCCTTACCGACAACCGTAACCGTGCCGCCGCCGAAGTGCGTTCCACCCTGACCAAGGGCAATGGCTCTCTGGCCACCTCCGGCTCCGTGAGCTTCAACTTCGAGCGCAAGGGACAGATCATCGTTCCGGCCGAAGGTGTTGATTTCGACGATCTGTTCGAGAAGGCCGCCGAAGCCGGCGCCGAGGATGTCACCGAGGATGGCGACGTGTTCACCGTCATCACCGGTCCGTCCGAGATGATCGATGTTCGCAAGGCTCTGCAGGACGCTGGATATGACTACGATTCCGCGGATCTGATCATGATGCCGAAGAACGAGGTGGAGCTGACCCTTGAGGATGCCCAGAAGGTCTCCAAGCTCATCGACAACCTCGATGATCTGGATGATGTTCAGAACATCTACTCCAACTGGACCGCTTCCGATGAGGTCATGGCCCAGCTTGACGAGGAGTAGTCAGGAGTGATCATTCTTGGCGTCGATCCCGGGCTGACTCGCTGCGGGGTCGGCGTGATTGAAGCCGGCGCATACCGCCGGCTTTCTTTTATTCATGTGGATGTGATTCGTTCCGATCCGAAAACGTCTCAGGATCTGCGCCTGCTGGACGTCTACAACGGTCTGGTCGAGAAGATGGAACGTTTCGTTCCGGATACGGTTTCCATAGAACGTGTGTTCGCGCAGGAAAACCGCAATACGGTCCTTGGCACGGCGCAGGTCGCCGGTCTGGCGATGCTTGCCGCGGCCCAGCGTGGCATTCCCGTCGCGTTGCATACACCTACCGAATCGAAGCTGGCGATCACCGGTAACGGCAAGGCCGAGAAGATTCAGGTGGAACGCATGGTGGCGCGTATTTTGGGGCTGAACACGTTGCCCAAACCGGCCGATGCCGCTGACGCGCTGGCGGTCGCGATCTGTCATGCCCTGCGTCCGGCTGGCGCGTTGCAGGGAGGGGAGCGTGAGGAGCATCTCACGGCGGCGCAGCGCCAGTGGGCGCAGGCTTCGCAGAAGGCCGCGCATAAACGAGGCGTCCGCAGAGGCATGTAGACTATCGAACAGATGTTCTAGTTATGTTCGAAGGAGGTGCTTGCGGTGATAGGCTCGTTGCGTGGCCGCGTGGATTGTGTCGATGCCGTTTCGGCGATCATCGAAGTCGGAGGAGTCGGATACGAAATCAGGATGCCGTCCGCCGATCTTGCCTCCATGCATGCCGGTCAGGACGTCAAGGTATACACGTCGTTGAGCGTTTCCCAAGACGCCGTAACGTTGTTTGGATTCTCTACATTGGCTTCGAAACGCATGTTTCTGCAGCTGCAGAAAGTAAGTGGCGTCGGTCCGAAGGTGGCTTTGTCGCTGCTTTCGACACTTCCTCCCGACCGTTTGGCGCGTGCCGTGGCGGATGGTGATGCCACGGCCCTGGCCAAAGCTCCGGGTCTGGGTAAGAAGGGCGCGCAGAAGATTATCCTCGAGCTTAAAGGTTCGATCGATCTAAGCCAGGTCGAAGGTACGTCCACGCAGTCGGCGCAATCCGGCGATACCGGTTCCGAACAGGTGGTTGAGGGCCTGATGTCCCTTGGATGGCGGCAGCAGGATGCGTTGCATGCCGTTCAGATGGTCTGCGAAGACAACCGGATTTCGGTGCCCCTGAGCGACGACGACGTTCCACGCGTGCTCAAGCTGGCGTTGTCGTCCCTTGATCGAGGAAGGTGATCCGAACCGTTATGATGAATGATTCCGCATTCGACCAGTCGAATACCGATGCCAATGAGGAATCCCTGCGTATGGTTTCAGCCTCGCCGGTAGGCAACGAGCCAGTCAGCGACGAGGAGCTTCGACCGCATGTTCTTGATGGTTTCATCGGCCAACCTCAGCTCAAGGCACAGTTGCAGTTGTTCCTTGATGCGTCCCGCAAGCGCGACGTGCCGCCGGACCATATTCTTCTGGCGGGGCCTCCAGGCCTGGGAAAGACGACGTTGGCCATGATCGTGGCCAACGAATTGGGGGTGCCTATTCGTGTGACATCCGGTCCCGCAATACAGCATGCCGGTGATCTTGCGTCGATCTTAAGTTCCCTCGACGCAGGTGAGGTGTTGTTCATCGATGAGATTCACCGTCTTCCGCGAGCCGCTGAGGAACTGCTCTACATCGCCATGGAAGACTTTCGTGTCGACGTGATGGTGGGTAAAGGGCCGGGCGCGTCGTCCATCCCCCTTACCCTTCCGCGCTTCACGGTGATTGGCGCCACCACAAGAGAAGGCATGCTTCCTTCACCGTTGCGGGCTCGATTTGGATTCACCGCGCATCTGGATTTTTATCCGCATGAAGAGCTCGAAAAGCTTATAGAACGCTCCTCGGCAGTGTTGGGAATACGTTTGGAGGAAGGCTCGGCCCAACAGCTGGCCAGGCGTTCGAGAGGTACTCCGCGAATCGCCAACCGTCTTCTGCGCCGAGTACGCGATTGGGCGATCGTTCACGATCTTGAATCGGTGCATCCCGATGACGTCAAGGATGCATTGGCGTTGTACCAAATCGATACCGAAGGTCTTGACCGCTTGGACATCGCGGTGCTCAAGGCGATCGTCACCAATTTCAACGGCGGTCCAGTGGGACTGAACAACCTGTCGGCCATGGTCGGCGAGGAATCGGAGACGGTCGAGACCGTCTGCGAGCCATATCTGGTTCGTGAAGGCTTCCTCGTGCGTACGCCGAAGGGTCGCGTCGCCACTCGGAAGGCCTGGGAACATCTCGGCCTGAAACCTGACGATTCCGCCACTGATGTCAGCAAGCTGGCATAAACTCTGTGTTTTGGACGAACGGTCCCGATCGAATGCCCATCCTTGCAAGGAGTAAGTTTTGGATTACATCTTTCTTATCGTCATTATCGTCGTGATGTTCGCCATGATGTTCTGGCAGTCCCGAAAGGCCAAGCAGCAGCAGTCGGAACGTCAGGACTTTCGCGCCAATCTGCAACCGGGCACCGAGATCATCACCATCGGCGGTGTGATCGGCAAGGTCGTTTCCGTCGATACCGAATACGAGGAGATCGTCATCGACTCCGAAGGCTCCAAGCTGCGTTTCGGCTTCAATGCCATCAGCCGCGAATACGTTCGTCCCGCGTACGTGCATGACGATGAAGTGGATGAGAACGGCAATCCGTTGCCAAGTGAAGAGGACGAATCGGCCCAGGGCGAGAGCGTTCAGGAGATCGTCGTCGAACCCGTCGAAGCGGTAAAGACCGAGCAGAATGAGGATCAGACGCGAACCGAACAGAAGAACGCCTGATCTGCCCACATGCGTCGACGGCGAAAATCTCATTTTTGAGGTTTTCGCCGTTCTTGTTCGCATGGGAAAACTATACTTTGAAATGCCGTAAACCGAGGTAGAAGGAAACCACTGACATGGCATCATCGGATATCACCGTCTCCGCTCTGGAAAAAGTCGGAGCTGAGGACGCCGAATATCTTATTTCCCGTATCCATTCGATTCCTGGCTTTCCGAAGGAAGGCATCATTTTCCGCGACTTCATGCCGGTTCTCGCCGATGCGCGCGCATTCGGCATTCTTATGGACGCGCTTGAAGCCGCAATGCCGGTCAAGGCAAGCGAATTCGATGCCGTGGCCGGTCTGGAGTCGCGCGGATTCCTGTTCGGTCCGGCCTTGGCCGCCAGACTCGGCAAAGGCTTCATTGCCGTGCGCAAGGCGGGCAAGCTACCGCCTCCCGTCGTTTCCCAGGAATACGACCTCGAATATGGACAGGCTTCAGTCGAGATTGAAACGGAAGCCATCCGCGAGGGAATGCGCGTACTGGTGGTTGACGATCTGATTGCCACCGGTGGTACCGCAAACGCGGCTCGCATGCTCATCGAAAAGTGCGGAGGCGTCGTCGCGGGCTACAGTTTCGTCATGGAACTGCAAGGCATCAACGGTGTCGAATCGCTGGGGGATTGCCCGGTCAGCTCACTGGTCACAATGCCTGCCTGATCGCGCAACATTCTTTGTAAATCATCGTCATCAAGGGAAAGAATTCATGGATCTCTATGAGTATCAGGCCCGGGAACTGCTCGAGGAGCAGGGGATTCCGACGCCTAAAGCCGTATTCGCCCAGAACTCTCATGAGGTGGCTGAAGCGGCCGAACTGATCGGTTATCCGAATGTCATCAAAGCGCAGGTGAAGATTGGCCATCGTGGTCAAGCCGGCGGCGTCAAGCTGGCCAAGACCCGTGACGAGGCCATTCTTGCGTCCGAGGATATTCTTCCGAGGACGATTCACAAACACAAGGTGAGCGGCGTGCTGGTGGCGGAAGCCAAGAACATTCTGCACGAATACTATGTTTCGATTTCCGTTGACCGCGCATCCAGGGATTTCGACGTGCTCGCCACCGCGAATGGCGGTACGGAAGTCGAGGAAATCGCCAAGGAACATCCGGAATCCGTCAAGCGTCTGCACATCGACGCACTTGAGGATTTCGATATCGAAGCCGCCACCAAGATGGCCGAAAGCATCGGTTTCTACCATGCCGATGTCGATCAGGCCGCTCAGATCCTGCTCAAGATGTGGCAGTGCTTCAAAGACAATGACGCGACTTTGGTGGAGATTAATCCGCTCGCTAAGATCGGTGACCCGGATGACGAATCCTCCAAGTCGTTGTGTGCGTTGGATGCGAAGATCTCCCTGGACGACAATGCCGCGTTCCGACATGATGGATGGAAGCGTTTCGTCGACCCGGTGCACGCTGACCCGTTCGAGCAGAAGGCTCGTGAACATGGATTGCATTATGTGCACCTGAACGGTTCCGTCGGCGTGATCGGCAACGGAGCCGGCCTGGTCATGAGCTCGCTTGATGCGGTCTCCGGTGCGGGCGAAGACCAAGGCACAGGCGTGAAGCCCGCGAACTTCCTCGACATCGGTGGCGGAGCCTCCGCGGAGGTGATGTGCAACAGCTTGGAAATCGTGCTTTCCGATCCGCAGGTGGAATCCGTGCTCGTCAATGTGTATGGAGGGATCACTTCGTGCGAGCAGGTGGCGAAGGGCATTCTCGAAGCGATGGACAAGCTTTGCAGTTGCAAGCCTCTTGTAGTTCGTTTCGACGGCAATGCCGCAGCCGAAGGTCTGAACATTCTCGCTCAGGCGGACCGTGCCAATCTGCACGTAGCGCAAACCATGGAAGAAGCCGCGCAACAGGCCGCCCGTCTTGCGGCCAATGGCAAAGGAGATTCGTTGAAATGACTCTTTTCATTGAGGATGGCGCTCCGGTCATCGTTCAAGGCATGACCGGACATCAGGGCATGACGCACACCGCGCGCATGCTCAAGGCGGGAACCAACATTGTGGGCGGCGTCAATGCGCGCAAGGCCGGCCTTGATGTGGAATTCCCCGACATCAAGAACGGACAATCCGCCACCATCCACGTGTACGGGAGCTGCGCGGACGCTGTGGAGTCCACCGGAGCCAAGGCCAGCGTGGTGTTCGTGCCGCCGCGTTTCGCCAAGGATGCCGTGGTCGAGGCGATTGAAGCGGGGATCGAACTCATCGTTGTCATCACCGAAGGAATTCCGGTTGCGGACAGCGCGTATTTCGTCGAGCTTGCCTTGCGCAAGGGAGTGCGCATCGTCGGACCTAACTGCCCGGGCCTGCTCACCCTGCCGTCCTCGCCCGATGCCGCCGGCTGCAATCTCGGCATCATTCCTGACGGAATAGTTGCCCGTGGTCCATTGGGATTGGTGTCCAAGTCCGGAACGCTTACCTATCAGCTGATGGGGGAGCTTTCCGACATTGGCTTCACCGCATGCCTGGGTGCAGGCGGAGATCCGATCGTGGGCACCACCTTGCAGGAAGCTTTGGAAGCGTTCGAAAATGACGATGCGACCAAGGCCGTGGTCATGATCGGCGAAATCGGCGGTAGCGCCGAGCAGGACGCCGCGAAGTGGGCATCCGAACACATGACCAAACCGGTTGTGGCGTATATCGCCGGCTTCACCGCGCCTGAGGGCAAGCAGATGGGCCATGCCGGGGCGATTGTTTCCGGAGGCAAGGGCACCGCGCAGGACAAGAAGGAATCGCTTGAAGCGGTAGGCATCCGTGTTGGGCGTACACCTGGCCAGACCGCTGAGATCATGCGTGAGGTGCTTGCTTCCACGCTATGATGGCAAACCTCAAGTATTGGTGCAGAGGACTTGCCGTGGCGGCAATGTCCATGGTCGTCTATGCCGCTGCGATCGGATGCTACATTGCGTTGATGCTTCTGGTCATCTCCATGGAGGAAGGCGGAGACAACCTCTCCTCCTTTGCCGCCTCATTGACCGGTGCCGTTGTGCTGCTCAGCCAAGGCGTGGGTTTCGAGGTGGGATCGATCAGATTGACGATTATCCCGCTGTTGCTGACCATACTGTTGATCTGGCTTGTTGCTTCCATCGCCAAACGTGCGGGTACGAGTCTTCGTGGCTTCGTTTCGGCTCTGCTGGCATGGGAGTTGCTCAACGCACTGTTCGTGCACAACGCTCAGGTAACGTTGACGGATCCATTGCCTTTGGTGCTGTTGAAGACGGGAATCGTGTTCTCCCTTGGATATGCCATGGCGGCCGTGCCTCAAAGCCATCTGACCGAGATCCTGCTCGAGTATGCGTCGAACAAGGTCTCCTCGCCGGTTCGCAAAACCGTACGCATCGGCTCAGCATTGGGTCTGTTGCTTATCGTCGTGTATCTGATGATTGGTTTCGCGACGGTCGTGTACTGGTGTTGTTCCAACAGTGCCGCGGTGGTGAACCTGTATGAGCTTTCCGGCATGCAGACGGGTTCCCGAATCCTTACCACGGTTGCCTGCCTTATTTGGATTCCGAATCTGGTGATATGGTCGCTTTCCTGGATGTTCGGATCGGGTTTCGCCATCGGTGACCTCGCGAGTTTTTCGTTGTGGAGCGGTCAGGGCACGTCGTTGCCGGCCTTGCCTGTGTTCGGCGTGCTTCCGCAGGTCGTGGAGACGAATTGGGTCAGGATAGCGCTGATGTGCATCCCGCTTGCCATATCGTTCGTTTCCGGGCTTGTGGTCATGCTGCTCAATAAGGGATTTCACATCAGGGTCAAGGATTCAGGGAAAGACACCGAGGCCAAGCATGTGGTGCTCGCCTTCGCATATCCTGCGGGTGCCTTTTGCATTTCAAGTGCGCTGGTGGCTGTGGTATCGAGCGTGATCTTCAGCCTTTCCAACGGTTCACTTGGCACGAAGCATCTTGCACATATCGGCGTGGATGTGATTGCGTCCACGCGTAAGGTGGGGCATCCCACGGCATTGGGGTTGTTCTCTGCATGGTTGCTTACACTGGTGTGCGTATCCGCGTTTTTTGGAATACGCTGGGCCATAAGGCGTATTCGTGAGGGGCGGTCGGCCGAATCCGCCGGCGACTCCGACAACAATATTCGTGAATCCGCCAAAACGTCACGTACGGTGGCTTCAACACTCAACAATAAGGAGGAACAGGGTGACAACAACGAACCGACCGATACGACGAGCTCTGGTATCGGTCTTCCATAAGGAAGGCATCGAGGTTCTTGCCGAGGCCTTCATCAAGGCAGGTACCGAAGTGGTCTCCACCGGTTCCACCGCGAAGCGTCTTGCCGATTTGGGGGTGAAGGTGACCGAGGTATCCGAAGTCACCGGATTCCCGGAGTGCCTCGATGGCCGAGTCAAGACCCTCGACCCCCACATTCATGCCGGCATCCTCGCCGATATGACCAATGAGGACCATGCGGCGCAGCTTGAGAAGTTCGGCATCAAGCCGTTCGACTTGGTGGTTGTGAACCTGTATCCGTTCGCCGATACCGTGCGCTCCGGCGCCGATGAGGCCGCCACCATCGAAAAGATCGACATCGGCGGACCTTCCATGGTCCGTGGCGCGGCGAAGAACAGCGCTACGGTGGCCATCGTCACTGACCCGGGCGATTACGCTCTGGTTGCGGCACGTATCAGCAACGGGGAAGGCTTCTCCCTCGAGGAGCGCCGTTGGCTGGCGGGCAAGGCCTTCGCCCACACCGCCGCCTATGACGCCACGATTAACGAGTGGACCGCCAAGCATTGGCCGAAGCCTGTCACCGTCGAACAGGTCGTTTCCGAAGACGAGCCGAAGACGGATGAAGCCAAGTTCCCGGCGACGTTCACCCGTACCTGGGACCGCGCCCATGTGCTCCGCTATGGCGAGAATCCTCATCAGCAGGCCGCGCTGTATCTCGACCCGCTCAACCAGAACGGCTTCGCACATGCCGAACAGCTCGGCGGCAAACCGATGAGCTACAACAACTATGTCGACGCCGACGCCGCATGGCGTGCCGTGTGGGATTTCGCCCCGCAGATCGCCGTCGCGGTGGTCAAGCACAACAATCCGTGCGGTTTGGCTGTCGGCAACACTGTTGCGCAGGCCCACAAGAAGGCCCATGCGTGCGATCCGATGAGCGCTTACGGCGGAGTGATCGCGGCCAACAGCAAGGTCACTCTGGAAATGGCCGAAAGCGTCCGTCCGATCTTCACTGAAGTCATCGTCGCGCCGGATTACGACGCCGACGCCCTCGAGCTGCTGCAGACCAAGAAGAAGAACCTGCGAATCCTCAAGGTCACCGAACCCCCGAAAGCCAAGACGCAGTTCCGTCAGATCGACGGCGGTCTGCTGGTGCAGTCCACGGATCTCATCGACGCCACCGGAGACGATCCGAACGCTTGGAAGCTCGTGTCCGGCGAACCGGCGGACGAGCAGACCATCAACGACCTGGTGTTTGCATGGCGTGCGATCCGTTGCGTCAAATCCAATGCGATTCTGATCGCCAACGACCAGGCGACGGTCGGCATCGGTATGGGTCAGGTCAACCGTGTGGACTCCGCCAACCTGTCGGTGGAACGAGCCAACACGCTGGCGGATGGCGCGAACCGCACCAAGGGCGCGGTGGCGGCTTCCGACGCGTTCTTCCCGTTCGCCGATGGCGCCCAGATTCTGATCGACGCGGGCGTCAAGGCCATCGTTCAGCCGGGTGGATCCATTCGAGATGAGGAAGTGTTCGAGGCGGCCCGCAAGGCCAATGTGACCATGTACGTCACCGGAACCCGTCACTTCTTCCACTGATCGTCGCTGATGCGGTATACCGCGTTGCGATACGCGGAAACGTGGCGTCCGGACCGTTGTTGGTCTCGGACGCCACGTTTTATTATGATTACGTTTGTGCTGGCATACGTCGTTGATGAACGTTCGATGTGAATCCGTCTGGAGAGGCCAGCGTAGATGGAACCGGCTGAAAGGAAGGACACTCGAATGAAGCATCCCTACGTTTCAGAGGATCACGAGGGCAAGCCTTGGTTCGAGTGGATAGTGGCGGTCATCGTGGTGCTCGCTGCGATCATGGCAGTACTCGGATATACAAAGGCCGCCACCGTTGTCATCGCGGTGACGGCCATGGCGACCGGATTGGTCAGACTTGTGCTGCGCGAACGCAGCCCATGGAAGGTGCGCTCAGTCGCGTTCGACGCTTTCATCGGCATCTGTCTGGGCCTTGGGCTGTTCGTTCTGCTTGCCCTGCTCCCCGTCGGCCTGTGACTCGTCGGCCATCCGTTCAGAGGATTCCTCTTCACTGACAGGCTCCAGCATGTCCGCTTCGTTCGCAATGTTGGACGTCTCGGATGCCTTGGCATCCTTCTTCGCGCCGATCATGGTGCAGATGATCACCACGAGGGAGACGATCGCTGCGGCAAGAATCGGGCAGATCCAGAAGACCCACAGTTGCTGCAGGGGCTCTTCATTAAGGCCTTGGCCCTGCGCGAAGATCGCGATGCCGGTCGCACGTACTGGATTCAGTGCGGCGCCGGTCACCGGGTAGGTGATTGCGGTGCCGATGCCGTAGGCCAATCCCATGGCAATGGCATGGTTCATGCTCGACTCGCCATGGCTGCCGGTGGAACGGATGGCCGAGGAGACGATGATGATTCCCGCGACGAGTTCCACGACTATCGCCAACGTGATGCCGAAGAAGATACCGTAGCTTCCGAGGGTGGAGTAGGAGATGGAGTTGCTGTCGAAACCATTGATGGTCGGAGTCATCCAGATCTTGTACGTCACCTGCTCGGAAGTGGGCAGCAGGAAACGGATGGAGGCGCCCGCTCCGATGCCGCCGATCACTTGGGCGATGATGTAGAGAACGCCGTCAAGCACCGGTGTTTTGCCGGTGAGCATCGCCGCGATGGAGACGGCGGGATTGAATTGCGCTCCGGAGATCTTACCGAAGATGATGGTGGCGGTCGCGTACGCAACGCCGGTCAGCAATGCGATGAACGCCATGTTGATGCCGTAAACGGCGGAACCCAGCGAGCATATCGCGTAGATTGCAAAGCAGATGATGAAGCTTCCGACGAGCTCGGCGCCCATGCGGATGGGCAATGGCTTGTTCTGTTCTTCCTCGGTTGCGGACTCGGTCATGGACGTTGCTTCAACAGCAGTCATAGTCTTTCCTCTGTCGTATATTTAGGTGGTTGCGGTTCTTGGGAACCGCCAAACGACTGCAATAGTACCAGCAGTCCCTATAAGTAGTATCAAGTAATATCCGGCCACGTTGGGAGAACGATGCCAAACGCATATTCTCGCGCCGCCAAGGCGCATCAAAACGATAATGAAGGTATCCGACTGCAGAAGCTTCTCGCTCAGGCAGGTTTTGGATCGCGGCGCAAGTGTGAGGAGATCATCACCGAAGGCCGTGTGGAAATCGACGGCGAGCTCATCACCGAACTGGGAACGCGAGTCGATCCGAAAAAGCAGGAGGTTCGTGTCGACGGTTCGCGCGTACGTGTGAACCCGAATCATGTGACCCTCGCATTGAACAAGCCGAAGCGCGTGCTGAGCGCCATGGAGGATCCGAAGGGACGCTACACCCTCCGGGACATCGTCGGAGACAAGTACGAGCGTATTTTCCATATGGGCCGTCTGGATTACGATTCGGAAGGCCTGATCCTCATGACGAACGATGGCGAGCTCAGCCAACACGTCATGCACCCCAAGTATGAGGTCGAGAAGACATACATCGCCACATTGGAAGGCCGTATCAGCGGTCAGGTGTGCCGCCGTCTGGTGACCACCGGCGTGCAGCTTGATGACGGTTGGATCAAGCTCGACCGTTGCGCGATCATCGACGCCAACCGTGACGGCACCATCGTCAAGGTGGTGCTGCATTCCGGAAAGAACCGTATCGTCCGTCGTATCTTCGGATCGATCGGCTTCCCCGTCAAGCGTCTTGTGCGCACGCAGATCGGCCCGATCAAGCTGGGTGATCTCAAGAGCGGAAGCTATCGCGTTCTTTCTCAGACCGAGGTTCGTTCCCTTTCCAAGGCGGTGGGACTGTGATTCGTGTAGCCATTGATGGTCCGGCAGGCGTGGGCAAATCCTCTTCGTCCAAGGTTTTGGCCAAATATTACGGTTTTGCGTATCTCGACACTGGAGCCATGTACCGTGCGTGCGCATGGTGGTGCCTGAATCAGGGTCTTGATTTGGATGCCGAAACCGTGGACGAGCAGCTGGTCACCGAAACGGTCGGCGAATTCTTCACCGAAGGGCATTTCGACATCAGCGTCGACCCGGATGATCCGAAGGTGTTCGCCGATGGTGAGGATATCAGCGACGCCATCCGTTCCTCCGAAGTGTCCTCGCATGTCTCCAAGGTGTCCGGTATCATTCCGGTACGCCATGTGCTTATCGCCGCTCAGCGCGCGTACATCGCCCGCGAATCCGCTTCGGATTCGTTCTCCCAAGGGTCGGGCATCGTGGTCGAAGGCCGTGACATCACCACGGTCGTGACACCTGATGCCGAAGTGCGCATTCTGCTCACGGCAAGTGAGGAGGTCCGCCAGGCGCGTAGGACCGGCCAGTCCGTCACCGGCGTGGGTGCGGAGAATGTCTCGGCCCGAGATGAGGCCGACTCCAAGGTCACGAATTTCACCTCCGCCGCGGAAGGTGTGCTGACGGTCGACAATTCCGATCTTGATTTCAACGAGACGCTCGACGTGCTTATTCGTATCGTCGACGATGCCATTGAAGAGCAGCAGTACCAGCAGTACGTTTCCAATCTTGAGGATTATGAGCTGGATGAAGGCGATGAGGGTCTGATCGACGGATCCTCCTTCTCCGGTGGGGAGCGTGCCTCCGGTCCGAAGCCCGTAGGCGTTTTGGCGGTCGTCGGACGTCCGAATGTCGGCAAATCCACATTGGTCAATCGTATCCTCGGCCGTCGTGCCGCCGTTGTGGAAGACACTCCCGGCGTCACTCGAGACCGTGTGAGCTATGACGCGGAATGGGCCGGCACCGATTTCAAGCTGGTCGATACCGGCGGTTGGGAGGCCGACGTCGAAGGCATCGAATCGGCAATCGCGTCTCAGGCCCAGGTCGCAGTGCAGTTGTCGGATGCCGTGGTCCTCGTCGTCGATGGTCAGGTCGGTTTGACGGATACGGACTCGCGCATCATCAAGATGCTGCGCGCTTCAGGCAAACCCGTCACGTTGGCGGTGAACAAGGTGGATGACCGTGAAAGCGAGTATCTGACCGCTGAATTCTGGAAGATGGGCCTGGGGGAGCCGTACGGCATCTCCGCCATGCATGGCCGTGGCATCGGCGAACTGCTCGATGCGGCGCTGGATTCGTTGAAGAAGGCCGAGAAAACCTCCGGCTTCCTGACCCCTTCGCATCTGCGTCGTGTGGCTTTGGTGGGCCGACCCAACGTCGGCAAGTCTTCGCTGCTGAACCAGTTGGCCCACGAGGAGCGTACCGTGGTCAACGATTTGGCCGGTACCACTCGAGATCCGGTCGATGAGGTGGTGACGGTCGATGGTGAGGATTGGCTGTTCATCGATACCGCTGGTATCAAGCGTCGTCTGCACAAGTTGTCGGGCGCCGAATACTTCTCCTCCCTGCGTACGCAGGCTGCCATCGAACGTTCCGAGCTTGCGTTGGTGTTGTTCGACGCGTCACAGCCGATTTCCGATCAGGATCTGAAGGTGATGAGCCAGGCAGTGGACGCGGGACGTTGCATTGTTCTGGTGTTCAACAAGTGGGATCTGATGGACGAGTTCGACCGTCAGCGTATGGAACGTTTGTGGAAGACCGAGTTCGATCGTGTGACCTGGGCGCAGCGTGTGAATCTGTCGGCCAAGACCGGTTGGCATACCAACCGCCTTGCCAGGGCCATGCGTGGCGCTTTGGAATCGTGGGACAAGCGTATTCCCACAGGCAAGCTCAATGCGTTCCTGGGCAGGATTCAGGCGGCGCATCCGCATCCGTTGCGTGGAGGAAAGCAGCCGCGAATCCTGTTCGCGACGCAGGCTTCCACCCGGCCTCCGCGTTTTGTGATCTTCGCCACGGGCTTCCTCGAGCACGGTTACCGTCGTTACATCGAACGTTGCCTGCGTGAGGAGTTCGGTTTCGAAGGTTCGCCGATTCAGATTTCGGTGAATATTCGTGAGAAGAAGCGCAAGTGATCTGTTGCGTGAGCATCTTCGACACTGCGTGTGATGATTCGCCGCACTGATGCGTTACGTTGTGGGCGTCCACCTGTGATTGGGTGGCGCCCACAACGTTTTTGTTGTTGGGGTGTCCGTCTAGTTCAGTTTTTTCGTACGGTTTCCCTGTGATTCCGCAGTCATTGCTCGCGCGGCATCGCGAGCAATGTAGAGACATGTGGTATGTCGGTGTCGGTGAGCTTCAGCGCCCATACGATGGTGGCATCGTCGGGGAGATGATTCTGGATGCCTTGGACAACCGTCATTGTCTCGGCCAGCTGGAATCCTTCCGGACCTTCGATGGCGATCACCGTTCCCGTGACGGCGTCGGCTTTGATTCCCGAAGCGGAGAGCCGTTCGTCGAACGCATCTTCGATGGCGTCGGTGGATTCTCCCTCCACGCAGATCGCCGCGGTCAACGCGCCGGTGCATATGTTTTTGATGTCATTTCCGTCGATGTGGACGTATGCGTCGCTTCCGAGAATATCCTCCAATGCCGAAACGGCATGGTCCAGCGTCGTTTCCGGCGTCTCGCCCGGAATCTGCAGGAGCTCCACATCCACATCGCTTGTGGCGGTCTTTTCGTCCGATGGCATCCGGACGGTCAATTCCCGTTCGTCATTGGCTTCGCTCCACACTATCTTGACGATGCGGACTCCGTTCGTCTCGTCCGTGGCGTCGATATGGCGTGCTGTCACTGCGGTCCCTTTCCTGTGTGGTCCGGTCCGTCCTTCGGTGGGCGTGCCGGACGTGCTGTTTTTTCGGTTGCTCTAAAAGATAACGCATATTCAACGGGGGACATGCTTGTCATGGAGTATTTGCGTCGGTGCGGAGATGATGTCTGGTCTGAGATATTCCCGTACCGTTGGGAATCCTGTTGTTTGCGTCGGCACGGGGATGGTGATCGTTGGTTTATCCTGCGATTGCAATGCCTTGGCGAGACGGACATACGCTGTTCAGAACAGAGGCTGCTCCTGTGTGTCGCGTGCCTTGAGATATGCGGTCACGGCACGTCTTGCAAGAGAGCTCAGTGAGATGCCTTCGGCTTTTGCCTTGGCGCGGGATCGATGGCCGAGGTCATGGGGGAGTTTGATTTTCCACTCGTCGCCCAGCTGTTCGCGTCCGTCGGTGTTTTTTGGCATGCGTCCGAGACGTACGCTGTCCTCGCCGGAGCAGTCGGAATCATCGAGTTCGAGTGCTTTTCTGGTCAGCTCGGTCAGAGTGATGCCATCGTGCCGGGCTCTTTCCCTGGCTGCGACTCCAAGCTTTCGGGGAAGACGAATCTTCCATTCGTCTTCCTGTTGTGTTTCATCGAACACATGGGCCAAATCATCAACGTCATCGAATTGCGGTTGCGCGTTCATCGGCCCCAAGTCAATCACCTCTCACTAAGAGTCCTTGGTATTACGCCAATTTTGTCATGCTCTAAGGACTCGTGAAAAAGTGTCGTCTTACCCATCACCCAAGCATTCCGAATGCCTCGGATGGCCATTTGAACGGCAGTGCGACACGGCGGTTGAAAAGATGAAAGAAATATGCTATATTTCCTTTTCGGTGCTTTTGCACTGTTCGGACCATAGCGCAGTTTGGTAGCGCACTTGACTGGGGGTCAAGGGGTCGCGGGTTCAAATCCCGCTGGTCCGACCAGAGACGGCGGCATTCCAACGGTTTTGAAGCGTTGGAATGCCGCAGTTTTTGTATGTTCGGGAAAGTTTGGACAGTGTACGGAATAGCTTCGGGTCCGTATGGAGGCGTCCGCCGAGTTCTATTCCGTGCCCAAGCTGTGGTTCATCGGGGCGAACAGGGACGCGTTCAGCAGCAACACGTGGACGAGCCTCATCCAGGCGATCAACGCGATCAGCGCCGACGAGGACGGCAACCTTCCCCAATTGCAGCAGGTGCAGCAGGCGTCCATGACGCCCCATTCGGACATGCTCAAGACAATGGCCATGCTCATGGCGTCGCAGACGCGCGTCCCGGTCGACTATCTGGGCATCACGTTGGACAATCCGACCAGCGCGGAGGCCATGGCGTCCGCCGAACGGCGTCTGACGCGTATCGCCGACAGGCAGAACGTGGCCTTCGGACGTGAGCTCAAGCGGGCCATGGGCATCGCGGTGGCGTTGCGCGAGGGCGCGAACTCGATACCTGATTCCATGCGCGGCGTGCATCCGGTATGGGCTCCGACGAGGGAGGTCTCCGACGCGGCGCGCGCCGACGCGTTCACGAAGATCGCGGACAAGGTCACCGGATACGCCGACTCCGACGTCGGACTCGAACGGTTGGGATTGAGCCGTGAGGAAATCACGCGTCTACGCGCCGACCAGCGCAAGGCGCGCGCAGAACGTCGTGGACCAGCTCAAGATCCGCACGGCGCAAAACAGCCAGCAGCAGGAGGCGTCAGATGAATCTGAACAATCTGAATCTGCCTCCGGAACGCCGCAAAGCGTTGGAACAGGTGCTTGACCAGGCATGGAAGGACTACCAGGACGACCTCACGAACCTGACCGACGCGGCCGCCGATGAAATCGAGACCGTACTGGAACGCGACCCGTTGAACGCGCGCGAAACGGTGCGTGAATACACGGCCGCGGCCAACCGCCTCGCCGACGACTACTATGCGACGGTACGCACCGCATGGGCCGAATACGCTGGCGTGACCATGCCAGACTTCGATCCGGGAGCGGACCTGGAACCGGAACGGGTGCTTTGGCAGGTCCAAGGCGGCTTCGCCAACACCGACTACAACGGATTGACCTATTCGCAGGTCATGGCGGGCCAGGCACGATCCGGCGCGACCATCGACGACCTGTGGCCATCATTCTCGAACGTCGACGACGCGCAACAGTTCATCACCGACATGATCCGCACCGGAGCCCGATTGACCGAACGACGGAACATACGGCTTGACCCCACGAAACCAAAATGGGCGAGAGTGCCAAAAGGTCCTAAAACATGCGCGTTCTGCGCCATGCTCGCCTCACGCGGCTACGCATACACCAGCGAGGAAGCGGCAGGCGGCAAAGGCAACATCTACCACGCCGACTGCCATTGCCAACCCATGCCGAACTGGGGCAAACAGGCTCTCACCGGATACGACGAAACCGCATACAAGGCCGAATACGAGCGCATGAAAGCGCTCGCCGACCGCGAGTACGGTGGCGACATCCTCAAAGCGTACAGGCGGTCTCCCGGCGTGTGCACGGATTCCGTGGTCCCTGAAGCATTGAAGAAGACTCCGGGTCGTCCGCCGAAGTTCGACGCGAAGCATCCGTTCAGGACCTTCCTTGGAAGTGGAAACCTGAGGGATGCGGTCGTGGGGACTAATCCGATGTTCGATGAGGGGCCGGAATACAGGAACAACTGCCAGCGTTGCGTCGTCGCTTATGAAAATGCGCAGGCGAGGATACGCGGTCGCCGCGATGCCGAGGCCGATGGATCCTAGGACAGGACTTCCGGCCTTGGACACGGACACTAACCGGTGGGGAAGCTCCTTTAAAGGCGATTGGCTGTCTTGCGGCTCCGATTCAGGTCTTGATGGCGCTTCGGCGCTTTTGGATGAATGGGGCGCAAAGGCAGCCGCGCGTTCGTCGAAGTGGAGTGGCTTGACGGAACGAGGCATGTCTTCGTCGCGGAGAACCTGAAAGACGGGATACATTTCATGGACCCGCAAACCGGGTCGATGAACGTGTCAAGGTATTTCGAAATGGTCAACCATGGCATGACACGTATAATGAGGGTAGACGATGCGGAACCTACCGAACTGGTGTTGAAATACTGCAAGGAGGGCCAGAGATGATATTGACGGATGCCATCGGCCTCGTCCTTGCCGAATATCCCGGCATGAAGGCGATAGGCGCTGCGGAAAATTCCGACGCATGGATCATCGGCCTTGATTTCGCCGCTTCGACCAGTGAACATCCGGTACCTGGAACGCCAAGCATCGCGGTCGATAAAACATCAGGCGTTTTGCATAGCCTTACTCCTGGAACGGATGAATTCTGGCATTACATGACCGGTGCCAGGAAAGTGCCCATCCCACGGACCTGAAATTCATTCCAAGCCACCCGCACGGGTGCCCTTTGGTTTTGACTGATACGGTTGCCGTGTCGTCTTGGCGGGCGTATGGGTATAGCCGTTGGGTCCGTGTATTCCCATACCGACGCGGACTGCGTGTTTTGCGTCGGTACGGGAATGGTGTCCGGCTTGCGCTATTCCCATACGTCCGCAAAACCCGCTGGTTGCGTCGGTACGGGAATGGCGGCCGCCCAAGCGTATCCTCATACCGACGCAAACTCACAGTATGCTTTCGGTCACGTCGGCCCAGGCGTACTGTGCCATGTATTCGCCGTGGTACAGGTTCTCCGCTTCCGGATCATTGTTGAGGAACCGATACAAATCACAGTCGAGCTCGCTGGTTTTGACGGCCACGTTGTCGCGTTCCCGAACAAGAACGTCGGTTTGCCCGATGGAAGCGAGCGTGGTGCGCAGATCATGGATTAGATTACGCACCTGGGTACGCCGTGACGTCGAATTGGAAGCATCCTCCCACAATACGGTAAGCAGCTCGCTGGTCGTGCAGCGCGAACCCCTGCGATGCACCAGATAGGCGAGAAGCTCCTTGGTTTTGGTGCGGTCGAATTTCAAAGGCTCGTTCTTGTAGAACACGTCGAAATCCCCGAAACAACGCACCTTCAGCTTCTCATGATCCGGGCCGACCGGATTACGCAGGTTCGACAAGGCGTTACGGACGTCATTCTCGCTTGCGGGCTTGAGCAGGAAACCGCTGACGTACAGGCTGTGCGCCTCCAACGCATGCTCGCCATGCGCGGTGACGAAGATGATGTTGACGGACTCGTTCATCTCCTTGAGTTTTTTCGCCAGTTCCAAACCGTTCATATACGGCATCTCTATATCAAGGAACACCACGTCGAATCGTGTCTTCCTCATCGACTCAATCGCATCCGATGCGGAGCCCGCGGTCGAACAGGAGCTCTCGGGAGACACATCCCTAAGGATCCGGCACAAGGCGTTCACCGCGAGCTTCTTATCGTCGACCACCAGAATATTCATGACACGCCACCTCCATCGATTGGAACAATGATAGTCAACACGGTGCCGTCGGACTCCGCATGAGCTTCCATACGTCCTTCGCATGAGAGCCGCAGCCAAGCGTCCGCCTTGCCCAGCACTCCGGTGAAACACCCGTCGGACGAATGCCCACGCAGCATGGATGGCGGAACATTGTCTTTCACGCTCACGAAATCGTTGGATCCGTCACTGGTCACGCTGATGATCAATTTCGGCTGATCGCTGCACGGCAGATGATACCTCACCATATGCTCCACCGCCGTCTGCAGACTCAAAGGCGGAAGCATGACGTTAAGTTTGCGAAGATTCCATTTCACATCGATACGCCGCTGCGATTCATCCTGCTCCAACGACAAATACGACTTGACATGCCCGATCGCCTTACGCAACGGAACCATCTGATCCTTGGAAATCGCATCGATATTGCCACGCAGATACGTCGAAAGATTCTGCACGCTCTCACGAGCTTTATCGGAATCATTCAAACAAAGCTCCTGAATAGCCGTCAACGAATTGAAAATGAAATGCGGATTCAACTGCTCCATATACAGCTTCGCACGATTCTCCGCCAACGCATGCTCGGCATGAACACGACGCTCCTCCAACATATGCTTACGTATGAGATACATCATCAGCATGGAAAACGCGATACCGGGATACACAAGCAGCAACGTCGGATAAAACTCCTCGAAAATCCCCGACGAAATCGGCAACGTGAAAATCGCAAGCCAATGCATGCCCGCACGATACCTATTCTCCACACCGGCAAACAACACAGCCAAAAGAGAAACGGCAACCTGCAACATGGACAAAATCTCAGGAACGGAATGCAACGGGCCGAACGAAAAAACATTGGACCCATCAATCCTGAAAATCCACCCACTCCAAAAATTACATACAAACAACACCAAACACGCCACATAAAGGGCAACAACCACACAATCAATCACACGTTGCACGAAAACATCCAAATCCTCACACAAAAGACGGCACGCCAGCAACACACACAACGTCATCGCAAGAGGACCCGCCAAATACGCGACATGCAAACCCGCCCGCGCACACACCATGGAAAACAAACCCGCACGCCGACGAAACAACCAAAACAAGAAAATCCCCAACGTGCCACAAGCATTCAACACAAACATCAAAGAAAAAAGAACCTTCTCACGCAGCTCACCCTCACCAGACAACACACCGACAATCAAAACGACATACAACGTCAAAAACAACGCCTCAACACACGCATTAGCCACCAGAACAATCACGGTTCCCTCCTCCACAAGAAAGCGCGGCACACCCCTATCCGCACAAGTATAAAAAAGAACAGACAACGCGCCACCACCCCAACAACCCAAAAACCGCGAAAAGTGGATAACGGTGGATAACCCATCCACATCCACATATCCACAGATTTCCCAAAGCCGGTAGCGAACGAACACAACATTCTGCCATCCTATTCAACACGGACAGGCAACGAAGCCCTCTCCGAAAACCACCAAAAAAGACCAAAGAAGGTGAACCATGACCAAACAAGCCAAACGACACCGATGGACGCAACTCACCGCGGCGCTCGCGCTCGCCGCCATGATGTTTCCCGCGCCGGCGCAGGCCGACGCCCAGTTGGCGGACCTGAGCGTCAAACAATCCATGACGGTAACGGCCAGTGGGAACGGCATGCTCACTGGCAAGAGCCTGTATGCGATCCGACTGGCGGCCTATACCGCGGCCAGCGTCCAGGATGGCAGGATCGTAGGCTACGACGTGGCCACGAACGGTGACCTGATCCAAGCCATAGCGACCTCGGCGAAAACCGTCGGCGCCACGGACGACGATCTGAAAGCCAACGGGAAGACGGACCCCATGGTCTGGGTAGTTCGCGAACTCACCGATTCGAAGAGCGGCCTGTGGAACGGAAAACTTCGTGATTTCTGCAACAGTCTCGCCAAACAGTCCGAATTCCAGGCGCAGACCGGAGTGGCGGTGGACAAGCTGGACGCGGACGGCAAAACCGCAACGACCGGCAACGTGCTTGTGCCGGGAATCTACGCCGTCGTGGACAGGACATCCCCGACGGACGGTACGGGCAAACCCGTCGAAGCGGCAATCATGATGATGAACGGAACCGCGGTCAACAACGTCACGCAGCTGGTCACCTCATCAGGGCAGACCACGACGCTCGGCCAAGTGGTGTACAAGGTGTCCGACGTCGAAGCCCCCGATAAGAAGGCGAAGTCGGCGGACGATTGGAAAACGGTCGTTTCCGAAGCGATCGGCACAAACGTGACCTACCGCATCACACAGAAGATTCCGAACTGGACCGGATACGAGCATTACTATTTCGCCTTGAACGATACGCTCGGATCGGGCTTGGACTATGTCGGACTGCAGTCGGTGAGCGTCGACGGCGAGAGCCTGTCGGAAAGCTTCTACCACGAAACGGTCAACGGCAGAAAGATCAGCTGGCTGTTCGGAGACTCCAACGGAGACCTGCTCGCGTCCGACGAGACGAAGACGGCATTGCCGGTCGGCGCCACCATCACCGTGGTATACACGGCAAAGCTCAACGGTGACGCCGTCATCGGCTCCCCATGCAACGTCAACTCCGTAGACCTTGAATACTCCCATAATCCCAACGGATGGCAGGACCACTCCACGCTCCCCGGCAATGAAGTCAAAACCTGTACCGGGGCGGTGCAGCTACGCAAAGTGGACGCCAACGGAGAACAGATCAATGGAGCGAAATTCACCATCTCCCAGAACGCGGACGGCACACAGGCATTGAACCTCGTCAAAACCGGAGAAGGCCAGTATCGTCTCGCCACGGACAAAGACGCCACCGGCACGGTCAGCGAATTCGAAGCGGGAAACATCACCATCGAAGGACTGGAAGGCACCTACGTGATCCGCGAACGGCAAGCACCCGAAGGATTCTCCTCACTGGCTCTGCCCAACGCCGTATTCACGGTCAACATCGACGAAACCGACATGACATGGAGCGTCGAAGTCGCCACGGACCCCAACAAGCTCGTCAAAGCGGAAGGAACCCAAACCATAGTCGTCACCAACATACGTTCAATCACGCAAATGCCATTGACCGGCGCAGCGGGAATAACCACCATCCTCGCACTGGCAACGATACTGCTGGTAACCGGACTCATATTCCTAAGACTGAGCCGCAAGACAGGAGACTGAACCGGCAGACGCACTAACACGACAACATCCGAACAATCCAAACAAAACCAACGCAAGACCCCGCGAAAGGAGACGCCATGGCAGACCCGACAACACGCAAAGCCCGCCACAAGGCAAGAATCTCCAAACAACGTCTTGCGAAATGGAGCATCGGAACCATCCTCATGATAGCCACGGCAACACTGGTCAGCGTACCGGTCGTCCTACGAACAGTGGATGGAGTCGAACAAACGTGCGAAGCAACAACATATGCGGGCGTAGTGGCAAACACCACGCCCGCATCCATCAACGCAATCAAACAACAGGCGCAGCAATACAACAACGCACTGAAAAGCCACGGCAACCAGGCCGGAAAAACACAAAACCCGGACAACATAGCCGACTACCACCAACAACTGACAATCCCACCAAGCGACATCATCGCCACCATACAATACCCACGACTCGGCATCGAACTACCAATCAGACACGACGCAAACGAACAAACACTCGCAACAGGAGCCGGACACTGGCAAGGAACATCCCTCCCCATCGGAGGCAAAGGCACCCACGCCGTCATCACAGCACACCGAGGCCTGGCAGACAAACTCATGTTCACCAACCTCGACCAAGCACACGAAGGAGACACCTTCACCATCAAAGTCCTCGGAGAAACCCTCACATACCAAGTAACCAACATCACCGTCGTCGAACCAAACGACTTCAAATGGATCGACACCACCAACAACAACGACCTCGTCACCCTCATGACCTGCACACCATACGGCGTCAACACACACCGACTCCTCGTCACAGGAACACGCACCACCAACCCAACCAACAAAGAACAACACACCATCTGCCCAACCAACGGCACCATAGCAACCGGAACATTCGCATGCACAACCATATGGGCATCCACACTCCTGCTAATCCGACACAGCTACAATGAAATACATGATCGACGAAGTACTGTTCCTACGCCACGGACGCACCGCCTACAACCTCGCACGACGCCTACAAGGACAAATCGACATACCCCTAGACATCATCGGCCAATGGCAAGCCGACCAAAGCGCATACGAACTGGCAAAAACCTACTACTGGGCAAAAATCGCCAACCTCGCCGAACACCATGACCAACTCACACAGCCCACCAACACCACACACCAAACCAACACCAACGAAATCGACAACGCACCGGCAGCGAAACGCCGCATGAAAATCATCGCATCCGACCTCTTCCGCGCCCAACAAACCGCCCACGCCATCGCCGACCCACTCGGACTCGACATCACCCCCGACCCAAGACTCAGAGAACGCAGCTTCGGCGAATGGGAAGGCATGACACGAGAAGAAATACGCGACAAACACGCACAAGACTACGACTCATGGCGCTCGCATACCGGCGGCGAGCTTAAGCATGGCGTCGAAAGCCGCGTCCATACGGGCAGGCGAGGCGCCGACGCCATGCTCGACATCGTCGCGAGGCATGGGAACGACCCCATGCCTACGACGTTGCTTGTGGTCGGCCATGGATCATGGATCGTGGCGACCGTGGAGACCCTGTTGGGCATGGATCCGGACAATCTGAGCAACCTGGGCGCCATGCGCAACGCCTTCTGGACGCGTATGACGGTGCATGGGGATTCCGCGAATCCGCATTGGCTGCTTGACGCGCACAACCAGGGGCCGGCCATCGCGCACCTGATGGACTGGGAGAATGGTCCGGACCAGCTTCGCAACCCGGATATGCCGTTGTGGAAGCCCATCGTTCAGTGAGACCCCGGCAGTTCGGCGGTCCGCGTCCATGAAGATGAACGCTTGATGAAATTTCCGGCCTCTGCGTAAGCGAATTCTCAAGGTTGGACTATTGTTGAGAAGGTTGTGTGCCCGGACCATGCCGGGCTGCCGCACAGCGACGAAACGATGAAAAGCGCAAAGGCGGAGGTGAGAGACATGTTGAGAATGTTCAGAACGATTAACGGCCAGGTGGAACAGATACAGAAACCGGAGAACGGATCGTGGTTGTGTCTCTCGGAACCGACCGACGTGGAGCTTGCCACCGTATCCATGGAAACGGGCATCGATCTGGCCGACCTGCGCGCACCTTTGGATGATGAGGAACGTTCTCGCGTCGACGTCGAGGACGATTACACGATGATCATCGTGGACATTCCGACCGTCGAAGAACGAGGCGGAAGGGACTGGTACGAGACCATTCCGTTGTCGATCATCATCACGCAGACGTGCATCATCACGGTGTGCATGCAGGACACCCCGGTCCTCCATCCGTTCATGGAGGGGACCATCCGTGGATTCAACACGTATATGAAGACCCGTTTCATCCTGCAGATTCTGTACCGCAACGCCACCATGTACCTGCGTTATCTGCGCATCATCGACCGTGAAAGCGACAAACTCGAACTCAAATTGCGGCATTCCATGCAGAATCGTGAGATTCTCATGCTGCTTGAGTTGAGCAAGACCTTGGTCTACTTCACCACGTCGCTCAAATCGAACGAAATCGTGATGGAGAAGCTGACCACGCTGCCTCGCATCAAGCAGTATTCGGAGGATGAGGATCTGCTTGACGATGTCATCACCGAAAACAAGCAGGCAATCGAGATGGCCAACATCTACAGCGGCGTTCTTGCGAACATGACCGATGCCTTCGCGTCGATCGTGTCGAACAACCTGAACAACGTGATGCGTATCTTCACCATCATCTCCATCACGCTGTCCATCCCGACGCTGGTCTTCTCGATGTACGGCATGAACTTCCAGCAGGGCATGCTTGGTATGCCGTTGTCGGACAAACCATGGGGATTCGCGGTCGTCATCGTGATTTCGCTGGTCGTATCCGGCATCGTCACATGGTTCCTCACACGTTCGCGCATGTTTAAATGAGGCCCATCCGCATGAAACGTCTGCCGCATGCCGTCGTCGCAGGTCTTTGCGCGGTATCGCTCTGCATAGGTGCCGGCGGATGCGGCACTTCGATTTCCGTGGTGACCCATGGAGTCGCGCAAGGGCCGACGATCACCATCGGCGTCGCTGCCGACCAGCCGGGTCTCGGATATCTGCACGGAGACGAGTATTCCGGCTTCGATATAACAGTGGCGAAATATGTGGCCAAGGCACTGGGATTCGCGGAAAAGCAGATCGTGTTCAAAAAGGTTCTTCCGTCTACCCGCGTCTCGTCTCTGACGGACAGCGTCGTCGACATGGTGGTGGATTCCTTCGTGGCCGACGATGCGGCCGATGGCGAGGTATCGTTCGCGGGGCCGTATCTGAATGTCGGGGAGACGCTGCTCGTGCGTGCGGACAGCGTCGGGACGATAACCGGTATCGACGCTGTTTCCGGCA
Source organism: Senegalimassilia sp. (assembly GCA_963619615.1). Lineage (GTDB taxonomy): Bacteria > Actinomycetota > Actinomycetes > Actinomycetales > Bifidobacteriaceae > Bifidobacterium. Next base: position 53,417 of record CAVEXE010000007.1, on the reverse strand, counting down.
AAACGGTATGCGCGGCGAAGGGCAGCGCCATCGCCGATCATGTGCGTGACCTTTCCGAAAACGTGAATGTCGAGGAAAGGGATTCGTATCCGCAATGCGTGACGGCTCTGATGGTGGGGCAGGCCGACGCGGTCGCCGTTGACGATGCCGTCGCTTCGGGATTGGCTTCCGGAAGAGGCAGCGAATACCTGAACGTCGTCGGGAAAGCGTTCGCGCGACGGTCCTATATGGTCGCAGTCAGATCGGGTCAGGATAGCTTGGCGAAGCAGATCGACGCCGCTTTGGAATCGATGGTGTCCGACGGATCATGGGAACGGGCCGTGGAAGATATGGTCCAGCAGATAGGTTACGTTCCGGACTCTACGCTGAATCCTCCGTCTATGGTCGGCGAGGACTGACGCAAAGCTTCTTGGATAATGGTTGCCGCCTTGCGATGTGTCCAGTTGCGCGGCTAATTTCGTGCACTATGAGTGACATCGAGAAGAGCGCACAGCCGCAATCGAAGGAATCCGCCGAACCGTCGTTCCGCTACAACGCGAACATGGCGCAGGACATCGAAGAGAAATGGCAGCAGATCTGGGATGACGAAGGCACTTTCTGGGCCGCCAACGTCAATGGTGATCTGAAAGACGGCAAGGGCCGTAACGCCGAGGGACGTCCGTCCTATTTTGCGATGGACATGTTCCCGTATCCGTCGGGCAAGGGCCTGCATGTCGGCCATCCGCTGGGATACCTCGCCACCGATGTGGTCAGCCGTTACCACCGCATGAAGGGCGAGAACGTGCTGCACGCCATGGGCTATGACGCTTTCGGCCTGCCCGCTGAGCAGTATGCCGTGCAGACCGGCCAGCATCCGCGCATCACCACGGAGCAGAACATCGCGAACATGCGACGACAGCTGCATCGTATGGGCCTGAGCTTCGACAACCGTCGTTCGTTCGCCACCATCGATCCGGAATATGTGCGTTGGACGCAGTGGATCTTCTCCCGCATCTACGATTCCTGGTACGACGAGGACTACACCAACCCGTCCGGGTCCAAGGGCTGCGCCCGTCCGATCGGAACGTTGATCGAACAGTTCGAATCGGGAGAGCGCGCCATTCCGGGATTCGAAGGAAAGTCCTGGGCCGATCTGAGCGAAGCCGAACAGTCCGACGTGCTCAACGATTTCCGTCTGGCATACATCTCCAAGTCCCCGGTCAACTGGTGTCCGGGTCTTGGAACCGTGCTCGCCAACGAGGAGGTCACCGCCGAGGGAAGGTCCGAACGCGGCAACTTCCCGGTGTTCCAGCGTGAGTTGCGCCAGTGGTCCATGCGCATCACCGCATACGGACACCGTCTGATCGAAGACCTTGACGGCATTGACTGGCCCGAAAAGGTCAAGCTCATGCAGCGCAACTGGATCGGCGAATCCCATGGCGCATCCGTGCATTTCGATGTCGAGACCCCGAACGGCGTCAAGGATATGGAAATCTACACCACACGTCCCGACACGTTGTTCGGCACCACGTTCGCCGTCGTCTCTCCCGAGCACCATCTGCTTGAGGACGTTCCCGCCGAATGGCCCGAAGGAACCCCGGAAAGCTGGAAGGGTGGACATGCCACTCCGGCGGAAGGCGTGAAGGCATACCGTCAGGCCGCCGAATCCAAGACCGCCAAGGATCGTGTGGACGAGGCCGGCGAAAAGACCGGTCTGTTCACCGGCCTGTATGCTGTGAACCCGATCACCGGCGCCAAACTGCCGCTGTTCACCGCGGATTACGTGCTCATGGATTACGGTACCGGCGCGATCATGGCCGTTCCTGGAGGCGATCAGCGAGATTACGATTTCGCGGTCAAGTTCGGTCTGCCGGTCATCTACACCGTACAGCCGCTGCCGGAATCCGGCGACGACCTGGCCAATTATGAGGGCAAGGCTCCGTTCGTTTCCCATGACGGCATCGTCATCAACTCCTCCGTGGAGTCCACGAAGGCCAACGGCGCCGAACTGAGCCTCGACGGGCTGCGCGTGGATGAGGCGATCGACAAGGTCAACTCCTGGCTGGAGGAGGCTGGTGTCGGCAAGGGCACGGTCAGCTACCGTCTGCGCGATTGGCTCTTCAGCCGCCAGCGCTATTGGGGAGAGCCGTTCCCGATCGTGTACGGAGAGGACGGAACGCCGCACCTGCTTCCGGACGACCAGCTGCCGATCAACCTGCCGGACGTGCCCGACTACAGTCCGAAGACGTTTGATCCCGAAGACGCCGAGTCCAATCCGGAGGCTCCGCTGAGCCGTAATGAGGATTGGATCAAGGTGGAGCTTGATTTGGGCGACGGCAAGAAGACCTACTACCGTGACACCAACACCATGCCGAATTGGGCGGGATCGTGCTGGTATTACATGCGCTATATCGATCCGACCGATACCGAACACATGGTCGAAAAGGACGAGTTCGATTATTGGATGGGACCGAACCATAACGAAACCACCGGCAAGGCCGGCGGCGTGGACCTGTACATCGGCGGTGTGGAGCATGCGGTTCTGCACCTGCTGTACTCCCGTTTCTGGCACAAGGTTCTTTTCGATCTCGGATTCGTTGATTCCGCCGAACCGTTCCACAAGCTGTTCAACCAGGGCATGATCCAGGCATACGCCTACACCGATGATCGTGGACAGTACGTGCCGGCCGCCGAAGTGGTCGAAGGCCCCGCCGACGCCAACGGGGAACCGACGTTCACATGGAACGGCCAGCATGCCAACCGCGAGTTCGGCAAGATGGGCAAGAGCCTGAAGAACATCATCACGCCGGACGACATGTACGAGAACTACGGCGCGGACACCTTCCGTCTGTATGAGATGGGTATGGGTCCGCTGGCCGAATCCCGTCCGTGGAACACCCGCAACGTGGTCGGCTCCATGCGTTTCCTGCAGCGTCTGTGGCGTAACGTCGTCGATGAGACCACCGGACAGGTGAACGTGACCGATGACGAACTCGACAACAAGACGCTGAAGCTGCTCAACAACACGATCGCCGAAGTGACCGTGGAAATGGAAGCGATGCGTCCGAACACTGCGATCGCAAAGCTCATCGTGCTCAACAACCATCTGACCAGCCTTGATTCCGTGCCACGTGCCGCCATCGAACCGCTGATTCTGATGCTTTCGCCGATCGCGCCCCATATCTGTGAGGAACTGTGGAACAAGCTCGGCCATGCCGAATCCCTGGCCCACGCCGATTGGCCTAAGGCCGATGAACGTTACGTCGGCCAGGACACCGTGACCGCGGTCGTGCAGATCAAGGGCAAGGTGCGCGCCAAGCTCGACGTCTCCCCGGATATCGATCCGAAGGAGCTTGAGACCATGGCCCTTGAAGCGGTCGCCGATCGACTCGGCGGCAAAGAACCGCGCAAGGTGATCGTCAAGGCTCCGAAGATCGTTTCCATCGTTCCTGCGGAATGATCGCAGCCCTGCTGCCGAAACGGCGGACACCTGAATATCAGGTATGTGGATAACCTGCATTCTCCGACCACAGGAGCCGTTTCAGGTAGACAAAGTGCCCATGCGTCCTTCACGTTGGATGCATGGGCACTTTTGGTACGCGAAGGAACGAAACATCGCCTGCGGCAACACGGCGGCTGCACGACCTCGCCATGCCTCGGAAGACCCAGGGTCCACCTCCGCCTCCGAAGATTTCGTCAGACGTTCGGACGGACGTGTCGAACCCGCCGGATGATGCTGGTGCGTCCACGCGGAAAGCCGAAAAAACCAAGCCGGGGCTTGCCGATCTTGTAGGGGTAAAGGAATCCGATTGTCTGTCCGTGGCGGTTCAAACCAAACGTGATCTTCCCCGGATCGCCTTCCGTCCGGTACATGCGTTGATCGCCATACTGACGTTGACCTGCGCGTTGTGCGCCAGCCTGACCATGCTCATCCAGCAGGCCATCCATTACAGCGAACTGCAACGTGACAGGACGGCATACTCATCCGTTCAGACCGTACAGCAGGAGCATTCGCAATCGGACGATGAGACGCAGGAGCGGTCCGTTGAATCGGAAACCGAATCCATGCAATCGGTTCCCGATCCCATGGACGGATTGGTCGACATCAATTCAGCGGGATTGGCGGAACTGCAAACGCTGAACGGTGTGGGACCCGCGATAGCGCAGCGCATCATCGACTACCGTACGCAGATCGGACGGTTCGACAGTGTGGATCAGCTGTTGGAGGTCAATGGCATCGGAGCGAAGACCCTATCGAAATTCAAAGACCAGGTGTGTGCGCGATGAGCGGGCGCTCGGGATCGTTGACGGAGCGTGAGCGGGGGAGTCTTGACTATCGGTTGCTTCCGGTAACGCTGTCGGGCTGGGCCGCAAGCCTTGCCACGCATCTCCTGTTCGAATATTCCACGGGTGGTGCCGCTTCTCGGACGATTCCTGTGGCGCCATTGGTGCTTCTGTTGCCGTTGACGATTCTTCCGGGCATGCTGTTCCCACGATTCCATGGCAGATTGCGGACGATTGCCGCGGCGTGGCATTACGGCATCGTCGTGTGCATATTCGGTGCGCTGATCTGCGCGTCGTGCGCATTGACCTATGATCTGATGCAGCATGAGGACGCATCCTTCGAATTGGCCTCGGCGAACAATCCGCAAGTTGTCGCGTCGATTCGTTTGACGACCCCGGTCACAACCTCCGACACTCGCACGTACGATTGCCAGGCGGATTGCACGATCAGAGGCGTCATATCGGACGGAATCCAACAGAACAGCTCCGCAAGAGCGCGAATCTATGCGGACAGGCCGTACTGCGCGCGACTGAAACAGGGTGGAACCTACAGTGTGTCCGGCAAGCTATCGCAGTCGCAGTATGGAGCGAGACCACTATGGCTGACCGATATCAGCGGCAGTGAGCTCATACATGATCCAAACCCTGTGATAAAACTCGTGGATACGATGCGGCAAGCATTCTTCGCGCAGACATCACGACTGTCGGACCAAGGACGAATACTGGTTCCGGGATTGACCCTAGGCATCCTCGGACAGGACTATGTGCCTCCCACGGACGGAAGCGCCGACAACACGTCCAACAGTGTGGACGCCACCTATGCCAAACAAGTGGAGAACGCGTTCAGAAAATCCGGGATACTGCACCTCATGGCCGTCAGCGGAGGCCATCTCGCGGTAATCGCGGCATTGGTCAAAACGGCATGCTCGTTCTTCCTTGTACCACGACGAGCCACGGCATTGCTGATGGCATGCGCATACACGTTCCTGGCCATTTGCGTATACCCATCGGATTCCGTCTCCAGAGCCTTGATAATGGGACTGGCCTCGGCCACATGCCTGTTCATGGGAAGACGTAGCCAATCGTTGGCAACGCTATGCTGGACGACTCTGGCAATGCTCATCATCAAACCATACATGTCGCAGAGCTTCGGTTTCGCCCTTTCCTGCGCCGCAGTGCTCGGCATCGTGCTGTTCGCAAGCCATATACACGCATGGCTGCAGCCCGTCATGCCCGAATTCATCGCCGAATCGATGTCCATGACCATCGCGGCGCAACTCTTCACCCTGCCCATACAGGTGCTGATAGAACCGGAACTGCCGGTCTTCTCCATCCCAGCCAACCTGATGGTATCGCCTCTGGTCAGCTTCTCCACACTGGCCGGACTATCAAGCCTGTTCATATCCTGGGCAACGCCCACAACGGGCTTCCTGCTGGCATACACGGCATCATGGGGAACCGCGGTAATGGAATACGTGTCTCGCAACCTCGGAACAGGAGACCACGCCACCGTCGCATGGTCAGGCGGCATACAAGGAGCGCTGCTGATTTGCGCAATAGAAGCGGTATGCGCCGGCTGCATAAACATGATTCACCACCTATACAATCGAACAACTGTTCGAACCATTGGAATACCCGGACGAAAACTCGTCATCAACCCCATGGAACGACTCCGCGCATGGAACGAACGCACAATCAACGACATAAACCACATGAAATGGCAAGACGAACGACAATCCAAATGAACGACAATCCAAAACCCACATACACAACAACAAACACTCACCAGAACAAGCACCACTTGTCCACCGATACGGCGAAATTGAATACTATGCCAAAGCCATCCGCAGCAACCCCACCCTTCCACATCGTCTTCGGAGGAAACCCCTACCTCAACGCACAAACGATACGAAACCTACGCCATGCCGCACAACAAAACCACCCCGACGCGGAAACCATAGAACTCGACGCCACCAACGCCGACAACTACGCCTTCGACGAAGCGGTAAGCCCATCACTGCTGTCAAACCAAGCAATCGTCATCATCAACAATCTGCAAAACGCCGACGAAAAACTCGCAGACGCAATGGTCGCATACTGCAAACAAGCCTGCAAAGAACCACACAACGCAAGCATCATCATATGCCAACACGAAGGCGGAACCAAAGGAAAACAACTCAAAGACCGACTCAACAAAGCCGGTGCGCACATAAACACCGTACCCGACCTGAAAAAACCCGAAGCAAAACTCAACTTCGTCATACAATGCTTCGAACAACACCACAGACGCGTCGAACCAATGGCCGCCCAACAACTCACCGCAGTACTCGGCGACGAAATCGGCGAACTCGCCGCAATGATAAACCAACTCTGCTTCGACTTCGACGACAACCCAATACCACTGGAACGCGTCAACCAATACCTCACATCCAACCCGCAAGTCGACGGATTCCACATAGCCGACCTCGCGCTCGCAGGCCGATCCGCAGACGCCATAATCGCCATGCGCGCATCCGTGGAACAAGGAACGGCACCAATCGCACTGATCGGCGCGCTCGCAATGAAGCTGCGAACCATGGCCAAGGCATCTGCCGTACGGTCCGGCACCATCAGCACGGCCGAAGCGAAAATGCAACCATGGATGCTCAAGAACGCGCAGCGACAGCTTTCCGGCTGGACATCCGATGGAATGAGCAGATGCATCCAAATGCTGGCGTGGGCGGACGAGCAAAGCAAGACCAACGGTTCCGATCCCATCTACGCTTTGGAAAGGTCCATCGAACTCATCAGCAACAAAGGACGGATCAACTAGCATGCAAAGCATCGCAACCATAACGGCGGCCACCGGAGAGGATATGCAACAGCTCGGGGAGCGCGTGGCCAAACTCGTCCGTGGGGGAGACGTGCTCCTACTGTCCGGGCCGTTGGGAGCGGGGAAGACCACGTTCGCCCAAGGCTTCGGCATGGGGCTGGGCATTGATGAGCCGATTGTTTCGCCGACGTTCACCATCGCCCGTGAACTCGATGGACGTTTTGCGGACGGCGGCCATGCGCATATGGTGCATGTCGACGCATACCGCCTCGGAGGCAACGCGTACGCGCCGGGGCAGGATAGCGTCGGGCGTCTGCTGGATGAGCTTGAATCACTTGGATTGGATGAGGAACTGGAAAATCCGAGTGCCGATACGGTCGTGCTCATGGAATGGGGAGAGCAGATGGCCGCCGCTTTGGCTCCTGAACGCCTTGAGATTCATATAGACCGTCCTCTTGATGCTCCAGCCACCGACGGCAACGGGGAACTGACCAGTCGCGGCATGCGAACGGTTACCTTGGTGCCGGTCGGGTTGGCTTGGGAATCCTTTGACTTCGAGCGCAACGTGCGCTAGAGGAGTGGCTTCTAGTGCCGGTTGTACAGTAGTGTGCGGTTTGGTACAAGGAGTTTTTGAAGAATGCATACACTGGTGATTGACACCTCGTACGGTTCGACGGTTGGTGTGGTCGGTCATGAGCCGATCATCGAAACCGATTCACGCACACATGTGGAGCGGTTGCAAGTAAACATCGCCAAGGCCGTCGAGAGTGCTGGACTTCGGGCAAACGATATCGGGAGGATTGTCGTCGGGGTGGGTCCCGCGCCGTTTACCGGGCTTCGTGCCGGCATCGTTGCGGCCAAGGCTTTGGCGTTCGCCACCGGAGCGCAGATTGTAGGCCAGGATGTGCTTACCGTGCAATCCCAGGTTCACGCTGGTGAACGAGACGGTCGTGTTCATTTGACTCTGGCTGTGAACGACGCTCGGCGCAAGCAATTGTATTTCACTTTGGTTGATTCCTCCGTGCCTGGTGAATTCGTCACGCTGGTCGACATGGATATTGATTACCCTTCTTCGATCGCGGCTCGCGTAAACGAAGCGGTAAAAACGTTCAGTCAGGAAAGGGCCCTTGAATGCGTGGTCGATGTCATTGGCCATGGCGCGGCCAAATATTCCGGAGATTGGGATGCGATTGAGCATCTCGGCACAGTGGATGACAGTTCCCTACTTGACGGCGGTACAGAGGGTTTGGCGAGTTTTGCTGCGTTTGCGACTCGAGATGAGGCTTTGGCGAATCCACGGCCGGTCGAGCCGCTGTATTTGCGTCGTCCTGATGTTTCTGTGCCCAATCCGCTCAAGCATGTGCTCAACCATGCCGGCGCCGAGCGAACGGAGTGACGGTATCTTCATGATTGTTGATTATTCGACTGTGAATCTTGAGGAATCCGTCAGTCAGATCGCAGCTTTGGAATCGGACCTGTTCGGCCGCGGCGCATGGAGCGAACGATCGGTCATGCAGGAATTTCAGGCGCCCGCCAGAACGTACCTGCTTGATGTTGAGGATGATACGATTCGCGGATATGCGGGTTTTTGGTATGACGGAGACGACGCGGAGATCATGACCATAGGCGTGGCTCGGGAGTTCCAGCGCCGTGGAATAGCTTCCTCGTTGCTGGAAAGGTTGGTTGCCGATGCCCGAAAGCAGGGAGCCAAACGCATGTTGCTTGAGGTCCGCGTCGACAACCAACCGGCAATCGGCCTGTATGAGCGTTTCGGATTCACACGTATGGGATTGCGCAAACGCTATTACCAGCCGGAGGGAATTGACGCCTACACCATGAGCCTTGACCTTGAGCCGCGCGTCGTCGGCTTCAACGCAACAACGAAACAACAGACGGAGCAGCAATGAGCGAACCAATCGTACTTGGCATCGAATCCACTTGTGACGAAACCGCCGCGGCCGTGGTGCAGGGCCATACCCTTATTTCCAACGTCGTGGCGTCCTCCATGGATGAGCATGCCCGCTATGGCGGCGTCATTCCGGAAATCGCGTCCCGTGCACACGCTGAATCGTTCGTACCCTGCGTTTCCAAGGCGTTGGCCGATGCCGATATGACGTTGTCGGATATCGATGCCATAGCGGTGTCCGCCGGACCGGGATTGGCGGGATGTCTTGCCGTGGGCGTGTCGGGAGCGAAATCCTTGGCTTGGGCCGCAAATAAGCCGATCTACGGCATTAATCACGTGATCGGCCATATTGCGGTTACTCAGCTGCAGTTCGGCGCGTTCCCCAAGGACACTCTTGCGTTGATCGTTTCCGGCGGGCATACGTCGTTACTGCATGTGGAGGATGTGGCGAGGCATATCGACGTGGTTGGCACCACGCTTGACGATGCCGCCGGAGAATGTTTCGACAAGGTGGCGCGCCTGTTGGGATTCCCGTATCCCGGAGGGCCCCACATCGATCGGCATGCGCAGTTGGGCGATCCTCATGCCATCAAGGTGCCGCAGGGCTTGACCCAAGGCAAGGCCGGGCAGCAGCATCCGTATGACTTCAGCTTCTCCGGGGTGAAAACCGCTGTGGCACGATGGATTGAGGAACAGCAGTCGGCAGGTCGCGAGATTCCCGTTGATGATGTCTGCGCGTCATTGGCCGATTCCGTTGCCACGGTGCTTGCCAAGAAGGCCATGCGAGGCTGTGAGCAATATGGTTCCAAGACGTTGATCGTCGGCGGCGGTTTTTCCGCGAATTCGCAGCTGCGCGCCAAACTGCTTCAGTTCGGTTCCGAATACGGTGTTGATGTTCGCGTTCCGCAACTCGGTTTGTGCACCGACAACGGTGCGATGGTGGCCATGCTGGGAGTCAACCTTGTTCAATCAGGAGTCAAGCCTTCCTCGCCTGATTTTCCGATTGATTCATCCATGCCGTTGACGAGGATTTCCATGTGAGTCGTCTGGGACGTAGATGATGACACGCTGATGATTTGCTTTCCGTAAAATCTAGTGTATTATTTTCATCTTGTGCACAGCGCATTCCTGCGTAGCTCAGTTGGCAGAGCATCCGACTGTTAATCGGACGGTCACTGGTTCAAGCCCAGTCGCAGGAGCTTGATGAGAACCCTTACGAGAGTAAGGGTTTTTTGTTATCTAACGTTCTTTCGACGGTCGGTTTCAGACTGTTTTCTCTCCGATTCTCAGACAAACCGGAGACGCCTCGTTTTTTGAAAAGCATAGGCACATACTTTTCAAACGTCGAGTAGCACATGTTCGGGCCCGATCCGACTGAGCGCAGGCGGCTTAGACCAGCCTCACCGTGTGTTCGGCGTGCGGCACGCCATCGATTTCGTAGAATGCCGTGCACTCGCTTACGATGGAACCGTTGTGGGGCCTGATAGTCCCCACAGCGGCAAGAAGTTGAATGTTAGGCTTATCCATCCAACAACCTTTCTTGCTTGATGTTCCACCCCCACCACTGCTTTGGTGGGGGTGATTCTTTCGGCGTACTCGCTGCCGAAGGAACGCGCGCGGATAGGGGATCGCACCCTATCCAGGATCACTAGATCCGCGCCATGATCCCCGAAGGGATCAAAAAGGGTTCACAAGGTCTCGCCTTCGAAGTAGTCGGCCGCCATTTCGACGGCACGTGCCGCGCATTCGGACCGATAGGCGGCTGCCGTGCCGGCTTCATCGATCCCGGAGAAGTCCAGGCGGAGAAAAACCGCGATCGTGGCGGCAGTGATACGCCCGCGATAGCCTAGTGCCTTATCCGCGTGATGGTACGTTTCGACGAAACGCGCGTAATGCCGCGGATCGTTGAGGATCTGCAGCAGCGTCTCATGCGCGACGTGTTCGATGTGTTCCTGGATGTCGTTCTTCTTGTTCATTTTTATTCCTCTGAAGCCATGGTTTAGGGTTGATGGGCGGGACGGAACCCACGGAATTCCGTCCCGCCTTCGGGCTAGCCGCGGCGGATCACGGCGTACAGCCGTTGATCAACGAACACGAAGACGAACGCGCCATAGTCCATGTAGGACACGTCGCGCTGTTCGTCTGCCGTTCGGCGTATAGTGCCTTTTGCGCCTTTCAGTGTCAACATTGGGATTCACCCCCTTTGTATGTTTGCGGCATTAGCCGTCGGAACCCGCGTATTCGAGGTACGCGGGTTCTTTTTTTGCCGCATGGTGTATGGGACGGTTACGGCAACCGTCAACCCGCCGAATGGCGGATAGTGCGCGCCAAAGAATTGAACCCCAGTATTCGTGAGGGTTTGTCATTTTCGTGAAAAAATCATGTCTTATCTTTTAGCGTAATATCAGCGATTCCAATCGGCGATGGATACCATGAACGTGGAAACACGCAGATCCGGCAAACGGAAGGAAAACCATTATGTGCACTGGCGTTCGTTTTTCCGATGCGGAAGGAAATATGTATTTCGGTCGTAATCTCGACTGGAGTTTCTCATACGGAGAGACCATTCTGGCGACCCCCCGGGCCTATCAATACGATTACGTCTACGGCGCACAATCCAAGAACGATCCCAATGCGGTGCTTGGCATCGGCGTGGTCATGGGCGGTCGACCCATGTATTTCGATTGCGCCAACGAAAAGGGACTTGCCATCGCAGGTCTTAATTTTCCGGGCTACGCATCCTTTGCACATGAACCGGTTGAAGGTACCGTGAACGTGGCGACGTTCGAATTCCCACTGTGGGTCACCCGCAACTTCGACACCGTTGACGAAGTCGAGGAAGCCCTGAAGAACGTGACGCTCGTCTCGCAAATCGTTCCAGGCCAGAAGGAATCGTTGCTGCACTGGTTCATTGGCGACGGCACTCGCAGTATTGTCGTGGAGCAGATGGCCGATGGTATGCACATCCATCAAGACAACGTCGATGTGCTCACCAATCAGCCGACGTTCGATTTCCATATGGAAAATCTTCGCAACTACATGTGCGTCAGCAACGAGATGGCCCAGCCCACCGCTTGGGGTAAAGCCGATCTGACGGCGTGGGGCGCTGGTGTGAGCATGCATGGTATTCCCGGAGATGTAAGCTCGCCGTCCCGTTTTGTTCGCGCATCCTACGCGAACACGCATTACCCGCAGCAGGATGGCGAAAAGGCCAACGTCTCCCGCCTGTTCCATACGCTCGGCTCCGTGAAGATGATCGATGGTTGCGCGAAGATGTCCAACGGGCAGTTCGAACGTACGCTGTTCACCAGTGGATTCTCGTCCAAGACAAACTGCTACTACATGAGCACGTACGACGACCCGGCGATCCGTTCCTTCGCCATGACGGATTTCGATATGGACTCCAGCGAACTCGCCACCGCCGAATAATCGGCGGAAGATTGAGAGGGCAAGGCATGACCTACGATTTCACGTCGATCATGGACAGGCACGGCAAGGATTCGATTGCCGTGGATGCACTTGGAGAAATGCCTGGCATGGCACCGGAGCCGCCGAAGGAAGGATTCGACGCGATTCCCATGTGGGTCGCCGATATGAATTTTCCTACGGTGCCTACCATTCCGGAAGCGATTATCGAACGTGCCAAACACCCCGCATACGGTTATTTCAGTCCGACCGACGAGTATTTCGATTCGATTATTCGCTGGCAGACCACACGTAACGACGTGGCCGGTCTGACCAATGAATCCATCGGCTATGAGAACGGTGTGCTGGGCGGCGTGGTCAGTGCCATCACGGCATTCGCGGCACCCGGAGATGCCGTATTACTGCATAGCCCGACATACATCGGATTCACGTCCTGCATAGAGAACAACGGCTACCATATCGTGCACAGTCCACTCAAGTTGGATGACCAAGGCATATGGCGCATGGATTTCGAAGATATGGATCGCAAGATCAAGGAGCATGACATCCATGTGGCGGTGTTCTGCAGTCCGCACAATCCGTGCGGCCGTGTGTGGGAACGTTGGGAAATCGAACAGGCCATGGACGTGTACAAGCGCAACGACTGCATGGTCGTTTCCGATGAGATCTGGTCGGATCTGACGCTCAACGGCCATAAGCACATTCCAACGCAATCGGTCAGCGATGATGCCCGTAATCGAACGGCTGCCTTCTATGCGCCGAGCAAGACGTTCAACCTTGCTGGGCTTGTGGGAAGTTACCATATCATCTACAACAAGTATCTGCGTGACCGCATTACAGCCAAGAGCTCGAAATCCCACTACAACGAGATGAACGTGCTGTCCATGCATGCCCTGATCGGAGCCTACAAGCCGGAAGGATACGAATGGGTCGATGAACTTCGCGACGTGCTGAGTGGAAACGTCGACTATGCCTGTGATTACATCGCTTCCCATTTCGACGGTGTCTCATGTTCCAAACCGCAAGGCACATACATGTTGTTTCTGGATTGTTCGCGATGGTGCATGGACCACGATGTTTCGTTGGAAACGTTGGAGAGGCGTGGATGGGATGTCGGCGTGGATTGGCAGGACGGAGCCATGTTCAAACAGCCGTATGCGATTCGCATGAATCTCGCACTGCCATTGACCTGTGTTCAGGAGGCGTTCGACAGGCTTGACCGTTACGTGTTCAACAGTTGATTGGTGCGACACGCCAGCTGCATGGACTTAAAGCGCTTTAAGTTTTTACAGTTCGAAATATGAGCACCGCAACGACCACATGGCATACGATTCGGGAGGCGTCCATGCTTTCCGGATTGCCGGAATCTACGCTTCGCTATTACGAGAAGATTGGAATCATCGATCCGATCGCACGTGATCCGAGTTCGGGCCACCGTGCCTATTGCGACCGCGACATCGAATCGTTGACCATCATCTCCTGCTTGTCCGCGACCGGTATGCCGTTGGAATCCATGCGTGAATACCTCAAAAACCGTTTCGACGGTGCTGAAGGCGCACGTAGACAGATGGAACTGCTTGACAATCAGGCGCTTCGGCTCGCAGCGAAAATGGAATCGTTGCGCATTCAGCAGGCGTATGTGTCGCTGAAGTCGCTGTATTGGCGTGCCGTCGCCGAAGGACGAGTCGATGAGGCATCCCGGTTGCTTGAGGACAACAAAGATCTCATTGAGAGCGTCCGGAAACAGCATGTTGCCGTGGAAAGCAGACCGTGAGAACGTCATCGGACATCATGCAGGCATGTGCTCAATCAACATAAACCGAAATCGTAACCAAAGGAGTTGATGATGAAGGCCGCGATTTACAAGGGAATCGGCCAGATGGCCTGTGAGGAACGCCCGAAGCCGTCCATTATGGATGAATCGGATGCGATCATACGTGTGGTGCGCGCCTGCGTATGCGGTTCCGATCTATGGTTCTACCGCGATGGTGGCCACACCGTGGACGGCCAGACCGGGCATGAGGCCATCGGTGTAGTCGAAACAGTCGGCAACGACGTGACGGTGGCCAAGCCGGGTGACTTCGTGATCGTGCCGTTCCCGTTCAGTTGTGGGGAATGTCCCGTCTGCAAGGCCGGTTTCGAATCCAGCTGCCCTCATGGAGGGTATTTCGGCGACTCGGACGGCATGGGATGCCAGGCGGAATATCTGCGGGTGCCGCAAGCCAACGGAACCCTTGTGGTCGTTCCTGGCGATGCGAAGGATTTTTCCGACGCCATGCTTGCTTCGTTGCTGACCTTGTCCGATGTGATGTCGACGGGTTATCATGCGGCAGCTTCGGCCGAAGTCAAGCCCGGAGACACGGCTGTGGTGTTCGGTGATGGTGCCGTCGGCCTGTGCGCGGTGCTGTCCGCCAAGCTTATGGGTGCATCCCGCATCATCTCCATGAGCCGTCATGCCGACCGTCAGAAGATCGCCCGCGAATTCGGCGCCACCGATTTTGTGGAGGAACGTGGCGATGAGGCCGTAGCCAAAATTCTGGAGCTGACCAACGGTTACGGAGCTGATGCCGTTCTTGAATGCGTTGGTTCCGCCCTGTCGAACGACACCGCCATGAAGGTGGCCCGCGCGGGCGCCATTGTTGGCCGAGTCGGACTTCCGCATGGTGTCGAAGCCGATATTCCAGGGCTGTTCTACCGCAACGTGGGATTGCGAGGTGGACCCGCTCCGGTGCGCACCTACGATATGCAGCGTCTGCTTAAGGAAGTGCTTGACGGAACCATCAATCCTGGCATCGTCTACACCAGCGAATATACGCTGGATGATATTCAGGAGGCATACGCGGCCATGGATGAGCGTCGAACCGTCAAATCCCTTCTGCGCATCAGCGAAGTGTGATCGACGTTTCTTTTTGAAATCCAAAGAAAGGAAGCCATGTTCGAGGAATTGCACAAGAAAATGAACGCTTTCTGGAACAACGACCGGACGCTGTCTCAGACGGATCCGGAATTCGTCAACCTGTTCTCGAAATTCGCCTATGACGAGGTGGTGAACGAACCCGGAGCCAATCATCCCGATTTGGATGATAAAACCAGATCGCTCGCCATTCTCGCGACGCTTGTTGGATGCCAAGGACTGGATGCCTTCGAAATGATGTTGCCTGTGGCCTATGAGACGGGTTTGACGTCCGTATCGATCAAGGAGATGCTGTATCAGGCCAACGCATATTGTGGATTTGGACGGGTACTGCCGTTTCTGAAGAAGATGAACGCCTTCCTTGGTGCACAGAACGTGCGGCTCCCTCTCGAACCGCAAGGCACGGTCACTGCCGATACCCGAGCCCGGGATGGCGAATCCAAGCAGATCGAGATTTTCGGCGAGGGAATGCGCGGGTTCGCACAGTCCGGTCCGGAGGAAACCAGACATATCAACAAATGGTTGGCAGATAACTGTTTCGGTGATTATTACACGCGTTCGGGCCTTACCACCCGTGAACGTGAGATGATCACATTGTGTTTCCTCGCATCGCAGGGAGGCTGCGAACCCCAGTTGACTTCTCACGCCAAAGCGAACATTGCCGTAGGCAACGAAAAGTCGTTCCTGATCGCCGTGGTCTCTCAATGCATGCCGTATATCGGTTACCCACGTACGTTGAATGCAATTCGCTGCATCAACGAAGCCGCGAAACAATGATTTCGTAGCGGCGTTCAAGAGTTTGAACGGAAATGGCCTGTGCTTGGATTTAGTTCCAAGCACAGGCCATTATCTGATGCTCAACTGATATTCACCATATTCCACGGTGAATATCAGTTCACTCGCCCCAGACATCCTTGGCCACGGACTGCACGAGCGCGATCTTGGCCCACTGCTGATCTTCGGTGAGCTTGTTGCCTTCCTCGGTGGAAGCGAAACCGCACTGCGTGGAAAGGCACAGACGATCAAGCGGAATATACTGGGCGGCTTCCTGGATACGAGCTTTGATGGTCTCCGGATCCTCAAGGTCAGGCTTCTTGGAAGTGACCAGGCCAAGCACGACCTTCTTGTTTCCCGACACCTTTGCGAGCGGTTCGAAATCACCGGAACGGTCGTCATCGAACTCGAGATAGTAGGCGGTGGGGTGTTCCTCTCCAAACAGCACGTCCGCAACCTGAGCATAACCGCCGGAAGCGAACCACTGGGACTGGTAGTTGCCACGGCAGATATGGGTGTTGACCACCATACCTTCGGGCGCCGCATCGATCACAGCGTTATTGATGGATGCGTACTGACGCTGAACTTCCTTCGGATCACGTCCAAATACGCTGTCCTTAAACGCTTCGGAAACAAGCATGCCCCATGTGCAATCGTCAAGCTGAAGATTGCGGCATCCGGCGTCGAACAGGTCCTGGGCAACCTGGGTGTATGCCTTGACCAAAGCGTCGGCCAGATCATCATCGCTCTGGTACGGGTTGGTGAAGTCTTCGGCTGCGCCTGCCTGCAACAGGAACAAGGTCTGGGCGGGGGACGGCACGGTGATCTTCGCCACGGTATTATCGTCCTCGAACTGCTTGACGAACTTAAAGTGCTCGACGAACGGATGATTCTCTCCGGAAATCTCACCACAAACGGCCGCTGTCTCGCTCACCTCGGATCCGTCGGAACCGTGCACGGCAACCGGATTAGTGCCCTTCGTCACCCCATTGAGGCCCCACATGAAATCGAGGTGCCAGTAGGAGCGACGGAACTCTCCATCGGTGATCACGTGAAGTCCGGCGGCCTTCTGCTTGGCTACCAGTTCGGTGATGGCCTTGTCTTCGACGGACTTAAGGGCATCGGCATCGATCTTGCCTGCGGCGAAGTCCGCGCGGGCGGCCTTGAGTTCCGCAGGACGCAGATAGGAACCGACCACATCGGCATGGAACGGAGCGTTGTGGGAATACGCCATTTGAAATCCTCCTCGTTCAAACGTGCTAAATACCTAGAAGAGATTACTCGGCGTTCCAAAGAAAAAGAAGCATGCACCAATATGCGAGACGCCGGTTATGTGGCATGGCATGCCACATAACCGGCGTGGATGTGTGAGGCTCCGACGACACTGCGCATGCCCTCTGAGCCTCACACATCTCAAGAATTACCTACTCCTCGGCAACCAGCTCCAGATAGGAGTCGTTCCACAAATCCTCATCACCGTCGGGCATGAGCAGCACACGCTCCGGATTAAGGGCCTGCACCGCGCCTTCATCATGCGTGACCAGCACGATGGCGCCCTCATATTTGGCGATGGCTTTGAGAATCTCGTCTCTGGAGGCCGGATCGAGATTGTTGGTGGGTTCGTCGAGCAGCAGCACATTCGCACGTGAAGTCACCAAAGTGGCCAATGCCAGGCGGGTCTTCTCGCCGCCGGACAACACCCGTGCCGGCTTGAGCGCATCGTCTCCGGAGAACAGGAACGAGCCCAGAATGGAACGTGCCTGAGTGTCGTTCAGCTCCGGTGCCACATGAATCAAATTCTCCAACACGGTGGATTCCAAATCCAACGTGTCATGTTCCTGTGCAAAATAACCGATTTTGCACCCATGACCGTATTCGACGGAACCGGTGTCGGGATCCTCCAAATGCGCAAGAAGACGCAAGGTGGTGGTCTTACCGGCGCCATTGTAACCCAAAATCACCACACGCGACCCCTTGTCGATCGCGAGATTCACGCCGGCGAACACAATGTTCGAACCGTATGCCTTGGAAACATCCTTCGCCATGATCGGAGTGCGGCCGCAAGGAGCCGGCTCGGGGAAGCGGATATCGGCCACCTTCTCCTGCTTTTGCGCTTCGGACGTGTTCTGCAGCAGTTTCTCGGCGCGGCGCATCATATTCTGCGCGGCCACGGCCTTCGTCGCCTTCGCATGCAGTCGGATGCCCTGCTGCATCAGGCGTTCGGCCTTCTTCTCGGCGACCTCGCGTTCACGGCGGCGACGCTCCTCATCGACCACACGCTGATGCAGATATGCTTTCCACCCAAGCGAATACATGTCGATCTGGCCAAGCTGGGCATCCAGATGCCAGACCTTGTTCACCACTTCGTCAAGCAGCTCGGTGGAGTGGGAGATGACCAGGAATCCACCTTCATACTTCTTCAGGTAGCCGCGCAGCCATTCGATGGAATCTGCGTCCAAATGGTTGGTGGGTTCGTCGAGAATCAGCGTATCGGCATCGGAGAACAGGATTCGCGCCAGTTCGATGCGGCGCCTCTGCCCACCGGACAGGGTTCCAAGTTGCTGGCCCATCACATCCTGGGGCAGCCCCAGGCTTGCCGCCATCGCAGTCGCTTCGGACTGCGCCGCATATCCACCGGCCTTTTCGAAATCCTGCATGGCTTTGTCGTACCGGTTCATGGCCTTGGTCATGATATCGGGATCGGGGTCCGTCATTTCCTTTTCCGCCTTGCGGATGCGGTTGATGATGGATGCGATGTCTCGCGCGCTCATCATGCGGTCAAGCGCGGTCTGCTCGGGATCCGCGGCGTGCGTGTCCTGCGGCAGATAGCCAAGCTTGCCGGAAACACGCACTTTGCCAGCGGTGGGCAGCATATCGCCGGTGATCACGCGGGTAAGGGTGGTCTTGCCGGCGCCATTGCGTCCGACCAGACCGATTTTGTCGCCTTTGGCGACATGGAAGTTCGTGGGATGCAGCAACGTGCGCGCGCCGATCTGGATTTCAAGCTCTTGCGCTTCAATTGCCATATCTCTTACCTCTGTACTTTCATGTTTTCTTCAAACGCCAATCGAACATCATAGCGAACGCCCGTAACCGTTTGATGTGACGGACCGTCTAGCGATTGTGGTCGGTGACCAGAGCGAGTGAGCGGATATGCGATGGGAATTTGAACCAACGGTTGATGCAATTGATGATGGACCCCACGCACAGGGCCGATACGACCGTTCCGAATCCTACGCCGCGCAGGCCTCTGAAAAACAGGAAGGAGAGAGCGACTGCGATGACGATCAGCGTCATATCGAAAACGATTTTCGTGGTGCCGAGTTTCGCCTTGGTCACGGTCGACAATGCGTGTACGGCGCCTTCTCCGGGGACCATGAGCACGTTAGGGGAGACTTCAACCACGATGCCGAACGCCAAAACGATGCAGCCGGCGGCCACGCAAAGCAGCCTTTCCCACAAAGCGGTCGGGTTCAGGAAATCCAGCAGACTCATGCTTGCATCGATCATGAGGCTGAACACCAGATTGACCACGATCTGGAGTAGTTGAACGATTCGGAAGGCGCTGCGCAACAGCGCGATCTGCAATGCGATGAACAGCAGGTTGAAAACGAACGTAGCTGTGCCGAAGCTCAGCGGATAATTCAGACTGAGCACATAGGGGACGCTGGAAATCTGCGAGGTTCCCATATTGCCTTTGGTGATGAGCACGATGGCGAAGGAATTGATTACCACTCCCAGGACGAAGTACAGGTATCGACGCAATAGATGATTCATTTCATTCCTTCCTCACTGATCTTCGAACCTCATCATGTGCTGGATGAGGGCATGCTCACGCATCCATCGATTCCGATGGGTGGAAAAATGCATGTGGCTCCGCGAATGCGGCCAGAGACGAACGTAGGCACCAGTCTCGACAGAGCGCCATGATCCGGCGTCGGCACCAATATCGCGACACGCCGTGATTTGCATGAGTTGGATAATGCATGTATATTTTCAACTCGTTGCCCACCACGGTGGATGCAAGTGCGGACATAGCTTAGTTGGTAAAGCGCAACCTTGCCAAGGTTGAGACCGCGGGTTCGAGTCCCGTTGTCCGCTCCCAACAAAAGAGCTCCCAAACGATTTGGGAGCTCTTTTGTTATTCGAATGTCATTCAGTCTCCGATGTTGTTTCTTGCCGGCGTGATCATGGTCAGCATCATGATGGAAGGCTCTTCCGCGTAGACCGCATGTGGGATTCGCGTGGGGAAGTACGCCAGACCTCCGGGAACCAGATCCACCGTTTTGCCGTTGCCCGTCACCTTGAGACGGCCTTTCAGCGTCTGCACGAAAACCGGCATGGCGGCGGTGTGCTCACTGAGTTCCTCACCGGTGTCAAACGAAAACAGCACGATGTTGCCGCCCTGTTGTTGCATCACCGTACGGGAGACGGTGGAGCCTTCCTGCACGCTGATCATGTCTTCAAGGTTCTCGATGAATCCGAGTTCAATCGGTTCCGTCGCGTTGGTTTGTTCGTCGCTCATGTTCGCTCCTTTGCCTCGTAGGGATTCGACAGCTCAATAATAAGGGTTGAGCCATATGTTCGGAAAGCGGATTGCGGGGACTTTTGTGAAGTTTCCTTTCTCTCGACCACTATGTGAGCGTTCTCTTGAAAAAACCGGTGCATCGGACAACACTGAACACTGTCGCGTATTCGGCAACGATGCTGAATTGCGAGTATGGAGGTTCGCGATATGAATGAGAATGTTGATTTTGTGCCGGATGATTCCGCAAGCCATGTCTGGACGGAACGCGATAGCAAACTCGTTGAAGAGTACGCCGCGCAACTTAAGAACATGAGCATTGGGTGATTCCCATACGTCGCATTCGTGTATGAAACGTTCCGTGTCTTCGGTTTCGATGCGGAACGTTTTTTCATGTCAGTGTGCATTCACGTCTCCATGGTCGCCAAGTCGTGACGTCTCCTTGGCCTTACCCTTGATGAACTTTTAGCCCGCAAACCCGGTATTTTAATGCCGGGTTAGGGCGGCCATAGTCCTGCGTATGGTAAGCCTTACGGTATCATAATTCTTATGAATACAAGCGGTGAACGGTTTACGCATGGTAGGACTTCGGTATATAATCTGAACTACCACATCATCTGGTGCACGAAATACCGGCGCAAAGTCCTCAAGGATGGTATCGACGCAGACTTGAAAACGATTCTCCACGACATCGCCGAAGAGCATGGTTACAGCATCCACCACATGGAAGTCGGATTGGACGACCACATTCATCTGTTCGTGTCCGCGCCTCCGAAAATCAGCGTGAGCAGTATCGTCAAACAATTGAAAGGCACCAGCTCCCTCCGCCTGTTCGCGGCGCACCCCGAACTGAAAACCCAGTATTGGAGGAGGAAAGGCGAACGGAGCCTGTGGTCCCCGAGCTATTTCGCGGAAAGCATCGGCACGACCGATGAGAAGGCGGTCGCCGAATACATCGACAATCAGCGGAAGAAGGAGTGCGGGATCGATGGCCATGCGTAAGGTCGCGCAACGGATTCCATTCACACCGTCGAACACACAAGCGGCGTTGCTGGAACGCTGCTTCGGGGACAGGCGGTTCGCCTACAATCGGCAGGTCGAGGCGTTCAACATGTACGACGGGGACATAAACCCGAAACCGTCCTATCCGACCGTGACGGACATGAAAACGGCGAATGATTGGCTCAGGGAAAGCCCGATACCATCGAACGCGTTGAGCAACGCCATCATGGACTTCCGCAAAGCCCGCGCCGCGTACTTCCGCAAGGCGCAGTACTCCCGGAATCGCCCACGGTTCGCGTCCCGCAACGACAATATCCAATCGTTCCGCAACTCCATGCCGATACGCCGCATGGACGGCAACCGCTACCCGTTGTCCAAGATGCTCGGTTCAATCCGTATCCGCAAGCGTGACCGGCTGCGCTACCCGTTGGAGGCGTTGTCGAGCTGGACGGTGAAACGCGAAGGCGTGAAGCACTATATCGTGTTCCTGTTCAACGTGGACGTTCGACCCAAGCCGCCCGTCGAAGGCAAGGTCGGCATCGACGTGGGCGTCAAGAATTTTCTGACGCTCTCCGATGGCAGGAAGATAGACTATCCCGCCCGAATGCTCCAATTGGAGGAACAAGTCAAATGGGAACAGCGGAAACTGGCACGCAGGAAGAAAGGACAAGGCGGACAGTCGAACAACTATTGCAGGCAGAAGGCACGCGTCGGCAAGGCGTATGCGAAGCTGCGCCACTATCGTGAGAACTTCCAGCATCAGGTGTCCCGCAGGCTGATAGAAGATAACCAATTCATCGGCATGGAAACCCTTATGGTGCGGAACATGACACGACGGGCGCGGAAGCGTTTGGACGAGGACGGTAGGCCCGTGCGCAACGGGCAGGCACGCAAACGGATGCTGAACCGGCTCATGCTGCGCAGCGGGTGGCGGGGCTTCGCGGACAAGCTCACCTACAAGGCGGAATGGTACGGGCGCACGTTCGTGCAGGTGGACAGGTTCTACCCAAGCTCGAAAACCTGCCACGATTGCGGCGGGAAACACGAGACGTTGAAACTGTCCGAACGTGAGTGGACATGCGAACATTGCGGCGCGAACCACGACCGCGACGTGAACGCCGTCCGCAACATCCTCACCGAAGCCGGACGCCTACACGAACAACACGCATAACCAAACAAGGGAACCGACCGACTATCGGGGATAGCCCGCTAAAAATGGGAAGCCTCTGACAATTCACGTTTAACCGTGAAAGCCAAGCAAGCCCAGTTCGCAGGAATCACGGGATTTCAATCCCGTGAGTGTCAAGAGATTTACCCAAATTAAGTAAGAGGGAAGCTTTTGTTCATGTCAGAAAAAGAACGCAACAACAAGGCCGGAGGAATGAAACACTACGCTGGACTTGCCGTATTCTCATCGGCCGTGGGCCATGCGCTCGACGGCCTTGATCTGATGATTCTCGGTTTCGCGATGTCCGGCATCATGGCCAGTTTCAACGTCGATAAAACCACCGCCAGCACATTGACGACCATCACCTTGGCCGGCGCATTCCTTGGAGGCTTGGTGTTCGGTCGTATGGCCGACAAATACGGTCGCATTCGCGTGCTGACCTATTCCGTGATATTTTTCGGAGTGTTTACTCTGGCGTCGGCGTTCGCGCCGAATTTCCTTGCGATGGCGTTGTTCCGTTTCCTTGCGGGTGTCGGCATCGGTGCGGAATTCGGCATAGGCATGGCCATCGCCGCCGAAGCTTCTTCGCCCGAACGTCGAGCACGCGCGACTTCCGGCGTCGGCTTGGGCTTTCAGGTTGGTGTGTTGCTCGCGTCACTTCTATCCGCGCCGATCATCACATCGTTCGGATGGCGGGGACTGTTCGCAATCGGCATCGTTCCGGCGGTCGTTGCGATTCTCATCCGTGTGTTCGTCCCTGAGCCGCCGATCTATCTTAAGCATCGCGAAAACAACGAAAAGCACGGTTCTTTGCGAGAACTGTTTTCCACTCCGCAAAGAGTGAGGTATTCCATCGCCATCATCGTGCTGTGCACCGTGCAGAATGCCGGTTACTTCGGTATCATGACTTGGTTGCCGAGCTATTTGAATACCGAACTCAAACTGAGCTTGACATCTACGGGATTGTGGACCGCGGTCACCGTACTGGGTATGATGCTTGGCATCTCCGTGTTCGGTTTCCTTGCCGACCGTCTGGGGCGTCGTCCCGCATTCTGGATCTTCCAAATCGGTGCGGCCATTATGGTCGTTATTTACAGCCAGCTTAAAGATCCGACATCTCTGCTGATCGGCGGTTTCTTCATGGGCATGTTCGCCAACGGTATGATCGGCGGCTATGGAGCGTTGATTTCCGAGCTGTTTCCGACGGAACTGCGCGCCACCGCGCAGACGGCGCTATACAATACCGGACGCTTCATCGGCGGCGGTTTCGGTCCGGTCGTTATCGCGGCCATCGCCACAGGTCATGGATTCGGATTTGCCATCGGAACCATTTCGCTGATTTACGTGGCTGCCTTCATCGCCATGTTCTTCGTGCCGGATAAGAAGGGTATGGCCCTCGAGTAACGTATCCGACCAGATTCTTGAACGCGGTGTGGGGCGGTTTCCGATATGGGAGGCCGTCCCACACCGCGTTCAAGACCATACGATCGATCTTCCCCCCGGATAATCTATGATGCATGTGGACTCTCGCATACAATGGACGCTTGGACTGACCGATGTTGCAATATTTTGACATTGCGATGCGAAGAAAGGCGGATTGCCATTGGCTGATGTGAGACGGGAGATGGAGCGGCTCCGGCCCATATACGAGACCGGCGTGCTGCGGCTTCTGTTGCGCAGCAATTCGATGTTGTATATCGCTTTGCTGCGTTCCTCGTTCGACCCACTCACCGGTGAACT
Organism: Senegalimassilia sp.; assembly: GCA_963619615.1. Taxonomy (GTDB): domain Bacteria; phylum Actinomycetota; class Actinomycetes; order Actinomycetales; family Bifidobacteriaceae; genus Bifidobacterium. The sequence goes on along the minus strand of CAVEXE010000007.1, from coordinate 28,887 downwards.
GCCACGAGATACGCTGGAAGACCGGTTCTCCCGAGGATTGTCGCGATTGATCGAAGCTGGAGATTACTCGCTCAAAGACGGACAGACGGTCAGGCAGGCCGCACATATGATTCTGCTCGAATTGTCTCGTGAAGGCGACGACGATTACGCTTGGCTCGCCAATTCGCTGGACGTCGTCTCACATCGATACCTATACCGTTTGACGGCGCGTGCGCACCGCGCGATCGAAGCTCTGCACCGTCTGGAAGACACCACGCAGGCATTGTCAGGCGCGCAGGCCAACAGCATCATCATGGAAATCGAGCACGCACGGATGCAATTGACGGCCGACCCGCGCGAACGCATCAAACTACTGAAGAAAGACATTGCGGAACGCCAGAGGGAGATTGAAGAGCTCGAACACAGCGAAACCGTCGAAAAAATGACATCCGAGCAGGTCGGCGACATCATCAACGTCATCCACAACACCCTTCGTGGCGTGCCGGTCGACCTGCATGAGCTGGCGCTTGCGGAGCGTGACAACGGTGATGCCCTTCGACGGCGTATGCAGGCGGGAACCATGAGCGTGGAAGACATTCTTTCCGCCTATCATGGCGAATACCGTAAGTCATTTCGTGAGTCGGATAGCGGAAGACGTTTCGAAGACGCCTTCCAGGTCATCGTCACCGATGAAGGAAGACGACAAATCGACGACGCGGTGCGCGACATCGCGAAGAATCCGTATCTGGAAGGTGAACCGGGAACGTTGCTGAGCCAGGTTCGTTCCGAACTTGAACGGATCTACGAAGGAATCGAAGACGTACGCAGGCAGACGCGAGCCTCCGACGAAGCCATTAGCCGCTTGGTCCGTCAACAGACCGACACTCGATACCGCACCATGTTGGCCGCGCTGAACCGACTGTTCGCAAAAACCAGTGACGAAGCCAGAGCAAATCCGAATGCGGACGACCGGCCGTATGACACAGGCACTGGATTGTCTCAAATTGCGGTCTTGCCGACCAAACCGGCGAAGACCATGGTTCGAAGCGCCACTGTGGCGTTGAAGGACAATATGCCGCCAGCCCATCGACCTGATCTGGCATCCATGATCGAAGTGGGCGGTCCGCGACTTCGTCGCATAATCGGTCTGATTCGGCAAAACCCCGTTATGACGAATGACGGGGCGCAAGTGGACTTTGCACGGAGCTTCAACAGGCTACCGGAATATGAACGCCGGGAAAGCGAGATCATAGGGCTTCTCGGCGCGCTCCGCACGGAAGAAGGTCTGCAATACTCGCTCTGGCATTGCGTCGCACTTGATGGAACGGTCAGAACATGGCGTACAAAACCGTTATTCGCCACATTGCAGACACTTGACGGCATCATTCAGGAAGGCTGAAACAGATGGCAGACGATATCAGGGGAAGCGTCGAAGGCACGGAAGGCGAGAAGCTTCCGCCCATCGAACAGACGGCTCTTTTCGACGGAGACAAAGGAGACATGAACGCCGACGCGCGTATGGCGGCGATAGCCTTGAAAAGGGAACGTTATATCGGTGAGGACCTGTTCTACCTCGTCAAAGACAATATCGATGCGGTCGAACGTTCATTGAACAACGACATGCTCCGCCTGGTGACGAACGAGAAGTACCACGTCATGTATGCGGCTCCCGTCAACAGCGAGGAAATCGATATTCGCTCGTTGAAAACCCGCGCCAGCCTCAGCCGCGAAGACGCATCCCTACTCGCGTTTCTGCGCATCCGCGTGCTTGAGTACGAGAACCAGAAAACACCTATACCGGAATGGCAGGTCAGCCGGGATGAAATACGTGGTGCGCTTGCTACAGGCGCAGGCTATCTTGCTGGCGGGAACGATGAGGAGGGCACATCCAAAAAGATCTCAGCCGCCGTATCCCGAATGGTCACCTACGGGTATCTTGATACGACCGACGATGACGAGATGCTATGCATTACGCCGCTGGTCCCCATCGTCCTCGACCGAAATCTCGCCGACGAATGGCTTGGCACGGATGTGAGCGTCACTGATGCCCCCGTATCGGAAGAAGACGAAATGATTGACGAAGAGGAACGATGAAGATGGAAAACGACATGAAAATCGTGGCCGACCGTTGGATGTTGGAAAGTCGCCAACTCGTCAATTGGGGTTCTTACGACGGGTATCAGGAATTCAAACCGTCCATTGACGCACGCATGCCGGTAACGCTTCTGGCGGGAGCCAGCGAATCCGGCAAATCCACCTTGGTCGACGCGCAGATCTCCTTGTTGTATCCCAGCGGTACGCCGTATAACAAAGCCTCCAATTCAGGCCGTTCCGAACGCAATGACTATACATATCTGCGCGGCATGATCGGAGTCGGAGACAGCGCGGACGGCGAAAAACCCGTTTTCCTGCGTGGACGTGATTCCAATGGCACGCCGCAATCCGTATGGGGAGCCATCGTCGACACCTACGTGAACCGTACTGGCGGAGACGTGCTGTCCTGCGCCAAATTCCTTTACCTGTCCGCAGGCGACGGCAAGGATGAAGTTCGTCGGCGGTATGTTGCGTGGAACGGCAAAATCGACCCACGTGCCATGGACCAATACCGTGATACGCCGTTTAGCGCAAATATGTTCAGGAAGACATATCCGGAGTGCACCGTCTTTTCCAACGCCAACGCGTTCCATGCATACGTCTGGCATGAGATGGGGCTAAGCGCCGAAGCATGCCGGCTGTTGCATAAGGTTCAGTCCGCGGATGCGCCGTCAAGACTTGACGACATTTTCAAACAAGGTGTGCTCAACGTGCCCGAGGCGCTTGGACTTGCGCAAGACACCGTTGACGACTACGACCGTTTCAACGAAAACTTCCACAGCATGGAAAGCAAGGCGCGTCGTGTTGAGAAGCTCCAAGGCATTCAATCGAAGTATGATGCGTACTGCGAGCACATGGTCCATCTGCATGAGTATGAAGCGTTGGATCCAAATGATGGGCGAGGGGCCGAAACGCTTTCGGCATGGACATCTTCGCGTATGTCCAGTGAGGTTCGCGCGGGACTGCCAGCGGCCGAGCGAACACTTAAACGGCAGGAACGGAATCTACAGGAAGCCCAATCGCGAATCGCCGATCTGAACAGGCAGCGTGAAGTCGTCAACGACCGCATCAAAGGCATTGACGGTGGTGCGATGCAACGATTGTCCGACGATCTGGAACATGCCCGTCAGAACATGCAGGACGTTCGTGCGCAACGTCAACGCATCGCGGAAAAATTCGGGAGTGTCGAAGGAACGTTGCCCGTCGATGAGGTGTCATGGAATGCGAAAAAAGACGCTTTGGCGCGATCCATGGAAATGTTCGACGAACGTATGGGTGAGCTGGAGGCCAAACGTGACAGTGCCGTCGGCGAGCGCGCGGTGCTCAGCCGTGAATGCGATCGGTTGTGTCGCGATTATGAGCGTAAGCGTAGTCAGAAGACGCGTGTCACCCAGTCCATGGATGAGGCGCGTGCGTTGCTTGCGCAAGCCGTCGGGTTGGATGTTCTGGAGCTTCCGTATGTGGCCGAGCTGATGGATGTGAAGCAGGGTGAGGAGCGTTGGCGTGCCGCGATGAACGTTGCGTACGCGCCGATTGCGCAGACCATTCTTGTTGACAAGCGGCATGAGCGTGGATTCGCCGAGAAGGTCAGCGCTGTTGATTCGTCTGCGATGATTCGTCGTACATGGCGGTTTGTGGATGTTGATAAGGATTACGACTGTTCTGTCAATGACGGTTGTATGTCGTCGAAGATGCAGTTCCGTGAGGATTCGCCGTTTGCTGGATGGTTGCGGCAGCAGACGGCGTCGGAGCGTTTGGATGCGTTGTGCGTGCAATGCATTGATGATGGTGATCGTGAGCATCGTCAGGTGCAGGTGGACGGCCAGATTAAGTCCGGTGCGCAAGGATTTTATGGTTCCAAGGGTATGAGTCCGGTCATCGGTTTCGTGGATGAGGATTATCTGGCGGAATCGAAAAGACAATGTGATGCGATGGGTGTCGAATTGTCGGATGTGGAACGTCGCTGTGCCTTGGTGCGAAAGAGCATCGATCTGTTGCGTGAGGAGAAGGCTCTTGCGGATCTTGTTGCCCATGTCGAGTGGAGCGGGATCGACGAGGCCGGCGCGCGTGCGCTTGTGGAGAATTTGGAACGTGAGCTTGAGTTGGCTGAGAACGATCCGGAACTGGCTGAGCTCTCCAGACGACTTGAGCAGATTGATGAACTGCTCGACGATGCGAATTCCCGGTTCTACCGTGCCAAGGATGAGGTGAGATCGACCTGTGACGTGATTGAGGCCGAACGGTTATGGCTGAGTGCTCACGATGATGTTGATTTTGATGACGGCGCGTTGTCCGGCGACGTGTCGAACATGCTTTCAGATGCGTACGAAGGCTGCTTCGGTGGAGTGGTCCATGCCGAGGATCGTCCGAGACTCATCGTTGCTCAGCATGGTGATACCGGGAGGAACTCGTTCGAGACGCGCGTCAGGAATGCCGTGGCGCGCGCTGCGGCCGAACGGATTGAATCCTTGCGTAAGAGGGGAGAGGAGCTGCGTGCCGTCGTGGAGCAGGACATGGCTTCCTACCTGGACGCGTATGCTCCTGATGATGACTCCGTGACCAGCAGGGTTGACGACCACAGGTTCTACGCCGAGGAGCTGCGAAGCTTGAGCATGCTCGTTACCCGTGAGGCCACGGATGAGGAGTATGTCAACAGTCTTGACAAACTCACTAAGAATTTTCTGCAGCTCAACCGAGCCATCAAGGCTGACCAGGAGGATATTAAAGATCAGCTTGAACGTATCAATGCGATGCTTGCCGGGCAGAAATTCGGTCCGAGGGAGGGGCGGCTGTCCATCGATGTTCAATTCCGTCCGGTTGAGCGTGGTTTCGCATCGGCGCTGAAGGCGGTTTTGCGTAGACTTGAGGAATGGTCGTTGAACGACCGGGAGAATCCTGACGCCACCCGCGTGGTTTTCGCATCCTGCTCCGCTTTCATCGAGCGTGTTCGGCAGGAGCTCGAACAGGTACGGGACGTCAATGGGGTCAGGAGCTATGGGGCACGCAATCTTGATCCGCGGGCACGCAGCACGTTCTATGCCATCGTCCACCATGATGATGGACGGAACGAACGCATCAGCTCCACTGGAGGCAAGTCGGGCGGAGCCTTGCAGGAGCTCACGTCATTCGTTTACGGAGCCGCCCTCATCTATCTGCTTGGCGGCGACGTGTCCGGCAGTCCGACCTACACGACGTTGTTCCTTGACGAAGCCCTCATCAAGGCCGACGGCCGCTATACGCAGCGTGCGCTCAATGTGCTGCCCCGTCTGGGTTTCCAAGTCATCGTATCCGCGCCGGAAAGCAAGACCGCCGAGATTCTGGACGTGTCGACGAAGGCGTACGTGGCATATAAGGACTCCAAGGCAAACCGATCATTCCTTCAGGAGGTCACCAGCGAAGACATCGTTCGCCAGGAATCACGGTTGTTCGACGAATGCAATGCCAAGGATTCCGGTTCCGCCGCATGATGGCGTTCAGACGGCGAAGTTCTCGAACAGGTGTTCTAAGATGGTCTGAAAATACGATATTCTTAGGAACGGAATCCGCAAAATCGTGAGTGGAGGATTGACGTGCCCACAAAACGTACCGGTGCAGCAAAAGGCGAAATCGTAGTGGAACGATTCATGACCAGTGACGCGTTCCTTGCCAAGGAAATCAAGAAGGCACCGATGAAATCGCAGGACGGTTCGCTTGTGGCCGATCTGAAGCATCTGCCGAACGATCTTAAAATCGTCATTCAGGGAGCGCGGGAGCATAATCTCAAGAACGTCGACCTTGAGATTCCCCGCAACCGCATGGTGGTGTTCACAGGTCTTTCCGGTTCGGGCAAATCATCTCTGGCGTTCGACACGCTCTTCGCGGAAGGCCAGCGCCGGTACGTCGAATCGTTGTCCGCCTACGCGCGTCAGTTCCTTGGCCAGATGGACAAGCCCGACGTGGATTTCATCGAGGGACTGAGCCCCGCCGTCTCGATCGATCAGAAGACCACGAACCGCAATCCTCGATCCACGGTCGGCACCATCACCGAAATCTACGATTATCTGCGACTGCTGTTCGCACGTACCGGAGTGCCGCACTGTCCGGAATGCGGAGCGCTGGTCAGCGCCCAGACTCCGCAGCAGATGGTCGATGCGCTGCTGGACTATCCGGAACGTACCCGATTCCAGATTCTCGCTCCCGTTGTTCGCGGACGCAAGGGAGAATTCGAGGATCTGCTTGAACTGCTACGTTCGGACGGCTACGCACGTGCGTTGATAGATGGTGAGATGCGGCAATTGTCGGATGACATCAAACTCACCAAGCAAAAGAAGCACACCATCGAAGTGATCGTGGATCGTTTGGTGGTCAAGGATGGCATACGTCAGCGTTTGACGGATTCCGTCGAAACGGCGTTGAGGCTCGCCAAAGGCGTGATGGTCGCCGATTTCGTGGACCTTGACGAAGGGGATCGGGACCGCCGTCAGCCGTTCTCCGAAAAACGCGCCTGTCCGAACGGTCATCAACTTGAGCTCGATGAGATAGAACCGCGCACGTTCTCCTTCAACGCGCCATACGGCGCATGCCCCGTGTGCACCGGTATCGGATACAAACTGGAGATAGATCCCGAACTGGTAATCCCCGATCCTGGCAAGACTCTGAATGAAGGTGCCATCGAACCATGGGGGCTGACCAAAGGCACAGGCGATTACTACCGTCATGTGCTCGAAGGGCTCGGCGACGAAATGGGGTTCGACCTCGACACCCCTTGGGATGATCTTCCCGAAAACGTGCGCCATGCCATCATGTACGGGCGTGATTTCAAGGTTCAGGTTTCGTACCGTAACCGTTGGGGACGCATGCGCGAATATTCGACCGGTTTCGAAGGCGTGGTGCGTACGCTTATGCGTCGCCACGACGAGACGGACTCCGATCAGATGAAGCAATATTACGAATCGTACATGCGCGAGGTTCCCTGCCAGGCATGTGACGGCCGCCGATTGCGTCCTGAGGTGCTTGCCGTCACGGTAGGAGGGGAATCCATCGCGGACGTGTGCGATATGCCTGCAGAGAAAAGCCTTGCATGGATCAACGGACTGAAGCTGGAAGGCGCGTCCGCGCAGATCGCAGGCGAGGTCATCAAGGAAATACGTGCACGCCTCGGCTTCCTCAACGATGTCGGTTTGAACTATCTGACATTGTCCAGAGCCGCCAAAACGCTGTCCGGAGGCGAAGCCCAGCGCATCCGACTGGCCACGCAGATCGGATCGGGACTGGTCGGGGTCATGTATGTCTTGGATGAGCCGTCCATCGGTCTGCACCAGCGCGACAACGAACGGCTGATCTCCACGTTGCATCATTTGCGCGACCTTGGCAACACCCTGATCGTCGTTGAACATGATGAAGACACGATCAAGCATGCCGACTGGATCGTAGACATCGGTCCTGGCGCCGGCGAACATGGAGGCGAGGTCATCTATTCAGGACCTGCGAGGAAACTCGTCGACGCCCAGCGTTCCGTCACGGGCGATTTCATCGCGGGGCGTAGAAGCATCGAAATTCCCCAATCCAGACGCAAGATGCATAAGACGAAGCGGCTTCGCGTGGTGGGGGCCCGGGAAAACAATCTCAAAAACCTGACCGTTGATTTCCCGCTGGGCGTCTTCACCTGCGTGACCGGCGTCTCCGGATCGGGCAAGTCGACGCTGGTCAACCAGATTCTGTATCCGGTGCTTGCGGACAAACTCAACGGCGCGAGAATCGTGCCCGGCAAGCATACACGTGTGGAAGGCGTGGAACAGTGCGACAAGGTGATCCACGTCGACCAAAACCCGATCGGGCGCACTCCGCGTTCCAACCCGGCCACGTATACCGGCGTTTGGGACAAGATACGTACGTTGTTCGCCAAAACACCGGAAGCGCAGGTCCGAGGCTATGGTCCCGGGCGATTCTCCTTCAACGTCAAAGGAGGACGATGCGAGGCCTGCCATGGCGATGGCACGCTGAAGATCGAGATGAACTTCCTCCCGGACGTGTACGTGGATTGCGAGGAATGCCACGGACGGCGCTACAATCGCGAGACTCTGGAAGTAAAGTACAACGGCAAGTCCGTTGCGGACGTGCTGAATATGCCCATCGAAGAGGCGGCGCGCTTCTTCAAAGCGTATCCGTCGATTTCAAGGTACCTTGACACGCTCGTACAGGTTGGTCTGGGATACATACGTTTGGGTCAGCCCGCGCCGACCCTTTCCGGAGGCGAATCGCAGCGCGTGAAGCTTGCTACGGAACTGCAGCGCAGATCGACCGGCAAAACCGTATATATTCTCGATGAACCCACCACGGGACTGCATTTCGAAGACGTGCGCAAGCTGCTGCTAGTACTGCAGGGTTTGGTGGACAAAGGCAACTCCGTGATCGTCATCGAACATAATCTTGACGTGGTCAAATCCGCCGATTGGATCATCGATCTGGGTCCCGAAGGCGGCGACGGAGGCGGAACTGTCGTATCGGAAGGCACACCCGAACAGATCGCCCTGTGCGAACGGTCCTGGACGGGCAGATTCCTCAAAGGCATGCTGTGACCATGGCGATAGAACGACATAGCCCGGAAGTCTGGAAAAAGACAGCGGAACGATTACGGCAGGACGATTCGTTTACGGAAGGCTCTGTACCGGACACGTCGACGGAAACGACTGATGAAATCGGCGGCAGAAGCGTAAACAGAAACGGCGCGCCCCTGCTTGGTGATTCCCGCGACCTGTTCCGCCCGAAGACTTCCGACATTCCGACGCAGCCTGGAGTCTACAAGTGGCGTGACGGCGAAGGGCGGGTCATCTACGTAGGCAAGGCCAAGAACCTACGCAACCGACTGACCAGTTACTTCCAGCCTTTGCGCCAGCTGCATCCTCGCACGCAAACCATGGTCCTGACTGCGCGCAGCCTGGAATGGACCGTGGTCGGCACCGAATTGGAATCGTTGACGTTGGAATACACGTGGATCAAAGAATTCGACCCACGGTTCAACGTGGTCTTCCGTGACGACAAGACCTACCCGTATCTGGCGGTTTCGTCAGGAGAACACATTCCAAGGGTATGGATCACCCGCAGCCGCAAACGACGCGACACCAGATATTTCGGCCCCTATGCCAAGGTATGGGATCTGAAGAAGAGCCTCGACAACCTGCTGAAGACCTTTCCCGTCCGCACGTGTTCGCAGAACGCCTTCCACAAAGCGGAACTCACCCATCGTCCCTGTCTGCTGGCGTCGATCGGAAAATGCTCGGCACCATGCGTGGGTCGGATAAGCGCGCAACAGCACAGGAAGATGTGCGAGCAACTCGTGGGCGTGCTCACCGGGCGTATCGGCAAATCGTACATAGCGCAGCTTACCCGTGACATGAAAGAGGCAAGCGCCGAACTCGAATTCGAAAAAGCCGCGGCCATCCGCGACCAGATCCAGATGCTGCGCACCATTGTGGAGCAGAACGCCGTGGTCTTCGATTCCGACATCGACGCGGACGTTTTCGGTTTCGCGTCGGACGAGCTTGAGGCGTCCGTGCACGCATTCTTCGTCAGATCCGGTTCGATCCGTGGGGAGCGCAACTGGAGCGTGGAACGTGTGGAAGACATCAGTGACGAAGAACTCATGGCGGATCTCATCATGCAGGTGTATTCGGAATCCGCGGGAAGCCAGGCTTTAGAATCATCCGAATCGACAGTGGTCACAGAACGCCGCAACGCCATCGGATCCACGCAAAGTATTACCGCAGTTGACTCCACATCCCGGGCACAGGCCACGAGGGAACGCAACGAACGTCAGAAGCAAACCGGCAGGGTGGATCTGTTGGCTCCGATAGCCCCGGTGCCACGCGAGGTGGTGGTTCCGGTGGAACTGTATCGTCGTGAATATCTCGAGCGATGGTTGAGCGGACTGCGGGGTGCGGCCGTGAACATTCACGTGGCCAGCAGGGGAGACAAGAAGCAGCTCATGGATCGTGCCGACGAAAATGCGAGACAGGCTCTGCAGCGCAGCAAAATGAGCCGTATAAGCGACATGGGTGCGCGCTCCGAAGCGATGAATGAAGTCGCGGCGGCCCTCGGGCTTGAGCAGTCGCCGTTGCGTATCGAATGCTATGACATCTCCAACACGGTTGGAGGCGCGTTCCAGGTTGCCTCTATGGTGGTGTTCGAAGACGCCATGGCCAAGAAATCCGAATATCGCCGTTTCGCCATACGCGGTACGGACGGTCACGGAGCGTTGGACGATTTAAGCGCACTCTACGAGACGTTGACCAGACGCTTTCAACATGGCAATATCGCGGGAGACTCGGGAGAGAGCCTGGAAGCGGGAAATCAGTCCGCGGACCGTGGGCATTTCGCCTACAAGCCGAATCTCGTGGTCGTCGACGGAGGAAAACCTCAGGTCATGGCCGCCGCAAGGGCCCTTGCGGACTGTGGCGTGGACGATGTGGCCGTATGCGGATTGGCCAAGCGTCTTGAAGAAGTATGGGTACCGGATGACGACTATCCGATCATTCTCAAACGCCAATCCGAAGGCATGTACCTGCTGCAGCGGGTACGTGACGAATCTCATCGTTTCGCCATCACCTATCATCGCCAGAGCAGACGTAAGGGTGCTCTGAGATCGGCACTCGACGACATTCCCGGCATCGGCGAGGCATATCAGAAACGTCTGCTGAACCATTTCGGTTCGGTGCGGGCCATGCGTGAGGCGAAAATCGAGGATTTCGAACAGGTCAAAGGCATTGGCCATGCCAAGGCGGAATCGATATACGCCGCTCTGCACCATGATGACGCACAAGCCGGTTCGTTCGATGGCGCGCGGCAATGACGTTCCGCGGTGCGTTCCGAAAGATGGGACGTTTCGCTTCTACCCACGGCAAATTGACATTGCCGTTGCTAGCATGTTGATGGACGTCCTAATTAGGGGGAATGATGGCAGAACACAATCATCGTTGCGCGGTACTCGGCAAGCCCATCGCACATTCGCTTTCTCCGACGCTGCACAACGCGGCGTACCGCGCCCTTGCCCTAGACGACTGGTTGTACGACAAGCATGAGGTCGGGGAATCCGATCTCGAAGGCTTCCTGAAGACCTTGAATCCGCAGTGGGTCGGACTAAGCCTGACCATGCCGCTGAAGAAGACCATTCAACCTTATGGCAATCCCAGCGATACCTGGTCCAAAGAACTGCGTGTGGCAAACACCGCGGTGTTCGATTGGACCGGCACGTGCCGCAATGGAGACGAAAGCCTTCCTCTCATCAGGTTGTACAACACGGATGTGAAGGGCATAGAGCTCGCGTTCGACCATTCGTATCGTGCCCGTGGCCGGCGACAGGAGGACGTCCGTATTGCCAATGCCGTGATCATCGGCAATGGCAATACGGCGACTTCCGCCTTGGCTGCTTGCATTGAGATGTCCATTGAGCACGTGACCGTCGTGGCCCGGAACCCCGGTAAGAATCCGGAGCTCAAGCCGCTCGCCGACAGACATCTGGGGGAGGGGTCCATCGAATTTGCGTCCATGGACCAGGCTGCGAACGTGTTGTTGCGAACCGATGTGGCGATCAACACAATTCCTGGACTGGCCGCGGATAGGGTGGCCGAACAGTTGCTCAAACAGACGGAAAACGTGGGCGGCACTCTTCTTGATGTGGTGTATGACCCTCGTCCCACCAAGCTCATGCAGGCATGGCGGACCAGGGGAGGGGCCGCCATAGGAGGCGAGGAGATGCTGCTGTACCAAGCTTTGGCGCAGGTAAAACTGATGACGGGGACGTATGGCGGAGATTCGCATTTGAACGAGACGTTGGAACATTCGATGCGCTTGGCACTCGAGGAGGCTTTGTAGATGGAACAGGAACATGAGGATGTGATGTCGACGAACGGCACGCATGCAAGCGCGCCGTCGCCGGCCGCTGGATTCGAGGTGCTGCTTATCACCGGCATGAGCGGCGCCGGCAGATCCCATGCCGCCGACAGCGTCGAAGACATGGGCTGGTATGTGGTGGACAATATGCCACCGAAACTGTTGGTGCCTTTGGTTGACATGATGACGACCGCGGGCTCCGGCATCCACAAACTCGCGGCGGTCATCGACGTGCGTTCGCGAGACTATTTCGACGATCTTTCCGCGGTGCTCAGCCACTTGGACGATCTTGGCGTCAAAACGCGCATCCTGTTCCTCGATGCCAGCGACGAAGTGTTGATCAAACGTTATGAATCCGTACGTCGACCGCATCCATTGCAACAGGGTAATCGTCTGGTTGACGGCATTCTGGAGGAGCGGGATCTTCTGGAGAATCTCAAGGAACGTGCCGACATCGTCATAGACACGTCCAAGCTGAGCATTCACCAACTGTCCACCAAACTGTATGAGGCCATGGTCGGTGCCGGACCGACCACGGTTTCTGTACACGTGTTCAGTTTTGGATTCAAGTACGGCATTCCCATCGACGCGGACTTCGTGGCGGACGTGAGATTCCTGCCGAACCCGTTCTGGGTGCCGCAATTGCGTGCTTTGACAGGTCGGGATCAGGCCGTCAGCGACTACGTGCTTTCCAGTGAAGGTGCGGAAGAATTTCTCGATGCCTATGAAAAGGCGATCTCCATCGCCATTGAAGGCTATGCTCAGGAAGACAAGCATTATGTGACCATTGCGATTGGATGCACCGGTGGTCAGCACCGTTCCGTGGCCGTCAGTGAGGCATTGGCCAAGCGGCTGCGTGCCCGGGGACTTTCCGTTTCCGTCTCCGCACGTGAGCTGGACAGACGCTCACCGGAAAAATAGCCGTATTATGAGAGAAGTGATTCCGAATACAGAGAAATCGTATCGCGATTGTCCAATATATTCTGTATCACAGTAAGCCGTGGCGAAGCGGCGTCGAACCCGCGACTCGCCTGAAATTTAGGGAAGAAACAGGAAGTAGGAGGTTGGCTCTTGGCTCTACTGGATGACGTCAAAAGCGAGCTTGCCGCAATCGACAACGAGTTGCCAATCGCCAAAAAGGCGCAGGCCACCGCAATGATTCGATTCGGTAATGGTTTGCACTCGGTGGATCACCACATTCTCGTGCAGGCCCAGCTTGACTCCCAAGATGCCGCCTTGTGGTTGCAGGACACCATCAAGAATCTGTACGGCCATGAAACCACGTTCACCCCTGTTTCCAGGCAGACGCCGACCGGCGCCGTTCAGCGTTATGTGATTCGCGTTCCGAAGGGCAGCGCGGCGCTTGTGCTGCAAACCGGCCTGTACAGCCGCTACACCAAGAACATGGTTCTCGGCCTTCCAAGCGATATCGTTAATGGCAAGATCGCGCAGATCAAGGCCGCCTGGCGTGGTGCGTTCCTGGCCAACGGACGTCTGTCCGATCCAGGCAAGGCAAGCTATCTCGAAGTCGTGTGCCCGAACCACGAGGCCGCGTTGGCGCTCGTCTCCACCGCCAGACGTCTGGGTATCACGGCGAAACCGCGAAAGTTGCGCAGCTCCGAACGTGTGACGTTGCGTGATCCCGATGCGATCGAGCGCATGCTCATACTTATGGGGGCACCCCACTCCGCACGGGAATGGACCGGGAAGCGTTCTGATGGCGAGGCGCGCGGCAAGGCGAACCGTCTGGCCAACTTCGATGACGCGAATATGCGCCGTAGCGCGAAGGCGGCTGCGGAGGCGTGCGACAAGGTTCGCCAGGCCTTTGAAATCCTTGGAGACGACATTCCGGACAATCTCAAGTCTGCAGGACAGCTTCGCCTGGACCATGCCGACGCGTCTCTGGAGCAGCTCGGTCGTATGGCGGAGCCCCCGATCACCAAGGATGCGATCGCCGGTCGCATCCGTCGACTGCTTCAGCTGGCGGAGAAAACCGAGAAGGCACGTCGACAGTCGGCCTGAAACCAAGACTTCACGCAAAACACCATGCCTGTTTTCGAACGGCATGGTGTTTTTTGTTCGTTTGGGCTTGTATTATGCGTAAGTGGCAATATGGCCATTCCACGCTCACAAGCGGCTAGGAAAGGATATACATGAAGACACTCAAGGATCTTGGAGATCTCAAGGGCAAGCGCGTTCTGGTCCGCGCTGATTTCAATGTTCCGCTGGACGGCACCACGATCACCGACGACGGTCGTATCAAGGCTGCCCTGCCGACCATCAATGCTCTGCGCGAAGAAGGCGCGAAGGTCATTCTGATGGCCCACCTCGGCCGTCCGAAGGGCCAGGTCGTGCCGGAGCTGTCTCTCGCTCCGGTCGCGGCCCGTCTGGGCGAGCTGCTCGGCATCGAGGTCCCGCTGGCTGAAGACACCTATGGCGATGACGCTCAGGCCAAGGTCGCCGCAATGGGCGACGGCGATGTCGTTCTTCTGCAGAATGTGCGTTACAACCCGGAGGAAACCAGCAAGGATCCTCAGGAGCGCGCCGAGTACGCCAAGAAGATCGCCGCGCTCGGCGACGCCTTCGTCTCCGACGGCTTCGGTGTCGTTCACCGCGCCCAGGGTTCCAACTACGACGTGGCCACCGATCTGCCGGCCGCAGCCGGTCTGCTGGTCGAGAAGGAAGTCAAGGCACTGTCCCGCGCCACCGTGGAGCCGGAGCGTCCTCTGACCGTCGTGCTCGGCGGTTCCAAGGTCTCCGACAAGCTCGGTGTGATTGAGAACCTGCTCGACAAGGCTGATCGTCTGGTTATCGGCGGTGGCATGGTCTACACCTTCCTCAAGGCCAAGGGCCTCGAGGTCGGCACCTCCCTGCTTGAAGAGGATCAGGTCGAGACCGTCAAGGGTTACATCGAGCGCGCCGAGAAGAACGGCGTTGAACTCGTGCTGCCGACCGATATCGTCGTGAACCCGGGCTTCCCGAAGTCCGATGACGACATCGCTCCGGAGGTCGTTTCCGCCGAAGCTATTCCGGCCGACAAGATGGGTCTGGACATCGGTCCGGACTCTCAGAAGCTCTTCCACGACAAGATCGTGGATTCCAAGACCGTCGTATGGAACGGACCGATGGGCGTGTTCGAAGTCAAGGCCTTCGCGGCTGGCACCGAGGCCGTGGCCCAGGGTCTGGTCGACGCTACCGCAGCCGGTGCCTTCACCATCGTCGGTGGCGGTGACTCCGCTTCCGCAGTGCGCAACCTTGGCTTCCCGGAGGATGGCTTCTCGCACATCTCCACCGGTGGCGGCGCATCCCTTGAATTCCTCGAGGGCAAGGAACTGCCGGGCCTGAAGGTGCTCGACTGATCGTATGAACATCTGAAGAGGTGCTCCCTCACCGTTTGCAACGGGGGAGCACCTCTTGTTTTCCACCCGGATCAACACGTAGTTCAAGGACGATGAACGCATGACATCACAACGTATCCCACTGGTCGCAGGCAATTGGAAGATGAATTTCGACCATCTTGAGGCCACGTATTTCGTGCAGCAACTGGTATGGAGGCTGCGTGACATGCGTTTTGACTATAAGCGTTGTGAAATCGCCTTGATGCCGTCGTTCACATCGTTGCGCAGCGTGCAGGTGCTGGTGGAATCGGATAATCTGAAGATCCGCTACGGTGCGCAGGCGGTATCGGTTACATCTCAAGGGGCGTTTACCGGAGATGTTTCCGCTGATATGATCGCTCAACTGGGTTGCTCGTATGTGATTGTCGGACATTCCGAACGACGCAAATATCATCCGGAGGACGATGCCAACATCGTCGATCAAGTGCGTGCGGTGCTTGCGGCCGGCATGCAGCCCATCCTATGCGTCGGAGAAAGTTATGAGGAACGCAGGCAGGGCATCGAACTCGACTACGCGGTCGGTCAGGTGCATGACGTCACCAGAGACCTTTCCGATGAAGAAGCGTCCCGACTGATTGTGGCCTACGAGCCGGTATGGGCCATCGGGACAGGCATGGTCGCCACTCCGCAGTCCGCGCAGGATGCGGCGAAAGCCATTCGTGAGGATTTGCGCACGACTTTCAACGAACATGTGAGCGAAACCGTCCGCATCATCTACGGTGGATCGGTTTCCTCGAAAAACGCCGTCGAACTGATCAACGAACCGGACGTCGATGGATTCCTCATAGGCGGGGCCGCCCTGAAAGTGGACGAGCTCGCCAAGATCTGCAAACTTACGCTCGAGGCGACCAGATAGAAGTCTCGCGACCATTCGGCGAAGCGCCGCATAAACGTTAGAGCATGCGTTGAGGAGCGATGTTTCCCCGGGTTTTCGATGTGTGGATGTATTGGCTTTTCTCAACACCATGCGCTATTCTAAAAGACAGTGTTTACGAACTGGAGGTTCACCCGTGTCCGCTATGGCTATCGTCAAGCTTGTGCTGCAGATCATCCTTGTTATTTTCAGCCTTTTGCTCACCCTGCTGATTCTTATGCACAAGGGTAAGGGCGGTGGTCTGTCCGATATGTTCGGCGGCGGGCTTACCCAGAACGCCGGTTCGTCCGGCGTAGCGGAAAAGAACCTGAATCGTTGGACCGTCATCATCGCTCTGCTGTGGGTTGCGATTATCATCGCCCTTGGCCTGATGACGAAGTTCAATCTCATCTGATCGATTCGATTTCTTCGGCCCATGATCGTCAAGGTCATGGGCCGAAGTGTTTTTCAACGCATTCACATCGACTTACACCGATTCGAAGGTTTATTGTGTTCTCCGAAGAAAACAATCAGCACAGCAAAACAACTTTGGTCGTGGCCGACCTGGACGGCACCCTTCTGCATGATGGGGCAACGTTCGAGGAACGATTCCTGACAAAACGCACCATCGACAGTATCAATCGTTTGCACGACGCGGGAATCAAGTTCGTGGTGGAGACGGCACGTCCGGTCAGTACCGGTTATTCCTTCGTCAAGCAATTGCCAGTGGATGCTGTGGCATATCTCAACGGGGCTCTGTTGGATTTCGCTCCCGCTTCGTCCAGTTATGAAATGCTTACTTCGCCACAGCTTGTACGGGGCGGCCACCTGAGGAAAATCGGATTCTCCTCACAACGTGCTTGCGAGGTATGCAAATATCTGATGAACGAACTGCCCGGCATGGAAGTCGGCATCGTCATGGACGATGTCAGGTATACGAATTTCGACGTTACCAAATATTGGAAAACGCAAACCTGGCGATACACCGACTTCAACGATGTTCCCGAAGGCATCGCCGATAAGATCATCCTGTTCCCGGATTCCGGGCAGTGGGATCGTGTAGGCAAACTGATTCCTGATGATTTCGATGTTCATATTTCCGAAGGCTCGCTATGGATGTTGATGAATCCGCAGGCCAATAAGGAAACAGCATTGAACGTCATTGCGGATTATCTGTCCACTCCGCTGGGCCAGATAGTTTCCTTTGGTGACGATTTGGTCGATATCGCAATGCTTCAGCGTTCCGGGAGGGGAGTGGCCGTTGCAAACTCCAACCAGGAAGTGTTGAAGATAGCCGATGAAATTTGTCCGTCGAATAACGATGACGGCGTGGCACAGTGGATTGAACAAAACCTGCTTTGAACTTCGATTTCCGGATTGAACTTTCGTTTCTTACGTACACGAAATGTTTACGTCAATAATTGAACTGTATGTTTAAAGACGAATTTATTGTGCTAAGCTTTGAACCGACGCCTGATTTAAATTGAACCGAAAGGATTCGTATGACCGAATCGTTCTCACAAAGACTTGCCACGGCCATGGCGTTGCGTAAGCTTAAGCAGATTGATTTCGTTCATGCGGCGGAACATAGCGGCATCAAACTCGGCAAAAGTCACATGAGCCAATACGTCAGCGGCAAAACCGTTCCCCGCGCGGACATCGCAGGATTCCTCGCGTCGGTGCTGCAGGTCGATGAACGATGGCTCATGGGAGAAGATGTACCTATGGAACGGAACACTGTCACTACATCGCAAAGCGAGTGTGATTCCATAGCGGTCCAAGGGAAAGAAACGGAACCGACGCAATCAATAGAAGGAAAGACCATGCGTACATACAGCAAATCGCACAAACTCGACAACGTGCTTTACGACGTTCGTGGTCCTGTGGCCGATGAGGCCATACGCATGGAGGCCGCCGGCACCCATATCCTCAAACTCAATATCGGTAATCCAGCCCCATTTGGATTCCGCACTCCGGATGAAGTCGTATACGACATGGCCCAACAGTTGAAGGACACGGAAGGCTATTCGCCGTCGAAGGGTCTGTTCTCAGCGCGCAAGGCGATTATGCAGTATACCCAGCTGAAGAACATACCCAACGTGTCCATCGACGATATCTATACCGGTAACGGCGTCAGCGAACTGATCAATCTTTCACTGTCGGCGTTGCTGGATGACGGTGACGAGGTACTTGTGCCGTCTCCTGATTACCCGCTGTGGACGGCTTGCGTGAATCTGGCCGGCGGAACCGCCGTGCACTACATTTGCGATGAAGAATCGGAATGGTACCCGGATATCGAGGACATGCGTTCGAAGATCACGGACAAAACCAAGGCCCTTGTGATCATCAATCCGAACAATCCGACCGGTGCGTTGTATCCGAAGGAGGTGCTGCAGCAGATTGTGGATCTTGCCAGGGAGCACCAGCTCATGATTTTCTCCGATGAGATCTACGATCGTCTCGTCATGGATGGACTGGAGCATATTTCCATTGCGTCCCTTGCCCCGGATTTGTTCTGTGTGACGTTCTCCGGTCTGTCCAAGTCGCACATGATTGCTGGATGGCGAGTCGGCTGGATGGTGTTGAGTGGCAACAAGCGTATCGCCAAGGACTATATCGAAGGTCTGAACATGTTGGCCAATATGCGCATGTGCTCCAACGTTCCCGCGCAGTCGATCGTTCAGACCGCTTTGGGTGGGCATCAGAGCGTCAAGGATTATCTGGTTCCCGGAGGCCGCGTCTACGATCAGCGTGAACTGGTGTACAACATGCTTAACGAGATTCCGGGCATCACCGCCGTCAAACCGAAAGCGGCCTTCTATATCTTCCCGAAGATCGACATCAAAAAGTTCAATATTCATTCGGATGAGCAGTTCGCTTTGGACCTGTTGCATGAGAAGCATATTCTCATCAGTCATGGCGGTGCGTTTAATTGGCACGAACCGGATCATTTCCGTGTCGTCTACTTGCCACGTATGAGCATGTTGGAGGAGACCATCGGAGAGATTGGCGATTTCTTCAGCACATACTGGCAGGTCTGATTTTTCGGATGCTGATTAGGGAGGGCCTCAACCGGTGCCTCCCTATTTCTTCAAAAGAGAAAACAAAATGGGTTCTCACCATCCGTGTGAATGGTGAGAACCCATTTATCTACCGTTGAAACGGTGCTGTATCAGCGATTGATTCAGCCGTTGACGCGGTCGATGCCAGCCTGGACGTCGGTGAGGACGGAATCCCAGGACTTGATGAAGGCGGCGACGCCGTCGGCTTCCAGCTTGTCGGTGACAGCCTTGAAGTCGATGCCCAGCTCAGCAAGCTTGTCCATGACGGCGTGGGACTCTTCGTAGGTGCCCTTGATGGTCGGAGCGCCGTTGCCGTGATCGGCCAGAGCGTTCAGGGTCTTCTCCGGCATGGTGTTCACGATGAACGGAGCGACGAGCTCGTCAACGTAGACGCAATCGGAGTATGCCGGGTTCTTGGTGCCGGTGGAGGCCCACAGCGGGCGCTGCTTCTTGGCGCCCTTGGCCTCGAGATCGGCCCAACGCGGATCGTTGGCGAACTTGTTCTCGAACAGTTCGTATGCGAGGCGAGCGTTGGCGATGGCGGCCTTGCCTTCGAGGGCCTTGGCCTCGTCGGAGCCGATCTCCTCGAGCTGCTTGTCGACGGCGGTATCCACGCGGGACACGAAGAAGGAAGCGACGGAGCCGATGTGCTTCAGGTCGTGGCCGTTGGCGTCAGCCTGAGCGATGCCCTCGATGAAGGCGTCGATGACCTGCTCGTAACGCTCGAGCGAGAAGATCAGGGTGACATTGACGGAGATGCCCTTGGCCAGGGTGGCGGTGATTGCCGGCAGGCCTTCGAGGGTTGCCGGAATCTTGATCATGGCGTTCGGACGGTTGACCTTCTCCCAGAGTTCGACAGCCTGCTTCTCAGTGGCTTCGGTCTCGTGGGCCAGACGCGGATCAACTTCGATGGAGACGCGGCCATCAACGAAATCGGAGGCTTCGGCGACCTCGCGGAAGATATCGGTGGCGTTGCGAACGTCGGTGGTGGTGAGCTCGCGGATAGCGGTCTCAACGTCGACCTTGCCGAGTTCCTTGAGCTGAGCGTCGTACGGGCCGACCTGGCTCAGAGCCTTCTGGAAGATGGACGGGTTGGTGGTAACGCCAACGACGTTCTTATCCTTGATGAGCTCCTGCAGGTTGCCGGACTCGATACGGGTGCGGGACAGATCGTCCAGCCAGATCGAGACGCCGGAATCAGAGGTGCGCTGAGTTGCTTCAGTCATTGTTTTTTCTCCTTGATACCTATTTGGATCAAATCTTGTGCTGTGCCGAGAAAGGGGAGGGGCGCATGTCGTGTGTACCCCTCCCCGTCGAATCACTTGGCGGCTTCGACTTCCGCGATGGATGCCTTGGCTGCGGCCACGACATGCTCTGCGGTGATGCCCAGATCAATCATGTTCTGAGCGCCGTCGCCCTGCAGGCCGAACTGGTCGATGGAAACCGGCTTGCCGTAGGAACCGAGGTACTTGTACCACGGCATGGCCACGCCGGCCTCGACGGAGACGCGAGCCTTGACGCCTGCCGGGAGCACGGCTTCCTTGTACTCGGCATCCTGCTCCTCGAACCATTCGAGGGACGGAACGGACACGACGCGAGCCTTGACGCCTTCCTCGGCCAGGGTCTTGGAAGCGGCGACCGCCCACTGGACTTCGGAACCGGTGGCCATGATGATGACATCCGGGGTGCCCTCGGTATCGACGAGCACGTAAGCACCCTTCTTCACGCCGTCCTTGGCCTTTTCAGCGGTCTCGGCGAGAACCGGGACACCCTGACGGGTCAGGATCATAGCGGTCGGCAGGGTGTTGTTCTTCTCGAAGAAGGCACGGTAAGCTTCGGCGGTCTCGTATGCGTCGGCCGGACGAACGACCTCGAGCTGCGGGATGGCGCGGAAGGACGCCAAGTGCTCGATCGGCTGATGGGTCGGACCATCTTCGCCAACCGCCACGGAATCGTGGGACCACACATACAGGTTCGGAATCTCCATAAGGGCGGCCAGACGCACTGCCGGACGCTCGTAGTCGGAGAACATGAAGAAGGTGCCGCCGAACGGACGGGTGTGGGAGCCGAGCAGAATACCGTTGGTGATGGTGCCCATGGCGAACTCGCGCACGCCGAAGTGCAGCTGGCGACCGTACTTGTTGCAGTTCGGCCACTGAGCGGTCGCGCACTCTTCCGGAGCGAAGGTGGCGGCGCCCTTGAGGTCGGTCTTGTTGGAGCCGCCGAGATCGGCGGAACCGCCCCAGAGTTCAGGCATGACGGCTGCGATGGCGTTCAGCACGGAGCCGGAAGCACCACGGGTCGCGACACCCTTGCCGACTTCGAAGGTGGCCTCGAGGTCGTCGATGGCCTTGTCGAAACC
This sequence comes from Senegalimassilia sp., assembly GCA_963619615.1. GTDB lineage: Bacteria > Actinomycetota > Actinomycetes > Actinomycetales > Bifidobacteriaceae > Bifidobacterium. The sequence goes on along the minus strand of CAVEXE010000007.1, from coordinate 7,272 downwards.
TTCCGGAAGCTCTCCGGCCTTGATGCGGTCGTACAGAGCGGCCTTGTCCGGGTTGGCGTTGCGCCAGGCGTTGTACTTCTCGTCCCATTCCTTGTGGGCTTCGAGACCACGGTCCGCAACCTTGCGTGCGTGGGCCAGAGCCTCTTCGTCAACATGGAAGGACTCTTCCGGATCGTAGCCGAGCAGTTCCTTGAGGCCTGCGACGGCCTCGGCGCCCAGCTTGGAGCCGTGGGAGGACGGATCGTTGGTCTTGCCCGGGGTCGGCCAAGCGATCAGGGTGTCGACCTTGATGAGCTTCGGCTGGTTCGGGGCGGCGGCCTGAGCCTTGGAGATGGTCTCAGCCAAGCCCTCGACGTCCTCCTTGTAGGAGCCGTCGGCCTGGATGAAGCTGAACTCGTCGGTGTACCAACCATAGGCCTGGAAGCGCTTGAGCACATCCTCGGCCAGCACCAGGTTGGTGTCGCCTTCGATCTGGATGCGGTTCGCATCGAAGATCACGGTCAGGTTGCCGAGCTGCTGGTTGGCCGCGAGGGATGCGGCTTCACCGGAGATGCCCTCTTCGATGTCGCCTTCACCGCAGATGACCCAGATGTTGTGGTCGAACGGGGACTCGCCTTCCGGAGCTTCCGGATCGAGCAGGCCGCGCTCGAAACGCTGGCCATAGGCGAAACCAATTGCGGAGGCAAAGCCTTGGCCCAGCGGGCCGGTGGTCATTTCGATGCCCGGGGTCAGGCCGTATTCCGGATGGCCCGGGGTACGGGTGTCGGCGCCGCCGCGGAAGTTCTTCAGATCATCCAGGGTCAGGCCGTAGCCGGAGAAGTACAGCTGAACGTACTGGGTGAGGGAAGCGTGGCCGCCGGAAAGGATGAAGCGGTCGCGACCTTCCCACTTGGGATCGTTCGGATCATGCTTGATGAAGTGCTGATACAGGGTATAGGCGATGGGGGCCAGGGAAACGGGGGAACCCGGGTGGCCGTGGCCTGCACGCTCAACCGCGTCGGCCGAAAGGACTTTGGCCATCTTGATGGCGCGCTCGTCCAGTTCGGTCTCCTTGAATTCGGTCATGGATTACTTTCCTTCCAATTGGTCGGGCCGCGTATCCGGCTTGTGCCGAGCGCTCGACGCCCTCACATTGCGTTTTCCATAGTAGCGATGTGAGGTGACGTTGGCGTGAAATTTTGGCGTGTTTTGGTAGTTTGTGTTCTGTTAACGCTCACAATTAACATTTGCGTGCGGTTATTATGTTCGATTGGCGGTATGTCGAGCGTTTTGCAGGTTCTATGGACCCTGTGAATGGCGACGGAGGGGTGGCTGATGTCGCCGGTTCGTGTTTCTTCGCCATGTCGGAGAACGCACCTTCTCCGGGAGCGAACATTTAGCACTCGACAGCTCTGAGTGCTAATACAATGTAAGGGCGAATTCAAAATGAGCCACGCATAATCGATATGGTTTCCCGGCAGGACGAATCTCCGCCTTGCCATTGTGCGGGCCATGGTATACGGCAATGCAAAGGAGGCGCGCGTGACGCAGTCAAGACGCATGCTGGTGCTGCGTGCCGTCGTGGAAGATTACATTCGTTCGCAGGAGCCGGTCGGCTCCACCACATTGATCAAAGACCACGACTTGGGCGTAAGCTCCGCGACCATCCGCAACGACATGGCCGCGCTGGAAGACGAGGGATACCTTATTCAACCCCATACTTCCGCAGGCCGAATCCCTACGGAAAAAGGCTATCGATATTTTGTGGACCGTTTAGCCACGGTAATGCCGATGTCGCAGGCGCAGCGGCGCGGCATCAACAACTTTCTGTCCGGGTCGGTCAATCTGCAGGAGACCCTGCAAAGGGCCGCGCGGCTTTTGTCACAGATTACGGGACAGGTTGCGGTAGTCGCCGCACCGTCGCTCTCGAAGTCGACGCTGCGTCATATAGAAGTGATTCCGGTATCCGTCAACGCGCTGCTTGCCGTCGTAATCACCGATACGGGGCGTGTGGCACAGCATATCCTCAACGTCACGGAACTTCCGGACACCGCGGTTCTTTCCCGCATGACGGACGAGATCAATACGAAATCATGCGGAGAATCGTTGACCCGTGCCGCGGAACAGATACGGCAGCTGTCCTTGCGCAAGGAGTATTCATCTATCAGCTCCCTTGCCGAGAACCTCGCCGGGGCTCTCGACGGCATGGCCGACGACGAGCGGGCGAGTGAACTGTATATGGCGGGAACCTCAAGGCTCGCACATCAACGCACAATCGCCGACTTGGCGCCGCTGTTCGACGCCTTGGAGGAGCAAGTCGTGCTGATGAAGCTGATGAGCTCCCTAAGCGAGGCCACGAGATCGGACGGCATCGGAGTCGCGATAGGCTCCGAGACGCACACCCCGGGACTGTTGCACGCCTCCGTGGTGACCAGCGGATATGGACGGACATCACCGAAGTCATCGAACGAAAGCCCGGCCGGAATCGTCCGTTCGGACGAAGATTCGGATACCGCCGAAGATTCTTCCCGGCCGAATGATACCGGGAAGAATTGCGAGCCGATCGCATTCGTCGGCTCCATCGGACCAACCCACATGGACTACGTGACCACTATGACCGCGGTGGGGGCTGTCGCCCATTATCTGACGGCGTTCCTCGCCCATGATGGAAGCCAGATAGACGACTGACCCCGCCTTATGGCACAATGGCACGCGTATAGCAAAGGGAGAAAGAACAACAGTGACGGATTACTACGAAGTGCTGGGTGTTGACCGCTCTGCCAGCGACGACGAGATCAAAAAAGCCTATCGAAAGATGAGCCGTAAATACCATCCCGATATCGCCGGCCCTGAATTCGAAGACAAATTCAAGGAAGTCAACAACGCGTACGAAGTGCTTTCCGATCCCCAGAAGAGGCAGATGTTCGACGCTGGCGTGGATCCCAACAATCCGAACGCCGGAGGCGCCGGCGGATTTGGCGGCGGATTCACCGATATGAGCGATATCTTCAACATGTTCACCGGTGGCACGTTCGGCGGGGGAAACGGAGGCCCGACGCCGCGCACGCAGCCAGGCCGGGATGCGCTGGCGACCGCCACCATCGATTTGAAGTCGGCCGTGTTCGGAGATACGGCACATGTCAAAATCAATACGTTCGGGCTATGCCAGGAATGTGCGGGTACGGGATGTCAGCAGGGCACCCAGCCTGCGCAGTGCCCGGACTGCCATGGCCAGGGCTACGCGCAGCGCGTGGTACGAACCATGCTCGGGCAGATGATGACCACTGCCCCCTGTGAACGTTGCGAGGGCCACGGCACGGTAATCAATAATCCCTGCCAGTCCTGCCTTGGACACGGCCGTGTGCGCATTACGCGCAATGTGGGCGTATCCGTACCTGCCGGCGTAACCAACGACAGCCGCCTGCGTCTGGCCAATCAGGGTGAGGTAGGGGAGAACGGCGGTGTCGCCGGCGACCTGTATGTCGACGTCCGTATCATGCAGGATGACACCTTCACCCGCGACGGAGACGATCTGCATTGCTGGATTCAGGTGCCGATGAGCTGGGCGGTGCTTGGTCACGAATTGGAGATAGACACGTTTGATGGCAAGCAGGTGGTGAACGTACCTTCCGGGTGCCAGCCGGACGATATCATCACGTTGCGCAATCTTGGCGTGACGCATCTCAACGGCAATGGCGAGCGAGGCGATTTGCTGGTTCATGTAGTCGTACAGATTCCAACCAAGCTCAATGACGATGAGCGTTCCCTGATTGAGCAGTTCGCGCAGAAGCATGATGCCGAAGCCCAGCATGTTTCTGTTGGCTCACGTCCAGCCTCCGGTTCGAAGAAGGGATTCTTCTCCAAGCTGAAGGATGCGTTGCTCTAAAAACCACAGGAACCGTATTGTACGGTTTCTCAGGATATGAAAGGCCGCGTTCTGCCGCGAACCTGCATGGTGTTCGTGGCAGAACGCGGCCTTATTTATTTTTTGCCGTTGTTTCGGACTTCTTTACCGGATTTCTCCTTCTATTTGAGAAGGGAGCGGCACATGGCCCTATATTGGCTGACGTAGCCACCTCCGAAGAAGACGCAATGTCCGGCGATGGGGTAGAGCTGCCAGAGGGTGGTGCGCTCCCTCCAGCCGTTTTTGAGCGGATGCACGCTCTGATAGCCTTCAAGGATGTCGGTAAGGTAAGACATGCCGAACAAATCGAGCATGGCCAGATCTTCCTCGCGATGACCACCGTGTGCGGCCGGGTCGATGAGCACGGCCTGAACTTCGCCGGAATCGGCCGTCCACATCACGTTGCCGCTCCACAAGTCCCCATGCACTCGAGCCGGCTTATCCGTAGCGGCTTTGCCCAGGATGTCCGGTAAGGCGTCGATCACGGCTTCCGTGAGTTCCATGTCGTAGTCGGTCAACTCACGACGTTTCATTCCCAATCGGACCATCGGCCGCAGCCTTCCTTCCGCCAGATATGTGGCCGTATCCGTCCAATTGCCGGTATCCATGGGAACGGGATCCTGCAATGGGCCGAAATAGCACGTTCCCTTATATTCCGCGGGAGCGGAACCGAAATGATCGGCGCCCATATCGTGCATACGTGCCAAGGCCTCACCAAAAGAGCGTGCCGCCTGTACGGTCGGCCCACACGAGTTCACTCGTTCGATGTCAAGGTAATCATTGCCCCAGCCGTAAACCTCCACTACGCGAGGTCCTCCGTGTTCATGCGCCTCACCCAGCCATTCAAGACCCTTTCCCTCGCATTCGAAAAATCCCTCGGGGCTGAACGCTCTGCTTTTGCGGTATTTGCTCATGTCTGTCACGCTCCTTGCGTCCATATGGTTCAAGTGAATGGGAACATGTTCCATTGTGTGTACGGTTTGAGACAACCTCGTGGAAGGGGAAAGGAAATTAGACCCCTTTCGCTAGTCTTGATGACGTACATCAGACAAAGCATAGAAGAATGTAAACACAAAAAGAGGGTTCATGAATTTCTTCCAAGCTATTTTTCTGGGCCTTGTACAGGCTCTCACCGAGTACCTTCCGGTTTCCTCCAGTGCTCATATTCGCATTATCGGCGATTTGATGCTCGGATCCGATCCGGGTGCTGCGTTCACTGCCATCATTCAGATCGGTACCGAACTGGCCGTGATTCTGTATTTCCGCCACGATATCATCCGCATCCTTAGTGCGTGGTTCGGTTCTTTGTTTGGCAAGGAAGGCAAGGATTTCAAAAGCCGTATGGGCGCCCATAACCGCGACACCCAAATGGGTTGGTTCATCATCATTGGAACCATGCCTATTTTGATCGCCGGATTGCTGCTCAAGCACGCCATCGAAGGCTCGTTGCGCAATCTTTGGATCACCGTCACCGTATTGGCTCTGTTCGGCGTGCTGTTGTGGGTTATGGATGCCCGTGCCAAGCAGATCAAGACCATGGATGAGATGACTTGGAAAGACGCTCTGATTTTCGGCGTTGGCCAGATGCTGGCACTGATCCCCGGCGTCTCCCGTTCCGGAGGCACCATCACTTTCGGTCGTGCGATGGGCTATACCCGCGAGGCCGCTGTGCGTGTGAGCTTCCTCATGGCCATTCCGGCGGTGTTTGGCGCCGGAATCCTCGAAGCCGTTTCCGCAGTCAAGGATTTGGCAGCCGGAGACGCCGGCATGTTCCCCGGTTGGGGTGCGACCATCGCCGCGACCATCGTGGCATTCATCGTCGGATACGTGGTGATCATAGGATTCCTGAAATTCGTTTCCACGTTCTCCTACAAGGCGTTCGCCATCTATCGAATCTGTTTGGCCGTGGTGGTGGCATTGCTGCTGATCAGTGGCGTGCTTTCTCCGTTGGAGGCCGCTTCCGCGGCGTGATACGCGTCAGATGAAAAAAGGTTCCTGGCTTTTGCAGGGCAACGATTCATTCGTATGTTGCCTGTGACGGCTAGGAACCTTTTTATTTCATCGCCGTTTATTCTCTGGAACCGCCGTCGTGCAGAAAAGCCTCCACTTCGCGCATGAGCTCCTCGCATGATGAAGTTTCGTCATCCGACATTTTCTTTTGTTGCGCGTTCAAATCGTAATCATGCTCCAGATCGGCAACATAGTCGCCTATCTCGGTTCTTTCGACCATGTCATCGACGGATTCGCGCCATCGTACGGCATCCTCGGGCAGATCACCCTCCTCAAGAGGAATGTTCAGCAGCGTGGAAAGAGCACGGACCAATTCAAGCGTTCCCTGCACGCACTCCTTCTCGGCGCAATAATGTGGCACACTCACCCATACGGACGTGGTTCTCAGTCCTTTCTCGGAGGCCATGTCGTCAAGAATGTTCGGAATGCCCACCGGACCGCTGTAATCCTTTCCGGACTCGCACGCGCAATTATTATTCGAGATATCGAGGGGCAACGGTCTGGTATGGGGGCATTCGTCGAACATGGAGCCGAATGTGATTACCGCTTGTGCTTCCTGTTCTTCGGCTATACGCAGAACTTCCTCGCAGTATTCCTCCCAATGGTAGTTGGGTTCGGGTGCGATCAATGCGATAATCCGCAATTCCGGCGAGATGTTGACGTTGTAGATTCTGGTCTGAGGCCAGACTATGCGACGACGGCCATGCACCGTGCAGATCATAGGCCGTGTCGCCTGATAATCATAATAACCTTCATTGCCGATTCGGCAAAGTTCCTGCGACTCATATGCCTTCAACAGATGTCGAACGGTATTCGTCGCCGACTGGCAAGCGTCGTTCCATCCTTCGAACGCGGCCATCAGAATCGTCTTCGCCATTGCGGTCTCCTTTACATTCTCTTCAAATGTATAACGAAATCGTATTGCCGCATAACGCTTCCGCCCAAGGTGAATGCTTGAATTCTAAAGGAAAAGCGCCTTGTTTCCGGATTGTTGGCCGTATATCCTGCAGCATCCGAAACGCCGCGACACGCGGATTTGCAAATTACGCAAATATGGTTATAGTAGATACTCGTGCTCAGGCAGTGAACTGCTGAGAACATGCGGACATAGCTTAGTTGGTAAAGCGCAACCTTGCCAAGGTTGAGACCGCGGGTTCGAGTCCCGTTGTCCGCTCTAAGGTTCCGATTGATTATCGACCTTTATGGTGGGTTAGCCAAGCGGTTAGGCAGCGGCCTGCAAAGCCGTATAGACGAGTTCGACTCTCGTACCCACCTCTCATTTTGCTTTTGCGAAATGGTATGACCCGGGCGGTTGGCGCAGTGGTAGCGCACTTCCCTGACACGGAAGGGGTCACAAGTTCGAATCTTGTATCGCCCAC
>CAVEXE010000006.1:40947-111638 GCA_963619615.1 Senegalimassilia sp. | reverse complement strand
GAGGATTGGGCGTCTGAATCCGATCCTGTGTCGGAACCGGAATCCGGGTCCGGGGTTGGCGTTGGATCCGGGTCGGGGGTTGGCTCCGGATCCGGGTCGGGGGTTGGCTCCGGATCCGGATCTGGTGTTGGTGTTGGTTCCGGGTCGGGTGTTGGTTCCGGATCTGGTGTCGGGGTTGGTTCCGGAGTTGGTGTCGGCGTCGGCGTGGGGTTGGTTCCGGAGCTATCGCTGGAACCGGAGTCGCCGCCTGAACTGGATCCGGAGTTAGAACCGGAGCTTGAATTGCCGCCACTGTTGGTGGTCGCCGAAGAACTCTTCTTGTACCCGCTTGGGTTGTAATAATAGTAGTACGGGCGTCCGTTACTGCTTGTGCTCTGCTGCACATTCTCGTACACCTGATTGTCGGCATTGTACTGCGCCGAAGACTTGGTGACGGACTGCATGGCCTTATCGACCGCAGTGCGGGCTTCGGTGAGCTGTTTGACGGTTGCGTCATCGTTCTGCAGCAGGCTGTTGGCACTGTCTATGGCCTTCTGCAGGTCGGTGCGGGTCTGTTCATCGGCCACACTGTTTTTGCTTGATTCCATCAGTTTTGTGGCCTGATCGACGGTGCTTTGCAGGGACTGCTTGGCGGCTTCCTCACTGGATGTAGCCTGCTCTTCACGGGATTTGGTCACGGCATCGACGGCGGCCGTCAATGATTTCAATGATTTCTTCATGGCATCAGCGTTCTTGGTGTTCTGATTTGCCGCCTGGGTAAGGTTCTCTGTTGAGAGGGATGCCGCGCACTGCGTTGTCGGAATGAAATCGTAAGTGTCGGAAAGCTCCGTCTTCAATGTGTCGAGAGTACTTGCGTCCGACAGCTCGTTGGAGGAAATCGAGGTAAGCAGATTCGCGTCTTGGATCGCGGAATCGTATTGCTTCTTGATCTTCGCATAACGAGATGCCGCTTTTTCGCAGGAACTGAGCGCCTGTTGATTGTCTACGGTCTGCGAATGGTGCCAAATTGCGGCGCTGCCAGCTGCCACCAGTGCCAATACGGCTGCGGCGGATGCGACTATGATGATGCGGCGTTTGCGTTTCTGCGCATCGTCCGCCGCTGCCTTGTCTCGGGCGGAAGTATCTTCGGTGATTCGTGGCATCGTACCGGTATTGACTGCATGGTCGGCAGTAGGGACGCCTTCGGTCGGGAGTGCGATGGTGTCGTTGCCGTCGGGCTTGATGATCGTTGTCTGTACCGAGTCGACGGACGTTTCCGCGTCATCGTTCTTTTCTGCCACCCCTTCGGGGGCGACGGCCTCACTGAACGGAATGGCCGGCCAAGACCAGCTGCCTGCCACCACGTCACCACGGTAATACGGGGGATTCGCGGCGGCCTCCGGGGAATCGGTCAACGCAATCGTTTCCAGGATGGTTGCGGACGTGCCGAAGCTTAGCGACTTCAAAATGTTGCGGATGGAAGAGTCAATGGTGTCCGCGGCTTGACGGAAGGCAAAAAAATCCTTATGGAACGGATCCGCGATCGTGCCGGCTGTCGGCAGCATCGGACGGACAGTTGTCGCCTGCGCAATCACCGATTGCAGGCGTTCCGGCAGCGTGACGCCTGCAATCATATTCTGCTGGGCGCAATATGCGCACATATTCGAGAAATCCGTCAATGTGAACGTGTATCGCATTGCGGATGGCGAGATGGTGACGATATTATGTTGCTGCGTCTCCTCGAAGCAGAGGATCAGGTCACATGCATCGGCGATTTCATAGGTCAGCTGCTTTGAACGGAACGCGGATGAATCAACGCCTGCCGATGTGAGCAGTGCGGCGCTTGACGCGTCGATTTCATGACCGACCAGGCTGTGTGTGCCCGCGCTGTCCACTTCAAGAGAGGTTCCGGTGGTATACATGCGGAACAACAATTCACCAAGGGGGGATCGGCAGACGTTACCGGTACATACGAACAGAACGCGCATGCGTAAAATACCTTAACTTTCGGGTTATGATGTGAATTTCGCTCAGTATAGCGTATTAACTTTACAGAAGTTAACAGGGAGAGGATATAGTCTGCGAGGGGATATAGTAAAAGAGATATGCGAATATGACTGACAAAAATTACGTAATTGACGAAAATCGCGCTGTTGATGAGGGGGGTTCTCCCCTTTTTGTTCGAAAGAAGCCGAATACTCCGCGGCGAAGCGCTCCGGAAAAGGAACGCGCTTCGGCACAGGCTCTGAAAAGGCGTGTGGTGTTTCCGTGGATATTGACCGTGGTCATCGTGGCGTGCATGGTGCTGCGTATGCTGCCCGAGTCGGTATCTGGAAGAGGGATTTTTCCGCTGCTGGTTCCGTTCGTTCCGTATTTTACGGTGGTGTCGGCGGTTCTCGCCATCATATCGCTGATCAGCCGCAGAAAACTGCTGACGACGGTGAGTGTAATATGTGTGGTTCTGCAGATCGTGTGGCATTGGGGTTACTTCGTGCCTTCGGCAAAACTTTCTGATGCTGCCTGTCAGGCGGTAAATGCCGATACGTTGAACATCACCGATGGATATGCGCGCATCATGACGCTGAATACGAAAAACGGTAATGCCGATGCGGAAGAGATCGTGCGAATCGTTCGCGAGGAGCATGTGGAAGTGCTCGCTCTGCAAGAAGGAACCTGGGATTTGCGTGATCGTTTGGAAGCGGCAGGTTTGCGGAACATATTGCCGTATGAGATTGAAGCGCAGCACACGGATTACAGTAATGGCGGTGAAAACGCGCTATGGAGTGCCATGCCCCTTCAGGATGAGACGGAAGACTTGGTGACGATTAAAACGTCCCCGATTCCAGCTGCGTCCGTTACCATGAACGGCAAGACGGTTCGGTTCGGTTCGGTGCATCTGCAATCTCCCCGTCCGGGAAATCTCGAACTCTGGAGAAGCAATCTCGATACGATCAGCCAGATACAGACCGAAAGCGATGTTTCGCTCGTGCTGATGGGCGACTACAACTCGGTATGGGACCATTCTGGGTTCCGTAGCATGTTGGGCAGCAGATTCGTGGACGCGGCAGAACAATCCGGATCGGGAATCCACCTGACGTATCCAACGAACAAAGGCATTGTACCGGCTTTCTCCGAAATCGATCATGTTGTACACAGTGACGGCGTAGTGGTTGGAGATCTCTCGACGGCGACGATTTCCGGTACTGATCATAAGGCGTTGCTGGCAACGTTGGAAGTGGAATAACCTGTCGGCAGTGGGTGCCTGAAGCGATTGCAATGCTTCGGCACCCACTGTATTCGCATGATGCTTAGGTAGATACTACGACTGCAGGTGATGCTTTGTGGTTGCGGCCATGCAGACGATGGATATGACGGTCAGCAGAAGTGCGACGCCCGCAAGGGCGAGCACCGCCGAACCGGTCTTCGATAGTTCCGGTTGCTTCGACTTCGTCGCGGGCTGGTCTGGAACCTGCGGCTGCCGTTCCGCTACCGCCGCGATGGTCACATGTACCGTGGCACTCACCGTGTCATGCTCGGCCGATCGTGCCTCAACATTGCCGGAATCCTCATCATCGACCGTATTGCGGACGGCGGTGATGGTGACCTCCTGACTGATGGAATCGCAGGATTTTCCGCCGCTTACGGCTCGCACTGCGGTGCCGATCGCATCGTTCACAAGCTGAAGCTGCTGGCTGTCGGCGACCAGCCGGTAGTCGGCGATCGCATTCAATGCGGTGCCGGTCAATTCGATCAAATCGTCGTTGCTCAACGACGGCAAGTCCTTCGAAGGCGTCAATTCCACGGAAGGGCTGCTGCTGACGATCGAGAGTCCGGTGATGCGGAACATGCCGTCATCATTGTGCGTCAAACCGAATCCGTTGGCCAGATATTGCGTGACATTCGTAGAGTCCGAAAACGAGCCGTCCAATATTGCGAGCGTGTTCAGACCGGATGGAACCGTACCGTGGAATTCGCCGCCGCGAATGGTCACATATCCCAAGTATTCGGCTGAATCCAACGTTCCGAACAGCGTCGGGGCGTTGAAGGTGCCGTCGGAAAAATATCCTTCCGCCGATGATTCTTCGGTTTCCGCAAAACGAATCAACGTGGACTCGGACGTGTACGTTCCGCCCTTTGCGTATAACGTTCCGTAACAGTCGACTGCGGGGTACTGTCCGCCGTCGACTGTTCCCTGTCCGGTTATGGTCAGTGAGGTTTCAGCCGGAATGGTGATGGCCGCGATCGGGGGAGCGCTCTCGCCTACTTGTAGCGAGTGACCGTTGAGATCGAAGGTGATGGTTCCGGCTGCTGCCGCCACCGGTACGGTTACCTGTTCACTCACATCGGCGAGCAGCGTTACCGTGGCATTCTTCATGGAAACATGGTCGAACGCGTCCTGCAGTGTTGCATAGGTTGTATTGCCTACCTGGGCGGCTGGAGAGCTCTGGTCTTCTTGCGCCGATGCCGGCGAAGGCAGAAGGACAACGCTCAACAGGGTCAGCAAAGCGGCGAACGTTCCAAGAAATCGTATTGCTGAATGGTTCCGCCTGCGGAGCTTTATGTTCGGAATCAATGTTTGATTACTGCGTTCCATTGTAGTTCTTCCTCTATGTGCAGCAATGTAATACGAATATTAGAATGCTGTAACGAGATATTTATAACGTATTTTGTGGATGGAATATTTATGTAGGTCATCCTCGACGATGAGGAATTTACGAAATAGAGCATGACGTCATGTTACGTAAATTATCTCATAAGGTTGCTGTTAATGCAAATTAAATTAATGTAATTTTGATTAAATATTAATCTTTTTGAAGAGAATAATATTGTGGGGTATAAGTAATCCATGATTAAGTGGTTTGATGTTTTTTGAGTTTTATTGATGGATGAAATGGAATCTCTGTAGGGTTCTTTCATCGGGATGGTTTTCGTTCCCATGTTCATTGATGGCGTCTCTTGCCTTCATGGATCTGTGCGTGCCGGCTTCGATCTGACGTTTCCGCGACTGCGACACGGGGTCGGACGAGCTGCTTGCCCCCCCCCCTATCGGGGGAGTGTGTTACCTTGGGTGAAGATCTTAGGAATTAGGAAGAGAGAATTCATGCAAGGTGAAGCGGTAGGGGTGCAAAGAGGTGTGCGGACCCAAGAGATTCACGTGATTTCTTCAGGGGCGCAAGACGGGGCACGAGCGTATTCGCAGAATCAGGGGGAGCGTGATGCGCGTTATGAGCCAATGACGTTCTCCAACACTCCGTTCCGTACGAAAGAGGACGGTAAAAGGGCCCATCGGCCTGAATCGGCCATTCCGAAGTGGCGTTACGTTTTCGTGACCAGTCTGATTGCGGTCGATTTGGCGGTGATGTTCTTTTCGTTGATGATCAGCCTGTTGGTCAACAATGCCGCGTTCGAGACCATCGGCAAAGTCATGCCGTTCTGGCTGTTCCTTGTTTTGTTCGGGGTCATCTGGGTGCTGTGCCTTGCGTTTGCGGGCGCATACCATCGTCATGTCATGGCTGAAGGATACGAGCTGTACGCGAAGATCCTCAACGCTTCATTGCTGACCATCGTCAGTTACTGCTGCCTTGCGTTTTTCTTCAAACTTGAGCTGCCCCGCACTGCGCTCATCGTTGCCCCGGCCATAGCGTTCCTTCTTGAGATCGTTGCGAGGTGGCAGATGCGACGCGGGCTGCACGCCAATCGAAGGAAGGGCACCTGCAAGTACAAAACAGTGATCGTGGGGTCCTCCGAGGGAATCAACCGTGCGCTGCGCACCATGAACGATTGCTTGAACTGGGGTTATGAGCCTGTGGCCGTGTGCCCGATCGAGGCGGACCCATCGTCCGACGACGCGTATGTGGTCACATCCTATACTCCTGATCCCAGCATTCCCGGCGCCGACAAGCTCAAGGTGGTGTCGTTCAACTCGGCGTTCCCCCGTGTCTGTGAAAGTCTCGGAGCGCAGGAAGTGTACATCGCCGACGTGCTTTCCCGTGATTCCGACATGCTTCACGGAATGTCTCTGGCGGTGGAATCCCTGGGCATGGAACTTGCGTTGGCCGTGTCCCTCGCAGACGTGAGCGGACATCGACTCTACCTGCGCAACACAACGGAACAGCCGATATTGTTGGCCAGTCTGCCGCAGTATGAGGGCGTTACGTATGCGGTTAAACGTATCCTCGATATCGTCGGATCGCTGTGCGCCCTGATTATTTCCTCTCCGATCATGCTTGGTGTGGCGATTGCCATCAAGCTCGACGATGGTGGTCCGGTATTTTTCAAGCAGACCCGCATCGGATTGCATGGTCAGCCGTTTGAGATGTACAAATTCCGTTCCATGGTCACCAATGCCGAGGAGCTGAAGAAGAAGCTTGCGGAGGAAAGCGGCCAGGGCGATCGTTTCATCTTCAAGATGAAGAACGATCCCCGTATTACGAAGGTCGGCCACTTCATTCGCAAGACTTCGCTTGACGAATTCCCGCAATTCCTCAACGTGCTCAAAGGAGACATGTCTCTCGTGGGTCCGCGTCCCGCCTTGCCGGAGGAAGTGGCCCGCTACGGTTCGCTCTATTCCGCAAGGCTATTGGTGAAGCCCGGAATCACCGGTCCATGGCAGGTATCGGGACGTTCCGATCTTTCTCAGGAACAGAGCGAATATTTGGATGTTTCCTATATTGAAAATTGGTCGATCGCCGGGGACATCATGATTCTGGCAAAAACCGTGCTTGTGCTATTCCGAGGTACGGGGGCATATTAAAGGAATAAAGGGTGAATAAAAGGTATAAATCCGCCTGAAAAAAAAAGAAATTACAGAATGATGTATACTCATTCTGTAATTTTTTTTATTTATATTGAATAAGGGGTGGAAATGTCTGTTTTGCAGGGATTCGAAGAAGTGAATGTGAGTGCTCCTCACGGCAAACTTTCCATGAATATCACCAAAGATACGGTGCGATTCAACAAGGCCACCGTCATGGCGTTGGGCAATCCGGAGTATATAAAACTTCTGGTCAATGAAAAAACTTCTCAGATTGCGATTTCCCCCTGCGGTAAAGAAAGCGCCAATGCTATTAAATTCTGCAAAAATAGCGAAAAAAACATTGCTTCCGTTACGCTGAAAGATCAGATTGTAATGTCGGTGGCATTGAAATTTGTGACGCTTTCCGATGAGGTTGCGGAAAATGAAATTTCTTACGCTGCGCTATCCGGAACGTATTACGAGGAAGAAAATGTGGCGGTATTCAACGCTTCGGGCGTGGAGCCGGGGGTTATGAAAAAGCGTGGCCGCAAGAAGGCTGAAGCCTGATGTAATGTACCGCGCTTTCGATTGTCGGACTGAATTTCCTCAATCCGACAATCGGGGTGTGGTTCGCATGCGGCATGGTCCGCCCTTTCTGTCGGTGCGGCAATATCCCATTTTTTTGGCGGGGGGTATGCGATGTGGTATAAAGAGAGAGTTAGACGTAAGTAAAAAAGCATCGAGGACGCGTTGAAGCAGAGCCATGATTGCAGTACGCGGAATCAGGCTCCGCGAAAGGGCGGTATCCACAAGAGGTCCGCGAGAAGAAAAGCCCCACACACGGTGCGAAACGTTATACTTGCTGTACTTGTGCTCCTCATGCTGTTGACCGCGGTGTCAGCGGTGTTCGGCGTGAAATTCTACAAGCAGGCGCGATCCGTAGGCGAACACGAGGGAAAAGCGCTTTCCGCATTATCGATCATCGATAAAACCAGCGAACTTGAGGACAGCGAAACCGCCTCCACGGCCATACAACAGGCACAGTTCGAAACCGCGGAAGCAAAAACGATCGCCCATGGAACATTGTGGAACATCGCCGCGAAAATCCCGTTCATCGGCTCGGACATAACAACGGTGCAAGGCATGACGGAAGTCATGGACGACATGGCGCAGCAAACCCTGCCCCAGCTTGCCAGCATCGCACGACGACTGTCGAATTCGGACCTCTCCGGCGAGAACGGACATCTCAATCTGCAACCGATCGTTGACATTCAAGACGACTTCTCAACGGTCAACGAGCTGATGAAGCAACAGGCCGGTACGTATAACACATTGGCTGAGCCTAGGATCAGCGTCGTGAAGAACGTCTATGTGCAGGGCAAAAAAGAGCTCAACAACGTTTCCACTCTAGTCGATCAACTCAATGGTGCGTTGCAGCTGATGCCGTCCTTCCTGGGGCAGAATGGTTCGCGCACATACCTCCTTGCCGCACAGACCACATCCGAAACACGATCCGGTGGCGGCCTGGTCGGATCCCTTGGCACCATGACGGCCGAAAGCGGCAAGATTGTGGTCGGAGACTTCCATCCCAACGCGGAATTCATCAACGGCAGCAACGGCAATGATTCGGAAAAGAACGTGTTCTCCAAGCCGCTTGGCTTCTCCTTCGACGTGCGAGACACGTTCGCGGTGCCGGACGTATCGCGCAATGCGGAGATGCTCAATGCGTCCTGGCAGCGATCACAATACGCGTGCGACATCGATGGACTGATCTCCATCGACCCGGTGTTCATCCAAAAAATGGTGGAGATCACCGGCAATGTGACACTTGACAACGGTACCGTGCTTACGGGGCAAAACACAGCGGAATACATGCTGAACACCATTTACAAAGACATTCCCGAAGACCAGCAGGACGCGTACTTCGAATACATTGCGAAAACCGTGATGGACAACGCGTTCGGCAACATGACCGCCGACCAGATGATGAAAGTGGTGCGGAGTATTGGCTCATTGGCGGAAAACCGCCATTTCTACGCGTATACATTCCATGATGATGAAGCGCAGTACTTCCAAGGTGCCGGTTTGGCCGAAAGCACTCCGGAAAGCGAAAGCGAGCCGGAAGTGGGCATCTATCTCAATGAGCAGAATCCTTCGAAAATAGGCTGGTACATCGAGCGCGAAAGCGAAGTGACCCAAACTTCGAAAAACACCTACCATGTGAAGTACACGCTGACAAACACTTTGACAGCCGAGGAAATGGCCACCTGCACGGAATATATTCTCGGCGGCATGCAGAAAGGCGTTGACGGTGATGTTGTGGCGACCAGCGGAACGTCGGCACAGCGCGTGCTGTTGTATGCTCCGGCTGGTGGGGCGATCAGCGGGATAACCACAAGCGGGGACGTGCGTGACCAGAGCGACACCACCATGGACGGCAAACCGCTCAATTCGAGCGTGGCGTACATTGCCCCCGGCGAAAGCGTGGTATACGAGTTCGATGTGACCGTATCCGATAACGCCACCGCTGATCTGAAAATCGATCAGACTCCAAGCGGCAAGATGGAAAACAGCGTGACCTACAACTACTGATCGCGATTTGCCGTATTGCCTCCGACCGGATTCATGGCGTAGGTAAGGCGTGTTGAGTGTCACCCGCCCCGCATTTTGGATTGTTGACGCGCGATCGTTGCCGAAAGCTGCAACACGAAATCCTTGAATTTCTTCGGATTCCTCAACGTTTCCACACTTACGGAAAGTACTTGCCATCCGGCCGAAGCGAGCGCGGTGCGACGAGCCTCATCGTTCGACCACTGTCCGGAGTGGAACTTTCCGGAATATTCAATCGCGATTTTCAAATCAGGAATCGCGATATCAAGAAAAGCCGTCTTATGATCGTAGGTATTCAATGTGAGACGATAATTCACGGCAAACGGGCCGAATCCGATTTTCGTTAGACGGAATCGCAGACGAGATTCCATGCAGGAATCCGTGTTCTCGGCCAACAACGTCACGGCTTTTTCACATTTCTTGCGATGCGGGAATGTGCTGGGCAGTGAATCCAACAGTGAGCGGAAGTCGTCTGGTGCGACATGCACATGGTAGTAGCTGCGGCGCATCATCGCATCGCCCAGTACCACAAGCTCCTCAAGGGCGAGATACACCGCCATCTGTGCCCATAGCAGCAATGGATGGACCGCGTAAATATGCGGTTCGACGAATATAGGGGCATATGTGCTGTCAAGATACTCCGCAAATGGAAGGGCGGTACGTGTGATTTTTGACTTGCTGGTTTTCTCGGAATTATGTTTTTTCCGTGCTGTGGATTCCTGGGTGATGGTGGTGGGGCTGTTGGTGTTGTTGTTGGTGGGACCGCTGACGGGGCTATTAGTGGTGTCTCTGTTGGTGATGTTGGTGGGACTGTTGGTGATGTTGGTGGGACTGTTGGTGGGACCGGTGGTTGGGCTGGTGGGGCTGTTAGTGGGACTGTTAGTGAGACTGGTGATTTTGTGGGCTTGCGTATTGAGCCTTGTGCGTGACGTGAAATTGCTTTCTGTGGTCTTGTTGATTATTGCGGGGCTTTGGGCGTTGCCGGCTCTCTCGAAAGCGCCTGTGGAATCTCTGCCAGTGGTGTTCTTTGGGGCGATGCCGTCTTGGGATTTTCGTTCCATGGGCGGAAGCGTGGTTTTGTACACGTGGAATTTCACGTTTTTGTGAGCCGAACGGAACCTTGCCTCCTCCACGACTATGTGGAGGAAGTTCAGCAGCTCCCTGTTCTTGTATAGCTCGGGCATATCGATGAGCAGTACGCGTATGGCTGACGTGAGACCGAGGACCACGTCCGTGTGGTAGTGATTTCGGATTGCGCGGGCGCGTTGAAGCTCCTGAAATTGCGCGTCGAACAGTGCGAAGGTCATCTCTTCCGGACTCTGTCCGTTCCGCGGGTTTTGGGCGTTTGTTGATGTGTATGCGTTCATGACTGAAGAATAAACGAGGGGAATATCGCTCCGCCACCCATTCACCGAAAATGGTGTATAAGTGGAAAACCATGTTTTCCCGCTTCCATAATGTGCATAACTATGTGGATTTTTGGAGTAGCGTGCGGATTTTCTGACAGTTGTGCGGATTTTCTGATAGTTATGCGGATTTTGAAGCTGCTGTGCGGATTTTCTGATAGTTATGCTGATTTCTGCCGTGTTATGCGGATTTTGAAGCTGCTGTGCGGATTTTGATTGTGTTGTGCGGATTATTTTGAAGTCGTGCGGATTATTTTTCTGTATAAAAGAGCTGAATTTTTATTTTCTTCAGAAGATATAAAAAAGAATCGTTGCGATACAAGGGTTCTTGTTTTGTATGTGTGCAAAATGTAAATTCATTAATCCGCACAACTTTTAAAAAATCCGCACGATGGTCTAAAAATCCGCACAACTGCATATAAATCCGCATTGCTTGTAAAAAATCAACACAGTCTTCAATAAATCCGCACAACTGTCAGAAAATCCGCACACGATGTTGAAAATCCGCACGGGAGCGCTAGAATCCGCACGGCATAAGAGAGAAGTCGCGAAACTACTGTGTTGTAGTGCTGTGTTGTAGTGCTGTGTTTGAGATTGGTGCTAGAACGGCGGGAGGGATAGCTGCAGAGGATGAAACTCCGGTCGAATAGGTTAAGAAGGGATAGGAAATGAGTGGGGCTGGGACTTGTGCACGGCGTAAGAAGAAGCGGTGCGGCAGCGGGTCTGAGGGCAGAATCGGAATGGGTGGACTTGTGCATGGCGTAAGAAGAAGCGGTGTGGCAGCGGGTCTGAGGGCAGAATCGGAATGGGTGGACTTGTGCACGGCGTAAGAACATAAGAAGAAGCCGCAGGTCTGCATGTTGCTGACGCTGCGGCTTGAGGCTAGTGATGGGGATGGGGTCGGAAGGCTGGGAACCGGTGATTCTGCTATCAAAACCCCAATCCAACGTTTTCAAAATCGTGGGGTCGGAAGGCTGGGAACCGGTGATTCTGCCTTCCAATCCAAGGGTGCTGATGGGACCTCGTGAGGACGACTCGTAGGGACGAGTAGGACGTCGCTAGAGCGAGTGGGACGTCAGTAGCACTTGTTGGCGAGCCAGTAGGTGTAGGCGCCTTGGATGGAGCCGTAGCGCTGCTCGCAGTAACCCCAGAACCACTTGAGCTGGGTCTGGTAGTTGGTGGCCCAGTCGGATCCTGCGGAGGCCATCTTGCTGCCGGGCAGTGCCTGGGGGAGTCCGTATGCGCCGGAGCTGGCGTTCGTCGCGGTGACGCTCCAGCCGGACTCGTGGGTGATGATGTATACGGTCGCGGTGAAGTCGGCTTCGGTGTATCCGGCCGAAATCAAATAATCGTGGGCCCACTGCTGCATTTCGCCGGCCGGCACCGTGGTGCCGATCGACGAAGACGAAGACGAAGACGAAGACGAAGACGAAGACGAAGACGATGTTCCCGTACCGACGAGAATCACCTTGTCGGTCGGTGCCTTCTTCACGTACGAGCTGACCATATTCGAGGATACGACCGTGCTGCCGGACTTGGTGACGATGCTCGTGGTTTCGAGCACGCCTTCCTCGCCTTCGGTTTCAACCTTTTCCTGACCTTGCGGAAGGTCGGCGGTCTCCTTCTTCACAACGTTGAACGCGATTGCCGTGTCGGTCACTTCGACGGACGCGTCGGCGCGTTCGATGGTGATCACGGTTTTCTCGTCGATTTTGGTGGTCAGTGAGGGAGAGACGGTGTCTTCCGGATCAAGTGTGATGTTTCCCGCTTCGAGGACGGACTTCACATCCGTGAAATCGGTTCCCGGAACCACGCGCGATTTGCCGTTGATTTTCACGGTCACGTACGAGGTGTCTCCGCTGAGGAGATCTCGAGCGTTGCCACGGGATGCTTCGGAGGTGGAATCGGTTACGGAGAAAGCGGTTACCTGCTGTTCGTCTGTGGTTCCTGAAGCGGAAACGTACAGATCGCGAGACACGATGCCGCCGGTGGCCAACAGTCCCGTTGCCGCAACCACCGCAGCGATCTTCACCAGTTGAGTTTTGCTTGGCATGCTCAAGGTGAACGAGGACTTGCGATTGCCGTGCTTAGCCATTCTGCTCCTATAAAGCGTTTCTGTGGACCTCGACGAATTTCATGACAGAGCATGGAGCGCGCCTTTGCAAGGCTCCGTCGGAACGCGCACCTTAAGTTACGATTCTACCTCATCGATGGGATGAAGCGAAACGAATGTGAGGGTATCCAATCGGTATTATTCCTCGGATTCCTGGCTGAGATCGAGATTACGGGCCTGACTGATCAGATCGTCGAGATCCGAGGCGCGCAAAGCTCCGGCCTGCTGGAATACGATCTGCTGTTTCTTGATGACCATCAAGGTCGGCACCGCCTGCACGTTGGCGGCGGTGGCCAGATCCTGATTCTGGTCGATATCCACTTTGGCGAAGAACACGTCCGGATTGGATTCGCTCGCTTTCTCGAATGTCGGGCCGAACGCGCGGCACGGTCCGCACCAGGTTGCCCAGAAGTCGACGAACACCAGGTCGTTGTTCTCCACGATCTGGTTGAAATCCTGGGAAGTGACTGCATGGGTCGCCATGATTGCTCCTTGCTGAGTATTGCTTTGTGCTTTGTCTGTTGCTTTGTCTGCGATTGTACCGTTACGCGTCACGTTCCTCGCCTGTCGTGAATTTTCCAGTCTATTCACATGAGGTGCGCGATAATGGGAAGCATGCCAGTGATGAATGATGAAGTCCCCGATGAGAACGATTTCGACGCGGGCCGCCGCCGTGGTGAGTTCGACGGCATAACGCCGGAAGCGTTCATTCGGGGAACAGGCAATCCTCCAGGATGGCTTTCCTCCGGCGAAATCGAACGTATGCGTGGCGAGATGCCCATACCGTATGTGCTGGTGGTTCCGGTCCGCACGGATGATCTGGGACGCGTCTGCCAAGTCGGTTCGCTGCTACGCGTGACCGACGAAGGCGGCATCGAACGCACGCTGATCGCGGGCCGCGTGCTGTACCACGAATCGTTGCGTGAAGCCATCGCACGCAATGTCGCCAAGGATCTCGGCGATCTTGCACTGCCGCAGCTTCCCGTAAGCCTGCAGCCGTTCACGGTGGCGGAATTCTTCCCGATACCGGGATTGTCGGATTATTACGATTCCCGTCAGCATGCGATCGCATTGTGTTACGTGGTGCCGATCGCCGGCGATTGCAAGCCCCAGGATGAGACGCTCGACGTGGAATGGGTCGAGCCCGCCAGCGAGATTCTTGACACGTTCATCAACCAGATGACCGACGGCTACGGAACGCTGGTACGTCAGGCGCTATGTTGGGCCGGCCGGTAGTCGGTGAAGCCGGAAGGTTTTGCCAACGAGTCAACGCGGACCATTGGTGTTGCGAAATCGCCGAAACCGCTGTGAAGACCCCGAATCCACTGAAATACGCCGAACCCATTGAACCCACCGATATGGAGACGAATATGACGATTACCGTGAAAAACAATGTGTTGAAGGAAGGTTCTGGCATTCCGATCGTGCTTGTGCACGGCTTCCCCGTCGACCACCGCATGTGGCTCGACTGCGCCGAAAAAATGGCCGATCTGGTCGGCGACCATCCGATTTGGGCTCCGGACATGCCGGGTGCCGGCGAAGGGCCGATCCCGGGCGCGGAAGCCAGCGGAGGCATGGCCGAAGACGGCACGTTCCCTCACGCCATGGATCTTATGGCCCAGTCGTACGTGGCCATGGTGCGTTCCGCCGGCTTCGACAAGGCCATCTGGGTGGGGCTCTCGATGGGCGGTTATCTGATTCTCGACATTCAAAGGCTCTTCCCGGAAGCGGTGGCGGCGCTCGCATTGTGCGACACGAAGGCCGACGCCGATTCCGAAAATACGCGGGTGAACCGAGTCGCAATCGCGCAACAGTGTGAGTCGACCGGCACCCACGAACCGGTCATGGGCTTCGCGCAGGCCACGCAATCCGACTCCACCATCAAGCAGTCGGACGAATACAAGCGTCAGTTCACACAGTGGATCAACGAACAGCCCGCAGCCGGAATCGCATGGCGCGAACGCATGGCGGCCGGCCGACCGGATCTGAACGACGTGCTGCCACAGATAAGCGTTCCCGTCGCGGTGATTTGCGGAGATAAGGATCCGTCAAGCCCGCCCGCCGTGATGCGTCCCATCGCCGAAGCGATGACCGGCACGAACGCGCAATTGACGGTGATCGACGATTGCGGCCACTTCAGTGCGTATGAGCATCCGGCGCAGGTTGCGAAGGCGCTGGCTGACCTTGCGAATCGTGTTGGCTGAACCGCGGCAAACCGGACGATTACCCGAACGAAACCAGCCGAACGAATAGACGAAACCAATCATCGGAAAGAAGAAGAGTGAGATGAGCGTGTTCTCTCCACTGGCACTGACCCAGACCCTGCCGTTCCTGCCACTCGCCCAAGGCGACATCGACTACGAATCGTCCCGCCGAAACGAGCCCGACCTGTTCGAAACGGTACTGCTCGAACCGGCCACGAAAGTCATCCTCGTAAAAGACGGCAAAGTGGCGGTGCCGCACGGACAGGGCGCGATCGCGGATTATGCGAATGTGAAAATGCGTCTGGCCCAACTGCCAGGAGCGTACGTCGCGGTGGAACTCAAAAGCCATCCGGCGGCGCTCGCCATCTTCCTCGGAACCTATGGAGGGCAACGCGGCGAACGCGTGGTGGCTGTAGACGTTACGCGCGTGAAGCCTGCCGAACCCATCGTCTCCGACAGTGCGTTCGAAGGTGCCGACGACGCGTTCGGAGAGCATGATCCGAACGAGGCGGACGCAAAGAGCACACAATCGAAATCGCTGTTGGAAAGCGCCGCCGAACGCTTCGACTGGGTTGATCTGCGCGGATTCGCACCCCATGCCAGCGCACGGGAAGCAGGCCAGGCGACCACTGCCGTGTCTTTGAGCATCTGGCACGCGCGGCAGAGGCATTGCCCGACATGCGGTGCTCCGACGCAGCCCGCGCTTGGCGGATGGGCGCAACGGTGCGGTAATGATGCGGATGGCAATCGTCTGCTGTTTCCGCGCGTGGAACCGGCCGTGATCACCGCGATCGTGGACCGCGACGACCGTCTGTTGTTGCAGCACAACAGCGTATGGGGCAATACGGGACTGTATTCCGTCTCCGCCGGATTCGTGGAAGCGGGGGAGAACCTCGAACACGCATGCCGGCGTGAAGCCAAAGAGGAGGTCGGCATAGAACTTGGCGAGCTGAAATATCTCGGCTCGCAGCCATGGCCGTTCCCGGCCTCGCTCATGATGGCGTTCAAGGGCGTGGCCAACACCACCGACGTACGCGTGGACGGCAAGGAAACGCTGGTGGCGCGCTGGATGACCCGCGACGAATATATGAACGAGCTGATTTCCGGCCGGATGGAAGCGCCCGGCAAAGCCACGATCGCACGCTACATGATCGAGGAATGGCTTGGACACGAACTGCCGTAAGCGAATGTCGATCGTCCGGCAACATTCAATGTCGTACAATGAGCGGCATGAGCGAAGAAAAAGACAACAAAGTAAACCTCGAAGTACCTGAGCATCTCGAGTACTCCGACGAGCATGTGTGGGTGGATACGTCGGTCGAGCCGGCCATGGTGGGCATCACCGAATACGCCACGGACCAGCTGGGCGAACTCGTATACATCGATCTGCCGGAAGTGGGCACGCAGGTGCAGGCCGGAGACGAGGTTGCGGAGCTTGAGTCGGCGAAGGCCGTCAGCACGCTGATCGCGCCGGTCGCGGGCACCATCCGCTATGTGAATTCCGAAGCGGCTGATGATCCGAGCGTCGTCACTTCGGATCCTTACGGCGAAGGCTGGATCTTCAAGATCGAGCTTGAGGACGACGAGCCGGATCTGTTGTCCGCCGAGGAATACGCCAAGGTGGTCGAATAAGGGCTTCGCGCATGGGAGGTGTTTGCGTGTCGCCGCGATTTATGGCGGCATGCAAACCCTGAAAATTCCCTGATTTTTCGTTAGGAGGCAACGAATGCCTCCCAACCCGCCCCTATAGTGGAGATTATGAGCGAACCACAGCCATTGCCGCAATCCGCGCCGGAGGGACGGCACATATCTTCCGATGACATGCCGACCGTGCCGATTCCCGCCCGCAAGGTGGTCACCACCTTCGACGCGGCATCGAAGCATGAGCGCATCGAAGCCAAACCGCCGATGGTCCGCTTCTGCCGCCGCGCGATCACCAATGGCTTCGGCGTATGGCTGAAATTCTCCACCGCGCTGGTCCGCAGAATCGACTGGTATCCGCGTGTGGAACCGTACGTCGGCTACGGCACCGAGCATTACTCCCGCCTGATATGCCGCACCGTATACGGGCCGTTCAAAAGGCAGGCGGGCCGCATGACCCGCGGTATCCGCGCCATGCTCACCATTCCGTCGCCGCACACGAAAGTGCGCATCGCCATCGATTCCGTCCCGATTGAAACCGTGCAGGTGGGCGCTTCGGAAACGTATGACGCGGTCGACAGCAAACGTGGGGTATCAAGCGAATTCGTAGCGTCGGATTCCGCCGGCTACCTCGATCTTGTTGCGGAGCATTCTCTCGATCCCGGTGTCCACGACGTCTCCTACCGGGTGCGCAGCCGCAAGCCGGTCAACGCCAAATTGTTCACCATTCCCAGCGGCACCAAGGTCGGCGTCATCTCCGATGTCGACGACACCATCATGGTCACCGAGGCTCCGAGCCTGATGAAGGCCGCCTATAATCTGCTGCTGCTCAATCCGAAGAAGAAAGTGCCGGTCGCGGGCATGAACCTGCTGTTCAACCGCATAGCCGACATGTTCCCGGACGCGCCGTTCTTCTACCTTTCCACGTCTCCGTGGAATGTGGAAAGCTCGATCCGCCATCTCATCGAATACCACGGCTACCCGGAAGGACCGCTGCTGCTGCGGGACCTCGATCCGCGCCCGAAAACGTTCATTCCGTCCGGCGTGCAGCACAAGCTCGAATACGCGGAACAGCTCATGGCCGATTTTCCGGATATGAAGTTCATCCTCATCGGCGATGACGGCCAAAAAGATCCGACCACATATGCCACGATCGCGAAGCGCTATCCGGGACGTGTGCTGGCGATCGGCATCCGCCAGCTTTCACCGAAGGAAGTCGCCGGAAGTCTTGGCGCGGTCGCCGGTCGTGTTCCCACACAGCCGATTCCGGTAACCGATGTTCCGGTGTTCACAGGTACCACCGGATCGAACCTGATGAAGACCATGCTGCCGTACCTGAAGCAGAAGCTCGGCGAGTGATTCGACGGTACGCGAACCGGTATAATCGCGTGCATGACTGAATTCTTCGACGTGCCCTGCGCCAAGCGCGTACCCAAGGAACGTGTTTTCCATGGCGACGTTTTCGTGGACGATTACGAATGGCTGCGAGACAAGGAATCGCAGGACGTGCAGGATTACGTGGCTGCGCAGAACCGCTACTGCGAACAGCGGATGAAGCCGTTGAAAACGTTGCGTGACACGTTGTTCGAGGAATTCAAATCGCATGTGCAGGAGACCGACATGTCGGTACCCACGCGCATGGACGATTACTGGTACTTCACCAGAACCAAGCAGGGCGAGCAGTATGCGGTGCAATGCCGTCTGCCTATCGCCGGGCCGGACGATTGGGATCCGCCCATCGTCGAACCGGGAGTGCCGCTCGAAGGAGAGCAGGTGGTGTTCGATACGAACGTCGAGGCGAAGGGCCACGACTTCTTCCGGATCGGCGGTATGGATATCTCCAAAGACGGCTGTTGGATGCTGTACGGCGTCGACACGAAAGGCGACGAACGCTACGATTTCCGCATCCGCAACATAGCGACCGGAGAGGAACTGCCGGAACGTTTCGACGGCATCGGAGGCGCGTGCTTCACAGCGGACGCCCAATGGGTGTTCTACGCGTTGCTCGACGAAGCGTGGCGTCCATATGCGGTGATGCGGCATAAAGTCGGCACCCCGGTTGAACAGGACGTGGAAGTGTACCGCGAGGAGGACGAGCGCTTCTGGGTCGGCGTCGGACTTTCCTTCGATGAACGGAACATCGTGATCGGAACCGGTTCGAAAACCACCACCGAAGTGCTGCTGCTCTCCTGTGAGAATCCGGAAGGCGAGTTCCATGCGTTCATTCCGCGCGAGACCGATGTGGAATACGATGTGAGTTTCGCCTGCTTCGAAGGTGCCGGCGAGAACGGTGAGGACATTCCTCTGGCAGTGGTGTACCACAATGCGTTGAATCCGAATTTCGAGATAGACGTGATCGACATGCGTTCGCACGAGCCGCCGTACCGTTTGGGCGAGGGCGTACGCGTGGCAGTAGGCTCCCCGTACGGTTGCGAGCATGGGGACGACGTTGAGCCGGGAGCGTCCGCGCGACCGATCGGCACGCCGTACTCGAATCCTTGCAATCCGGCCATTCTGCAAGGCGCGCATGGCCTCGGCATCGAAGGAATCTCGATTCACCGCTATTTCGTCTCCCTACAGTACCGTGCGGAAAGCCTGACGCACATTGCGGTCATGACCAAGAGGGCTGCGGCCGAGGATTTCCTTGCCGGTCGCCCATGGCGGTTCACGGAACTCGTCCCGCACGCGTTGGAGGACGATTGGGACGTTGACGAGTCCGTCGACGAAATCAACGAGGAACGTGCCGCAGTGTGGGCTGCGGTGGACGGCGTGCCCGTCGCCGTCGACGATACGGCCGGCCCGCATGCGCGTGATCTGCATGGCGATTCGGAGCGGAACATGCTGTTGGCCGCGGCGCAGGGCGAGGGATCCGCGGTGCATGGCGTGTCCCGTAAGGCCATGACGTCGTCCGATGGCGCCACCGCCGACGAAATGCCGGGGGAGACCCGTCGCCTCTATTCGATCGGCGCAGGCGGAAACCCCTCCTACGACGCCCCTCGTATGCGTTACTCCTTCGCCAGCTATACCCGACCGGGCGAGTTGCACGACATCGATCCGGCCACTGGAGAGGACCGCCTGCTCAAGCGTGCGACGGTGCTCGGCGATTTCAATCCGCGCGATTACATGGAACGTCGCGTATGGATCACCGCACGCGACGGCGAGCGCATTCCCGTCTCCCTGGTGTGGAGGAGGGATGTTCCCACTTGTGATTCCGCGATGTTCATCACGGGTTATGGCGCGTATGAGATCAGTTCCGATCCGGGGTTTTCCGTTTCGAGGATCAGTATGCTTGACCGTGGCGTGCTGTATGCGGTTCCGCATATTCGCGGTGGCGGTGAGATGGGGCGTGCGTGGTATGAGCAGGGCCATTTGCTCAATAAGAAGCATTCGTTTGAGGATTTTGTGGATGCGACGCGTGCGTTGCAGCGTTCGGGATTGGCGTCCGCTGCGCGAACCGTGGCCGATGGTGGTTCTGCGGGTGGTCTTCTGATGGGTGCGGTGGCCAATATGGCTCCGGAGTGTTTTGCCGGTATTGAGGCGGATGTGCCGTTTGTTGATGCGTTGACGTCGATTCTTGACCCGTCGTTGCCGTTGACCGTTACGGAGTGGGATGAGTGGGGCGATCCGCTGCATGATGAGGACGTGTACCGCTATATGAAGGAGTACACGCCTTATGAGAACGCTCCGGAGAGTGTGGATGATCCTCGTGTGGCGGTGTTCCCGAAGATTTTCATCACCACGTCCATGAATGATACTCGCGTGTTGTATGTCGAGCCGATGAAATGGTTGGCCAGGTTGCAGCGTGCCGGTGTTGACGCGGTGGCGAAGATTGAGGTGGAAGCCGGTCACGGCGGTACTTCCGGGCGTTATAAGCAGTGGCGGGAAGTCTCGTATGAGAACGCGTGGTGCCTTGGCATTATGGGGATCACCAGCTGATGAAGGTTGCTTTGGGCGCAACGTTCACGCTATGGAGATTGTCCATTTGCTGAGCGTTTTTTGCTTGCGTTACATAAGGATGACTAGAGTCGCGTGCTATGAGTGATACAACGAAGAAGTACACGATCGCCGTCATTCCTGGCGATGGTATTGGCAAGGAAGTTACTCCGTGGGCCCAGAAGGCTTTGGAGAAGGCTGCTGAAGGCGTTGCCGAATTCGAATATGAGAATTTCGATTTGGGTGCCGAACGTTATCTGCGCGATGGCGTGATTCTTCCGCAGGAGGAAGAGGATCGCATCAAGAAGACCGATGCGATTCTGTTGGGTGCGGTCGGCGATCCGCGCATCAAGGCCGGTATTCTTGAGCGCGGTCTGCTGTTGAAGCTGCGTTTCGATCTTGACCAGTATGTGAACCTTCGTCCGTCCAAGCTGTACAAGGGTGTTACTTCGCCGCTTGCCAATCCGGGAGACATCGACTTCGTGGTGGTGCGCGAAGGCACCGAGGGCCTGTACTGCGGAGCCGGTGGAGCCGTGCGTCGCGAGACGCCGAACGAGGTGGCCACTGAGGTTTCCATCAACACCGCTTATGGTGTTGAGCGTGTGGTGCGTTACGCTTTCCAGCTGGCGATGAAGCGCAAGAAGCATGTGACCCTCGTGCACAAGAAGAACGTGCTCGTCAATGCGGGTGACATGTGGCAGCGCATCGTCAACAAGGTGGCCGAGGAGTATCCGGAGGTCTCCCACGACTATCTGCATATCGACGCGACCACCATTTTCATGGTGTCCGATCCGTCCCGTTTCGATGTGATTCTCACCGACAACCTGTTCGGAGACATCATCACCGATGAGGCGGGTGCCGTGGTCGGTGGCGTCGGCTATTCCGCTTCCGGCTGCATCAACGCGTCCGATGAATATCCGTCCATGTTCGAGCCGATCCACGGTTCCGCTCCGGACATCGCAGGCCAGAACAAGGCCAACCCGACCGCCGCGATTCTTTCCGCCGCCATGCTGCTGCGTCACCTTGGCTTCGACGAGGCAGCAGCACGCATCGACACCGCGGTCGAAGCGGATATCGAGGAGCTCGGCTCCACCGTGCGCTCCACCGACGAGGTGGGCCGCGATATCCTGGCCCGCATGTGAACGGCTTGCGTGGCGAATATCGTCCGCGCATAGTCTGAAGGCATGCGTCAAACCCGTTGAAACCCGTCGAAGTAGGCTCCTGCCGAAACGGCGGGTTTTTTCGGGGTAGGGGTTGCGGAATTCAGGGTTGCTATCAGGGATTCGGCACTGATAATCAGGCAAACGGTGCGATATTGTAGAACCATGAACGAGCACAACAACGAATTCAAGAACTCCGATCAGGCCAACACCCCGATCGTCGAGAACACTCCGAACACGCAATCCTACAATCCCGATTTCTACGCCGCACAGCAGCAGGACGCGCAGAACGCATACGGCCAGCCGGCGCAGGCCCCGTACGGTTCCGAAAACTCCTACACGCAGTACGGCCAGTCCTCCGACCAGAACGCCTACACGCAGCAGCCGTATGGTCAGCAGTACAACCAGCAGTACGCGCAGCAGCCTTACGACCAGCAGCAGTACGCGCAGCCGCAGTACAGCCAGCAGCAGTACGGCCAGCCGATGCCGGTGGGTCAGGCGCAGAAAAGCAAGATCGCCGCGGGACTCCTGGGCATCTTCCTCGGAAGCCTCGGCGTGCACAACTTCTACCTGGGCAACACCGGCAAGGCGGTGGCGCAGTTGCTGCTGACCCTGATCGGATGGATCATCATCGTCGGTCCGATCATCTCCGGCATCTGGGCGCTGATCGAAGCCATCCTCATCCTCTGCTCCAACTACGGCTCCCCGTGGCATAGGGATGCGCGCGGCATCGAATTGGCGGATTGATGCACAGAGGACTATATAAAGAACCGGGCGGCAAACTCGTAGGAGTTTCCGTCCGGTTCTCCAATGCCGACGACTGTGGGCAACATAGCGTCGAATGCAGTGTGGACGGGGATTTCTTCCTCGATGGCGGCGATGACGAATCGCAGAGGATGATCCACGGCATTGAGCAGGCCCTGCGTCGGCAGGCAATGCTTGAAACCACGGAACGTGATGCGGAACAAGCCGTCGAAACGGTCATGCGCGATTTTCCGAACGTACGCATGACGGGCATGAACGCACGGGGAATCGCCATCGCGTTTGACAGGGCGATGGCGGAATGGCGGAATCGAGCCGCGCAAACCGAAATCACGCAACCGGAAGCCACGCAAACCCAACCCGCACAGCCATCAATCGCGCAGATATCGTACAACGCATCGAACGGAAACGAGCCAAGCCAGGACGAATGCGCTCGACGCTGGCGAAACCTCGACATACGCATCGTGCACGACCATCCGCGCGGTCCGCAGGAACAAATGGACATCGACGTGCAATGGGCGCGGCAAGTGGCGGCGGGGGAGCGCGAACCCACGCTGCGCATATGGGAATGGTCGGCGCCGGCGGTGGTGATCGGACGATTCCAGTCACTGCAGGACGAAGTCAACATGCAAACCGCGCAAGCCGAAGGATTCCAAGTGGTACGGCGGTGCACGGGCGGCGGCGCCATGTTCATAGAACCCGGCAACACCATCACCTATTCACTGTACGCACCCCTCGCATTCGCGTACGGCATGAACATAGAGGACTCCTACAAACTCTGCGATTACTGGCTGGTGGAAGCACTCAGGGAAATCGGCCTCGACGTACGATTCTCCGGACTCAACGACATAGCCACGCAACACGGCAAACTCGGAGGCGCGGCCCAACGCAGGTTCGCGGCCAACAACGACGGGCCCGGAGCGATCCTGCACCACGTGACGCTCGCCTACGACATCGACGCGGAGAAAATGACGCGCGTGTTGAACACGTCACGGGAGAAAATGTCGGACAAGGCCGTGAAATCGGCGGTGAAACGAGTCGATCCTATGCGCTCGCAGACGGGAATGAGCAGAAGCCGGATCGTGGAGCATCTGCTTGAGGCCGCCGAACGAGTTACAATGTAGCCCGGGCGGTCGAGGAGGACTCGATCGACGAAATCGAAAAGGCCGGAGGTGCGTGGAGTGGATTCTGCGAACGAAGTGAACGGAATCAACAACGAAAGCGCGACATTGCTGCACACCGCATTGTTCAAACAGGTTTCCCCGGAGCAGGCGCGGGAACTGCTGCCAAGCCTGCAGCGCGCCGAATACGCCAAAGGCGATTACATCTTCCGCGAAGGCGACACAGACCATCGCATGTACCTGCTGGAGGAGGGCCGGGTGAAACTGACCCGGCAGTCGTCCGACAGGCGGGTGCAGCTGCTCAGCATTCACGCCTATGGGGAAGTTCTCGGCGAGATTCCGGTTTTCGACCCGCACGGAGGTCCACGAACCGCTTCCGCGGTGGCCATGACCAACGGCACGCGCGTTGTGTGGCTTGAACATGACGCGTTGTTCTCCTGGCTCAACGAGCATCCGCAGGTGGCGGTGGACATGCTGCAGGTGCTGGCCCACCGAATGCGAGACAACAACGAACGCATTTCCGATCTGGTGTTCATGGACGTTCCCGGACGTCTGGCCAAAACGTTGCTGAACCTGGCGTCACGATTCGGAGAGCCGGTCGAAGAGGGCGTGAAAGTGCCGCACGACCTGACCCAGGAGGAGATGGCGCAGCTCGTGGGCTCTTCGCGGGAAACGGTGAACAAGGCGTTGACGGATTTCGCGAATCGCGGATGGATCGCGCGCGAGGGGCGGTCCATAATCATCTATCAGCCGGGCATGCTCATTCGCAGGTCCAGAAGATAACGGAATCGAAAGCCCCTTGCAAGGGTGTGTTCCGCGGCGAGGTGGATGAATCTTTTTGGAAGGTCGTCCGTTTTCGGCTTATTCCCAGAATTCCTTGAATTTGCAACGTTTTTGTGAGAAACGTGTGTCGGCGATGTACAGGTAGTTGATTAGTAGACCCGCCAATTTAGAATGGTCAGCATGCCCAAGAAGAAAACTTTGACTGCTCGACGTGTGCTCACGCTGGTGATTACCTACATCACCCTGTGCGTGGGCGGCGGCGTGGCTACAAGCCTGTTCCTGCTCCCCGCGGTCTTCAGTGCGAACAATGTGGCGAAGGCCGTCGTTCCGTCGCTTGCGGTTGAGGGCATTGATTTCGATGTGACCAGCCTGCCTCAGAAGTCGACGTTGTACGCGTCGGACGGCACTTCCGTCATCACGGAATTCTGGGACCAGAATCGAGAAGTGGTTCCGCTGAAGAGCATCTCCAAAGCCATGCAGCAGGCCGTGGTGGCGCGAGAGGACAAGCGATTCTTCTCCCACAGCGGCGTGGACGTGCAGGGCGTGTTCCGAGCGTTCTTCCAAACCTACGTCAAAGGCGGAGACCAGCAGGGCGGTTCCTCGCTGACGCAGCAGTATGTGAAGAACATGCTTATTCAGCAGGCGGAACAGGACGACGATCCGATCGCACAGTATCACGCATCGGAAGACACCATCGCGCGTAAGCTCAGGGAGATGCTGATCGCGGTGCAGGTGGAGAAGAAATATTCCAAAGCCGAGATTCTGCAGGGGTATCTGAACATCGCCCAGTTCGGCGGCAACAGCCTGTACGGCGTGCAGTCGGCCGCGAAACGCTACTTCAACACCACCGCGGACCAGCTCACCGTAGTGCAGGCGGCCACGATCGCGGCGATCACCAAGAATCCGAACGCGTACGATCCCTCCGTCGAGGCGAATCAGGAGGAATCGCAGAATCAGCGCAACATCGTGCTCCAGCTGATGCACGAGCAGGGATTCATCACCGACGACGAATACAACGAGGCGGTCAACACCCCTCTCGTGGACACGCTGGATATCCAGTCCGTTTCGACCGGCTGCATGGCGGCGAACTACGATGCCGGATATTTCTGCGACTACGTGGTGCACAAGATCCTGAACTCCGAGGAATTCGGCAAGACGCAGGAGGCGCGAGAGAAGCTGCTGAAGGAAGGCGGCCTCAAGATCGTGACCACGCTTGACATCGACGCCAACACGCTGCTCAACGAAACCGCGCGCAACACCATCCCCGCGGACGATGCGTCAGGTATGGAAATAGTCATGGCATCGGTGAAACCGGGAACGGGCGAGGTTCTGGGATTCGGCCTGAACCGAACCTATGACGCCACCGAGGCCGCAAGGACGGACCAGACCAAGGACTCCATGAACTACGCGGTGGACCGAGTGGACGGCGGAGGCATGGGCTTCTCCATCGGCTCCTCGTGGAAGCCCGTGAATCTGGTCGCATGGATGGAAGCGGGGCATTCCGTCAACGAGAACCTGCAGACCACTACCCGGTACTCGACCTCACTCTTCGCCTGTGACCGGTACTCGGGCGGAACCGACACGTGGAGCGTGACCAACGCGCTTACCAACGGAACGGTGAGCCCGGAAACCCCGGCGCTCGCATTGGCAAGGTCGCACAACACCACGCAGGCGTCCATGGGTACGATCATCGGCCTGTGCAAGGTTGCGGACACCGCCACCGAACTCGGCTACCATGATGCCAACACCGGTGAGACCCTCGACCAGACCACGTCGTTCGTGCCGGCAATGCTCGTCGGAAACGTGAACGTGTCTCCGCTGACCATGGCCAGCATCTACGCCGTGTTCGCGTCCAATGGCGTGCAGTGTGATCCGATCGCACTGAAGAAGGTGACCGATTCGGACGGCAACGACATGGAGGTGCCTTCCGCGAACTGCCATCAGGCGGTCGATCCGGAAATCATCCAAACCCTTGCCTGGGCCATGAACCAGGGCGTGACCAGGGCCGATGGCGCGGGCACCGTGACCCAGCTGGCCAACGGGCGCAAGACGTTCGCCAAGACCGGTACGCATGAGAACCAGCTGGTGACCACCGGCGGTTTCATTCCGAACGAGATCGCGACCTTCGTGCTCGTCGGCGATGTGCAGAACCCGGTCGGCCACCCGATCGAGAACATCGCCATCAACGGCGAATACCACAGCTATTGGGACGGTTCGACCATCGCGGCCCCGGCATGGCGTGACTTCATGAACGCCTATGCGGAACGCAAGCAGCTGGCCATCGACAATGATTACGGACAGGCCGCGGCGAAGTATTCCACGACGTCCTCCACGGTGACGAGGATCGGCGGAGGGTCGCAACGCACCACAAGCCAGTGAAGCTCCAGCATTCAGCGGCAGAATCAGCCAGTGCGAATCCGCTGATCGCAGCGGCCGCGTAGCGCATGCCGATGTGAACAGTCGATGAACGCCCGTCCAGGCGACGGGCGTTCATCGTAGAATGCAGGTAATGCCGAAAAATGGCGGCATGACAGGCGGATTGCAAGGGAGGTTGCTATGGGCGGCAACGACAAGAAATCGAAGAAGCCAAGGAAGAATGGCTCGGTGAGACTGTTCGATTCGATG
The DNA here is from genome assembly GCA_963619615.1 of Senegalimassilia sp. Taxonomy (GTDB): domain Bacteria; phylum Actinomycetota; class Actinomycetes; order Actinomycetales; family Bifidobacteriaceae; genus Bifidobacterium. The sequence continues at coordinate 84,565 of CAVEXE010000006.1, read as the reverse complement.
ATCCTGCGTGGAACGACCGTACGCAACCGTATTTGGCTTCCGCCCATGGACACGTATTCGGCGCTGGCGCAGGACGGTCTTCCCACGCCGTTCCATTACCAGCATTACGTCTCCCGTGCGATGGGCGGCTTCGGCATGATTATCGTGGAGGCTACCGCGGTGGCTCCGGAAGGCCGTATCTCGCCTTGCGATCTTGGACTGTGGAGCGACTCGCAGATGGACGCGTGGCATTGGATCGTCTCCGATGCCAAGAAGGCCGGGGCGACCATGGCGGTGCAGCTCAACCATGCCGGACGCAAAGGGTCCACAGGGTGCTTTTCGATTGGATTCGAAGGCTCCAGCGTACCTGAGGAATTCGGCGGATGGCAGACCGTATGCCCGAGCGCGAACGCCTTCGGTTCCCTCGCCAAGCCGCGGGAATTGAGCGTGGACGAGATCCACACCATCGTGAACCAGTTCAGGGATGCCGCCTGGCGTGCCTCCGCCATTGGCTTCGATGCGGTGGAGATTCATGCCGCGCATGGCTATCTGCTTTCGCAATTCCTCGATCCGCTCGTCAACGAGCGTGAGGACGAGTACGGCGGATCGTTTGAAAACCGCATCCGTATGCTGGTTGAAGTGGTCGACGCCATTCGCGGCGTGATTCCCGAAGCCATGCCGTTGCTTGTGCGAATCTCCGCCACTGATTGGGCGGCCGGCGGATGGGACCTTGACCAGAGCGTTGACCTGGCAAGGATTCTGAAGGAGCATGACGTCGATCTGGTGGACGTTTCCACGGGCGGCATCATTCCCGACGTGACCATTCCGGTCAAACCGGATTATCAGGTGCCGTTCTCCAATCAGATACGCTCCCGTGCCGGTGTTCCCACCACCGCGGTGGGATTGATCACCAAATCGAAGCAAGCGGAGAAGATTGTGAAGTCGGGTGCCGCGGATGCTGTCGAAATCGGCCGTGCCGCGTTGCGTGACCCCTATTGGCCGTTGCGTGCCGCGGCCAAGCTCGGCGTGCCCGTGAAGGAAGCGCCCTACCAGCCGCCATATATTCGCGGTGCGTTCCGCTGATCCGGTTGGGGTCGGAATCGGTTGAACTGATTGAACCGTTTGAACTGATGGATCCGGATGATGGATCCGGATGATGGATCCGGATGAACCGTAATGGAAATCGGCTGTGACGCCGGATGACTCGCGTACGGGTCTTCCTGCATCACAGCCGATTTTTCGCATCAACCGCGTTTATGTCAGGCGTCGATGCCGACGGCCTGCGAAACGTGGTCGAATCCGTCCTTCTTGAGCAGATCAGCCAATCCGCGCTTAAGCACGGTGATCTGCTGCGGGCCGCGATACATCAACGCGCTGATGAACATGACCAGGCTGGAACCGGAGCGAATCTTCTCATAGGCCTGCTTCGGGGTGAACACGCCGCCGATGCCGGCGATCGCAAATCGGTCGCCGTACTCGCGATAGGTCTGCTTGATGCGTTCGTTGCTGGCCGCGTAGCACGGCGAACCCGAAAGGCCGCCTTCCCAATCGCGCGGAATGCTCATGCCGGTACGATCCTTCTGCAGGTTCGCGATCGAAAGGCCCTGCACGTTGTGCTCGGCAAGCACGTCAAGCAGATCCTTGAACTCCTCCCAAGACTTGTTCAACGGCATCTTCACCAGCGTGGGCTGCGGGCGGTCGATCTTGTCGAGTTCCGTAAACAGGCGGTCGAGCGCTTCGGGGCTTGAATTGAACGGTTCTCCGGCCATCGTGTTCGGACAGGAGATGTTCACCTCCACCATGGCGCTGCGTCCGGCCGCGCGTCGCATCGAAATGCAATAATCCTCGATGCCTTCGTCAAGGTCTCCGGTGAGCTCGTCGTTCGTGCGGGCTATGGAGATCGACATCTGGAGGTCCTTGGCCTTGGTCCATGCGGCTTCGGCGCGCGGAATCACCACTTCGGAACCTTCGTTGGCAAGTCCTACGTGGACGATCATCGAATTGTATTCCGGCAGGCGGTGGAACCATGGACGGGGGTTTCCGGCGCAGGGGCGGGAAGTGGTGGAGCCCACCGTTTCGAAGCCGAAGCCGACGTTGTCCATGAGGACGGGCATCTCGCAATCCTTGTCGAGACCGGCGGAAAGGCCGAACGGATTGGCGAAGTCGACGCCCATCACGTTGGTTTCGAGCACGGGATCGGTATAGTTGAGCATTTCACGGCACAACCACATCAACGGGGGGATGTTTTTGGTGATCCTGCAGAATTCGATCATTTGGCTATGCGCGACATCCGGTGTCTTGTTGAACACAAAATGGGGCTTGATGATGTGCTTGTAGCCGAAGGTGAAAAGATCGGTGGTGGCTTTGTTCACCGCGTCGTGCCAATAATTTTCAGAAACATACGTCATGGTTATCCATTGTCTCACTCGAAATGACGAATTCCAAGAGAAGGCGATTGGAACGCGAGTGCATGTTGCGGTGTGTGAATTGAGTTTTTGCTGATTTGGCTTAAGATTCGTAGTGCGTGCGATTTTGTGCGTTTCGGTAACGGGAGACGCCTTTTTACGCCGTTTGTATCGCGAAAACCGTGCGAAACGCTCATCTCGGTTTTTCTTTTGAGAGAATGTGTGCGATAATGTTCGAATGATATCGTCACAACGTCAGCATCTGATTTTGAGCCGTCTACGCACGCGCGGCGCGGTGCGCATCACGGCATTGTCCAAGGAACTGGGCGTCTCGGCCATGACCATCCGCCGCGATATCGCCGATCTGGCCGACAAAGGCCTGCTCAAGCGAGTGCATGGCGGCGCCGTCACCACGAGCACGCTGCTCAGCGAGCCGCTGTTCTCCGTAAAGTCGCAGATGGACATCGGACTTAAGGACGCCATCGCGCAGGAAGCCGTGAAATACGTGGCGCCCGGCGACGTGATCGCGATCGGCGGCGGCACCACGGCGTACGTGTTTGCGCAGCACCTGCTCGAATCGCAGCAATCGTCCGGAATCACCATCCTCACCAACTCCATTCCGGTGGCGGAGCTGGTACAGGCGCTGGAATCGAAGGACGTGGAAGTAATCGTGACCGGTGGCGTGACCACCCGTTCCAACTCTCTCGTAGGACCGATCGCCGACAAAGTGGTGGCATCGCTGCGGGTCAACACAGTGTTTTTGGGCACGCATTCCGTGTCCATTCCGCGCGGCTTCCTCATGCCGAACTCGCTCGAGGCCGCAACCGATATGGCAATGATGGACATTGCCGATCGAACGATAATTTTGACCGATCACACCAAGTGGAGCTGCACATCACTGTCGCTTTTCGCACGCTTCGACCAGGTGGACACGGTCATTACCGATGACGGACTCGATCCCGATTCGGTTGGGAAAACAAGGGATTTGGTCAAAGAGCTCGTGCTGGCGCACCAGACCGAGCCGATACAGGAAAGTGAGTAATCACAATGAGTGAATTCGCCAACTACACTCCAGGAGAGTACGCGAAGGAGCACATTCGTATCACGCCGACCACTCTTGCCGATGGTCGTGCGTTCTTCTACCTCGACGACGATCCGGAGTATGTGTCTGGCGCAAAGACGCGCGAACTCAACGATCCGCGTCAACTGGCGTACCGATTCGCCAACCAGCTCAACGCGGCCGGTGAGGAAGTACCGTACGCCGCTCCGGAAATGCGACGCGATCCGCTGACCGGCGACTGGATTCCGATGGCGACCGCGCGTATGAACCGCCCGATCACCGCAGGTCCGGGCGCCACCGCGAAAGGCAATCCGCTGGCCGCGCGCAAGCCGGGCGATCCGTACCAGGACGGCGAGGTTCCGGACACCGACTACAACGTCGTGGTGTTCGAGAACCGTTTCCCGTCGATGGTTCGCGTTCCGGGACGTTCCGAAGCCGTCGAATACGTTGACGGCAACCCGCTGTGGGAGAAGAAGCTCGCCGCGGGACGCTGCGAAGTGATCTGCTTCGACCCCGACGAAGACGGTCTGCCGGCCGATCTGCCGGTCTCCCGTCTGCGCACGGTCGTTGAGGCTTGGGCGTTCCGTACCGCCGAAATCTCCAAGATGGAAGGCATCGAACAGATCTTCCCGTTCGAAAACCACGGACAGGAAATCGGCGTCTCCCTGGCCCATCCGCACGGACAGGTCTACTGCTATCCGTTCATCGCGCCGAAGATGGAAGCCGAACTGCAGCACACCGAAGCCTACCATGAGAAGACCGGCGGCAACCTGCTCAAGGATCTCATGAACGCCGAAATCGAAGCTCAGGAACGCATCGTCATGCGCAACCACAGCTGGGTCGCCTACGTGCCGGCCGCCGCGCGCTGGCCTCTCGAGGTTCATGTGGCACCGGTCCGCGACGTGCTCACCCTGGACCAGCTCAACGACCAGGAACGTTGGGATCTGGCCGTGATGTACTCCACCCTGTTGAAGCGCGGCAACGCGTTCTTCGACACGGGAGACGGCAAGGGCATGGATCTGCCATACATCGCGGCATGGCACCAGGCACCGGTCCGCGACGCACGCCGTGAGAACTACCGCCTGAACCTGCAGTTCTTCTCCTTCCGCCGCGCGGCCAACAAGATCAAGTATCTCGCCGGCTCCGAATCCGGCATGGCCGCCTGGGTCTCCGACACCACGCCGGAACTCATCGCCAAGCGCTTCCACGAACTTGGCCCGATTGACATCGAAGGCTGACCGAAACTCAGCGACAAGCATAAGGAAACAACAATGACTGATGTTGAATTCATCGAGCCGCTCTCGCATGACGAGGGCGTGAAGATCGCCGTCGATCTGTTCAAATCCGCATACGGCGAAGAACCCGTCGGAGTGTGGGCCGCGCCGGGGCGTGTGAACCTCATCGGAGAGCACACCGACTACAACGCGGGCCTGTGCCTGCCGATCGCGCTGCCGCACCGCACCTTCATCGCGCTGAAGCCTCGTGAGGACGCGACGGTGCGCGTGGTGTCCGACGTGGCGCCGGACAACGTTACCGAAGCGGACCTTGATGGTCTTGCCGCCGGTGGTGTGGAAGGCTGGGCCGCCTACCCGGTGGGTGTGGCCTGGGCTCTGCGGGAAGCCGGCTTCGACACGGTGAAGGGCTTCGACGCGGCGTTCTCGTCCTGCGTGCCGCTGGGCTCTGGCCTGAGCTCCTCGGCCGCCATGACCTGCTCCACCGCACTGGCGCTGGACGACGTGTACGCGCTGGGCTACGGCTCCACCGATGCCGGCCGCGTGACCCTGATCAACGCTGCCATCAAGTCCGAGAACGATATGGCCGGAGCCTCCACCGGAGGACTTGACCAGAACGCATCCATGCGCTGCTCGCTTGGCCATGCGATCCGCCTCGACTGCAAGCCGGGACTTACGGCCGTGGAAAGCGTCGAACCGAAGGACTTCGACCTCGACAAGTACGGACTGGAACTGCTGGTGCTCGACACCCGCGCTCCGCATCAGCTCAACGACGGACAGTACGCGCAGCGCCGTTCCACCTGCGAAAAGGCCGCCGAAATCCTCGGCGTCGCCAATCTGCGTGTCACCGCCGAAGAGGTGGAATCCGCGTCAGATCCGGAAGCGGCCCTCGAAGCGGTGCTCGGCAAGCTGGAAGACGAGACCATGAAGAAGCGCGTGCGTCACGTGGTCACGGAAATCGGCCGTGTGGAACAGTTCGTGGACGCTTTCGCCGCAGGCGACATCAAGACCGCGGGAGAATTGTTCAACGCTTCGCACGATTCGCTGCGCGACGACTATGAGGTCACCGTGCCGGAACTCGATACCGCCGTGGACGTGGCCCGTGCCAACGGCGCGTACGGCGCCCGCATGACCGGCGGAGGCTTCGGCGGCTCCATCATCGCCCTGGTCGACAAGGGCCACGGCCACGAGATCGCCCAGAAGATCGCCGACGAATTCGAAGCCAAGGGATTCAACGCTCCGCGCGCGCTGCCGGCATACGCCGCAGCCGCCGCAAGCCGCGAAATCTGAGGACGTAATCGCAGAATATGAACGCACGGTTTTCCATAATGGGTTTTATGGAAAACCGTGCACGAAAATTATCCGAGTCTATTCGCGGATCGCCTGCGAATCAGATGATAGGTGACGTAAGCGGCGGCGATGGCCAACGACGCGACGCCATATACCAGATACGGCTGGCTCAAGGTGGAGCCGCCAACCAGTTTCATCGTGTATGGGGCGGTGAAGCCGCCGATATTGCAGCCGACCAACACCACCGACGTGCACAGCGTGTCCGATCCCTTTGGACAGACTTCGGAAATCTGGTCGAATGTATACGAGATCATGGTCGGATAGGAGGCTCCGGCAATCATCGCGCCTATGCAAAGCACCACGAAATTCGGCGCGAAGTAGATCACCAGTGAGCCTGCGGCAAGCGCCACAAGGCCGACGGTCAGAGTCTGCGCCTTCAAAACCTTATTGATGAAACCGAAGGTGAAGCCCGTCAGCATGCCGCCGATGGCCATAACGCTCAGCAGGGTGGACGCCTGCTGAATGGTACCGAAACCGGAGTCGGCGATCACCGATGACAGACGGGTGGTCAGACCGGCGTACATGGTCACGGCGGCGATCAGGAAGACGGTGATCAGCAGAATCGGACCATTCACCGACTGTTTGACGGCGTCGGAATCGGTGGAATCCATGGCGGCGCCCGACGCAGTACCCGGTTCCTTCGGTACGAAGGCGACGAACAGAATCAGGATCGGCACGGCCATCAGGTAGACGAGGAACGAGCTGTTCCAGCTGAGCAGCACCAGGAATCCCGCGGCGAGCGTCATCAGCGACTGGCCCAGCGATTCGAAGGCGGAACGGAACCCCATCAATGTGGCTTTTTCGTCGCCGGAGAAGAATTTGGCGATCATGGAGACGGCCAGCGAGTTGATCAGGCCGAACCCGACGCCAAGGCCGATACGTGAACCCATGATCACCCAGAAATTGCCGGTGAAGAAGAACGGGATGATACCGAAGATGGCGGCGATGACCAGACCAGCGGTCACGGTGGCCTTGTCGCCGATTCTACGGGCGATGAAACCGGAGGCGATGATCATGATGATCATTGAGAACGAGGGAACGGTGCTCAACAGTTCGACGTTGGCGCGCGGCTGGTCGGGAAACTGTTTGATGAGCACCGGCATCACGCCGGAAATCGCGTTTGCCGAGGTGAGTAGCAGGGAAATGGAAAGCAGGGAGAATTTCATCAGCGGGCCATATCCGCTACGGGTGGCGGATGTGCCGGCCGTGGAAGAGGTTGCGTTGGTCATGTTGCGTCCTTACAACAGGAATGTTCTATATTGTCGGTTGGTGATCGTCTGTGATTATTATGCCCGGACGAAGCCCGTAAGAAAGGATGAAACGGGTTCCGTGCAGACGACACGCCGGGCGGACTTACGAAGAATTTGCAAACGTGATAATTTGACCGCTGTTTTGAAAAACCGCATGGCTTAGCCGAAATATCAGGCTTGGCCATGCGGTTTTCTTTTGCTCAAAAACAGGCAGCGCAGCCCGATCCGAACATATGCGGACCGGGCTTTCGTATGTCGAATCGCGTGCGGGAAAACGCGGGATTTCGAGCCAAAAAGACGTATGTGACGAAAAAGACGAACGAAAGAGAAGGAAACGAATGGCGCAACAATCGGCCATCCAGCAATCGCAAGCGCATCAGCAGCCCAATTTCGAGCATCCGCATAAGGTGATGCTCGGCCTGTACATCGGCGCGTTCCTCGGCATGCTGTCCGAAACCTCCATGAACATCGCACTGCCGGACCTGTGCGACACGTTCGGCATCACCACCGGCACCGCGCAGTGGATGGTCGTCGGCTACATGCTGGCCATCGGCGTCGTGCTGCCGTGCGTGGGCTTCCTGCTCAAGTGGATCAAGGCGAAGACCCTCGTGCTCGTGGCGCTCGCCTGCTTCTTCGTGGGCTCCGTGATGTCCGCGGTGTCTCCGGCCTTCGCGCTGGTGCTGGCCGGCCGAATCATCCAGGGTGTCGGCACCGGCATCGTGCTGCCGACCATGTACGCGGCCATCATGCGCGTGTTCCCTCCGCAGAAGATCGGCGCCGCCAACGGTGTCGCCGGCCTGGTGATCATGTTCGCCCCGGTGATCGGCCCGACCCTGGCCGGCCTTCTTATCGGCGCGTTCTCGTGGCGCACCATCTTCGCGCTGTTCGCGGTCGTTTCCGTTGTGGCCTTCGTATGCACGATTGCCACGTTCGTGACTCCGATCGAAACGACCCGTCCGAAGGTCGATCTGCTGTCCGTGCTCGCATCCGTCATCGGTTTCGGCTGCCTCGTGGCCGGTGTGAGCCTCGTGTCCGACATGGGCTTCTCCGCTCTGGTCGTTGCCCTTCTGGTCATCGGCGTCGTGGTTGTGGCGTTCTACGCGTACCGTCAGCTGCATATCGAAAATCCGGTGCTTGATCTGCGTGCCTTGGGCATCGCCACGTTCCGTACTCCGGCTCTGATGGTCACCTGCTCGTTCGCCTGCACGCTGGCCATCATGTTCCTCGCACCGCAGGAACTGCAGCGCGGACTTGGCCTGAATTCGTCCGTGGCGGGCATGCTGATGCTTGCCGGTGGTGTGGTCAACGCCGTCTTCTCGTTCATGACCGGTCGCTGGTACGACCGTGTCGGTGCCCGTCCTCTGGTTCGTGCGGGCGCCGTTGTGGGCATCGTCGGTTCCGTGCTGTTCCTGATGATCGGCGTCGGCACCGCTCCGGCGTTCTTCGTGTTCGCCCACGTGGTGTTCATGATCGGCATTCCGCTCATGCAGCAGTCCGCGCAGTCCGCGGCGCTGAGGGGACTGCCGCGTGAACTCGCGGCCGATGGATCCACGATTCTCAACACCATGCAGCAGGTGTTCGGCGCCATCGGCACCGCCATCGCCACCTGCCTGCTCGGCATGGGCTCCGGCGCAAGCGATGCGGAAAGCTTCGTTGCCGGCTCCCGTTACGGTTACGTGTTCGGCCTGGTGCTGATCGTGATCGTGCTGGTGCTCTCCTTCTTCCTGAAGGAAGAGCGCGTGGAACGTAAGTAGGGTTCGTTCCCGTTGTTGCCATGAGGGTCCGATTCATCCGTTGTGGAAGGATCGGGCCCTTCTTTTTCTGACACAAGTCGTAATTACGGGCCTTGTTTACGGTTTGTGGCTTTTTTGATGTTCTTTCCATTTTTAAAAACGGCCATTTTCCAACGATTTTGGCCTGATGATTTTTGAACTGCGACGTTGGATTTGCGCACAACTCGCAGGATGCGGCTGTATCTCGCGGTTGTGTGTCATGGAAAGGGGGTGTCGGTGGGTTTTTCCGCAGGTATCGGCGGTTTCGGATGGATGTCTGGCGATGGTCGGGGCGTATATTCGTGATTTCCTTGCGTTTTGATGGCCTGTCGGTTTGGTATTTTGGTTTGGATTCATGAGCGATGGCAGCCCCTCGGCCAAGGGATTGATGGGATATAGTGGGCGTCATGGTGACTATTACTGATGTGGCTCATGAGGCGGGGGTTTCGAAGACGACGGTGTCTTACGTGATTTCCCGCAATCCCCGTATTTCTGAGGAGACCGCGAAGCGCGTGCGCGAGGCCATGGAGAAGCTTGGCTATGCGGTGAATCACAGTGCCAGGGCTTTGTCCACATCGAAGACCATGACGCTGGGATTGCAGGTGAACGCCGAAGGAAACATGAAGGTATCTCTGACCCGGGGCGCTTATCTGTGCGAATTGGCGGACTTCGCGCGTACTCGGGGCTATGACCTGCTGCTGATGAGCAATCGCAACGGGGTCAAGGGGATCCGTGACATCGCAGGTGCCGGCAAAGTCGATGGTTTGATTCTCATGGATATTACGTGCGAGGAGCCGCGTATCGAAGCGGCGATCGAATCGAAGGTGCCGACGGTGCTGCTGGGCATTCCCGAGGATCCGAAAGGATTGGATGAGGTCGATACGGATTTCGAACGGGCCGCGCACGAATTGATCGCGTTGTTCGAACGGAAGGGGCATCGTGAGATAGCGTTGGTCCATACGCCGGAGGGAACGCTTGGCAGGGGTGCGAACTTCGCCGTCAGATTCAGGCGGAGCGTGATGGCCGAAGCCGAAGCGGAGGGAATCACGTTGCATGTGCCTCCGCAGGGGGATTGGAACCTGCCGCCCGCGGAGAAGCTGAGGGCGGTGCTGCAGCGGTATCCCGACATTACCGGTGTGATCATCGATGACGACAATACGATCATTTCGACTCCTCAGGTATTGCTGGAATTGGGTGTTCGCGTGCCGGACGACCTGTCTGTGGCGGTGGTGGTGCCGGATGTGCTGCGTGAGCAGATGCGCATTCCGTATACTGCGATCGACATCAATCTTCCGGCGGTGGCGCAGGAGGCGGTTGAAACGATGATCCGGAGAATCGAACACCCGGATGCGCCGTCGGTGACGCGGTTGGTCAGCCAGCCGTTGACGGATCTTGGATCCGTGAAGGAACTCTGATACCTCCTGTTTTCGTTAACAATTGTTCTCCCGTCTTGCGACACTCCGTGTAGAACCGGTTCACCTCTATATTTGACTCACGACTTGCGGTGCGTTATTTTTGTTATGTGAACCGGTTCAACAAAGAGGTGGGCTGGTAAGGACAACGAAGCCATATGAAAAAGGAGGGTGTTCCATGGGAATGAAATCCGACGGACGCGCACTCGAATGGCGAGGCGAAGGCGAAACCTTGCGCATCGAACCCTGGGGTGCGGATAGCGTGAGGATCCGGGCCTCGAAGAAGATGCCCATCGATGACGTGAATTGGGGTCTGCTCGACGAACACCATGAGCCCGAGGATGCGGTCGAAGTGGCCATCGACGAGAACGCCGGCATCGCAACCCTGACCAACGGCAACCTTGTGGTGACAGCCCACATGTTCCGCGAAGGCAACCCGGGCGCGGGCCATACGGAAAGCCTGTGCGAACTCAGCTTCTCCACGGCGGACGGCGTCGAGCTCTTCCGCGAACTGCCGCAGCACGGCGCGTTGAAACTCCACGCGCGCCACTACTGCCCGGCGGATGGCGGCAGCCAGAAGATCGAAGCGTTCTTCCAGGCAAGCGAAACCGAGCATCTCTACGGCATGGGGGAGTACCAGCAGTCGTATATGGATCTCAAAGGCTGCTCCTTCGAACTGGCGCACCGCAATTCGCAGGCGTCCGTTCCGTTCGTCGTATCCTCCGCAGGCTACGGCTTCCTGTGGAACAACCCCGCCATCGGCAGTGCTGAATTCAGCAAGAACCGTACAAGCTGGAAAGCCGAATCCACCCGTCAACTCGACTACTGGGTCACAGCAGGCAAGACGCCGGCCGAAATCGAACGCCACTACGCCGACGCCACCGGCCACGCACCGGTCATGCCCGAATGGGGACTGGGATTCTGGCAATGCAAACTGCGTTACTGGAATCAGGAGCAGGTGCTTCGGGTAGCCCGCGAATTCAAACGTCGCAACATTCCGATCGACGTGCTCGTCATCGACTTCTTCCACTGGCCGCACATGGGAGACTTCCGTTTCGAAAAGGAATTCTGGCCCGACCCGAAGGCCATGTGCGACGAACTGCACAACATGGGCATCAAGGTCATGGTGTCCGTCTGGCCGCAGATCTCGCTCAAATCCGAAAACTACGAGACCATGCTCGAAAACGGCTTCCTCGTCGGCGCCGAACGAGGCATCGACGTGGCGAACATGTATCAGGAGCCCAACCAGTTCTTCGACGCCACCAATCCGCAATCGCGTGAATTCGTATGGAACAAGTGCAAAACCAACTATGTGGATCTTGGCGTCGACGCCTTCTGGCTCGACGAGGCCGAACCCGAATACGGCACCTACGACTTCGCCAACTACCGGTATTATTCCGGTCCCAACGTATCCACGGGCAACATCTATCCACGTGAATACAACCGCGCCTTCTACGAAGGGCAGATCGAACAGGGACGCGAAGGCGACATCGTCAACCTCACACGGTGCGCATGGGTGGGCGCCCAACGGTACGGCGCGCTGGTGTGGAGCGGCGACGTGCACTCCACGTTCGAGGACCTCAAGGCGCAGATCACCTGCGGCATCCACATGGGCATGGCCGGCATTCCATGGTTCACCACCGACATGGGAGGATTCGCCCTCGGAGACGTCAACGATCCCGCCTTCAAAGAGCTGTTGATGCGCTGGTGCCAGTTCTCGTGCTTCTCGCCGGTGATGCGCAACCATGGATACCGGCTCGGCATCCAGCCGGACGGTTCGATGGACGAAACCATCACGGCCGCGGATGGCACGAAGCGAGATCCGTCCGGAGTGGACAACGAACCATGGACCTACGGCGAGGAAGTCGAACGGGTGATGGTCAAATACATCAATCTGCGCGAGCGGCTCCGCCCCTACACCAGAGACCTGTTCGACCAGGCGCATACCCAAGGACAGCCACTCATCCGCGGACTGTTCTACGAGTTCCCCGAAGACAGGCAGGCCGTCGACATCGCCGACGAATACATGTTCGGTCCCGACCTGCTGGTCGCGCCGGTCGTCGAACAGGGGGCGCGCGAACGCACGGTCTACCTGCCGGGCGATGCGGACGAAACCTGGACCAGCCTTCACGATGGAACCCGGTATTCGGGCGGCGAACACGTCACCGTCGACGCGCCGATCGACGTCATTCCGATTTTCGCACGCAACGGACGAGACCACGGTTTGACCGGCTTGATCTGATTCGATATCGAATCCTTCTCCTTCACCTTGCCATACGCGAGTCGTGGTGGTATGCGACGGCCGATAGCCGCATGCCACCACGGTCAATCGCGCAATCCCCGCAAATCCTTGCAACGAAAGGCCAACATCATGATCTCCATGGTAGGCAAAACCATCCGCAAATGGTGGGCGCTCTTCGTGCTTCCCACCTTCGCGGCGTTCGTCATCGGCTTCCTCGCGCCATTCGCCATAGGCGTGTATCTGAGCTTCTGCAAGTTCACCACCGTTTCCGACGCGCAATTCGTCGGATTCGAAAACTATACGAAAGTGTTCACGGACGGTACGTTCCTGCACGCGCTCTGGTTCACCGTCGCGTTCACCATCGTCACGACGATCATCATCAACGTGGCCGCGTTCTTCGTGGCCTACATGCTGACCAAGGCCTTCCGCGGAGCCAACGTGTTCCGTTCGGTGTTCTTCATGCCGAACCTCATCGGAGGCATCATCCTGGGCTATATCTGGCAGCTGCTGCTCAACGGCGTCCTCGCACACTGGAACCGGTCGATCACCTTCTCGGGCATGTACGGATTCTGGGGATTGGTCGTACTGCTGTGCTGGCAGCAGATCGGCTACATGATGATCATCTACATCGCGGGACTGCAATCATTGCCCAGCGACGTCATGGAAGCCGCCCAGGTGGATGGCGCGAACCCGCGGCAGACCATGATGCACGTCACCATCCCGCTGATGATGCCGTCCATCACCGTCTGCACGTTCCTGACCGTCACCAACGGGTTCAAACTCTTCGATCAGAACCTCGCGTTGACCAACGGCGCGCCGTCGCGCATGTCGGAAATGCTCGCCATGAACATCTACACAACCTTCTACGGACGAGTCGGATACGAAGGCGTGGGCCAGGCCAAAGCCGTGATCTTCTTCCTCATCGTCGCGGCCGTGGCACTCATCCAAAACAAGCTCACCACATCCAAGGAGGTGACGGCGTGATGAACGACAACAAACGCATGAAGCACGCTCCATTCTGGACGATTCTGTTCACACTGCTTTCCCTGGTATGGATCTTCCCGATCGTGCTCGTACTCATCAACTCCTTCAAGCAGAAGGCGTACATCTCCCGACAGCCGTTCTCGCTGCCGTCGGGCAAAGCCTTCGTAGGGTTGGAAAACTACGTGCGCGGCATCGAACGGACCAACCTCATCGAAAGCTTCGGATGGACCCTGTTCATCACCGTCGGCGCGGTGGCCCTGATCCTCGTATGCACATCGATGTGCGCATGGTGGATCGTGCGCGTGAACAACCTGTCCGCCAAACTGCTCTACACTATGTTCCTGCTCAACATGATCATTCCCTTCCAGATGGTGATGTTCCCGCTTTCGAAACTCGCGGACTCCCTCAAACTCAACACCCCATGGGGAATGTGGGTCCTCTACCTCGGATTCGGCGCTGGACTGTCCGTCTTCATGTTCACCGGCGTGATCAAAGGACTGCCATCCGAAATCGAAGAGGCCGCGATGATCGACGGAGCCTCCGTTCCGAGAACCTTCTTCACCATCGTGCTGCCGATGATGAAACCAAGCATCGTGTCCGTGGCCATCCTGCAGACCATGTGGATCTGGAACGACTTCCTGCTGCCGTACCTGACCCTCGACCTGCGCAAGTACAAGACCATGTCGATCGCGGTGCAATACCTCAAAGGCGGTTACGGATCGGTGGACATGGGAGCCATGATGGCCTGCCTGGTGCTGGCGATCGTCCCCATCATCATCTTCTACCTGTTCTGCCAGAAGCACATCATCGCCGGCGTCACCGCAGGAGCGGTCAAAGGCTGAAACCCATCGCGCAAACCGGGCTTTCCAACGAAGGAAAGAACGGAAAAGAAAAGGAAAAAGAAAGGAAAACAACCATGAACAAGACCATCAAACGCACGTTTGCCGTCGCGGCATCGCTGGCAATGGGAGCGACCATGCTCTCGGCCTGCGGATCATCGACCAACGTGGACTCGTCCAAAGGCAAGGTCTACTACCTGAACTTCAAACCCGAAGCGGCCGACCAATGGAAGGAAATCGCCGAAACATACACCAAGGAGACCGGCGTGCAGGTCACCGTGGAAACCGCGGCGTCCGGCACCTACGAGCAGACCCTGAAATCCGAAATGGCCAAAGACCAGGCACCGACCCTCTTCCAGGTCAACGGCCCGGTCGGCTACGCCCGATGGAAGGACTACTGCGACGATATGAAGGACACCGCGGTATATGAGCAGCTGGAAGATCCCAGCGTGGCACTGACCGACGGAGACAAGATCGTCGGCATCCCGTACGTGCTCGAATCATACGGCATCATCTACAACAAGGAACTCCTACAGAAATACTTCGACCTCTCCGACGCCGAAATAACCTCCATCGACGAGCTCAACTCCTTCAAAGCGCTCAAATCCGTAGCCGACGGCATTCAGAAGCACAAGGATGAACTCGGCGTGCAGGGAGCCTTCACATCCGCGGGATTCGACTCGTCCTCCGACTGGCGATTCAAGAGCCAGCTCGCAGGCGTGCCGCTCTACTACGAATTCAAGGCCGACGGCATCACCGAACAGCCGGCCACAATCACCGGATCCACACTGCAGAACTTCAAGGACATCTTCGACCTGTACATCACCGACTCCACCGTCGAATCCACACAGCTGAGCTCCAAGACCGGCGAGGACGCCAACTCCGAATTCGCGTTCGGCGACGCAGTGTTCTACCAGAACGGCACATGGGCATGGACCGACCTGTCCAACGCGGGCGTCGAATCCGACAACGTGGGCATGCTGCCGATCTACGTAGGCGGAGAAGGCGAGGAAAACCAAGGCCTGACCACCGGTTCCGAAAACTACTGGTGCATCAACTCCAAGGCATCCGACCTCGACAAGCAGGCCACCGCGGACTTCCTCGAATGGATGATCACCTCCGACGACGGCAAGAACGCGCTCGCTGTCGAGATGGGATTCTCCACTCCGTTCAAGACCTTCTCCGACGTCAAGACGGAAAACCCGCTGATCGACGCCTATTCCGAATCGCTGAAGGAAGGCAAGGAATCCGTTCCGTGGACCTACACCATGATCCCATCCGAACAGTGGAAGAACGATCTCGGCTCCGCGCTGCTTGAATATGCGCAGGGAACCGGCGACTGGAACGCGGTCAAGAGCGCCTACGTGGACGGCTGGGCCACCGAATACGCGGCGGCAAACGAAAGCTGACACAGTGAATATGGCGAAATAGGCCGTCTCACAATGTAAGGCGATCGATTGAAAGGCACGTGTTTTGGCACGTGCCTTTCCTATACTTGGGGACACATCCGGCGTTCGCCGGAGCAACTGGATATTCGTACCTAACGTTTAGGGAGTTCCATGAACAAGGCAATCATCACCGTCGTCGGCCAGGACACTGTCGGCATCATCGCACGCGTCTGCACCTACCTATCCGAACACCAGGTCAACGTGCTCGACATTTCTCAGACCATCATCGACGGTTTCTTCAACATGATGATGATTGTCGACTACTCCAACGCCGACAAGGAATTCGGCGAGACCGTCGACGATCTCGAAAAGCTCGGCGACGAGATCGGCGTGCGCATCCGCTGCCAGCGTGAGGAAATCTTCACCAAGATGCACCGCGTCTGATAGGGGAGAAGAGGAACGCATATGCTGAATATCATGGAGGTCCACGAGACCAACCAGATGATCGAGCAGGAGAAGCTCGACGTTCGCACCATCACCATGGGCATCAGCCTGCTGGACTGCGCCGCCGACAGCGTCGACGAAGTCTGCAGCAACATCTACAACAAAATCACCACGTACGCCAAGGATCTCGTTGCCACGGGCAAGGCCATCGAACGAGACTTCGGCATTCCGATCGTCAACAAGCGAATCACTGTCACCCCGATCTCGCTGGTCGGCGCAAGCTCCTGCAAGAGCTCCGACGACTTCGTGAAGATCGCGCACGCGCTCGACAGCGCGGCCAAGAAGGTAGGCGTCGATCTGATCGGCGGCTATTCCGCGCTCGTATCGAAGTCCATGACCCCGGCTGAGGAGATGCTCATCCGCTCCCTGCCGAAGGCGCTGTCCGAAACCGACATCGTGTGCTCTTCCGTGAACGTGGGCTCCACCAAGACCGGCATCGACATGAACTCCGTCGAACTGCTCGGACACATCATCAAAGATATCGCGCACGCCACCGCCGACAATGATTCCTACGGTTGCGTCAAATTCGTGGCGTTCTGCAACGCCCCGGACGACAACCCGTTCATGGCGGGCGGCTTCCACGGCGTGACCGAAGGCGATGCCGTGATCAACGTCGGCGTCTCCGGTCCAGGCGTGGTCTCCCGCGCACTCGACGAAGCCAAGGGCAAGAACTTCGAATTCCTGTGCGAAACCATCAAGCGCACCGCGTTCAAGATCACGCGCGTCGGCCAGCTGGTGGCCCAGGAAGCATCCAGCCGACTCGGCGTTCCGTTCGGCATCATCGACCTTTCCCTCGCACCGACCCCGGCCGTGGGCGATTCCGTCGGCGAAGTGCTCGAGAAGATCGGTCTCGAACAGGTCGGCGCACCGGGAACCACCGCGGCGCTCGCCATGCTCAACGATCAGGTGAAGAAGGGCGGCATCATGGCGTCCTCCTATGTGGGCGGACTCTCCGGCGCGTTCATTCCTGTTTCGGAAGACAAGAACATGATCGATGCGGCGTCCAACGGATGCCTGACCATCGAAAAGCTTGAAGCCATGACCTGCGTGTGCTCGGTCGGCCTTGACATGATCGCCATTCCGGGCGACACCACCGCATCGACGATCTCCGGCATCATCGCCGACGAAGCCGCCATCGGCATGGTCAACCAGAAGACCACCGCGGTGCGCGTGATTCCGGTTGAAGGCAAGGGAGTCGGCGAGATGGCCAACTTCGGCGGTCTGATGGGCTATGCGCCGATCATTCCGGTGAACCAGACGTCTTGCGAGGCGTTCGTGACCCGCGGCGGACGAATCCCGGCACCGATCCACTCGTTCAAGAACTGACGTTCTCCTGACAAGAGCCCGGCCATCCTGTACGGAAGGTCGGGCTCTTTCGTGTTCATCTACAGTTTTTACTTACCGCCGGCAAAATTTAGTTGGCGCCAGGCTTCGTAGATGGCGATGGATGCGCAGTTGGTCAGGTTCAGCGAGCGCAGGCTCGGGCGCATGGGCAGACGTACCTGTTCGGCCACGTGCGGTCCGGCCATGATGTCCATCGGGTCGGGGATGTTGCCGGGTTCGGGGCCGAACAGCAGAATGTCGGTCGGCTTGTATTCGATTTCCGTATACAGCTTGGTGGCGTGTGCGGTGAACGCGATGATGCGTGAATCCGGCATGGATTCGACGAGGTTGTCGAAATCCGGGTGCAGTACCACGTGCGCCATGTCGTGGTAGTCGAGGCCCGCGCGGCGGAGTTTGGTGTCGCGCAGGTTGAATCCCAGCGGTTCCACGAGGTGCAGGATGGTTCCGGTGACCGCGCACAGGCGGATCGCCGAACCGGTGTTGCCGGGAATGCGGGGGGAGTAGTAGCACAGGTGCGGTGTGGAGGTTTCCGCTTTGGCGGCGGCTTCGGCGCTGAGCATTGCGTCGACTACGGAGATGGGATTGCCGTGAGCGTCGGTCACCAGTTCGTCGGGGCCGTAGTTTGATTTGCGGTAGCCGTATTCGAACATTTTCTCGACTTGGGCTTCGGCGGCTTGCGCGTTGGGGGTTTCGCTGGCAGATGCTTCATTCGTCATAAGTGCTAAGAATAGGAATGATGAACGACACGAATATTTCAGCGCGGACCGCGCATATTGCCGTGGAAAGCGGTGGTGGGGCGTACGATCTGCTCGCCGAATGGTGGCGGACTTGCGCGCGTGATCTGCCTTGGCGGTTCGGGCGTACCACGCCGTGGGGTGTGCTGGTGTCGGAGGTGATGAGCCAGCAGACCCAGATGAGCCGCGTTGTGCCGTATTGGAATGAGTGGATGGAACGTTGGCCTGATGCGGCGTCGCTTGCGGATGCGTCCAAGGCCGATGTCATCGCCGCGTGGGGCAGGCTCGGCTATCCGCGGCGGGCCTTGCGTCTGCAGGAATGCGCACGCGTGGTGGGCGAGCGCTACCAGGGGGAGCTGCCGCAATCGTATGGCGAGTTGACGGCCTTGCCGGGAATCGGGGATTACACGGCCAGCGCGGTGTTGTCGTTCGCGTTCGGATTGCGGGCGGTGGTGGTCGATACGAATGTTCGTCGGGTGCTTTCGCGTGTGTTCCTTGGCGAGGAGTCGTTGGGAGGCGCGGCGAGCGCTGCGGAACGCGCGTTGGCCGAGCGTGTGCTGCCGGATGACAATCATGCGAAGTGTCGGCGATTCGATCGTCCGTCGGTGGTGTGGAATCAATCCGTGATGGAATTGGGCGCGGTGGTGTGCGCGGCGAAGAATCCGTTGTGCGATCAGTGTCCGATTTCGGGAATCTGCCTGTTTTTGGAACGTGGCAGGCCCGGGCTGGGGCAGCGGCGTACGCGGCCTCGTCAGCGTTTCCAGGGGACGGATCGGCAGGTTCGCGGGCTGGTGTTGGATGCGTTGCGTGGTTTGCCGGATGGTGTGGTTTCGCTTGATCGTGGGCGGCTTGAGGGATTGTGGGCGGACCATGTGCAGCTTGACCGTTGCGTTGCGTCCCTTGACGAGGATGGTTTGATTGAGATGTTGTCCGATGGCGGTGTGCGTTTTCCGTCCTGAGTGATCGCCTTGAGCTGTTTGCGGATGATTTTCAGACGCCGCACGCTACACTGAGGAACCATGGCGCAGAGGACTTCCATGGGCAATGGCAGGAAACGTGATTCAAAACAGCAGGATGTGTTTCGTCGTAGGCGAATCGTCGTGGGTGTCGCCGCTGTGACGGCGGTGGTGTTCGTGGTGTTCTGCGTGTATTCGCTTTCTCGTGGATTGGTTGCCATCAGCAATCAGATTCATCATGACGACGTGTATGCGATCAGTCGTGAGGAGGCTCCCACTCCGGCAGGGCAGAGGAAGAGCGGCATACAGGATTGCGATGCGAAAAGCGCTTCGTTGACGCTGACTCCGGCCGCGTCGAGTTTTGCGGTCGGCGGGTCGCTTGATTTCACGGCTTCCGTGGCATACAGCGGTTCCGGCAAGGTCGGTTGTCTGGTTGATGTTTCGACTTCCGGCGTTGTTTTGGAAATCCGGTCGGGCGATGACGTGGTTTGGCGTTCCGACGTATGCGTTGCGGATTCGGATTACCGTCTGATCGCGAAGGACGACGAGGTCAAGCAGACGATTACGTGGCCGGGCACGCGCACGGGCGACGAGTGCGCGGAGGACCAGTCGACGCTGCCGAAGGTGGACCGTGGTTCGTATGTGGCGCAGATCTCGCTTGCTGGCAAGACGAACGCGAAATCCGATTCGGTTGTGATCACCGTCGAATAACGATATTGGACGTCGCTGCTATACGGCGTTGTTGGATGGTGTGGTCGCAGATTTTTGAATGATTGAAAATCTATAGGTTATGCTATTCTGTTGACTTTGCGTACATGCGTGTCATATAGCGGGCACGCTGACAAGGAAGAAGCGCCCGCGTAATCGGCATATGGTGGCCATTGAGGGCGCTTCCGGGGAAACATATCGAAACGATTTAGCGAGCGATAAGGAACGTCCATTGGCTGAGGCTACGACGAACACCACCACCATCATCGCACGCGCCGACCAGCATGACATTGATCTGCACAAGGCGTCGGACCGTGTGAACTTCGGCTCCATCCGCGAGCCCATTGATGTACCCTACCTGCTGGGTGTACAGACTGACAGCTTTGATTGGCTCATCGGCAACGAGCGCTGGAAGCGCCGCGTCGAGGAGGATCTGGAGAACGGCACCAACACCGTGCCGCACACCTCCGGCCTCGACGAGGTCTTCCAGGAGATCTCTCCGATCGAGAACTTCGCTCAGACCATGAGCCTGACCTTCTCCGATCCGTATTTCGAAGAGCCGCGTCACACCGTGCAGGAGTGCAAGGAGAAGGATTACACCTACTCCGCGCCGCTGTACGTGAACGCCGAATTCGAGAACGGCGACACCGGCGAGATCAAGTCCCAGACCGTGTTCATGGGTGACTTCCCGCTGCAGACCCCGCACGGCACCTTCATCATCGGCGGTACCGAGCGAGTGATCGTGTCCCAGCTCGTGCGTTCCCCGGGCGTCTATTTCGACCGCAACCGCGATCGCACTTCCGACAAGGAAGTCTTCGGCGCGAAGATCATTCCGAGCCGTGGCGCATGGCTTGAGTTCGAAATCGACAAGCGTGACGTGCTCGGCGTGCGTGTGGACCGCAAGCGCAAGCAGTCCGCCATCGTGTTCCTCATGGCCATCGGCATGACCAAGGATGAGATCGCGGACGCGTTCAAGGACTATCCGCTGGTCATGGACGCTCTCGTCAAGGAGACTGTCCAGACCCAGGAAGAGGCCCTGACCGACCTGTACCGCAAGATCCGTCCGACCGACACTCCGACTCCGGAAGCCGGCCGCAACCTGCTGGATTCCTTCTACTTCAACACCAAGCGTTACGATCTGGCCCGCGTCGGCCGTTACAAGATCAACCGCAAGCTTGGTCTGGAGAAGGACGTCAACGATCGCAGCCTGTCTCGCGAAGACATCATCGCCACGATCAAGTACCTGGTCACCCTGCACGCCGGCGAAGACAAGTTCCCGGGCCGGCGCAACGGCCAGGACGTTGACCTGCGCGTGGACGTCGACGATATCGACCACTTCGGCAACCGTCGTATCCGCCAGGTCGGCGAGCTGATCCAGAACCAGCTCAGGACCGGTCTGAGCCGTATGGAGCGCGTGGTCCGCGAACGCATGACCACCCAGGATCCGGAGGCCATCACCCCGCAGTCCCTGATCAACATCCGTCCGGTGAACGCCACCATCAAGGAGTTCTTCGGAACCTCCCAGCTGTCCCAGTTCATGGATCAGAACAACCCGCTCGCCGGCGTGACCAACAAGCGTCGTCTGTCCGCGCTGGGCCCCGGCGGCCTTTCCCGCGACCGCGCTTCCATGGAAGTGCGAGACGTGCACCCGTCCCACTTCGGCCGTATGTGCCCGATCGAGTCCCCTGAAGGCCCGAACATCGGTCTTATCGGCTCCCTGGCGACCTTCGGCCGCATCAACCCGTTCGGCTTCATCGAGACCCCGTACCGTAAGGTCGTCAACGGCCATGTGACCGACGAGGTCGAGTACATGACCGCGGATCGCGATGCCGAGCACGTGATCGCACAGGCCAACCAGGAACTCGATGAGAACGGCAACTTCGTTCAGAAGCAGGCTCTTGCCCGAGTCGGCGAAGAAGAAGCGGTCGACGTTCCGGTCAGCTCCGTCGACTACATGGACGTTTCCCCGCGTCAGATGGTTTCCGTCGGCGCGTCCCTGATTCCGTTCCTGGAGCACGATGAGGGCCACCGAGCGCTGATGGGTACCAACATGCAGCGTCAGGCCGTGCCGTTGATCGAATCCGAGCGTCCGCTCGTCGGCACCGGCGCGGAATGGCGTGCCGCGGTCGATTCCGGCGACGTCATCCTGGCCGAGAAGCCGGGCGTGGTCACCTATGTGTCCGCCGACATCATCCGCACCATGAACGACGACGGCACCACCAGCTCCTACAAGCTGGCCAAGTTCATGCGTTCCAACCAGACCACCTGCTACAACCAGGTCCCGCTGATCCACGACGGCGAACGCGTGGAAGCCGGCACCGTGCTGGCCGATGGTCCGGCGACCCAGAAGGGCGAAATGGCCCTGGGCAAGAACCTGCTCATCGCATTCATGCCGTGGAACGGCTACAACTACGAGGATGCCGTGATCATCTCCCAGCGCCTCGTGCAGGACGACACCCTCAGCTCCATCCACATCGAGGAGTACGAGATCGACGCCCGTGAGACCAAGCTGGGTGCCGAAGAGATCACCCGCGACCTGCCGAACGTCGGCGAGGACGCGGTCGCCAACCTCGACGAGCGCGGCATCATCCGCATCGGCGCCGAAGTCGAAGCCGGCGACATCCTGGTCGGCAAGGTCACCCCGAAGGGCGAGACCGAGCTGACTCCGGAAGAGCGCCTGCTGCGCGCCATCTTCGGCGAGAAGAGCCGCGAGGTGCGTGACACCTCGCTGCGCGTGCCCCACGGCGAGACCGGTACCGTGATCGCGGTCAAGGAAATCACCCGCGAAGACGCCGAGGAAGACGGCGACGAGCTGCCGAACGGCGTGAACCAGATGATTCGCGTCTACATCGCACAGCACCGCAAGATCACCCAGGGCGACAAGC
This sequence comes from Senegalimassilia sp., assembly GCA_963619615.1. Taxonomy (GTDB): domain Bacteria; phylum Actinomycetota; class Actinomycetes; order Actinomycetales; family Bifidobacteriaceae; genus Bifidobacterium. The sequence goes on along the minus strand of CAVEXE010000006.1, from coordinate 61,521 downwards.
TCTCCGGCCGCCACGGCAACAAGGGTGTCATCTCCCGCATTCTGCCGGAAGAGGACATGCCGTTCCTTGCCGACGGCACCCCGGTCGACATCATGCTCAACCCGCTGGGCGTGCCTTCCCGAATGAACCTCGGCCAGGTGCTGGAACTGCATCTCGGCTGGATCGCGCACGCCGGCTGGGACATCTCCCTGGCCCCGGACGCCGATTGGAAGAAGTTCATTCCGCAGGGCGCCGAAAAGGGCGAGCCGGGTACTCCGGTCGCCACCCCGGTGTTCGACGGCGTGCGCCCGGACACCATCAAGGGCCTGCTGTCCTGCACCCTGCCGAACCGCGACGGCGACAAGCTGGTCGGCGAAGACGGCAAGGCGATCCTGTTCGACGGACGTACCGGCGAACCGTATCCGAAGCCGATCTCCGTTGGCTACATGTACATGCTGAAGCTGCACCACCTGGTCGACGACAAGATCCACGCACGTTCCACCGGACCGTACTCCATGATCACGCAGCAGCCGCTGGGCGGTAAGGCCCAGTTCGGCGGCCAGCGCTTCGGCGAGATGGAAGTGTGGGCCCTCGAGGCCTACGGTGCCGCGTACACGCTGCACGAGATGATGACCACCAAGTCCGATGACGTCGACGGCCGCGTGCGCGTCTACGGCGCCATCGTGAAGGGCGACAACCTGCCGCCGGCAGGCATTCCGGAGTCCTTCAAGGTGCTGCTCAAGGAAATGCAGTCCCTGTCGCTGAACGTCGAAGTGCTCAACGCCGAAGGCGTGGCCATCGACATGAAGGACGAGGACGACGATCCGACTACCAACTCCGACGATCTGGGCTTCAACATCGGTGCTCGTCCTGACAGCTCCGCCAAGGAAGATCAGATCCTGGAGACCCCTGAATTCCAGTGATCCACAAGGCTGCCGCATCGCGAGAGACTGCGGTGCGGCAGCCCGTACGAAACGTGATTAAGCATTAAGAATCGATAGACAGGACAATAGAGTGCTGGACGTCAACGCATTTGACAAACTGAGGATTGGCCTGGCCACCGCCGATGACATCCGTAACTGGAGCCACGGCGAGGTCAAGAAGCCTGAAACCATCAATTACCGTACCCTGAAGCCGGAAAAGGACGGCCTGTTCGGCGAGCAGATCTTCGGACCCACCCGCGATTGGGAATGCGCCTGCGGCAAGTACAAGCGCGTGCGCTTCAAGGGCATCGTCTGCGAACGCTGCGGCGTGGAAGTCACGAAGAGCCGTGTGCGTCGTGAGCGCATGGGCCACATCGAGCTCGCCGCTCCGGTGACCCACATCTGGTTCTTCAAGGGTGTGCCGTCCCGACTGGGCTACCTGCTGGACATCGCTCCGAAGGATCTGGAGAAGGTCATCTACTTCGCGGCCTACATGGTCACCAGCGTCGATGAGGAAGCCCGTCACCAGGATCTGCCGGATCTGCAGAGCGAGTTCGACAATGACATCGCCAACCTGGAGAAGCGCCGCAACGCCGAAATCGAAGAGCGCGCCAAGAAGGTGGAAGCCGACCTGGCCCAGCTCGAGGCCGAAGGCGAGGCCCGTGGTTCCGCCCGCGCCAAGCTGCGCAACGGCGCGGAACGCGATATGGCCGCCATCCGCATCCGTTTCGATGAGCAGATCCAGCGTCTGAGCACCGTGTTCGACCGCTTCAAGAACCTGAAGCCGGGAGACATGGAAGGCGACGTCGATCTGTGGCGTGAGATGGAAGACCGCTACGGCGATTACTTCGAAGGCTGCATGGGCGCCGAAGCGATCAAGAAGCGTCTGCAGGACTTCGATCTGCAGGCCGCCTCCGACCAGCTGCGCCAGGAAATCGACACCGGCACCGGCCAGCGCAAGGCCCGCGCCCTCAAGCGTCTGAAGGTCGTCAACGCCTTCCTGACCACGGGCAACAAGCCGGAAGCCATGGTGCTCGACGTGATTCCGGTCATCCCGCCGGACCTGCGCCCGATGGTGCAGCTCGACGGTGGCCGCTTCGCCACCTCCGATCTCAACGACCTCTACCGTCGTGTGATCAACCGTAACAACCGCCTGAAGCGACTGATCGAACTCGGCGCTCCTGAAATCATGCTCAACAACGAGAAGCGCATGCTGCAGGAAGCCGTCGATTCCCTGTTCGACAACGGCCGTCGCGGCCGTCCGGTGACCGGCGCGTCCAACCGTCCGCTCAAGTCCCTGAGCGACATGCTCAAGGGCAAGCAGGGCCGTTTCCGCCAGAACCTGCTCGGTAAGCGAGTCGACTACTCCGGCCGTTCCGTGATCGTGGTCGGCCCGTCTCTGAGAATGCACCAGTGCGGTCTGCCGAAGCCGATGGCGCTCGAGCTGTTCAAGCCGTTCGTCATCAAGCGTCTCGTGGACCTCAACTACGCGCAGAACATGAAGAGCGCCAAGCGTCTCGTGGACCGTGGCGACTCCGAAGTGTGGGGCGTGCTCGAAGAGGTCATCGCCGAACATCCGGTGCTGCTCAACCGTGCGCCTACCCTGCACCGTCTGGGCATCCAGGCATTCGAACCGATCCTGGTGGAAGGCAAGGCCATCCACCTGCCGCCGCTTGCCTGCGCCGCATTCAACGCCGACTTCGACGGCGACCAGATGGCAGTGCACCTGCCGCTGAGCGCCGAAGCACAGGCCGAAGCCCGCTCCCTGATGATGGCTTCCGACAACATCCTGAAGCCGGCTGACGGCCACACCGTGACCATGCCTAGCCAGGATATGATTCTCGGTCTGTACTACCTGACCACCGTCATCGACGGCGCCAAGGGCCAGGGCCGCGTGTTCTCCTCGCTCGAAGAGGCCGAAATGGCTCTCGACAAGCATGAGATCGACATGCAGGCCAAGGTGCTCATCCGTCTTCCCGAAGACTTCGTGCTGCCGAAGGGCTGGGAGCCGGGCGAAGTACAGGTCGTCGATCCTGAACCGGGCACACCGACCGTGGCCAAGGAAGAGCGTTTCCACGACGGCTCCGTGCTGTTCGCCACCTCTTACGGCCGCATCCTGTTCAACAGCACCCTGCCGGTGGACTATCCGTTCGTCAACGACCAGGCGCCGAAGAAGCGTCTGAGCAAGATCGTCGACGACATCGCGACCCGTTACCCGACCGCACAGGTTGCCGCGACGCTGGACGCGCTGAAGGACATGGGCTTCACCCGCGCACCGTGGTCCGGCGTCTCCTTCGCCTTCTCCGACGTTATCCAGCCGCCCGAGCGCGACGAATACATCGCGAAGTACGAGGCCGAGGCCGACAAGGTCAACGAGAACTACGAAATCGGTATGCTCACCGAAGAGGAGCGCCGTCAGGAGCTCATCGACCTGTGGACCAAGTGCACCAGCGAGGTCTCCGAGGCCGTCGAGGAACACTTCGACTCCAAGAACAACCTGGCGATCATCGTGCAGTCCGGTGCACGAGGAAACATGATGCAGATCAACCAGATCGCCGGTATGCGTGGTCTGGTGGCAAACCCGAAGGGCGAGATCATTCCTCGACCGGTGAAGTCCAACTACCGTGACGGCCTGTCCGTGCTGGAATACTTCATCTCCCAGCACGGCGCGCGTAAGGGTCTGGCGGATACCGCACTGCGTACCGCGGAATCCGGCTACCTGACCCGTCGTCTGGTGGACGTCTCCCAGGACGTCATCGTGCGTGAAGAGGACTGCGGCACCAAGCGCGGTCTGGCGATGAAGGTCGGCGAACGCGACGAGAACGGCAACCTGTCTCTCGTCAAGGCCGCCGACGGTGGCCCGTACTCCCGTCTGCTCGCATCCGACGTGATCGACCCGGCGGACGGCGAGACCGTGCTGTACAAGGCCGGCGACGCACTGTCCATGGACGTGCTCAACGATCTTGTTGCCCATGATGTGGAAGAGGTCAAGGCCCGTTCCGTGCTGACCTGCGAATCCAAGCGTGGCGTGTGCGCCAAGTGCTACGGCTGGTCCCTGGCTACCAACAAGCTGGTGGACGTCGGCGAGGCCGTCGGTATCGTGGCCGCGCAGTCCATCGGCGAACCGGGTACCCAGCTGACGCTGCGTTCCTTCCACTCCGGTGGCGTTGCTTCCGCATCCGATATCACCCAGGGTCTTCCTCGTGTCACCGAGCTTTTCGAAGCCCGTACCCCGAAGGGCGAGGCTCCGATCGCGGAGTTCGCCGGCGTGGTCAGGGTGGAGGACACCGAGCGTGGCCGCCAGGTGATTCTGACGCCGGACGACGATTCCGTCGAGCCGATCGTCTACCCGGTGACCCGTCGCGCCCCGATGCTGGTCAAGAACGGCGAACACGTTGTGGCCGGCACCCAGCTCATCGAAGGTTCCGTCGATCCGAAGAAGATTCTTCGCATCCTCGGACCGCGCGCCGCACAGGTGAACATCGTGGAGGAAGTGCACACCGTGTACCGCTCCCAGGGTGTGGATATCCACGACAAGCACATCGAGGTCATCGTGCACCAGATGCTGCGCCGCATCACCGTGATCGATTCCGGCGACACCACGCTGCTGCCGGGCGAACTCGTGGATCAGGCACGCTTCAAGACCGCCAACATGGAAGCCGTGAAGAACGGTGGCAAGCCGGCCGCGGGCCGTCCGGAGCTCATGGGCATCACCAAGGCTTCGCTGGCGACCGACTCCTGGCTGTCCGCCGCGTCCTTCCAGGAAACCACCCGAGTGCTCACCGAAGCCTCCCTGAGCCAGAAGGTCGATGACCTGAAGGGCCTCAAGGAGAACGTCATCATCGGTAAGCTCATCCCGGCCGGTACGGGCCTTGCCCGCTACCGCAACGCCGTGGTGGAGCCCGACAAGGCCATCCGCGACACCATCTACCCGAACTTCGGCTTGGGTGGAGATGCCGCCGACGCGTCCTTCGACGCCGATCTGTCCGATGTGGACTTCTCCAGCATCGACTTCGGCGACCTCAAGCTCGGCGACGATTTCAACCCGGATGATTTCCTCGACGACAACGGTGGCCAGATGGATCTCGGAGACACCCTCTGATCCACAAGGCCTCGGCTGGTGAACCGGCCTGAACCGTAAGGGCTTGCTTTGATCTTCCACAAGATCGGGCAAGCCCTTTCTCATACCTTTCTCAATGAGGCGGCAGTGTACTGTGACGCGTGCTGTTGCGAACCATGCCCGCCAGAGACAATCTGGCCTTCCACCTTCGTGCGGGAGGCAGGGAACCGAGCATGGCCTTACGTACCGCATCGATATTCCGCCAGTATCCGCGCACTTGGCTTTCACGTATGGTATTGCCCGAGAAGATTGCGTAATCGGCTTCGTCGCACAACGCGAGCAATGTTGCCGAATCAACGTTCAACTGACGACTGATGGTCCGCGCCTGATAGCGGCGAGTGCCGTCAACCACAACGCCGCTTTGCCTTGCAAGTATGGCGACGGACAGCCATCCCGCGGCCATGCGTTGACGTGCGTCGCCGTGTCTGCGAGCCCGTGCCAGGATGCCGGCTTTGATGCAGAGCAGCAGCAGGCAGATGATGAACGGCATCCAGATCGGGCTTGCGTAAACGACCACCGTTTTGACGACGCGTCCGAAACGCTGTTCGAACACGTCGTCGGGAATCTCATCCGCAGCGCTGCCGCCGATGGATGTTTTTCCTTTGGCCTGGTTATCGTCGTGAAGCGGATCGGTAAGCGGCAGGGGAGGCTGACGTACCAGCGTTTGTGGATTCGGGGGAGCGAGGTTCTGATCGTCGTCGGGAATCTTCGTCTCTTCCGGTGTGGGGTGGAAGGGAACCCATCCATAACCGTCGAGTTTGATCTCCACCCATGCGGACACGTCATTGCCGGTGAATTCGATGATGGTTTTTCCCGCAAACGATTCGGTACGCTCCTTGCTTGCTGATCCCTCTTCGTTCTTCGGGAGGAATCCAAGCACCACGCGGCTGGGCAGTCCGAGGCTGCGGGCCATCAATGCCATGGCGGAGGCGTACTGTTCGCTGTCGCCCACCATGGCGGTGCCGGTGAGCAACTGGTTGAGGCGATAATTGCCATGCCCCGGGGCGGAAGGATAATTACCTGCCAGACCGTGCGAGAACCAGCCGGATTCCTTGAGCGTATCCGCCAATGAGAGCGCCGCGGCGCCTCCCGTGGCTTCCCCGCCGGCCATGGCGGATGCGAGTCTTTCCACGCTTTCGGGAACATCCTGCGCCTGCGGTTGGCTTATGGAAGACGCTTCCGCGGTACGTATCTGTTCCTCGGTCGGCGTTGCGGGCATGACGCCGGTTTCCGTATAGGTCAGTCCCGCGTTCGTTTTGGATGCATAGATGGCCGACTGCGTGTCGATGTTGTAGTAGAACGAATCGGCATCGTCCGTATGGGCGAATCGCATACTCGTGGCGTGACCGGCCATTGGCAGCCAGTACTCGTTGAATCCTTCATGAATCGTAAACGTGGCTTCGAATTCCTCGCCGTCGGTGTCGTCGATGATTGTGGTGCCGACGCGACGGTAATTCGACGAATCGGAGGATGCGGCGGCGTCCGATGCGGGTATGACCGGGGTGGGATTCGTGGTGCGGTCCGCAAGGTTCCACACATTGCCGTCGAAACAGTCCATTACGGCCAGACGAACCGCGGAACCCGCCGGCAGGCCGGTGACGGTCAACAACGTGCTGTCTTTGTGATCCTTGACGTAGGATCGCATGCCGCTGAGCGGGCTCGCATAATCGTGTGAGATGGTCGGCGGATCATAATGGTCGCGCAGTATGGTCCTGTTCTGCCTGACGGTCAGGCACGTGCCGATCGCCAACGATGCCGACAATGCCACGATGATCATGCAACTCAGCCATCGTTCCGATTCCAGCTTTTTCCGACGGGCGCTTATCCACCCCACCAGAACGATGGCCGTGAGCATGCCGAATATGGGGCGATGATAGCCGTCGGCTGTGCCGAGCAGTGCGCAGACGGCCATATTCGTCATCGTCGGAAGGATGGCGATTGCGGCGAGCCGGTCGTTTTGCGAGACGGCGGGCATGCCGGTCAACAGCGCGGACCACAGGCAGATCGTCCATACGGCGAGCAGACTGCCGTTGGCCGTACCGACCGGAGGAGTGATTGATATTACGTATTTGAACGAGCCGAACATGGCCGTACAGCCCTGCGTCAACGTGCGCAAAGTAGGCATGATGTGCGCGATGGTGGTTTCGTTCAACAGGAGAACGGGGCCTACCACGAATTGCGCCAATGCCATGAGCGGCATCTGCCACCATAATCGCAAGGGTTTTATGGTGCCGAACAGTGCCGCAAGGCATCCGATGAAGGTGGCGGGCACGGCGGCTGTGGCCCATACGCCGAGGGAACCGTATACGTCGATGAGATTGCTGGCGGCGGCAAGGGTAAGCAGCGCGGCTATCAGAAGATTGGCCGATCGCCGTCTTGCGGGATGATGCGCGTCGGTTGGTGGCGGTGTTCGGCCATGGCGGGCTGCTCGGGCTATCCGCACCGCCGGTTGTACGAAATCGGCCCAAGACTCGGCCCGGAAACCTGATGAGGAACCGCTACGGGATTCGGCCTGGGATTCGGCCCGGGATTCAGTCGGAAAATTAACTGAGGATTCGGGGGAATCGGCCGAGAACCCAGTTGCGGATTCGGTTATGGCGGGGGAATGCGCTCTATTGATGGATGCGGGGAAGGTCATGGCAACGCTCCCAGGATTGCAGGAAGATCGTTCAGATTGCCGACCGTGGCCAACGTGAAATTCGCGAATCCTTGAATGTTGGACCGCTTTCCGATAGCGGACCGCATCACCACGCAGGTCGAGGAACGGGGCAACGCGAGGGTCGTTCGCCTGATCTCGTCCATATCCTTGCATTGGCCGACGGTGAGGCAAAAGAACGAGGCGCTGCCGGCATGCTCAAGCAGACTTCGCGCAAGATTCGGAGCATCATCGCAATCCGGTCTGATGGAACTGCAGGAATCCAAAAACGCTGTGGCATCCGCGGGTGTGGCATGAGCATTGCCGGTGTACGAGATGATCGGACGATCCCGCAACAGGCAAGCCACGCCGATGGATGCATGAATCGATACCGCCAGTTCGAATTCCCGGGCGTCGGCGTAATCGTAAGGATTCACGCTGAGAGCCAGAGCGGTGTCGGTTCGGCGCGTGGCCTCGTATTGACGAATCATCAACGTGCCGGTTTTCGCGCAACTCAGCCAATGCACATTGCGTAGGTCGTCGCCTGGCCCGTATTCGCGCAAGCCATGGAAGTTGAGGTCGTCATCCACGATTCCACGGCTTGCATACCCGTCGAGGTCACGCTGAACGCCAGCATCCGCCATGGTGACCGGCACGATGGGCGGATGGACGAATATCCGAATCTGCTCATCGAGCCGTTTTTCACGGCATATCAGGCCGAACGGGTCGCCTTTGCGAATCGACGGAGGCCCGATCGTCAGCATCGCGCGCGCCACGGCAGTGAATTCCACATCGTCGTCATAGTGTTGCCCGGGCGCAAGCGGAGGAATGCCGAACCGTTCATGATTGCCGTCAATCGACAGGCTCGCGCGTGCCGAAGCGGTTGGTGAGTGGCCGGAATTACGGATGGACATGCTCACCCGTACCGTGTCTCCCACGGTCACGCGCCTGTCGGATACGCTGGTGGATGCTGAGAACGACGTACCACCCAAAGACATCAGTATCGCGGCGGCCAGCATCAGCAGATACGCCGCCGCCATGGCGAGCATCTCATGCCATCCGAGAATCGCGAACGCGATCGACGACAACAAGGCCAGTGCGGCCACCATCCATCCCAACGGCGACACGTATGCCATATACGGCCGTATCAACCGGTGCGCGGCCCGGTATAAGAAGCGTACTGTGATCCATCTGCGTTGGGTCGTCTGAGAATCGCGCATCATAGCCGCCTTGCTCAAGTGCTCAAAGTCGGGGCCGGCACATCCTCAAGAATCCGCGCGACCAGCTGTTCCGGTGTGCAACCGCGGAACATGGCCTCTGTGGTGAGGGTGATGCGGTGCGCGAGTACGGGAATCGCCAGATCGTTCACATCATCCGGTATCACGTAACCGCGGCGGTCGGCGGCGGCCCATACGCGTGCGCAACGGGTGAGCGCCAGCGCGCCGCGTATGGAGGAGCCGACCCGTGCCTTTTCGTCATGGCGGGTCGCATCCACCAGCCGGACGATGTATTCGAGGATCGCATCGTCGATGCGTATGGTTTCGCTGACTTCGCGCATGCGCAGCACGTCGCTTCCGGAGATGACGGGTCGTGCGGTGGCCGCGCGGTCGGCGATGTTGGACTGCCGTAGAATGCCGATGCTTGCGGCTCGGCTTGGATATCCGATGCCGGTTTTGATGAGGAATCGGTCCATCTGCGCTTCCGGCAGTCTGTAGGTACCGATCTGTTCGATCGGATTCTGTGTTGCGATCACCATGAACGGCTGCGGCACCGCATGGGCCACGCCATCCACGGTGACCTTCCGCTCCTCCATGACCTCCAGCAATGCGGATTGCGTTTTCGGCGACGCACGGTTGATCTCGTCCGCAAGCACGATGGACGCGAAGACCGGTCCCTCGCGATATTCGAAACCGCCTTGCTTCTGGTCGTAATAGGTGACGCCGATCACGTCGGACGGTAGCAGGTCCGGAGTGAACTGAATGCGTTTGAACGGCATATCGATGGAATTGGCCAGCGCCCGCGCCAATTGCGTTTTTCCGGTACCCGGATTGTCTTCGATCAGTACATGACCGCCCGCCACCATGGCGGTGACGCATAGTCGGATCGGGTCGGTTTTGCCGACCACCACGTCGGAGATGTTCTCCATCAAAGCGTTGAACATGTCATGGAACCGCGCGATGTCGGCGTCGACGGTTCGCATGATGCCTCCGGAGCGGATCGCCGGCGTGACGGAGCCGTACGGGGTCAATCTTGTGCCATCGTCGAAATCGTTCAATCGGGTGGCGTCATCGAATGCGCTGCTCATGGAATCTCCTTCGTTGAGCTTCTGCCGGTAGGCGATTGCGGTTCTCGGAAAATCGATGAGACCGCCGCATGTCTGTCTTTGTCTTTGAGTGTGGTGCGGCTTGACCGTACATTGTCGATCGCCTTGTCGATGGTGCCCTCCACTTTGATGCACCACGAATACGACTTCCCCCGCGGCAGCGACGATGCGTCCAACATGACGGTGAATCCCGGATGCCATTCGAACGAATACTGCTGTTTGGACTCGTCCGTCAATACGATGGTCGTGGTCACGGCCTGGCCGTAGACGTTCACCGACCCTCCGGCTGTGTGGAGGATGTCGGGGTCCTTGCCGTCCCAATACAGCGAGGGCAGGGTGATCTCCGCCTTGGTTTTGTTGCCGATCTCGCCACTGCTGGCCTGCTGCGGGTCGCCGGCATGCCCTTTGAACGTCTGCCGTACGCTCACGGTGCCGCAGCTGCTCCATCGTTCGAGCGGATACGTGACGCTCAGACCCGTGGTCGTCAGGACCTCCATGTTCGGCGCGTCCACGACGAATCCGTCGTAATGCCTTCCGGCGGCGTTCCATGAGACCGTGCAATGGTCGCCTTCCGGCATGAGCGTGACGTCGGTCGGCTTCTCGGGTTTGACGTCGGGCGTGATGGCGTCGCCCTGCGCGTTGAACGTTCCGGCATGTCCGGTGGCCAACGTGATGGTAGGCGTGAAACTTCGGTAATACCAGGAATCGTCGATATCGAAGCTTGTTTGAACCTCGGACGCGCATTCCACGTTCGTGTCGGTGCCGGCGAAACCTATGGTCACCGCCCGGCATTCCGTGTTGCGCATATTGCCGAGTTTGCCGGAAACGATGATCTGATCGCCTTGCTGCACTGCGGAAACGCTCGGATTATCGGGAGTTCCCCTTGGAGAAACGACGTTCGACGCTTGGGAAGGTTGACTCCAATCCACCCTGTTCCTGGCCCGTACGGTAGCGTTGACGGACATGCCATCCGTGATGGCGTTGTTCTCGAATGAGACGATGGCGGTATTCGTCGAGGTGTGTTCCTTCCTGTATATGCCATCGCCGGCCAGCGTCACCTCATATTCGACGACCTGCGAAAAATTGCCTTCAGGAACCGTCCACGTTACGGTCACGACATTGCCATCCGCTTCGGCGTTCACGTTTGTCGGCGCGGCAGGCGTTGCGTCGGGCTGCCCTTCCACCGCGTTCGAAGGAACCGACCAGCCGACTTCGTTGCGTGCCACGACGGTGAACGAATATGTTCCGCCGTTGACGAGTCCGGTCACCCGGCAGGCGGTCGCGATGCCGCAGGATTGCTCTCCGGAACCATCGCCGGTCCACAACACCTTGTATTCGTTGATCGGGCTGCCGTTCGCGTGGCCGGGAGTCCAACTCAGATTCGCCGCGCCATCCTGGAAATCTCCGGCAATGGGGGAGAGCAGCGGAGCATCGGGCTTGTCCATGACCGAAACGTTGATGGTTCCGGTCACTTCACGATCCTTGGCATTGGTGGCGTCGCGCAAGGTTACGAGCACGTTGCCCGTGCTGGCGCTGGTATCGGATGCCGCGGTGACCGTTATCATTCCGTCGGCGGAACATTGCACCGTCAGTCCGGACGAATCATCGTTGCTGCATCCCGTGACGGTGAGCGGGGTGTCCGGGAAGGGATTGTAGGCGTCGTCCAGCATGTTCACCTGTCCGCTCGATCCGGCTTTGAGATTCAGGGATTTCGTGCCGATGCGTGCCAAAGGTCTGGTGGATGCCACGATGCGTACGGTCACGCCGGTCCGCACGATGCCTTTCGAATGGGAGATGGCGATCGGAACGCTCACCGTGGTTCCGGGCATCGCCGTTTCACTGGCGCTTACCGTCAATCTGCCGTCGGTGCTTACCTCCGCGCTCACCTGATCGGAAGAGGCCGAACCGGAGTATGCGTATGCCTTTTCGTTGTCACGCGATCCGGGCGGCGAATGCGTCAGGGCGGTCAGGTCGATGACGGTGGGTTCTTCGCCTGCCACCACATCCACCGTGGTGGCGGAGAAGGTCGGTGCCGGCAGGTCATGGCCGAGTATGGTGATCGGTAGGGTCAGCACCGCCGAATTGATGATCTTCACGGTGCCGCTGCCGTCACGTTTGCCGTCGATCGCGGTGAATGTGATCGAAGCCGGACCGGCATAATCGTCCGGTGCGGTGAATCTGAGCGTCTGATCGTCCGCGTACAGGTCGCCATCCGCGGCTTTGGTGGCGCTCACCGAATCCAAGCCGTCCACATAAGCGGTCTTGCCGGCGCCGACGCGTACATGGTCGGCGATGCTGATGACGATCGTTTCGCCGGCATTCACGACCAACGACGGCGCCTTCGGGCGCAGCGTCGGCGGAAAGACGCCGTATGCCGGCACCTGGATGAAAGCGGCGGATGTGATGTTCTCCACGGTGTTCGTCACCGTATATGGCACGGCGCGCGCGTCATCGGTCAAATCCACGGTGATCACGGTTGATCCGTCGTCTTTCATCCGCGCATGTCCGGATGCGGAAGGATGCACCTCAACCCGCAGTTCGTCGACGGTGCCGGAAGGATTCGAAATCCACTGCGATACGTCAATGTCGACGGATCGCTTGTCTATCGTCGCGGAAGGCGGCACCCGGTAATCGTAAGCGGTCGGCGGTTCGATGCTCGCGTTTTCGTCAACGTTCACCGTCAACGTGGCGGTGTCGAAGATACCGGCCTTGTTCTTTACCGTGTACGCGATGTAGTACGTTCCGTCCTGCTCCGGAGCGGTGAACGTGATCAGATCGTCGTCCACATGCACGCCGTCGATGCCCTGCGATTCCACATCAGGCTCAACCGTAAGCTCCGTGTCGTCTCCGGAAATATCGTTTTGCGTGACCGGCACGGAAGCCGAAACGTTCGGTCTCAACGTGACCTCATCGTCGCGTGCGTACACGCCGGAATCGAAATCCGAACGGAACACGCCGACCCGGACCTGTGCCTGCGCGCGCTGTCCGGTCCAATCCTCGACGGCATACGAGAAGACGTCGGTGCCGGAAGAGTCCGCATACGCCTCGTACGCCAGATACGCGGCGCCGACATCGACTATACGGCCCAATTGCGGTGCCGTATTGCCCAACCCCAACAGTTGCACGTCATCGCCATCGCGGTCGATGCCGGTCAGGGGAATCGCGATCCGTACCTTGCGTCCTGCGGCCACCTGCGCTTCCACATCCGATGGCGTCGGCATGCTCTTGTTGTCGGCGTTCCTGCTGTGCACGGCAAACGTGATCGTTCCGGAAGCGCTGTTGCCGAAATCGTCCACGACGGTATACGTCACAGGGAATCTTCCGGTCTGGCCGGATGCCTGATAACGCACGGTATTGCCGGAAACGAACACCAGCCCGGCGAACGTGCCTTCGTCATAGCGCAAATCATCACGCAGCCTTACCGTGGTGCCGTCCGAATACGTGACATGGTCAAGCACATCAACGGAGACGATACCGCCGGTACGCACCGTCAACTCGACATCGTCGGCTTTCGGCGCGGAGTCCTCGGCAGCCAGGGTCGGCGGCTGCAGCACGATGATTCCGGTCGATGTTCCGGCCGCATTCGCCACGCCATAGGTGATCCGCACCGGTCCGGTCGGTATTCGACGGGCGGTGATGTACACGCGCTTGTTGCCTACGACGCCGGTTTTGATACCGCTGGATGCATCGGCTTGCACTGACGTGACCGACAATACGCCGCCCAACGGGTCCACATCATTGGAAAGCGGCTCCACGATGGTGGTATTGTCCGCTCCAAGCAACGCAACGTCGTTGGCGGCCACCGGTTTGGCGGAATCGCCGGTTACGGGCTGGACCTCCACACGTGCCAAGCCGGTCGAGTCGATCGACCCCTGCGTGATGGTGTATGGCACGTAATAGGTGCCCGGATTCGAAGCGGTGAACGTGAACGACATATCGGTCACGTTCACGGTGGTCGAGGCTCCGTCCGGAGTCTGCACCGAACTGAGTTCCGCCGATGCCGCGGAAGTGCCGTGGACGTGCTGTTTGAGCGACACCACGGTACGTGTGCCGGGCGTGGTCTGTTTGATTACGGGGTCGATCACCGCTGCCAGCGTATCGGCTGGCCTTACCGAAAAATACAGCATGCCGGTCCCGGTCTCTTCTCCGTCGGACACGGTCACTTCGACGCTTGCTCTGCCGGACGCCATCGAACCGGCATCGAACACCAATTGCCCATCCGCTCTGGTGGAAAGCGCCACCTGATCGGTATTGGTCGCCACCGCACGAACCAATGTCAACGGATCTCCGTCCGGATCGGAGAAACCACCCAAAGCGTTCATCGTATAGGTGGCGCCCTGTTCCACGTCGATCTGCGGCGGAATATCGGTCTGAACGGGCGCAAGATTGGTCCCGTCGATGATGTTCAGGGTTACCGTGGCGCTTGACGACTGTCCACGGCCATCGCTGATCTCATAATCGAACGTCACTGTTCCGGTACCAGCGCGAGTGGCGTCCAGTTGCAGAAAACGGCCGTCGTATATGGGAAAGACGGCGATATCACCGCCAGCCGGGGCGCTCGCCGACGTGATGCGCAATACCGAACAGTCGGTTTGTTCGTCATTGCGCAGCACGTCGAGGATCTGCGGTGAGCCGGCCCGTACGCCGAACGTGTCGTTCTGCGCTGCGATCTGGCCGGATTGCGCCGAACATGTTGTGTTGAACGTGCGTTGATTGTTGGCGCTGTCGGCGGTCGTCTCCTGCTGTTCCGTCTGCTGCGTCTGCGTCCTGTTCCATTGAATTGCGATTTTTTCCGCGGATTCCTGCGGGTTCCACACGCTGCCGTCGACCACGTCGTTGAGCACCGTCAGACGATGATTGGTGCGGAACACGAGTTGGGATGTGGCGTTCACGCTCTGCAGGGACGTGAATCGCGGATTGCCGTCAGATGCCGAGCATATGCGCAGATAGTTGTTCGCATCCTGACTCCATGCCGCATGCACGCAGCCGTTGGTGGAGGATGGTTGCGCGGCTTCGCCCCTGCCGGAATTGGATATTTCCGAAGGAACGGGATTCGTGGCTTTGAGATCGACCGTGACCAATCCGTATTGGCTTGCGGCGGCCACCCAACCGCTTTGTTCGCCGTCCGTCGGCGGGGATTGCAGGGTAAGTCTGCCCCGCATCGAGATTTCGGCGCTGCCGTTCGGCCAGTGGATCGTATTTCCGGAGGCGATTACGGGCGTGCCGTCCACTACGGTGAAGGAATCCGCCTGCAGCCGTTGCCCTGCTCCGATTTCCGTCACTTTTTCCGGTGCCGCCAACGATCCGCTCATCGTCATGATCGCACCGTCCGACTGTCGATAGCCGTAAATCGTGCCGTCATGGGCCACCACGATCCTGCCGCCAGCTCCGAGCCGCATCTTCGGCGATGCCGCGAGATTCACTGAACCGAGGTTTGACGGGATTCCCGTCCATACGTTGCCGGTTTTCGTGTTGATGAAGGCGATGGTATTCGCGCCGACCAGAGTCTGCACGTCCGTTGCCATGGGCGTGGTGCCGTCTTCGTTGACGGTGGAGGCTTCGATATAACGGGCTTCGGTGTCTTCCAGCATCACGGTGTCGCCGTCATGCTGGACTATGTCGAATCGTGCGGATGAGGAAGGGACGTCCGCATCGGCCTCCCGAATACGCACATTGAACCGGGCTGCCTTACGGTCCTGCAATGAAGTGACCCACACGGTGCCGTCGTCAAGATGCACACGTGGCTGAAGCACCGAACCGACGATCAACGCACCGGCCACGATGCCAAGCAACAGCAGCAGCATGATGACCGGCACGGCCCATTGTCCGTGCCCGGGCGGTATGCGCTTGCGGAACGTCATGGCGTTCCTGCGCTCTCGTACGCTCCGCTTCGGATATCTCGGTCTTTCCACGGATCCCTCCGATTCTGCCTGTACCGTGCTATGGGCCGACGGCACAGGCGATTGTTGGATTCTGCGACATCTGCCGGTCGGCTCGAATCAGACTTATCTGAATGCAGATCCGTGCGCCGTCGGTGGCGGGGACGTCGATCTGCGTGTCGGTTGTGGAGCTTGCCGTCACCTCGGAATCACCAACGATGGACCACGCGTAGGAATCGCCCTCCTTCGGGTCGGGATTCGTCCACGTGAACCTCGCCATGCCGTTCTCATACCGGCCGACGAGATCTTCCACGGAAGGCACGGTCGCCATGACGATGCCGTCACTGCCGTCCATATCCCGTTGCGCCATCGCGGAATTCGCGACGTATGCATCTGCGAAAACGGAATCCATACGCGGAACCACCAGAAACGCGAACGTCACCATTGCCACGGCAGTCATTGCCGCAGCTCCGATGGCAATGGACTTGGCTCCTGCCTTGGATTGCCGGGAATCGGTCGGGACATCCGTGATGCGTGCATCACTACGGAGGGGAAGATCGCTCGGATACTTCGGCAGACCCTCCACCGTGATGGGTGTGGCATGCCCGTATATCTCGAATTGTACCCGCTGCATGGCTCGTGCGAAGTCGAGTGCGGAGCGATACCGCTGGTCGGGATTCTTGCTGAGCGCCTTGTTCAATACCCGCTCCACCTGCGGAGGCAAGCCAAAATCGCCGAGTCGCGGCAAGGGTTTCTCAACGATTGCGGCGGCCAATTCCTCCTCGGTAAATACGCGGTAGGCGTATTCGTACGGCGATCGTCCTGCGATCGTCGCGAACAACATGGCCCCCAGCGAATAGATGTCGGACGCCTCATCGCCGCCCGTCCCCAAAATCACCTCAGGTGGGGCCCAAGGCAATGAATAGCCCGTTTCATGATGCTCGTAGATGGATGAGGAAATCCCGAAATCCGCCAGCTTCGGCACGTTCCGGTCGCCAATGAGCACATTGCCGGGTTTGATGTCGCGATGAATGATGCCATTGCGGTGCGCGGTGAACACGGCGCTCGCCAGATTGATGCCGAGATCAAGCATCTGCTCGGCGCCAAGCGTGGTATTGCGCAGGAGGTCTTTGTAGCTGCCGCCGGATGCGAACTCGGATATGGTGTAGCTGAATCCCGTACGGGTCACGCCGGAATCGAAAATCGGAAGTATATGGGGATGTGGGGGAATGCTGGCCATGAAGTCGGCGTGCGCCGCCATGCGCGGGTCCCAAAGCCGGTTGCTCACCTTGATGGCGACCGGTCGTGCGGAGGAGGACTGCCGGTACAGGTACACCGTCGCCTCGGCGCCCGAACCCAACCGCCGCGCGAAATCGTAGCCTGGTATCTGTGGTGGATCGTTCATGCTTCTCCGAATCGACGAAGGAAGGACGAATGTGCGATGCGTGATCGTTCGCGTCGCTGCGAACGGGAATTACACCAAGCGTAACCGTTGACAAGGATTGCGCCCATGGTGAAACGAGCGGTTTGCATCATGCGGTATTCAACGGCATGTGGATTCGTCACGGCGATTGGCTGCTTCGATAGGTTGCGGCGATTGATGCCCGAAGGATCGTGATGTTCGTCTGCCTGGGTGAGCTGCACTGGCGGATTTTGGTGCGCACAACCCCGAGATAGGCGTATATTTCCGGAGTTGTGCGTTGCGGATCATCGAAATTATGCCCCCTAACTTAATGAAACGGCGGTTAGGGGGTATGATTTCGGGTTTCGCCGACGCACAACTCGGCAAATAGGGCCGTAACTGCGAGTTGTGTGTCATGATTTTTGGGATTCATGCTCCCGATCCTTGTTTTGTTGAGTTGGGTATGGTCATGGGTCTCCGTCAGACCATCTGTGATTTGTCCGGTGAACGCATGGAAAGACGATTATTCGCCGAGTAGTCTTGGGAGGCATGGTGAAATTGGATGATCTTGCGGATGTTACGTTGGTTGCGGGGGCGCCCCGCTGCGGAAAAACGGATTTCGCGCTGAATACGTTGATCGACGCCATGAAGCGTTACGGCGACACGTCCGCGGTGATGACGGTGCAGGGCCGCCAGATTGCCGACGATCTGGGCGATCGTGTGATCCGCGAACTGTCCGCGGTCTCGCAGGCACGTCCGGTGACCACGTTGCCGGCGGTGGCGTTCCGCATCGTCACGGCCGTGCGGGCCCGCGCCGGTCTTCCGCTGCCGAAGCTGCTCAACGGCGCCGAGCAGGATATGATCATCCGCCGGGTGCTCGCCGCTCATGTGGAGCATGTGAATCGAGGAGACGAATGCGGCACCTGTGATCTGCTGCGCACGTATTTCGCGGTGGCGCAGTGGTCGGGAATGCTGGTCGATGATTCCTCCGACGCCTTCGCCAATCAGTTGCGCGATATGCTCGCCCGAATGAACGAGATCGGTGCGAAACCCGAATATGAGGAGACGCTGATAGCCAAAGCCGTGAGTGCGGACGGCACCCTCGACGAGAATCATGAGCGTCTACGCACCCAATGGCGTCTCGCTTTCGTGCTTCGTGCCGAATATGAGGAGGCGATTCGCGCGGCCTATCCGGGGGAATACCGTCTTGACGCGTCCCAGCTCATGGTGGACGCGGTCTCGTCGGTGGGCGAGGCGTATGCCGGGGATTTGCCGGAACTGCTGATCGTCGACGATTTCCAGGACGTCACGCTCGCGGGATTCGACATGCTCGCGGCCCTGCATGACAGGGGGGTGCGGTTGCTGCTCGTGGGCAATCCGGACGAATCCGTGCAGACGTTCCGCGGATCATATCCGGAATACCTGTTCAATGCCGCGCAATCGCGATTGGGGGCGCGGCTGGAACGCTTCGACGCGACCGAAGACCGGATCTCATATCGTATATTGGCCGCAACCAGGGTGAGCCTGTCGATCGCCAGTACGGAAGCGACGGATGCGCCGATCGCGAATCGTCCCGGCAAAATGCCGATGCTGCCCGGCTCGCTGCCTATCGGTTCCGCCGACGATATTCCATCGCACGACGGCAGCGTGGAAACCGCGCTGTATCGAAGCGCGTCCGAGGAGATGGACGATGTGGTGTGGAAGATCAAGACCGAACATCTGCATCGCAATCGTGAATGGAACGATATGGTGTTGATCGCGCACGACAACGCCACCGCGCGCGCGTTCGGTGAGCGGCTTCGTGCGGACGGCGTGCCGGTGCGCTATTCGAGCGTGACGCGACCGTTGAAGGACGAATCGTTCGTGCAGGGTCTGTTCGCGCTGATTGAACTGTCGCAATTGCGTCAGCGGACGATCGCGGCATCGAAGATGGACCTTGCCGAGGCGGGTGCGTATGTACGCTCTCGCGTCGCGTTGATCATGGATTCGCCGCTGATCACGGTTGGAGGCGACGAACATCCGGCGAGACTGTCCGCGGTAGAGTCGGCGATGAACGCGTTGAGCTCGCTTGCCGGAGTCCTGCGATCTGATGACGCCGCGCTATCGGAGGACTCCGCCAATGCGTTGCTGCCGCGCCTAATCGCCGATTGGAACGACTATGTGGCGGATTTTCGTGCTTCTCGCGCATCGGAGCCATCCGATGGGTATGAAGTGGTCCGCTCGCTTGAGAGCGATTCGGATGAATCCCAATTCAACATAGGCGCGCTGTATGTGCTGCTTTTGGACGGGAATTCGACGCGCGTACTCGACGCGATCTCATCCGTGATGGGATATGATCCGCAGTTCAAAGCGTTTGCCGGCCTGTGGAAGGTATTGGGCAAAACCGTCGAGGCGGAGTCCAGACTTACGTCCCGCGAACCGCAGTATGTGCTCGACTGCGCGTGGACGGCATGCGGCAAGGCCCAGATCTGGCAGCGAACGTCTTTGGAGAATTCCGCAGCCGGGCGTGCCGCGAACGATCGTCTGGACGCCGCGATGCGTCTGTTCAGTTACGCATCGGGCGACGATTCGAACGGCATGATGGCCGCTCATACCATCGGCGCGTTCATGGAACAGGTCCGTTCGCTTGCCATCGAAGCCGATTCGCTGGCCCATACCGCGCCGATCGACCAGGCTGTCACGCTCACCACTCCGGCAGGTGCCGCCGGACGCCATTGGAACCTCGTGTTCATGCCATCCATGCAGCAGGGGCAGTGGCCGAATCTGACGCCACGCAACACGTTGTTCGGTGGGGAAAGCCTTGCGGACGTGATGCTGCACGGGCGGTTGAGCGATGAGGTCGTTACGTCCGCGGGCCGTAGGGACGCGCAATTGGAGGCGGTGCTCGCGTCCGAGCAGAAAAGCTTCCTGGTGGCGTTGACCCGCGCCGACGAACGCGTGGTGCTGAGTGCCGTTCTGAATGATGACACAGTTCCTTCCGATTTCCTGTACGGCTATCTGCCGGAACGGTTCTCCCGCGAGCGCGACGCCGATCCGGAGATCCGCGAATATGCGGTGGTCGGCGGCATTGATGATTTCGGTGGTCTTGACACTGATCCGCGCGGCCTGATCGCGGCGGCGCGAAGCGTGCTTGCCTGTGAGCCGGCCGATTCGGCCAAGGCGCGGGATGCCGCCGAGGCGTTGGCTCTGTTGGCGTCCAGAGGAATCAAAGCCGCCGATCCGGAGTGTTGGCCGTTTGCGAAACGGCATGGTGCCGATGCTGCTGAAGAGCTGGTGCGTGATACGGCCGATGAATCCCGCTATGAAAACGGTG